>CAVQJW010000022.1:0-263089 GCA_963712925.1 uncultured Alphaproteobacteria bacterium | reverse complement strand
TTTATGTACGTCTGCTCTCGTTGCCGACGTACATGATGTTCCAGTCCTATGCGCTGTTTCCGCATATGACGGTGGAGGGCAACATCGCCTTCGGCTTGAAGCAGGACAAGATGCCGAAGCCGGAGATCGCGCGCGCGTCGAGGAGATGCTGGCGCTGACCAAGCTACCCCCTTCGCCAAACGCAAGCCGGACCAGCTCTCCGGCGGCCAGCGGCAGCGCGTCGCGCTCGCCCGCTCGCTCGCCAAGAAGCCGAAGGTGCTGCTGCTCGACGAGCCGCTCGGCGCGCTCGACAAGAAGCTGCGCGAGGAGACGCAGTTCGAGCTGACCGACCTGCAGCAGAAGCTCGGCCTGCACCTTCGTGATCGTCACGCACGACCAGGAGGAGGCGATGACGGTCGCCGACCGCATCGCCGTGATGAACCACGGGAAGATCGTCCAGATCGCCACGCCGGCGGAGATCTACGAGCAGCCCATCTCGCGCTACGTCGCCGACTTCGTCGGCGACATCAACCTGCTGGAAGGGCGCATCGCGGCGACGGATGGCGGCGGACGCGGCTCGAATGTGTCGGCACCGGCGCCGTGGTCGAGGTCAATCAGGACGTCGACGCCCCGCCGGATCAGCACGCCTGGTTCGCCATCCGTCCGGAGAAGGTTTCGATCTCGCTCGACCGCCCCGCAGACGAGCGCCGTCAACTGCGTCGAGGGCGAGGTCTGGGATATCGGCTATCTCGGCGACGTCTCGGTCTACCACGTGCGGCTTGCGACCGGCGCCACGGTGAAGTCGACCGTCACCAACCGCACGCGCCTGGTCGAGCGCCCGATCTCCTGGGACGACAAGGTGTGGCTCTCCTGGACCCGCGACAGCGGCGTCGTGCTGACGAGCTGAGAGGCGCGTCGTGGCGGAGCGGATAAAGACACCGATCCAGCGCCGCATCGCCACATGGATTCCCTATCTCTGGCTGTTCTTCTTCTTCCTCGCGCCCTTCATCATCGTTCTGAAGATATCGTTCTCCACGACGACGATCGCGATGCCGCCCTACTCCCCGGCCTTCGACGGCTTCGTGGGTCTGGCCGGCAAGATCAAGCAGTTCACCTTCGACAACTATATCTGGCTGACGCAGGACTCGCTCTATGTGAAGGCCTATCTCTGGAGCCTCCTGATCGCCGCGGTGTCGGCTATCCTGACGCTGCTGATCGGCTTTCCGCTCGCCTACGGCATGGCGCGCGCGCCGCGCTCGATCCGACCATTGCTTGTCATGCTGGTGATCCTGCCGTTCTGGACGTCGTTCCTGATCCGCGTCTACGCCTGGATCGGCATCCTGAAGCAGGAGGGGCTGCTCAACCAGTTCCTGCTGTGGGTCGGCGTGATCCACGATCCGCTCAACATCATCAACACCAACTGGGCGGTCTTCATCGGCATCGTTTATTCCTACCTGCCGTTCATGGTGCTGCCGCTCTATGCTTCGCTGGAAAAGCTCGACGAGAGCCTGCTTGAAGCGGCCGCCGATCTCGGCGCGACGCCGGTCCGCACCTTCTGGCAGATCACCGTGCCGCTCGCCTTTCCCGGCATCGTCGCAGGAATCATGCTGGTCTTCATCCCGGCGGTCGGCGAGTTCGTCATCCCCGACCTGCTCGGCGGCTCCGGAACGCTTGATGATCGGCCGCACGCTCTGGAACGAGTTCTTCTCCAACCGCGACTGGCCGCTCGCGAGCGCCGTCGCGATCGTGCTCCTGATCCTGCTGGTGGTGCCGATCGTCTACTTCCAGAACGTGCAGGCGAAGCTGCGCGAGGCGGACAAATGAGACGCTTCAGCCTCTTCAACCTGGTCTCGATCGTGGTCGGGTTCAGCTTCCTCTATCTGCCGATCGTCCTTCTCGTCATCTATTCCTTCAACGAGTCCCGGCTCGTCACCGTGTGGGGCGGCTTCTCCTTCAAATGGTACGTCTCGCTCGTCCATAACCAGGGCATCCTCGACGCCGCCTGGGTGACGATCCGCGTGGCGCTGATCTCTGCCACGGCGGCGACGATCTTCGGCACGATGGCGGCGGTCGCGCTGGTCAGGCGCGGGCGCTTTCTCGGGCGCAGCCTCTTTGCCGGCATGGTCTATGCGCCGCTGGTCATGCCCGACGTGATCATGGGGCTGTCGCTGCTGCTGCTCTTCGTCGCGATCGGCTTCGACCGCGGCTTCTGGACGGTGACGCTCGCGCACACGACCTTCGGCATGTGCTACGCCGCCGTGGTCATCCAGTCGCGGCTCCTGACCTTCGACACCTCGCTGGAGGAAGCGGCGCTCGATCTCGGCGCGCCGCCGCTTCGCGCCTTCTTCCTGATCACGCTGCCGGTGATCTTTCCGGCCGTGGCGGCGGCGTGGATGCTCTCCTTCACGCTGTCGCTCGACGACCTCGTCATTGCGAGCTTCACCACCGGACCCGGCGCAACCACGCTGCCGATGAAGATCTACAGCCAGGTGCGGCTCGGCGTGACGCCGGAGATCAATGCCGTCTCCACGATCCTGGTCGGGCTCGTCACGATCGGCGTGGTGACGGCGACGATCGTGACGCGCACCCGCACGCGCCGAGCGGAACCCGCCTGACCTGGAGCCACTTCGGTTCTGATTGAATCAGAACCGGGGCTCTATTCCTTTGTTGGAGCATGATCTTATCCGAAAACCGGATCCCACTTTTCGGGATTACGCTCTAGTTCGCGAGCGCCAGTGGTTGGACGGCGGGCTCGCTCAGCGTGCCTTCGACGCTGAAGGTCCGGCCTTCATTCGCACTTCCGTCGGTCGCTGCACCCGTGTCGCCCGTCCGGGTCGCAGCACCGTTCTTGATCGCGCCGGTCAAGCGAAGGCTTCCGTCGAGTAGCCCGATCGATCCCTGCAGCGTGGCGGCATAGGACGGCGTGACGATATCGGCCTGATTGAGCATGGCCGACCCGTTGGCGAAGCTGGTGCCGAGGGTGATCGACTGGATGGGCACAGGCGTGAGCGCCGAGGCGGAGGCATCTGCCGCGCTCTTGCCGCCGGCGATATCGGCAACGCCGAAGAGCGGGACCGCGCCGTCGCGGATCGAGAGCTGCCCGCTGCCGCCGAGCCGGCTGACGAGCGTGCCGAGATCGCCGCCTGAGGTGGTCACGTCAAGCGCCGCGGAAGCCGTTCCGGAGACTTCCTGCTCGAACCCGATCAGCGGCGCCGCCCCGGAGAAGGTCATCTCCGTCGCCCGCACCTGCATCTCGGCGCTCGCCTCGTCAGCCGCGCGGCTATCGGTGATGGCGAGGTTGCCGGAGAGGCCCCCCCCATCAAGCACCGCGCGAGCCAATCCTATCTCGAGACGCCGGTCGCGAAGCGACACGCTCGCCGCCGTGTTGCCGGTGACGAGCTCGCCAAGCTTGACGGAATCGGCGGAGAGCCTGATGTCTGCATTGAAGCTGCCAAACCAATCGGTCGGGATCTTGACGGTGCGCCAATCGTCGGCGGCGGCGAGCGCGCTCGACAGGCCGGCGAAATAGGGCGACAGGTTGAGCGTGCTGAAGGCGAGCGTGCCGCTGATATCGGGCACCTTGCGCACCTCCACCTTGAGCGCTCCTGACGCGGCGTTGCCGTCGAGGGTCATTTCCGCGCTGTCGACCGACAGTACGTTCTTGGCGAAGCTCGCGGTTCCGAAAATGCTCGCCTGGCCGAGCGTCGAGCCGGGCCCGATCGGGCTGCCGAGCCACGAGGCGAAGCGGCGGAGCGAAGGCGCTGCCAGCTTGAGCGTGCCGCTCAGAGTTGGCGACGGGCTGTCGCGCGCCTCGCCGTTGAAGATCATCTCGATCGGAGCGGATTCGATCCGCGCATTGAACGGCGTCGCCGCGCCATTCATGAAGGCGAACGGCGCCTCGGCTCCGGCGGAGAGCGTCATCTCCTCGCCGCGCCAGATGCCGGAGCCCTCGACCGCGACCGGCTTTCTGACGCTTGCCCAGTCGACGGTGACGTTCACCGAATCGATGCGCTCGTCGGCGCCGGTCTTGCGGTCCTCGAAGCGGATGGTGCCGCCCTCGAGGCGGAAATTGCCGAGCGGCACGTCGCCGGCAAAGGCGAGCTGCAGCGCCGCCGCGCCGGTGTCGAAGGCCCAGTTGCGGCGGCCGTGCTCGTCGCGAACGAGGCGGACGAGCGGCCTGACCATGGTGAAGGACCCGATCTCGACGCGCCCGATCAGAAGCGGTAGCAGCCGGATCGTGCCGGTCAGCCGGTCCATGGAGAGGATCTCGGCGTCCGCCATGTCCTCCGGCCCGGCGACATGCACGTCGTTCAAAGTGACGGAAAGCCTGGGGAAGACGCTGATCTCAGGCTCGCCGCGCAGCGAAACCTCGCGCCCGGTCCAGGCCGCGACCTGCTCGCCGATCCGCGTCTTCAGGCCCTCGCGCGGCAAAAACAGGATGAGCAGCGCGAAGAGCGCCGCCACGCAGACAACAAACCCCAGGAAGATCAGGAGGATCCGCTTCATTCCAGCCGGTGCTCAGAGTCCCGCTCTATGCCGCGCGCTCTCCGCTTGGCGCATTCCGCCCGCTATGGCAATGCTTTGCCAATTCCATGCCGGCTTTGAGCGACGATGAACGAACGACCGCTTTGGACTCCCGACCCGCAAAGCCTTGCGGCGCTTCCGATTTCAGCCTTCACCCGCGAGGCCGAACGACTGACCGGGGAGAGGTTTCCGGACTATGATTCTTTGCATCGCTGGTCGACCGAGGACCCCACCTTCTGGCGGCTCGTCTGGGAGAGTTTTGGCTGCATCGGCGACGTCGGCCGCCGCAACGTCGCCGCGGCCGCGACGATGCGGGAGACCCGCTTCTTCCCCGACGCGCGGCTGAATTTCGCCGAGAACCTGCTGCGCTTCTCCGGCGGGGATACGGCGATCGTCTTCCGCGGCGAGGACAAAGTGAGGCGCCGTCTCTCCTGGGACGATCTCTCCGCCCTCGTCTCGCAACTCCAGCAGGCGATGCGCGCGGAAGGGGTGACGGTCGGCGACCGCGTCGCGGCGATGCTGCCGAACATGGCGGAGGGGATCGCGGTGATGCTCGCCGCATCGTCGATCGGCGCGACCTTCTCCTCGTGCTCGCCCGACTTCGGCGGGCGCGGCGTGCTCGACCGCTTCGGGCAGATCGCCCCAAAACTCTTCTTCGCCGTCGACGGGTATTTCTATAACGGCAAGGCGGTCGACAATTCGGAGAAGGTGCGGGCAATCGCGGCGAAGCTCGCGAGCACCGCGCGGACGGTCGTCGTCCCCTATCTCGGCCATGCCGACGATGTGGCGGCCGGCATCTCGAACGGCGTCGGGCTCGACGCCTGGCTTGAGAATCGTCCGCCGGCCCTCCTCACCTTTGAGCGGCTCCCCTTCGACCATCCGCTCTATATCCTCTTCTCGTCGGGCACGACGGGCGTGCCGAAATGCATCGTGCATGGCGCCGGCGGCACGCTGCTCCAGCACTTGAAGGAGCACCGGCTGCACTGCTCGTTAAAGGAAGGCGACAAGCTCTTCTATTTCACGACGCTCGGCTGGATGATGTGGAACTGGCTCGCGACCGGGCTTGCCACCGGCGCGACGCTGCTTCTTTACGACGGCTCGCCCTTTTATCCGGACGGCAACGTTCTCTTCGACTACGCCGACCAAGAGGGCATGACGATCTTCGGCACCTCGGCGAAGTTCATCGACGCCGTGAAGAAGGCCGGGCTTCGCCCGCGCGACACGCATAGTCTCAAGACCGTGCGCATGATGACCTCGACCGGCTCGCCGCTGGCGCCGGAAAATTTCGATTTCGTCTACGAGGCGATCAAGCCGGACCTGCATCTCGCCTCGATCTCCGGCGGCACCGACATCGTCTCGTGCTTCGTGCTCGGCATTCCGACCAAGCCGGTTTTTCGGGGCGAGATCCAGGGGCCGGGGCTCGGCATGGCGGTCGACGTCTATGACGAGACGGGGAAGCCGGTCGTGGGCGAGAAGGGCGAGCTCGTCTGCACAAAACCGTTCCCGTCGATGCCGGTCATGTTCTGGAATGATCCGGACGGCGCAAAATATTCCTCGGCCTATTTCGAGCGCTTCCCTGGCATCTGGGCGCATGGCGATTTCGCCGAATGGACCGAGCATGGCGGCATCGTCATCCACGGCCGCTCCGACGCGACGCTCAATCCGGGCGGGGTGCGCATCGGCACGGCGGAGATTTACGCACAGGTCGAGGGCATGCCCGAAGTCCTTGAAGCACTTGCCATCGGCCAGGATTTCGAGGGCGACGTGAGGATCGTGCTCTTCGTCAGGCTGAAGGACGGCACGACGCTGACCGACGACCTTCAGAAGGCGATCAAATCAAGAATCCGCACCGGCGCCTCGCCGCGCCACGTGCCGGCGAAAATCGTCGCCGTCGCCGACATCCCGCGCACCAAGTCCGGCAAGATCACCGAGCTCGCCGTGCGCGAAGTGGTGCACGGGCGGGAGGTGAAGAACATCGAGGCGCTGGCAAACCCGGAGGCGCTGGAGCTGTTCAAGGGGATTGAGGAGCTGGGGAGGTAAGCTGCCGTCCCATCGCACCTAGTGAAACGAACGCATGAACGCTTCGGCGCTGGAGCTCGACTCCCTGTAGGCACTTTTTTCCCTTTGACTGACCCTTCGCCCTGCTTGCCCTCCCCCCCAAAGGGGAGGGAGCGCGCCGCGACATTTGCGGATATGATGGACGACCGCACGCGCTCCCGGGAGCCCCAATGACCTCGTCCTTCACGGTCCACAACGCCGACGGATATGAAAAGCTGATGGGCCGCTGGAGCAAGCGGCTGGCGGTGCCGTTCATCGCGTTCGCCGGCGCGGAGCCGGGCGAGCGGATCGTCGATGTCGGCTGCGGGACGGGAAGCCTGACCTTCACGCTCGCCGATGCCGTCGACGTGAGGGAGATCGCCGGCATCGACTACGCGCCGGTCTTCGTCGAGGCGGCGACGGCGCGCAACAAGGACAAGCGGATCGGCTTCCGCCAGGGCGACGCGACGGCGCTCCCCTTCCCGGACGGTTCGTTCGACCGGGCGCTGTCGCTGCTCGTGCTCCACTTCGTGCCAGAGGCGGAGAAAGCCGTTCGTGAGATGCGGCGGGTCGTGAAGCCGGGCGGCACGGTCGCCGCCGCGGTATGGGACCATCTGGGCGGAATGCAGGTGATGCGGATGGTGCTCGACACGATGGCGGCGATCGACGAGAACGCCGCCGCGTTCCGGAACCGCTACTGCTTCCAGCCGATGATGGCGCCGGGCGAGATGAAGGCGGCGTTCGCGGAATCGGGGCTCGCCGACGTCGAGGAAACCACACTCACGATCCGCATGGACTACGCCGAGTTCGACGACTTCTGGGCACCGATCGCTGCCGGCGAAGGCCCGCTCGGCAAATGTGTCGCGGCGCTCGACGCGGCGACGCGGACGAAGGCAGACGCAGCGGTGCGCGCCGCCTATGAGGCCGGCCGGCCCGACGGCCCACGCTCCTTCGCGGCGGTGGCTTGGGCCTGCCGCGGGACGGTGCCAAGCTGAGACCAAGGGCCCATCACCTACTTCATAGAGCACGAATTGGAGGCACAGCGATGTCCGGAAGAAACGCAGAGCTTCTAACAAAGCCCGCTCGGAGGGACTTCCTGGTCGGCACCGCCGCCGGCGCTGCAACGGCCGTTGCCGCCACCACGATGATGGTGAGCGACGCATCCGCTGACGCGGCACAGATACCGGAAGAGCCGCTGGGCATCCCGACCTCGGACGTGGACATATCAAAGCTGCCGCGGGTGAAGCAGCAGCTTGTGCCGCCGCCGGCGTTTCCGCTGCACGAGCAGGTGGCCGACGGCGGACCAAAGATCGTCGAGATCGAGTTGACGGTCGAAGAGAAGCAGATCGAGATCGACGACGAGGGTACCAAGATTTGGGCCTTCACCTATAACGGCACCGTTCCCGGCCCCATGATCGTATGCCATCAGGGTGACTTCATTGAGCTGACGCTCAGGAGCAAGCCGTCGAACCAGCTCGAGCACAACATTGATTTCCACGCCTCGACGGGAGCGCTGGGCGGTGCCGGGCTGACCCATATTCTCGCCGGAGAGCAGGTCGTACTGCGATTTCGGGCCATCAAGGCGGGCGTGTTCGTCTACCACTGCGCGCCCGGCCAGGAGATGGTCCCCTATCATGTCGTTCACGGCATGAACGGCGCCATCACCGTGCTGCCGCGCGACGGCCTCAAGGACGGAGACGGAAAACCGATCCGCTATGACAGGGCCTACTTCGTCGGCGAGCAGGATTTCTACATCCCGCGCGACGAGAACGGCGACTACAAGACCTATGACCAGGCGATCGACGACTATCCGGATTCACTCGAAGCGATGCGTACGCTCGTGCCGACCCATGTCGTCTTCAACGGCAAGGTCGGAGCGCTGACCGGGGATAACGCATTGAAGGCCGAGGTCGGCGAGACCGTGCTGATCGTGCATGCGCAGGCGAACTGCGACACACGTCCCCACCTGATCGGCGGCCACGGCGACTACGTCTGGCAAACCGGTTCGTTCAACGATGCGCCCGACACCGACCTTGAGACCTGGTTCGTGCGTGGCGGCTCGGCGGGAGCGGCGATCTATACATTCCGCCAGCCGGGCGTTTACGCCTATCTGAACCACAACCTCATCGTGGCTTTTCTGCTCGGTGCTGTCGCGCAATTCAAGGTGGATGGCGAGTGGGACGACAAGCTGATGACGCAGGTGATGAAGCCGACCAGCATGCCCGGGTGATGGAGAGACCGGAGCGGCCCGTTCGCCCGCCGCTCCCGCCCGCCCCGTGCGCCCCTACTGCGCCGCCTCGTTGACGACGGCCTCTAACCGCTGTTGAGCGTCGCTTGCGTTCTCCACCCATTCAGTACCCTGGTCGACGGCGTTGTTAACCTGCTCGATGCCGTCGGCGAACTGCCTGAGGCGCGGCGAATACTGGCCGAGCGCATCGCGAGCCGCGTCGGCGGCCGCCTCCTGCGCGTTGTTCATCTTGTCCTCCACGAAGGACTTCGCATCGTTCTCCGCCTTCTTCTGCACGCTGTCCCAGGCCTTGCGCGCCGCTTCGCGCGCCGCGTCCGGGCCGCCCAGGCTCGACGGCCAGACCATGGCGCCCTGCCAGAAGCCGAGCATCGCGGCATAGGAATCGGTACTGGTCGGCGTGATCCTCCAGGAACTGCTGCGCATGGTCGAGCGCATGCTGCGCTGCGAACTGAAGCCAGGACTGGTTGTCCATCGCCGCGAGGCTCGGGTCGGCGATGGTCATGGCGACTGCGTCGATGATCCCGGCCGCGCCGACATAGAGCCCGGCGATCTGGCTGAAGAAGCCCTTCACGCCGCCCGTCGCCTCGTCCAGCGCCTCGCCGGCCCGGTCCATCAGCGCGCCGCCGGCGCGCTCAAGTTCGTCGGAGACCGCACCGCGCGCGCCGCGCGGCAGGCGCCCGGTCATGCGTCCCGTCTTGGGATCGACCTCGAACCACGCATAGGTCGCGTAGACCGGCTTGTCGTCGTCGCCGTAGACGGTCACCGGCGCCGCCGGAATCGCGACATGCCAGTCGGGATGGTCGGCGAGGACCTGTGTGATCTCCGCCTTCACCGGCGCCCAGAGCTTCTCGCAGGAATCGAGCAGGGCAACGTTGTCGGCGCGCACATAAAGGACGTGGTTCGTCGACTGACGCTCGGCGATATTCTTCTGCATCTGGGCGAACAGCGTCGAGGCGGTCAGGATGCGGCGCTTGCCGCCCGTCGCCTGGTAGATGACGGCGCCCTCCAGGACGTCGTTCCACCACGAGCGCGCGGCCTGAAAGCCGACCGCATAGTCGCCTTCAGCCGCGATGTCGTTCTGCAGCACGTCGATCGTGTAGGTGGGGATCGTCTTTGGGACGAGCTCCATCTTCTGTTCCAGCACCGTCCCGAGGCCGCCGAACAGCCCGCCGCTTGACGAATCGTCCTCAGCCGCCTGCTGTTCCGGCAGGTCGATCCACTGCTCCGCCACGAGGATCAGACGCGGCAGGTTGTAGTGCGCGTCCACGCCGAAAATCTGCGCGAGCTCGCGGGTCTTCGCGTCGGACTGCCGGAGATAGTTGAGCGCGAGCCCGCGCGTCCGCGCGAAAGCCTCAGCGCGCCCGGAAGCAAGAGCGGGCAATTCGCCGACCGCAGCATCGGCGTCGGCAAAGCCGTCGAAGACAAGAACGTGGTAGACGTTCTCAGGCAGCACGCCTTTGAAGCCGACCTCGCTCGCCTTGTCGAAGAGCATGAAGCTGCGGCTGAAGCTTCGGTCGGCATCCGTCACCGTGACGCGCAGGCTGAGCGAATCCATCGCCTCGACGGCAGTGCGCGCGGTCACGGGCTCGGCATCAAAGAAGAGGGCCGGGACGTGATCATCTCCGCTGGCATCGAAGGCGAGCCAGAACCCCTTGCCGGCAAGAGCGGCGACATCCTGAGCGGGAAACGTCTCAGACTGCAGGCCGCCGTCCGGACTCCTCCAGGCGAGCTCGACGGTCAGCATCGGGTCCGCGAACGCGGCTCCCGAGCAGCACAGGCTCGCGCACAGGATGAGGAAGAAATGGCGGATTGATCGCTTCATTGGGCCGCCCCCACGTTTTTCACGTCTGGAAGAGCCTCATTGTCACGTGGCGGATTTCTGGCCCGTTGCGCCGGGCCCGAGCGGCACAAGCAGCGCCGTACTCGGCACGTCCCGCCTTCGGTGGCTCTCCGGGCAGTCTAACACTGAGGGGCCACGAATCCAGTGCCGAAGGCATGTCACGCCGAGCTTCGGATTGGCGGCACCTGGCCGCACGGGGCAGAGCGATCCGTCAGCACGTGCTATAAAGAATCGCTGCCCGAACGATCCGGGCCGAACGACATGGCGGGGCGATCATGGCGCGTGGATTCCGTTTCAAGAAGCTGACCGTGGCGCGAGCGCTCGGTGTCCTTGCCCTGCTCCTTCCCTTGGCGCTTCTGGCGATCAACCCGGCGGGCCTGGCCAAGGCCGCGCAAGGGGAGTTGAACTGGCCTTCAAAGCAGTTCGTGCATCCGCGCGACATTGCGATCAGCTATCCCTGCGGGGGCGGCGCGACCTGCGATCTCGATTCCTTCATGGAGCGCCAGCATGTCTGCGCGCTGGTCGTCATGGTCTCAGGCCAGCTTGTCATCGACCGCACGCGCGTCCGCTCGGACAACGACCCCTGCAAGTCGGAGGTCGAGCGCGACCGCTTCGGCGTCTCGTCGATCGCAAAGACGGTCGTCTCGCTGCTCTTCGGGCTCGTCTACGAGGACCCGGACTATGCGACGCCCGTCGACCTCGACAGCCACGCGGCGGACTTTCTGAGCGCCGCCGGGGTGCCGAAATACGATCCACGGGTGACGCTCCGCCAACTCCTCCACATGGCGAGCGGCATGCATTGGTCGGAGGACGAGATCAACAAGACGCTCCGGATCGAGGTCGACCAGAACGGCGAGCTGGCCGGAAAATTCCGTCACTTGAAGGACGCCGTCGTCGACCGGCTGAGCAGCGCCACGTTCGATGCACCGGGCACATTCCACTATTCAGGGTTCGACATGCAGCTCCTCGCGCTCCTGACGGAGAACCGGCTGACGCCCGACAAGGGTTTTTCGCGCGGGACGCTCGACGAGGGGCTTGAGCAGCTCCTCTGGCAGAAGCTGCCGATGCAGAAGGACGCCGAGTGGAACGCCGATTTCGCTGGCCATCCCGCCGCGCATTGCTGCCTCTATATGGCGGCGCGCGACCTCGCCACGCTCGGCGACTGGGCGCTCTTCCAGTTCAACGAGGGCGAAGATGCCCCCTCGGACTGGATACGCGCTTCCGTCAGCGACACGATCGACCCCGCCTGGAGCTGCAGCTTCGCGGGAACCGAGCGCAAGTTCGCCTTCGGCTATGAATGGTGGATCCCGTCGGGCGACGAACTCGATGGTTTCACTGCTCTTGGAACCGACGGACAATATCTGCACGTCTTCCCGGTACAGGATGTGGTCGTCGCGCAGCTTGGCGAGAAGGTCGCGAGCGACGCCGACACCTGCGAGGCGATGCTCGTCCACCGCCTGATCGCGGATCAGATCAAGGAGAACAACTGAGCGACGGCCGGCGGGTCAGGTCAGCCGGCTGCTGCCAGCCTGGGCTCGGCGGCTCTCGCCGTCGTCCCCGTTCCGGCGGCATACATGCGCTCCACCTCGTCCCACTCGCTAAGCAGGCCCTGGACACAGGCGGGATCGAAATGCGTTCCGCTGTTCTTCACAAGGTGTGCGCGAACGTCCGCCAACGGCCAGGCCGGCTTGTAGGACCGCTCCGATGCAAGGGCGTCGCAGACGTCGGCAACCGCGGCGATTCGGCCGGCAAGGGGGATTTCGCTCCCCTTGAGACGACGCGGATAGCCCGCTCCGTCCCATCGCTCATGATGTGACCAGGCAATCTCGGCGGCGAGGCGGATCAGATCCGACTCGCTGTCGCGCAGGATCTCGTGGCCGTAGGTCGTGTGCTTTTCCATTTCGCGGCGCTCCGCCGGATCGAGCTTGCCGCCCTTGAACATGATCCGGTCCGGCACGCCGATCTTTCCGACATCGTGCAGCGGCGCGGCGCGCTCGATGGCCTCCAGCGCGCTCTTCTCCAGGTTCATACCTTTCCCCACAAGCCGGCAGAGCCTTGCCATGCGCATGATGTGCTCGCCGGTCTCGTTGTCGCGCTGCTCCGTCGCCCGCGACAGACGAAAGATCAGCTCCGCCTCGCGACCCGAGATCGCCGCGTAAGCGTTGCGGATCTCGGTCATCATTGTGTTGAAGCTGCCGGCGAGCGCTTTCGTCTCCCGGTCGGCCGCGTCCGGCAGTGTCGTGCTGTAGTCGTTCGTCGCAGCGATCCGGACCATGTCCTCGGTGAGCTCCGACAGCGGCCGGGTGATCGATCTCTGCATCCCTTGCGCGATGAAGAGCCCG
This sequence comes from uncultured Alphaproteobacteria bacterium, assembly GCA_963712925.1. GTDB lineage: Bacteria > Pseudomonadota > Alphaproteobacteria > Rhizobiales > Afifellaceae > DASWJZ01. The sequence goes on along the minus strand of CAVQJW010000022.1, from coordinate 250,119 downwards.
ATACCGATCGCGAACAGCGCGCCGAGCGAACCGACCACAGTCCGCCGCGCGAACCGCGCGAAGAGATCGCCCGTGCCTCCGATCAGGAGCAGATTGCCGACGGAGCGTCCGCCATAGACGATCGGAACGACGACCGTGACGTTGCGGGTTCTGAGCAGCGTGTAGACGGATTCCTCGCCAGTGCCGTCGATAGTGGCCTCGCTCGCGAGACGCGACGCTCCGCCGACCTCAGCCAGAACCGCGCCGGCGCTGTCTTCCACTCTTGCGTAGGCGAGCCCGGGCACCCGGGCGATCGACCGCAGGCTCTCTCTGATCTGCGGCACATCGGCAGTCGCAACGGCCGTGGAAGCCGCCCCGGCCACGACGTTGGCCGTCGCCAGCAGATTTTCCCGCTCGTCGACAAGATATTCCCGCGCCCCCTGCCATAGGTCCAAAATGGCGAAGGCGACGAGCGCAAGACCAACCGAAACGATCACCAGGCGGTGCAGCCGGCCTCGGATGGACTGCTTGGTCCCGAACGATGCGAAAGAGAGCATCTATGAGGCACCCGTGGCTCGGTTCGTCTTCGCAGTCCCGTCGAAGCCCGCGGGCATTCGGGCCACAGCGGCCGCGGTCTCCGCTGGACCAGGCCCTATTCCGAGAGCCGGACTTGCTGGCTGTGCGGCCCGACGCCGTCCGGCACGGGGATGTCTGTCGCACTGTAGTTGGCATTTATGACCAAGTTCACACCGCGGAGATCGATGCGGTTGGCGACGATGACGGTATAGGCGGAAGCCGCGCCGATCGTGGGCAGACTCACGCCGACCGCGCCGACAACGCCGCCGACGGCGTTGTGGACCGTCTCGGCGATGTTCTGGTCCTTACCTTCGAAGATGCCGCGTGGCAGGTAGATCGTGCCGAGCAGCTCGCGCACGGATCCGCTTGCGATTTCGAAGTCGCGTCCCTCCGGAGCCGACGGATTTTCGTAGAGGAGAATGCCGGCCATCAGCCCGTCCTTCGGGGCCGAGAGCTCTACCTCCGCCTTGTCCTTGAAGAGTAGTGTCGCGGCATCGTCGGCGAAGTAGAAGCTGACATGCTCGCCGTGGAATTTTGCGTTGTTCTCGACGTCCAGCTTGCCACCGCTGATGATGTAGATGCCCGGATCCGCCTCCACGTCGGCGTCGTTGACGACCTTGAGGCCGCCGCAATAGTGCCCCGGTGCGATCGTCTGGACGCCTTTGTCGGCGACGAAGTCGAGGTAGTCGCACCCGCCCACGTTTGGCGGCACGCGTCCCGCCAACGGGTCCTCGAGGACCGGGCAATCGGTCTCGGGCAGCGGCTGGAACGATGTCGGCAGCCCGTCATAGCCTCCGGAGGTGCAGGAAAACGAGGACACGAAGGTGCTGAGCAACCCGGCGCGCAGCCCCTGCGGGTCGGTCGAGTTGGATTGGATGGCACAATCGGGAGCGGTGACGAGAGCGGCCTTGTCCGCACTGACGGTCTCGTTCGACGACGTGTTCAGTCCGAGCACACAGAGACGCTGCGAGCCATAGGTCACGGCCTCGGCGTTGACGACGATCGGATTCTCTCCCCACACCTCGACCGGCAGCAATGCCTTGGCGGCCATCGTGATCTCGACCGTCGTGCGACCCCCCTTGGCATCGACGTCAACTTGGGTGGAGTGGATCCTTCCTCCAAGTCCCACCTCGCCGAGAAGCGCGTCGACGCGGCTCTTCCCAAACGCCTCCAGCTCGGCCTCCTTGTCGAGGTAGAGATGCATCTCCTTGGCGACCGCCAACGCCGATGAATCGGCGACCGACTGCATGCGGCTCTGCTGGTTGTAGAAGGAGGCGCTGTCGATGCCGAGGCCGGTCAGGCCGAGCAGCACCGGCAGGGCAAGTGCAAATATCTGCACCACGCCGCCATGAGTGGCAGGCAGAAGGCAGCGCAGCGCCCGCCATACTCGCTTTGACACGTCTCCCATGGGCCCATGATTGGCCCGAATTGCCTTAAGATACCGCTGAAACAAACAGTTTACGGCGAGTGAAGTGCGCCTACGCGACTGAGGCCGTTAGCGCATTTTCCCGGCTAAGAAGCGGGTCTTCAGGTCGGCCCCCTTCTTCCGCGCCGCAAGGGGAGGGAAGGCGCGCCATCGCAGCTTCAGCGGGTGCGAAGGCCGTCAACGAAGATGTCGATCAAACGCAGCACGGTCCGCTGCCAATCGGGCTTGTCGTACATGCTGTAGCACATGCCCGCGAGCCCGCTCAGGAGCTCTTCGGGCGCGATGTCCGCGCGTATCTCGCCGGCGTCAATGGCTCGGCCGAGCAGCGAGCCGATGGCTTTCGTCATGCGGTCGGACGAGTAGGCATAGAGGTCGGACGGGCGGTGGGCGGCAAGCGTCAGAGCGGTGATCATCCCCTTCTTCGTCGCGATCAGCCGAACATTCGCGTGCAGCCAGCGCCTCAGGGCCTCGACGGGCCCCGCATCGCGCCCCAACTCTTCCGCAAGCTCGGCAAGCTGATCCACCTCGTGGCGATAGACCGCCTCAAACAGCGCTTCGCGCGTGGGAAAATGCCGGTAGAGCGTGCCGATGCCGACGCCCGCGCGCCTGGCCACAGCTTCGAGGCTTGCATCGGGGCCGCCGGCGCTGAAGATCTCAGCAGCGGCTTCCAGCAGGCGCTCGCGGTTGCGGATCGCGTCGGAGCGGGGCTTGCGTCCCGGTTTCTTGGCGGGCTTCCTGGCCGTCTTGGAGTGACCTGGCATGGCGCCTGACCTGCTCTTCGCCTCTTGCAAAGATGAGCCCCCTTGCAAAACGGAGGCACCCTCCGTATATTTAGCTTGGGTGCTGAAGCAGAGACACCCCTCACATCAAAATCAGGCCGGGCCGCCCGGCCGCATCCTGACAGACCTGGGGCGCCGCCCGGCGCCCTCCCAGCCGACCGGCTGCCCCCGATTTCTACGACAGTAACACTTGCCTGATTGGAGTCTCGCATGAACTTCTCCATCAGCCTCACCGTGAACGGTGAGCGACGAAACGTCGAACTCGACGACCCGCGCGTGACGCTTCTTGATCTGCTGCGCGAGCGCCTCGACCTGCCGGGAACCAAGAAAGGCTGCGATCGCGGGCAATGCGGCGCCTGCACGGTCCTCGTCGACGGCCGGCGCATCAATTCATGCCTCGCTCTGGCGCTAAGCCTGGACGGCGCGGAGGTCGTCACCATCGAGGGCCTTGCCGATGGCGACGCTCTGCATCCCGTGCAGGCCGCCTTCATCGCGCATGACGGATTCCAATGCGGCTTCTGCACGCCGGGGCAGATCATGAGCGCGGTGGGCCTGATCGCGGAAGGACAGGCGGGCGACGACCCTGAGCGCATCCGCGAGGGGATGAGCGGCAACATCTGCCGGTGCGGCGCCTATCAAGGCATCACCGAGGCGGTGCTCGAGGCTGAGAGCACGCTTGCCGAGCGGAACCGGAGGAATGCGGCATGAAACGCTTCGACTATGTGAGACCGACCTCCGTTCCGGAGGCGATCGCCGCGGCGGCCGAGCCCGGCTCCGCCTATCTCGCCGCGGGCACCAATCTCGTCGACCTGATGAAGGGCGGCGCCATGCGGCCAGACCGGCTCGTCGACGTCACGCATCTTCCGGGTCTCGACCGGATCGAGCAGCTTCCCGACGGGGGATACCGTATCGGCGCGCTGGTGCGGAACGCCGACCTCGCCCATGACCCGGATCTTTCCCGCGCCTACCCGGCCGTCGCCGAGGCGCTTCTCTCCGGCGCGTCGGCGCAGCTCAGGAATGCCGCGACCGTCGGCGGCAATCTCATGCAGAAGACGCGTTGCAGCTACTTCTATGACACGGCGAGCGCCTGCAACAGGCGCGAGCCGGGCTCAGGCTGCGACGCGCTTCATGGCGAGAACCGGCACGCCGCCGTGCTCGGATGGAGCGAGCATTGCATCGCCACGCATCCGTCGGACTTCTGCAGTACCGCTCGTCGCGCTCGACGCCATCGTCGAGATCGAGGGGAGAAACGGCCGCCGCGAGATTGCGCTTGAGGACCTGCACCGTCTGCCGGGCGACACGCCGGAGCGTGAAAGCGCGCTCGAGCCAGGCGAGCTGATCGTCGCGCTGCGGCTTCCGGCTGAGGCGGCGGGCTTTGCCGCACACGCACGCTATCTGAAACTTCGGGAGCGCACGTCCTTCGCCTTCGCGGTCGTATCAGCCGCCGCGGCGCTTGCGTTTGACGGCAGCACGATCCGCGACGCGCGACTTGCGTTGGGCGGCGTTGCCGCAAAGCCGTGGCGGGCGCGCGCGGCCGAGGAGTTGCTGCAGGGCAAGGGTGCGGACGAGACGGCGTTCAAGCGCGCCGCCGAAGCCGCACTCGCCGACGCAAAGCCCTCCGGCGACAACGCCTTCAAGATCGAGCTTGCGAAACGGATCGTCGTGCGCGCGCTCACGCTTGCTGCGGCGGGAACGCCGGAGCGTCTCCCCGCCCTTCCGGCCTCCCTCTTCTCTTCGGTTTCCGGAGCGCATCACAATGCCTGAGATCAATCCCGCCCAAGCCTCGCCGCATCTCCGCTACGGCTCGAATTCAGGCCAGCCGCTCACCCGTCGTGACGGCGTTCTGAAGGTCACCGGGCAGCCACCTACGCCGCCGACAACCATCCCGGAGGGAATGCTCTACGCGGTGCACGCCGTCAGCACGATCGCGCGCGGCCGCGTCACGCATCTCGACGTCGAGGCGGCCAAGGCGCATCCCGGCGTCGTCGAGGTGATCACGCCCGCCAACCGCCCGCCGCTCGCGGGCGACCCGGAGGCGAAGGCCGGCCTCTTCGCGTTCCGCATGGAGGTGCTGCAGAACGACCGCGTGCGCTATGCCAACCAGCCGATCGCGCTGGTCGTCGCCGAGACGCTGGAGGCGGCGACCGAAGGCGCCGCGCTGCTTGCGCCGCGCTACGAGGCTGGAGCCGGCACGCGTCGGGCTCGACGGCGAGCGTTTCGAACCGCGAGTCGGTCGGGATCGGCGGGCCGACCAGCGTGGTGCACGGCGACGTCGAGGCCGGACTGGCCGCGGCGGCGCAGCAGATCGACGCGAGCATCGAGACCCCGCCGCAATATCACAACGCCATGGAGCCGCACGCCATCGTCGCGGCCTGGGACGGCGACCGGCTGACGCTCGACATGCCGAACCAGGCGCCGGTCATGGCGCGCGCGGCCTTCGCAGGCTTCTTCGGCATCCCGCCGAGAATGTCTGATCCGCACGCCCTTCATCGGCGGCGGCTTCGGATCGAAGGCGATTCTGACCGGGCCGCAGATCCTCTGCATCCTCGCGGCGCGCACGCTGGGCCGGCCGGTGAAGCTGGTTTTCACCCGCGGGCAGATGTTCGGCCCCGTCGGCCACCGCGGCGAGACACGCCAGCGGCTGAGGCTCGGCATGGAGGCCGACGGCCGACTGACCGCGCTTTCCCACCACGCGATCGCGGCCACGAGCAGCTTCGACGATTTCATCGAGCCGGCGGCCGCCGTCTCGCGCACGGTCTACGCGAGCCCCGCCATCGCCCCACGCAGGAGGCCGTGCGCAACGACATCGGCACGCCCGGCCCGATGCGCGCGCCGGGAGAGGCTTCCGGCTCGGCTGCGCTCGAAGTCGCGATCGACGAGGCGGCCGAGGCCTGCGGCATGGATCCGCTCGACTTCCGGCTGAAGAACTACGCCGAGGTCGAGCCGATCACCGGCAAGCCCTATTCGTCGAAGGCGCTGCGGGAATGCTACGCCGAGGGCGCGAAGGCGTTCGGCTGGGCGGGCCGGCCGCTCGCGCCGCGGCAGATGCGCGACGAGGACGGCATGCTGGTCGGCTGGGGCATGGGCACCGCGCTCTTCCACTGCCCGATGTTCGCGGCGGAGGCGCGGGCGACGCTGCGCCGGACGGCACGGGGCTGGTGGAGACCAGCGCCATCGACATGGGCCAGGGCGCATGGACCGCGCTCGCGCAGATCGCGGCCGACAGCCTCGGGCTCGACATCGACCAGATCGAGTTCCGCGCCGGACCTCCGACCTGCCCGACGGCGGCGTCGCCGGCGGCTCCGGCCATACGGCGACGGCCGGCGCCGCGATCCACGCGGCCGGCAGCGACGTCGTCGCGCAGGCTCGCCGAGCCGGCAACGGCGGATCCGGGCTCGCCGCTCTACGGCGCGGGCAATGCCGGTGTCGTCGCGCGCGGCGGCCGGCTGCACGTCAAGGACGACGAGACCCGCAGCGAGAGCTACGCCGACATCCTCGCCCGCGCCGGACTGGCGGAGGTCGAGGGAAGCGGCAAGGGCGCCCGCGACCCGGCAGCGGCCCAGGACATGCGCTGCAGGCGCACGGTGCCGTCTTCGCCGAGGTCAAGGTCGATCCCGATCTCGGCCAGGTTCGCGTCACGCGCCTGGTCGGCGCCTTCGCGGCGGGCCGGATCATCAACCCGCGGCTGGCGAAGAGCCAGCTCCTGGGCGGCATGATCTGGGGCATCTCCTTCGCGCTGCACGAGGCGGCAAACTTCGACAAGCGCACCGGCCGCATCATGAACGCCGACCTCGGCGAATACCATGTGCCGGTCAATGCCGACGTGCCGTCGCTCGAAGCGCTGCTGATCCACGAGGACGACCCGTATGTGAACGCGCTCGGCATCAAGGGCGTCGGCGAGATCGGCATCACCGGCACCGTCGGCGCCGTCGCGAACGCGATCTGGCACGCGACCCGGATAAGGGTGCGCCGGTTTCCGGTGCGGATCGAAGATTCTGATCGCGGGTACGACGTAGGCTCAGATATGCGTGCCGATCTCGGCAGCGGGCGATGAGGCGGCGCGGCCGCGTCGGAGCAACCCGCCGGCGTTGACGCGCGCAAGCAGGATCACCGGGATCAGTCCGACGGCGACGATGGCAAGCGCTGCGATCGAGCCATCCTCATAGGTGCCGCGCTTGGCTTCGCCGTAAAGTGCGGTGGCGAGCGTCGTGAAGTTGAAGGGCTGCAAGAGCAGCGTCGCCGGCAGCTCCTTCATCACGTCGACGAAGACGAGGATCGCCGCCGAGGCAAGCGCCGGACGAAGCAGCGGCAGATGGATCACGCCGAGGACTTTTAAGGGCCGCGAGCCGAGGCTGCGCGCCGCCATGTCGAGATGCGGACTGACCTTGGCAAGGCCCGATTCGATTCCGCCTGCCGAGATGGCGAGGAAGCGAAGCACGTAGGCAAGGACCAGCGCTGCGCCCGAGCCGGTCAAAATGAGGCCGGTCGAGATGCCGAAGGTCGCGCGCATGAAGGCGTCGATATGGTTGTCGAACGAGGCGAGCGGCACGAGCAGCCCAACGGCGAGCACGGTGCCCGGAACGGCGTAGCCGATCGAGGCGAGCCGCACGATCACCGGTGCAGCGGGACTCTCGGACAGGCGCACGGTGTAGGCGAGGACGAGCCCGGCAAGGATCACGACCAGCGCCGCGACCGCCGCGAGCGTGACGCTATGGAGCACCGAGTCGAAGAGCGCGGACGGCAGACCGTGGAACTGAAAGCGCCGCCATGACGCGACGACCAGGTAGCTCGCCGGAATGAGGAAGCCGAAGCCGATCGGCAGGAAGCAGGCGAGCGACGCACCGGCAGCCCGCAGGCCCGAGAGCTGGCGTGGCGTCGGCGCGTGGTGGCGCTTCACATGCGCGAAGAAGCGCTGCTTCCGCCTCGCCCAGCGCTCAAAAAGGATCAGCGCGAAGACGACGGCGAGCATCACGAGCGCGATCTGCGCCGCGCCTTCCACGCTCATGCGCACGACCCAGGTCGTGTAGATCGCGACGGTCAGCGTGCGGATGCCGAGGAACTCCGATGCGCCGATATCGTTCAGCGCCTCCATGAGCGCCAGGCTGACGCCGACGGCGAGTGCCGGGCGGGCGAGCGGGATCGCGATCTGAAAGAAGACGCGGAACGGGCCGGCACCGAGCGTCCGCGCAACATCGAGCGTCGCGGCGGACTGCATCTGAAAGACGGCGCGGACCGGCAGATAGACGTACGGATAAAGCACGACGCCGAGCAGAAAGATGCAGCCGCGAAGCGAGCGGATTTCCGGGAACCAGAGGTCACGCGGATGCGTGATCCCGAGGACGGCTCGAAGCGTCGACTGCACCGGCCCGAGCGGATGCATCACGTCGAGGTAGGCGTAGGCGATGATGTAGGTCGGAACGGCGAGCGGCAGAAGCAGCGCCCATTCGAAGATGCGGCGGCCGGGAAAGCGGAACATGGTCACGAGCCACGCCGTGCCGACGCCGATCACCGAGACGAGCACGCCGACGCCGACGAGCAGCGCGATCGTGGTGCGGATCGCGTAGGGAAGGACGTTCTCGAGCAGGTTCGCCCAGACGTCGCCCGAGCCGCGCAGCGCGAAATAGAGAAGCCCGCAAAGCGGCAATGCGACGAGCGCGAGAAGCAGCGCTGAGGCCGCGATCCACCAGCCGCCCGGATGTGGTCGGCGCGCGCGGCCGCCCGGCGCAGCCGAAAGGGCGACGTTCATCTGAGTGCGCCGGCGCGCAGCATCGGCTCCTTCGCCCGGCTACATCGCCTGGTCGAAACCGACCTTGTCAACCAGCTCGCTCGCCTCCCGCCGATGATCGTAGATCGCATGCAGGGGAAGCGAATTGATCTTGAGCGTGCCGAAGGCGGCGACGATCGGATCGAGCCTGGCGCCGGCGACGACCGGATATTCGTAATTGCCGCTCGCATAGATCGCCTGCGCCTCGGGCGAGACGAGAAATTCGAGCAGCTTGATTGCGTTCTCCTTGTGCGGCGCGTATTTCGCCACCGACACGCCTGAGATGTTGACATGCGTGCCGGCATGGTCGGCGAAGGTCGGAAGGATCACCTTGATCGCGTCGCCCCACTCTTTCTGGTCAGGGCCGCCGGAGCCGGAGCGCATCAGGCCGACATAGTAGGAGTTGCCGAGCCCGACGTCGCAGATGTCGGCGAGGATGTCGCGCGCCACGTCGCGGTCGCCGCCGCTAGCGGTGCGCGCAAGGTTCTCGTGCAGCGCGGTCAGGTATTTTTCGGTCTTCTCCGCGCCGTCCTTGGCGATCATCGCGGCGAAGAGCGCGTTGTTATAGGGATGCTGGCCGGAGCGGATGCAGACGCGGCCCTTCCACTTGGGGTCGGCCAGATCCTCATAGGTCATGCTGTCGGCCGCGACGCGCTCCTTCGAGGCGTAGATAACGCGGGCGCGCATCGACATCGTGTACCACTCGCCATCGGGATCGCGCAGGTTCTCGGGGATCGCAGCATCGAGCACGTCGGAATGGATGGGTTGCGTCACGCCGCGTTTCACCATGTCGAGAAGCATACCGTAGTCGACGACCATGATGACGTCGGCGGGCGAGTTCTCGCCTTCCGCCTCGAGCCGCTCGGCAATGCCGCTCTCGACGAAGACGGCGTTGGTCTTGATCCCCGTCTCCTTGGTGAAGAGGTCGAGCAGCGGCTGGACCAGACCAGGCTCGCGGGTCGTGTAGATGTTGACTTCGTTATCCGCGGCAAGGGCCGGCGCCGCGAAGGCTGATGCAGCGAAGAGCGCCGATAGGGCGACAAGGATCACGCGCAACTCAGCGCAAAACCGTGAACGCATCCAAGTCTCCTCGATCGAGAGGGTTCAAGGCCCCATCTTCGGGACAGGCGAGCCTAAAGTTGACTTTCGTTTTCGTCAACAGAAACACCAATTGTCTCAAATGTTTAGAACGGTTCTAGCCTTCAAGGTGAAGCCATACTCCACCTGGCGCCGTCGGCGCAATGTCGACCCTGCGCGGAAGCGCCGGCGGCGAGACCGGCGAAAGGCGGGTTCCGACGGCCGCATCCTTGATCTCCGGCATTCCGGCCCTACCCGGCGCAGATCAACGGCCGGCGGAAGCCCGCGTCATTGAGCAGGATCAAGGGGTCTCTTGGGGGGTCTGATGGTACAGCCGGTAGGCCTCGAACCTACGACCTTCGGATCCACAATCCGACGCTCTAACCAACTGAGCTACGGCTGCACGGGTGGCGCCTCAACGGCGCGGGCGGACCCTAATTCAACCGGGCCGGAAATAGCAAGCAGAGCAGATGGGCGGAGCACTTCGCCCCGCCGCCCCTTTCTCCCTGCCGAATCCGACTCCTCTCGCGCCCCGCTCCGAGTTGGCCGGGCGCCGTCAGCGGTCAGGCGCGTGCCGGCTGCCTTGCCGGCGCGGTCACCTTGGCCGAAGGCGCGAGGATCATGATCATCTGCCGCCCTTCGAGCCGCGGCTCCGCCTCGACCTTCGCCATCTCGGTCAAGTCGTCGCGCACGCGGAACAGGAGCTGCAGTCCCAGCTCCTGGTGCGCCATCTCGCGGCCGCGGAAGCGCAAGGTCATCTTCACCTTGTCGCCCTCGTCGAGAAAGCGCCGAGCAGCCTTCATCTTGGTGTCGTAGTCGTGGGTGTCGATCGAAGGCCGCATCTTGATTTCCTTGACTTCGACGGTCTTCTGCTTCTTGCGCGCCTCGGAGGCCTTCTTCTGGGCCTGGAACTTGTATTTGCCGTAGTCGAGGATTTTTGCGACGGGCGGGTGCGAGTTCGGCGAGATCTCTACCAGATCAAGCCCCGCTTCCTCCGCGAGATGGAGCGCTTCGTCGGTATCGACAATGCCGCGGTTCTGGCCTTCGGCATCGACCAGCTGCACCTGTGGAATTCGGATCTCGTCGTTGATCCGGGGCCCTTCCTTGACGGTCGGGGGAGCACGATAGGGTCGGCGAATGGTCTGTTCTCCTCATTCAGTTGACGACAAGACAATTAGATATGGTCAGCGGCAGGCCTTCGCCACCACCGGGCCGAGAAGAATCCGGCGAAACCGCCGGCAAGTCAACTCGCCGCGGGCATTTATCGTTTCGAGAAGCTGTCGGCGTTGCCGGCTCGCGACACCAGCCGGTTGTAGACCGCGAGCGTCGCAGCCTGCATGGCTTGCGTCGTGAAATTCCCGGCATGACCCCGCGCGCGGATCGCAAGTGCTGCCCGCTCCTCCGGCAAAAGCGCGAGCGCCGCGGCAATGGCCTCGCCAAGCGCCTTCGGGTCGTTCGGCGGGATCAGCCAGCCGGTGCGGCCTGCAGCGGCGAAAGCGGGCGGCGCAAGCACCGTCTCGCCGGTCGCTCCGAGCGCCGTCGCGACCACCGGCGTTCCCATTGCCGCCGCCTCGACCACCGTCCGCCCGAAAGCTTCCGGCTCGGTCGATGCGACCACGGCTAGATCGGCCAGCGCTAACGCCGCCGGCACGTCGTCCACATGCCCGACGATCTTCACGCGCCCGCCGAGGCCGCGTGTTTCGACAAGCGCTTCGAGCCCACGCCGATAGTCGGCACGGCCCTGGTCGTCGCCGACAAGGACGAGGCAAAGATCGGTGCGGCCGGCAAGCGGCGGCGTTGCCAGCGCTTCGATCAGGACGCGCTGCCCCTTCCAGGCCGTCAGCCGCGCGATGTTGAGGACAACGCGCCCGGCTCCGAGCCCCCAGGCGCTACGGAGTGCTGCGATCCGCGCATCGGGGATTGCATCGCGATTGAAGCGCTCAAGATCGATGCCGCGCGCAATCACCACGATCCGCTCCGGCGGCGCCCGGTAGCGCTCCCGTATCAGCCCCGCCGTATAGCGCGAATTGGCGATGACGAGGTCGCCGCGCGCCATCACCGAATTGTAGAAGCGCTTGGCGGTATTCGTCTCGGTATAGATGCCGTGGAACGTGGTGAGGAAGGGCGTGCCCGTCAGCCGGCAGGCGATCAACGCCGACCAGGCGGGCGCGCGGCTCCGCGCATGAACGATGTCGACATGCTCATCGCGGATCAGCCGTGCAAGCAAGAAACCGTTCGAGACGACCCGCCAGGGATTCTTGGCGGCAAGCGGAGCCTTGATCAGCGTCGCGCCCGCCCGGGCCAGTTCGGCTTCGAGCCGGCCGCCCTCGCTCGCCACCAGCGCGCGGTCGCCGCGGGCGACAAGTGCCGAGGCAATGTCGATCGTCGCGCGCTCCGCTCCGCCCGTCTCAAGCGAGGGAACGAGCTGCAATGCGGTCAGCACGCGGTGCGCCCGACCGGACCATACGGGCTTGACGGCATTCGGCTCTTCCCGCACCTCGAACAGGCTCAAAGGGATGGAAGCAATAGGATGGCCGAAGCGCGATTGAAACAGCTGAGCGTCGGCGAAAGCGAAGAGGCGCGCGCCATTGCGGTGCTCGCGCGCGAGGGGAAGGCGCCCGGCCTCGTCTGGCTCGGCGGCTTCCGCTCCGACATGACGGGCACCAAGGCGGAGGCGCTCGACCGCTATGCCGCGGAGAAAGGCCTCGCCGCAACGCGCTTCGACTATTCAGGACACGGACAGTCGGGCGGCCGTTTCGAGGACGGCACGATCACGCGCTGGCTTCGGGAGGCGGAGGCCGTGTTCAACGCCATGACCGAGGGGCCGCAGATCCTGATCGGTTCCTCGATGGGCGGATGGATTGCGCTGCTTCTCGCGAAGCGCCTGCGCGAGCATGGCGAAAGCGAGCGGCTCCGCGGCATGGTGCTGATCGCGCCGGCCTTCGACATGACCAAGGATTTGATGTGGGACGCCTTCAGCGCCAAGCAGAAGGCGGCGATCCGCAAGCACGGTTTCCTTTCTGAACCCTCCGCCTATTCGTCGGAGCCGAACATCCTGACGCTGAAGCTGATCGAGGACGGCGAAAAGCATCTCTTCGGCGAGCATCCGATCGAGACCGGCTGCCCCGTGCATGTCATCCAGGGCATGCGGGACGAGGACGTGCCGTGGTCGCATGCGACCAAGCTCATGGAGCGGCTCGCCTTCGACGACGCGGTGCTGACGCTGGTCCGCGACGGCGACCACCGGCTGTCTCGGCCGGAGGATATTGAGCGGCTGATCCGCGCGGTGGCGGCGATGGGTGAGGGCTGAGCGTCAGGCCGGCGGCGCCGGTCCGGACATGCGAACGGCGGAGCGTTTCCGCCCCCGCCGTGCCACTGGACTGGAGGTCTTGGTGGCTTAGCCGAGATAGGGCAGCGCCATGACGGCGGTCGAGGCAACCGTCAGTCCGATAAAGACCGCAGTCCGCACGGCAAGGTAGCGCAGGATGCTCTGATTGTTCGTCATAACACGTCCCCCGAACTTCGTCTCGAGAGCGTTATCGGGCAAAGAGGTTTCCGCTTCACGGCGGGAGGACCGCGAATTGGTTTCTTCGCTTGCCGTGTTTGTTTCGTCGGACGGCCCGTGACGTAACAAACTTCCGCCCGAACGGTTCCCTAGAAAGCGCCGGGATTCGACTTTTCCGCAGTTTCGTGCGACGGAGCGGCCATGCCGACAGAGGTCAAAATCTGCGGACTCTCCGACGGGGAGAGCGTCGACGCCGCGCTTGATGCGGGCGCCGATTACGTCGGTTTCGTCTTCTTCCCGCCGAGCCCGCGCAACATCACGGTCGACCGCGCCGCGGCGCTTGCGAGACGCGCCCGCGGCCGGGCGAAGATCGTGGCGCTGACCGTCGACGCCGACGACGCTCTTCTATTTGCGCTGGCGGAGACCTTCCGGCCGGACATCCTGCAGCTTCACGGCAAGGAGACGCCGGAGCGGGTCGACATGGTGAAGGCGCTGACCGGGATTTCCGTCATGAAAGCGCTCGGCGTCGCGACCCGCGCCGAGCTTCTTGCCGCCGAGCGCTATGGCGCCGCCGACAGGTTCCTTATCGACGCAAAGCCGCCCAAGGATGCGACCCGCCCGGGCGGCAATGCCGTCGCCATCGAATGGGCGATCCTCGAAGGTTTTGCGCCAGGAAAACCGTGGCTTCTTGCCGGCGGCCTCAATCCGGAGAATGTTGCGACCGCGATCCGCGCCAGCGGCGCCGGCGGCGTCGATGTCTCGTCGGGGGTCGAGAGCGCCCCGGGCAAAAAAGATGCGGCGCTGATCCACGCCTTTATTCGCGCCGTCCGCGACCATGACGAGGCTACGCGGCCGCAGCCGCACCTTTCCGGCGCCGGCCACCCGGCCCGGCGCGCAGCCGGCTGAGGGCCTTCGCCATGGACGCACACGCTCCCAACACCTACCGGTCCGGCCCCGACGAGACCGGCCATTTCGGGCTCTATGGCGGACGCTTCGTCGCCGAGACCTTGATGCCGCTCGTGCTTGAGCTTGAGCAGGCCTATGAGGCGGCGAAAAGCGATCCGGAGTTCCAGGACGAGCTCGCCGATCTCGGCACGCATTATACCGGGCGGCCGAGCCCGCTCTACTTCGCCGAGCGGCTGACGGAGCATCTGCGCGAGGCCTCCGCCGCGTCGGGCCGCAACGGCGGCGCAAAGATCTATTTCAAGCGTGACGAGCTGAACCACACCGGCTCGCACAAGATCAACAACTGCCTCGGCCAGATGCTGCTCGCGCGGCGCATGGGCAAGACCCGCATCATCGCGGAGACCGGCGCCGGCCAGCACGGCGTCGCCGCGGCAACGGTCTGCGCCCGCTTCGGCTATCCTTGCGTCGTCTATATGGGCGCGACCGACATCGAGCGGCAGAAGCCGAACGTTTTTCGCATGAAGCTGCTCGGCGCCGAGGTCGTTCCTGTGACATCGGGCGCCGGAACGCTGAAGGATGCGCTGAACGAGGCGCTGCGCGACTGGGTCGCGAATGTCGAGACGACCTACTACATCATCGGCACCGCCGCCGGCCCGCATCCCTATCCGGCGATGGTGCGCGACTTCCAGTCGGTGATCGGCACAGAAGTGCGCGAGCAGATCATGGAGGCCGAGAGACGGCTTCCGGACGCGCTCGTCGCGGCGATTGGCGGCGGCTCGAACGCGATCGGGCTCTTCCATCCCTTCCTCGACGACCGCGACATCGCGATCTTTGGCGTCGAGGCGGGCGGCCATGGGCTTGAGGTCGAGAACGGCCATGCCGCGTCGATGACCGGCGGCTCGCCCGGCGTGCTGCACGGCAACCGCACTTATCTCCTCCAGAATTCCGACGGGCAGATCCTGGAAGGCCATTCGATCTCTGCCGGGCTCGATTATCCCGGCGTCGGGCCGGAACATTCGTGGCTGAAGGACTCTGGGCGCGTCAGCTACGTGCCGGCGACGGACGCCGAGGCGCTCAACGCCTTTCAGCTCTGCACCAAGCTCGAAGGGATCATCCCGGCGCTTGAGCCGGCGCATGCGCTGGCGCACGTGATCAAGCTCGCGCCAGAGATGGATCAGGACCGGATCATCGTCATGAACATGTGCGGCCGGGGCGACAAGGACGTGTTCACCGTCGGGAAGATTCTGGGCTACGAGCTTTAGGTTTACGCCTGCCGCCGCGGGCCCCTTTCTGTGCAACAGTCTGCTAAATCACCGCGGAAACTGCCGTTCCAGCCGCGCAGGCGGGCGTTCGCATCCTGGCTGGCCGGCTTCTTGCAGCGCCCCTGCGGATAGGTGGAGAAGACCCCGAACGCCGCGATGGATCGCGTGCTTGCCCATCCGTCGCGCAACCTGGCGCGGGTTGCTATCTTCATGCTGGCGGTCTCGGCCGCCGCGACGGTCGGCTATGTGGAGGCCGGATGGAGCTTTCAGGACGCGCTCTACATGGTGACGCTGACGGTGTTCACCGTCGGCTATGGCGAAGTGCATCCGATCGACACGCCGTTCCTGCACGCCCTCACCATGGCGACGATGGTGCTCGGCTGCACCGGCATGATCTTCTTCACCGGCGCGCTGGTGCAGTTCTTCACGCTGCAGGCCGCTGCAAGAGATTCTGGGTGACAGGCGCGTGCACACCGAGATCGACAAGCTCGAAGACCACGTCATCGTCTGCGGCTTCGGCCGCATCGGGGTCGAGCTCGCCAAGGCGCTGAAGGCCGGCGCCGCCCGCTTCGTGGTGATCGAGCAGAACGAGCACAAGGTCGCGCAGGCGCGCGCCGCCGGCTATCTCTGCCTGCAGGGCGACGCCACGCAACGAGGCCGTGCTGGAGGAAGCCGGCATTCAGCGCGCGCGGGCGCTCGCCACCGTGCTTCCGAACGACGCCGCCAATGTCTTCATTACGCTCACCGCGCGCAACCTGAACACCAGGATCGAGATCATCGCGCGCGGCGACGCCGTCTCGACCGAGCGCAAGCTGATCCATGCCGGCGCCAACAAGGTGGTGCTGCCGACCCATATCGGCGCCGAGCGGATCGCCGAGATGATCCTCTTCCCGGAGACCGCGCGCTTCGTGCGCGAGTCGGAGCGGATGCGCGAGCTCGAACGCACGCTGCGCAATCTCGGGCTGGCCATCGAAGTCGTCGTCGTGCCGGAGAACGGCGCGCTCACCGGTCTGACCATCGAGGAGATCGAGACGCGCGCGCGCGGCGACTTCTTCATCGTGCAGCTCAACCGGCGCGACGGCGACGCCATCACCGAGCCGGACACGGAGCCTGCGCGTCGAAGCCGGCGACGGCGTGGTGCTGGTCGGCCGCAGCGGCCATGCGATCAGCGCCTCGTTCGCGGCGCCGCGCGAAAAGGTGCGCGCCGGGCGGGTCAGCTTCTAACGGCGCACGTGCCGACGCGCGCCGCTAGCTTATCCGAAAAGCGGTTCTTGCTCGGCTCACTGGAAGGTGATGCGCCCATCGACCTCGGCGTCGACCTTGCCGGCGGCGGCGATATAGTCGATCACGTCGCTCGCCATCAGCTTGCCGCCCTTCGCGCCGATCAGCACCTTGCCGCCGGCAAGCGCGGTATAGCCGTCGCCGCCGTTCGCCATGAAGTCGTTGGTCGCGAGCTGATAGGTCTCTCGCGGATCGAGCGGCGCGTCGCCGATCGTGACGGAGACGACGCGGCTTCCCGCCGGCTTCTTCAGGTCGGCGACGACGGTCATGCCGGAGACCTGCGGAAAGCGGCCGGCGCCGTCCTCGACCTGGCTGAAGCCGTTCTCAAGCGCGTCGAGGATCTGCTGACCGGTGACCTCGAGCAGCACGGTGACGTTGCCGAAGGGAAGCTCCGTCAGGATGTCGCGCCGGGTCAGCACCGTGCCCGGATCGTAGGTGCGGTCGGCGCGGATGCCGCCACCGTTGGTGATCGCGACGTCGGCGCCGGTCGCGTCGCGCATGGCGTCGGCGATCAGGTCGCCCATCGCCGATTCCTCGCTCCGGACGATGTTGCGGCGCGAATTGAGCGGGCCGACGGTCGATCCGATCTCGACGTTCAGGCTGTCATCGAGCTTCTTCTGGAAGTCATCAACAAGCGCCTGCGTTTCCGCATCCGGCTCAACGAACCGCGTATTGATGAAGCGGAACGACGGCTCCCAGGATATCGAGCGCTTGCCGTCCTTCTCGGTGATGGTGACCGTCAGGTCGACCGGGGAGAGGTATTTCGCCTCCGTCGAGGTCTCGACATAGGCGGTGATGCCGTCATAGCCGGTCATGTAATCGTGGTCGTCGCCGGAGACGATCAGGTCGAAGGCGTGGCTCGCCATGATCGCGCGGTCATAGGCGTGGTCGCCCTGGATCACGCCGATGACGAGGTCGGCGCCGGCGTCGCGCGCCGCCTTGGCGCCCTCGACGGCGGATTCCACGGTCAAGCCGAACTTCCAGTCGCCGGGGCTCGACACTTCCGGCGTCGAGTCCTGCGCCACCGGGACGAGCGCGACCTTGAGGCCGGCGACCTCCTTCACCAGCGTGCCGCCGAGGCCGTCGATGGGCGAGCCGTCGGCATGCGTGATGTTGATCGCTGCCCACGGATATTTCGACATCTTCACCTTTTCGAGGAAGTTGTCGGGGCCGAAGTCGAATTCGTGGTTGCCGGGAACGGCGATGTCGAAGGGCACAAGGTTGGTGAGCTCGATCGTGTTTGCGCCCTTGTCGAGACCCGAGAGCAGGGAAGGCGACAGCATGTCGCCGTCGAAGACGTAGAGGGTGTTGGGATTGTTCGCCTTTTCCGCCTTGGCGACGGCGTTAAGCCGGGCAAAGCCGCCGGCGTCCTTGACGCCTTCGAAATTGTAGATGTCGCCAACGCCGAGAACGGTCAGCTTGACGGTCTCGGCTTCGGCCGGCGCCAGAGCCGCGGCACCGAGTGCGGCCGCGCCCACGAGAATGGCGGCGGCGAGCTTGCGAAAATGTGTGCACATTTCAGGTCTCCTCGTCATGACATTACCCCCTTAGGCGAGAAGGTGATCACTTTTATTCAAGGGCGCGATCAGGTGGACGCGGCTGTCATGTCGTACCTTCGCCCCCAACGCCGTCCGGCTTCAGCTTCACGCGCTTGCCTGCAATCTCGACAACTTCCTGCGCACGCTGGCGACCCCAGAGCCGATCAGGGACTGGTCGCTGAGACGACGAGGCCGTTTGATGGCTCTGGCGCTGGACCGGTTCATTGCGGCGAACGAGTTTCATGATGATTGTCTAGGTCTTGCACGTGCCGGCACAGAGCGGCGCGTGTGAAAGATTCCGCCGCCGATATCTGGACGGAATCCTTGATAGATCCGACAGCAGCAAACTCATTCCACGTATATGACAACACAGACGGTTACTTCTTCATTGATCATACCTCGCTCGCAGGCTTTTACGCAGACTGGGGCAGTGCTGTAGTTGATCAGGTCCAGATCGCATTTGGGAATAATGGCACCCATGACGGACTGACGCATACGGCTTACATTGACGATTTGGCCGTTAATGTGGCCCCCGTCCCCCTGCCCGCTGCGTTGCCGCTGCTTGCAAGCGGCCTTGGCTTCTTCGGTTTTGCCGGTGGTGTGATGAGGCGCAAAAGGAGGGCCGCTGGCTCGACTTCAGAGGGCTAAGAAGCCTTTTTTGGAAATTCGGCGTTTGGGGATTTCCCGGCTGATCGGGTTTGTGATTTTAAGCTTCGGATGTGGACGAAGCAGAGCCGTGGCCGGATGGCCAAGATCGGCAGGAAGACTAGGCGTTACCGGTCGGATTTGACGGACGACGGGGGGAAGCGGATCGCCCCACTGATGCCGAAGGTCCGGTCGCCTGGGCACCGGCGCGCGCGCCTTACTTCTCTGCGTTGCAGGTAGCGGGTAACGCCCGCAAGGCGGCTTCGGGCGATCTCGCGGTAGCGCGCTTCCAGCTCGATGCCGATTTATCACGGCCGATTGGCGTTGCCGACGCAGCACCGGACGGCATGGCCCGGAATCCTCCCCGCCTTTCCCCGCCACACTGGAGTGTGATACCGACACGTCATGACCCGTATCGAAAGCCGTTTCGCTGAGCTGAGGAAGGCCGCGCGCCCCGGGCTCGTGACCTTCGTCACCGCCGGCGATCCGGATTACGACACCTCGCTTCAGATTGTGAAGGCGTTGCCCGCCGCCGGCGCCGATGTCGTGGAGCTCGGCATGCCGTTCTCCGATCCGATGGCGGACGGGCCGGCGATCCAGGCGGCGGGGCTGCGCGCGCTCCACGCCGGGCAGACCATGGTGAAGACGCTGGAAATGGTGCGCGCCTTCCGCGAAACGGATCAGGCGACGCCGATCGTGCTCATGGGCTACTACAACCCGATCTATATCTACGGCAACGAGCGCTTCCTGGCCGATGCCAAGGCGGCGGGCGTCGACGGGCTGATCATCGTCGACCTGCCGCCGGAGGAAGACGAGGAGCTTTGCCTGCCGGCGATTAAAGCGGGGCTGAACTTCATCCGTCTCGCGACGCCGACAACCGACGACAAGCGGCTGCCGACCGTGCTCAGGAACACGTCGGGTTTCGTCTACTATGTGTCGATCGCCGGCATCACCGGCACCAAGACGCCGGACAGTACGCGCGTGGCGGAGGCGGTTGACCGGATCAAGCGGCATACCGATCTACCGGTTGCGGTCGGGTTCGGCGTAACCAGGCCGGATCAGGCCGCCGCCATCGGCCGCAACGCCGACGGTGTGGTGGTCGGGTCGGCGCTGGTCCGCGCGGTGGAGGGCAGCCTCGAAGGCGGCAAGGCGACGGAGCGGACCGTCGCGGCCGTGACCGACCTCGTGGCGGCGCTCGCCCAGGGCGTGCGCGCCTCCCGCCTGATGGCGGCGGAGTAAGGAGCCGAAGTGGCCAACTGGATCGAAAACGTCGTTCGTCCGAAGATCCGCTCGCTTTGGACCAAGCGGAGCGAGGCGCCGCAGAACCTCTGGGTGAAATGCCCGGAGACCGGCGAGATGGTGTTCCACAAGGATCTGGAGGCGAACCAGTTCGTCTTTCCGAATTCCGGCTACCATCAGCGGATCGATGCGCGCACGCGACTGAGGCTGCTCTTTGACGACGCGCAGTTCGACACGCTGCCGCTTCCGACAGTTCCGGTCGATCCGTTGCGTTTCCGCGACGAGCGGCGCTACACGGAGCGGCTTAAGGCGGCGAAGGCCAAGACCGGAATGGACGACGCGGTGATGCTCGGCACCGGCACGGTCGAGGGCGTTCCGCTGGTCGCCGCGGTGCAGGATTTCGACTTCATGGGCGGCTCGCTCGGCATGGCCGCCGCCGAAGCGATCATCGTCGGCGCCGAGACCGCGGTCGAGCGCCATCATCCCTACGTGCTCTTCGCCGGGTCGGGGGGCGCGCGCATGCAGGAGGGCATTCTGTCCTTGATGCAGTTGCCGCGCACGACGATCGCCGTCGACATGGTGAAGGATGCGGGACTTCCCTATCTCGTCGTGCTCACCAATCCGACGACCGGCGGCGTCACCGCGTCCTATGCGATGCTCGGCGACGTGCATCTCGCCGAGCCGGGCGCGCTGATCGGCTTTGCCGGCCCGCGCGTGATCGAGCAGACGATCCGCGAGAAGCTGCCGGAAGGGTTCCAGCGCTCCGAATATCTGCTTGCGCACGGCATGGTCGATTCCGTCGTGCATCGCCACAGGCTGCGCGAGACGATCGCGCGGCTCTGCCGGCTGATGATGAAGCAGCCACCGCCCAACCATCCGCCGGAAGACCATGGAACGGGGAACGGCGCGTGGAACGGCAGCGGCGAAGCAGCCGCCGAGCCGCCGGCGACGCCGCTGGAAGCGGACCAAGCCCCCGCCACAGCAAACTGAATTCATGTCAGAGCTCAATTCGTTGCTGGAGGTGCTCGGCACGCTCCATCCGCGCAGGATCGACCTGTCGCTCGGGCGGATCGAGAGATTGCTCGATCGCCTGGACCGGCCGCAGGACCGGCTGCCGCCGGTCATCCACGTCGCAGGCACCAACGGTAAGGGGTCGACCATCGCCTTCCTCCGCGCCGCCATGGAGGCGGCGGGAAAGAGCGTGCATGTCTACACCTCGCCGCACCTCGTGCGTTTCAACGAGCGGGTCCGGATCGGCAGGAAGGGCGGCGGCACGATCGCCGACGACGCGACGCTGATTGCGGCGATCAAGGACGTGCTCCGCGCCAACGGCGACGAGTTCGATCACCTTCTTCGAGGTGACGACCGCCGCGGCGTTTCATCTCTACGCGACGCTCCCCGCCGATTTCTGTCTGCTCGAGGTCGGGCTCGGCGGTCGCTTCGACGCGACCAATGTCATCGCGCAGCCGCTTGCATCGGTGATCGCGTCGATCAGTCACGACCACGCCGATTTTCTCGGCACCGATCTCGCGGGAATCGCGGCGGAGAAGGCGGGCATCCTGAAGCGCGGCGTGCCCGGCATTGTCGCACCGCAGAATCAGCACGCGCTGGCGATGATCGAGGTGGAGGGGAACGCGGCCGGCGCCGATCTCTTCCGCCACGGCACGGAATACATGGCCCACGCGGAGCGCGGGCGTCTCGTCTACCAGGACGACTACGGGCTTCTCGATCTGCCGCTGCCGCGCCTCGTCGGCGCGCACCAGGTGGAAAATGCCGGGCTCGCGGTCGCGACGCTCAGGCGCGCCGGAATTCCGCTTTCCACGAGCGCGATCGAGACGGGCCTTGTCACAGCGGACTGGTCGGCCCGCATGCAGCGCCTGAGATCAGGGCCGCTCGTCGAAGCGGCGCCGGAAGGCTCCGACATCTGGCTCGATGGCGGACACAATCCGGGTGCGGGCGCCGCGATCGCCCAGGCCTTTGCCGAGATCGAGGACCGCGACCCGCGCCCGCTGGTGCTGATCTGCGGCCTGCTGACGACCAAGGACCCCGCCGGCTTCTTCCGCCCGTTCGGAGGGCTTGTCCGCCATGCCATGATCGTGCCGGTGCCGGGAAGCGATGCCGGGTTCGACCCCGAGACGCTGGCGGGGATCGCAATGGAGGCCGACGTGCCGGCGCGTCCCTTCGCCGATGTCAGGGCGGCGCTCGCGGCGCTTTGCGATGAGAGCCGCGACCAGACGCCGCCGCGCATCCTGATCTGCGGCTCGCTCTATCTCGCGGGAGCAGTGCTCGCCGAGAACGGCCCGCTGCCGGAGTAGGGAAAGTGCTTACCCCCTCCCGATGGGAGAAGGGATCGCGCGCATCGTCTACGCCGAGGCGTTCTGGATCCACTTCTGCAGGTCGCTCTTCGGGCCGGCACCGACCTTCATGTCGACCGGCTCGCCGCCCTTGAAGAGAATCAGCGTCGGGATCGAGCGGACGCCGTATTTGATCGTCGTCTGCTGGTTTTCGTCGATGTTGAGCTTGACGATCTTCACCTTGCCGTTGAACTCGGAGGAGAGTTCCTCGAGATGCGGGGCGATCATCTTGCAGGGGCCGCACCATTCGGCCCAGAAATCCACAACCACCGGCTCTTTCGATTCAAGCACGTCGGTCGCGAAGCTGGCATCGTTCACTTGGGTGGTCATGCTGGTCTCCGGTGGAATCGTTGCGCAAAAGGTAGGAAGGCGCGGTGCGCCGGTCAAGGAACCGGATTGCCGCCGATCCCGAGCTTTTCCAGGGCCCGTTCCATGCTCTCGGGCGGAATTGGGATGACGTTCGGCCCGGCCGTGTAGACGAGCCTCGCTGAGACCGGCAGGTGCGGGGCCATCTCGCTCAAAAGCCGCCGGTAGAGGGCAAGCTGCAGGATATAGGCGGACGGCACATCGCCCGGCGAAGCGGGGACCGCGCGGTCCGTCTTGAAGTCGGCGAGGTGCCAGCCGGAGGAATCGCGTGCCAGCCGGTCGATCCGCCCGCTCACGGCATAGCGTCCCTTCGCCGTCGCGAGCTCGCCGACAATATCGACCTCGGCGCGGCTCTCCGGCCCGAAGAGGCCGGCGAGCGACGGATCGGCGAGCACGGCTTCCGCCTCGCCGAGGATCGAGCCGGCGAGCGCCGGATCGTGTGCCGCATCGCCGAGCAGGCGCTCCGCGACAGCCCTCCGCTCAGCCTCGTCAACGGCGGGCAGGACCTCGAGCAGGAGATGCACGAGGCGGCCGCGGAGGAGCGCATCCTCCGAGCCGGCCGCAGCTTCCACAGCGACGGCGGCACTTGGCGGCGGATCGGGCTCGGACAGCGCGCGCGAGGGACGAAGCGGCTCAGGCGGCGGAACGGGCGACGGCGCCGGCCGTGAAAGCCAAGCCGGCATCGCCGGCTCCGGCGCTTTAGGCGCGGCCTCTTTCGTCTCGACGGTGAGCGACGACCGCCGCTCTTCCGGCCAGAGATAAGGAGCGGCGAGCTCGCCGACATCGTCACGCTCCACATCCTCCGGCAGAAGCGCATCGGCAATGATCGTGTACCAGAGCGCGGCGGCGGCTTGAGAAGCCGCACGCCGGCGACGTAGAGCACGTCGCGTGCGCGCGTCATCGCAACATAGAGAAGGCGGAGATATTCGCTTTCGGTCTCCTTGTCCTCGCGTCGATCGGCATCCTGCTGGACATCAGGCGCCTCCGCCTGACGGCGCCGCCAGAGGAACGCCGGATCGCCGCGGTCGATGCCGATATCGACCAGAAGCTTGCGCTGCTGCGGCACCACCGCCGCGCCGCCAGTGTCGGCGAGGAACACGACGTCCGCCTCAAGCCCCTTCGCGCCGTGCACTGTCATGACACGGACGCCGACGGCGCCCTCCTCCGTTTCGCGCTTGATGTCGCTCGCATTCGCCCGGATGAAGCGCACAAAACCTTGCAACGACGGCGGCTCGGTCGCCTCGTAGGCCAGCGCCTGGCTCAGGAACGTGTCGAGCATGTCGTCGGCTTCGCCGCCGAGCCGGGCGCGGAACCGCCGTCGGCCGCCCTCCGGACCGAGCAGCGTCGCGAAGAACTGGAACGGCGTGACCTGGTCGGCCATGCCGTGCCAGCGGCGGAGATTCTTCGCGACGCTTGCGAAAGGCTCTTCGGTCGCATCGCGCAACGCACGCCAGAGGCTCTTCCGCTCGCGGCCGGTCGCAAGCCGCATAAGCTCGTCCTCGCTCAGGCCAAGAAGCGGGCTCTTCAGGCATGCGGCAAGCTGTAGATCGTCCGCCGGCAGGAGCATCACGTCGGCGAGCGCCAGCAGATCGAGCACCGCGATGTGCGTCGATACTGGGATGCGGTCAGCGCCGGCCGTCGGGATCTGCCGCTCCCGGAGCGCCCGGTTCATCGCCGCGGCGAAAGCGTCGCGGCGGCGGACGAGGATCAGGATTTCCCCGTCGGTGAGCCGCTTGCCGGAGGGCAGAACCGTGTTCCTGATCCTCAGAACCTCGTCGGCGATGTGCCCGGCAAGCTCGGTCTCGGCCGCGCTTGGCGCGGTATAGGGCGCGGTCCAGTCCTCCGGGTCCTCCGCCCTCCGTCGAACCGCGCGCGGCAGGAGGACGACGTGGCCCGGCTCGCTGGCGCGATGCGAAGCGTGTGCCGTATAGGTCGACGCGGTGATCTGCGCGGCGAGCGGCTCCTCGAAGACTTCGTCGACCGCCGACAGGACTTCGTGCGTCGAGCGGAAGGACAGATAGAGCGGGCGCGTGACGAAGGTCTCCTGCGCGTCCTCGACCCGCTCGCGAAAGAAGCGCTCCATCTCCGAGAGCATCGCCGGCACCGCACCCTGGAAGCGGAAGATCGACTGCTTGTCGTCGCCGACCGCGAAGATCGTGCGCGGCGACCTTGCCGCGCCCTTGCCGGAGAAGAAATCCTCGGCAATCGCCTGCACCACCATCCACTGGTCGGGGCTCGTGTCCTGCGCCTCGTCGACCAGGATATGCTCGATGCGCCGGTCGAGCTTGTAGAGCACCCATTGCGCGGCGTCGGAGCGTGACAGGAGATTGCACGTCTTGCCGATCAGATCGTTGAAGTCGAGCGCGCCCGCCTGCCGCTTGGCACGATGGTAGGCCTGAAGGATGGCGTCGCCGACCGTGAGCAGCGCAGCGGTCGCGTTATAGGCGCGGACGAGGTCGAGCCGGCGCATCAGAGTCCGAGCAGCCGCTCGGCCTCGGCTGTAAAGTCGCCTTCGAGAGCCGTCCGCATCTTGCGTAATCCCGCGCTGAAGCGGCGCGAAATGGAACGCGCTTTGATCTCACCTGTCCCGGTGAGGAAGAAGCCCGCGCGGGCGGCGGTCTCGCCCGCGTGATCATCGGCAAGGAGGATTGCGCGCAGCGCAGCGCTCGCGTCGCGGTCTGTTGCATTCGCCGCTGCGCCTATCTCGTCCATCAGGTCGCGGCAGTCCTCGCGGCGCCAATTCGGCGCGCCGCAGATCTCGTGGCAGACCGTTTCTTCGTCTTCGTCCGGCGCGAGTGTCAGGCGCCGGCGCAGGTCGGCGAGCGCGTCGTCAATGCTTCCTGCGCCCTCCTCCGCCGTCGTTTTCCATCCAGCGCCGGAGATCGCCGCGCTTGGCGATCAGCGCGTCGAGCGCCTCGCCGATCTGCATGTCGGCGGTCCCTTCGGCAAGCGTGCGCACGGCGCGGCCGAGCGCCGACTCCGGCAACGCCGCCGCCTGGTTCATCACATCGGCACGCGCCATCGCGAGCGCGGCCGCCGCGACCGACTCGTCCATCACGCTGAACTGGCCCGGCACGTTCGCCTCGAAGGGGAAGGCGTGCAGCAGGCGCTCGCAGAATGCGTGGATGGTCTGGATCTTCAGCCCGCCTGGCGTCTCCAACGCCTTGGCGAAGAGCCGGCGCGCCTCACGCATCTCCGCGTCGGTCGGCGCGCGGTTCTCCAGCGCGGCGATTGCCTCGGCGAGCTGCTCATCGCCGAGCAACGTCCACGCGCCGAGCGTCTCGAAGACGCGCCGCGACATTTCGCGCCGCTGCGACCTTGGTGAAGGTCAGGCAGAGGATCGCGGCAGGATCGACGCCCGAGAGCAGCAGCCGCACCACGCGCTGCGTCAGGACATGCGTCTTGCCCGAGCCGGCATTGGCGATCACCCACGCCGAGGCGCGCGGGTCGGAGGCGTCGCGCTGATTGGTGCGGGTCTGGTCGAGGTCGCTCGCCGCGCTCAATCCTCGTCCTCCTGGTCGGTCGCGATCCATTCGGAAATGCGGGCGAGATGGTCGTAGTCGCCGACAAAGGTGCGGCGTGGCTTGGGGACCTTGTTCGACAGGTATTCGGCGCCGGGCGAGGCGAAATAGGCGACAAGCTCGGCGAGCCGCCGCTCGGTGATGTCGAGCGTCTCGGCGAGCTCGCTCGCATCGGCCTCTTTCGACGCAGTGAGATCCTTCAGCTCGCCGCCCTCGCCTCTGCCGCTCAGGCGGTAATAGACGATGCGGGCCGGCTCGGCGGGCGCCATCCCGTCGAAGCCGCCGGCGCGCACGATCAGACCCTCGAGCGGAAGCTGCGGGGAGAGCGTGCGCACCTCCTTGAAGCTTGGCGGCGCTGCCGGTCTTGTAATCGATGATCGCGATGCCGCCGCCGATCAGCGCATCCAGGCGGTCGGCGCGGGCGGTCAAGGTGAAGTCAGGCCCGACCGCGAGCCGGCCGTCGCCTCTCGATGCGGCGTTCCTCGATATCGTTCCAGCCCGCCTCGGCGCGGACGAACCAGCGGGCGATCTTCTCGAAAGCGCGGCCACCAGAGCGCCACGACCTCAGGGAAGTCTCGATAGCGGTCGAACGCCGCGCGGCCGATCGCAACCAGCCGTTCTCCGGCCGCTGCGTCGAACGGTCCTCGTGGCCGTTCGCGCACGAAGTCTTCCAGAATATCGTGGATGAGCGTTCCGCGCTCCGCCGCGTCGGGAAGCTTTCCGAGTGGCTCGAACGGCCGCAGCTTCAGCACCTCGCGCGCATAGATCGCATAGGGGTCGCGGATCAGCGTCTCGATGCGGGTGACGGAAAGCCGCTTCGGCCTGAGTTCGACGGGCGGCGACGGGCGCGGGCGCACCGGCCGGTCGTCGACGCCGGTGGCATCGAGCCGCCGCGCCCAGGCGAGCACGCCCTTGCCGTGCCGGCGCAGCGTCTCTGCCAACTCTTCGCCGGCATAGGCCATGAGCCGCTGCAGCCAGCGCGAGGCGACGCGCGGCTCGCCGTTCTCGCGCGCGGCGCGCGTCAGCCACACGTGGCGGTGGCCGAGCGCCTGGGCGAAATCGTGCGCGGCGAGGCCGATCCGCCGCTCCGGCGGCTGCAGATCGAGCGCCTCGCGCATCGGCCGCGAGAGCAGCGGATCGGCCCGCGTCTCGCCCGGCCAAGTGCCTTCGTTCAAGCCGCCGAGCACCACACGGTCGACGCTCTGGAGCCGCGCCTCGAGCGCGCCCCAGATGTGGATGCGCGGATCGACGCCGCCGCGGCGGCGCACCGCTCGCCGCTCGATCAGCGCCGCGAAGAGGTCGGGATAGTCCGTGGGAGCGATGTCCGGCCCGCTTGCGGCGTTGGCATGAAGCTCCTCGAAGGCAAGCGCCAGTGCGGCGCCAGCCTCGTCGGCGAAGAGTGCGGGCTCCTGCCCGTTCCGGCTGCCCCCGACCGCCGCGGCGAGGAGCGCCGCGCGATGCGCCTCGACCAGCGCGGCAAGCGGCACCGGCGCGCCCGCGCCGGCGAGTGCTTCGAGCGGCTCAAGCGCCACCTCAATCCGCGCCGCGAGGTCGACCGCCGACTGCCATTCGGCGTCGAAAAGCCGGCGGGCCGCCTCGCGCCGGTCGGACGGCGCGCGCTCCTCCTGCGTCGCCTGCATGCGCTCGGCGGATGCGGCCTGAAGCGCGTGGCAGAGCGTCTTCAGGCCAGGCGCAAGGCGCGGGCCGCGGAGCACCGCGCGCTCAAGGCTGCGGGCGGCGCGGCGTGTCTCGAATCGGATCAAGCCCGAAGGCGGCGAGCGGATGCTTCAAGAGCGCCAGCAGCGGCTCCGCTCCGGCGCCGCCAAGCGCCACCTCGGCGACAAGCCGCGCGAAGATGCCGGGCGCCGTCTGCCCGAGCGGCCGCCCGGCGGAATCGTCGACGTCGATCCCCCATCGCCGCAGCTCCACCGCGACGCGACGGGCAAGCCCGCGGTCGGGGGTGATGAGCGCGGCAACCTCCTCCTCCGTCTCCACCGACCGGCGCAGCAGGACGGCAACCGCCAGCGCCTCCTCCCGCTCGTTCGCCGCCTCGACGATCCCGACTTCCGACAGCGCTTCGCGCTTTTCGTCAGCACTCAGCGCCGGGCCCTGGACCCAAAGCTCCGTCGTGCTTGCGGGCCGCATCGCTTCGGATACGAAACGATCGCGAACCTGAAGAGCAGGTGACGCTCGCGTCAGCAACCGGACGGCGTCGCGTCGGATGCCGAACGTCTGAAGCAGCAGCTTCAGGCCATATTGTGGATGCCCTGCGCCGGCAGGCTCATGCTCGCCGACGCCGATCGCCTCCCAGCTCTCCTCGTCGAGGTCCTGGTCAAGGCCTGGAAGCACGACCGCGCCGTTTCCGAGGCGGGCGATCGCTGCAAGCAGCGCCGCCGTCGCGGGGACCGAGCCGGTCGAGCCGGCGGCGATGACGGGCGATCTCGCGCCAACACGCGCCAGCCGCTCCGCCTCGGCGCGGATCATCAAGTCGCGACGCGTGCCGGGATCGATCAGGCCGCGCTCGGCGAGATGCTTCGGCCAGAACTCGGTGACAATGCGCAGGAACTCAAGGGTGATCGCCCAGTAGTCCGCAAGCTCGGCCGGGGCAGCAGAAAAGAGGCCTTGCCAGGCGCTCGTTTCGGTACCGACCTGATCGAGGAGCCGGGCGAGCGAGGCCGCAAGACGCGCCGCGTCGGCGGGCGAGGCCGGGACGATCAGCTCCTCGTCGGGGAGATTCGCGGCGCTCCGCGCAAGCGCGCCGGCCCAGTTGAGCACAAGGCCCGTCAGGACAAGCTGGCGCTCGACCTCCGGCACGGCCGGCGGGAGAGCGCCAGCGTTCTCGATCAGCGTCTCCGGCTCGTCCTCGTCGATATCGCCGAGCGTGCGTATCTTTGGCAGAAGCAGCGGGCGGCCGAGGCGGC
This sequence comes from uncultured Alphaproteobacteria bacterium, assembly GCA_963712925.1. Taxonomy (GTDB): domain Bacteria; phylum Pseudomonadota; class Alphaproteobacteria; order Rhizobiales; family Afifellaceae; genus DASWJZ01. The sequence continues at coordinate 220,980 of CAVQJW010000022.1, read as the reverse complement.
GGAGAAAGCACCCGCGGATCTCCCGTGCCGCGCGGCGGGTGGGAAGATAAAGCGTCGTATCGGCGAGCGCGAAGGGGTCGCTCGGGTCAAATCCGGCTACCAGACGCCCGTCGAGCAGCGCCTCGACCAGCGCATCGAGAAAGGCGACGCCTGCGGGGATCGTGAAGACGTGCGGGGGCCCTGTCACATCGCCTCACGCCGCGCTCGCCGCATACGCCGCTTCGGCCGCCTTGATTGAGGCCGGCGTCTCCACGTTGATCCAAAGCCCGTCGAGACGCGCGCCGAAAAGCCGGCCAGCCTCGATCGCCTTGTCGAAGAGCAGGTTCAGCGAGAACGCACCATCCGGCGCGACGGCGAAAAGGCGCGGATCGATGATCGCCGCGCCCGCATAGATGAAGGGCGCCACTTCGCGGTCGGGCCGGCGTGCGACGCGGCCATCCTTGTCGAGCACGAAGTCGCCGCGGCCGTGATAGCCGATGGCGTTGACGGAGGAGGCAAGGAGAAGCAGCGCGTCCATTCGCGCGCCGTCCCAGGCGCCGGCCAGCCAGCGGAGATTGGGCCTGACGCCCTCAAGCCAGAAGGAATCGGAATTCCGCACCAGGAACGGCGCTTCCCCTAGAAGCGGCAGCGCCCGCTTGATGCCGCCGCCGGTCTCAAGCAGCGCGTCGCGCTCGTCGGAGATGACAATCTTCGGCGCGGTTCGGTCTTTGAGATGCGCTTCGATCAGATCGGCCAGATGATGCACATTGACGATTGCGGTCCTGACGCCGGCCGCCGCCAGCCCATCGAGGCAATGGTCGATCAGCGCGCGGCCAGCGACCTTGACGAGCGGCTTCGGCGTCGTCTCCGACACCGGCCGCATGCGCGTGCCGTGGCCCGCCGCCAGCACCATTGCCGTATCGGGCGCCGTCTGCGGCATCTCCATCCGATTCTCCTGCCGCCGCCAGAGCCATCTCTGTTCTCAACAGAACGAGGTCACGCTCTTTGTTTCAGCCTGCTCATATTCCGAAAGGGTGGTTCCCACTTTTCGGGACCATGCTCAGAGATGCGGCTCATACCAGACCCTGAGGGCGGAAAGAACCGGATGGTCGAGGCTCTGGCGGATCAGCGCTTTCAGGCGCGGGCGGTGGCGCTGATAGCCGGGCTTGCCCTCGTTCACCGCGAGTCGAGTGAAGATGCCGAGCACCTTGGTCGCACGCTGCAGTCCAAGGATTGCATAGGCAAGGTCAAAGGCCTCCTCATCGAAGCCCGGGTCGCGTGCAATGCGGCCCACGACGTAGCGGGCCTTGAGCCGTGCTTCGTCCGCTTCGCTCAGGGACACGCGCGCGTCTTTAGCGAGCGACGCGACGTCGTAGGCGGGATGACCGATCAGCGCGTCCTGGAAATCGATGAGGCCGACGCGCGCGAGCCCCTCCGCCGCAGGCTGCCAGAGGATGTTGGGCGAGTGAAAGTCACGCAGCACCAGGGTCGTGCTCGACTGGTCAAGCTGGTCGAGGATCGCCGACCAGGCGGCAAAGAATTCTCCGCGGCCTTCCTTCTCAAAGGGCTCGCCGCCTTCGCCGGGATAGTCCGCGAAGAGCGATATCTCGATCAGCAAAGCGTCGCGGTCATAAGCCGGAACGGCGTAGCTCCCGCCGTCCGGCAGCGGCAGCTCCGCCGGCCAGTCCCGCGCGTGGAGATGCAGGAGCGCGTCAATCGCCGCTTCATAACGCGCGACGATCGGCGTGCCGTTTGCGTCGACGACCCCGTCGCGGCCGAGGTCCTCCAGCAGAAGCAGGCCGGAGTTGACATCTGCCGCGTGGATCGCCGGCGCATGGAGGCCGGCATCGCGAAGCGCGTGGTCGATGGCGATGAAGGGCCGGATGTCGAGCGTCCTGTGCGCGACCGCGTCGTACGAGCGGCCGTCATAGATCGGCAGCCCTTCGCTCCGCGCGGGGGCGTTCATCAGGATCAGTGGTGGCGCGTTTTCCGACGCGGGCGCGATTCGCTCATAGGCGCGAGCCGAGGCGTCGCCGGCAATCGGCGCGCGCGACGCGTTTCGAAAGCCGTTCTGGTCGAGAAAGGCGCGGATGCGGGCAGTCCGTGCCAGGCGCGCCGGCCAGCTTCCGCGTGCGACGATTGTCGCGCGGCGCCCGCCCGCCTCGATATCGAGCGCGATATCGAGACGATCGCCCGCAATGTCGTCCGCGAGCTTCTCGGGCCACTCGACGAGCAGCGCCGCGTGCGTAACGGCCTCGTCGAGGCCGAGCTCGCCAAGCTCCGCCGGGCTTCCGAGCCGATAAAGGTCGGCGTGGACGACCGTCAGGCGATCGAGCGGGTGGTCGATCCGTAGTGGAAATGTCGGGCTTTGCACCTCGAGCGTCGTATCGCCGGCAAGCGATCGCAGCAGCGCACGCGCAAAAGTCGTCTTGCCGGTGCCGAGCCCGCCTGAAAGCGCCACCAGGTCGCCGGGCTTCAGGACCGCCGCCACGTCTTCGGCAAGGCGCGCGGTCGTGTCTTCACCGGGAAGGAGAAGGCTCAGGCCCGCCGGCTGGTCGGACATTTCCTATTCGGCGGCAACCGCGGCCGCGGCCGGCACAACCGGCAGGCGGACCGTCGCGATCGTGCCCTTCCCTTCCTCCGAGCGGATCGAAACATCGCCGCCATGCAGCTTGACGAGGCTCCTCACGATCGAGAGGCCGAGTCCGGCCCCGCCGCGGTGACCTTGCGTCGCATGCGTCTCGAACGGACGAAAGACGTTGGGCAGCATGTCGTCGGGAATTCCGACGCCATCGTCGGCGACGGTGAAGATGACGGTGTTCCCCCGCTTCACCGCTTCGACGCGGATCGAGCCGCCGGCATTCGAGAAGCGGACGGCGTTCGACACGAGATTGAAGAGGATCTGGCGCACACGCTGCGGATCGACGTGGAAGGTGCCGATGTCCTTCGGGATCGCGATCTGAAGCTTGATCTGCTGCTCGTCGAGGCGGTCGCGCAGCCCCTCGACCGACGCGGCAGCGACCTCGCCGATATCGGTCTCCTGGATATCGAGCGTCATGATGCCGGCATCGACGGTGGCAAGGTCGAGGATGTCGTTGATCAGCGAGAGCAGCGACGCGCGACGAGGAATCGATGTGGCCCAGATATTCACGCTGCTGCTTGTTGAGCTTCTTGGCGGAGCCGGAGAGGAGCTCGGAGAAGCCGATGATCGTCTGCAGCGGCGAGCGCAGCTCATAGGAGACGTGCTGGATGAAATCGGACTTCAACTGGTCGGCGGCGATCAGCGCCTCGTTCCGCTCCTTAAGAACGCGCTCGACCCGCGCGGAGTCGGTGACGTCCACGAAGGTCAGCATCGTCATGCCTTCCGACAGCGCCACCGTCGCATAGTCGATGACGCTGCCATCCGGCCGCTGGATGCGGCCCGCCGTCTGACCGCCGTGATCGACGCCGGTAACGGCAGCGCGGATCGCGTCCCAGACATTCCTGTCGGCATAGATCGCTTCGCAGTTCGTGACGATCTCGCCGATATGCGGCTCCGCCTTCAGCGTCGTGGGCGAGAGCCGCCATATCTCGGCGAAGACCGGGTTGAAGAGGCGCAGGCGCCCGTCGCCGCTGAAGACCGCGACCGCCTCGGAGAGGTGATCGAGCGTCTCACCCTGCAACTGCGAGACCGCGGTCAGCCGGCTCTCGAGCAAAATCTCCTGCGTCACGTTCTCATAGATATAGGTCATGCCGCCGTCGGAATTGGGCAGCGCGACGACGCGCAGCGTGCGCCCGTCGGGGGGATGCCAAAGCTCTTCGCGCGGTGTTTCGGATTGGTAGGCGGAAAGGTGCCTGGCGCGCCAGTCGCGATAGTTCGACTGCTCCGGCAGCTTCCGGTCGCCGCGAAGCTGGTCGAGGATTGCGCTCTCCTCCGGCCGCGTCGCGAGGAAGTCCTCGGAAAGGCCCCAGATGTTGCGGAACGCCGCGTTGTGGAAGATCATGCGACCGTCCCTGCCGAAGAGCGCAACGCCCGCGGCAAGCTGATCGAGCGTCTGCACGTTCGATTCCGTCAGCCGCTTCAATTGCAGCCGCGTCTCTTCCAGCTCGGTGACGTCGATGGCGACGCCGATCGAGCCGTCGTCGATCGGCATGTCGAGGACCTGCAACTGCCGTCGCTCGCCGGAGACGATGGCCGAGGCCTCCGCGCTGAACGGCTTGCCGGCGCGCGTCGTCTCGCGGATCGCCTCGCGTGTGCGGATCGGCAACAGCTCGATGCCTGCGTTCAGGACATTGTCCTGGCTCTCCGCCTCGACGGCGCGGACATAGGACGCGTTGACCCAGGTCAGCCGCCCGACCCGGTTCCGCCTCCAGAGTGGCATCGGCAGCATGTCGGCAAGCGCGCGAAGCGCCGCCATCTCGTTGATGATCAGCCCCGCCTGCTCTTTCAGCTCGGCGAAGGAACGGCGCTCGCCGGTCAGCTCGCGCAGCCTGAGCAACGCTCGGCGGCCGCTGGTGCGGCCGCTCGCCTCAAGCAGCGCGCCGCCCGGCGTGCGGATTGCGATCTGGAACGGCTCGCCGTCGCGGCGAAGCTTGCCGGTCGCGGTCTCGATCGCCGCGGCGCTCTCGGGGCTCAGCCAATCCTCGAATGCCAGGAAGGGCGTCTTGCGGGCGGGCGCGCCGACGCGCTCAGGAAGCCCGCCGAAGACTTCCGCTTCGGAGGTGGTGGAATCCCAGACCACGGTCTTCTGATCGTCGGCGTCAAGCAGCGCGCGGGTCCGGTCGAGCGCCAGGCGCAGGTTGCCGACCTCGCTTTCGGCGGATTTCAGCCTCTCGTCGCGGCGGCCCTTCAGAAGCAGTCCGAAGGCGACGAGTGCGGCGAGCGCGAAGCCGGCGGTTATCGCCCACCAGACAAGCGCGCCGAGCATGCCGCCGATCGTGTCGAGCGCGACAAGCGACTGAGCGCGCGCCTGCGAGACCGGCGCCAGAGCCAAAGCAGGCGTCAGCGCCGCAACCCAGGCGGCTCGATCTGGACCGGATTGCCGTTCCGCGCGTCTCTTCGCCATCCGCCCCGCCGCATCCGGAGCGCCTTCAGGAGGTCCTCGTCCGGACGAATCAGTCGAACTTAGCCGCTCCGCCCGAGGCGGAAAAGGCGAGGCTCAACCTAGCCGTGGAGAAGGAAACGAAGCGTTAACCATCACGCATCCGAGAGCACGGCACGCCTCGTGCCGATCGACGGCGCTACTGTGGTTTTGCGCCTGAGCCGATAACGAATTCAAGCTCGGTCTCGAAGCGCCCGTTCGCTTCAAATTTCCTGATGCATTCGTGCACCTCCGCCCACGCATCAGACCGCTCAGCCTCCGTCAGATCAGCGATCACGGCGCGGTATGCGCCAAAAGCCTGCTGCATCATCTCCAATGCAACCTCGGCGCTCGGCAGGCTGAGCGGGGCGCGGACAATCAGCGTGTCGACAGCAACGAAGCCACTGTCGGCCAGCAGCGACTCCAGCACGCCGTCGGCCCCCAATGCAAAGATGCCGGGCTGCCCGGCTCCAGGAGGCGATTTGCCGGCGTGCCGCAAAAGGATGCTCATCGGCTCCGCCATGAACGGATTCCTGGACGGGCCCGTGAAAACCAAGGCGGCGAAACGCGCTCCCGGCTTCAACATGCGCTGAACCGCCGCCAGGGCCTCGGACACTGATGGGAAGAGCATCAGTCCCAGCCTGCAGATCGCTGCATCAAACGGCCTCTGCGCCGCATCGACATCGTCAGCGGCGGACTCCAGGATCTCGATGTTTTCGATGCCCTCCCGCTCGGCTCTCCGGCGCACCTGCCCCAGCATGGCGGGAGATATGTCACAAGCCACAACGACACCATTCGGGCCAACGCGCCGGGCGGTTTGAATGCTCTGGCTGCCGCCGCCGCAAGCAAGATCGATGACGCGTGCACCCGGCTTGACGCCGGCCATGTCGATCAACGTGTCGGTGAGGGAGGTGAGGCCGGCAGCGAATTCCTGTTCCCACTTGACCCAGCCGGGTGCCGCGCGCTCCCAAGTCTCCCGAAGCACCGATTTCGTTTTCTGATCGACCATTGATCTGCCCGGTTTCCGCCAAGGCCGGGGCGCGTCGCGCCGCGGTCAGTAGCGGTAGTGCTCGGCCTTGTAGGGGCCGTCCTGCGCGATGCCGAGATAGGAGGCCTGCTCGTCTGAGAGCCTGGTCAGCTCCACGCCGAGCTTGGCGAGATGCAGCGCGGCGACCTTCTCGTCGAGATGCTTTGGGAGCACGTAGACGCGGTTCTGGTATTCGCCGGGGCGCGTGAAGAGCTCGATCTGCGCCAGCACCTGGTTGGAGAAGGAGGCGCTCATCACGAAGCTCGGGTGGCCGGTGGCGTTGCCGAGATTGACGAGCCGCCCCTCCGACAGAAGCAGCATGCGCTTGCCGTCGGGGAACTCGATCATGTCCACCTGCGACTTGACGTTGTGCCACTTGTAGTTCCTGAGCGCCGCCACCTGAATCTCGTTATCGAAGTGGCCGATGTTGCAGACGATCGCCATGTCCTTCATGGCGCGCATGTGCTCGATGGTGATCACGTCCTTGTTGCCGGTCGCCGAGACGAAGATATCGGCGGTCGGCGCGGCCGACTCCAGCGTCTTCACCTCGAAACCGTCCATCGCGGCCTGCAGCGCGCAGATCGGATCGATCTCGGTGACCACGACGCGGGCGCCGGCGCCTTTGAGCGATTGCGCCGAGCCCTTGCCGACGTCGCCATAGCCGCAGATGACGGCGACCTTGCCCGCCATCATCACGTCGGTCGCGCGGCGAATGCCGTCGACCAGCGACTCGCGGCAGCCGTACTTGTTGTCGAACTTCGACTTCGTCACGCTGTCGTTGACGTTGATCGCCGGGAAGGGAAGCATGCCCTTCTTCTGCAGGTCGTAGAGGCGCATGACGCCGGTCGTCGTCTCCTCCGAGACGCCGCGAATTGCCGCCTTCACCTTGGAGAACCAGCCGGGGTTTTTGGCAAGCCGCCTCTTTATCACCTTGAAGAGCTCTTCCTCTTCTTCGTTCTTAGGATCGGCGATCAGCGAAGGATCGTTTTCCGCACGCGCGCCGAGAAGCACGAGCAGCGTCGCGTCGCCGCCGTCGTCGAGGATCATGTTGGCGGTCTCGCCTTTTGGCCATTCGAAGATGCGGTCGGCGAAGGTCCAATATTCCTCAAGCGTCTCGCCCTTATGGGCGAAAACCGGAACGCCGGCGGCTGCGATCGCCGCGGCGGCGTGGTCCTGGGTGGAGAAGATGTTGCACGAGGCCCAACGCACATCGGCGCCGAGAGCGACTAGCGTCTCGATCAGAACCGCGGTCTGGATGGTCATATGCAGCGAACCGGCGATGCGCGCGCCCGTGAGCGGCTTCGCCTCGCCGAACTCCTCACGGATCGCCATCAGGCCGGGCATCTCGGTCTCGGCGATCGCGATCTCGGTGCGGCCCCAATCGGCAAGGCCCATGTCCTTGACGGCGAAATCGCCGGAAACGTCCTTCAACTCGGCCTTCTTGGGCGTACCACTGGCGCTCATAGCAATCCTGCCTTCTCCGGCGTGCGTTTTTAGGGGTTCAGAGGCGGTAGCACCGCAGGCTCCGCTCGGCAAGAACATATAAAGGAATGTTTATGTCCTTTTGTCCATTTGCGACGAGGCCGGTCTCAAACAGCGAAATCCACGCTGCGCGACCTTGCCGCGTGGGCGCGGAGCACCACCGGCTCAGGGCCGCCGATAAATCCACGCGCGCCCCGGCGGCAGGTTGAAGGTCACCCATTTCGACTTGTTGACCGCAAGGCGCCCGGGGATCGCCGGCTGCGGCGGCGTGATGGAATAGGAAAGCTGCGACACAATCCCGCCCGGCACCAGGTGGCCGAGAATGCCCTCAAGATAGGGCGCGCGCTTTGCCTTGGCGATATTGAGAAGCGGCAGGCCCGAGATCGCCGCCGAGAAGCGGATGTCGCGGAACGCGCCGAGGGTCGCGTCGAGATCGAACGCATCGCCGCGGATGAAGTTCACGCGTGGGAAGCGTTGCCGCAGGTGTGCGTAGAAGCCCTTGTCGTATTCGATGCCGACGATCCGCTCCGGCGGGATGCCGAAATCGATCAGCGCCTGGGTGACGGCGCCGGTGCCTGGACCGAGCTCCAGCGTGTAGCCGGAGGGATCGGGCTCCGCGTGCCTGACAAGGAGGCCGGCGAGCGCGCGGCTCGTCGGGGAAAGCGCGCCGAGTTTGATCGGGTTGGTCGCCCAGGTCTTGAAGAAGAGGACCTCGTCCTCGATCCGCTCCGCCAGCGACACGCCTTTTCTCGCCATACGACACTCCACTCCGTCAGTTCCGCCACCTCTAACGCGTCGGCGGTCGCTTTGGCTCTCACTTCTCGCCGAGCGTCTCGAAGAAATCCTTCACCTTGGAGAAGAAGCCGGTCGATTCCGGGCTGTTCTTCTCGTTGGAGACCTGCTCGAACTCCTCCAGGAGCTCGCGCTGACGCCGCGACAGGTTCTGCGGCGTCTCCACCATGATCTGCACATACATGTCCCCGACCTGGCGCGAGCGAAGCACCGGCATGCCCTTGCCGCGCAGATGGATCTGCCGGCCGGCCTGCGTGCCCTCCGGCACCTTCACCCTGGAGCGGCCGCCATCGAGCGTCGGTACCTCGAACTGCCCGCCGAGCGCCGCCGTCGTCATCGATACGGGAACGCGGCAGAAGATGTCGGCGCCGTCGCGCTGAAAGAAGGCGTGCGGCTTGATCGACAGGAAGATGTAGAGGTCGCCGGCCGGGCCGCCGAGCAGCCCCGCCTCACCCTCGCCGGCAAGACGGATACGCGTGCCGTCCTCGATGCCGGCGGGAATATTGACGGAGAGCGTGCGCGTCTCCGCGACCCGCCCGGCCCCGGAGCATTTGGCGCAGGGGTCGGAGACGACCTCGCCGCGGCCGTGGCAGGCCGGGCAGGTGCGCTCGATATGGAAGAAGCCGCCCTGGCTCGCACGGACACGGCCGGCGCCGCCACAGGTCGGGCAGGTCTTCGGGCTGGTGCCGGGCTTGGAGCCGGAGCCCGCGCAGACATCGCAGGTGACGGTGGTCGGCACCTCGACCTCGACCGACTTGCCGGCGAAGGCCTCTTCCAGTGTGATCTCAAGGTTGTAGCGGAGGTCGGAGCCGCGTTCGCGGCCGGAGCGGCGGCCGCCGCCGCGGAAATCGCCGAAGAACTCGTCGAAAATGTCGGCGAAGGAGTGAAAGCCCGCCGCCGCACCCGCGCCAAAGCCGCCCGGCCCGCCTTGTTCGAAAGCCCGATGGCCGAAGCGGTCATAGGCGGCCCGCTTCTGCGGGTCCTTCAGGATCTCATAGGCCTCGTTGATCTCCTTGAACTTCAGCTCCGCCGAGTGATCGCCGTTATTGCGATCCGGGTGATATTCCATGGCGAGCTTACGGAAAGCGCCCTTCAGCACCTTCTCGTCGCAGCCGCGCGCAACACCCAGAACCTCGTAGAAATCGCGCTTCGCCAAGTCAGTTCACCGCCGCCGCATTCAAGGCTTCAATCGATCGAAGCCAGTCCGCCCGTGCCAAGCTCATCGTGTTCACCAGATAGGGCTTTCCGCCGACCTGCCACGAGCCTTCGCTCGGGCCGTCATCGCGGAAACCGCAGCTCAGGTAAAGCCCGATCGCCCGCCGGTTCGTCGGGACAACGGCGAGCGCAAGCCGCTCGACGTAGAAATCGACGAACGCCATTCTCATCGCCTCGTTGAACAACGCCCTGCCGAAGCCCTTGCCGCGGCGATCCGGCGCCACCGTGAAGCGGCCAAGCCGCGCCCAGCGGCGCGGCGGATCGCGGAGCAACTGCAGGTGGCCGATGGGGCGGTCGCGGGCATCGACTTCCGTGAAGCAAATACGGGGCCGCTCACTGGTGCCCTCGGCGATCCAGGCCGCGAGCTGATCCGCCGTCAGCGGGAAGCGAACCTCGGGGCCGCCCCATTCCGCGAGGCTCACCAGGTCGGTGAACCATCGCGCCATCTCCTTCGCATCATCCGGTCGTGCCGGGCGAAGGGTAATCGTCATGGGGCGGCAACCCGAATTCGTCAGGCAGACTTCTTCCGCTCGTCCTCGGGGATCTCCTCGAAGTCGGCGTCGACAACGTCCTCGCCGCCGGAAGCCGCGCCCGAGCCGGAATCGGCGTCGCCGCCTTCATCCGAAGCGCCGCCGGTTTCCTGCTGCGCCTTGTAGACGGCCTCGCCAAGCTTCATCGAGGACTGGAGCAGCGCCTGGGTCTTCGCCTGGATGGCGTCGACGTCCTCACCGGCGCTGGCCGATTTCAGGTCGGCAAGTGCCGCTTCGATCGCGGACTTCGTCTCCGCGTCGACCTTGTCGCCATGCTCGGCGAGCGACTTCTCGGTCGAATGGACCAGCGCTTCCGCCTGGTTCCTGGCCTCCACCAGCGCACGCCGTTGCTTGTCTTCCTCGGCATGCGCCTCGGCGTCCTCAACCATCTTCTCGATCTCGGTGTCGGAAAGGCCGCCGGACGCCTGGATGCGGATCTGCTGCTCCTTGCCGGTGCCCTTGTCCTTGGCCGAGACGTTGACGATGCCGTTGGCGTCGATGTCGAAGGTGACCTCGATCTGCGGCACGCCGCGCGGGGCGGGCGGAAGGCCGACCAGGTCGAACTGGCCCAGGATCTTGTTGTCGGCCGCCATCTCGCGCTCGCCCTGGAAGACGCGGATGGTGACGGCGCCTTGATTGTCCTCGGCAGTAGAGAACACCTGGCTCTTCTTGGTCGGGATCGTGGTGTTGCGGTCGATAAGCCGCGTGAACACGCCGCCAAGTGTCTCAATGCCGAGCGACAGCGGCGTCACGTCGAGGAGCAGCACGTCCTTGACGTCGCCCTGCAGAACGCCCGCCTGGATGGCGGCGCCGACGGCGACCACCTCGTCGGGGTTCACGCCCTTGTGCGGCTCCTTGCCGAAGAGGTTCTTCACCACCTCCTGCACCTTCGGCATGCGGGTCATGCCACCGACAAGCACCACCTCCTCGATGTCGGAGGCCGAGATGCCGGCATCCTTCAGCGCGTTCTTCACCGGCTGCACGGTGCGCTGGACGAGATCGTCGACCAAGCTCTCGAACTTGGCGCGGCTGAGCTTCAGCGTCAGATGCTTCGGTCCGGAAGCGTCGGCGGTGATGTAGGGGAGGTTGATCTCGGTCTGCTGGGAGGAGGAAAGCTCGATCTTCGCCTTCTCCGCGGCCTCCTTCAGACGCTGCAGAGCGAGCGGGTCCTTGCGAAGGTCGATCCCCTGCTCCTTCTTGAATTCATCGGCCAGGTAGTGGACGAGGCGCATGTCGAAGTCCTCGCCACCGAGGAAGGTGTCGCCGTTGGTCGACTTCACCTCGAACACGCCGTCGCCGATCTCCAGGATCGAGATGTCGAAAGTGCCGCCGCCGAGATCGTAGACGGCGATGGTCTTGCCTTCCTTCTTCTCAAGCCCGTAGGAGAGCGCGGCCGCGGTCGGCTCGTTGATGATGCGGAGCACCTCGAGGCCGGCGATCTTGCCGGCGTCCTTGGTCGCCTGGCGCTGTGCGTCGTTGAAATAGGCCGGGACGGTGATCACCGCCTTGTCGACCTTCTCGCCGAGATAGGCCTCGGCGGTCTCCTTCATTTTCTGCAGGATAAAGGCGGAAATCTGCGAGGGGGAATATTTCTTGCCGTCGATCTCGACCCAGGCATCGCCGTTGTCGGCTTTGACGATCGGGTAGGGGACGAGTTTCTGGTCTTCCTTGACCGTCGGGTCTTCGAAGCGGCGGCCGATCAGGCGCTTCACCGCAAAGATGGTGCGCTGCGGATTGGTGACCGCCTGCCGCTTGGCGGGCTGGCCGACGAGCCGCTCGCCGTCGGAGGTGAAGGCCACCTGCGAAGGCGTGGTCCGCGCACCCTCGGAGTTCTCGATGACTTTGGGGCTCTTGCCGTCCATGACGGCGACGCACGAATTGGTCGTGCCGAGGTCGATACCGATGACTTTCGCCATATCCTTAGCTCTCCTGTTCCGGCAGGCCGGCCGGACCCGAGACGGCGTCCTTCACGGGGAGGTAGAATGCCCCCCGCCGGCCCCCAACGAGATCAATCTGGTGACGCCCCGAAATCCGGGTCAAGACCGGCCCCGACGCGCCTTTCGGGTCATATAAGAAGGGCTGTTTCACCTCGCAAGGATGTGATTTTGCAGCCTGATCGGCACGCGACGCGCGGAGGAGCGCATTGGCCCTTCTGAAATCCCACGACGGTCTCCTTTATGCGCCCGGCTGGCTCGATCACGCAGCGCAACAAGAACTGCTGTCGGCGCTCGCCGATGTGCTTGCAGCGGCGCCGCTCTATACGCCGCGCATGCCGGTGAGCGGGCGGCCGTTCACGGTCCAGATGACGAATTGCGGCCCGCTCGGCTGGGTCTCCGACGAGACCGGCTATCGATATCAGCCAACGCATCCGCAGACGGGCCGGCCCTGGCCGCCCATGCCGGCGATCCTGCTTCAGGCCTGGGCTGAACTTGCGTCCTGCCCGCATCCGCCTGAGGCGTGCCTTGTCAACTACTACACAGCCGGCGCGCGGATGGGTCTGCACCAGGACAAGGACGAGGCGGATTTCTCCGCGCCGGTCCTGTCGCTCTCGCTCGGCGACGACGCGATCTTCCGGATCGGCGGGACTGCCCGCCGCGATACGACACGGTCGATCCGGCTGAAATCCGGTGACGCCGTGGTGCTCGGCGGCAAGGCGCGGCTCGCTTTCCACGGCATCGACCGCATCGTCGGTGGGACTTCGACGCTGATCCTCGAGGGCGGACGCCTCAACCTGACGCTCCGACGCGTGAGCGTGCCGGCCGGCTGATCACGTCGGGCTGACGGTGCCGTTGCGGCACAATTCCTGCGGCGGCCTTCCAACGGACCAAGTGGAATCAGTCGGTGACGGTGTAGGTGTCGTTGTCGAGGTCGCAGAGGTTGATCTTGCGCTCGTCCGTCACCGAGTTGTCGTCATAGACGAGGCGCATATCGAATTCGCAGATGCCGTTGGTGTCGGTCAGCGTGACCGTCGCCTTCTGGCCGGACTCCAGAGAGCCCTCGTCCAGCAGATTTTCCTCCCAACTGTTGGAGTCAAGTGTCGAGATGTGAAGCTCCTTGATGGCATCGCTCGACTGATTGTCGATCATGAACACAAGGTCTTCGGCGAGAGCCGGCACAACCCAAAACGCCGACGCAACAAGCGCGCCGGCCAGAACTGCTGACAATTTCATGGAAAGCACCCCTTCCCGGTGCCGGCAATGCTGCAGCCGGCGTCCCGCAAACCGGGCAGCGCTTTCTACAGCATGCCGTTGCGGCGCGATAGATGGCGGATGAGTTTACGCGGCCTCAGTCCCAAACTCGCGCTTCCTGAAGAGTGCGCGGAGCACGACGCCCGAACCGGCGAAGGCTTCCGCCGCACCCTCCTCGCGATCGACGACCGTCACGACGTGTGTCACCGTCGCGCCGGCCGCCCGCAGAGCTTCGACCGCCTTCAACGACGAGCCGCCGGTGGTTGTCACGTCCTCCAGGACGACCACGGTCTTGCCTTGAAGGCTTTCGCCCTCCGCCAGCCCTTCGATCAGGCTTTGCGTGCCGTGATCCTTAGCCGCTTTGCGCACGAAGACCGCGCGAAGCGGTTTGCCGACAACGGCGCTCATCGCCGCTGTCGCGGTAACCAGCGGCACCGCGCCCAACTCCAGCCCGCCGACAGTGTCGGCGCCAAGCGCCGTCGCCTCCTTCGCCAGGGCGGCGCCGATCAGCCGGGCGCCGTCCGGATCAAGCATCGTGGGTTTCAGATTGAAGTAGATCGTGCTTGTCCGCCCCGAGGCGAGCTTGAACGCGCCCTTCTCGCGAAACGAACGCGCCTTGATGATCTGAAAAAGCTCAGCCCGGTCGCTCATTGTCCGCCGCCACGGTCTCTTGACCCCGGCGGACTTGCCCGCAGCGCGCCAGCAGGGTCAAGGGGCCGTGGGGAAAAGCGAGCAGGCGCTACGTCCGCACCGCCGGCGTCATCCAGCCGATGCCGCCGCCGCCCGGTTGCTTCAGGATAGCGATGCGGCCGATGCCCGGCACGTCGAAGGGCTCGCGGATGACGGTCGCGCCCGCCTTCTTCGCCTTGGCAACCCGCTTGTCGACATCGTCAACGGCGATATAGGCCATCCAGAATTCCGGCATGCCCGCCATGTCGGTTCCGGTCGTGTCGAAGATCCCACCGACCATCTTCTCGCCGGCCTTGGCAATCCAATAGGTGCCGCCGGTCGGCATCGGCATCCCCTCGAAGACCCAGCCAAGCGTCTCCTCATAGAAGCGCTTGGCGGGCCCGACGTCCGCGGTCGTCAGTTCGTTCCAGTAGAAAGTCCCGTGATCTGCCATCGCGCACCTCCCGAATCTCGGATCGTAGGCTGCATTACGGTGTTGTCACGAGCAACGCGGCGCCACCTCAACTTGCCGTTACGGTATTCTTTCCGCGAGAGCATTTTCCCTGCTTCGCCAGCCGACAATGCTCCCGCCAGGCTGCCTCAGAAGCGCGACGCGGCCGAGGCCGGCGATCTCAGCAGGCGCGTGCAGGACCGTTGCGCCGAGCTTTTCTGCCTCGACGATCGAATGGTCGAGATCGCAGAAGCTGAGATACGGGAGCCACAGCTCAGGCGCGTCGGGAAAGTCGGAGCCGCTCGCATCGACGAAGATCGCCACGAACTCACCGGCGGCATTCTTGGCGACCCAGCACGACGGACATGAGTCCGGACACGCCTCGAAACTCCAGCCGGTCGCCACATGGTAGAAGTCCATAGCGGCACGCACGTCACGGCTCAGAAGAATCGTCAGGACCGGACTCTCCGGCATCTCCTTTTCGGCTCCCGGTGGAAGGGCCTTGATAGCCCAAAGCACAGCTAGACCCTTGAACGGTTAAGGGGCAAGACTACCTGCACGATAAAATCACACACTTTCGAGTTGCGCAGCAAAGCAACTTCGCTTGATCGGAGCCATCTCGCCCGAAGATCAGAATTCCTCAGGCTGGATTATTGTTCCCGGCCGTCTGTGCCGCGGCGCCTTCAGCGGGCGGGGCCGCCTTCGAGATACCGACCAGGGCGGCGCGAAGTACGCGGTCGCCGATCTGGTAACCCTCCTGCACAACCTGCACGACGGTGCCGGCGGGAACGCTGGCGTCCGGAACTTCGAACATCGCCTGGTGGCGGTGTGGATCGAAGCGCTCGCCGACCGCGGCGATGCGGGTGATCCCGTGCTTCTCAAGCTGGCGGTCCATTTCGCGGCCGGTCATTTCGACGCCCTCGGCAAGCGCCTTCATCACCTCATCCCCCGCCTCGCGGCGGTCGGGCGGCACCGCATCGAGCGCGCGGCGGAGATTGTCGCCGACCACCAGCATGTCTGCGGCGAACTTGCTCACCGCATATTTCCGCGCATCCGTGAGGTCGCGTTCGCTGCGCTTCCTGAGGTTGTCCATGTCGGCGGCGAGCCTGATCAGCCGGTCGGTCAGATCGGCCTTCTCCGTCTCCAGCCGCTCGACCTCGGCGGCGAGGTCGGGAGGCCCCAGCTCGCCCGGCGCTTCGTCGCCCTCTTTCCAGGGACTCGCGCCGGTGGCCGTTTCGCTCGCGCCAGGCGAAGCGGCGTCGACTTTCTTCGTGTCGTCGTCAGTCATGGTCAGATTGATTGCTTTGCCGGAAAATCCTTTTCGCCGGCCATATCGAAGCTCAGGCCGCTAAAATCAAGCCGGCTGCCAAAAAACCCCTTAGCGGCCCATCATTTGGGTGATGAGCTGGGCGGTGTAGTTCACGGCCGGCACGACGCGCGCATAGTTGAGCCGCGTCGGCCCGATGACGCCAAGCACGCCGACGACCCGGTCGCCGGAATCGCGGAACGGCGCGACCACCAGCGACGAGCCGGAGAGCGAGAAGAGCTTGTTTTCCGAGCCGATGAAGATGCGCACGCCCTCGCCCTGCTCGGCGAGCCCGAGGATCTGGATGATATCCGTCTTGCTTTCGAGATCGTCAAACAGCAGCCGCACGCGCTCAAGGTCGTCGAGCGCCTTCACGTCGCCGATCAGGTTGGACATGCCGCGCACGATCAGCGTGCCGGATTCGTCCGACGCGCCCGACCAGGTGGCGACGCCGGCGGAGATGACGCGCTCGGTCAGTTGTCCGATCTCGCGGCGCCGCTCCTCGCGCTGCCGTTCAAGCTCGGCTCGAGCCTCGGAGAGCGTGCGGCCGCGGAATTGCGCGTTCAGATAGTTTGCCGCCTCGATCAGCGCCGAGGTCGGGAGCCCGCGTGGAATCTCGATGATGCGGTTCTCGACACCGCCGTTCTCGGCAACCAGGACGGCGAGCGCGCGCGTCGGCTCGATGCGGACGAACTCGACATGCTTCACCCGGACGTCCTGCTTGGCGGCAAGCACCACGCCGGCGCCGTGCGACAGTGCCGAGAGCATGTGGCCGGCCTCCGAAAGCACCGTCTCGACGGTGTGCGCATCGTTGGACGCCCTCACCTCCTGGTCGATGCGCTTGCGCTCAACCTCGGAGAGCTCGCTCACCTCCATCAACGAATCGATGAAGAAGCGCAGCCCGAGCTCGGTCGGCAGTCGGCCGGCGCTCGTATGCGGCGAATAGATCAGCCCCATCTCCTCAAGGTCGGCCATGACATTCCTGACTGACGCAGGCGACAGCGCGCTCTGCAGAATGCGGCTCACATTGCGCGAGCCGACGGGATCGCCGGTGTCGAGATAGGATTCGACGATCGAGCGGAAAATCTCGCGGGAGCGGTTGTCCAATGCAGCAAGCCCGTCGGCGCGCATGTCGTTCTTTCGCAACCCTTTCCTCAGATGATCTAGATATCGAGCCCCGCCACGCACTTGGCAAGTCTCCGCTTTACCCAACTCCCGCCAGAGCTTAACACCCGGGCCTTGGGTCAGAAGCCGGCTGGGCAACTATGCGTGCATCGAAGAGAGCGCTGGACGAACTCCGCCCCGTCACGCTTGAGCGGGCGATCGCCAAGCATGCCGAGGGCTCGTGTCTGGTGCGCTTCGGCGACACGCATGTCTTGTGCACTGCGAGTATCCTCGAGCAGGTGCCGGGATGGTTGCGCGGCGGCGGCAAGGGCTGGGTGACGGCGGAATACGGCATGCTGCCGCGCGCCACGCATGAGCGCATGCGCCGCGAGGCGACCACCGGCCATCAGGGCGGACGAACGCTTGAGATCCAGCGGCTGATCGGGCGGTCGCTGCGCGCCGTCGTCGATCTCAAGGCGCTCGGCGAACGGCAGATCTCCATCGACTGCGACGTGCTGCAGGCGGACGGCGGAACGCGCACGGCGGCGATCACCGGCGCCTGGGTAGCTCTCCATGACGCCCTCCAATGGATGCGCGCGCGCTCGATGATCGGCGAAAGCGTGCTCCGCGATCACGTCGCCGCGGTGTCGTGCGGCATCGTCAACGGCGAGCCGATGCTCGATCTCGACTACGGGGAGGATTCCGGCGCGGAGACGGATGCGAATTTCGTCATGACCGGCAATGGCGGGATCGTCGAGATCCAGGGCACGGCCGAAGGCGCGCCGTTCAGCGAGGAGAGCTTCCTTAAGCTTCTGGCGCTGGCACGGTTCGGGATCGGCAAGCTCGTCGACCTGCAAAAGCTTGCCGTGCTTTGAGGGCAGAACGCGTGCTCGTTTCCGGCCCGCTCGTCGTCGCGAGTCACAACAAGGGGAAGGCCCGTGAGATCGCCGAGCTCCTGGCGCCCTTCAAGATCGCCGTCAAGTCAGCCGCAGAGGTCGGTCTTGATGAGCCGGAGGAGACCGGCACGACATTCGAGGAGAACGCCATCCTTAAAGCGCGCGCCGCCGCCGAGGCATCGGGCCTCACCGCACTTGCGGACGATTCCGGTCTCGCGGTCGAAGCGCTTGGCGGCGAGCCCGGAATTTTCTCGGCACGGTGGGCGGGGCCGCAACGGAATTTCTCGATCGCGATGCGAGAGGTCGAGGACCGGCTTTCCGCCGCCGGCGCCATGACGCCGGAGAAGCGACGAGCGCATTTCGTCTCCGTCCTGGCGCTCGCGACGCCGGACGGCGCAGTCGAGACTTTTCGCGGCGAGGTCGCCGGCACGCTGGTCTGGCCGCCGCGCGGCGAGAACGGCTTCGGCTATGACCCGATCTTCCGGCCGGACGGACATTCGCGCACCTTCGGGGAGATGAGCGCGGAAGAAAAGCATGGCTGGAAACCGGGCGCGGGCGCACCGCTCTCGCACCGCGCGCGCGCCTT
Source organism: uncultured Alphaproteobacteria bacterium (assembly GCA_963712925.1). GTDB lineage: Bacteria > Pseudomonadota > Alphaproteobacteria > Rhizobiales > Afifellaceae > DASWJZ01. The sequence goes on along the minus strand of CAVQJW010000022.1, from coordinate 202,695 downwards.
CCGGCTCTTCGCGGAGCGGCTTTCCGCCCCGGCGTCATGAGCAGGCTTATCCCGGTAGCGGAAAGCGCCACGTCCTTCGGCGTCTATATCCACTGGCCCTTCTGCGCGGCGAAGTGCCCCTATTGCGATTTCAACAGCCATGTCCGGCATCAGCCGGCCGACGAGCCGCGCTTCGCCGCGGCACTTCGCCAGGAACTTTTCCACTTCGCGGCTCTGACGCCGGGCCGCACCGTCACCTCGATCTTCCTTGGTGGCGGCACGCCGTCGCTGATGCAGGCGACGACCGTCGAAGCGGTGCTCGATGCGGTCGCCAGTCTCTGGCCGGTCGCGGCCGAAGCGGAGGTGACGCTCGAAGCCAATCCCGGCAGTGCCGAGGCGGAGCGCTTCCGCGGCTATCGCGCGGCGGGCGTCAATCGCCTCTCGCTCGGCGTGCAGTCGCTCGACGACCAGGCGCTGAAGGCGCTCGGGCGCATCCACAATGCGGCCGAAGCGCGGAACGCCGTTGAGCTTGCGCGAAGCATCTTTCCGCGGCTTTCCTTCGACCTGATCTATGCGCGACCGGCGCAGACGCTTGCCGCCTGGGAGGCCGAGCTCAGAACCGCGATCGGCATGGCGGCTGATCATCTCTCGCTCTACCAGCTCACGATCGAAGCGGAGACGCCGTTCTTCCGCTTGCAGGAGGCCGGCAAGCTCGTCGTGCCGGAGCCGGAGTTCGCCGCCCGGTTCTATCGGCGCACGCAGGAGGTCACCGCGGCGCTCGGCCTTCCCGCCTACGAGATCTCCAACCACGCGGTGCCCGGCGCGGAAGTCGCGCCACAACCTGACCTACTGGCGCTACCAGGACTATGTCGGCGTCGGCCCCGGCGCGCACGGCCGGCTGACGATCGACGGACGGAAGCACGCGACGATCAGCGAGCGGCATCCGGAAGGCTGGCTCACGCGCGTCGAGCGCGACGGGAAAGGGCTTGTCGTCGACGAGACGCTCAGCCTCGAAGAGACCGCCGACGAGATGCTCCTGATGGGACTCAGGCTGCGCGAAGGCGTGTCGGCCAGGCGCTATCTCGAAATGAGCGGACGCGACTTCGCGCCGGCGCGCCTCGCTTTCCTCCACGAACACGGCTTCATCGAAGTGCTCGCCGAGGGGCAGCTTCGGGCAACGCATGACGGCTGGCTGGTGCTCGATTCCGTCGTCGCCGACCTCGCTGCCTGAGAGAAGCCACGTTTCGCCTTTTATTGATCGGCGTTGAAACTGCCTGTCCCGCATCGCGATCGCTCGCGATCCCGGGCTAACGGAGGGCATTCATGCGTCTTCTTCTTCGTTCCGCCGTTCTCGGCGCATTTCTTCTTTCGCCGGCGGTCGCGCTCGCCATCACCTGGCCGTGGACGCCCCGTCTGCCGGAGAGCGCGGCGCGCTCGATCGCCATGCATAACGGCGTTGCGGCCATCACCGAGATTCACGGCACGATCGACGCCGACTGGCGCGTCGAGGGAACCGACGCCGCCGGCAACGAGGTCGAGCTGGTGATCGACGGAAAGACCGGTGCGATCGAGCACGCCGAGATGGACGCGCACTGAGTACGCGAGGTTCGCCAAGACCAGACTCTCTGAAATGACGAAGGGCCGCCCGAGGGGCGGCCCTTCCATTGTCGCTCCGCAGTCGCGCGCGACCGAGCCGTCTTCAGGCGGCGCGGAATCCGTCAGAGGAGAGATTCCAGGTCAGATGCGCCGGCGACCGCGGCATAAGACAATGAGACACTGGATCACCTCCTTTCGGTTGTTGCATGGGGCCACCAATGTGCAGCGCCGAATTGATTCGTGCAACCCCGTCCGGCGCAGCGCAGTCGTTCCGGCTGCGGCTGTGACCTAGCGGCGACGTACCGGCCGGCGTGGCGCCGACCTTTGCGCAGGCGCCGCGCGCTCGTCCTTGTGGCGGAACACGAGGCGGCCTTTCTCCAGATCGTAGGGCGACATCTCGACCGTCACCCGGTCGCCGGCCAGCGTCTTGATGCGGTGCTTCTTCATGCGCCCCGCCGTATAGGCCACGATCGTGTGTCCGGTGTCGAGTTGCACGCGAAAGCGCGCATCAGGGAGAAGCTCGGTTACGAGCCCTTCGAGGGTGATCAGCTCTTCCTTTGCCATCAACAGCCTATCTGGTGGCGGCCGGGATAATTGTCACATCTTAGCACGAAACGCCGCATGACGTCGCTTCACTCCGCCTGAAGGTTGGTGGCGGCGTCCTTGCCGCTGCGCCGATCGACTTCCACGTCAAAGCTGATCTTCTGGCCTTCGACAAGGCCGCGCAGCCCGGCGCGCTCGAGCGCTGTCGCGTGGACGAACACATCTTTTCCGCCGTCGTCGGGGCTGATGAAACCATAGCCTTTCTGGCTGTTGTAGAACTTTACCGTGCCCGTTCTCATCGGATGTCCTTTCGCTCAAAACCATGCACGTTGAGCACGCGCCTTCCTCGGCGCCTGCCCGGTCAGTCGAAATTGGAAGAGAGTGCTGAACGTGCGCCCCGTCTCAAGCGAAGGCGGAACGGCCAGGTCGTCCGGCCAAGATCGATGGCGAGCTAAATGAACCCTCGCGGGCAAATTGGCAAGTCGGCGATCGTTAAGGAAAAGCTGCCGGCTCAACCGCCGGCGGCAAAACTCCGCGCCGCCGGTGCGACAATGCGGGCGCCCGAGCCGGTGACTTCGTAGACGGCAAGACGCCGCTCGGTCAGCCCGCTCGGCAGAAAACGGAAGATTCCGTCAACGCCCGCAAAGCCGTTGGGGCTGGTCAGGACCGAATTCTGAAAGCGGTCGGCGCCGTATTGGCGCACCAGCCCGGCGGCAAGCACCGTCGCGTCGTAGGCAAGCGTCGCGTTACGCGGCGGCTGCGAGCCATAGGCGGCCTGGTAGCGCCGCGAAAAATCGTCAAAGCCCTGCTTGGTCGGCGACGGGAACCAGCTTCCGACCAGCGCCGGGTTGTTCAGGATGCGCGGGTCGTCCCACTGGCCGGAGCCGAGGAGTTGAACCTTGTCGCGGGTGACGCCGGCCGCCGCGAGCGAGGTCGCGATGGTCGGCACGAAGTCGCCGCTGTCAGGCGCAAGCAGCGCGTCGACGTCGCGCGCGACGCTGGCGATCGCCGCCGTCTTCGCCTGCACGTCGGCCGCGTTCGGCTGGTAGGACTGGATCGATATGATGCGCCCGCCGGCGTTGGCGACAGCCTGGCGGAAGGCGGCTTCCACGACCGCCCCGTAAGCGCTCGACGGCAATAGCGCGGCGAAGGATTTCCGCCCCTGGCTCGCCGAATAGGAGACGATGCGGTTCACGTCGTCGGAGGGAAGGAAGCTCAGGAGGTAGACCCCGGGTCCGGCGACGCTCGCATCCGACGAGAAGGCGACGACGGGCCGCCCGGCCGTCCGCGCCGGTTGCGCGACCGCCGAGACCTCGGCTGCGAAAACCGGCCCAAGAATGATCTCAGCACCTTCGCTCAGCGCCGAGGTGATTGCCGTCGACGCACCGGCGGGCGTGCCGCGTGTGTCGTAGACGGCTATCTGGATGCCGGCGCTCGGAAAGTCCTGCACGGCGAGTGCCGCGGCGTTGCGGAAGGCGCGCGCCGTCTCGGCGCCATTGCCGCTCGCCGAACGCGGCAGAAGCAGCGCGATCCTGACCTGGCCGTTGCCGATGATCTCGGTGTTCGTCGCCTGCGGCGTGGGGTTGCCGAAGCCGAGGTCCGTGCCTGAGCAGGCGGCGAGAAGCGCAACGAACGCCGCGCACAGAATGCCCAGCGGAACGGCGCGCAGGCACCACCCAAGTCCGCCCAATGGACCGCCGCGTGCCAAAGGCGCACTCCTTTCCAAGGCTTCCACCGCACACTAGAGCCTTTTCGGCTCCGATTGGATCGGCAACCGGGCTCTATCCCTTTGTGTTGAGCGTGATCCTGGCGGAAAAGCGGTTCCCAGTTTTCGGGATCATGCTCTAGGAAACCTACGGAGAATTGCACCTTGCGGCAAGCGCACTGCTTGCACGAAAACGGCGGGGCTCCGGATGCCGACCGACGGCGAAGAGCGATGTTTCAAGATTCGCGGCGTCAGCTTCGCCGCGGCGCCGCTGTCGCCGGGGCTCTATGTCGTCGCAACGCCGATCGGCAACCTCGCCGACGTGACGCTGCGCGCGCTCGAGACGCTCGCCGCGGCCGACCTCGTCGCCTGCGAGGATACGCGTGTCACGAAGAGGCTGCTCGACCGCTACGGGATCCGCGCCCGGCTCACCGCCTATCACGAGCACAGCGACGCCAAGGCGCATCGGCGGCTGCTCGACGCGCTCGCCGAGGGAAATTCGATCGCGCTTGTCTCGGATGCCGGCACTCCGCTTCTTTCCGATCCGGGGGGACGGCTTGTCGTCGATGCGCGCGAGGCAGGACATGGAGTGATTCCGATCCCCGGCCCCTCTTCGATCGCGACGGCGCTTTCCGCCGCCGGGCTTCCAACCGACGCTTTCCTCTTCGTCGGCTTTCCCCCGACCAAGACTGTCGCGCGGCGCAAGCGCCTGGCCGAATTCGCAGGCCTGCCCGCAACGCTCGTGCTCTTTGAGTCGCCGAACCGCATCGCAGCACTTCTCACGGATGCATGCGCCGTGCTCGGGCGCGCCCGCGCCGCTTCAATCTGTCGTGAGCTGACCAAGCTCTACGAGACCTTCGACCGCGGCACGCTCGCCGAGCTTGCCGGGCGCTATGCGGACCAAGACGTAAAGGGCGAAGTCGTGCTTCTCATAGCGCCGCCGGCCGAAGCGGAAGCGCCGAGCGAAGCCGAGCTCGATCGCCGGCTTTCGGACGCGCTCGTCACGATGGGCGTAAAGGAAGCCGCGCAGGTGGTGGCCGCGGCGACCGGCGTCTCGCGCCGCATGCTCTATCAGCGCGCGCTGGCGCTGAAGGACAAGCCTTGACGGCGCGCTCCGGCAGGCGCGACCGCCGCGCCGCCTATCGCCACGGCCATGCCGCGGAGGCAGCAGCACTTCTCCTGCTTCTTGCCAAGGGTTTCCGGCCGTTCGCCCGCCGCTACAGGACGCCGCTCGGCGAGATCGACCTGATCGTGCGGCGCGGCCGGCTTATCGCCTTCGTCGAGGTGAAGGCGCGCGGCTCGGAGGCCGAGGCGATCGAGGCTGTCGATCGGCAGGCCGAGCGGCGTATCGCCGACGCCGCCGATCTCTGGCTTGCGAAACACCCGCAGGCGGCGGGCTTCGATCTTCGCTACGACATGGTCATCGTCACGCCGTGGCGGCTGCCAAATCACCTCCCCGACGCCTTCCGCCCCGGCTGGACCAAGGCCGTTTGAAATCCTCGCGCTGAATCTCCGGGCTGAGCTTTCGCCGATTGCACTTCGACCGCCGCGCCGCTAACGCGAGACACGCTGGAAAGACGCCTTAAGGCTTATCGCGCCATGACATTGAACGTCGCGGTCCAGATGGACCACATCTCGAAGATCACCATCGCTGGCGATTCGACCTTCGCGCTGATGCTCGAAGCCGAGCGGCGCGGCCACACGCTGCACCATTATACGCCCGACCGGCTGGCGCTACGCGACGGGCGCGTCGAAGCGCGCGTCGAGCCGGTCACGGTGCGCGACCTTGCGGGCGACCATTTTACGCTCGGCGCCACGGAAGTTGCCGACCTCTCCGGCTTCGACGTGGTGCTGCTGCGCCAGGACCCGCCTTTCGACCTTGCCTATATCACCACGACGCATCTGCTTGAGCGCATCCACCCCGCGACGCTGGTGGTCAACGACCCGGCGAGTGTCCGGAACGCGCCGGAGAAGATGTTCGTGACGGAATTCCCCGAGCTGATGCCGCCGACCTTGATCACGCGCGACCCCTGGGTGATCCGCGATTTTCGCAACGAGTTCGGCGACATCATCCTAAAGCCGCTCTATGGCAGCGGCGGCGCGGCGGTGTTTCGGCTGCGCGAGGACGACGAGAACCTCTCCGCGCTGCTTGAGCTTTTCCTCGAGCGCTTCCGCGAGCCCTTCGTGGTGCAGCGCTATCTGCCGGCGGTGCGCGAAGGCGACAAGCGCATTGTGCTGATCGACGGCGCAATCGCCGGCGCCATAAACCGCATCCCGGCGATGGGCGATGCGCGCTCCAACATGCATGTCGGCGGCAAAGCGGTGGCGACGGAGCTCTCGAAGCGCGACCGCGAAATCGCCGAGGCGCTCGGCCCGGAGCTGAAGCGCCGCGGCCTGACCTTCGCCGGCATCGACGTGATCGGCGACTACCTGACGGAGATCAACGTGACGTCCCCCACCGGCATTCGTGAGGTGAAGCGGTTTGGGGGCGCCGATATCGCGGTGATGTTCTGGGACGCGGTGGAGGCGAAAGCGGGCTGAGAAGCGAGCCGGCGATCGGTGTGGTGCTGCAGGTCTGAGCCCGCGTGTTGCGGAGATTGACTTCCGGGGCTCAGGCGACGGGCTGCAGTGCGCTTGGTTCATCGTCGGCGGAGGAGGCCGGGCCGACATCGGCAAGCTCCTCAAGGCGCTCGCGGATCGCCTCGAGGTCGTAGCCAGCCGCACCCGTGATCTCCAGCGCCTGCTCCACCCCGACCCGCGCGGCCGATGCCTGCGCCCAGAGGATCGAGCAGCGGGTGCCTGAGCGGCAATAAAAGAGGATCGGGCGCGGCAGGTCGGCGAGAAGCTCGGCGAAGGCGTCGACAACATCGTCGTCGGTGACGTGCAGATTGGCGACCGGCTGGTAGCGGAATTCCAGGCCGTGGCGGCGCGCGGCGGCTTCGGCCACTGCGCTGGGCAACTGATCCTCGGCCTCGCCGTCGGGGCGGTTGTCGACCACCGAGCGGAAGCCGCGCGCCGCGATCTCGGCGAAATCGTCTTCGATCAGCTGAGGGGCGACGAAGACTCCGTCTTCAAGCTGGATGATCTTAGCCATAACCCCTGGCCTTCCGGCAGAAGGAGACGCCAAGCTCTTAGCCGACCTACCGAAATGGGGATAACTCCAGGAAACTCATTTTTCGCGCGGCGGGACAAAATCCTCTCCTCGCCAGACACCCGCGAAGAAAAATCGTGCCGTAAGCGTGCCGGCGCTTCTTGCGCCACCGCTCAGCCGGCGGTGTTCCTCTTTCGTTCTTGACGGCCTGCGGCGATATTGCACTTGACATACCCTCGTACAGTACGTAAATTATGCATGTTAGCGGCCTCCGGCCGCTAAAACTCGAAACGGAACCGAAACGATGAGCCTCCTTTCCGCGCCACAGTTTCATGATGAGGAAGCTGCATACGCCTTTGTCGAGGCGCGCCTGTGGCCTGGCGGTCCGGTGTGCCCGCATTGCGGCGTGATCGGCCGTGCCGGAAAGATGAAGGGCAAGACGACGCGCATCTCGGCCTCGGAAATGCTACGCCTGTCGCCAGCCGTTCACGTGCAAGACTCCGGGACGATTTTTGAGGCCAGTCACGTCAAGATGACCGTCTGGTTACAGGCGATCTATCTTCTCTGCTCTTCCAAGAAGGGCATTAGCTCTTCGAATCAGCTTTCCCGGACGCTTGGCGTGACGCTCAAAACCGCATGGTCTTCTCAGCCATCGTATTCGCGGTGCGATGCACGACGGCAAGCTAGGTCCGCTCGGCGGCGCCGGCAAAATCGTGGAAAGCGACGAGACGCTGTGGGGTCACAGAGGCCGCAATCGTTATCGCCGTGTTGCCCGATGGAACGACTGCCCTTCGCGGAGGCGGGCAGACCGATCCGATGAAGATCATGACGTTGATCGAACGTGGCGGACACGCCCGGTCAATCCATGCTCTAAGTCTTTCGACCGCCAATCTTGGCGCGCTCCTCACAGGTAGACATCCATCGCCAATCCCTTCTTCATGCACCGTTTACATCTATCCGTGTGGAACGTCACAGTTCGCCGGCCACGAGACGGTCAAATAGCATAGGACTTACACGGTCGTGCGCATGTGAGCACGGCGGAGGGTTTCTTCTCGCTGTTCAAGCGAGGGCATCATAGCATTTATCAGCACTGCAACGAGCACATTGCACATATCTTGCCGAGTCCACTTCCGGTACAACAATCGGGTGCCCTGCGTAGTAAGTTCGAGCGCCCAAAAAGCGCTCGCCGGCGTTGTGGGCAAACGTCTTCTTTACCGTCGTGTGATCTGCAATTGAGCCAATTCGGCCCGTTGTGATGCCCTCGTCAGGCCGCGTGTTTGCCGTAGAGTCTGGAATTGTCAAGCCTCTTCAACTTATCTTTTCCACCGGAGAAGGGGCGCGGCAGGCAATTCGCTGACGGTAACTGCCCAGCGTTTGCATTTTTCCGTGCCCGTTGAGCGTGGCGCTCAACGGTTTAGGGAACTCTATTCGTGTACATCGCAAAGCAGTGCGAGCACGATCCGCATTTCGTGCGCAGTGAAGCTTAACCTTGAGCATGAGATTGATCATGGCGAGCTTTGCGAAGCCTTCGGCGGTAACGGCGAGCGCCTCGTAGCGCGCCATGAGACGGCGGTTGCGGCGCAGCCACGACAGGGTGCGCTCGATGACCCATTGTCGCCGTACCACCTTGAAGCGATGCTGTTCGGTGCGCTTGACGATCTCCAGCGTCACTGGCTGATCGGCGAGATGGGTGGCGAGCCGGTCACCGGCATAGCCGCCATCGGCGAAGACGTGAGCAATGAAGGCGAACAGGCGGCGCGATCGGCGAATGAGGGCCGCGGCGCAGTCGCGGTCCTGCACACAGGCCGGGATCACCTCGATGCCAAGCATCAGGCCGATAGTGTCGACCAGCAGATTGCGCTTGATGCCCTTTATCTTCTTGCCAGCATCGTAGCCGACCGGATCGGCCGTGCGCCCCCCTTTTCCGTGGCCTTCACGCTTTGCGTGTCGATGATAGCGGCGCTCGGGGAGGCCTCTCGGCCCTCCGCTTCGCGGCATCTTGTGAGCAGCTCGTAATGCATGCGATCGAGCACGCCGTAGCGCGACCATTCCCAGAAGTAGTTATAGACCGTGGAGCGCGGTGGAAAGTCCTTCGGCAGCTCACGCCACTGGCAGCCCGTGCGCAGCACGTAGCGCACCGCATTCATCACCTCGCGCATGTCGGTCTGGCGCCGGCGACCGCCCCGCCGCGGCGGCGGGATCATCGGCTCGATGATCTCCCATTCTGCGTCCGTCAGATCACTCGGATAGCGCTGCGCGCGCGGCCGGTGCAGAGCGCGCGCTTCATCGTTCCACATGGCAACCCCCTCGGCGATTCGGTTGCCACAGACAGAATCACAAGCGATTCCGCCGACTCAACATCTTTCAGGTCAGGCTCTGAGAGCTACGAGCGTTCTGTTGCGCAATGCGGAACGCACGAATTTTTTGATGATGCTCTGGCCCCAATAACCTACGCGCTCTGGAGAAACCCCCTCGGTTTTCCGGACATACCTGGATTCCCAATGATCCGAAGGGCGAAGACCAAGCTCCGCATATTCGGATCGGAGATTATCCCTTCCTTATCGACTTTGGTTCCGCGTGGATGAAACGTCCCGGACGGTCTACAAGTTATGGATCGAGGTCGCGCCGCCGGAGGACATGGGCTTATGGGACGAAATGGATGACGAAATCTCGTTCTGATCAGTCACAGCGCTTCATCGACACAGCTCGTGATCTAGGCTGCGACGAATCCGAAGAGCGCTTTGAGGCGGCTTTCCGAAAGATCGTTCCGCCCAAGCATGAGGGCGACATGGCTAAGCCGCGCGAGGGCCAGAAACGTTCGGTGCGGTCCAAAATATCAAAAGAGAGCCAGCGATGACCGCCGGCTCTCCGATTGGTTCGGGCGGTTGGCCCTATTCAAGCGGCGCCCGAATACCAGACGCTGTTGATCGCCGCGACGTCAGCTCGAATGGCCGGCGTGACGAACGCGCTGGTGGCGTCGATCACCGCGAGCTTGTCGCCGACGTCCATGACCGACCATACCGCAGCATGGGCTTGTTGGGCGCTGAACGCGGTATGGACGTAAAAGACCGAATACTGGAGATGGTACCATCGTCCCAGTGATTTGATCTTGGCCTGGACGGCTTCGTAATTCTGCCCAGGCGGGACGAGATCGTATGAGATAAAGAGGTTATATGCCATAGTTCCAGCTTTCGTTTCCGGTGCCGGAACGAGGGCTTGACGCTTCCGACGAACAATCGCATGGTCGCCGGGTAAACATCGCCCAGCCCTCGACCGGCTGGTTTGCAGAGTGAGCCGGGCACGACCGAGAATCGTGCGCCGGCTCTTTTTCAACTTGGATGATTCATTTTGGTAGGTCTAGTGCCTTGACCGTGAACCTTACGGAAACGTCATACTACATGTAGCACTGGGTATGTAAAGTGCAATAACGCCCGGCCTGCCCGTTTTGCACCTAAGGTGGCGGCTCTTCGGGTTGGGGGCTCCGCCGATGGTTGCGCGTATCACCACCGTCGCGTTTCAGGGGATCGAGGCGATTCCCGTTGACGTGCAGGTGCTGATGACGCCCGGCAAGCCCGTCTTCAACATCGTCGGCCTGCCCGACAAGGCGGTGGCGGGGAGCCGCGAGCGGGTGCACGCGGCGCTGCACGCCTCCGGCCTGGCGCTGCCGGCGAAGCGCATCACCGTCAATCTCGCGCCGGCCGACCTGCCGAAGGAAGGCAGTCACTACGATCTCCCGATCGCGCTCGGGCTGATGGTGGCGCTCGGCGCGGTCGCTTCCGACGCGGCTTCCGAACAGGTGGTGCTCGGCGAGCTGGCGCTCGACGGCAGGATTACGCCGGTCGCGGGCGTGCTTCCCGCCGCGATCGGGGCGAATGCCCTCTCCCGTGGCCTGATCTGCCCGGGCAGCTCCGGGCCGGAAGCGGCGTGGGCGGGCGAGGACCTTGCCATCATCGCGCCCGACAGCCTGATCGCGCTCGCCAACCACTTTCGCGGCCACCAGGTGCTGTCGCGCCCGGAGCCGGCGATTCGCTCGGCCGGCAGCGGCATGCCTGACATGAAGGACATCAAGGGCCAGGAATCGGCGAAGCGGGCGCTCGAGATCGCCGCGGCCGGTGGCCACAACATGCTGATGATCGGCCCGCCGGGGGCCGGCAAGTCGATGCTCGCGAGCCGCCTCCCCTCCATCCTGCCGCCGCTTCTGCCGCGCGAGCTTCTGGAAATCTCCATGATCGCCTCGATCGCCGGTGAATTGACCGACGGGCGATTGTCGGACCGGCGGCCGTTCCGCGCACCGCATCATTCCGCCTCGATGGCGGCAATGGTCGGCGGCGGCGTCAGGGCGCGGCCGGGCGAGGTCTCGCTCGCCCATAACGGCGTGCTCTTTCTCGACGAGCTGCCGGAATTCTCGCCGCAGGTGCTCGACTCGCTGCGCCAGCCGCTTGAGGCCGGCGAGACCATGGTGGCGCGCGCCAACCACCGCATCTCCTATCCCTCGCGTATCCAGCTGATCGCGGCGATGAACCCCTGCCGCTGCGGCAAGGCGGGCGAGCCTGGCCATGTCTGCCGCCGCGGACCGCGCTGCGCTTCCGACTACCAGGCGCGGATTTCCGGGCCGCTGCTCGACCGGATCGACATCAGGATCGAGGTGCCGGCGCTTGCCGCGACCGATCTGATCCGCCCAGGCCCAAGCGAGACGAGCGCCGAGGTGAAGACGCGCGTCGCCGCGGCGCGGTCGCTGCAGGTGGAGCGCTATCTCGCGCTTGGCGCGCCGCGCGTGCGCTCCAACGCGCAGGCCGGCGCCGACCTGATCGAGACGGTCGCCGCCCCCGAGCGCGCCGGCCAGCGGCTCTTGGAAGACGCCGCGGTACAGATGCAGCTCTCGGCGCGCGGCTATCATCGCGTCTTGAAGCTTGCGCGCTCGCTCGCCGACCTCGACGGCGCGGAGACGGTGGCGCGCATTCATGTCGCCGAGGCGCTCGCCTATCGCGCGCTGCCTCAGGAGCTCGATATGGCGGCTTGATCGCCACAGCTGCGTTGCTGTTGCTCAAGCCCTGTCGCTGAAGCGTTATTTTCCTCCACTATCCCGCTCGGAGCGGTGGAAGTGATTCGGCCGCGACACGATTGCGACAGGGGCGGATTCTGATGCGGCCAAGCGTGTTCGGCGCTGCTTCAACGCTGCAGGAGAATGGCACGCGCTCCGCTCTTCTGCCACGCGGACTGATCGCGCGCCTATCGCCAACGCTCGTGGCGCGCGCCGGCTCGGTGCTTTCGCCGTTCGCTCTGTCGGAGCGCCGGCCGAGCTCAGCGCCCCAGGAACCCGCTTCGCTCGGACGCCTTGGCGATCTTGAGGTGCGGCTGGCCGCGACTGCGTCGGAAGTACGCCGCGCGCAGGCGCTCCGCTATCAAGTGTTCTACGACGAGATGGCGGCGGTCGCCGACCTTCGCACCCGCCGCATGCGCCGCGACCAGGACCGCTTCGACGCGGCGTGCGACCACTTGATCGTGATCGACCATGCGGCCCGCAAGACTCTCAGGCGCGGCGGCCAGCCGGAAATCGTCGGCACCTACCGGCTGCTTCGCCAGGATGCCGCGCGCCGGCTCGGCGGTTTCTACAGCGACGGAGAGTTCGATATCGCGCCGCTTATCGCCGGGAAGCGGGGGCTGCGCTTCCTCGAGCTCGGCCGCTCCTGCGTGCTTCCCGAATATCGCAACAAGCGGACGCTTGAGCTTCTGTGGCATGGCGCATGGGCCTATGTCCGCGCGCACGGCTTCGACGTGATGATCGGCTGCGCAAGCCTTCCGGGCGCCGACCCCGAAGAGCTCGCGCTGCCGCTTTCGTTCCTGCGTCATCACGCGCAGGCGCCGGCGGAATGGCGGGTCCGCGCGCGCGAACTCTCTGCGCGTCGAGATGGACCGCCTGCCGCGCGACGCGATCGACGCGAAGGCTGCGCTCCGCGCCCTGCCGCCGCTGATCAAGGGGTATCTCCGGCTGGGTGCGATGGTGGGAGACGGCGCCGTCATCGACCGCCAGTTCGGCACGGTCGATGTCTTCATCGTCCTTCCCGTCGCGGCGATCGCGTCGCGCTATGTCGATCATTACGGCGTCGATGCGAGCCGCTACGCGCTCAAGCCTGAGGGTCCCGCGCGTCCGCGCGCCGCCGCCTGACCTGCACATAGAGCGCGCCGGCGCCGCCGTGTCGGCGGCCTGCTTCCTCGAAGCCGACGACGTAGGGGCGAAGCTCAGCGTGGGAGAGCCAGGCCGGCACGGCGCTTTTAAGGACTCCGCGTCTCTCGCCGCCGCTCCAGTCGCCGTCCTCGCTTTTCCGCCCCTTGCCGGTGACGACGAGGACGATGCGGTCGCCGCGCGCCTGCGCATGACGAAGAAACGAGCCGAGCGCGCGAAACGCGCGCTCCTGACGCATGCCGTGCAGGTCGATGCGCGCATCGACCGTGACAAGCCCGCGTGAGAGCCGACGAAGCGTCTTCGTTTCGATCGGCGCGAGGCCCGGCCCGGACGCGGCTTTTGGTTTTGGCGCTTTGGCGGGCGTAGGACCTTGGCTTGAACCCGCCTTCTTCGCGGCGGGCTTCGATCCAGCCGGCGCTTCGGAGCCGGCGGCGGTGTCTCTGGGAGACTCGGGCCGTCGCTTGTGGAGCGGCTTCACCGTCTGGCGCAGCCGATCCCAAAGCGCCGTTTCGTCCTCGCTAAGCCGCCGCGACATTCGCGTCATCCCTCGGCGGCGCTGCTGTCGTTCGGAACGAGCACGAGCATCGTCGCCTCATGCCGCACGCGGCCGGCGCGCGAGCCGGCGGCGGCGCCTGAGCCGAAGAAGATGTCGCCGCGCGCCGGCCCGACGATCGCAGAGCCCGTGTCGTGCGCGATCATCAGGCGGCGGAACGGGTGGCCGGCGTGCTCGGGATCTTCGAGCTTCGGCGCATCGACAAAGACCGGCGTGTGGAAGGTGTGGCGCGTCCGGTCGACGGCAAGGCTGCGGAAGGCGGTGAGCGGAACGCCGGCCGCGCCCATCGGCCCCTCGTCGTCGCGGAGGGCGGTCTCACGAAAGAAGATGAAGGAGCGATTCTCGCGCATCAGCGCCCGCCCCTCCTGTGGATGCGCTTTCAACCATGCCTCGAGGCGATCCTTGTCCGCGCGGTCAAGCGGCAACAAGTCGCGTGCGACGGCGAGCCTGCCGATCGACGTATAAGCGTGGCCGGATTTGCCGTCGAAGGCGATCCGCATCGTCGTGCCATCATCGAGCCTCAGCTTTGCTGAGCCCTGCACGTGAATGAAGAATGCATCGACCGGGCTTTCAAGCCAGGCAAGCTCAAGCCCGCGGCCGCTAAGCGCGCCGTCCTCGATCGCCGCGCGATCGAAAAACGGTGCGAAGTCCCGCTTCAGTCGTCCGCGCGAAGCGTATCTCCGGATCCCAGCCCGAAGGGCGATCGGCGTCGCCAATTTCAACAAGATCGCGCGGCCGGCGATAGAGCGGCACGCCAAATCGCGCACTGCGGCTGCGGCTTGCCGCGACCTCGGGCTCGAAATATCCGGTGACGAAACCCGGCGACGCAATGCGATAGGGCGTGAAGCGCGCCTCAAAGAACGCGCGCGCCATCTCGGCATCGAACGCTTCGCCGAGCGCAAGCGCCGCACGGGCGCTCCGCACCAGGCCGGCACCATCGACACCGAGCGAGCGGATCTTCGGCGCCGCCTCGCCGACGCGCGAAGCGCCGACGCGAAAAGCCTTCAGCGCAGCGCAATGGTTGTCATCGCGCCAGCCGGGAATGTCGGAAAAGGAAATCGCGTTGAGAATCGAAGGCACCACTTCCGATACCCCCGCGGAGGCGGTGCGATAAGGCTCAGACCGCCTCGGTCGCGACAAGCTTCCAGTTCGGGTCGTGCGTGCCGATATCGCGTGCGAAGGTCCAGGCGTCGCGGATGGTCTGCACCTCGGTCGCATCGCCCTCCACAACCTGGCCGTCCTTGTCGCGCGTGCAGCTGATCAGCTCCGCCGTGAAGCGCAGCGAGATGCGCGCCTGCCGTCCGTCGAGCTCGGCGTTCGCGATCTTCACCTCGTCGATGCCGACGAAGGTCAGCTCGGCCTTCTGCCCCCGCTTCTCCCGCTCCGTGATCGCCGCGACGAAGCCGTCATAGACGTCGCTCGCAAGAAGGTTCTTGAGCGTCGTCTGGTCGCCCTGGGCAAAGGCGGTCACGATCATCTCGTAGGCGGCCTTGGCGCCGGCCAGGAAATGCTCCGCGTCGAAGCTCTGATCCGCGTTGGCGATCGCCACCAGGCCTTGGTGGATGGGCGTGCCGGGCGCCGCATGACGCGCCAGCGGCTCCAGGTCGCGCGTCTCGGCCTCCGGCGCCGATCCGCGCTCGCGCGGTGGCAGCGCCACGACGTTGTCATTGCGCGCGCCCGCCGGCGGCGTCTTCACGCGTGTGTCATAAGGAGACGGCTCATTGCCGGTGCGGCGGCCGAGCACGCTGCCAAGCCGCATGAAGATGACCACGGCAATGATCAGGAAGATTATCGAATAGACGTCGAAAAACCCGCTCATGCCAAAAATCGGCTCGCAGTTTGCCGGCTCGGCGCCGGTCGCGCCCTCGCTCCGCGCAATGTAAGCACCTTTCGGGCCAAGTCCAGCGACGGCATGCTTAAATCCTTTGCGGGCTGCTACCACCGCCCCATATGGGGTCCCATACGGGGAATGACGGAGTGAGCATGCGAATCCCGGTTTCCCTCATATTTCTCACCCTGCTCCTCGGCGAAATCACCGGGTTCATCCTGGTCGGCGAGACGATCGGCGTGCTGCCGACGCTGGGCCTCGTGCTTTTCGGCATGATCGCCGGGATGCTGCTCCTGCGCCGCCAGGGGATCGCGACCCTGATGAAGGTGCAGGCCGATCTCGCCGCCAACCGCGCGCCGGCACGGCCGCTCGCGGAAGGGGCGGTGCTTGCCGGCGCGGCGCTCCTGATCATCCTCCCCGGCTTCCTGACGGACATCGCCGGCATCCTGCTCCTCGTCCCCTTCATCCGCGAGGCGTTGCTTCAGGCTATCCGCAACCGCCTCAAGCGGAGCGCGGATGAGGGCGCCCGCAACTCGCCGATCAAGACCACAGTCGTCGATCTCGACCAGAGCGAATACGACGCTGTGTCGCGAGCCGATACGCCCTGGCGCGGCCCCGAGGCGTAGATTGTTCGCCTGCGCCGTGCTAGGCGGGCGGCGGAATTTTCAAGGCGAGCAGCGATGAGCGAAACAAGCGGCAACGGCGGGCAATCCGAAGCCCCCGCGGAACAGCCCCAGACCCAGCCCGGAATCCATGTCCTTGGCCAGTACATCAAGGATCTCTCATTCGAGAATCCGGGCGCGCCTCGTTCGCTGCGGACCAGTGATCAGACGCCGAAGCTCGACGTGAATGTGAACGTGAACGTCAAGGGTCAGTCGCAGTCGGATTTCGAGATCGAGCTCAAGCTCGAAGCGCGGGCGGCGCGCGGCGACGATGTCCTCTTCATCGTCGAGGTGACCTATGCCGGGATCTTCCAGATCAGGAACGTGCCGGAGGAGCACGTGCAGCCGCTGCTCCTGATCGAGTGCCCGCGCCTGCTCTTCCCGTTTGCGCGGCAGATCATCGCCGACGCGACGCGGCAGGGCGGCTTCCCACCGCTGATGATCGACCCAATCGATTTCACCGCGCTCTATCGGCGGCGGATGGCCGAGCTCGCCCAGCAGCAACCGGCCGCACCGGCGAGCTGATTTTTTCTGCCCCGGCTCAGCTTGCCGGGTTTGGCGCCTCAGGCAATCGATAGCGCAGCCACAGCGGCTCTTCACCGAGCGTCGCCAGGAACGCGTCGTGAGCGCGCCCGTCTTCCGGCGTCAAGCGCGGCGCAAGCGCCCGTGGACGCACGGCAATGCTGCGCGACGCAGCGACGGTCGTGATCTCGCGGCTGAGCAGGCCGAGCGACAGCGTGGCCTGGCGGCCGCCGAGCAGCTCAAGATAGACCTCGGCGAGAATCTCCGCATCGAGCAGCGCGCCGTGCTTGGTGCGGGCACTGTTGTCGATGCCGTAGCGGGCGCAAAGCGCGTCGAGGCTGTTCTGCCCGTTCGGGTGACGCCGCCGCGCCAGGAGCAGCGTATCGATGAAGCGCTGCTCTTCGAGCAATGCCCGTCCGCAGAGCCCAAGCTCCATATTGATGAAGCCGCGATCGAAGCCGGCATTGTGCGCGATCAGCGGACTGTCGGCGACGAAGTCGCAGAAGTCGTCGACGACCGCCTCGAAGACGGGATGCGTGCCAAGGAACGCGTCGGTCAGGCCATGCACTGCGACCGCGCCGTCGGAGACGGGGCGGCGCGGATTGATGTAGCGATGGAAGGTGCGGCCGGTCGGGATGTGGTTCAGAAGCTCAACGCAGCCGATCTCGATCAGCCGGTCGCCACTGTTACAGTCGAGGCCGGTCGTTTCGGTGTCGAAAACAATCTCCCGCATGTGCAGGTTCTCCAACGGTTCGCCGACCGATGCAAGCGCCGCGCGGGTCGCGGCGCGGCGTTACTCACATCGTTCCGGCGAGCGCACGCAGGAGCGCGTCGACCTGCCGCTCGGCGGCGGCGAAGCCGTGTCCTGAATCGACCAGAAAATGCGCGCGGCGGCGCTTCTCGGCATCGTCGAGTTGGCGCGCAAGAATCGCGTCGAGCTTTGCTTCCGTCATGTCCGGGCGGGCGATAACGCGCGCGCGCTGGATTGCCCTATCGGCCGTCACCACCACGACCACGTCGACGCGATCGGCGCCGCCGGTTTCCAAGAGAAGTGGCACGTCGATCAGCGCGGTCGCGCAGCCTTCTGCTTGCGCCTTTGCCAAGAACCGCTTTTCGCTTTCGAGGACGAGCGGGTGCACGATCGCCTCAAGCCGAATAAGCGCCTCGGGATCTGCAAGCACGATCTCCGCAAGCCGCGCGCGGTCGACGACGCCGTCTCTAATCACGCCGGGAAACGCGGCTTCGAGCGGCGCGACCGCCGGCCCCGCATAGAGCTCGCGCACGGCGGCGTCGGCGTCATGAACCGGGATGCCGCGCTGCGCGAACATCGCCGCGGTCGTCGTCTTTCCCATGCCGACCGATCCGGTCAAGCCGATGACGCGCATCCGCCCTCACCTCTCAAGGTCGGCGGTGACGTGCCGGCGAAGCTCCGCGTCAACCGTCGGCCGGACGCCGAACCAGCGCTCGAAGCCCGGCACCGCCTGATGCAGCAGCATGCCGAGGCCGTCGACAATCGTTAGGCCCTCCGCCTTTGCGCCCGCCAGGAACGGAGTGACGAGCGGCACGTAGAGGAGATCGGTGACGGTCGCCGTGCGGCGCGCGGCCCGCCACGGGATATTCAGCGCGTCCTTCCCGTGCAGTCCAGCGGAGGTCGCGTTGACGATCAGATCCGCCTCCGGAACGGCGGCCTCGACGGCGTCGAGGCCGCCGGCGCGGACTGCATCGCCAAAGTGCGCGGCAAGCGCGCTGGCGCGCTCGGGCGTGCGGTTCAAAACGGTGACAGATTTGTAGCCGGCATCGGTGATCGCATGGATCGCAGCGCGCGCCGCGCCGCCGGCACCGAGGATCAGCGCCCGCGCGCCGCTCCGCCAGGCCAGCGCCTTCTCGTCGAGATTGGTCAGGAACCCATAGACGTCCGTGTTGTCGGCATGAAGCGCCGTGCCTTCCAGCCACAGCGTGTTCGCTGCCCGAAGCCGCTTCGCGACCGCAGTTGGAACAGCAGCGGCGCGAAAGGCCGCCTCCTTGTGCGGCAGCGTAACATTGCCGCCGACATAGCCGCGCGCGGCAAGTCCGGCGAGAAACGCCTCGATCGCATCTGGAGGAACGGCTTCCGGCAGATATTCGCCGGCGATCGCGTAGCGCGCGAGCCAGAAGCGGTGGATCAGCGGCGAGCGTGAATGCGCGATCGGCCAGCCGACGACGAAGGCCCTGCTTCCGCTCATTCGATCATCCCCTCCTGGCGGAGGAAGGCGAGGAGCGGCAGGAGCGGCAGGCCGAGGATCGCGAAGTAGTCGCCGCGGATTCTGTCGAAGAGCTGGATGCCCGGCCCCTCGATCTGATAGGCGCCGACGCTCTTCAAGGCGTCCGGTCCGGCCATGGCGAGGTAGCGGCCGATGAAGCCCGGCTCGAGCTGACGCATGGTCAGCTCCGCGGTCTCCGTATGCTGCCAGACGAGTTCGCCGTTCCGGGCGGCAGCAAGCGCAGAGTGAAGTTGATGCCTGTTGCCGGAAAGCTTGAGGAGCTGGCGGCGCGCCGCCTCCATGTCGGCCGGCTTCACCATCCGCTCGCCGTCGAATTCGAGCACCTGGTCCGCGCCGATGACGAGATCCGCGGAATGCGCCTCGCTGACGGTGACGGCTTTCGCCATCGCAAGGGCGAGCGCGATATCGTCCGGCGCGGCGCCCGCTTCGATCAGCGGCGCCTCGGCGGCGCGCTCATCGAGCTCTGCTGGCACGACGTCAAAGGCCAGCCCGGCATTCCTGAGGATCGCGCGCCGGGCACCGCTGCCGGAAGCGAGGATCAACGTCATAGCGGTTTCCGCGCGGCGTGCAACGCGATGATCGCAGCGGCGGTTTCCTCGATCGAGCGACGCGTGACGTCGATAATCGGCCAGCCGTGGCGCGCGCAAAGCTTGCGGCTCCAGGCAAGCTCCTGCGTCACGAACTCGCGGTCGACATAAGCATCGGTGAGCTCGTTCGACTTCATGGCGAGGACCCGATGCTGGCGGATCTGCACGATACGGTCGGGGCTCGCGACAAGCCCGATGATCAGAGGCTTCCGCGCTTCGACCAGCTCGGGCGGAAGCGGCGCATCCTTGAGCAGCGGGAAGTTCGCCGTTTTGATCCCGCGATTGGCGAGATAGATGGCGGTCGGCGTTTTCGAGGTGCGGCTGACGCCGACCAGCACGACATCGGCCTGGCCGACCGCCTCGAAATTCTGTCCGTCGTCATGAGCGAGCGAGAAGTTCAGCGCCTCGATGCGGCGGAAATAATCTGCGTCTAACACGTGCTGTGCGCCAGCGCGGCCCTCGCTGCGAGTGCCAAGATAGGCCTGGAACGTAGCAAGGACGTGGTCCAGCACCGGCACACAAGGGACACCTAGCTTCCGGCAGCCGGCTTCGACGATCGCCGAGAGCGCAGGATCGAGCAGCGTGTAAAGGACGATCCCCGGCGATTCCTCGATCTCGGCAAGCGCACGGTCGACAAGCGTCTGGGTCCGGATCACCGAGTGGACATGCTCGATCGCGTGCGTGTGCTTGTATTGAGCGGCTACGGCCCGGCCGACATTGATCAGCGTCTCGCCGGTGGCGTCGGAAATCAGGTGGAGATGGAAATAGCGCTCTGTCGGCAACGTCTAAGATCCTGTGCAGGACCAAGGTCCATTGGGCTCAACCGGCTCCTCATGGCATGCGCGATACCGCTTCTGCAAAAAGCTTCAACATTTGCCGACGACGGCACAGTTCCGGATAGATATCCAACGGCTGGGGATTGCGCTCTTCATCCCCAGCAGACCAACCGGCAGGCTGCCGCTTCCGTTCACGGAAATCTCCTGCGATACCGGCTCCTCACCTTTCCATCCCCGAACTTACCATAATTCACAGGCTGGACCGTCCCAGGGCAGAGGCCAGAGAACCGATTGTGGAAAGAGAACAATCCCTCTAGTCCAAGCCTAAACAAGAGAAACAGCATCGTTAACGATTTATTAAGAGAGAGATGATTGCCGGGTGGGTGCGCGTTCAAAACTCCTTCATGTCCTTTCTGGCGAGGCCCTTGAGCCGCCACCGGTCTGGATCATGCGGCAGGCCGGGCGCTACCTTCCCGAATACCGGGATGTCCGAAAGAGAGCCGGCACGTTTCTCGATCTCTGCCTGACGCCTGCCCTTGCGGCAGAGGTGACGCTGCAGCCAGTCCGCCGCTTCGACTTCGATGCAGTGATCCTCTTTGCGGATATCCTGCTCGTGCCGCACGCACTTGGCCAGGCCGTGACGTTTGAGGAAGGACGCGGGCCGGTGCTTGGGGCGCTCGGCTCAGTTTCGGAGTTCGATCCGTCGACGGTAAGAGCGAAGCTGGCTCCCGTCTTCGAGACGGTGCGGATGGTGCGGAGTGCGCTTTCCGAAGACAAGGCGCTGATCGGCTTTTGCGGTGCGCCGTGGACGGTCGCCACCTACATGGTTGCCGGAAGCGGAACGCCGGATCAGCTTCCGGCGCGGCGTCTGGCGCTCGAGGAGCCGCAGACCTTCCGTGAGCTGATCGATGTCCTGGTTGAGGCCTCGGCAGACTATTTGATCGCGCAGATTGAGGCTGGAGCCGACGCGGTCCAGATTTTCGATAGCTGGGCCGGCGTGCTCGACGCGGAGGGTTTTGAGGATTGGGTACTGAAGCCGACGCGGGCGCTTGTCGAAAAAGTCCGCGCGGCGCGACCGGACGCGAAGATCATCGCCTTTCCACGCGGCGCAGGCGCACGGCTTGCGGGTTTTGCAGAGGCGACCGGCGTCGATGCGATCGCGGTCGACTGGATGACGCCGATGGAGAATGCACGGGCGCTCGTGCCGGGGCCGATCGCACTGCAAGGAAACCTCGATCCGCTTCGTCTCGTCACGGGCGGGAAGGCGCTCGATCGAGGCATCGACGCCATCCTCGGAGCGATGCGAGGCCGAGCCCACATCTTCAATCTCGGGCATGGGATCACGCCGGACACGCCGGTGGAGAACGTCGCGCGGCTGGTGGCGCGCGTCAGGGGAGAACGGGCCTGATGCTCTACGTGAAGGCGCTGCACGTGATCTCGGTGATCGCCTGGATGGCGGCGCTTCTCTACCTGCCGCGGCTGATGGTCTATCACGCGGAAAGCGCGGTCGGCTCGGAGAAGGCGCAGACCTTCAAAATCATGGAGCGGCGGCTGCTTCGCGGCATCGCGACGCCGGCGATGCTTGCAAGCTGGGTGTTCGGGCTCTGGATGGCCTTTCTGATCCACGCCTGGAGCGATGGGTGGTTCCACGCCAAGCTGCTTCTGGTTGTTCTTCTCAGCGCCTATCATGGCCTGCTTGCACGTTGGGTGCGGGACTTCGCGGCGGACCGTAATCAACGGTCGGCGCGCTTCTACCGCATCGCAAACGAGGTCCCGACACTGCTCATGATCGGCATCGTCATCCTGGTCGTGGCCAAGCCGTTCTGATGAATTGGGCTTGTTTCAGGCGCCTTCTGTCGCTATCTAGGGCTTGCGCTTTGTGAAATTGCGGGCGAGGACGTGTGCCTGCCGTCTAGGCGGCGGGATCGACTGGCAGCGCGGCCCGCATTCCCCACTCCCTTTCTTCCCGCCTTCCTTCCCCGTCGGGACATCATTCATGCCAGAAATGAAACTTCAGGACCTGAAGTCCAAATCGCCTACCGAACTTCTGAGCTTCGCCGAGGAGCACGAAGTCGAAAACGCCAACATGCTCCGCAAGCAGGAGCTGATGTTCGCGATCCTCAAGCAGCTCGCCGAGAACGAAGTCGATATTATCGGCGAGGGCGTCGTGGAGGTGCTGCAGGACGGCTTCGGTTTCCTGCGCTCGCCGGACGCAAATTACCTTCCGGGCCCGGACGACATCTACATCTCACCGTCGCAGATCCGGCGCTTTTCGCTGAGGACCGGCGATACGGTCGAGGGCCAGATCAGGAGCCCCAAGGAGGGCGAGCGCTACTTCGCGCTGCTCAAGGTCAACCGGATCAATTTCGAGGATCCCGACAAGGCGCGCCACAAGGTCCACTTCGACAATCTGACGCCGCTCTATCCCGACGAGCGCTTCAAGATGGAGGTCGAGGATCCGACCAAGAAGGATCTGACGGCGCGCATCATCGATCTCGTCGCGCCGCTCGGCAAGGGCCAGCGCGCGCTGATCGTCGCGCAGCCGAGAACCGGCAAGACCGTGATCCTGCAGAACATTGCGCGCTCGATCACCACCAATCATCCGGAATGCTATCTGATCGTGCTTCTGATCGACGAGCGCCCGGAAGAAGTGACCGACATGCAGCGGACGGTGAACGGCGAGGTGATCTCCTCGACCTTCGATGAGCCGGCGCAGCGGCACGTGCAAGTCGCCGAGATGGTGATCGAGAAGGCGAAGCGGCTGGTCGAGCACGGGCGCGACGTCGTGATCCTGCTCGATTCGATCACCCGCCTCGGCCGCGCCTACAACACCGTCGTGCCGTCCTCCGGCAAGGTCTTGACCGGCGGCGTCGACGCCAACGCGCTGCAGCGGCCGAAGCGCTTCTTCGGCGCGGCGCGCAATATCGAGGAGGGCGGCTCGCTGACCATCATCGCGACCGCACTGATCGACACCGGAAGCCGCATGGACGAGGTGATCTTCGAAGAGTTCAAGGGCACCGGCAACTCGGAAATCGTCCTCGACCGCAAGGTCTCCGACAAGCGTGTCTTCCCGTCGATGGACATCCTGAAATCCGGCACGCGCAAGGAAGAGCTCTGGTGCCAAAGGCCGACCTCGCGAAGATCTTCGTGCTCCGCCGCATCCTTTCCTCGATGGGGGTCGTCGACGCGATCGAGTTCCTGCTCGACAAGCTGAAGCAGACGAAGACGAACTCAGAGTTCTTCGACTCGATGAATACCTGAGGCAGCGGCCGGTCTCGGCGCGCCACGCCCCTCTGCCGCTTCGCGCAGCGCCCGCAATCGGTCCCTAAGCGCAACGCGGACCGTGTCGCTGATCCTTGCCCGTAATCTGCTGCGTGAGTTTAATGTCGTGTGGCGGGACGGTCGACAGCGTGTCCCTGCCCTTGGTGTTGCCAAGGGCTTTGATCTAGCTAGGCGAGCCGGCGGCGCGTTGCGGCAAGAACCTCGCGCGCCTCGGCCTCGGTTGTGATCTCCGGGCGGCAGCTCATCGCATCGCAAAGGAAGAGCGCTGCGGCGGATCGTGTCGGGTGCTTGCCTTCAGCGGGGTGGCCGGGGCGGATCGCATCAGGCGCGACCTTCGTCGCCAAGAGCGCTGGATCGGCTTCGGCAAGCGCCGCTTGAAGCAGTGCGTCGGCGTCAGCACCCTCCCCCATTACGAAGGCGAGGCGCCCGCGGGTGAGCGTGTCGAGGGCCGATTGCATGCTGGCCGCGCCGACGATGTCGCGCCCGCCTTCGGCCGCAAGATGCGCGACGATTTGCCCGGCGTGGTCCCGGTAGGAAACGTCACCGGTCAGCATGAAGAGCACCGCGGCATTGGCGGCCATCGTTCCGGTCGCCGCCGGCGTCGCCTCGTCGGAGAGCGAGAGCGGCGTCGCGATCAAGGCCGGTGCGTCGTCGGCGAGGAGATTGTAGGCGGCGGCGTCCGCGACGAAGTGATGGGTCTTGGCGGCGGCGAACCAAGCTTCGGCCCGATCGAGATACGCGCCCTCGCCTTCCAGCGCGAAGAGCGCCAGCGCGGCGCGGATCATGTTCGCATAGTCGGTGGCGATGCCCGGCACCGTGTGGCCGCCGAGCCAGGAATGGGCGAGCCGGTCGGCGAGCTGATCTTTGGCGCGCATCGATTCTGAGACGAAACGAAAGGCGCGAAGTGCGGCTTCTCTTGCCTCGTCGCTTCCGCTTGCGTGAGCGGCATGCGCGAGGCCGGTGATCGCAAGCCCGTTCCAATCGGCGAGCACCTTGTCGTCGCGGCCGGGCTGCGGGCGCTGGTTGCGTCGCTCGAGGAGAATAGATCGAAGGCGCTTGAGCTCCCCCTCCTCCGCGTCACCGAGCCAGGTCCGCGCCGCGGGCGACAGGCGATTCAGGATCGTTGAACCCTCAAAATTGCCGCCGGGCATCACGCCGTAGATCGCCGCGAAGCGCGGGAAGTTTTCGCCGAGGGCAGCCTTCAGTTCGTCGAAGGTCCACACATAGGTGAGACCCTCCTCGTGCTCGGTATCGGCATCGAGGCTGGAGGCGAAGCCGCCTTCGGGATGCTGCATTTCGCGTACCGAGCCAATCGACTGTTTCGTCGATCCGCATCCGAAACAACGGCTCTCTTGTCTCGCGATAGGCGAGCGAGAGCGCCGAGAGCAGGAGCCCGTTGTCGTAGAGCATTTTTTCGAAATGCGGCACGAGCCACTCCGCATCGACCGAGTAGCGTGCGAAGCCGCCGCCGACATGGTCGTAGATGCCGCCCTGGCAGATGGGGCGGAGCGTCGCGAGCACGGCTGTCTCGAATTGCTTGTCGCCGGTGCGCTTGAAAGCGCGCCAAAGCACGTCGAGCGCGTTCGGATTGGGGAATTTCGGGGCCCCCTTGAAGCTGCCGCGGTCGAGATCCCAGACCGAAAGAATTGTCTGCGCGGCGCGGTCGAGGATGGCCGGATCAACCGCGCCGGGAGGTGGCGCGACCGGCTGGTTCAGGTGTTGGCGGAGGGCCGTGGCGTTCTTGGCGACGGCGTCGTCGCCGGCAGTCCACGCGGCGGCAATTGCGCCGAGCACCTGGCGGAAGCCCGGGCGGCCGTAGCGCGGCTCGGGCGGAAAATAGGTGCCGCCCCAAAAAGGCTCGCCGTCGGGCGTCAGGAACATCGTCAGCGGCCAGCCACCCTGCTCGCCCAGCGCGTGCAGCGCCCGCATGTAGATCTGGTCGACCTCCGGCCGCTCCTCGCGGTCGACCTTGATCGACACGAAGTTTTGGTTGAGCACCTCGGCGGTGGCCGGATCGGAAAAGCTCTCCGCCGCCATGACGTGACACCAATGGCAGGCGGCGTAGCCGATCGAGAGGTGCACCGGCACGTTGCGGCGCTTCGCGTCCTCGAACGCCTCTGGTATCCACGGCCACCAGTCGACGGGATTGTCGGCATGCTGACGGAGATAGGGGCTGGATGAGCCAGCAAGTCGGTTCACGTGCGCCTCTCGGTGGCCGAGCGATGGATACCATATATGCCCTGTCGAGCGGCACCGTTCCGTCCGGCGTCGCGGTGATCCGCATCTCGGGGCCGCAGGCGGGCGAAGCGCTGCGAGCGCTCACCGATCCGCTTCCGGAGCCGCGCCGCGCCGCGCTTCGGACGATCTGGCCGGCCGGGGGCGAGATCATCGACCAGGGGCTTGTCCTGTGGTTCCCAGGCCCGAAGAGCGAGACCGGGGAGGACATGGCGGAGCTGCAGCTGCACGGCGGCCGTGCCGTCGTGCAGGCGGCGTTTGATGCGCTCGAACTGCAGGGTCTGCGGCTGGCCGAGCCGGGCGAGTTCGCACGCCGCGCGTTTCTGCACGGGAAGCTCGACCTGACGGCCGTCGAGGGGCTCGCCGACCTGATCGCGGCGGAAACCGAGATGCAGCGGCGGCAGGCGGTGGGGCTCGCCGGCGGAGCGCTGGCGAAATGCGTCGAGGTCTGGCGCGAGGCTCTGCTTGACCTCCGCGCCGAGATCGAAGCGCGGCTCGATTTCTCTGACGAGAGCGACGTCGCCGACGCGCTTCCGGCCGGCTTCGGAAAGCGGATCGCGGCGCTGCGCTCCGAGATGGCGGAGGCAGTGGCAGGAGCCGCTTCGGGCGAGCGGCTCCGCGAAGGGTTTCGCGTGGCCATCCTCGGACGGCCGAACGCCGGAAAGTCCTCGCTGCTCAATGCCCTTTCCCAACGGGATGTGGCGATCGTCACGGAGGAGCCGGGCACGACGCGGGATGTGCTGGAGGTGCCGCTCGATCTGAACGGCTACCCGGTGCTCCTCTATGACACTGCGGGGCTTCGCGAAGCTGCCTCTGCTGCCGAGACCGAAGGAGTCAGGCGCGCCGAGCGGACGGCGGAGAGCGCCGACCTGGTCCTCTGGCTGGCGGACAGTGCGGGCCCGTCCGAGGTCCCTCCTCGGCTGCCCGACGGCCCGCGGCTCACGGTTTCGACCAAGATCGATCTCGGCGGTTCCTTCCCGCCGGGCGCCATCGGTATTTCGGTGGTGACTGGCGATGGCATCCCTGAGCTGGTCGCCCGAATCGGCGGAATGGCGGCGGAATCGCTCGGCGCGGGGAACGCACTGGTCACCCGGCAGCGCCAGAGGAATGCCATCGAGGATGCCGTGGAGGCGCTGACCACCGCGCCGGCGGAGGCCGACGAGGTCACGGCGGACTTGCTGCGACAGGCAAGCGAGGCTATTGGCCGGCTGACCGGCCGGGTTTGGGTCGAGGATATGCTCGACCGGCTTTTCGCGGAGTTCTGCATCGGGAAGTAGGTTTCACGTGAAACCTTTCGTTAACGTATCCCGGCTTGAGTCCGTTAAGAATGTTCCACGTGAAACAGGTAACCATGAAGGCGGACATCATCGTCGTCGGGGGTGGGCACGCCGGCGCGGAAGCCGCGGCGGCAGCGGCCCGATTCGGTGCCGATACGATTCTCGTGACGCACCGCTTCGCGACCGTCGGCGAGATGTCCTGCAATCCGGCGATCGGCGGGCTCGGCAAGGGCCACCTGGTGCGCGAGGTCGATGCGCTCGATGGCCTGATGGGCCGCGTCGCCGACCAGGCAGGCATCCAGTTCCGCGTCCTGAACCGCCGCAAGGGCCCTGCCGTGCGCGGACCGCGCGCCCAGGCCGACCGCGCCCTCTACCGCGCCGCCATGCAGGCCGCGGTCGCGGCGCAGCCGAATCTCGCCGTCGTCGAGGGCGAAGTCCGCGATCTCCTGGTCAAGGACGGGCGCGTCGCCGGCGCGCGGTTGAAGGATGGGCGGAATATCGCCGCCGCCGCCGTGGTGCTGACGACGGGCACCTTCCTGAACGGGCTCATTCATCTCGGCGAAGAGACGATGCCCGCGGGGCGCTATGGCGAAGATCCTTCGACCGGGCTCTCCGACACGCTCGCCCGCGCGGGGCTTAGGCTCGGCCGGCTGAAGACCGGGACGCCCCCTCGCCTCGATGGCCGCACCATCGACTGGGAAAGCCTTGAGGTGCAGCCCGGCGACGAGCCGCCGGAGCCCTTCTCGGCGCTGACCGAGCGGATCGAAAACCCGCAGGTCGTCTGCCACATCACGCGGACGACGGCGGAGACGCACGCAATCATCCGCGAAAACCTCAGCCGCTCGGCCATGTATTCCGGGCGCATAAAGAGCCGCGGCCCGCGCTACTGCCCGTCGATCGAGGACAAGATCGTGCGCTTCGCCGAGCGTGAAAGCCACCAGATTTTCCTTGAACCAGAGGGACTTAACGACAACACGATCTATCCGAACGGGATTTCGACCTCCCTCCCCGCGGATGTCCAGCTGGCGCTGGTCCGCTCGATGCCCGGGCTCGCGCGCGCAGAAATCCTGCGCCCCGGCTACGCCATCGAATACGACCACATCGATCCCCGCGAGCTCGGCCCCTCGCTCGAGTGCCTGAATCTTCCGGGGCTCTATCTCGCCGGCCAGATCAACGGCACCACGGGCTACGAGGAAGCGGCGGCACAAGGTCTCTTCGCCGGACTGAATGCGGCGCGGAGGGCAGGCGGCTCCGACCCGATCACCGTCGGGCGCGCCGACGGCTATATGGGCGTGATGATCGACGATCTCGTCACGCGCGGCGTGTCGGAGCCCTATCGCATGTTCACCTCGCGTGCCGAATACCGGCTGTCGCTGCGCGCCGACAATGCCGACCAGCGGCTGACGCCGCTCGGTCTTGATGCCGGCTGCGTCGGTGCGGAGCGGGCCCGTGTCTTTGCGGCAAAGCGTGACGCGCTCGTCAACGCGCGCGCCCTGCTCGATGGCCTGACGCTGACGCCAGCGGAAGCCGCCCGGCATGCCCTTGACGTCAACCAGGACGGCATCCGTCGCTCGGCCTTCGACCTTCTCGCCTATCCTGAGGTCACGCTTCAACGGCTCGCGGCGATCTGGCCGGAGATTGGGGCGATCGAGGCACCGATCGCCGAGCAGATCCGCATCGACGCACAATACGCCGTCTATCTGAAGCGGCAGCAGGCTGACGTTGACGCAATGCGCCGCGACGAGGCACTCGAGCTGCCGCTCGACCTCGACTACGCGGCGATCGGCGGGCTCTCGGCGGAGGTGCGCCAGAAGCTCGGCGAGGTCAGGCCGGCAAGCCTCGGCCAGGCAGCGCGCATCGACGGGATCACGCCGGCCGCGCTCACCCGGTTGCTCAGCCATGTCAAGCGCAAGCCCGCAAACCGCAGTGCCGCATGACGCGCAATCCGGCGCCGACGCGCTCGATCGATTCGGCTGCGTCACGAACGAGACGAAGCGCGACCTTCAGCGCTTCGTCGCGCTCCTTGCCGAATGGCAGTGCGCGCACAATCTGGTTTCACCGGCGACGCTCGACGCCGTATGGGAGCGGCATGTCGCCGACAGCCTGCAGCTCGTCGAGCACGCGCCGCCCGACTTCCGCGAGTGGGTCGATCTTGGAAGCGGGGCGGGCTTTCCGGGGCTCGTCGTGGCGATCGCTGGCAAGGACCGGCCGGAGCGGCATTTCACCCTGGTCGAATCGAACGGCAAGAAGGCGGCATTCCTCAACGCCGCGATCCGCGCCACCGGCGCCAACGCCACGGTTGCGAACGAGCGGATCGAATCGTTTGGGGCGAAAATGGCGAGGAGGGGGGACGTTATCTCCGCGCGTGCTCTCAAGCCCCTTCCGGAGCTGCTTCAGCTCGCCCAGCCCTATTGCCGCGAGGATAGCGTGATCCTGGCACTGAAAGGACGGGATTACGCGCAGAACTGGACGCCGCGTCTCAGCGCTTTGCGTTCGATGTGGTAAACTTCGAGAGCGCGACAGATTCGGGCGGTCGCGTTCTTGTCATCCGTCATCTAGGCCCGAAGGCGCGGCGGCCATGAGCATGTTCGGCAACCTTCCGGAGCGGCCGCGCGTGCTGGCGCTCGCCAACCAGAAGGGCGGCGTCGGCAAGACGACGACGGCGATCAATCTCGGCACGGCGCTCGCGGCGATTGGCGAGACGGTGCTGATCGTCGACATCGATCCGCAGGGCAACGCCTCGACCGGCCTCGGCGTCGAACGGAACCCGGACGCGGCTTCGACCTTCGACGTTCTGATCGGCGAGGCGACGCTGATGGAGGCGGCGATCAAGACCGCGGTGCCGCGGCTTTCGATCGTGCCCTCGACGCTCGATCTGCTCGGCGTCGAGCTTGAAATCGCCAACATGCCGGACCGGAATTTCCGGCTGAGGAAGGCGGTCTCCACACTGCCGCTTGAGCCTGCCGCGAACGCCTACACCTATGTGCTCGTGGACTGCCCGCCGTCGCTCAACCTTCTCACCATCAATGCCATGGCGGCGAGCCACGCGGTGCTCGTGCCCCTTCAGTGCGAGTTCTTCGCGCTCGAAGGCCTCTCGCAGATTCTCTCGACGGTCGAGCGCGTGCGCGCGGGCTTGAATCCGCAGCTCAGCATCCACGGCATCGTGCTCACCATGTTCGACGGGCGGAACAAGCTCTCGGGGCAGGTGGTGGACGACGTGCGCGCCCACATGGGCGACAAGGTCTACCGCACCGTCATCCCGCGCAACGTCCGCATCTCGGAAGCGCCGTCGCACGGCAAGCCGGCGCTGCTCTACGACCTGAAATGCGCCGGCAGCCAGGCTTATCTCCGGCTCGCCAGCGAAATCATCCAACGCGAAAAAACGCTCAGGGCGGCCTAACCCAAAGAGGAGCCAGAACTTGGCAGCAGAACCGAAGAGACGCCTTGGCCGGGGGCTCGATGCGCTGCTCGGCGCCTATCCGACGGCGGAGCCCGAGCTTCGCGTTGCCGCGGAGGGTGGGCGCCGCACGCTCCCGATCGACCTGATCGATCGCAATCCGCGCAACCCGCGCCGCGATTTCCGCGACGCCGATCTCGACGAGCTGGTCGCGTCGCTGAAGAGCCACGGTATCGTGCAGCCGATCGTGGTCCGCCCGGCGCCCGTCGGAAACGGACGCTT
The DNA here is from genome assembly GCA_963712925.1 of uncultured Alphaproteobacteria bacterium. Lineage (GTDB taxonomy): Bacteria > Pseudomonadota > Alphaproteobacteria > Rhizobiales > Afifellaceae > DASWJZ01. Next base: position 171,935 of record CAVQJW010000022.1, on the reverse strand, counting down.
CGAGATCATCGCCGGCGAGCGGCGCTGGCGCGCGGCGCAGCGCGCCGGGCTGCACGACGTGCCGGTAACGATCCTCGAAGTCTCCGACCGCGAGGCACTCGAGCTTGCGATCGTCGAGAACGTGCAGCGCAGCGACCTGAACCCGATCGAGGAGGCGCGCGGCTATCAGGCGCTAATCGAGGAGTTCGAGTATACGCAGGCCGAGCTTGGCGACACGATCGGCAAGAGCCGCGTGCACGTGACGAACACGCTGCGACTTCTGAAGCTCCCCGGACCCGTTCTGAAAATGCTGGAGGAGGGGACGCTCAGCGCCGGCCACGGCCGCGCGCTGGTCAACGCGTCCGATCCGGAGTCGCTCGCGAAGGAGATCGTCGCCAAGGGTCTTTCGGTGCGCGAGGCGGAGCGTCTGGCACAGGCGCTGGCGGTCGATACGGCGCTGCGCCCGAAGGCGGAGCGCAAGGCGCCGACGAAGTCGGCTGATGTGATGGCGCTGGAGAAGGAGCTTTCCGGCTTGCTCGGCATGAAGGTCGATCTCCACGACGAGGGCGAGGGGAGGGGCGTCGTGACCATCACCTACCGCACCCTCGAGCAGCTCGATCATCTCTGCCGGAAGATCAGAAGGTAGGGAACGGCCTTGACCCTCTCCCGAGGGAGAGGGTGTCGCCGCAGGCGACGGGTGAGGGGATGCGACATTGGCGGGCATCCTCGACCGCCGCGACCCCTCATCCGGCTGCTTCGCAGCCACCTTCTCCCTGTGGGAGAAGGTTCGGTCCGCGCTCAACCTCCCCGCTTCAGCCGCCGCGCTGTCAGCGCCAGCTGATGCAGCGACTCGGAGATCGCCGCGTCTTCGAGGGCTGGGGTGAGGCGCGTCATGGCGACCGCGCGGTCGATGCGGCGCCGCGCTTCCATCAGGTGCGCCGATGGCCAGCGCATCAGCTCCGATTCCACCATCGGCCGGCGCCGGCCGAAGATCGGCGGACGCGCCGATTCAACCGCGCGCGACGGCGCCATGCCGGCGTCGACGGCCGCGCGCAGCGTCTGAAGCTGCAGGAGATGGCGAAGCGTGAGCGCGCCGAGCGCCGCGGCCGAGCCGCCTTCGGCGCGAAGCCGCCCGAGCCCCGCTTCAAGCGCCTCGCTCTCGCCAAGCAGCGCTGAGTCGACCACTTCATCGGTGCGTGCGCCGGTCGTGTCGCCGACGACCGCCTCAACGTCGGCGACGGCCGCGATCTTGCGGTCGCCGAGATAGAGGAAGAGTTTTTCGAGCTCGCCGCGGATGGCGAGACGGTCGCCGCCGAGGCTCTCGACGAGAAGCTCGAAGGCCTGCGGCTCAAGCGTCACGCCCGCATCGGCCGCGGCGTCGTGCAGAAAGGTGCTGAGGCCACCGCCCTCGAGCTGATAGGCGGGGAGGGCGGCGGCCGACTTCGATCCCTCGAAAGCCTTGCGCAGCGGGCTCGATGGCCCGAGCTCACCCGCCTCGACCACGAGCCAGGCGGCGTCCGGTGGTCTGTCGAAAAGCGGCTGCAGCGCGCCGATCACGTTGTGGCGGCCGTCGAGCACGCGGAGCGCAATCACCGGCTCGCCGCCGAAGAGCGACGCCGACGTCGCCTCGTCGACGACGCGGCCGGGATTGGACGAAAGCTCGTCGGAGCCAAAGCGGAGCACCGACTCGCCGGCTCCGCGCGTCAGTGCAAGCTGCTCAAGCTTGCGCGCGCGCTCGGTGACGGCGCCCGAATCGTTGCCATAGACGAGGAACAGGCGAATGCGCTCGGGCGGGGAAGCGGCGTAGCGGTCGGCCTCGTGCGCCTTGACGGCAACCATAGCCTAATGCGTGGCGAAGTAGGCGGCGAGGCGCGCCTGGGTGAGCTGCGCGAGGCTCTTTGCCAGCCGGTCCTGGGCGTCGATCTGGGCGCGCGTATTGGCGAAGTTCTGCGACGAGCGCGTATAGGAATCGGTGGCGGTAACCTCTGCGCCGAAGAGCGACTCGCCCGAGGCGATATCCTTCAAGAGGAATGAGACGGAGCCGGTGAGCTGATAGGCGTTGGGCGTGCCGGTGCCACGCTCAAGCACAATTCCCTGCTCGTTGACGAGCATGCGGAAGGAGAGGCTGAAGCGTGCGTTCGCCGCGTCGGCACCGCCGCGCAGCCCAAAGATCAGCGCGTTGCGGTAGGTCTGCTCGGTGCGGCTGCCAGGCCAGTCGATCTTGATCGCCGGAAGGTCGGCCTGCGGTCCCGCCTCGACGCTGGTTGGAGCGTAGAGCGGACGCACCTGGCAGCCGGCGAGTGTGACAAGGCCGAGAACCGCGACAGCGGCGAGGCGTGCAGGCCTAGGCGACGACATTGACGATCCTGTTCGGCACGACGACGACACGCCGCGGCGGGCGCCCCTCAAGGAAGCGCCGGATGGGCTCAAGCGCAAGTGCTGCTTTCTCCACGTCGTCGACCGGCGCGTCGACCGCGATCGTCAACTCGGCGCGCTTCTTGCCGTTGACCTGGACGGGAAGAAGCACAGTGTCGACCTGGAGCAGGTCCGGCTCGACCTTCGGCCATGCCATCTCGGCAACGAGCGCCTTGTGGCCGAGTGCCCGCCAGCACTCCTCGGCAAGATGCGGCATCATCGGCGCGATCATGATGACCAGAGCCTCGGCCGCCTCGCGCAGTGCCCAGCCGAGATCGGGTGAGGCCCTGTCGGCGCTGCCTTCGGCTGCGGTCAGCGCGTTGGTCAGCGTGTAGAGCTGCGCCACGGCGAGGTTGAAGCGCAGCTTCTCGATGTCCTCCGTGACCGCGTCGATCGTGCGATGGACATGGCGGCGAAGCTCCAAAGCCTGTTCGCCGAAGGTAGCGGGGCGCGTTGTGTCGGGTGCGGGCAGCGCATCTGCGAGGCCGGAGAGCAGCCGCCAGATCTTCTGGACGAAACGGTGCGCGCCGGCGACGCTCGCCTCGGTCCAGATGACGTCGCGATCGGGCGGCGAATCGGAAAGCATGAACCAGCGCGCGGTATCGGCGCCGTAATTCGTGATGATGTCGGAGGGGTCGATGGTGTTCTTCTTCGACTTTGACATCTTCTCGATTGGGCCGATCTCGATCGGCTCGCGCGACTCGCGCAGAAAGGCACGCCGGGAATCGCCGTCGCCTTCGACGGCGACGCTTGCCGGTTCCACCCATTCGCCGGCGGCATTGCGGTAGGTCTCGTGCACGACCATGCCCTGCGTGAAGAGGCCGGCGAAGGGCTCATCCGGACCGCCATGCCCGGTCGCCTTCATGCCGCGCGCGAAGAAGCGCGAATAAAGAAGGTGCAGGATCGCGTGCTCCACGCCGCCGATATACTGGTCGACCGGCAGCCAGCGGTCGACGACGGCGGGCTCGGTCGGCGTCTTTGCGTGCGGCGCGGTGAAGCGCGCGAAATACCAGGACGAGTCGACGAAGGTGTCCATGGTGTCGGTCTCGCGCTTCGCCGGTCCGCCGCACTGCGGGCATTGGGCGTCGCGCCAGGTCGGATGCCGGTCGAGCGGGTTGCCGGGGCGGTCGAAGCTGACGTCGTCTGGGAGCTTCACCGGCAAGTCCGCCCGCGGCACCGGCACTACGCCGCAGCTTTCGCAATGAAGCATCGGGATCGGACAGCCCCAGTAGCGCTGGCGCGAGATGCCCCAGTCGCGCAGACGGTATTGCACCTGCGCACGGCCCCAGCCCTTCTCCTCGAAGGCGGCGAGGGTCTGGTTCATCGCCTCCTGGCAGGTGATCTCCGTGCCCGGCTGGCCGAACCACTGGACGTAGCGGACCTTCTGGGTCTTCGGCGGTATGAAGGCGATGTCCTCGACGCGCGCGCCGGTGTCGGCCGGAACGAACACGTCGATCACCGGCAGTCCGTATTTGCGCGCGAAGTCGAGGTCGCGCTGGTCATGCGCCGGGCAGCCGATGATCGCGCCGGTGCCGTAATCCATAAGCACGAAATTGGCGATGTAGAGTGGCAGCGTCCAAGACGGATCGGCGGGATGCGTGACCTTGATCCCGGTATCGAAGCCGAGCTTCTCCGCTGCCTCTATCGCCGCCTCCGATGTGCCGAGACGGTGGCAGAGCTCGACGAAGTCCGCTGCCTTCTCGTTCGTCTCGGCAAGCTTGTGGGCAAGCGGATGATCGGGCGCGACCGCGGCGAAGGTCGGCCCGAACATCGTATCCGGCCGTGTCGTGAAGATCGGCAGTGTCTCGAAGCCCTCGGGCGCGCCAAGCAGGCCGAACTCGAAATGCAGGCCGACGGAGCGGCCGATCCAGTTCTCCTGCATGAGCCGGACCTTGTCCGGCCAGCGGTCGAGCGTCGTCAGCGCCTCGAGCAGGTCGTCGCTGTATTTGGTGATGGTGAAGAACCACTGCGTCAGCTCGCGCACCTCGACCGGCGCGCCGGAGCGCCAGCCCATGCCGTCGATCACCTGCTCGTTGGCGAGCACGGTCTGGTCGACCGGATCCCAGTTCACCTTGGCGGTCTTCCGCGCCACCAGCCCCGCGTCATAGAAGTCGAGGAAAAGCCGCTGCTGCTGCGCGTAATATTCGACGTCGCAGGTGGCGAGCTCGCGCGACCAGTCGAGCGACAGGCCCATCGACTTCAGCTGCGTGCGCATCGCGGCGATGTTCTCGTAGGTCCAGTCCTTCGGATGCACCTTCTTCTGCTGCGCGGCGTTCTCCGCCGGCAGCCCGAAGGCGTCCCAGCCCATCGGATGCAGCACGCTAAAACCCTGGGCGCGTCGGTAGCGGGCGAGCACATCGCCCATCGTATAGTTGCGGACATGCCCCATGTGGATGCGCCCGGACGGGTAGGGGAACATCTCCAGGACGTAGTACTTTGGACGCGGATCGTCGGCCGGCGTCTCGAACAGATGGCGCTCGTCCCAGACCGACTGCCAGCGTGGCTCGACGACACGCGGATTATAGCGCTCGGTGGACATCTTGTTCGGGCGGCTCCGGGAAAACCCGGCGACCTTCACCAGAATTGCGGCAAAGGGTCAACAGAACTCGGGCTGAATTGCAGGCGGACCGGCGGCATGTTAGCGGCGCTTGAGGAGTGAGATGGTCGATGCCGCGGAAAGACTGGCCGCCGTTCAGGCAAGAATTGCCGCGGCAGCCGCGCGCGCCGGACGCGATCCGGCGGAGATTACGCTGGTCGCCGTGTCGAAGACGTTCGGGCCGGATGCGATCGGGCCGGTGCTTGAAGCCGGGCAACGTCATTTCGGCGAGAGCCGCGTGCAGGAGGCGGAAGCGAAATGGCCGGCGCTTCGCGCGCACCATCCCGACCTGACTCTGCACCTGATCGGGCCGCTGCAGACCAACAAGGTGCGCGACGCGGTCAGGCTCTTCGACGCGATCCATACGCTCGACCGCGAGCGGCTCGCCGTGGCGCTCGCCAAGGAGATGCGGCGGCAGGAGCGCCGGCTGCCGCTCTTCGTGGAGGTGAACACCGGCCGCGAGCCGCAAAAAGCCGGGGTGCAGCCGGAAGAGGCCGCGGGGTTCGTCGCGCGCGCGGTTGAGGTGCACGGGCTTCCCGTCGAAGGACTGATGTGCATCCCGCCGTTCGACGACGATCCGGCGCCACATTTTGAGCTGCTGCGGGGGCTTGCCCTGGAAGTGGGGCTGAACCGGCTCTCCATGGGGATGAGCGCCGACTTCGAGACCGCGATTGCGCTTGGCGCAACGCATGTCCGGGTCGGAAGCGCAATTTTCGGCGAGCGGGGCTGAGGCGCGCCGGTTTTCCCACAAAGGACGGTTTCACTAACGAATTCGGCCGAATGTCCGGCGGCGGCTTAGCCGATCTTTAAGCCCACCCTGCGATGCTTGAATGCGCGGGGTTGCGTTCCGTTAAGGATCAAACTGCGACCGCGCCAGGCAACCGGTCCGAAGCGGGGCAAGAAGAAGTGCAACCCAGTCAATTCGCTCTGAGGACATCCGAGCCCTATTCGCATGCTGTTGGAGCGCAGCCGGAATCGATCGGTCGCGTCGTCGCAGTAAGCGGCTCGCGCGCCTCGATCGCGATCGGCGGCGACGTGACGGCGCGGCTGCAGGGCGATCCTCCCTCTGTCGGACGGCTCCTGTTGATCGCCACCGCGCATTCCTCGATCGTCGGACTGATCTACGCGGTCGAGGCCTCGCCCAAGCAGCTCGACAGCGTCTCGGTCAGTGTCGAATTGCTCGGAGAGATTCGTCCGGGCGTCAAAGGTGCGAAGTCGACCTTCGACCGCGGCATCCGAACCTATCCCGCCATAGGCGCCGTCGCCTACGAGATGGATTCCGGCGCGCTTGAAATCGTCTACGACTACAGCGGCGAGCAAACGATCTCCATCGGCAAGCTCAGCCAGGACGATACGATAGAGGCGACCGTCAGGGTCCAGGACCTGCTTCAGAAGCACTTCGCGGTGCTCGGGACGACCGGCTGCGGCAAGTCGAGCGCCGTCGCTCTGCTCCTCGACCGGATCCTGACGGCGACCGACGCGACGCGCGTTCTCCTGATCGATCCGCACAACGAATACCTGGCCGCGTTCCAGGACGAGGCCGAGGTCATCAGCCCGCGTACGCTGAGCCTGCCCTTCTGGCTGTTCAGCTTCGAGGAGCTGATCGACGTCATCTATCGCCGCCGTCCGGGCGTGACTGAGGAGATCGACGCCCTTTCCGACCTGATCCCGCTCGCCAAGGCGCGCTACGCGCAGGGCCAGGAGCGCAACTCCTCGCTGATGCGACGCGAGGCCGACGACGAAGGCTACACTGTCGATTCGCCGGTCCCCTACCGCATGCACGATGTGCTCGCCATGATCGACGAACAGCTCGGCAAGCTCGACGCGCGCGACGACCGCCCGAAGCTCAGGCGGCTCAAGGCGCGCATCCTGTCGGTCGTGCACGACACGCGCTACCAGTTCATCTTCTCAAGCCGTACCATCGAAGACACGATGGCGGAGCTGTTGAGGACGCTTTTCCGCATCCCCGCCAAGGGCAAGCGCATCACCATCGTCGAGATGGCCGGCTTCCCCGCCGAGGTGGTGGATGCGGTCGTCTCGGTGCTTTGCCGGCTTGCCTTCGATCTCGGCGTTTGGGGACGCGGACAGGTTCCGCTGCTCGTGGTGGCGGAGGAAGCGCACCGCTACGTCCCCGCCGACAAGCGTATGGGCTTCGGGCCGACGCGCCGCTCGATCTCTCGCATCGCCAAGGAAGGGCGCAAATACGGTGTCTATCTCGGGCTGATTACGCAGCGTCCGTCGGAGCTCGATCCGACCATCCTCTCCCAGTGCAGCTCGATCTTCGCCATGCGCATGGCGAACGAGGCGGACCACGCGATCATCCGTTCCGCCGTCAGCGACGCGGCAAGCTCGACGTTGGCGGCGCTTCCCTCGATCGGCAACCGCGAGGCGATCGCCTTCGGCGAAGCGGTATCGATGCCGATGCGTGTGCGCTTCGCGTCGCTGCCGCCCGATCGGGTGCCGCAGAATCGGCTTCCGAGCCTGCAGTCGCGGCTGTCGGACAGGGAGACGAGGGATTTTGTGGAGGAGCTGGTCGATCGCTGGCGCTCTGTGGCGCGGCGAGACCGCTGAAAGACTTCACTGATTCGCGGGGCTTTGCACCTTTGCGGCGCCCACAGCTGAACGGCAATTTCTTAGAGGGCGTTGCCCCAAGCACGACCGCCGAAAAGCGGCTCCTGGCTTTCCGGGATCATGCTTCTTTAGCCAAAGTGCGCGGTTTCGCGGGCGAGGCGCTGGATCTGGTACGGCTGGATACCGAGTTCGCTGAGCTGACGCGGGGTCAGGCTCTGCAGCTCGCGAAGCGTCGAGCGGTAGCGGCGATCGGAGCGCCAGCGACGGAAAGACAGCGTCATGACTTTCTCCTCTTCGGTTGGTGACGGGTTCACAAAATCCCGTCGTTCAATCTCATCAGTTAACAAGATTGATGTTGCCGCCGGTTTTCGCCGGCACCGCAAATGGCTTCATGGCTCAACGAAATTGGTTTCGTCGTCAGCACAGTGACGAAACAATCGGGTGCGAGACACCGGATTTCCGCGGTTTTGCCGCGACGAGAAAACGGGGATTGCGGCCGGCGGCCATAAGAAGCAGCCGCAAATCGCGAAGTTCCAGGGCGATACAGCCCGCGGTCGGCTGGTAACCATGTCGCGCGAGATGCAGGAAAATCGCGCTGCCCCGGCCACGTATGCGGGGCGACATGTTCCAATCAAGAACACCGACGATGTCGTAGAGATGGTCGCTTCGCCACATCGTCTCGTGCGCGGCGGCGGCGGGAAGGCGGACCGCGCAATTGTAGCGGCCGCTGCTCGCGTCCTCGCACCAGCCATCGCTTTTTCGCATGACGCGGGTCGAAAGCCCCGATTTCGGCCGCAACAGGCGGTCGGGCCGCACGATCAGGAAGAGCAGCCAGTAGCGGCCGGCGGGTGTGGCGCCGTCGCCCTCGCGCTTCAGATGCGTGACGCCGGTCTTTCCAAGAGCGCAGGGAAAAGCCAGCGGCCCGAGCCGGACGAGCCCACGGTGGCGATCACGCGGCGATGAAAAGACCGTGATATTGCGGGAAAGGCTTGCCAAGCCCGCCGGTCGCCTCGTCTTACGCGTGCGCATACCCGCTCCCCCGAAGTGCCGGGTCTTGGACCGCGAGATGTGGCACGCCGCCCGGCTCTAGCCTAATCTTGCCCGGACGAAAACATGTGAGGTCCCGATGACTTCCCGCAAGGTCCTGATCGTCGACGACGACGCCGATCTGAGCGAGGCCCTGGTTGACCAGCTTTCTCTCTATGACGAGTTCGAGCTTCTGCATGCCAAGACCGCGACAAGCGGCCTGCAGGCGGCGCGCGAGAACCATATCGACCTGGTGATCATGGATGTCGGGCTGCCCGACATGGACGGCCGCGAGGCGGTGAAGCTCTTGCGAAAGAGCGGGGTCCGGGCGCCGATCATCATGCTGACTGGCCACGACACCGATTCCGACGCAATCTTGGGCCTTGAGGCCGGCGCCAACGACTATGTGGTGAAGCCGTTCCGCTTCGCGGTGCTGCTCGCGCGGATTCGCGCGCATCTCCGCCAGCACGAGCAGAGCGAGGACGCGACCTTCGCGATCGGGCGCTACACCTTCCGGCCCGCCGCCAAGATGCTCCTCGACGGCGTCGGCGCCAAGATAAGACTGACGGAGAAGGAAACCGCGATCCTGAAATACCTCTACCGGGCCGGCGACAAAATCGTCACCCGTGACGTTCTTCTGTCGGAAGTCTGGGGCTATAATTCCGGCGTAACGACGCATACGCTCGAAACTCACATCTACCGCCTGAGGCAGAAGATCGAACGCGACCCCTCGCACGCCGAACTTCTGATCACCGAATCGGGCGGCTACAAGCTGGCACGCTAGAGAAATGTCCACCCAGGCACTCGATTCCGACATCGACATCTTACGCAACGTCCCGTTCTTCGTGGGTTTCTCCAACGAGCAATTGCGGCTCCTGGCGCTCTCCGCCGAGAACCGCTCGCTGCCGGAGAAGCTGCTTCTCTTCGACGAGGGTCAGCTCCTGCACTCCGCCTATGTGGTGGTGACGGGGACGCTGCGCGGCGAGCACAAGGTGAAGGGCACGGAGAAGATCGTGAAGCACGAGATCGGCCCCGGCGCCATCCTGGGCGAGCGGGCGCTGCTCCTCGATACGCGCGCTACGGAGTCGGTCAGGGTAGAGAGTCGCGCCCGTGTGCTGCAGCTTCGCAAGCTCATGTTTCGCAAGCTTCTGCAGGACCACCTTGAGATCGCGAAGCTGCTGCGCACGCGGCTGACGCGCCACGTCTTGCAGACCACGGCGGAATTCAATCAGGTCGGCGCGCGGCTGAGGGCGCTCGGCGACTAGCGGCGGCTTTCCAAGACGGTCAGCGGAAGGTCGCGATCACCGGAACGTGGTCGGACGGGCGCTTCCAGGAGCGCGCCGCCTTCAGCACCGAAAGGGCCGTCGCGTCGGCGACGAGGTCTGGTGTCACCCAGATGTGGTCGAGCCGGCGGCCGCGGTCGTTCACCCGAAAGTCGGGCGAGCGATAGCTCCACCAGGTGAAGAGCTTCTCTTCGCGGCGGGACGAAGTGGCGCATCAGGTCGACAAAGCCGCTCTCGCTCCGCATTCGCTCAAGGCCCTCCGTTTCGACCGGCGTGTGGCTGACGACCCGGAGCAGCTGCCTGTGTGACCAGACGTCGGCCTCAAGCGGCGCGATGTTCAGGTCGCCGACCAGGATCGAGCCCGGCGCCGCAAGCGTGCCGGCGGCGCTGCGGAGCTCCTCGACGAAGGCGAGCTTGTGGGCGAATTTCGGATTGACCTCAGGGTCCGGCTCGTCGCCGCCGGCGGGGACATAGAGATTGTGGATGGTGATCTTGCGCCCGTGATGGCGGATGGCGGCTGCGATGTGGCGGGCGTCTTCCTTGCCGCAGAAGCGCCGCTTGTCGACATCGCTCAGCGGCTTGCGCGAGACGATGGCGACGCCGTGATAGCCCTTCTGGCCGTGGATCTCGACGTGGCGGTAGCCGGCCTTACGGAACGCCGCGAAGGGGAAATTCGCGTCGGGGCACTTCGTCTCCTGCAGGCAGAGCACGTCGGGCTCAGCCCGGGCAAGAAACCGCGTCACCAGGCCGATGCGGAGGCGGACGGAATTGATGTTCCAGGTGGCGACGGAAAGCGGCATTTGGCGGGCCAGGTCGGCGGGACCTTCTGCTTGCGGGGCGGCGCCGGGTGAAGTCCAGCCAAGGCCCGCGTCTTCCACATGAAATGGCCGGAAAGGAAAGCGTCCGGCCTGTTTCCAGACCGGACGCCAGCGGGTTGCACCGAAACCGGTGACGGCTTGCCCTACGCTACGGGGGGCGTGTTACGCAGGGGTGGCCACTCCGCTCCCGGATAACGTGGTGTAATCGAATCGCGTTTTCAAGCCTCTCAGTGCATGTGCTCGCGCGCGGCGTTGGTGGCCGCATTGTAGTCGATCTTGAAGAGGTCGGAGGGGAGGTCCTTGCCGGTCTCGACGTTGTAGAGGGCGACCATGGTCTGCAGCCCCTGCTGATCGGTGACCGTCCATTGCCTGAGCTCGTAGGTCTCGCGGTCGAAGATCAAATTCAGCGTGCCGGCGCTGAAGCGGGTCTCGTCCTGCAGCTCCACCTCCACCAAGTCCGGCGCAATGCCGACGCGCGTCACCTTGTCGGAGGTGGCGAGGTCGAGGCTCTTGTCGAGCAGCAGCCTGAGCGGAGTCTGCGACAACGGCCAGATGTCGTAAGTCTGAAGCTTCTTGTCGAAGACCAGCACGGAATGGCCGTCGGCGATGACGCTGATCGTGGTCGGCGGATCGTATTGGAAGCGCACGCGGCCGGGGCGGGCGATATAGAACTTGCCCTGAAGCTGGTCGCCGTTCGGATTGAACTGAACGAAGTCGCCGTCCATCGTTGCGATGGTCGTAAGCCGCGCCGAGATGTCCGCGAGAACGGCGCGCTGCTCATCGCTGATTGCGGGCGCGCTGTCTCCCGACGCAGCGGCGAAGGCGGCGCCAGGCAGGAGCGCGGCGAGCGCTGCGCCGAGCAAGGTGCGGCGGCTGAGACGGAGAGGACTCATCTGGGCTCCTCAGGCACCTCTTCGATGTAGGAACCGTTCGTGACCAGACAATGGCTGTCCCGGCGGGTTGCGGCTGCGGCGCATTGCTGCGGTCGAGTGGTCAGGCGGCGTCTTCGCCGACCAGGATCTCGCGCTTTCCGGCATGGTTGGCGGCGCCGACGACGCCTTCCTTCTCCATGCGCTCGATCAGCGAGGCGGCGCGGTTGTAGCCGATCGAAAGCCGCCGCTGGATGTAGCTGGTCGAAGCCTTGCGGTCGCGAAGCACGACCGCGACTGCCTGGTCGTAAAGGTCGTTCGATTCCTCAAGGCCGCTCGTGAAGGCGTCGTAACCGCCGCTCTCGGCCTCGCTCTCGTCGGTGACCGAATCGAGATAGTCGGGTACGCCCTGGCTCTTCAGGTGCGCGACCACATCCTCCACTTCCTCGTCGGAGACGAAAGGACCGTGAACGCGCTGGATGCGGCCGCCGCCGGCCATGTAGAGCATGTCGCCCTGGCCGAGGAGCTGTTCCGCGCCCTGCTCGCCGAGGATGGTGCGGCTGTCGATCTTCGAGGTCACTTGGAAAGAGATGCGGGTCGGGAAATTGGCCTTGATCGTGCCGGTGATGACGTCGACGGAGGGGCGCTGCGTTGCCATGATGACGTGGATGCCGGCGGCGCGCGCCATCTGCGCCAGGCGCTGCACGGCGCCCTCGATGTCCTTGCCGGCGACCATCATCAGGTCGGCCATCTCGTCGATGATCACGACGATGAAGGGCATCGGCTCAAGCTGCAGCTCCTCCGTCTCGAAGATCGGCTCGCCGGTCTCATGGTCGAAGCCGGTCTGCACCGTGCGGGTCAGCCTCTCCTTTTTCTTGGCGGCGAGCGCGATCCGCTGGTTGTAGCCCTCGATGTTCCTGACACCGAGCTTCGACATCTTCTTGTAGCGGTCCTCCATCTCGCGCACGGTCCATTTGAGCGCGACGACGGCCTTCTTCGGATCGGTGACGACGGGGGCCAGGAGATGCGGGATGCCGTCATAGGCGGATAGCTCCAGCATCTTCGGGTCGATCATGATCAGCCGGCATTGCTCAGGCTTCAGCCGATAGAGCAGCGAGAGGATCATGGTGTTGATCGACACCGACTTGCCTGAGCCGGTGGTGCCGGCGACGAGCAGATGCGGCATCTTGGAAAGATCGGCGATGACCGATTCGCCGCCGATCGTCTTACCCAGCGCCAGCGCCAGCTTGGCCTTCGTCTTGTCGTAGTCCTCCGAGGCGAGAAGCTCGCGCAGGAGCACCGTCTCGCGCGTGACGTTCGGAAGCTCGATGCCGATGGCGTTCTTGCCCGGTATCACCGCAACGCGCGCGGAGATCGCGCTCATCGAGCGGGCGATATCGTCGGCAAGGCCGATGACGCGCGATGACTTGATGCCCGGCGCCGGCTCAAGCTCGTAGAGCGTGACGACGGGGCCGGGGCGGACATTGATGATCTCGCCGCGTACGCCGAAATCCTCAAGCACGCCCTCAAGCAGCCGCGCATTCTGTTCAAGCGCCGCGGGGTCGATGGCGGTCTCGCGGCGCCGCTGCTTCTGCGGCTCCGCCAGGAGATGCAGCTGCGGCAGCTCGAAGTCGGCGGCTGGAAGGAAGGAGCCCTGCGCCTCCTTCTTGGCGCGGATGCTTGTCTTCGGACGCGGGGCGGGCGGCTGCACGATCGCCTTCGTCTCGTGTCGGTGCGAGGGTGCGGTCTCTTCGATCGCCTCGGCGAAAGCGGCGTCGAATTCCGGATCGTCCCCGTAGTCGGCATCGTCGTGTCGAAGCCGAATTGCGGCTCGCGACGCGGCCCGGCCGCCATCTCGCGCACGCGGCTCATGCGCTCGGTGCGGCGGTGAAGCTGACGCCGCGCCATTCCGTGCAGCGACAGGGCCATATGCCCAAGGACGCCGGCAGCGAAGCCGCCGAGAAGGCGGAGCCTGCTCTCGCGCGGACTTTCCTCCTCGCTTCCCTCGTCCTCCTCCTCGACTTCGATTGCGCGGCGGCGGCGGACTTTCGCCGGGGCGAGAGCCGAGCGGCGCAGGCAGGTCGCCCAGAGGAAGCCGAGCGAGAGCCCGGCAAGGACGACGAAGAGCGCCGCATAGAGACCGGCGGAGAGCGTGCCGCCGCCGAACCACTCAGCGAGCCTCAAGAGGACGTCGCCGACGGCGCCGCCGAGGCCGGTCGGAAGCGGCCACTGGGCGATGACGGGCAGGCAGGAGAACGCGGTCGCAAGCAGGAGCACGCCGAGGATCCACGCCCCGGCCTGGCGCAGTGGCCGGCGCGGCGGGCGGGCGCGAAAGAGATTCCAGCCGATCGCCGCGAGCGGAAAGACAATGCCCGAAATGGCGAAGCCGAAGAACTGCATGGCGAGGTCGGCGAAGGCCGCGCCCGGTCGACCGAGGAGATTGCGGGCGGGACCGTCGATCGCGTAGCTGAAGCTCGGATCGTCGACGTGCCAGGTGGCGAGGCTTAGCAGAGAAGCCGCCGCAAGCGTCATGGCGGCCAGCCCGACGATCCGCCAGGCATGTCGGAGAGCAAGGTCGCGGAGCCGGCCGGCGGTCGGATGTTCGTCGCTCAGGATTGCGTAGGTCATGCTTGAACGCCGCGTTTTATCGGGGCTTTCAGCGACCCTAGACAGACCGGGTTAAGGCGCCATTAACCAGCGGGTATCGCACGAAAAAAGCGCCCGGCTGCGGAACAGCCGGGCGCCAGCCTTGGGAGGACTACGCTTCTACTGAACGACTTCGCCGTGGAGGTTGATGTCGAGGCCCTCGACTTCCACCTCGCTGGAGACCCTGAGACCGACGATCACGTCGACGATCTTGAGGATGATGAAGCTCACGACGCCCGACCAGACGATGGTCGCGATGGTGCCGAGGAACTGTGTCCAGACCTGCGCGGCATTGCCGTCGATCAGGCCCGAATGCCCTTCGCCGCCGACCGCCGATACCGCGAACACGCCGGTCAGGATGGCGCCGACGAAGCCGCCGACACCGTGCACGCCGAACGCGTCGAGCGAGTCGTCGTAGCCAAGCATGCCCTTCAGCCAGATCGCAGACCAGGCGCAGATGACGCCGGCCGCGATGCCGATGACAAGCGCCCCCGTCGGATCGACCCAGCCGGAGGCCGGCGTAATGGCGACCAAGCCGGCAACGGCACCGGAGATGATGCCGAGCACGCTCGGCTTGCCCTTGGTGATCCACTCCGCGAACATCCAGGCAAGCGCGGCCGCGGCCGTCGCGATCTGGGTGACCGCCATCGCCATGCCGGCGCGGCCGTCCGACGCCAACTCCGAGCCGGCGTTGAACCCGAACCAGCCGACCCACAGCAGCGAGGCGCCGGTGAGCGACAGGACAAGATTGTGCGGCGCCATGTTCTCGCTGCCATAGCCTTTGCGCTTGCCGAGAACGAGCGCGCAGACGAGTCCGGCCACCCCGGCGTTGATATGCACCACGGTGCCGCCGGCGAAGTCGAGCACGCCCAACGTGCCGAGGAACCCGCCGCCCCACACCCAATGCGCGATCGGGCTATAGACGAAGATCGACCAGAGCCCCATGAACCACAGCATCGCCGAGAACTTCATGCGGTCGGCGAAGGCGCCGGCGATGAGGGCCGGGGTGATGATGGCGAAGGTCATCTGGAACATCATGAAGACGGATTCCGGAATCGTCCCGGACACCGCGTCGACGCCCATTCCGGCAAGGAAGAAGCGCGACAGCCCGCCGATATAGGCATTGCTACTGCCTCCGTCGGTAAAGGCGAGCGAATAGCCCACGACCATCCAGACGATCGTCACCAGGCAGGTGATGGCGAAGCTCTGCATGACGGTGGCAAGCACGTTCTTCTTGCGCACCATGCCGCCATAAAAGAGCGCCAGGCCGGGGACCGTCATCAACAGCACGAGGGCCGTCGAGGTCAGCATCCAAGCCGTATCGCCGGCGTTGATCGTCGGGGTCTCGTCCGCCGCCGGTGCCGCCATTTCGGTGGCCGCCGCGGCGGGTTGGTCGGTCGTGGTCTGGGCGAAGGCCGGCGCGCTGAACGCGGCGACGAGCAACCCGAGTACCACCAGAAGTCTAGCTGCGAAGCAGCGCATCGCGTTCTCCATCGTTGTTACCCGCAGAGAGGAGAGCCAGCATCGCGGCGCTCTGAAGCAACGCGATACAAAGCCCGTGCCAGTCGCCGCGCTGGGCGCGGGCAGGGCTTTCCAGCCTGTCTGCACAAGTTTTCATCAGGTTAAGAAATCGTAACAGTGCACTGCCCAAAGTGTGGGCACTTAGAGCGCGTCGGCATTGGTCTCGCCCGTGCGGATGCGCAGGGCGCTCTCAAGGTCGACGACGAAGATCTTGCCGTCGCCGATCTGCCCGGTCTTGGCCGCCTCGGCGATGGTCTCGACTGCTTTCGCCGCTTCTCCCGCGGCAACTGCGACCTCGATCTTCAGTTTCGGCAGAAAGCTCACGGCATATTCGGCGCCGCGATAGATTTCGGTATGGCCTTTCTGCCGCCCGTAACCCTTGACCTCCGTGACGGTCAGGCCCTGCACGCCGAGGCCGGTCAAGGCGTCCCGCACGGCATCGAGCTTGAAGGGCTTGATGATGGCGATGATTAGCTTCATTGGGCACATGCTCCATGACATTAGCCGGCAAACCGGCCGCGAAGCGGCGGCTGCCGAAGGGCGGCCACCTCGGGTAGCGCTGTCCAAGAGTCGTGCCAAAGAGCCGGAAACAGGCTGTTCTTCCGGCTTCGGGACCCAAGGACCGGCCTCGGAGCGGCGGAAAAACGGGTGCTGACGCGGTCTCTGTCTCAGGCCGCAGGTTGCCGGGGGGCCCTTCAGTCCTTTTCTTCCGGCCAGACGCGGATCAGCCCCTCCTGCGCGACCGACGCGATGTGAACACCCTCGCGCGTATAGATCGCGCCGCGGTTGAAGCCGCGCCCGCCGAAGGCTGTCGGGCTGTCCTGGGAATAGAGCAGCCAGTCGTCGAAGCGGAAGGGACGGTGGAACCACAAAGCGTGGTCGAGGCTTGCGACCTGCAGATCGCGGTCGAAGAGCGTGCGCGCATGCGGATAGAGCGAGGTGTCGAGCAGCATCATGTCGGAGGCGTAGGCGAGCACGCATTTATGGACTGCGTCGTCATCGGGTAGCGCGCCGGTGGTGCGGAACCAGGCGTGCTGCACCGGCGCGAGCTTTTCCCGGCTCACATAATGGCGGAGGCTGACCGGACGGATCTCGATCGGGCGCTCGCGCCGCCAGTAGCCCTTCATCGGCTCGCTGGCGCTTTCGAGGAACTGCTTCTTCAGCTCCTCCTCCGACATCAGCTCCTCAGGCGGCGCCACCTTGGGCGCCGGCATCTGATGGTCGAGCCCGCCTTCCGCGACCTGAAACGAAACGGACATGGAGAAGATCGCGTGACCGTGCTGAATTGCGATTACGCGCCGGGTGACGAAGCTCTTGCCGTCGCGGATGCGGTCGACCTCGTAGATGATCGGAACGGCGGGATCGCCGGGACGCAGGAAATAGGCGTGCAACGAATGCGCCTTGCGGTCGGCATCGACGGTGCGGGTGGCGGCGACCAGCGCCTGGCCGATCACCTGCCCGCCGAAAACCCGCTGCCAACCATCCTCGGGACTGCGACCGCGGAAGAGGTTGTGCTCGAGCGGCTCGAGGTCGAGGATGCGGATCAGGTTCTCGATCGCGACCGTCACGGCATCCTCGTCCGGTTTCGGCCTCAAAGGCCAAGCGGCGGAAAGGTCGTCAGCGGCGGGACCGGAGTCAAGCGCCGCGGGAAGAAGTCGGCCGCGGGCGCCAAGCTTAAGGAGCGGCCGGTGCTGGCCGATGACGTTGAACGAGACGTGCTGATCGCCGGCGGCGGGTCCGCCGGGCTGATGGCTGCGCTCGCCATCGCGAAAAGCGCGCCGGCGGTGAGCATCGAGGTCATCGATGCGAAGCCGATCGCGAAAACGCGCGACGCGCGCGCCTCGGCCATCGCTGCGGCGGCGCGGCGCATGCTCGAGCAACTCGGCATCTGGGCGAGCCTTGACGCGGAGGCCGAGCCGATCCTTGCGATGGACATCACCGACAGCCGCACCAAGGATGCGGTCAGGCCGATCTTCCTCACCTTCGACGCCGCCGTGGCGGAAGGCGAGCCGTTCGCGCATATGGTGCCGAACGGGCCGCTCCTCGACGCGCTTCGCGATGCGGCGTCAGCGGCGGGTGTCACGCTCACCGCGCCCGACAGCGTGGCGCGCTTTGAGAGAAACGGCCGCGTCGCCGTCGCGCTCGGATCGGGAGCGAAGCGGAAAGCCGCGCTGCTCGTCGCCGCCGACGGAATGAAGTCGCGGCTGCGCTCGCTCGCCGGCATCAAGACGGTGCGCTGGGATTATCCGCAGACGGCGATCGTCGCGACGGTCGAGCACTCGCGCCCGCATCAGGGCGTCGCGGTCGAGCATTTTCTTCCCGGCGGCCCCTTCGCCATCCTGCCGCTCAAGGGCAACCGCTCATCGCTCGTCTGGACGGAGCGGAAGGCGGAGGCGGAGCGGCTGATGAAGGCCGACGACTTCGTCTTCCTGGTCGAGCTTGAGCGCCGCTTCGGGCACAAGCTCGGCGAGATCGCGCTCAGCGGACCGCGCGCCGCCTACCCGCTGTCGCTGACGCTGGCGCGCGACTTCGTGCGGCCGCGCTTCGCGCTGCTCGGCGACGCGGCGCACGGCATCCATCCGATCGCAGGGCAGGGGCTCAATCTCGGCTTCCGCGATGCTGCGGCGCTCGCCGAGACGATCGTCGACGCAAGCCGGCTCGGCCTCGACATCGGCTCGATCGAGGTGCTCCGGCGCTACGAGCAATGGCGGCGCTACGACACCTGGCAGATGGGCGTGACGACCGACGTCCTGAACCGGCTCTTTTCCAACGACGTCGCGCCGCTCCGCGCCATGCGCGACATCGGGCTTGGGCTCGTCGACCGCATGCCGAAGCTGAAAGAGCTCTTCATCGGCGAGGCGGCGGGATTCGGCGGGACGCTGCCGAAGCTTTTGAAGGGCGAGGCGATCTAACCGCGGTTGGCTAGGGCCTTGGCCAGAGCTCCCGGGCACGAAGCCAAGCCGACAACTCTTTGACGGCCGAGCTGAGCGATTGCTTGGCCACAGCGAAATCTTCGAGATCGCTTGGCAAAGGCGTCCGTCCCAACTCAGCGTCCGCTCTCTGTTCCTTGCCCAGCGCGTCCATGTCCCAGGCCGAATTCCACGCGCTCTTTAGCGTGCCTTCTAGCTCGGATGGCCAATGGCCTCCTTTGGTCCTTTGCGCCGATTTGAAAGCATTATAGCTTGTGGACGACATCCTCTCGGAAGAAAGTACTTCAGCCGCACTGTCGCGCGTCTGTAATACGAGAGCATATTTCTCTGGACTAACTCTATTTGATAATTTCATTAAACTACCCTTTCTTTATAGGCGAAGAATAAAGAATGGTACTAAACTAGCTTATTTGGCGGCAGGCCGCAAGCTCACGTGTCGTCGAAAATCGTTCGGGAACCGGTTGTGAAGCGGCAATCGCCATCGCCCCATTAACCGGCCATACCCTCAGAGCATTGCTGCGTTGCAAAATGCCGTCTTGTGCGGCGCAGCGGAATGAATAGCTTCCGCGTCAAGAAGCGGGAACCGCCGATCGTCCGGGGAGGGTGCAGGTTCATCTTTCGCAGGAGACGATCATGTCAGCTACTGCTCTTTCACTCGACCTTCCGGTTCGAGAATCCCGCTCCGTCAATATTGTCGCTCTTCCGGCAAGAGCTGGCGGAAGTGTTGCCAAATTCTTGCGGTCCTGGTGGGTTTACCACACCACGCTCGCGAAGCTCGAAGCCTATTCGGAGCGCAATCTGATCGACATGGGGGCGACAAGGGCATCGAGGAGTTTGCGCGCCGCGCCGCGGGCTTCTGAAGTGTCCGCAAGCAAGGAAAGCCACGCCATGACCGATATAGCCTTCCACAATCCCCCGGCGGATGCCATCCCGACGGTGTTCGATGCGTCGCTTGCGGCGCTCCGCAACGCGTTCGCGGCCTACCGCCGGACTTTTGAGACGTATCGCCGCCAGCGCGCGGTCTACGTGCAGACACTGCGCGAGCTTCGCTCCTACCGGCCGTGGGAACTCGCCGACCTGCCGATCCATCCCGCCGACTTCGAGGCCGTCGCCCGCAAGCAGGCGGGCTGGTAATCTAGTCCTCGAGGCTGCGCGCCTCGTCGGGAAGCAGGATCGGAATGCCGTCGCGGATCGGAAACGCAAGCTTGGCGGCGTGAGAGATCAGCTCCTGTCGCTCGCGGTCATATTCGAGCGTCGTCTTGGTGATCGGACAGACAAGGATCTCAAGCAGCTTCGGATCGACCGAGCGCCCGCCTGACGTCTTCTCACGCTCAGTCATCTTCTTGCCTCCACGTCTTCATTGCAGCGGCGCCGACGGCGCGTTCTTGCCGGCAAGCGCCATCTCGGTGATGGCGATCAAGGTGCGGGCGCGCGCGGCGTGGTCGGGACATTCAAGCAGCGCCTGCTTCTCCGTCGGTCCCCAGGGGCTCATCATCGAAAGGGCCGTGACCAGGCTTGCATTCGAAGCGCGGTTCACGCTGTCCCAGTCAGCCTCAAGGTCGTTGGCGTCGAGATAGTCGCGGAAGGTGCGAAGCAGCGCCGAGCGGTCGATCGACTCCTCGCCCTGATGCGGCTCGGAAAGGTCGAGAAAGCCGTCGACGGAGATTCGCGCCTCGCGAAAGAGCGCGGCCGCTTCCGGCTCCTCGACGATGTAGAAGCGGCTGACGCCTGAGAGCAGGATCGCGTAGCGCCCGTCGCCGGTCTCGGAGAATTGCGTGATGCGGCCGAGGCAGCCGACCGCGCAAAGCGGCGGGCACGCGGCGTCCTCCGGCGCGTCGAGCGCCGGCTGGATCATGCCGATCAGCCGGTCGGACGCCATCGCGTGGTCTGTCATCGCGACATAGCGCGGCTCGAAGATGTTGAGCGGAAGCTGCCCGCCCGGCAGGAGCAGCACGCCTGACAGCGGAAACAGAGGAATGGTCTCCGGAAGGTCGGCGGCGGTTTCGTAGCGCCGGTTGCCAGCCATCACGGACATCGCGATTCCCTTGTCGGCTCCTTAGGCGAAGAGCAGCGACGAAAGGCGCCGCCGTCCCTCGACCGCGGCCGGATCCGTCGGGCCCCAGGCCTCGAAGAGCTGCAGAAGCTGCTTACGCGCCGCCTCGTCGTTCCAGGCGCGGTTCCGCCGCACGATCTCAAGCAGTGCATCTGCCGCGCCGTTGCGGTCGCCCGCGCCGTTCAGGGCAAGCGCGAGGTCGTAGCGCGTCTGATGGTCGTTCGGATTGGCATCCAGTCGCCGGCGCAGCTCGGCGGGCCGGCCGAGCTTCTCGGCCTGGCTCGCGAGCTCAAGCGCGGCGCGCGCACCGGCGATCGCTGGATCCTTGTCCTGCTCGGGCGTCAGCCCGGCAAGCAGGCCGCGCGCCTGCGCCAGCTCGCCGAGCGTGACGAAGCAGCGGATCAGGCCGCCGAGCGCCGTCATATTCTCGGGGTATTCTGCAGGACGCCGCCGTAAAGCGCCGCCGCGCCGGCAAAGTCCTTGGCGGCAAGCGCCTCCGCGGCGGATGCCAGCGCCTCCTCCGCGCCGTCCGGGACGCCGGGGCCGCAGATGCGATCGATGAAGGCGGTAACCTGGCTTTCCGGCAACGCCCCCATGAAGCCGTCGAGCGGCTGGCCGTCCTTGAAGGCGATGACGGCGGGGATCGACTGGATGCCGAGCTGGCCGGCGATCTGCCGGGTGGTCGTCGATGTTCATCTTGACGAGCTTCACCCGCCCTTGGCGTCCTTCACCGCCTTTTCCAGGACCGGCGTCAGCTGCCGGCAGGGGCCGCACCAGGGCGCCCAGAAATCGACGAGGACCGGAACGCTTTGCGACGCGTCAAGCACGTCGGCGCGGAAGGCCTGGGTCGTGGTCTCCTTGATGAGGTCGGCGTCGGGCGCGGGGGACGCGCCATTCCCGCCACCGAGGATGAGATTTTCGGCGCTCATGGAAGCTCCAATGGCTCAAGTTCCTCCTTATGTGGCGGGTTTCTCCGCGCTTTCCAATGCCTCTTTGCCGGCAATATTGCCGGAAACGTCGAGGATCTGCGGCTTGTGGCCGGCGTGCTCCAGGAAGGCGAGGAAGTCGGCGCGGCTGATCGTCGTCGTCGCGTCGTTCCGGAGCGGGTGAAAATTGAGCTGCTCGTGACGAAGAAGCGGGGCGTCGAGGATGACCGTCACGCGGCGTCCGTGTCATTGATCACGCCGAACGGGGTGACAGACCCCGGCACGACGCCGAGAAGGGCTCAGGAGCAGCTCCGGCTTGCCGAAGGAAAGCCGGGCGGAGCCGATCACGCGGTGGACGCCCTTCATGTCGATCTCGGCATCCTCCTCGGCCACCACCAGAAAGACCTGATCCTTCTTGTCCTTCAGGAAGAGGTTCTTGGTGTGGCCGCCGGAAAGCACACCGCGCAGCGCTTGGGCCTCTTCAACGGTGAAGACCGGCGGATGCTCCGCCGTCGTCGTTTCGATGCCGTGACGCTCAAAGAGGGCGAAAAGGTCGGTGCGGCCCAGAGGCATGGTCCTGCTTTCGGTCTTGGCTGACCGCCCGGACTTAGCGGCTTGCCGCCGCGGCGACAACAGCGGTCGCCCGGCAGGCGCTCGGCCGGGGTGTCCCTTTCCCGGGACGCCGGCTTGTTGCAATTCAGGGGGCCTTGCGCCATATAGCCCGACGCGCCGGACCTATCCCGCCGGCTGCGATTTGCTTGCGGGTGTAGCTCAGGGGTAGAGCACAACCTTGCCAAGGTTGGGGTCGAGGGTTCGAATCCCTTCGCCCGCTCCAAAACTCAAGATGCGCAAGACGCCATATCGAAAGCTGACGGCCGGGCTCGCCGTCCTCGTCCTTCTCGCCTCGACCGGGGCGGCGGTGGCGCGTCCTTCGACGCTCAACATGAACTGTCGGCAGGCGCAGTCCCTCGTCGCGCAAAGCGGGGCGATCGTGATGAGCACCGGGCCTCACACCTACGACCGCTTCGTCGCATATCCGGGCTACTGCATGGCCGCCGAATACGCCTATGTCGGCACCGCGCCGACGCGGGATTCCGGCGCCTGCCAGGTTGGCTATGTCTGCAGACACGCGCCGCCGCTCTTTCACGACCACCGTGGCGAGGGATTGCTCTTCGACCGCTAGGGCGAAATTGCACCGGCCGGGCGAATCGCGAAGAACAAGACATGCGATGGGGACGCCGAGGAGAAGGGATGCAGGCATCGCTTTGGAATATCGGCGTCAAGGTTGCGGACGTTACGGCTGAGGCGGAGTTCTTTGTCGCGCTCGGCGGAAAACTGCTGCTGCACGAGAAGCTCGCGACGCCGCAGGGGGAAGCGGAATATGCGCTCGTTCAGTTCGGCGGGACGCGGCTCTTCCTGACGCCGACGCCGATCTTTGAGGAGAAGCTTGCGGAGCGTCCCACGAACGGCCTGACGCATGCCGTGTTCGAGGTCGCCGCTCTTGAGCCTGAGGTCGAGCGGCTGACGGCCCTCGGGACTGAAGTCCTGATCCCGCCGACGGAGATCAGCGCCGGCTTCGGCTCGCGCAAGATCGCGTTCTTCCGTTCGCCGGGCGGGCTGGTGTTCGAGGTGTTGGAGATCACATCCACCAATCCGGCGGTGGGGTGAGCGCGGGCGTGCGCCTCGGTCTATTCAAGTCAGCGAGAGAGCGCTTCGAAAATCCAGCGGGTCAACGCGCCAGCGGCAAAAGAGACGAGCGGCGGAAGCATGACGATCAGCGCGAAGAGGTCAGCCGCTCGGTAGCTTGCATCGACGCCCGTCAGAAATGTCAGCGTCGCGAGCGAAAGCCAAAACCCGATCCATACCGCGGAGATCGCCAGCCATACGCGGATCATCGATTGCCGCGTCTCGATCAGCGCGGCTTCGGCTTTTGTCTCGGGCATTCCAACGGCTCCCAGCCACTGCGCAAGGCCTCGTCGCGGCCTGGTTGTTGAGAAACGGCGGCCGTCCGGTTCGCGCTTGCGCGGCGTTCCAATTGCTACCGCCGTTGCTACCCCCGCGCGCCAATGACGAAGCCTCTAGCGCACTTCCGTTTCCGCCGAATGTCTCCCCGTGTTTCGGGGTCGCTGCGCACGAAGGATGGACGAAATAGGTCTGCAACATTGACCTATCTTCCGCACGCAATCTTTAGGTGTCTGCCATCTGCCGGCCTTCAGTCTCGGGGGGACGAAAGGCCGCATCGCGTTTGTCGGCAGAACGAATTGGCGCTGTGTCTTGGGCAGGAGCTTTCGCAGAATGTGGTTGAATGCCCCTCGCTGAGGCGCTTTTCTAGCGTCTCCGGGGTGGGGGAGCATTGCAATGCGCTACGCGTTTTTTTCCGCGCTGCTGGCAGCCTTCTTCTGCGCGCCTCAGGCCAACGCAGAGATCGTCGAGCGGTTCACGGTCGAAGACTGGAACGCGCGGGCCTACACGAGCGACACGACCGGCGAGTTCTCCCACTGCGCCGTCTACGCGTCCTACCAGAACGGCTCGACGCTCTACATTTCCTCCTTCGCCAGCGGCGGCTGGTATCTGAGCGTCGAGAACGACGCTTGGCCCGTCGGAGACGGCGGGCAGTTCGCCATTCGATTCAAGATCGACCGCCATGCTGCATTCAATGGCACGGCCGACGGAATCGGAGACCACCTGATCGGCCTTGCGATCGATGACGGGCATCCCTTCATCGCGCAGCTTCGGCACGGCAACCTTCTGACCGTCACCTTCCAGAACCGCGACTACGGTTTCGAGCTGTCGAACTCGAACAAGGCGATGACCGCGGCGCAGGATTGCGTGCGGCGGCATCTGCTTGCCGGCACGCATACGACGCCGAGCAGCGAAAGCGGCAGCGCCAGCGCGTCGAATGAAAGCACCACTCCCGAGAGCGATAATACGCTCGGCCAGCCGATGCCGTCGCCCAATACGCCGGCGGAAGACAGCGGACAGCAACAGCAGCAGCCGTCAACGCCGACGGCGACCGGCCCGCAGCTGACATTCGGGCCCTGGGTCGTTACCGCTGCCGCCGACGCCGCCGGGACCTTCGCTAATTGCACGGCCTACGGCATCTTCGGCGACGACCAGCTCATCCTCGCCTATCTGCCGGACGACAGTTGGGGGTTCGGCCTCTACCGCGAGCAATGGAACCTCGACACCAACGCCACCTATTATCTTTGGTACAACGTCGATGCCCCTGCCGACGGCGCGGGCGTGATCAAGCGTCCGGTCCAGGTGCTCGAGCCGAAGCATATCTACTTCGACGTCAGCGAGTCGGAAGACATCATCGACCGCATGGAGCATGGGAGCACACTCAACGTCGAGCTGCACAGTCTGACCGGGGCGGTCGAAAGCTACAGTTATGCTCTCGATCAGGCGTCGGAAGCCTTCGCCGCGGCTCGGACCTGCGTGAGCAACCAGGGGATAGAAACCGGCGCGTCGAACGCGCCAAGCAAGGAAGGCGGTACGAAAGGCGCGCAGGAGGAAGCGGACGCCTCCGCACAGGAGCAGTCTGCGAGTGAAGAGCCGTCACCGCCGACCAGCGACACCTCGGGAAGCGGGGAACAGGCCACCAATGAACAGCCGGCGCCGGCGCCGACGAGCGGCGGCCGCCGCGGGCTGCCGACACTCGGCGGCCAGATCGTCGAAGATCTGACGGTGCCCGGTTGGACCGCATCGGCGTTCTCCGACGATTCCGGCACCTTCACGCATTGCGCAATCAAGGCGGAATACCAGAACGGCGCGACGCTCGCCGTCGCGCGCGCCGCCGATGGCGATCTCCTGCTCGGAGTAGAGGACAAGGACTGGACGCTGCAGGTCGGTGTCTGGGTGCCGCTCAGCTATACGCTGACGGGCGCGGCTTCGGTGTTGGTCGAAGGGCAGGCTGTGATTCCCGACCTCGTTGTCGCCAATCTCGGCAATGACGATGCGCTCACCACCGCGATCCATGACGCGCAGACGGTGGACATCGAGACGGAAGGCCAGAGCCTCTCCTTCAACATCAGCGACATCGGCCCGGGGATCGAGGCGATCGACGACTGCGTCAGCCGCCACAATGCAGGCGCCACCGAAGAGGCGCCGGCGCCAGATCAGGCGCCGGCCGCGAAAAAGGTGGAAGCTGCGCCGACTGTGGAGCAGCCGCAGAGCGGCACCGACACCGCCGCGGCCGATTCGTCCGGCGATACGGCGGCGCCGGAGCCCGCGCCGGCCGCGCCGTCCTCCGACGAACAGCAGCAGGCCTCGACCGACAGTTCGAGCGGCAACGACACGATCGACGTTCAGGCGCTCGAAGCAGGCTTTGCGACGATGGGCACGCTCATGAAGGCCGGCTATCTCACCTACGACGAGGTCAAGGATCCGTCGGAGATTCCGGAGCTGCTGCCGACGAGCAAGACGGCCTGGAAGGTGGGCGACGTGGTGGGGGTCACGCTCGTCGTCGAGGATATGCTTCCCGAAGCGATCATGGGCGCGGTCGCGGAGGAGGACCTGCAGCGTTGCGGCGGCTCGCTCGCGACCGAGACGGCGGCGACCGACGATGCCGGCCATCTGCACTTCACCGTCAAGTGCGGCAGCGGTGCGTCGGAGACGACGATCCACTTCGTCGTGGTGCCGCGCTCGGCGGGCGGCTCCTACGTGTTCGCGATGCTTGATCCGAACGATCCGACAAAGGCGGCGGAGGTCGCCGGCAAGCTCTACGAGACGTCGCTGCAAAGCTGACCGGCCCGCATCACACCGCTCCCGGCTTCGGTGTCGCATGAGGCACGGGGCAGGCTGTCGCACTGGAAATCGGTGGCGAGCGGTGCGAGAGAAGGCCGAGGACGGGCTCCGAGGAGACGTTTCGCCATGCGGATCGGCGTTCCGAAAGAGATCAAGTCGCAGGAATATCGTGTCGGGCTGACGCCGGGCGCGGTGCGCGAATACGCGGCGGCCGGCCATGACGTGCTGGTCGAGAGCGGCGCGGGCTCCGGCATCGGCGCCGATGACGCGGCCTATGTGAGAGCCGGCGCGACGATCGCCAAGGACGCGGCGGAGGTCTTCTCCAAGGCAGAGATGATCGTCAAGGTAAAGGAGCCGCAGGAGGCGGAGTGGAAGCGGCTCTCGGCCGGGCAAATCCTTTTCACCTATCTGCATCTCGCGCCCGATCCGCGCCAGACCAAGGGGCTGATGGAGTCCGGCTGCACGGCGATCGCCTACGAGACGGTGACGGACCGCAGCGGACATCTGCCGCTGCTGGCGCCGATGAGCGAGGTGGCGGGGCGGCTCGCGATCGAGGCCGGCGGGATGGCGCTGAAGCGCTTCAACGGCGGGCGCGGCGTGCTGATCGGCGGCGTGCCGGGCGTGCAGCCGGCGCGCGTCGTGGTGCTCGGCGGCGGCGTGGTCGGCACGCATGCGGCGCGCATGGCCGCCGGGCTCGGCGCCGAGGTCTCCGTTCTTGATAAGTCGCTGCCCAGGCTGCGCGCGCTCGACGATCTTTTCATGGGGCGGGTGCGGACCCGCTTCTCGACGATCGAAACCATCGAGGAGGAGGTGTTTTCCGCCGACGTGGTGATCGGCGCCGTGCTGGTGCCGGGCGCGGCCGCGCCGAAGCTCGTGACGCGCGCCATGCTGAAGCACATGCGGCCGGGCGCGGTCATGGTCGACGTCGCGATCGACCAGGGGGGCTGCTTCGAGACATCGCATGCGACGACGCACGCCGACCCGATCTTCGTTGTCGACGGCGTCGTGCATTATTGCGTCGCCAACATGCCGGGCTCGGTGCCGGTCACGTCGAGCCACGCGCTGAACAACGCGACGCTGCCCTTCGGGCTGGCGCTGGCGGAGAAGGGGCTCGGCGCGGTGCTGGCCGACCCGCATCTGAAAGCGGGGCTCAACGTGCATCGCGGCCAGATCACGCATCCTGCGGTGGCGAAGAGCCTCGGCCTTCCCTTCGTGCATCCGGAAGAGGCGATCGGGCGGGGGTGAGGACGCGTCTGAACCCTCTCCCTATGGGAGAGGGTTGGAAGCGGCGCGCCTCAATGAAAATTCCGGCCCTTGGGCATCGCCGCGCGGTTCGAACTCGTGCATCGTGCGCAGTTCCTCCGCGAGCTCCGGCTCCGAGGCGAGCAGGCGCGCCATGCGCGAGGTCTTCTTGGCGACATGGCGGAGCTCGTCGACCGGCCGGCGCACCTCGTCGGTCGGCGCCATGCCGTTCGATCCGATGGAATCGGCGGACAGAAGCGAGAGAAGCGGCGAGAGGTCCTCGAGCCGCTCGGCGATCACATGGATCACGCTCTGCTCGGACTGGAGTCTTCCGGTGACGCGCATCAGCCGCGCGCCGAGCACGACCGGGCGAAAACGTTCGAAAATCTTCGGCCAGACGATGACGTTGGCGATGCCGGTCTCGTCCTCGATCGTTGCGAAGATCACGCCCGACGCCGTGCCCGGGCGCTGGCGGACGAGCACCAGGCCGGCGATGGAGACGCGCCGTCCGGTTCTCATCTCCGAAAGCCGTGCGGTCTCGACGATACCGGTCGCGGCAAGCTCGACGCGCAGGAACGAAACCGGATGCGCCTTCAAGGAAAGCGACAGCGCGCGATAGTCGTTCACCACATGCTCGCCGTCCGGCATCAGGGGGAGCGTCACCTGTTCTTCGCTCTGCAAGTCGCGCAGATCGCTGTCGACAGCGGCGGCGAAGAGCGGCAGCCGCTCCGCCGCCGACAGCGGGTCGAGCGCGCGCATCTCCCAGAGCGCCTGGCGGCGGTCGAGGCCGATTGAGCGGAAGGCGTCGGCCTCGGCGAGCCGCTCCAGTCCGGCGCGCGAGATGCCGGAACGCAGCCAGAGATCGCGGACGCTTCTGTAGCCTTCGCCGCGCGCCGCGACGAGGCGTGCCGCGTCGGTCTCGCGAAAGCTCCTGATCTGGCGAAGGCCGAGACGGACGGCATGCGTGGTGCGGATGAAGGGGAGTTGGGGGGAATAGCGACGAGCCACCCCCTCCCCCCTTGCGGGGGAGGGTGCCCCTTCGACTTGTCGAAGGGGCGGGAGAGGGGGTGGTCTACGATCTTGCCTCAGCAGCCAATACTCCCCCTCCCTGTCCCTCCCTCGCAAGGGGGGAGGGGACTCGTGCAAGCTCTCCAGCGTCGAATCCCAGTCCGAGAAATTGATATCCACCTCGCGCAGCTCCACTCCGTGCTCGCGGGCGTCGCGGACGATCTGTGCCGGGGCGTAGAAGCCCATCGGCTGCGCATTTAGAAGCGCGGCGCAGAAGACGTCCGGGTAGTGGCACTTGATCCAGGCGGAGGCGTAGACGAGGAGCGCGAAGCTTGCGGCGTGGCTTTCCGGGAAGCCGTATTCGCCAAAGCCCTCGATCTGGCTGAAGCAGCGCTCGGCAAAATTCCGCTCATAGCCGCGCGCGACCATGCCCTCGATCATCTTGGCCTTGAAGGTGCCGATGGTGCCGACGCGGCGGAAGGTCGCCATGGCGCGGCGCAGCTTGTCGGCCTCCCATGGCTCAAATTTTGCTGCGACGATCGCGATCCGCATCGCCTGCTCCTGGAAGAGCGGCACGCCGAGGGTCTTGTGGAGCACGTTCTTCAATTCGTCCGGGTCGCCGTGCTCGGGTGAGGGCGAAGGGTAGTGCACCTTCTCGATTCCCTGCCGGCGGCGAAGATAGGGATGCACCATGTCGCCCTGGATCGGGCCGGGGCGGACGATCGCCACCTCGATGACGAGGTCGTAGAAATTCTTCGGGCGGAGCCTCGGCAGCATGGTCATCTGCGCGCGGCTCTCGATCTGGAAGACGCCGATCGTGTCGGCGCGGCAGATCATATCGTAGGCGGCCTCGTCGCCTTCGGGGATCAAGGCAAGGCTCTGCGTCTCGCCGTAATGCGCTTCGAGCAGATCAAAACCCTTCTTCAGGCAGGTGAGCATGCCGAGCGCCAGCACGTCGATCTTCAGCATCTTGAGGGAATCGAGATCGTCCTTGTCCCATTCGATGATGTTGCGGCCGTCCATCGCCGAATGCAGGATCGGCACCACCTCGTCGAGGCGGCTCCTGGTCAGCACGAAGCCGCCGACATGCTGCGAGAGATGACGGGGAAAGCCGATGATCTCACGCGACATTTCCAAGACCTGCGCGATGCGGCGTTCTTCGGGATCGAGCCCGGCGCGGCGCGCGTCGGCGCCGTCGATGGCGGTCGACGACCAGCCCCAGACGTTGCCGGCGAGCGCGCCGACGGCGTCGTCGGAAAGGCCGAAGGCTTTTCCGACCTCACGCGCGGCAGAGCGCGAGCGGTAGGTGATGACGGTCGCGGCGATTCCGGCATGGTCGCGGCCGTATTTTTCGAAGACATACTGGATCACCTCCTCGCGCCGCTCGTGCTCGAAATCGACGTCGATGTCGGGCGGCTCGCCGCGCTGCGGCGAGATGAAGCGCTCGAAGAGAAGGTCGGTGCGCGCGGGGCTGACATCGGTGATCCGCAGGCAATAGCAGACGGCGGAATTCGCCGCCGAGCCGCGCCCCTGACAAAGAATCTCCTTCGAGCGGGCGAACTCCATGATGTCGCGGACGGTGAGGAAGTAGGCCTCGTATCTGAGCTGCTTGATGATGGCGAGTTCGTGCTCGATGGTCTTTCGGACCTTTTCCGGCATGCCATCCGGGTAGCGCCAGGCGGCGCCTTCATGCGTGAGCCGCACGAGCTCGTCATAAGGGGTGGCGCTCGCTCCCGCCGATTCGAGCGGGTAGTCGTATTGCAGCTCGTCGAGCGAGAAGGTGAGCTGGTTGAGGAGCGCGCGCGTCTCGGCAATGGCTTCCGGATAATCGGCGAAGAGGCGCTTCATCTCGGCTGCGCTCTTCATATGCCGCTCGGCATTCGCCTCAAGCAGTTTTCCGGCTGTCTCAAGCGTCCGCTTCTCGCGCACGCAGGAAAGCACGTCCTGCAAGGGGCGGCGCTCCGGTGCGTGATAGAGCACGTCGCCGAGCGCGATCATTGGGACGGCGTGCTTTGCCGCGAGCGCGGAAAGTGCCGCAAGCCGGCGGCGGTCGTCGCCGTGATAAAGGCACGTCGCACCGAGACGGACTTGGCCGGGGAAGGTTTTGGCGAGGGCGGCGAGGGTGTGCTCAAGGAAACACTTGGGTTGGACGCGAGCTCTCGTGACGCTCTCCTTCGCAGGGAAGTTGATCACGTTCGCCATGGCGGGGAAGGCGGTTCCTCCCCCATCGCTTGCGATGGGGGAGGGGGACCATGCGGAGCATGGTGGAGGGGGCGGACGCGAGCGCAGCGCTTTTCGATCAGCCCCCTCCACCGCCTTCGGCGGTCCCCCTCCCCCGCTTTCCGCGGGGGAGGAACCGCGCGCGTCGGGCAGCACCGCCATCTCCAGTCCCTCGCCCCACTCGAGAAGATCGGCGAGGTCGAGATGGCACTCGCCTTTCCTGGTGCGTAGATTGCCGGTTGTCAGCAGCCGGCAGAGGCGGCCGTAGGCGGCGCGGTCGCGCGGCCAGACCGCGATGTCTGGCGTCCCGTCACGGAAGGAAAGCCGGCAGCCGACCGCATAGCGGACGCCCGTCGTCTTGGCGGCGAGATGGCCGCGCACAATGCCTGAAAGCGTGTTTTTGTCGGCGACGGCAAAGCCTGCGAGGCCGAGAAGAGCGGCCGTCGCGGCAAGCTCCTCCGGATGCGAGGCGCCGCGCAGGAACGAAAAGTTCGAGGCAACGAGAAGCTCCGCATAGTCCGCCGCGCCGGGACGCGGAGGCGGCGTTACGCCTGCGGGCGCGGGAAGGCGCGATATCGGCCTCTCGCGGCTCGACGGCGGCTTTTCGGGCATTGATGGACTCTGGGAATTGTGCCGTGCTACCGGCATTTGTTCTTATTATGTTCTCATCTGGAGCAGAGTCAAATCGCTCGAAAAACTCAGCGATGACAGATCTCTAAGGCTTTAGCGTGTGGATAGGCTCGGCCGGACCGTCAAAGGTCACGCCCGCTTCGAGCCCGCGCTGCCACCGGAGCCGCACGGGCGTGATCGTCCCGTCGCTGACATTGTGGAGGCGAAACTCCTGCGGCAGCGACACTAGATTGCCGAAGACGAGACGCGCGCCGCTATCCGACATGTCGCGCAGCTTGCAGTCCATTGCCGTCCAGTCAGAGAGCACGGCCCGCGCCTGCTTCAGGGTTCGTTTCCGGTGCGTGTTGCGGTGCTCCCCGTCGTCTTTCGCGGGCGCAGCGGAGAGTCCCTTGTCGGCGTCGTGCTCGTTCATGATCCTGCCCTCGTCCTGCCCTCGGGGCGGGGGCGGGAATTGTTCTGGCTGTCGGTTCAACGTCTTTTCCATTTGCCTAAAATGGGAACGAATTTTGGCGGCACACCGCGCCTTGCCGCTGCATGGTTAGCCAATTCTTGCTGATATAAGGCGGCCTCCTTGCGGTTCTTCCGGCCTCGCCCAAGGTTTCGCCCGTCGGCTGCGTCTCAAGGAGTAGATGCTGAGCACGATCGACGACAGCGAGCTTGCCGCCGCCGCGCTTTCAGGCGACCGCGAGGCGTTCCGCCGCCTCGTCGAGCGGCATTACGATATGATCTACCGGATTGCCTACCGCACCATGGGCTCGGCCGCAGACGCAGAAGATGTCGCGCAGGACGTCTGCATCACGCTCGCGACCAAGCTCTCGCGCTTCCGCGGAGAGAGCCGCTTCTCGACCTGGGTCGTTTCGATCGCGATCAACCGCTGCCGTGACGTGATGCGGCGGCGGCAATCGTCGGCGAAGCTCGCCGAGGCCTATGTGGCGCTGCGTGAATCGGAAGACGCGGACCTGGCCGATAACGAGCGGCGCTCAAGCTGGCTGAGCGAGGCGCTGCAAAGCCTCGAGCCAAACCTCAGGGAAACCGTGCTTCTCGTCCTCGGCGAGGATCTTTCGCACCGCGAGGCGGCAAAAATACTCGGCGTCGCGGAGAGCACAGTGTCGTGGCGCATGCACATGGCGCGCAAAGTGTTGAGCGCGCGGACGGACAAAGACGATGGATGAGTTGGAGCGACTGAAACAGGCCATCAAGGAGGAGCGCGCAGCGCCGCGACAAGAGGCGCGCGAGGCGGCCGTTAGCGCCGCGCTTTCCGCCTTCGACGCAAATTCAGAGCGGCCGCGCCAAGGATCGCAGGCCCTCAACCGTCTCAGGAACGCGGCTCATGCCGCGATCGAAATCCTGACGGGACAGCGACACATGACCTCAATCTCGACACGCCCAATCCTGAGCCGCGCGGCGCTCGCCAGCGGTGCAAGCCTTATCGTGCTGGCGCTTGCCGTAACGACCGCGGCGAACTGGCAGGCGATCGAAGGTTTCTCGCGACAGGACGCGCGGGAACCGGTCGGCGTTCCGCCGGTCCAACATCCGACAAACGAAACGGCATCGGAGGCGCCCTCCTCGTTGCAGCCGGTCAGTCCGACGGCGAAGGTCGAGGCGGATCAGCTGGAGGCAGCCGCGTCGCTCCCGCAAGCCGATGCAGTCTCGCCGCCTCTGTGGCCTCCGCTGCGGGGAGCAACGTGCCGGCGGAGCCTGAAGCTCAGGCGACATCCTCGAATGCCTTTCGCGACGTCGGCACCGTGGCCGGCAATTTCGCCGCGTCGCCGACCGCCGGCGCCGTCAGCGACCTTGCCGCCATGCCGGAACCGCCGCCGCCCGCCGCCTATCACGACCAGGGGCGCGACCGCTTCCAGACCATCGACACCAATCCGGTCAAGGTGACGGCCGAGGAGCCGGTCTCGACCTTCTCGATCGACGTCGACACGTCGTCCTATTCCTTCATGCGCGCGTCGCTCAACAAGGGCGTGCTGCCGCCGGACGATTCGGTCAGGATCGAGGAGCTGATCAACTATTTCCCCTATGACTATCCGGGGCCGACCTCGGCGGATACGCCTTTCGCTGCGAACGTCACCGTCATGCCGACGCCGTGGAACAGCGCCACCAAGCTCGTCACCATCGGCATCAAGGGTTTTGATATCGTGCCGGCCGAGCGGCCGCACGCCAATCTCGTCTTCCTGATCGACACGTCGGGCTCGATGCAGGAGCCGAACAAGCTGCCGCTTCTCATCAACTCGATGAAGCTCCTGGTCGACACGCTCTCCGCCGACGACACAGTGTCGATCGTCGCCTATGCCGGAAGTGCTGGAACGGTGCTTGAGCCGACCAAGGCGTCGGAGAAGGCGACAATCGACTGCAGCTTTGGAAAATCTCTCGGCGGGCGGCTCGACAGCCGGCGCAGAAGGCATCCGCCAAGCCTATCAACTGGCCGAGCAGAATTTCGACAAGACCGGCGTCAACCGCGTGATTCTTGCCACCGACGGCGACTTCAATGTCGGCATCACCAGCGTCGACGAGCTGAAGGGCTTTGTCGAGCGCGAGCGGCAGAGCGGCATTTTTCTCTCCGTGCTCGGCTTCGGCGAGGGGAACTACAATGACGAATTGATGCAGGTGCTGGCGCAGAACGGCAACGGCGCCGCCGCTTACATCGACACGCTCAGCGAGGCGCGGAAGGTGCTGGTGGAGGAATCGACCTCGACGCTCTTCCCGATCGCCAAGGACGTGAAGATCCAGGTCGAGTTCAATCCGGCGACCGTCTCCGAATACCGGCTGATCGGCTACGAGACGCGGCTTCTGAACCGCGAGGACTTCAACAACGATCGCGTCGATGCCGGCGATATCGGCTCCGGCCACACGGTAACGGCGATCTACGAGATCACGCCGAAGGGAAGCAGTGCGGAGCTGGTAGACGGCCTGCGCTACGAGAACAATGCAGCCTCCAACGATGCGGCCACGGCGCCGGCGGATACGAACAGCGAATACGGGTTTCTGAAGATCCGCTACAAGCTGCCCGATGCGGATACGAGCCGCGAGATCGAGACGCCGATCACGCTTCAGAACGATGTCGGCGCGACGGACGGCGGCACGGTCGCGGGCGAGGCGCGGTTCGCCGCCTCGGTTGCCGCCTTCGGCCAGCTTCTCCGCGGCGGGCAGTACACCGGCGATTACAGCTATGACGACGTGATCAAGCTCGCGCAGGCGAACAAGGGGCCGGACGAGTTCGGCTATCGAAGCGAGTTCATCAATCTCGTGCGACTCGCGGAAAGCGCTTCGTCAATGCAGCGGCTCGAGCAGCAATAGGCGGGCCTATCCTCAGCGGTCGTCATCGCCGGG
Organism: uncultured Alphaproteobacteria bacterium; assembly: GCA_963712925.1. Taxonomy (GTDB): domain Bacteria; phylum Pseudomonadota; class Alphaproteobacteria; order Rhizobiales; family Afifellaceae; genus DASWJZ01. The sequence goes on along the minus strand of CAVQJW010000022.1, from coordinate 137,120 downwards.
CTTGACCCGGCGATCCATTCCGTGACGCTTGCGAGCGTTTCAACCGCCACGGAATGGATGCCCGGATCAAGTCCGGGCATGACGAGGGGAGAGGTTGTGGAGGAAGCGCGTCCACGTCTGACGGGTCGGCACATCGCTCTCACCCTCGGCATCATCGCCATCGCGGCGCTGATCCTGCTTCTGATGGGGCATCCGCCGATCTGCACATGCGGATATGTGAAGCTCTGGCAGGGCGTCGTCCAAAGCTCGGAAAACTCGCAGCACATTTCCGACTGGTATTCGCCCTCGCACGTCATCCACGGTTTTATCTTCTTCGGCGTGCTGTGGTTTTTCGCGCGCCGTGTGCCGATCGGAACCCGCCTCGTCATCGCGACGCTGGTGGAGGCAACGTGGGAAGTCGTCGAGAACAGCCCCTTCATCATCAATCGCTACCGCGAGGCAACGATCTCGCTCGACTATTTCGGTGACAGCGTCATCAACTCGACCTTCGATATCCTGTTCATGATTGTGGGCTTCCTCATTGCGTCGCGGCTGCCGACCTGGCTCACGATCGGGATCGCCGTCGCGCTGGAGCTCTTCGTCGGAGCGATGATCCGCGACAATCTGACCCTGAACGTAATCATGCTCATCTGGCCGCTCGAGGCGATCAAGGCATGGCAGGCCGGGGCCTGAAGGGCCGCCAGCGAAAAACGGCCCGCCGGGGCGAGCCGTTCGAGGTCACGGGTGGTCAGGAGTCAGGTGGCAGATATCGGCTGGCGCGCCATCAGCGCGGATTTCAGGATGCTGCGCAGGCGGCTTTTCCCCGCCGACGCTGTCTTCGCCTGCGGTGCGGCAAGCTTCGCTTCAATATTCGTGGGCGCCTCGATTGTCGCGGGGCGGGTCATGATTTCGTGCGCGGCGCGCTCCCAATGGTCCCATTCGCAGCCGTCGGGACGGCCTTCCTGTTCCCAGATGGTATAGGCGCGCTGGCGGATCAGGGATTCGTGATCGGCGGATTGCATCGTCATAAAACCTTTCCGGCGTGTCGGGGTCTGAATTTTTGGCCGGTGCTCGCGTCATTCAGGGCCTTAAGAAATTCTTGCCGAGCGCTGGTTAAGAAAGTCTTGACGATGCTCTGAGGGGCCCTGCGCTTGCGATGGCGGCGGGATGCCTCCATTTTTCATGGACGGAGACGGAGACGGAGACGGAGACGGAGACGGAGACGGAGGCGGAGGCGGAGGCGGAGGCGGCGATGGCGAAGCATGTCCCGGATATCGAGATTCTCGGCCCCGAGGATGCGGCCGAGAAGGAAAAGCGCATCCGGGACCGCTTCTGGCCGACCGTCAGGCGCGCGCTTCGGGCGATTCCCTTCATCGAGGACGTGGTCGCGGCCTACTACGCCATGCTTGATCCGACGACGCCGCTTGTCGCGCGGATGACACTGATCGGCGCACTCGCCTATTTCGTCACGCCTTTTGACATGATTCCCGACTTCGTCCCGGGAATCGGCTTTCTCGACGACGCCTCGGTGCTTTTCGCGGCGATTTCGGCGGTGAGCGGCTCAATCCGGCCGGAGCACAGGGAGGCGGCGCGCCGCGCGCTCGCCGATCAGGCGGCAACCGCCTGAGCCCCAGTCACAGTCTCGCCCAACTTTTCCGAAGAAATTTACCGGCCCGCCATCCCCGGCTGCACGGGCGAGGGCGGCCGTTGATCATTTGGTAACCAAAGCACGGAAATCTGCGGAGAGACGAGAGAGCTCTGCGGCCGGCCCGGCAAGCATGAGACGGAAGCAAGACCCGCGAACATGACCAAGACACGCCTTCTCATAAGCCTCATCCTTTCAGCCGCCGTCAGCAGCGGCGCAATGGCGCAGGGCGCCGCCAAGCCGACACTCGTCGGCACCTTCAGCAAATGGACGATGTGGTCGTACACCGGCAGCTACGGCGGCACGGCCGACGGCAAGGTCTGCTACATCTATTCCGAGCCCGACAAGATGCTGCCGACCGGTCTCGATCACGGGCGCGTCAGCTTCTCGGTCACGAGCAGCCCGAGCGAAGGCGTCAAGACGGAGGCGAACTTCGTCACCGGCTATGCCATGAAGGAGCAATCCTCCGTCACCGTCCAGATCGGCGACAAGTCCTTCATCATGTTCACGCAAGGCGACAGCGCCTGGCTGGTGAACAAGGAGGATGAAGGCCCGCTGCTCGAGGCGATGAAGGCCGGGAAGACGATGGAGATCAAGGCGACCTCGCGGCGCGGCAACGACACGACCTACGACTATTCGCTGTCGGGCGTGACGGCCGCGGCCGACAAGATGAGCGCGGAGTGCAAGTAGCGCTCCGGTCGCGTGCGCCCTATCTGTTCCAGACCTGTCGTCATTGCCGGGCGTGACCCGGCAATCCGTGCCGCGGCGGCCACGGTCGGCTGCGACGTTGCAGAATGGATGCCATGGTCAGGCCATGGCACGACGACGCGAAGGTCGTGGCCTCTTTTCACAGCGGCAGGCCGGTATGATAGAGAGCCTCTGATGACCGCCGCCCTTGCGATCGACACCGCGCCGCCCGCTACCCAGGCCGAAAAACCAGGCCTCGTCGGGCTGTCGCGGCAGGCGCTTGCCGAGACGCTGGCTCAGGCCGGCGTCCCGGCGGGCCAGGCGCGCATGCGGGCGAGTCAGATCTGGCACTGGCTCTATTTCCGCGGCGCCACCGATTTTTCCGCGATGAGCAACGTGTCGAAGGCGCTGCGCGAAGAGCTCGCCCGGCGCTTCACGCTCGCCCGGCCCGAGATCGTCGCCGAGCAGGTCTCCGAGGACGGCACGCGGAAATGGCTCTTGCGATTTCCGCCGCGGGGCGCGGGTCGGCCGGTGGAGGTCGAGACCGTCTACATCCCCGAGGAGGGGCGCGGCACGCTCTGCGTCTCAAGCCAAGTCGGCTGCACGCTGACCTGCACCTTCTGCCACACCGGCACGCAGCGCATGGTGCAGGAACCTGACGGCGGAGGAGATCGTCCAGCAGATCCTGGTCGCGCGCGAGCGGCTCGGCGATTTTCCCGACGCAGCGACGCCGCGGGGCGCGGTGGTGCCGTCGGAGGGCCGGCTGGTCTCCAACGTCGTGATGATGGGGATGGGCGAGCCGCTCTACAATTTCGACAATGTGCGCGACGCGCTTCTGATTGCCGCCGACGGGGAGGGGATCGCGCTCTCCAAGCGCCGCATCACGCTTTCGACCTCCGGCGTCGTGCCGGAGATTCCGCGCGCCGGCGCTGAGATCGGCACGATGCTTGCGATCTCGCTGCATGCGGTGCGCGACGAGCTCCGCGACGTGCTGGTGCCGATCAACCGGAAATGGCCGATCGCCGACCTGCTCGACGCCTGCCGCGCCTATCCGGGTCTCTCCAATGCGCGGCGCATCACCTTCGAATATGTGATGCTGAAGGGCGTCAACGATTCGCTTGCCGAGGCGAAGCAGCTGGTGCGGCTCCTCTCCGGCATTCCGGCGAAGATCAACCTGATCCCGTTCAATCCGTGGCCGGGCGCGCCTTACGAATGCTCCGACTGGCAGCGCATCGAGGCGTTCGCCGACGTGGTCAACCGCGCCGGCTATGCCTCGCCGATCCGCACGCCGCGCGGCCGCGACATCCTGGCGGCGTGCGGGCAACTGAAGAGCGCCAGCGAGCGGATCAGGAAGAGCGCGCGGGCAGAGGCGAAGGCCGAGCCGCTAGCTGACCCTCTCCCATAGGGAGAGGGTGTCGCCGAAGGTGACGGGTGAGGGGCTGCGGCGTTCGCAACTCTTCTCCAACGCCCCATCCCCTCATCCGGCTGCTTCGCAGCCACCTTCTCCCTATAGGAGAAGGTCGCGCTCCTCCGCCATCGCGAGCAGCTTGGTCAGCGTGTTCCAGTTGCGCGCCGTGCCGGCGACGCCGAGCTGCTTCTCAAGCAGCGCGTTGGTGAGCTTCGATTTGCCGATGCCGTTCGGGTAGGTGATGAAGGCGTCCTCGCCGAGGATGCGGATTTCCTCGACACCCCGATGGGCGGCAGCGATGCGCTTTGAGGCGTCCTTGTCGGGCTTCGTCGCCAGAAGCATGACGACGAGGTGGCTCGGGTCGTCCGTCGCCATCTTGGGGAAGGGATTTCTCTCCATGATCTTCTTCAGCGCCGCGGCATCGCGGAGGATCGTCGCCGGACGGAAGCCGAACGCCTTCTCGAGCGAATCTTCGATCGCATTCGCGAGCTTCGCGCGGTCTTTTTCCGTCGCTGCGAAGACGACGTTGCCGGAGTTCAGATGCGTCTTCACCTGCGCGAAGCCGAGCGCTTCGAAAAGCGCCTTCAGCCTGGCCATCGGGACGGCCTTGTTGCCGCCGACATTGATGCCGCGCAGGAAGGCGACTTGAACAGGCATGGCAGGCTTCCTTTGCGTCCAGGAAGGCCATCATAACCGCTTTTTTCGGCTTCGCGCCGTGCTTGGCCGCCGACCGCCTCAGGAGGCCATTTCGCGCATTTTCTTCCCCGCGGCCGATCCGTTCTTGATGTCCGCTTCGTCCTAGGTGTGTCCTGAACAAGGGGAGACACCGATGTCCTCAGCTGCAGTGATGCTCATCAACGTGCTCAAGGTCGAGCCGGGGAAGCAGGCGGCGCTGGTCGCGCTTCTGAAGCAGAACGTCGAAAAGGTCGTCAGCACGCTCGCCGGCTGGAAGGCCACCAAGGTGATCGCCGCAGTGGACGGCACGTCCGTGCTGATCCAGTCTGAATGGGAGACGCTCGCCGCCGTCGACGCGATGCGCAACGACGAACGGATGAAGGCCTATTTCCCGAAGATCAGGGAGATGGCGAGCTTCGCGGCGTTCGTCGGCGAGGCGGTTTTCGCCCAAGCGCGATGAGGAGCGCATGACGAGCGCGGACTTCGAGGAGCGCCTCAAGGCGATCAGGCCGCGACTGCACCGCTATTGCGCGCGCATGACCGGCTCGGCGGTGGACGGTGAAGATGTCCTTCAGGACGCGCTGGTCAAGGCCGTGCGCGCGCAGGCCGAGGGCGAGAAGGTCGACAACCTGGACGCCTGGCTCCTGCGCATCGCTCACAACGCCAGCCTGGATTTCCTGCGCCGCCGGTCACGCGACAGTGTCGTTCCGCTCACCGAGGCCCTCGAGGCTTCGGCGACGCCGGATGTCGACGTCGTCGCCGTCGGCTTTCGAACCTTTCTTCGATTGCCCGAGCTTCAGCGTTGCGCGGTTGTTCTGAAGGATGTGCTCGGTCACTCCGTCGAAGAGGTCGCCGCAATCGCGCAGTGCTCCCCGGCGGCGGCCAAGTCGGCGCTGCAGCGCGGGCGCTCGGCCCTGCGGCAGTTCGCCCAGACGCCAGACGGCGCAATGCTCCCGCTGATGTCCGATCCCGACAGGCGGAAGATGGAGACTTATGTCCGCCACTTCCGAAACGGAGCGTTCGACGAGATCCGCGACATGCTCGCGGACGACGTGAAGCTCGAGCTGGTGAACCGCCTCAAGCTGGAAGGCCGCGACAAGGTCGGCCCGTATTTCACGCGATATGGGGAGCTGCCGAATTGGCGCTTCGCGTTCGGAGCCGTCGAAGGACGGCCCGCCATGCTGGTGTTCGATAGCGACTTCGCGCAGCGACCGGCGCATTTCGCCCTGATCGGCTGGCGCGACGATCGCATCGCTACGATCAGGGACTTTCTTTTCGCCTCCTATGTGCTGGAGGCTGCCGATTGGGTGCAGCTGGAATGAGCTCGCGCGGCCGCGCCCGCCGCCCCCGGCGCAGTGTCAGTGGCGGAAGTGGCGGATGCCGGTGAAGACCATGGCGAGGCCCTTCTCGTCGGCGGCGGCGATCACGTCGTCGTCGCGGAGCGACCCGCCCGGCTGGATGACGGCGGTCGCGCCGGCTTCGGCCGCCGCGAGCAGACCGTCGGCGAAGGGGAAGAAGGCGTCGGAGGCGACGACCGAGCCGTCGGTCAGCGGGCGGTCGAGGCCCGCGACCTTGGCCGCGTCCGCCGCCTTCATCGCCGCGATCCTGGCGGAATCGACGCGGCTCATCTGACCGGCGCCGATGCCGACGGTGGCGCCGTCCTTCACGTAGACGATGGCGTTTGACTTCACGTGCTTGGCGACGCGGAAGGCGAGAAGCAGGTCGCGCATCTCCTGCTCGCTTGGCGCGCGCTTGGTGACGACGCGGCAATCCTTGGGCGTCGCACGCGCGGCATCGCGGTTCTGCGCCAGGAAGCCGCCGGCCACGCTTTTGATGCGCAGCGATGCGGCGTCCGGGTCCGCCATGCCGCCGGTCAGAAGCAGGCGTAGATTGGGCTTCTTGGCGAAAATCGCGAGCGCCGCCGCGTCGGCGTCGGGCGCGATGACGACCTCGGTGAAGATGCCGGTGATCGCCTCCGCGGCGACCGCGTCGAGAGCGCGGTTCACCGCGACGATGCCGCCATAGGCGGAGACCGGGTCGCAGCGGAGCGCGTTCCGTAGGCCTCCGCCAGATCGCCGCCGACGGCGACGCCGCAGGGATTGGCGTGCTTGATGATGGCGACTGCCGGCTCCTCCGGCGAGAGGTCGGAGATAAGCTCGAACGCCGCGTCGGCGTCGTTGATGTTGTTGTAGGAAAGCTCCTTGCCCTGCACCTGCCGCGCCGTTGCAACATTGGCGCCGGGCTCGCCGGTCAGATAGAGCGCCGCCGATTGATGCGGGTTCTCGCCGTAGCGAAGCCGCGAACGGAGCTGCCCGGCGACGCTCAGGCGGTCGGGGAGCTCGTCGCCGAGCTGGCGCGCTACCAGGTGCTGATGGCAGCATCGTAGGCGGCGGTGCGCGCGAAAGCCTTGGCGGCGAGCCGCGCGCGCTCGCCACGCAAAACGCCGCCCTCCTTCAGCGCGGCGACCAGCTCCGGATAGTCGGCCGGGTCGGTGACGACCGCCACCCAGGCGGCGTTCTTGGCGGCGGCGCGGATCATCGCGGGACCGCCGATATCGATGTTCTCGATCGAGGTCGGAAAATCGGCACCGCTTCGGCGATCGTCGCCTCGAAGGGGTAGAGATTGACGATCAGGCAGTCGATCGGCGCGATGCCGTGTTCGCGCATAGCCGCCTGATGCTCCGGCGCGTCGCGTAGCGCCAGCAGCCCGCCATGGATTTTCGGATGCAGCGTCTTCACGCGCCCGTCCATCATCTCAGGCCAGCCGGTGACGGTGCCGACGTCGATGACGAAAAGCCCGGCGTCGGAGAGCGCCTTGGCGGTACCGCCGGTGGAGACGATCTCAACGCCATGCGCGGCAAGCGCCTGTGCCAATTCCACCACGCCCGACTTGTCGGAGACGGAGATCAGTGCACGCTTGATGGCGAGACGTTCGGGACCGGCGGTTTCTGCGGACATGCGGCGGGCCTCGGCATTTTGAACGACGGCGACACCCCTGATATCGTCATGCCGGTCCCGCGCAAAGCATCAGGAGAGCATTGTCAGTCGCCACTTCACAGGGACTTCCGAGCGGGCGTTGCTGGTGATCATGATCTGATGCGTCTGGCGGCTGCCGAAGATGTCGGAGAGGTGCACGCTCTCGCCGAGCTCGACCGGCGTGTTGGCCTCGAAGCGCCAGAGATTGCCGTTCGGCAGGCGGAGGTCGAAGGCGGTGCGCCGGTCGGTCTCGTGCACGCTGACTGCATAGTGGAGATGGAAGCGCAGGACGAAGGTCAGGCTGCGACGGCTCGGCTGGCCGGTGAAGCGGTCGGTGCCTTCGAGCAGCTTGCCGTCGGCGGAAAGTCGGAGATTGCGCTCGTGCGTCAGGCCGAATCGGCGGACGTAGCCGTCGTGAGAGAGCTGCAGGATGGTGGAGCCGTCGTCGGAGACGTGGCGCCTTGCGCCGACGGAGCGCGGGCCGGCGATGATCTGCGCGTTGACGGCGGAGCTCGAGAACTGCACCGAGGAATCTTCGTTGAGCGTGGCGGTCGAATGCGCGGCGGTGCGACGCGCGGCGCGCCTCAGCGTATGATGGCGCGCTGCCGGCGCCCCGCAGTTGATGACGACGCGGTTGATGCCGCGGGAGAACTCGAAGGAGAGCGCGCCGGCATGCGCCTCGCTCGAATAGGCGATCGGCGGCGGGCCGCCGGCATCGACCAGGAGCACGCTGTCGCTGCTTTCCACGCGCTCATAGCCGGAGTAGGAGGCGCTCGAGGCCGGCGCGCCGAGCGTCTCGTCATAGGAGATGACGGTCGCGACTAGCCCACTGACCGACGCCGCGACGCCGTTGAAGTGCGCGAAGCTTCCGTCGCCATGACGGAAGAAGCGCAGCATCGGCATCATCCGGTCGATCGAATTCATCAGAGTTTCCGACGGTGCCAGGCCGCGCGCGATCAGCGCCTGTCGGAGCGGCAGGAGGTCGACCAGAATGTCGACGAGCGCGCCGGGATTGCGCGAGATATGGCCGCCATCGGGGAGGATCTGCGCCTGCAGCTCGGCGTCGACGCGCTCAAGGCCGCTTCGCGCCAGGCGCTCCTGATGCGAGAGCGACAGCCCGATCAGCGCGATTGCGATCGCCGCATGGATGCGCGGCAGGCCGGGCTCGTTCGATCCGATCGCGGAGCGCAGCACGTTTGCATGGCGAAGCAGCGAGCGCACGAAGTCGCGATAAAGATCGTGGTCGGCTTCGTGCAGGACGAGCGGCGACTGCGCGAGGAAGGAGAGCGCCCGGCGCGCGGCGACATCAGTGTCCCAGACCACCTCGCCGCCCGGGCGGTGATGAAGGGTGAGCCAGTCCTCGACGATGGCGCGGGCGTTGGAACGCGCAAGCGGCGTATCTGCGGCGCGGAGATGCCTGAGCCAGCCGAAGGAATAGAGCTCGCGCAGCCAGTCTTCCGAAGGCGGTCCGATGTCGAACGGCGACTTGCCGCCGGCCTCCACGACATGGCCGGCGAAAGCGAAGCGCCCCGCATAGATCTCTGCAGCGATGGTCGGATCGGCGGTTCTGAGATCGGGAGGAGCGATCAAAAGTTGCGATCGCCCGCCGCCCGCGAGCCTGAGCCGCCCGATCGGCCCCGAGACAGCACCGAGCCGCAATCGCCGCGTGAGCCGTCCGGCTCGATGCAAGACAAGCCGCAGCTGGTCGGCCGGGGCGATCACTGACATGGGTGTGCGGGTAGCCTTGTTCGGTGCCCTTGGCAAGCGAAGCGCCTGACGCTCAAAGGCGGCGGAATCGTGCCGCGAAGAAGCCGTCCATGCCCTGCATCGCGGGCCCTGTTCCGAAGCCGTCGCAGGGACGCGTGCGCAAGACTCCCTCCGGCGTGACGAGATGTGTGAGACCGGAAATTTCCGCCGGCGAGATTGGCAGAAGCGCACAGTCAGGATGGCGTTTCAGGAACGCTGCCATGTGCTCCGGCCCTTCCTCCGGCTCAAGCGAGCAGGTGCAGAAAACGAGAAGCCCGCCGGGCTTCACCCATGCCACGGCGCGGTCGAGCATCTTCGCCTGCAGCGCGGCGAGTGTCGTCACGTCCTCCGGCCGCTTCAGCCAGGCAATGTCGGGATGGCGGCGGATGGTGCCTGTCGACGTGCACGGCGCGTCGAGGAGCACGGCGTCGAAGGCTTCGCCCGGCTCGAAGGTAAGGATGTCGGCGGCCTTTAGCTCAGCGCTCAGCTTGAGGCGCGCGAGGTTCTGGCTGAGCCGCCTGAGCCGGCCCTGCGAAAGGTCGATCGCGGTGACGGTTGCGCCGGCGGCGGCAAGCTCGGCGGTCTTGCCGCCCGGCGCCGCGCAGAGATCGGCGACGGATTTTCCGGCGACATCGCCGAGAAGCCGCGCCGGTAGCGCCGCGGCCGCGTCCTGCACCCACCAGGCGCCCTCCGCGTAGCCGGGAAGCTCAAAAACGCGCTCGGTCACGGCAAGCCGGACCGTGCCGGTCGGGAGCAGCGTTCCGCCGAGCGTCTCCGCCCAGCGTGCCGGATCGCTTTTCACGGACAGGTCGAGGCCGGTCGGCTCGCGATGCGCCGCCGCGATCCGCCCGGCGTCCGTATCACCGTAGGTGTTGCGCCAGCGTGCGAAGAGCCAGGCCGGCGTGTTCAGGCGATAGGCCTCAGGCCGGGCGAGGATTTCTTCGCGGTCGCGCACGAGGCGGCGCAGCACGGCGTTGACGAGACTGCGCGCGCGTCCGGTGCGGCGGTCGCCGGCGGCCTGCGTCACCGCGAGGTTGACGGCGGCGTGATCGGGAATGCTCGAGGAAAAGGATCTGCGCCGCCGCGATGTGGAGGAGGGCAAGGAGCGGTTCGGAGTTTTCGGGGAGCTTGCGGTCGAACGCGGCGCGAAAGGCTGAGTCGATCTCGCCGCGATGGCGGAGCGCCGCGCCGAGGATCGCGCGGCAGAGCGCCCGGTCGCGCGGATCGAGCGCCAGGAAATGCGGATTGCCATGCTGATCGTCGATGAGGGAATCGAGCGGCATCTTCCGCTCGATGACTTGGCGCAGCATGGACGTCGCGGTGCGGCGAACTCCGAGGCCGGGCGGATCGGCTGGTGTACCGCGCGTTTGGCGCGGATGCCTTGACGGCTCTCACCCCCAAGGGCCGCGCCTGCCGCGGCGCCGGCGCGCGACCAGGGGCTCGATCCGACGGGGGCGGGCTCATGCGCTCCCGCCTCCGGCGCTTCGTTCTCGGGGGCGGCCGTCGGGCGGATGTTGGTTGCCGCGGGTCGCGGTGCGCTGAAATTCCCGCTGCGGGCCATCGCTTCCAATGCCGCGATGCGGTTCGCGGTCGCCGGATGTGTGGAGAAGAGATTGTCCATGCGCTCGCCGGTCAGCGGGTTGATGATGAAGAGCGGCGCGGTGGCGGGGTGCATTTCGGCGCTCGGGAGCGGCGCACGCTTCGCCGCGCCTTCGATCTTGGCGAGGGCGGAGGCAAGCCACAGCGGATTGCCGCAGATCGCGGCACCGCCGCGGTCGGCCGAATATTCGCGCGTGCGGCTGATCGCCATCTGGATCAGCATGGCGGCGATCGGCGCGGTGATCGCGGCGAGCAGCACGCCGACGATGCCGAACGGGTTGTTGCGGTTGTTGCCGCCGAGGCCGCCGAAGAAGAAGGCGAAGTTCGCGATCATGGAGATCGCGCCGGCGATAGTCGCGGCGATCGTCATGGTCAGCGTGTCGCGGTTCTTCACATGCGTCAGCTCGTGGCCGATGACGCCGGCAAGCTCCTCGCGGGTGAGCGTGCGCAGGATGCCGGTCGTGGCGGCGACCGCGGCGTTCTCGGGGTTACGGCCGGTGGCGAAGGCGTTCGGCTGCGGGCTGTCGATCAGATAGACTTTCGGCATCGGCAGCCCGGCGCGATGCGAGAGCTCGCCGACGAGGCCGTAAAGCTCGGGCGCCGCGCGCTGATCGACCTCCTTGGCGCGGTGCATCCGAAGCACCATGCGGTCGGCGTTCCAGTAGCTGAAGAGATTCATGCCGGCGGCGAGCAGGAAGGCAAAGAAGGCGCCGCCGGTGCCGCCGACCAGATAGCCGACGCCCATGAAAAGCGCGGTCAGCGCCGCGAGCAGCATGCCGGTCTTGAGGACGTTCATCGACAAACCTCGGCCACGATGGCCTTCCCGTGCCCAAAAACCCTATATGATCGGGACCCCTATATGATGGGAAGCGGAAGCTTCCGGTTCAATCGATTTCGGTGTGGCATGAGCGCTCCGAGCGGCAAGGATGAGGCGGTCGCGCGCCGCGTGCGCGAGGCGGGTGCGCGCGCCAAGGCGGAGGCCGAAGCGCGCCGCAAGGCCGCAGGCGATGCGCCGGCGCTGCCAAGAGAGATGAACGGGCGGAGCGGCCCGGAGCCGGTCCGCTACGGCGACTGGGAGGTCAACGGCGTCGCCAGCGACTTTTAGCGCCGGCCCTCAAGAGCATTCGCGGGTGATCCGCTGCTTCAGCTCGGCGCGGTTGTCGAGCGCGACTTCATCGAAGCGCTGACGCATTTGGTCCGGGGTCCGTGCGGCGAGCACGTACTGCTTCCGGGCGAGCGGCGCGTCGTCCATGACTCCTTGCGCGCAGGAGACGAAATCGTGGAACTCGGAGGTGCTCAGGTCATGCAGGAACGGCTGATCGTTGCGAACGCTGTTCAATATGCGTGCCACCGCGGCGCTGAACTGGCGGTTGATCGAGGCGCTGGTTGCCGCACCCGCGGGGCTGACGCCGACGCCAGCGGTTGCGAGGACAAGAAGGGCGGCGATCGCATTTCGGCTGGCTGAGAACACGCGGTTTCCTCCGGCAAAATCACGGGGCGACAAACAAGCGGCGCCCGTTCCCGCCAGTTGGCTGACGAGGACGGGCGGCATCCCGATAGCAGCGATGCTGGCCGCCCGCAAAGGCGAAAGAATGGCGAGTGAACCCGCCCGCGCGGCAGTGCTTGGCGAGAGGCCGAGGAAGGGATTCGACGAAACCGCCCGTTTCGTGCCAAGCGTCGCCAGTTCAGACAGGCCAGATGACATGCTTGCAACGAAAGACCCGATCAGCCGCGACCGGATCCGCGAAGCGGCGACGCTGATTGCGCCCTTCATCCGCCATACGCCGATCATGACGGTCGCCGGCGCGGATTTCGGGCTTCAGCCGGAACGGCTCGTTCTGAAGCTTGAGCTTCTGCAGCACGCCGGCTCCTTCAAGCCGCGCGGCGCGTTCACCAATCTTCTGACCCGCGATGTACCTCCGGCCGGCGTTGTCGCGGCGTCTGGCGGCAATCACGGCGCGGCCGTTGCCTATGCGGCGCAAAAACTCGGGCACAAGGCGACGATCTTCGTGCCGGAGGTCTCCTCGCCAGCGAAGATCGCGCGCATCCGTTCCTACGGCGCTGACCTCATCGTCGGCGGCCCAAGCTACACAGAGGCGCTCGCGGCAAGCGAGGATTTTGCGGCAAGCACCGGCGCGCTCACCGTGCACGCCTACGACCAGCCGGAGACGCTGATCGGCCAGGGGACGCTCGGTCTGGAACTGGAGCAGGATGCGCCGGATCTCGACACGCTGCTCGTCGCGGTCGGCGGGGGCGGTCTGATCGGCGGGATCGCCGCCTGGTATCAAGGCACGGTCAAGATCGTCGGCGTCGAGCCGGAGCTCGCGCCGACGCTTCACATGGCGCTTCAGGCGGGAAAGCCGGTCGACGCGCCGGCGGGTGGCATCGCGATGGATTCGCTTGCGCCGCGACAAGTCGGGCGGCTGATGTTCCCAATCGCCGAGCGCTACGTGGACCATGTGGCGCTTGTCACGGACGAGGCGATCGCCGAGGCGCAGCGCGTGGTCTGGGACAAGCTCAGGCTGGTGTCGGAGCCGGGCGGCGCCGCCGCCTTCGCGGCGCTGCTTTCCGGGCGCTACACGCCGTCGCGCGACGAGCGTGTCGGCGTCATCCTCTGCGGCGGCAATACGAACGCGGTGGATTTCAACCGCTAGTGAATCCGATTCGTCACGGCCGCACGAGGACACTCAACGCGCGCGAGCCGCCTGCGTTGACTCAGGTCAAGAGCTAATGCTCTCCACCAGAACGACGCGACCGCGCGGCGAAAGTCGGTAACCGACTTCGAGCGCCTCCGTCAGACCGAGCTCCTTGAGCTTGCGGACGTCGCGCTTGAAGGTCATCGGATCGGCGCCGATGCTCACGGCAAGGTCGGGAACGCGGCGCGCCGGATATTTGTCGATCAGATGCAGGATCTTGCGTGTCCAGGCGCCGCGGTCGCTCGCCTGGTCGAGACGGTTCAAGGCGGCGATCACGCTCTTCATCTCCGCCTTTGTGAGCTTCGCCTCCTTGCGGAGCGCAACGCGCGGATCGGGGCCGACGCGATGGAAGGCGATGCGATAGAGGTCGCCCTCCTGCTGCTCGAGCTCCTTCAGAAGCGCGGCGCGCGACTTGAAACCGGCCGCCTTGGCATGGCTCTCGCGGATGGCGCTCGGGACGACCCGGTCCACCTGATTGATGGCAAGCACGCCGGCGCGCGTCAGAAGCGTGCCGCCCGCCTTGACGGTCGGCTTCTCCCAGCGCCGGAAGGCCAGCGTCACGTCGCCGGCTGCAATGGCATCAAGGGTTTCCTTCTTGAACAGCAACGCGGATCTCCAACGCTCCTCGCCCTAAGGCGGACTCAAATACACACCACCGTCCTTAGCTCGGTGGATATCCGAGGAAACAATCTACAGTCGGGCGCGCAATCTCTCCAGCGCTGTGATTGCAAACCAAGCCCGGATCAGCATTTTCCGGCTCCAGCCATGGGGATTGTGACAAGGTCTGCTATCTAAAGACGTGTTTATCGCCGCACGATACTCGGATAAATGGCATTTCTGGCAAAGAAGCAGCGATAACGCACCGGATTTTCGCCGGGACCAGGGGCAGAGCCTGCCTCTCAGCACCCGCTCGCGAAATCACCGATTGTATTGATGACTCAGAGATACCACTTTTGGATGCGCTCTGGGCGTGACTGGAGGGGCGGGGGGTGTCGCCCTGGACGTCTTCTTGCTCGCCAAATCGGCACTATGAGGCCGCCGTAGCACGGCGCCCGACCTGCTTTGACTCAGGCGCCGTGCTTGTTCTGGCGGTTGTCGACGAGGTGGTCGACGACGCTCGGGTCGGCGAGCGTGGAGGTGTCGCCGAGATTGCCGAAATCGTCCTCGGCGATCTTCCTCAGGATGCGGCGCATGATCTTGCCGGAACGGGTCTTGGGCAGGCCGGGCGCGAACTGGATCAGGTCGGGCGAGGCGATCGGCCCGATCTCCGAGCGCACCCAGTTCCTGAGCTCCTTGCGCAGGTCCTCGCGTCGGCTCCTCGCCCGCCATCAGCGTCACGTAGCAGTAGATGCCCTGGCCCTTGATGTCGTGCGGATAGCCGACCACCGCGGCCTCCGACACCTTCGGGTGCGCGACCAGCGCGGACTCCACCTCCGCCGTTCCCATGCGGTGGCCGGAGACGTTCAGCACGTCGTCGACGCGGCCGGTGATCCAGTAATAGCCGTCGGCATCGCGGCGGCAGCCGTCGCCGGTGAAATACATGCCCTTGAAGTGCGAGAAATAGGTGTCGACGAAGCGCTTGTGGTCGCCGTAGACGGTGCGCATCTGGCCCGGCCAGGAATCGAGGATCACCAGATTGCCGTCGGCGACGCCTTCAAGCAGCTTGCCGTCATTGTCGACGAGCGCCGGCTGGACGCCGAAGAAGGGCAGCGTCGCGGAGCCCGGCTTCTGGTCGATCGCGCCCGGAAGCGGCGTGATCAGGATGCCGCCGGTCTCCGTCTGCCACCAGGTGTCGACGATCGGGCAGCGCCCGTCGCCGACCACGCGCCAGTACCACTCCCAGGCTTCCGGATTGATCGGCTCGCCGACCGTGCCGAGCAGCTTCAGCGATTTGCGCGACGTCTTCTTCACATGGCTCTTCGCCCGCGCCCATCAGCGCGCGGATTGCGGTCGGCGCGGTGTAGAAGATGTTGACCCCGTGCTTGTCGACCACCTCCCAGAAGCGCGACAGGCTCGGATAGTTCGGCACGCCTTCGAAGATCAGCGTCGTCGCGCCGTTCGCGAGCGGGCCGTAGACGATATAGGAATGACCGGTAACCCAGCCGACATCCGCCGTGCACCAGTAGATGTCGCCGTCGTGATAGTCGAAGACGTAGCGGTGCGTGGTCGATACGTAGACGAGATAGCCGCCGGTCGTGTGCAGCACGCCCTTCGGCTTGCCGGTCGAGCCTGACGTGTAGAGGATGAAGAGCGGGTCCTCCGCGTTCATCGGCTCGGGCGGGCAGTCGGCTGAGGCCTTCTCCATCTCCTCGTGGTACCAAAGATCGCGGTCGCGCTCGAAATGCACGTTGCCGCCGGTGCGCTTCACGACCAGTACGTGGCGGACATGCGCGCCGTCGAGTTCGGCACGGGCGATCGCCTTGTCGGTGTTGCCTTTGAGCGGGATCGGTTTGCCGCCCCGCACGCCCTCATCGGCGGTGATGACAAAGTCGGAGCCGCAATCCTCGATGCGGTTCGCCAGCGAGTCCGGCGAGAAACCGCCGAAGACAACGGAGTGGACGGCGCCGATCCTGGCGCAGGCAAGCATCGCGTAGGCAGCCTCCGGAATCATCGGCATGTAGATGGTGACGCGGTCGCCCTTCTTGACGCCGTTCGTCTTCATGACGTTGGCGAGCCGGCAGACATGACCGTGGAGCTCGCGATAGGTGACCTTCTTGTCGTCTGCCGGATTGTCGCCCTCCCAGATGATTGCGACCTGGTCGGCGCGATCCTTCAGGTGCCGGTCGATGCAATTGGCGGTTATATTGAGCGTGCCGTCCTCGAACCATTTGATGGAGACATCCGGGTAGGCATAGGAGACGTTCTTCACCTTGGTGAAGGGCTTCACCCAATCGATACGCTTTGCCTCGTCGGCCCAGAAGCCGTCCGGATCCTCGAGGCTCCGCCGGTACATTTCTCGGTATTTCTCAGCATCAACGAATGCCCGCTTGGCCCATTCCGCTGAGACCGGATGGAGATGGATCTCCGACATGAACTTCCTCCCGAGACGGCGTGGCGGGCCGTCCTTCCGTGACAGAGGCCAGCCTTCTTGCCGGCATTATGCGAAGCCGGGCGCACGCTTGTCCATCGGAGCGGAAAGAAGGTCGCAGGCAGCGGGATCGCGAGCCTCGCGGCGGCGGTGGCGGCGGAAACGGGCCGCGAAGGACAAACCGCGCTATTTCAGTTGCTTAGCGAGGACGTCAGGTCCCGATCGCACCGATGACCGCACCCATCACCAGAAGCACGCCGAGCCAGTGGCCGGCGTCGATCAGGATCAGCGTCCAGGACTTGCGGCTGAAACGGTAGTTCACAACGATCGTCGTCGCGACGAAGCCGATCCACACCATGACGGCGGAGAAGAGGGCGCGCTCCACATTGATCTCGCCGATGTGGAAGACGACGCCGTAGAACATGGTCGCCATGACGAGAAGGCATACGAGCGAAAGCGCCAGCGTCGAGACGGGCGGCATCTGCGGCTTGTCGATCACCCAGCCGTGGCCGGCCGCCCAGGCTCGGCCGAGCGCCGTGTACCAGATCGCCCCGAACACCCAGGCGGCGACCGCTGCGAGCGGCACGGACAGATAGTTCACCTGCGAGAAGATTGCTGCGAGCACGGCCTGCTCCTTGTGTCAGGTGCCTGCGCCTCCAAAGCGCCAGACGCCGGTCTTTTTGATCTCCGAATCCTCAAGCGCCCGCGTCACCGGCACCTCGTAGGTGGCGAGGGGCGTGAAGCGGTTCTTTTGAAAATAGCTGCGGCCGGGATCGCCGACCAGCACCGATGCGCCGCGCGCGGCGAGCCCTTCGAGCCAGGGGAGGAGGCGCTCGGCGAGCGGCTTTTCGTAGAAGACATCGCCGGCGAGCACGACCTCCCATTCAAGGTCGAGGCCGATCAGGTCGCGGTCCGAGACCTCGAACCGCGACGTCGTTCGCGGTGGCGTTCTCCGCGATTGCCAGGCACGCGATCCGATCGATCTCCGCCGCTATGGCGGACGCGGCGCCGGCGCGCATCGCGGCAATCGCGACGAGGCCTGAGCCGGAGGCGAAGTCGAGCACGGATTTGCCACGGGCGACCTCCGGATTATCGAGCACGTAGCGGGCAAGCGCCTGTCCGCCCGCCCAGGCGAAAGCCCAGTAGGGCGGCGGCAGGCCCTCGGCTTCAAGCTCTGCTTCGGTCTTCTCCCAGAGGGGCAGCGCTTCGTCGGCAAGCCGCAGGCGGATTTCCGGCACCAACGGCGGGGCTTGAAGCGTCGTATTGGCAAGGATGAAGGCGGCGGAATTCATGCCGGCGTTATGGCCGAATCCGTGCCGAAGACAAACGAAAGCGGCCGCGCAGAACGCGGCCGCCTCCCGGGATTAGCGCGGGGCTCAGCTGTTCGGGGTGACCGCGGTTGCGTCCATCGAGCCGTCCGAACCCTGGTCATAGGTGATCGTCACGTCCTGTCCGACCTGCAAGGAAGCCGCGTCGAACTGCGCCGGCAGCTTGTAGCTCGTGCCGTCCTCGAGCGTGACGGTGCCGGCGGTTGCGTCGATGCTCTGGATCTTGCCGTTCGCTTCGGCCGCAAGCGCCGCCATCGTCGAACCAGCCAGCATCAGAGCCGCACCTGCCGCAATCATCAGCTTACGCATTTCCGTTTCCTTTTCAGCTATGCCGCCGCAAGGGTCTTGCGACGGCGGGCTCACCCCCGAGCCGCCGGATAAACTCGGGTCGACGATGCTGGTTCCGGAAAAATATGCGCGCTGAAAACGGCTCTCGGCGACTCGTCAGAGGGCGAAGTGACGCAGCTCTTTGCTGAGCCGACGAACCGCACACAGAATGAGCGGCGATTATTCGCTCGGCAGACCACCGGAGACGACAAACGCCGACGCCCAGTCGCCGGAAAGATTGACCAGCGCTCCAAAGACGCGCGCGTCGGCACCGGATTCGGCGGCCGAGGCGTAGACAGGCTCGCGCAGGATCACGTGCAGCTCCGGGAACAGACCGCAGGAGCGCGCGCTGGAGAGTGTAGCATAGGCCGCGCGCGCCGCTTCGATGCCCTCTTCGCGCGCATGTGCCAGCTCTTCCGCGACGGACTGCGACACGCAGAGCACCCAATCATGCACGACCATCTCCGTTTCGAGCGCGTAGCTGGCGACCGGCGGAGCGACCGCAGCCTCAGGCACGATCGCGTCGACACTCACGTCGTCGGGTGCCGCGGCAAAAGCGGAGGGCGCCAGGAAGAGCGCGGCAACGCCGGCCGCGCAGCAGAGGTTCTGAACCATGTTCATCGTAAAATGCCCTTTCCCGTCAGCGTGACCGCCGGCGCGATATCCGCACCGGCGCGTCAGCGATCCGACGCGATGCTTCAGCCCTATTGAAGCATGTCCCCCTGACGGCACTCGGTGCCGCGACTCAATATTTGCACTTATTCGGTTGAGGATCGCAATGCGACAGCCTGGTCTGTTCGGGTACCACGCGGGATGTGTTGCAAATCCACGCGATTGATTAGCTGCGCGCGCTAAAGACCACTCTCAACCCCAGGGGCCGCGGCGATGCTCGACGTGGAACGGCTTGGTGTGTGGCTTCTGTAGAAGCTCTATCCAGCGACGCTTGAAGACGGTGATCAGCGCGAGGCCGGAAACGAAGCCGCCGATATGCGCGAAGAAGGCGACGCCGGGCCCGCTCGCCGACGCCGAGGTGGCACTCAGGAGCTGCATGCCGAACCAGACGCCGAGCACGATCCAGGCGGGGATATGCGCGATCGTGACGAAGAAGCCGAGGAAGATGAGGACGCGGATCGTGGCGCGCGGATGAAGAAGGATGTAGGCGCCGAGCACGCCTGATATCGCACCGCTTGCGCCGATCATCGGCGCCTCCGAGGACGGATCGACGAGGCCCTGCGTCAGTGCCGCGGCGACGCCGCAGACCAGATAGAAGACCAGGTAGCGGAAGTGCCCCATCGAATCTTCGACGTTGTCGCCGAAGATCCAGAGATAGAGCATGTTGCCGCCGACATGCAGAAAGCCGCCGTGCATGAACATGGACGTGAAGATTGTCGCCCAGGCCGGAACGATGATGAGGTCGGGCGACAGGTCCTTGTAGCCGAAGAGTCGCGCCGGAATCATGCCGAGCGAGAGGATCGAGCGCTCTTCGCCTTGACTGCCCAGCGAAATCTGGATGAGGAACACGACGACGCAGATGCCGATGATCGCGTAGTTCACGACCGGCGTCACATGCCGCCGCGGATTATCGTCGGAGATCGGGAACATCGACGCGCGCTAGAACCCTCCCCTCTTGCGGGGGAGGGCGGGGTGGGGGGAAAGGAGCCGCCGCAGCATCCTTCCCCCTGCCGAAATCGCCGGCGCTACGCTTGTCGATTTCGACCTCCCCTCAAGGCGGAGGTTAAGGGTCGCGCGCGTCATTTGGTCTTTGCGGGGTCGAGGCCGCCCATCTTGCAAACGAGCGTCCACTCCGCATCCAGGACGGGCTGCACCGAAAGGCGTGAGTTCCGCACAAGCACCATCTCCTTCAGCTTCGGCTCGGCCTTGATCGCGGCGAGCGTCACCGGCTTCGGCACGTCGGCGACGGCTTTCAGGTCGACGCATTCCCAGTCCGGGTTCTTCGATTCCGGATGGGCTTCCGCGATCACCTCGACGATCCCTACGACTGCCTTTTCCTCACCGGAATGATAGAAGAAACCGCGGTCGCCCTTCCTCATCTTGCGCATGTTGCCGCGCGCCTGGAAATTCCGGACGCCGTCCCATTCCTGCCCCTTCGCGCCCTTCTTCTTCTGCTCGTCCCACGACCAGCTCCCCGGCTCCGACTTGAAAAGCCAATAGGCCATCTCTCACCCCCATCACTCGGTCCGCTTTCCGGAGCGTTCCGCCCACAGGCATCACTCTATAGCTGAATCGACTGTGCCGGAGTGCCGTTCAGCGTGGCGGAAGCGGAAGAAACAGGCGCGCGCGTAGTCGGTCGGACGCTGCGCGTCAGGCGTTCTCCGCCTTGAGGGGCCGGGTCACAAGGCTCTCGATCGCCTGGTCGATCCCGAGCTTGCCGTCGATGATCGCGGCGACCGCGCTGACGATCGGCGCGTCGACGCCATGGCGGCGCGCCAGCGCAACGGCAATCCTCGCCGTATGGGCGCCCTCGACAAGCGGCATGCCCGGCTGAAGCAGGCTCGGCGGGTTTTTCCCCTCGGCCCAGCGCGACGCCGAAGCCAAAGTTTCGCGACTGGCCGCTGGTCGCAGTCAGCACCAGGTCGCCCAGGCCTGAGAGGCCCATGAACGTTTCGGCGCGTGCCCCAAGCGCTGCGCCGAGGCGCATCATCTCGGCAAGCCCGCGGGCGATCAGCGCCGCGCGAGCGCTCTCGCCAAGCGCGCGGCCGGCGACGATCCCGGCGGCGATGGCAAGCACGTTCTTGATCGAGCCGCCGAGCTCGACGCCGACGAGGTCGTCGCTCGCATAGGGTCGGAAGGAGTCCGAAGCGAGCGCTGCGGCGAGGCTGTGCGCAAGGTCGAGTTCGGCTGCGGCGATGGTGACGGCGGTCGGGAGGCCGCGGGCGATCTCCTCCGCGAAGCCCGGTCCGGAGAGCACGGCCGGTCTTGTCCCAGGCAGCGTCTCCGCGATGATCTCTGCCTGCAGCCGTCCCGTCTCGCGCTCGATCCCCTTGGCGCAGGCGACGACGGCGACGCCGTCTCGGATCGCATCCTTCAGCGTTGCCGCAAGCGCGCGCGTCGCCTGTGACGGTGCCGAGAGAAGAACGAGATCGGCGTTTCCAACGCGCGCCGGATCGGCGGTCACCGCGATCTCGGGCGGAAGCCGTGCGCCCGGCAGGTAGATTTCGTTCTCGCGCGTCGCAGCGATCCTCTCCGCCGTCGCCGGCTCGCGTGCGAAAAGCGTCACCGACCGCCCCGCCTTCGCCGCGACGAGCGCGAGCGCCGTCCCGAATGCGCCCGCGCCGGCGATGGCGATGCGCTCAAAGCTGCTCACGCGCGGGCCCCGAGCCGGCCGCTGCCGATCATCGGCTTGGCGTCCTCGTCGAGCGGCCAGCGGGCGCGCGCCGGAAGATTCGGGTCGGGCGCGAGATCCGCGGCGAGACGCTCCGCGCCGGCCCAGGCGATCATCACGCCGTTGTCGGCGCAAAGCCGCGGCGGCGGCGCGACGAAGGGCATGCCGAGCTCTTTGGCAAGCTCCGCTAGCGCCTTGCGGATCGCCGTATTCGCTGCAACGCCGCCTGAGACGACCAGCGCTGCCGGCTTGACGCCGACTGCTTTGACGAAAAGATCGGCCGCGGCATGCGTGCGGTCGGCGATGACGTCGACGACCGCCGCCTGGAAGGACGCTGCGAGGTCGGCGATGTCCTTGTCGGAGAGCGGCGCATGCGCCTCGCCGGTGATGCGGAGCGCCGTCTTCAGACCGGAGAAGGAGAAGTCGGCGCCGGGCGTGCCCTTTAGCGGCCGTGGCAGCGGAAAGCGATGCGCATCGCCGGCCTCCGCCACGCGCTCGACATTCGGCCCGCCGGGATAGGGAAGGCCGAGGAGCTTGGCGGTCTTGTCGAAAGATTTGCCGAGCGCGTCGTCGATGGTCGATCCAAGCCGGCGATAGCGGCCGACGCCTTCGACCGCGAGCAATTGCGTATGACCGCCGGAGACGAGCAGCAGCAGATAGGGAAAGGCCTGCGCATCGGTCAGCGTCGCGGTCAGGGCGTGTCCTTCGAGATGATTGATCGGCAGCAGCGGAAGGTCGCGCGCGGCGGCGAGCGCGCGAGCCGTCATCGTGCCGACCAGGAGCCCGCCGATCAGCCCCGGCCCTGCGGTGACGGCGACGGCACTGAGGTCGCGCCAGCTCGCGCCGGCCCCGCTCATCGCCGCGTGGATCACGCCGTCAAGCGCCTCGACGTGGGCGCGCGCCGCAATCTCCGGAACGACGCCGCCGAAGACCGCGTGGTCCTCGACCTGGCTCAGCACGATGTCGGAAAGGATCTCGCCGCGTCCGTCGGCGTTGCGGCGGACGACCGCCGCCGCCGTCTCGTCGCAGCTCGTCTCGATGCCGAGCAGCGTATGGATGCGGGGAGGCGTCATTGCAGTCCGCCGGGCCAAAGTTTAGGGGGTTGGCTCGAAAGGCGGCGAGCC
Source organism: uncultured Alphaproteobacteria bacterium (assembly GCA_963712925.1). GTDB lineage: Bacteria > Pseudomonadota > Alphaproteobacteria > Rhizobiales > Afifellaceae > DASWJZ01. Next base: position 114,560 of record CAVQJW010000022.1, on the reverse strand, counting down.
TTCGCGGCACCTAACACTGAGCGCTCAAATGACGCAATCGACGTGGGGCTTCGCCATGCGGGGCGGGAGACGCCGGTGCGGCTGATCGTGGCCCGCCCGGAGCCCGACGCGACCCGCACCGCGCGGGCGCTGATCCGGCTTGGGCACGAGGCGATCCTGTCGCCGATGCTCGACATTGTGCCGGAGCCTGGCCTCGTCATTCCCGATCGCGCATTTCAAGCGGTGCTCGTCACCAGCAGCAATGCGGTGAGGGTCATGAGCGGCATTCTCGACAAGGCGCTGCCTGTCTTCGCGGTCGGCGACCAGACGGCGCTTGAGGCGAAGCGCGCCGGCTTTTCGAGGGTGCGTTCGGCGGGAGGCGCGGTCGACGATCTCGTCGCGCTCGTCGCTGCCGAGGTTAAACCTGATGCCGGGCCGCTTCTTTATGCGGCAGGGGCGGCGCAAGCCGGCGATCTCGCCGCGAAGCTCAAGGATCAGGGCTTTACGATCCAGACGGTCATCGCCTACCGCGCCGAGCCGCGGGCGCGGCTTGCGAATGTCGCCCTCGATGCGCTGAAGGCCGACGTCGTCGACGGCGTGCTCTTCTATTCGGCGCGCAGCGCGCGCGCCTTCGCAGATGCGCTTTCCGCCGTCGGCTTCGCTCCACTTCCGAAGCGCGCCGTCTGCTATTGCCTGTCGGAGGCGGCTGCAAAGCCGCTCGGCGCGATTGCGAGCGGCGAAATTGCCATCGCCGAGCGGCCGGAGCAGCTTTCACTGTTCGCCCTGATTGAGGCGAAGGCCGCGGAGCAGGCGTCGAAATCGGAGCTCTAGCGTGCTTTGATGTGCGGTCCGCGCGGCTTTCTGCCTCGGGAGGCGATTTAACCTCCTTTCGCACCTATGATGTAGGGGACGGCGAAGAGCGAGGCCAGGCGGCGAAGCGGGTGGTTTATTCCTGCGCCCGATGGGTTACGGAGACGGACGATTGGCGAAAGACACGACCGGCCAGGATGGCGAGCCCGCGCCGCGAAAGCCGCGGCGCAAGGGCGTGACGATTGATCTTCCGTCGGAGGAGGTCGGCAGGCGGTCAAGTGCCGAAGCCGATGCCGGCGCCGATCGGGGTGACCCCAGCCCCGATTCTGACCCCGCCGTTTCCGATGTGGAGATGGCGAAGGAGAGCGCGGAGGAGATGGTGGCTGCGGACGCCGAGCCTGCTGTGGCGGAAGCGCCGGCGGAGAAGCGTGCGGAGACACGCGCTTCCGTCCCGCCCGAATCTCCGCCGCACACCGAGCAGGCGGCCGGGCGTGACGTGGAGCGGCCAGGCCTGCTGGTTCCGCTCGCCATCGCATCGATCGTCGGCGGCGCCGTTGTCGCACTTGTCGTGATCCTGCTCGTGCTCGCCGGCTATCTGGTCCCGGTCAGGACTGGGGAAGACTTCAGCAGCGAGATCGCCGCACTTCAGAGCGACGTCACCAAGTTGCAGGACACGCAGGACACACTGGCGCCGCTTCGCGACGCAGTCGCGTCGCTGAAGCAGTCGGTCGACGATATCGCATCGCGCCCCGCGGGCGCCGACGCTCAGGCGCTTGCCGATATCGAAGCGCGCGTCGTGTCGCTTGAGCAGTTGAGCAAGAGCAGCACCGGGCTCGTAGGCTCCGATGTCGACGCGCGCCTCTCGGCGCTTGCCGATGACGTGGCGGCGCTGAAGGCCTCCGGCGCTGCTCCTGCCGAGGCGGGCACTGCGCTCACCGACATCCGCGATCAGATCAACGCTCTCTCCGTGCGCCTCGATGCGATGCCGACCGCCGATCAGGTCGCAGCGCTCGCGACGCGGCTCGATGCGCTGACCAAAGACGTGCCGTCGGCGAAGCTGCTCGGGCGGGCGGTCGCCGCGGAAGCGCTGCAGACCGCGCTCGACCGAGGCAGGCCGTTCCAGGCGGAGCTTGCGGCGCTCGGCGTGCTCGGCGTCGATCAGACCGCGCTCGATGGCCTGAAGCCCTATGCCGAGGCGGGACTGCCGACGCTTGCCGCGCTGGCTGCGAGCTTCGACGAGGTGACCGCTTCGATCGATCTGGCGCCGCCGGTTGAGGACAATGCCGGGACGGTCGCGCGGCTGCTCGAAAGCGCGCGCGGCCTGGTCGAGGTCCGCCCCGCGCATCCGACGGCGGGCAGCGATCCGGGGGCGATCGTGGCGCGCATCAAGGGCGCGCTCGCCGCGGGCGACCTGAAGACGGCGCTGGCCGAATGGGCGTCGCTTCCCGACAGCGTCAAGACGCCGACCGCTGACTGGGCGCATTCGGCCGAGGCGCGCCAGAGCGCCGACACGCTTGTCGCGAAGCTGCGCGCCGACGCGCTTTCCCTTCTGACATCGGCGGAATGAGACGGTGCTGAAGCTTCTCCTCCTCCTCGTCGTCCTTTTCGCGATCGCCTTCGGCTTCCAGCTCCTGAGCGACACGCCGGGCGAAGTGGCGCTGACGCTTGGCGATACCGTCTACGCCGTGAACCTGACGACCGCTGCGATCACGGCGATCGTGCTTTTCCTGATTCTCGCTGCGGCACTCTGGCTGCTCCGCGCCGTCATCCGCTCGCCGTGGCGGATGGCGCGCGGCCTGAAGCAGCGCAACCGCAAGCTCGGGCAGGAGGCGGTGGCGCGCGGGCTCGTGGCGATCGCCGCGGGTGACGCCCGCGCGGCGGAGCGCGCCATGCTCGAAGCCACGCGGCGCTCGCCGGGCGAGCCGCTGACGCGGCTCTTGCAGGCGCAGGCGGCGCAGATCAAAGGCGACCGGGTTGCCGCGCGCGATGTATTCCGCGCCATGACCGACGATCCGGCGACGCGGATCGCGGGCCTTCGCGGGCTCTATGTCGAGGCGGAGCGGGAAGGGGAGAACCAAGCGGCGCACCAGATCGCCGAGCGGGCGCGCGCGGAGGCGCCGTCGGCGCCGTGGGCGGTGCGAGCGCTGATGCGTCACCAGACGGCCGCCGCCGATTGGGACGGCGCGCTACAGACGCTTTCCGACGCCACCGACGGCCGCATCCTCGACAAACGGACGGCGCGCCGGCAACGCGCGGTGATCCTGACGGCGAAGGCGCGCGACAAGGAGGAGGGCGAGCCGGATCAGGCGCGCCAGGCGGCGCTCGAAGCGCACGACCTTGCGCCCGATCTCGTGCCGGCGGCGGTGATCGCCGGGCGGCTTCTCGCGCGGCAGGGCGACATCCGCCGCGCGACGCGCATTCTTGAATCGAGCTGGCGGGCGAATCCGCATCCGGAGACCGCCGACGCCTATGTGCATGTGCGCTCCGGCGACGCGGCGAGCGACCGGCTGAAGCGCGCCGAAGCGCTCCACCGCATGCGCCCGGAGGCGGATGACGGCCGCCTCGCCGTTGCGCGTGCGGCGATCGATTCGCGCGATTTTTCCCGCGCGCGCCAGGTGCTGGCGCCCGTGCTGACCAAGCGCCCGACGCGCAACGCCTTCATCCTGATGGGCGAGCTCGCGGAGGCGGAGACGGGCGACCGTGGCCGCACGCGGGAGTGGCTGGCGCGTGCGGTCAACGCGCCGCGCGGTCCGGCCTGGACGGCCGACGGCGTGGTGCTTGAGGAATGGGCGCCGGTCTCGCCGGTGACCGGCAGGCTCGACGCGGTCGAATGGAAGGTGCCGCTTGCCGAACTCGAAGGGCCGAAGATCGAGATATCCGCGGCGGAGCTGATGCCGCCGCGGACGGTGGCGGATGCAAGCGCCGCAAAGGCACCGACGTCGGTGGTGCCGGACGTTGAGAAATCGGGCGAGAAAGAGGGCGCAGCACAAAGCCGTGAGCACGCGGCAGTGAAGACGGTGAAGTCGTCCGGCCCGGCGGCGGCGTCACCGCCGAAAACAGTGACGGTTGCAACGTCCGGCGCGGCAGAGCCGGCGGTCGAGCCGCCGCGCCCCGACGATCCCGGTGTCGCCCCAACCGACGAGGACGACGAATCCGACCGGCAGGCGGCGCGATGATACCAGGCGTCACGGGGGCGGAGAGTGCCGGGGCATGCGGAAAGGCACACTTTGCGGCATGACGCGCGGGACCCTTGCCCGCCTCCGCATCCAAGGGTAAGGAGCGGGCCCAAGCCGCATTAGCTCAGTTGGTAGAGCATCGCATTCGTAATGCGAGGGTCGCTGGTTCGAGTCCGGCATGCGGCACCAATAAGTCATTGTTTTCATTCATAATTGTTGAGTCGAAATGATTGAAGACACGATGGCGATTGGACGTGTCAGCACCATGTCAGCACCCCGGTGACCAAAAGGACGAGTGTCCTCCTCCTTGCGGCTGGCCGGTAACGCGTTCTCTCGGGGACGGAGGGTTACAGGGGGAGTGGCGCGGGCGGCCCCGGATAGCCCCTCTCCGGCCACCGTGCTGAACCAAGGGCTGGATGCGCCTAGTCAAACACCGCAACGGCTACAATAGAATCAATGGCTTAACGTCGTGCGACGCCAGACCTTCAGCTTGTGTCGCAACGCCATCGCAACAGATGATCACGTATTGTCGCCGGCGACCCGCGTCACGGTCATCCGCGTGTCCTTTGGTCTGAAGTGTAGATCACCAGCCGTTTGCTAAGGTCGCGTACCGCCTCTAGAGCCAGTTGGAGCAGCCACTCACCGCCTCGGACTTGAGCCCGAATTCTCGAATGGCCGACAATTTAGCTTTGCAAGATGCGGAGCATTCTTACCGGGCTCAGGTCTTGGATGCTTGCGCTACAGAAGGAACTCGACACTGGCTCGGATTCCTTTTGCGACCCCTGTGGCGATCCATGCTCCCCATGCCCCGCCTCCAACTTGGGTTCACTACGGGAAAGGAGGAGGAGAGGTTCCCTTCTGGGTTTCGCCGTACTCCCCGGCGATGTTTTGTCGCGAATTGCCGCCTTCCTCCGGCATCGCCCCCACACGTCGCCCGCCATTTGAGCGGTACAAAGCTATCGCGATTTCTGAGGTTTTTCACTTCGCAATCGGCATCGTGTAGCAAACCGCCTCGCCATCGAGAACGATGGTGCCATCGTCGCGCATGATACGGGTCTTGAGTTCCGTGATGGGCTTGTCAGAGCGCGCTTTGGTGACTTCCACTTCGCCGGTGATGGTGTCTCCCGGCCGCACCGGCGCCTTGAAGTTCCAATGCGTCTGTAGAAACACCGTGCCGGGCCCCGGCAGGTCCTCGGCGACAACGGCATTGAGGATGGCGCTTGTCACGCCGCCCTGGACCACGATGCCGCCAAACCGGGTCGCCCGTGCAATATCCTCATCATAGTGCAACGGATTCCTGTCGCCGCTCATCTCCGTGAAGAGCTCGATGTCGCGCGACGTGATCTTTCGCGATCGCCGGGCGGATTGACCGACTTGCGGCATGCAATTCTGCCAAACATGATCTGCAGTCATTGTTAGTTTCTCCGATAGGATAGGTGCTGCGGCCATCGCTCTACGATCCCGACGCCATTGCCGCACGCTGCGTCAGAACGATTGCGATGCCGCCAAGCGTTGCGACAGAGGCGACTAAGAGACGAAGCGTTACTTGTTCGGATATCAGCGCAACGCCCCCGAACGCTGCGATTGCCGGCGCCGACAACTGGACGGTGGCGGCGCGCGCAGCACTGAGGCCGGAGAGGGCAGCATACCAGATGACATAGCCGCATCCTGACGCGAAGGCGCCTGATGCGAGAGCGAGGGCCAAGCCTTTCGCGGAGACGCTGAAGCCGTGCCAAGACAGAAGGCTGATAGCCAGTGCCAGGGGCACCGAATAGATGAAGTTTCCGGCGGTGGCCGGGAGCGGATCCGTAACGCTCCTACCCAGAAGCGAGTAAATCCCCCAGGAGATTCCGGCGATAGCCATCAGCATCGCGCCGAGAGGATCGGGAGCTGATACGCCGGGCAACACGAGATAGACGAGCCCGAGAATCGCCGTGGTCAGCCCCACCCAGGACAGAAGCGTGAAGCGCTCGCCCTGCTTCAGCGCGACGATGAACATCGTAAGCTGAACCGCTCCGAAAAGAACAAGGGCGCCCGTGCCGGCGCTGAGCGAGAGGTAGGCGAAAGAAAAGAAGACCATGTAGACAGACAGCGCCAGAACCGAACGCCAATCCGCGGAAGGCCGACTGCGCTTGCTCTGCCGCATCGCCATGATGAGGCCGAGCGTCGCGGCGCCTGCGACAACCCTGACAGCGGTGAAGCTTGCGGCATCGATGAGTTCCGACCCCAGCGCGAGCCGGCACAGCAGTGAGTTGCCGGCAAATGCCAGCATGGCGACGACGGTCAGCGACGCCGTACGAAACGCCAAACGGTTTGAACGTTCGTGGCGGGGCTCGATCATCCCTTCAGCGTCGACGCAGGCGATCGCCTGGGGCTTCAAAGTCATGACGCATCACCTGCATTCATCTCTGCACCGTGTCGCTTCCCTATGCGGCAATCTTGACCGCCTCCGAACGCCCGGAAACGGCGACCACCTCTCTCTTCATCGCCGTGTTTAGTCGCTGATGCTGCTCCTTGAGCTGGTCAAGGTTCCATGAGAACGAAGCGATCTCATCGGTCGCACTGAAAAGGTCGGCCGACAGCGCGTCGCGCTCTTCCTGGTAACGGGCGAGCGCCTGCTCGCTGCCGTCGCAGACGGCCCGCGCCAGCAGCTCAGCGTCGCGCAGTGCGTCGGTGATGCCGTGGGCTGTTATCGGATCCTTGAAATAGGCGGCATCACCGACAAGAGCCCAGCCGGGACCAAAAGACTGACGGAAATAGCCGAGCTCGCCGGGGAATCCCCTGAGCCGGCCATTCAACGTCGAGTGCGCGACTTCAGCGGCGAAATCCGGGGACGTTTCAGAAACGATACCGTCGAACATCGGCTCGGCGCCAGCCTTCAGTTCCCGCTGGAACTGGCTCGTCGGAACCGACGCGAAGACGCAGCTCGCCTCGTCGTTGGTTGGAATCGCGCCGACGCTCACGCCGGGACGGTAGTACCAGCGGAAGCCCTCGTCGTTCAGGCCATGGAAGTAGCCATAGACGGCCGCCGAACGGTGCTCCGATATCCGGTATTTCCGAGCGCCGACAGAATCTGCCACCGTCGAGTGGCGTCCATCCGCGCCGATAAGGATCGAAGCATTCACGCTTCGGGAAACTCCGTCAGCGTCCCTGATGGTCGCGCCATCAACGCGACCATGGGGGGAGACCAGGGGCCCCTCGAAGAAAACGCCGTGCCTGACATCGGCGCCCGCGTGCCGCGCGGCATCGACCAGAATCCGATCCAGCACGGTGCGCCGTGGCGCGAACAGCGCGTCCACGCCATGGCCCGGCTTGATGTCGATGTCGATGCGCTCATCGCCATAGTGAAAGCTGGTGCGCCGGACGAGCGGGGCTCCGGATTTGAGAATCTGGTTCGCCAAGCCCCAGCGAGCCAGTTGCATCACCGCGCCGCGCATCAGACGCATGCGTCGACAGCGTATCGCTTCCATAGGCCTGCCGGTCGATGGCAAGGACCCGCAAACCGGCGCGGGCAAGCAGCATCGCCGTGGCTGAACCGGCGCAGCGCGCACCGACGACGATCGCGTCGTAGCGAGGCTCAAGAAGAGAGGAAGGTTTCATCACCGTGCTTTCGATTTCAGGCTGCCAGCCGGCCAAATTGCGCGACCATATGATCGGCAAGGTCTTGGGCGTCGTCGCCCGCGCCGTCGATCAGCGTCGACTTGCGCCGGCGCATGAAGGACAGTCCCATCGCGTAGACGCCTGGCGCATCGACGATCCCGCCCTGATGGCGAAGCCGGCCTTTGCGATCCAGTACCGGGAGATGCAGCCAGGAATAATCGGGGCGATATCCGGTTGCCCAGATCACGGTGCGAACGCGGCCGTCGCTCAAGTTCATTTCGAGCGGCTCATTGGCGAGCACCTTCGTTGACGCCGGTCGATCGGGCGGAGCAACCAGGTCATCGAGTCCCCGTTCCGCTATCCAAAGGTCGATTGCATCGAGCAGCCGGTTCATCTTCAGGTCCGCCAACATGCACACGTTGGGGAGCGATCCGGAGAACTGGGCTCTTCCGTTGCGGAGACCGGCCAGACGGCCAACGATCTCGACACCATTGCTTCTCAGCCAGTTCAGATCGGTCGTCTGTCCCTGGCTTCTCCCTGTCAGCTGCAGGGATGGCGTGCGCCGCGCGCGGGCGATGTCGTCCACTTCGTCGTAGCGCTGATCCATCAATCCCAGCGCGTTCATCCAGTACATGATGTCGCGGCCCCGGTAGCGGCGCGGGACGCGGACATGCTCTCCGGCGGAAAGCGTGACCTGCCGACCGGAGGCCTGAATCTCGTGGGCGAGCTGAACGCCGCTGGCAGAGGCACCGACGACAAGGACGTCACCTTCCGGCAGGTCGGAAGGGCGCTTGTAGGTCAGGGGCGTCACCGAGTGGATCGTGCGCCGGCAGCTCCGCCGCGATCGCCGGAACCCTCGCAAGGTTGCAGGCCCCCGAGGCGATCACCAGCGTCGCGCAGGAATATTCGCCTCCCGTGGTCTCGACATGGTAGCCCCCGGCGAAGGCTTTCACCGACACAGACTTCCGTGATCGTCTGAACGGGTACGCCTTGAAATCGGCGGCATAGCGATCGAGGCGGTCGATCACCTCCCGCATGGACATGTAGCCGTCCGGGTCCGGACCTTCATAGGCGCTGCCCGGCAGACGGCCCTGCCAGTTGGGGGTGAGCAGACGAAGCGAGTCCCACCGCTCGTTGCGCCACGAGTTTGCGATCTCGCCGCGCTCCAAGACCACGTGGTCCACCGAGCGGTCCGAAAGGCAGCGGCTCATGGCAAGCCCGGACTGGCCGGCCCCGACAATGACGGACGCTATGCGTTTCACGAACTCGCTCCCTCTACGTCATGTCTCGCGCAACCCGCGCCTTCAGGCGCAGGTCACGTGGACGTTGGTCGGGTTGGTGACGATGTCGAAGACGGCGGAACGCTTCTGCGACTGGGCGACGACCGCCTTGATCTCCTCGGGCGTGGCGTCGGCATCGACATCGAAGTTCACTCGGATCGCGCTGTAACCCGTTGCGGACCTCAGGGTCGATTCCGAGGATCCCGTAAATATCCATGTCGCCTTCGACGGTCGCCTTGACGGAATGCAGCTGGATGCCACGGTTCTGTGCCACCGAGGCGACGCCCGCCGTCAGGCAGCTCGCCAATGCCGACAGAAGGATTTCCACCGGGGTGGCGCTATTGTCCGTGGCGGCGAAGACTTCCGGATGGTCGGCGTCGAAGGTGAACGACTTCTGGCGAAGCTGCTCGGCGCCGAGGCCATAGAAGCCCTCTACGGTCGAGCGGCTGTGCACGCCGTCGATCCATTCGCACTGCGCACGCCATTTGAACTGGGCGGCTTCCGGCGCCTCTTCGAGCGCCTTGCGAGCGCCCAGCAATGCAGCGACGTTCACGCCGTTGTTGACGACATTGGTCTCAGCTTGGGCTGTCATCCTCATAGCTCCGTTTCTTGGGTTCGATTGCTCTACAGAAGGACGGCCGGGCGCACGCACTGCGCCGGCCATCGGATGGTCTGAATTAGACATGGATGCTCGGCCGCGCTTGGAGAGCGCTTGGAAATTTCTGGGTGGAAATCGGGAGATTCTGCCACGTGAACGATTGTTCTGCTGGCCTGGACGTCAGCGAACGGCGCTCGCCGCGCTCCCGACGAAACATTCCGCCGAAGGATGAGCCGCCGTCGGCGCGAGGCCGATCAAGACCGCTTGTGGCGCGATGCTGCCGATACCGCTGGCAAGGGGCGCCGCCGCTTCGCCCCTGATGTCAGACGTCCACCTGTTCTGAAATCGCCAGTGCGTCGTCGACCTCAACACCGAGGTATCGAACGGTGCTTTCGATCTTCGTGTGACCGAGCAGTAATTGGACAGCGCGCAGGTTGCCCATCTTCCGATAGATCAGCGTCGCCTATGTCCGACGAATTGAATGGGTGCCAAACAGCGACGCACCAAGACCGATCATCGACAGCCAGTGAGCCAGCAGCCGGGCATATTGGCGGGTCGTCAGATGACGACCGCCGGGATGCCCTGGAAAAGATAGTCTGTTCGAGCTAGTCGTGATGCCGTCAGCAGGAAGTCGATCGCCTGGCGGGTCTGTTCGGTGAGCTCGAACTGGCGCCCAAGGCGTCGCGAAGGGGAAGACTTGCGGCGGCGAGAGTGACGCGCCGAGCCGCACCGCTCACCGAACATTCATTATAGAATGCGTTGGCTCGCTCCGCTCACTTCATGCAGAATACCGCCGAAAGGGGAAGGGTTTTGCGGGACCCGAACGAACGATCATCACTCGTCGGCACTGAAACGATCCTTCGCCACGTCGGAACGGTATCACGCCGTGATTTCATATATCTAAGTGCGACGCTGGCCGTTTTCGCGGGCACCGGGGGGTGCAGCCGCCCAGGCCGCGCACCCGACGAGCGCAGCGAATTTCGAGTTCTGCGACCCGAAGACCTCCTGTCTCTTCACTTCCAGCTCCGCAACCTGCGCATTGTAGATACCGGGTGGGGCCCGCCCCGGCTGGTGCGCATCGACGAGACCAGCGATGCACTGCTGGTGATTGGATTCCCGGGCCAGCACATCGCCGAGGAAGTGTTCAACGAGGCCGTGTCCGGGTTGGACGCGCCCATCTCGCTCCCGGTCCGATCGAAAATTGCGCAACCGACGCGGCTGATGTTTCGGGTTCCGTCCGGCGTCGACTTCGTCGAGCTAACGTTTCAGTCGTTGCTCGAATGGGATTCGCTGGAGTTTCAGACATCGAACGGCGGTGTAGATGGGCAACGTTCGATGCCATTTACCGGCCGATCGCGGATCGAGCTGCCCGTCGGTCTCGCGCTCTCGCCGGATGCCGCCGCACGCTGGGTGCATGCCGCCCGCCCGGTTGTGCACAACGCGCGCACCGAGTTGTGGCACACACGACTCGCTTCCAACAGCCCGGATATCTTGCCGACGGTAAGCATCCTGGGGCCCGGATACAGGCCGGAGGTCGATTGGGAGACGGCGCTCACCGACGCTGATCGCCAGTCCCTCATCGGCAAGAGCGCCCAAGCCAGAACGCTGATCCTATCGCCGATGGGCGGCTGGCTCGACGTGCACGGTCGTTGGGAAGCGGAGAGTGCAGGCGACCTGTCCCGCTGGGAACAGGTGGCGACGGCGGGACAGGACCAGCGTGTCGTCGTCGAACGCCAGGAGGGGTTCCTGTATCCCTTCGGGCATCGCGCGACGGTGCTGAGCGTGACTGAGCGCAAGGTGGAAGAGATGCCGGCCCCCGACGCGGTCGGTGCCACGCGCATTGCGGTGCTGCGAAAGCGCGACTTCGTTGTCATCAAAGAGCCTCAGGTCACGTATCGCCCGGGCGAGATGGCGCTGCAGGCGCTGACGGCCCAGTCGCTCATAACGCCCGCGCTGCGTATCGAGGACAAAGCGGCTGAGGCGTTCTGGATCGAGACTTCTGCGGGGATGCCCTACCCGTTTCGATTCGCCGCAAAGGACTGGGCAGATGAGGAGTTGGATCTTGAGGCGCCCGCCGTTTTCGTGAAGGCGGATGCCGACATGGCCACGGCCGCGAGCGTCTACGGAAACGAAGCCTACAGCACGCAGAGACAAACAGGCATGCTTGGCCAGTCGGCGGCCGTTGCCAAGTTCGAGCCGCGCGTTGGCACCGCTGCGGAAGGCGCGGACGAGCCGCCGAGCAGACCGCGCAGTGCCGGCGATACGACACTGCATCTCCTTGAACTCGCGTTTGCCGGCGTGGCGGCCGATGCAGGCGACGAGGGTCGCCGTTTCCGGTGCAGGACCGAGAGCATGCTGGTCCGCATTCCCTCGCTCGAACCGTTTCTTGACGAAGCACAAAACCGCGGCTGGTTCGAGATTGTCGATCCGGACGCAGAAAACAATCGCGGCGAGGTGTTCGCGAGAGCGCCGCAATCCGAGCCGAAGCGCATCCCGATGTACTTCGACCAGCAAGCCGACCGCTCGGGCGGTCTCGCAGCGCCGAGCTTCGATGTGGACGGCATGTCGCGCATCCACGGTCCGGTCGGCAATGCCGAACTCGTCATGTCAGGCGGAGCCTTGAGCGGCACGAACTATTTCAACGCCGAACACTCTACGTTTCTGGGTGGATTTCCGCTCGCCAACCTGTTGCTCACCGAAGATGGCAGCCGCTCGCCTGCCATTCCACGCATCGATTTCATCGTCGCGCGAAAGCAGGCCGAGGAGAAAGACGAAGACGCGGAGACAGGCGACAAGCCCGCTCCAGGGCCGGCGGAGCCGGCTTACTGGGAGGTCGGGCTGGGCCTCACCTGGAGCGTTGCGCTCGGCGCCTTCGGCACCGGTTCAATCGTGTCCTTCGAGCCGGAGTTCGATAAGAAGGATCAGCCGACGTCGAAACTCGAGATCGCAGTCGAAGCGACCAGGAAGCTCGGCCAGGGGAGTGAACCGACACCTGAGAAAGGCGATGCGCCGGCGAAGAAACCATCGCGGAGCGTAAGCCTGACCGCCTCCGCAAAGGTCACCAAGTTCGCCCTCGTTCTGAACGTCAGCGAGACCGACAAGTTCAGCATCGGATTCGAGGAGATCAGCGTCAAGCTCGGCCCGCCGAAGCCGCCAAAGAAAGAGACGGCGAAGGAAACGCCGGATGAGCCGGCCAAAGACTCCGCCGATGCAGACGAGAAGAAAAACGAACGCTCGGTATCGGCGGAGATCGAATTCCAGCTCTCTACAATCGATGCCACCGGCGGGCTGAATTTCCTGAAGAAGGTCATCGAGGCCGCAGCCAGTCTGCCGCCCCTACCGGAACTGCCGAATGGCGAAGCGCCCACGGCCTATCCAGCTAAGATACCGGGCGCTGGCGGCGCGGATATCAATGTGAGCCTCGGCCCGTTCGAGGCTCCGAAATTCAAGCTGATGCAGTTCGAGGTGTCCAACGTCACAGCGACTGTCGGTATCGGACTCAATTTCCTGCCTCGGGCCACCGGCCCATCGACGCCACCCAAGGTTCCTGACAACGTCTTCTCGATCGGCATTGCGAGCCTGGACAAGCCGCTTACTCTGCTGGCCGCCCCCTGGGGCGGCATCGCGCATCTCAACCTGACTTTCACGCCGAAGGGCGTTATCGGCTTCCAGTTCAGTCTCGGTGCGGTCAACAAGACGGAATTCAATCTCGGCGGCAGCAAAGTGACCTGCGAAAGCTCGCTCGCCGCGGCGTTCACCTACTGGTCAAAAGACGGCGATCACTACCAGTTGGACCTGATCCTGAAACTCAACGGACAGGCCAAGCTCTGGTTCATGGACATCCACCTGATGCTGGTCGCGATCGGCTCGTGGTCAAACGACGTGTGGTCGTTCTACGCGGAGCTCACCGTACGAGTGCAGATCAGCTTCTTCACCGTTCAGGCGAGCTTCAGCTTTTCCCACCAGATCGCCGACAACAGCGGTCGCCAAGATCGACTGCCCACGGGCGAGGACGATCAACTGACAGAAGCCGAGTGGACGGCCTATCGCGCGGCCTTTGCGAAGGTGGCCTGAGCATGGGCGCGATGACCCTGATGTGGACGGCATTGCCGGCCGGCATGCGCCGCGCCGGAAACGGTGAGTGGCTGGCGCGTGTGTCGGTGTTTCTCTCTCCACGACTGGAAGTGATGGGCGACGACGCGCCGCTGTCCGCGTTTCCCGAATTCATCGACTGGCCGAAAACGCTGCGCGAGCTCGGAACCGAGGGCATCGAATTTCTCGTGCATATGCATGACGGGGAGGGTGTCGTTTCGTCGGTGACAGCCCGGCCAAAAGTGGTGACTGAAGTCGACACCGCGCCGGACAGTGAGACGTGGCGAAGCATCTTTGATGAAACCGTGCGCGTTGCGGCATTCGATGCGCCCAACGCTGCGGGGAACGAGGGCTTTGCGGTTCAGTCCTACGATGCCGGCGCCGTCGTCCGGTCGATCCGCGACGTGTACGCGCAAGCGTTGGCGGTGGAACTCGGCATCGCCGCCGAGGCGCCGAAGCTCGGTGCGTTCAACCTGCCCGCTGCCCGGCTCGAGGCGTCGGCGGCGATCGGCGATCGGAACCCGATTGAGGAGTTTGCCCGGTTTCACGAGCTTCCCGAAAATGGTCGGGCCCTGGCGAAGGGCAATGCGCCAAACGCGTGCCCGGATTTTCACCAGATCGCCGCCGCAACCGGCACGCATCCTCTCCTGATGCGACAACTCGGGCTGGTGCTCGACCTCGAAGCGCCGGCGAGCCAACTTGGGCTTGATGTCGTGCATCAGACCTTTCGCATCCGTGTCGTGCCGCAGAATGCGACCTTCGACGACACGGTGCAGACGAGCCTCTGGACGATGATCGAATACGATACGGTGACAAGCGACCACTACCGCGTATTCCGGCCCGCCGGGGATCGGCGCGTTGGCGGCGGCTTGTATGAGCTCGGTGGCCGGCAGACGACCATCGTCCAAGAAAAGCTGGAGCACGCGACGTTTGCATTGATCCAGCAGGCGAGGATCGGCGCACAGGGTGACGGCGACGACACCGCGTCGGAGTTGCCGGCGTTGCTGCAGGGCGGCATGCGTCTGACGCATGCGGACAAGCCGTCAATCATGCAAAGCGCCATGCGCGAACAGTTCCGCCTGGAGCAGTCGCTGCAGACCACCAGGGACCGGCTCCGGGGCGGCGTCCTGGGTGCGGACGAAGACGAGGAGATTCTCTACGCGGAGCACGTGACGCGCGGCTATCGCGTCGATGTGCAGGATGCCGATTCCGGCGAGTGGCGCTCGCTATGTCGCCGCGCCGTCAGCTATCGGGCGGGTAACTGGTCCTGGCCGGCGACCCCGACAACGCTCGAGGACGAAGGCGTTATCGAGCCCACGGCCTTCGCCGACCCGCGCCGCCTGTCCGCAGAGCCGCGCACGACCGAAGACATGTTCGAATGGGACGGCTGGAGCCTGGTCGTGCCCCGCCCCGATCGCACCGACGGCAATAGCGAAATCAACAGCCGACTGCGGGACATCGCTCACGGTCCGCTTGGCAGTGCCGGCCGGAAGTCTCGAGCCTCAGCGCTTCGGGCGCTGCTATCGGTTCCGGCTGCGAAAAGTGGATCTTGCCGGCAACAGTCTTTCGGCCAAGGAGGCTGACGAGCTGCCGAAGGGACCGGCGGAGTCGCCGGTCACCGACCCGGTGTGCTGTCTGCGGGTGGAGAGCGCGAAGCCGCCGGTCGTCTTTCGGGCCCAGCCACGCGGCCCCGGCGAGGCGGGCGACGTTATCGTGCTGCGCGACGCTGAATCCCGCGAGTACCGCACGCATGAATTCAGGCTGCACGTAGCGCCGCCCGAAGTGCCGCTGCGGATCGCAGAGAAGCATGGCGTGTTCGATGGCCTGAGTGCGAGCGATTCCTGGCGGATGATCAGCGGGCATCGCGGGGACGTAGGACATGACGAGAAGGGCGAGGTGCGCGAGGCGATAGCCGGCAAGGAGTTCTATACGCCGTACCTGCCCGACCCCATCGTCCGCCGGGCAACGCTGTCCCTGCCCGATGGCGGCGGAAACATCGATATGCCGCGCTTCGACGATTTACCTCGTAGCGCCAGGGGCCGCGAGCTGGCGCGCTCATGCCAGCTCGTTGTGCGTCCGGGCCGGGACCGGGTGCAGGCGCGCGTTTCCGACCGCGAAGTCTTCCTTGAGGTTCCGAAAGGTCGCGTGCAGACTGTTCATCTTGCGGCGAAGCTTGAAGCCGATGGGATGTCGGTCATCGCATTCGCGCACCCTGACTGGCATGGCAGCGACTCTGCGGCCTTCGAGAAGGTCCGACAGAAGCTGGCCGATGCGGCCGCCAAAGGCGAGGCGCCGTTGCTTGCGCCATCGCGGGCGGTGACCATCGTCTATGCCACTCAGCGGCCGCTCATGACGCCGGCCTTTGGCCGTCCGCTGATCCTGCCGAGGCAGGCGGATTCGACCAGCGCCGTACTGGTTGACGACGCCTTGCAATTCGACCGGCCGAGCACCGGCCGAATTGACGCGTACGCTGAATGGCAGGACCCACTAGACGATCCGGCCGACGACGGCTGGCGCACGTCCAATGGCGAGCTCTATGCGGGCGGCGTTCGCATCGGAGAGGACGACGGAAAACCGCTGGATCCCCTTGAGATGCCGGAGTCCGCGCGCTCGCCGCTCGCGCACGACTTCGGCGACACCCGGCATCGTGAAGTCACCTACCGCGCCCAGGCCACATCGAGGTTTGTTGAATTCTACCCGGAATCGCTCACCGCAAACGTGGACAACGTCACACTATGGTCGGAGCCGGTGACCCTGCACGTTCCGGGTACGGCACCGCCGGCGGTGCCGGACGTTGCTTACGTCATACCCACGTTTAGTGTCGGCGAATCGCGAGGAGACACGCATAACCTCGATAGTGAACGCACTGCGGAAAGGTCGGGCGAAGGTCTGCGCGTGTACATGAACCGGGGCTGGTTCTCCTCGGGCATCGGCGAAAAACTTGCGCTGGTGGTGGCAACGACGCCCGACCTGCCGGAGGCTCTCCAGGGTGTCGTCTCGGAATGGGGTGTGAATCCGCTTCGGGACTCCGCTCCGCTGCCCGGACCGCTGCAGATGGAGCACGTCTGGGGCGGTGCCGAGCGGATGTCCGGTTGGCCGCTCGACGGCGGAACGGTCGGCCTCGTCGTTCACGAGGTACAGTTCAGCGAAGAGCACAAGTTGCCGTTCGTCGATATCGAGTTTCTCGCACAGCGAGCGTTCATGCCGCTAGTGCGCCTAGCCGTCGCGCGTTACCAGGAGCACGCGATCGAGAACTGCAAGCTCTCCTCGATCGTCCATGCGGATTTCGTCCCGCTGGCACCTGGCCGCGCAGTGACGATTCGCAAAGTCGCTGATGCGACCTGGAGTCTGGCGATGCGTGGCTACAGCTATGCAGACTCAGGCTCCGGCTCGTTCATCGATCGAACGAGCGTCGTGCTCGCGCACGTCGAATTCATGCCGCAGGACCTGCCGGAAGACCCGGCCGGCTGGCGAACGCTGAGTGAGGTCATCCGCCTACAGGCAGAATCCGTCGAGCCCTGGCGCTACCACTGGAAGGGACAGCTGCGCATCGACGATCCGCAGTACCTCTCCGGCCTCTATCGCCGGCGTATTGTCGTACAGGAGTTCGAGCCTTTCGAATCCGCCGGTGCGCCGGACGTTCCGCTGCAAGACCGCTCGCGGCTGGTCTCGGCTCATGCCGTTCCGATCTAGCAAGGCGCACCAAAAGAACTCCCGGCCGCGGCTCTCTCCTAGCAGGGTTGTCGGGTCGCCGGCCGGATGCGACAGGACTGCGCTGCCGCATTCCGCCTCGGACCGTGTTGTGCCAAGCATTGCCTAGTGTGAGTGACCACCATTCCATAAGCGCAATTCAGCAGCCGCCTATCAAACTGAGTAACGATCAGATGGCGCCTTTCCGAAGTCGATGCGGGCGTTGAGCGTGTCCGAATGCCATACTCCTCTCGCGTCGGACGATGCTGAATATGTCACCGGCACGACCATCGTCGTTGACGGAGGGCAGATCCTTCTCGAGGGCAGCGACCTCAGAATCGTTCCGGGCTCGTAGTGTAAATGCCACGAGCCGAGCCGCACGGTTCCTGTGGGCGATCACGGGCTAGCCGCGCAGGTCTCGTCCGATTCTGGCGCAAGCCGGACTCTGTCGATGCCTTTCGTTGATATCTGTCTGCGGGCATGAAGCGGACGCGGATCCCAGAAATTACTTCGGCGCGCAGAAGCGGGGGGCGAGAGGTCAGCTGGCGACCCTTCAAAGGCTGTTGCATCCTTGGTGCCTCGTCGCGTTTCCGCATATTCGTGAGCAGATTAGGCGTGGTCGCGGTCGATCCATCTTGGTTATCGCAACAAGGTCGCAACGCGGTGGACGAATGACGGGGCTTCCTCGATGAGGAAGCTAATCCCGACCCTCGCCACGCGCCGCCTAAATCTACAGGCGAGGATCCGACCCAAGCCTCAAGCACCCGCAAATGCGTACTGAAGCTACTGGATACGCAGGCAGGCGTAAGAAACGACTACGCCCGGCAAGACTGCAATCGTCTTTTCGTTTTGCTCAAGAGCTGACAAGTCACCGGCCTTCGTCTCGCATTTCATACGATCCGTATATACCTCGCCAGTCGACAGGTACTGTCTGTTCGGAAGAGTCTGGCCAAGCGCATCAACGAGACCGGGGTTGTGCACAAACATTGCAATTAGGAGCCATTTCATCGGCATTTTCCTCCTTAATTACCCGCTTCGGCTCCTCGCTATGCGGCTTGTGTGGCGTATTGAGCTTGCATGTCCTCAGGTCGACTTCCAAGTGGTGCCAATAGTATCGACCCCCAACGATCAGTGGCGGAAGCCAGCGTTTGCCGGATTGTAGAAGCGCGCTTCGTCCGCTGAACGGCTGTGTCGCAAAAATACCCGCCGGCCTGTCGACGGTGCCTTTACGCTGCAAATTGTATCCGTGAACTCGGCTCGCATGGTATCGTCCCGCCGTCGATCGAGTTGTCGGGCTGAGAGATGGGCAGCTCAAACAGCGCGCAGACGTTTCGAGTTCTTCCTCTCGTCACCCAGTGATGTATTGGGTGAGCGCGAGGCGGCGGAGCGCGTTCTTCAGGGTGTCGAAGCAGTCCACGATGGGCGCATCCATTTCGATCTCATCCGATGGGAGAACCAGCACTACACAGCCGCCGCAAGCTTTCAGGATCAGATCGTAAGTCCGGCAGAATCTGATCTCGTCATTTGCATCTTCTGGTCCCGGCTCGGGCTTGAGCTTGGTCCCAACTACAATCGCGCCGACGGAACGCCCCGAGCTGGGAGCGAGTACCAGTTCGAAGTTGCGCTGGAACGCGCGCGTGCAGCGGAGGTACCCGACATCCTCGTGTATCGGCGGCAAGGCCACCTGCCACCGTCAACGCCCGCGGAGTTGGAAACCCAGGCAACCCAATATCGCGCGCTTGAGGGCTTCTTCACGCGGTGGTTCAGGTCCGAGGAGGGCCAGTTTTACGCCGCATACAGAAACTATGCGGACGAGCACGAATTCGTCAGCACATTTCGACGCGACCTTGAGAGCTGGGTCGCGCAGCGCGCGAAGCCACTAGAATGGGACACAACGCTCAACGGGTCGCCGTTTCGCGGCCTGAACGTATACGAGACAAAACACGAGGCGGTCTTCTTCGGACGCCGCAGAGCGGTCCGGAAAGCGCACGCCCGGCTGCTCACTTCGATCGCTGGCGGCGGCGCCGCGTTCCTGCTGGTTCTCGGCGCAAGTGGAGCGGGGAAATCCTCGCTCGTCAGAGCGGGGCTACTGCCGCGCCTGCTGAGACCTGGCGGCATCCCGGGTGCACAGGCCACACGGTCGATCACCTTCCGGCCTGGCTCTCTTGGGGGGCGCCCCTTTCGGGGGCTGGCCGAGCTGCTCCTCAATGCCGACAACAGTCAGAGTGGATTAGCCGAGCTGCAACAGGGGGATTTCAATGAGGCCGAGAGCCTTGCAGGACTGTTGGCAAACGAACCGGCAGCAGCGGCGCGTGTCATGGTTGGTGCTCAGCGACGTTGGGCCGAGGATCTGCAGCGCACTGAGCACGCAGAAACGGCGCTGCAGCCGGGTCTCGTCATAGTTGTAGACCAGCTGGAAGAAGCATTCGGTCTGCTCAGCGAGGAGCGGCGTGAGCAATTCTTTCGACTGACGGCTGCACTGGTTGAGGCGCCCGGCATTGTAGTGGTCGCGACTCTCCGAGGAGACTACTACGGGGTTGCCCAGACTTCGCGCACATTCATGGATATCAAGGACAGGGGTGCCGTTTTCGATCTTACGGCGCCTTCGGAAGCCGAGGTTGCGGAAATCGTCGAAGAGCCCGCGCGGATGGCGGGTCTCGCCTACGAAAAAGCAGGCGAATTCGACCTCATCGAAGAGCTCGTCCAGCAAGCCAGCCTGCCGGGCGCTCTTCCGCTTCTTTCCTTCACGCTCGACCGACTGTTCGAAACTCACGACGTTGATCGAAATCTGATGAGGTTGTCGGACTACGAGCGAATGGGCGGACTTCGAGGAGCGATCGGTGGCCGAGCGGAAGAGACTTTCTCCGCGCTTGAGGCAATGGGTGACCGCGCTCAAACGCTCCGCCGAGTTTTGAGACGTCTGGTGCGCGAAAACTACGAAGGACAGGCAACAGCGCGACCGGTTCCCATGTCCGTGTTTGCTCTTGGAAGCCCGGAGCGGAATCTCGCTGAGGCGTTCGTAAAGGCTCGCCTGTTTGTCCTCGAGCAATCGGATGTGAGCAGACCTCCTCAGTTGAGACTAGCTCACGAAGCGCTGCTGACACACTGGCCTCGTGCCGAGCGTCTCCTCGCGGAGGATCGGATAAACCTCGCGACGCTTGGCGTCGTCGAAGTAATGGAGAAACGGTGGGATCAGCTCGGCCGGTCCGAGGACGATCTCCTGCAGGCCGGAGCATTACTCAGCGAAGTGGAAAAGCTTGCCAAGGACTTCAAGGATGACCTCGACCCGGGCGTAGCGGAGTACATCAGCGCCTCTTTAGCGGCGGTAGCGCGGCGGGAAGTAAGAGATCTTGGCGATGCCGTTGTGGAAGTCCGCCGGTTGCTCAGCGAAGGCGAACTGTTTCTTACATTCGACCGGGCGACCGCCTACCTTGAGCGTTTCCCGGACAACGAGGACTTGAAACATATGGCGGTCCTGTCGCTCGGTCGTGCTGGCGCGACCGAGATGGCGGATAAGTATTTTAAGGCGTGGGAACTCGGCAAGAACTTAGACACGCACGCGTTAGAGGCGCGATTAGCCAAGGACCGCGCTCTCAACCTCTCGGGTCCGGAAAGACCCAGGGCTCTTCTCACGGCTGCCAGCATCTATGGCGGGCTCTATGAGCGTATGCCGTCGTACTACCTAGCGATCAACCTGGCCAGTTTGACCTTCCTCGGCGGCGAACATGAAGAGGCGGCGGGCATCGCTGTCCGTATTCTTGACGACCCGGAGATTGTTGGCGCGGCGGATTATTGGACGCTTGCGACCCGCGCCGAGGCCAACCTTCTCGCCGGCAACGTCGAACTCGCGCGTGTCGACCTGAAGGCGGCGCGGAAGCTTGGCGAGGAGGGCAGCCACGCGAGCACGCGCAAGCAGTTCAGGCGGATCCTCGCCGAGATGGGAAAGACGCCGACGGAAATCCAGCGGATCATCGCGCCGCTCGCGCCGCGGCCAAGCATCCATTTCTGCGGCGATGAGGCGGCGTCGGCCTGGAGCCGCTATCGGAGCGGTCCGGCGCTCGCGGAGGCGCGGGCGCGGATTGAAGCGGCGCTGAAGAAGATAAATCCCGACTCGCTCTTCGGGTCGCTCGGCACGCCCGGCGAGATTTTGATGGCGGAAGCGGCGCTCGCGGCGGGGACTGAGCTGAACATCACCTTGCCGCTACCGCAAGAGAGTTTCGCCGAGCTCGCCTTGAAGCGGGTGGGGAAGGACTGGCGGGCGCGGTTTTCGGCATGCTGCGCCAAGGCGAGGCGGCTCGACACGATTGCAGAGGATCCGGATTCCGACGACCTGACGCTCTCCGGCTATGCGGCGCAGGGTCGCCATGGGGCTCTCGCTGCAACGCGCGCAGAATCTCGACGGCAAAGCGGTGCAAGTCGTCCTTGTCGATGCCGAAGGAGACAAGCCGGTCTCGGCGTCGGCGCGCGCCTGGGCAAACAACAAGGAACGGCGGCAGGTGGTCGTTGCACTTGGCGGCGAGGCCAAGGCCACACGGCGTGCCGACACGGCCGCATCGCGCCCCTGCTACGCAGTGATTTTCGGCGATTTTCCAGGCTTCTCACGCATGGCGGAAAAGTACGTGACGGTCTTCTGGGACACGGTGACGCGCGCGATCGGCGATATCGTCGCGGAGCGCGGGCGGGCCGTCGTGCTCAAGAGCACATGGGGCGACGCAATCCATCTGGTCGTGCCGGATGCTCACGAAGCGGCAGGCATCTGCCTCTCGATACAAGAAACTCTGTCAAAGATCGACGGGCGAATGCTTGGTCGCGCGGAGCCACCGGCTATGCGCCTTCTCTTGCACCATGGACCGGCCATTGAGGGGTGGGACGCAATACAAGCACATCATACCTACTACGGACGCGCAATTTCGCGCGCGGCACACGTCGAGCCCATCACGCCACCAGGGAGGGTCTATGTGACCGAGGCATTTGCTGCCATTTTGCTTGTTGAGAGCAAAGGCGAATTTGTCTGCAACTACGTAGGGCAGGTTCCGCTAGCAAGGGGCGAAGGGGCGTTCCGCCTGTACGATCTGAGTGCGTCAACCTGACCCAGATATTTCTGCCGCCCACTGTCGTCATTGCCGTGAGGCACGACTCTTAGCTGACCCCGAGCGGGTCGGGGCAACGGACATGATTTCCCCCTATGGCTACGGTCACAACTCCTCAGCCAACGTCCTCATCATCCGGATAGTGCCGAAATCTCGTCAAAGAATCGCTTGGGCAGTGTACCGCCCGTGCTTGAGAGCATGGCTGTTACCCACCGGCGCGCCCGGCGACGGGCCGCCGTGCAGCGTGCAGCCGCCAGCGCCCGCTCTCAACATCGCCGCGCTGAGGTGCATGGGCAACTGCTCTGCAGCCGAGTCCGGCATGCGCACCAGCACTCACTCTCCTCACATCACATAGTGCCGCATTTTGCTGCCTTGATCAGTGAGTTAGCGCCCATTGCGCTGAAGCTGAGCTTCGCCGGGTCCTTGTCGAGACGCTCCTGGATATCCCGAGCGGCCGCTATCCGGTTCGCTCTCTCCGCGCGACGCTGAAGAAAGTCGCGGCGACCAGGGTGACTGCACCCAAAACCATCAAATGGATCGCGGAATCCTGGGCGATGAAGGAGGACGCGCTCGACAGCGACTGCACCAGGGCGGCGCCCATCAGGACGGAGAGGACCGAGCCGCGCCCGCCCGCAATTCTGGTGCCCCCGAGCACGACGGCGGTGATGCTCATCAGCGTGTAGTCGATTCCGGTCGCCGGCGAGCCGATGCCGACCTGGCCGGCCAAAATCAGCCCGCCGATCCCCGTCAGCAGCCCTGACAGAATGAAGGCCAGCAGGATATGCCGATTTGCCCTGATGCCCACGCGCGTTGCGGCGAGCGGATTGGACCCCACGGCACGCAGCCGCCGTCCTAGCGCGGTGCGGAACAAGCCGAATTCGAACACCGCGACGATGACCACGATCGCGATGAAACAGGCAGGCACCGCGGCGAAGCCCCATTGCGTCACGTCGGAAACGTAATCCGTGATCGCGCCGCCCGCCTGCGGCCGCAGGACGAGCGACATGCCTTGCAGGCCGATGAACGTGGCGAGCGTCACCACGATCGCCGGTATGTTGAGCCAGGTCACCAGCCAGCCCTGAAACAGGCCGAATCCGGCCGTGATCGCCAAGATCAGCGCCGCGCCCCACAGAGCCTGACCTGGCCCCGCGCCGTCGGGCATCAGGAACGATGCGAGCACGACGACGAATCCGGCCAAGGCGCCGACCGAGAGGTCGATCCGGCCCACCAGTATGGTGCCCAATTGAGCGATCGAGATGAAAGCCAGGATCGCCAGGAAGGTCAGCATCGTCCCGATATTGAAAGGTGAGAGGAAGTACTCGTTGATCGAATTGGTGCCGAGAAGCACGATGGCGGTCAGCACGCTCAGCACCGCCGCCGGAAACCGGTCGGCTGCCATGATGCGGCGCCAGGATTCGTCTCCTCCTTTCCCGACGCGGGCCGGGCCACCTTCACGCGCCACCGTGGCGGTCAAGTTCGCCTCGGTGATCGCTTCGTCGGTGAGGCTATCGCCTTCAAGCTCTTTCACGATCTGCCCGCGCGCGAACACAACGACGCGGTCGCACAGGCCCTCAAGCTCGATGCCGTCGGACGACGACACCACGACGGCGACGCCGCTGGCGGCGAGCTCGCGCAAGCGCTCGTAAATTTCCGCACGCGCGCCGACATCGACACCCTTGGTGGGCTCGTCGATCAGAATAACCTTGGGCCCACCGGCGATTTCGCGTCCGATCAGCGCCTTCTGCTGATTGCCGCCGGACAGCTCCGCAGCCGTCGTCTCATCGTAGTCTTTGATGCGGTAGCCGGTATATATGCCGAGCCTCGCCATCACGTCCCTTGTCAAGGCGTGGTCGCGCTTGCGGCGGATCACGCCAGCCGTGGCAATGCGGGCGAGCGCGCCGATACCGATGTTCTCGCGCAGTCGGAGCGTTAGAAACAGGCCTTCCTCATGGCGGTCGTCGGTGACAAACCCGATGCCGGCGCGCCGCGCCGCCGCGGTGGTGTCGCCCTCCACAGCTTTGCCCTTGATGCGCACCGATCCGGCGGTGCGCCGTTCAAGCCCGGCGATGGTGCGCAAGAACTCGCGCTGCCCCTCGCCTTCGACGCCGGTCACGCCGACGATCTCGCCGCCATGCGCGGCAAAATTGACCTTCGCAAACCCGGGCCCCGCGAGATTCTCGACCTCAAGGACGATTTCGCCCGCGCCCTTTGTCTTGTCCGGAAACACCTGTCCGAGCGGGCGGCCCGCGATCATGGTGATGATCTGGTCGGTGGTAATTCGCGCCGCCGGGCGGCTGTCGATGACCTTGCCGTCGCGCAGCACGGTGATGTGATCGGCGATCTGTTCGATCTCGCGCAGCCGGTGCGAGACGTAGACGATGGCGACGTCTTCCTCGCGCAGCCGATTGATGAGCTCGAAAAGCTTGACGATGTCGGCTTGCTGGAACGGCTCTGTCGGCTCGTCGAGAAACAGCACCTTGGGCTTCGACGCGATCGCACCGGCGATCTCGATGATGTGAAATTGCGCCAGCGTCAGATCGCGGACCCGGACGTCGAGCGACATGGCGTGCTGTTCGGATCCGACGGCCGCAAGCAGCCGCTTGGCTTCCGCCCGGCCGGCAGCGCCGGTGAGCGAAGGCGCCGCAAGCTGGAGATTTTCGAAGACCGTCATGTCCTCGGCCAGCTCGGGGTGCTGGAAGGTCACCGCCACGCCGGCCCGGTGCAGTTTCTTGGCGTTGGGTCGCTTGATTTCCTTGCCGGCCACGCGAATGACCGCGAAGTCGGGTGGCACAGCCCCGGCCGCAATGCCGATGAGCGTGGATTTTCCCGCGCCGTTCTCACCCACCACGGCGTGCACCTGGCCGCGCCGGATGTTGAGGTTGACGGCCTTCAGCGCCTCCACCGGGCCGTAGTATTTGGTCGCCCCCACGATCCCCATGACCGGGGCGCCCAGTAGATTCCGCTTGCCGGCGCTCATTCTGTGATTTCGAGCCGCTTCTTCAGTCGAAGGTAGGCGGTGCGCCAGCGCCACCTGACCTCGGGCGCGACGTTCAGCAGTTTCGACAGTCCGAGCCGTGTCATGGTTCGCGTGAAGGTCGTTCGAATCCGAAACTCGACATCGGGCGAGGTGACCCAGAATTTGAAGCGTATCCACTCGAAGCGAATGCGCCGGCCCACTTCGACAATGCCGACGCTGGCGATGATGATGATAGCCTGAACGATATTCTGGGCTGACGTCTCGAAGCCGACGGCGAGCACGAGCTGGCCGAGATAGGTGAGGAGCAGCGCGCCGACAATGGTTGCGGTGACGCTGCCGCGCAAGCCGCCGCCGATGGGATTGCCGCCGACCACGACCGCCGCGACAGTCGCCAGCAGGTAGGGCATGCCGCTGAAGACGGTCGGCGACAGCACATAGCCCGCCAAGAGCACGCCCGCCGCAGCATAACAAAAGCCGGCAAGCGCGTAGGTCGCGACGCGATATGCGTCGAGCGGGATACCCACGGTAAGCGCTGCATCCGGATTGACGCTGGTGGCGATGAAACGCCGCCCGAGGGTCGTCTTCTCAAGCAGAAAAATCGCGATCGCGGCGATGACAATCAAGACGTAGATGGTCAACGGGACTTCGAGGAACTTGCCGATGCCGAACTTGTTGAGCGGCGGCGGCGCCTGTTGCGAGAACCCCCTGGTAACGTGCATGGTGATGCCCAGCATCAGCGAATTCATGCCGATGGTGGTGACCAGGGAGTTGACGCGGAGCAGCGCGACCAGCGCGCCATTCACCGCGCCGACCCCAAGTCCCATCGCCAGCGCGAGCGCAACGTAGGCCAGGGTCTCGGGGACGCCGGCCTCCGAACTCGGCAGTGCCGAAACGATAACTGCCGCAAACGACATGATGCCGGCGACCGACAGGTCGAGTCCGCGCTGCTGGATCACCAGATGCTGGCCGATCGACGCGACCGCCAGGACCGCGAAGAACGGCAGCATCAGTTGCAGCGCGCTGATCGAGACGGTGCTCGGCGCAACAACGCCGCCGCCCACCAGCAGCACAACCGTGGCAATCGTCACGATCAGCAGCCGGTGAAGCGGCTTCTTTCGCCCCTTGTACTCGCGCCTCGTCCAAGAGCGCTCCGGCCGCCGCCGCTCCGATTGCGGTTCAACCGCACCTCTAGGTATCATCGCAGCAGCCGCCGAAGCAGAATTACTTGGACAGGATCTCCTTCATCTCCGCACCGGAAACCATCGCTGAGGGGATCGCGGTCGGCGGCAGGTCCTTGTCGCATTTGACCGCGAGCGCGGGATCGTCCGACGTGCTGTCCTCGGAGAACGGCAGGTTGATGAGGCTCGGCTCGGTGTTGTCCATGCCCTCGGCCGCGGCCACCCCCTTGCGCAGCGCCAGGCGTGCCAGCCAGGTGTGCGCGCTGGCGGTCGCCAGCTTGAAGGTCGGGTTGTCCGCGTGATTGTCCTGCCACAGGCAGGAGAGCTCGTTCAGGTCCTGGCCCGCCCATGCCGGGATGGGACGCCCGGCCGCGAGGAACGCCCGGATCGGGCCGGTGGTCTCAGCCATCATGCCGTCGATCTCAGGATACTTGGCGATCTCTCCGGCGGTCACCTTCTGCGCCAGCGCCGGATCCCAGTTGGTGTCGACCGGCCCCTCAAGGACTTTGATTCCCGGGTTCGCGGCAAAGACTTCCTGCCAGCCGACGGCCTGTGACGCCGTCATCGGATTGCCGGGCGTGCCGCCCTGCACGATGACGTTGCCCTTGCCGCCGAGCGTCTTCACCATCCATGTCGCAAGCATCTTGCCGAGCTCGGTCTGGCGCTCGGTCACGCGGACGAGATAGTCCTTGCCCATCTCGCCGAACGGCGCTTCACCGGTGGTGAACGGAACGACGGCGATGCCCGCCTCGGTCGCCTGCCGCATGACCTTGAGCTGCGCGACGCCGGTGTCGGCGAACACGATGATGACGTCGAAATGCTGGGCGATCAGCCCCTGGATGTCGGCGATCTGCTTCTCGGCCTTGAACTCGCCGTCGGTGTAGCGGACCTCGGTGATGTTCGGGCACTTCTTCGCCTCATCCTCGAATTCGCGGCGCGTGATCTGCCGCCAGTAGTTGCCGCCCCAGCCGTCGGAATAGGCCACCTTGATCGGCTTGGTGCCGCAATAGGCGGTGATGTCCTGCATGTCCTCGATGCCGCCGATCTTGTCGGGCGCCATGTCGAGGCTGGCGAAGGCGTTCTGGGCGCTGGCCGGCGTCGCCGCCGCCATTTGCCAAGCGAATGCCACGGCGGCTGCGCCCCCGATAAGTTGCATTTTTGATGCCATTCTGTCCCTCCCATTGATGTCGTCGGGACCGTTTTTGTTTTCGATTTTGATTGAACCGACGTACCGCTATAACGACCACGATACCATAGTTTAGGAAAAATTGGTCTTCCAACAAGCGATACATTTGCAGGGAGCGGCGTTCAATGAAACTCAGCACGGATAGGATTCTCACCACCCATGCCGGAAGTATGCCGCGCGGCGAGCCGCTCGGCTCGATGCTGATTGACCAGGAAGAGGGCAAGAGAGTTGATCGCAAGAAAATCGACGCGGTCGCCGACGAACGCGTTGCCTACATCATTGAAAAAGAGGTCGAAGCCGGTGTCGACATTGCCAATGACGGCGAGCAGGGACGGGTCGGATTCCAGACCTACGTGCCGCAACGCTGGAGCGGCTTTGGTGGCAAGTCGAGCCGCCCATATGGCAAGGAATTCGTCGAGTTCCCGAAGTTCACCGAACGAATGCTGGCGCGCATCCCGAAGACCGGCAAAGTGTTCGACGCGCCCGAAGCGATAAGCGAAATTCATTACCACGGCGAAGGCGAGCTGCAGAAAGAGATCGACCGCTCGAAGCGCCAGGCGGAGAAAACCAACGCGCACGTCGCCGAGTGGTTCATGAACGCACCGTCGCCCGGCATCATCGCGTGTACCATGCTGAACGCGTATTACGATTCCGATGAAGCTTATCTCGATGCGATCGCGCGCGAGATATCGAAGGAATACAAAGCCGTCGTCGATGCCGGCTATGTCCTGCAGGTCGACGCGCCCGATCTCGCCATGGAACGGGTGCTGCTTTATCAGGATTTGACCGACGCGGAGTTCGCGGAACAGACGCAAAAGCACGTCGAGGCGCTGAACAAGGCGCTTGCAGACATTCCGCGCGACCGCGTGCGGCTGCATGTTTGCTGGGGTAACTGGGAAGGACCGCATAACCACGACGTGCCGATGGAGGTGGTGCTGCCGCCGATCTATCAGGCGAATGTCGGCGCGATCGGCCTGGAGTTCGCCAACCCACGCCGTCAGCACGAGACCGCGGCGCTGAAGGCGAACAAGCCGCCCAAGGACATGGCCGTCATCCCCGGCGTGATCGATTCCAAGAGCAATTTCGTCGAGCACCCGCAAGTGGTTGCCAATCGCATAGAGGCAGTGGTCGACGCGCTTGGCGACAAGGAGCGCGTGATCGCAGGCGTCGATTGCGGCTTCGGCACCTTCACCGGCTGGGAGTGGGTCGCGGAGGACGTGGTATGGGCCAAGCTCAAGTCGCTCCGCGACGGCGCCGCCATCGCGTCGAAGCGATTGTGGGGGTAATCAGCGCATAGCCAGATTCGCGGATCGATGCGACGTCCGCTTCGGGTCGATATTGTTGAAAACTCGCCGCAGTGGCTGCGGTGCATGTGAAGCGGCGCGGCATTCAAGTCCGCGTCATAGATCGCCCGCGTCAATTGCCGGCGGGAACCGGGCCGATGCTTCAAGCCGATTGAGGTCCAAGTGATTGCGCATGTAACGTTCCGACGCCTTTTGCAGCGGTTGGAAATCCCACGGGAAATAACTTCCGTTTCGAAGCGCTTCATAGACGATGTGACGCCTCGCCTGGCTCGCTAAGACGTCGCCGTTGAAGGCGGCAAGGTTCCACCTCGCCGCGACCGCAGCGCGGAAACGATCCGTGAGCTTCGCGTGGCTCGCCTCGGGGGCAAGGTTCCGTCGCTCATTCGCATCCTCGGCAAGATCGAAGAGAAGCGGCGAATCGGACTCACCGTGGATATATTTGTAGGAGTCCTCGCGAATCATGACGATCGGTGCGATCGCCGCCTCCGCGGCATATTCGGCAACGACCCGGCGCCCTGCTTCAATGGCGCCGGACGCAATTGGCAAAAGGCTCTTTCCGTCGAGCGGCGTCGGAATGTCGGCGATCGATCCGCCGGTGAGCTCCACCAGCGTGGGCAGCACGTCAAGAAGGCTCGTCGGATCGGTGACGCTGCGCGATCCAATTCCCGGCGCAGCCATCATCAAAGGCACGCGCGCGCTTCCTTCGAAGAAGTTCATCTTGAACCACAGGCCCCGCTCGCCAAGCATGTCGCCGTGATCGGAGGTGAAAAAGACAACCGTGTCGTCGGCGAAGCCGCACGTCTTTAATGTCTCCAGGAGGTCGCCAAGCATCTCGTCGAGGTAGGAGACGGCAGCGAAGTAGGCGCGGCGCGACGCGCGCACGTGCTCCTCGCCGATCGTGAAGCGCCGCCAGTCGCACGAATTCGAAGAATCCGACGCGAATGCGCATCCTGATCCTCATAGGGGATCACGGCAGCGGGCATCGGGAAGTCGATTCCGTCGTAGAGATCCCAATACTTCCTCCGCATGACGTAAGGATCGTGCGGATGCGTGAAGCTGACGGTGAGGCAGAAGGGGCGCCCGTCGCCATTCCGCGCGAAATCGAAGATCCGCTGCCGGGCGAAATGCGCGACCTCGTCGTCATATTCGAGCTGGTTGGTCATCTCTGCGACGCCAGCCTCGGTGACCGATGCAAGATTGTGGTACCACCAGTCGACGCGCTCCCCGGGCTTGGTCCAGTCCGGCGTCCAGCCGAAGTCGGCCGGGTAGATGTCGGTCGTCAGACGCTCCTCGAAACCGTGCAGCTGATCGGGACCGACGAAGTGCATCTTGCCGGAGAGGACAGTCCGGTAGCCGAGCCGCCGCAGAAAATGCGCGAAGGTCGGGATCGCAGAAGGGAATTCGGCCGCGTTGTCGTAGATTCCGGTGCGGGAGGGAAGCTGCCCGGACATGAAGGCGGCGCGCGACGGCGCGCAGAGCGGGCTCGCGCAGTAATTGGCGTTGAAGCGGACGGAGCGCTCGGCGAGGCGCGCGAGATTGGGCGTGTGGAGAAACGCAGCCGGCCCGTCGGGAAAGAACGTTCCGTTCAGTTGGTCGACCATGACGATGAGGAAATTTGGCTGCACGAAGTGGGACTCCTGCCGGTCGGGCCCTAGGGACGACGCTCTAGTTCCCGGCTCCCTCCATGCGCCGCGTCCTCAGCACCTTCTCCAGCCAGCCGATCTCCATCTCCGGGACGGAGGAGAGGAGCAGGTCCGTGTAGTCGTCGAAGGGCGGCGTGAGGACCTGGTCCTTCGGGCCAAATCGAACGAGGCGGCCGCGATACATGACCGCAATGGAATTGGCGATCGCTCTTACGGTCGCGATGTCGTGCGTTATGAAGAGATACGACACGCCGGTTTCGGCCTGCAGCTTCGTCAGCAGCTTCAAGATGCCGTTGGCGACGAGCGGATCGAGCGCGGACGTCGGCTCGTCGCAGATGATCAGCTTGGGGCCGGCGGCAAGCGCGCGGGCGATGCAGACGCGTTGTTTCTGGCCGCCGGAGAGTTCCGCCGGGTAGCGGTCGATCAGGTCGCGTTTGATCTCAATCTGATCGAGCAGTTCCTCGATGCGCCGCGTCTTCTCTCTGCCGCGTGTGCCGAAATAGAACTGCAGCGGCCTGCCGATGATCTGCCGGATCGTCTGACGCGGGTTCATGGCAACGTCCGCCATCTGGTAGATCATCTGCAGCGTGCGCAGCTCTTCCCGGCTGCGACTCGCGAGCGCCGGCGCGAGCGTCTTGCCGTCAAATTCCACCGAGCCGCGGCTCGGCGGCAGCAGGCCTGTGACGACCCGCGCCAGCGTCGATTTTCCCGACCCGGACTCGCCGACCACGGCGAGCGTCTGTCCGGGCGGCAGATGTAGCGTCACGTCGTGGAGGATCTGCAGCTTCCCGTACGACGCATCGACATGCTCGACTTTCAAAAGCGCGGCCGATTGGTCCGGCGCTGCCTGCTTCAGCGTCTTGCGGATCGAGACCAGCTGCCGCGTATAATCCTCCTTCGGCGCTTCGATGATCTGCTGCACCGATCCGTATTCCACCGTCTT
The DNA here is from genome assembly GCA_963712925.1 of uncultured Alphaproteobacteria bacterium. Classification (GTDB taxonomy): domain Bacteria; phylum Pseudomonadota; class Alphaproteobacteria; order Rhizobiales; family Afifellaceae; genus DASWJZ01. The sequence goes on along the minus strand of CAVQJW010000022.1, from coordinate 83,014 downwards.
GCCGTGGCGCAGCACCATGATGTCGTCGGAGACCTGCGCGACGACGGCGAGATCGTGGGTGATGTAGAGCGCTGCGGTGCCGGTCTCCTCGATGGCGCGCTTGATGGCAGCAAGCACGTCGATCTGCGTGGTCACATCGAGCGCCGTAGTCGGCTCATCGAACACGATCAGGTCAGGCTTCGGGCAAAGCGCCATCGCCGTCATGGCGCGCTGCAGCTGGCCGCCGGAAACCTGGTGCGGATAGCGATCACCGAACGTCTCCGGCGAGGGAAGCCCAAGGATGCGAAAGAGCTCGAAGGCGCGGCGATGCGCTTCGCCGCGCGCCATCAGACCGTGCCGCACCGCGGCCTCGACGACCTGGTCGCCGATCTTGCGCGCCGGGTTGAAGGCGGCGGCCGCCGACTGCGCCACGTAGGAGACGCGATCGCCGCGAATATCGCGAACATCGGCCCGGCTGAGCTTTAGGATGTCGATCCCCTCGAGATACACCTCCCCGCCGACAATGCGGCAGCCGCCGCGCCCGTAGGCGAGTGCGGCGAGGCCGATCGTCGACTTGCCGGCACCTGACTCGCCGATCAGGCCGAGCACGTGCCCCTTGCCGAGCGTAAAGGAGACGCCGTCGACAATGGTCACGTCGCGCGAGGGCTCGCCAGGCGGATGGATCGTCGCCTCGATCTTCAGATCGCGCACCTCGAGCAGGTGCTCAGACATCGCCACGTCCCCCCTTAAGGCTCGCCGTGCGGTTCAGCACCCAGTCCACCACGAGGTTGACACAGATCGCGAGCGTTGCGATCGCGGCGCCCGGAATGAGTGCGGCGGAGATGCCGAAGACGATCCCGTCCTTGTTCTCCTTCACCATCGAGCCCCAGTCGGCGGCGGGCGGCTGGACGCCGAGTCCGAGGAATGAGAGGGACGACAGGAAGAGCACCGCGAAGGCAAAGCGCAGGCCGAGCTCCGCGAGCAGCGGCGAAAGCGCGTTGGGCAGGATCTCGCGTGCCATGATCCAGCCCCAGCCTTCGCCCCTGAGCCGTGCCGCCTCCACGAAGTCCATGACGGCGATATCGACCGCCACGGCTCGGCTGATGCGGAAGACGCGCGTGGAATCGAGTACCGCCATCACCAGGATAAGCACATAGAGGTCGGTCGGCAGCACCGAGAGCACGACGAGCGCGAAGATCAGCGTCGGAATCGCCATCAGAAGATCGATGAGACGCGACAGAACCTGGTCGACCCAGCCGCGCATGATCGCCGCGAAGAAGCCGAGTGTCACGCCGATCCCGAAGGAGAGAAGGGTGGCCGCGGCGGCGATGAAGATCGTGATCTGCGCGCCCCAGATCAGCCGCGAGAGAAGATCGCGACCGATATTGTCTGTGCCGAGCAGAAAGGCCCAGGAAGGTGGCTGCCACACATTCCCCACGACCTCGAAGACCGGATGGGGTGCGATCAACGGCGCGAAGATCGCCAGGAACAGATAGAAGCCGACCCCGAAGAGCCCGATCATCGCCGAAAGTGGCATGCGGCGGAACATCATCTACCTCGGATGCCTGAGCCGCGGATTGGCGAGCACTGCGGCGAGATCGGCGATGAGGTTCAAGATGATGTAGACTGACGCGAAGACCATCCCGCAGGCCTGCACCACCGGCACGTCGCGCTTGGCGACATGGTCCACCATGTACTGGCCCATGCCCGGATAGACGAAGATGACCTCCACCACCACGACACCGACGACCAGGTAGGCTAGGTTCAGCGCCACGACGTTGACGATCGGCGCGAGCGCGTTCGGGAGCGCGTGCTTCCAGATAATGCGCGAAGGCGAGATGCCCTTGAGCTCTGCAGTCTCGATATAGGCGGAGGAGAGCACGTTGAGCACGGCAGCGCGCGTCATACGCATCATGTAGCCGACCACCACAAGCACGAGGGTGAGCGTCGGCAGCGCGATTGCATGAAGTTGCTGGCCAAAGCTCATGGAATCACGGATCGTCGCAGTGCTTGGAAGCCAGCGAAGCTTCACCCCGAAGAGCACGATGAGCAGATAGCCCGCGAAGAACTCCGGGAGCGAGACGGCCGAAAGCGTCACGATGGAGAGGACGCGGTCGAAGAGCGTGTTTCTATAGAGGACTGCCAGAATACCCAGCACGATGGCGAGCGGCACGGAGATCGCCGCGGCGGCCGAGGCGAGGAACAATGTATTGCCCAGCCGCTTGCCGATGCTTTTGGCGATGTCCTGGTGGTTCGTGTAGCTCTTGCCGAAATCGCCCCGCACGGCATGGCTAAGCCAGTCGAAATAGCGCACGACGGCAGGCCGGTTGAGGCCGAGTTCGTTGCGTATGTTGGCGACCGCCTCGGGTGTCGCCTGCTGGCCGAGCATGGCGGTCGCCACGTCGCCGGGCAGGATCTGGGTGCCGGCGAAGATGACCACCGACACCGCCCAGAGCAGGAGCACGCCCAGCGCGATGCGCTGGGCGATCATCTTGAGGAGCGGACCCCCCATGGCCTTTCCTCCCCCGCCTTACGAGGCGAGCCAGACGCGGATCGGCGCGGAAAGGTTCGACGTCTCCTGGTTGGGGTCGGCCACCCAGCCCATGACCTGCTCCGAATGCGCGTCGATGAAGTCGTTGAACATGGGCAGGATGAGCCCGCCCGTGTCGCGCACCAGCACCGCCATGTCGTGATAGATCTGCGCCCGTTTGGCGTCGTCCAACTCGCCGCGTGCGGCAAGCAGCATCTTGTCGAAGTCCGGGTTGAAGAAACGCGTGTCGTTCCAGTCGGCCTTCGAGTAGTAGGCGGTCGAATACATGGAATCCTGTGTCGGCCGCCCGCCCCAGTAGGAGGCGCAGAAGGGCTGCTTGTTCCACACGTTGTCCCAGTAGCCGTCGCCCGGCTCGCGCTGCACCTCGATCTGGATGCCGGCCTTCGCCGCCTGTTGCTGATAGAGCGTCGCTGCGTCGACCGCGCCCGGGAACGCCACCTCGGAGGTTCTGAGCAGGATCGATCCGGAGTGCCCCGATTTTTCGTAGTAGTGCTTGGCTTCGTCGGGATCGTAAGGCCGCTGCTCGATGTCGGCAGGGAAGTAGCGATACGACTTTGAGATGGGGAAATCGTTGCCGACCGTCGCATAGCCCTGCAGGATCGTCTTGATCATCGCCTCGCGGTCGATGGAGAGTTTCAGCGCCATCCGGAGGTCATTGTTGTCGAAGGGCGGCGTGTTGCAATGCATGATGAACACGTAGTGCCCTTTTGACGGCACCCGTTCGATCACCACGCCGCCGGCGCCTTGCAGCAATGATACCGTCTTCGGCTCCACGCGGTTGACGATATGGACCTGACCCGACTGCAACGCCGACATGCGCGCCGTGTTGTCGTTCATCACGAGGATCTCGACGGAATCGACGAAGCCGACTTTGTCGTTCCAGTGGTCGGCGTATTTGGTGGCGTAGTGGCGGACGCCCGGATCGTTGTCCTTCACCATGTACGGCCCGGTGCCGATGCCGGCGTCGGGCGCGTCGCGGCCCCCATCCGGCTGGATGACCAGATGGTAGTCACTCAGGAGCAGCGGCAGGTCAGCGTTAGCGTTCGCCAGGGTGAGCACGACGTTGTCGCCGTCCACCTTCATGTCCGTGATGTCTTTGACGACGCCGAGGGCGCCTGACTTCGCATCAGGATCGGAGTGGCGTTTCAGCGTCGCCACCACATCGTCGGGCGTCAGTGTCTTGCCATTGTGGAACGTCACGCCCTTGCGGATCTTGAAGGTCCATTCCTTCACGTCGTCGGACGGTTCCCAGGATTCCGCCAGCATCGCCGCCGGCGAGCCATCCTCCGGCGCCGCGTAGACGAGCGTCTCGCCCCAGCACTTGCCAAAAATCTGCGGCACCTGGCTGAGCCACGTCGCCGGATCGAGACTGTTCGTCGATTCACCGCCGACCAGGCCGCAGACGAGGTCGCCGCCCTTCTGCGGCTCCTGCGCCAGGGCCGTGGACGAGAGAAGCTTCGATGCAACGGGAAGCGCGATGCCAAGCGCGGCGGCACGACCGAGAAATGCGCGTCGGCTGATGCGACCGCGAACCGATTCACTCGCCAGATATTCTAGTTCTCGAGACATGATCCCCTCCGTGTTTGCGTTCGGCCACCTCCACGTTTTCGGCGACCATCAAGTCCCTGCCGACAGGTTACTCGCCCGCCCACAAGAGACCCCGTGTGATTGCGACCAATCGCGGCGTGAGCGGAGCAAGCGCGCGCAAGCTCACCGCCCTTTCCACATCGGGTCGCGCTTCTCAGCGAAGGCTCGTGCTCCCTCCTTTTGATCCTCGCTGCCGTAAAGGACATCGACCGTCGGAAACTGCCGGCGGGCGATTCTGTTCATGATCGTCTGGAAGTCCTGCGCCTCGGCGGCACGGGCGACCTCCTTGATCGCCGCGAAGACGAGCGGTGGACCGCTTGCAAGCTGCCGCGCGATCTCGAACGCACGGTCGATGAGCCGGTCCGCGCGAAGCACCTCGTTGACCAGACCCCATCCATGCGCTTCCGCGGCATCCATCCAGCGGCCGGTCATCAGGAGGTCCATGGCGACGTGATACGGCATGCGCTTCGGAAGCTTCGCGGTCGCCGCATCGGCCAGCGTGCCGGCGCGGATCTCGGGAAGCGCAAAGCGGGCGTGCTCTGCGGCGAGTATCAGGTCCGCGGACAGCGCGAGCTCGAAGCCGCCGCCGACCGCCATACCGTTCACCGCGGCAACCACCGGCTTGTTCAGGTCGCGCAATTCCTGAATGCCGCCGAAGCCGCCGACGCCGTACCATCCGTCGACCGGGTCGCCGGCGGACGCCGCTTTCAGATCCCACCCGGCCGAAAAGAACTTCTCTCCGGCGCCGGTTACGATTGCGACGCGCAGCTCCGGATCGTCCCGGAACGCTTGGAACGCCTCGCCCATCGCCCGGCTCGTCGCATAGTCGATGGCGTTTGCCGGCGGACGGTTGAGCGTCACCAGCAGGATGCCGCCGTCGCGGCGGGTCTCGATGACGGCGCTCATGCGTCTCTCACCCGGATCAATGCGTCCGCCGCCACGGCCCCTCTCCCCTGCGGAAGAACCATGAGAGGATTGACGTCGAGCTCTTCGAGCGTTGCGGCATTTGCCTCCGCGAAGCGGGCGACGGCGACGGCCGCGGCCACCGCGGCGTCGATGTCGCCGGCCGGCCGGCCACGAAAGCCGCTGAGCAGCGCGGCGGCCTTCAGCGACAGGACCGCCTCGCGCATGTCTTCGTCGCTCGCGGGCAGCAGGAACGTGACCGCGTCGCAGAAGAGCTCCGTCAGCACACCGCCGGCGGCAATCGTCATCAAGAGACCGAACTGTCCATCGCGCACGACGCCGAGAAGCAGCTCGGCAACGGCGTCCACCACCATCGCTTCGATGAGCAAGCCGGCGCCGAGTCCGGAGAGTTCTTGGGCGGCGGCTTTCACTTCGTTGGCGGATTTGAGGTTGAGCCTGACCGCGCCTCTATCGCTCTTGTGAGCGATGTTGAGCGCCTTGACGGCGACCGGATAGCCGACCGCCTCGGCGGCGACGGCAGCGCATCCGGATTGCACGACGCGGCTCGGCGGAGAGCTCAGTCCGAACGCCGCAAGCGCCGCCTTCGCTTCCGCCTCGAACATGGTCCGACACGGCGCATCCGCCGCTTGCACGGCGAGCACCGGCTGAGGCTGCGGCTTCCGCCAGCTTTCGCCGATGGAGGCGGCGGCATCGAAGGCAGCGATCGCCTCGTCGATCCCGCAAAGCGGGGTAATGCCGGCCGCGAGGAATTCGGCCGCCCGCGCCTCCGGCATGTTTTCGGGGAGCGTAGCGACAACCGCGACGGGCCGATGGGTGCTCCGCGCTGCCACGAGAATGGCCCGCGTAGCGGCTTCGTAGTCGGCGTCTTCGCAGCGATCGGCACGCGGAAAATCGAGCACGAGCATGGAGAGGTCGAAGCCGCAGCCGATCATGGCCGAGAACGTCTCGGCCATCGCATCTTCTCGCCCCCAGACGAAGGTGTGGTAGTCGAGCGGGTTCTCGACCGCGACGAGATCGCTGAGCGTCGCCTTAACGCGCTCCTTCTCCTCGGCGCCAAGCGGCCGAAACCGCACGGCGCGACCGACGACGGCATCCGCCATGAGCGCCGCATCGCCGCCGGAGCAGCTCATCGAACAGAGGTCGCGGCCAGCGGGGACGCCGTGGACATGCAGGAGCTTCAGCGCCTCCAGCATTTCCGGAATGGACCGGAGGCGCGGTATCGCCAGTCTGGCAAAGAATGCCGCGGTCCCTGCGTCGGACGATGTGATCGACGCCGTGTGCGAGAACGCGGCCCGGCGCCCCTCCGCCGACCTGCCGGCCGTCACTGCCAGAACGGGCTTGCCAAGACCGCGGGCGCGGCTCGCCATCGCTTCGAACTGTGCGACGTCTGCGATCCCTTCGATATGCAGGCCGACCGCCGTGACGCGTTCGTCTTCGAGAAAAGCGGCAGCGATATCCGCGACGCTCGTCTGCGCCTGGTTACCCGCGGACGCCACAAGGGCGATCGGCAGGCCGCGACGCTGCATCGTTATGTTGAGTGCGATATTGGAGGACTGCGTGACGATGGCGACGCCGCGGTCAACCGGCGTCCCGCCATGGTGATCCGGCCAAAGCGGCACGCCATCGAGATAGTTGACGAAGCCGTAGCAATTCGGGCCGAGGATCGGCATGTCGCCGGCGGCAAGAACGAGCGCCTGTTGCAGTGCCGCCCCGCTTTCCGCCTCGCGAAAGCCGGACGCGTAACAGATTGCCCCGCCGGCGCTGCGCGCCGACAGCGCGCGCACGATCTCGACGGTCAAGTCCCGGTTTACGCCTATGAACGCGGCGTCAGGCGCCGCTGGAAGAGCGTCGACCGATTGGAAGCACCGCCTCCCGCCGACCTCCCGCTGCGATGGGTGCACGGGCCAGATTGCGCCGGAAAAACCCATCCGATCGCATTCTCGCACGACGCGCTCGGCCTCGCGGCCGCCGAACACCGCGATCGACTTTGGACGGAAGAGGCGCTCGAGGCTCCGCATCATGCACCGACCCGCCGCAAGAGGTCGCGGCTGATGATGTGGCGGTGGATTTCCGACGTTCCGTCCCAGATGCGTTCGACACGCGCGTCGCGCCAGAAACGCTCGAGCGGCAGATCGGACATCAGGCCCATGCCGCCGTGGATCTGGATTGCCTCGTCGGTTACCCGGGCGAGCATCTCGCTCGCGTAGAGCTTGGCGGAGGATATCTCGCGGGTCGCCTCCAGTCCCTGGTCGAGGCGCCAGGCGGCGGCGAGCGTCAGCCAATCGGCGGCGTCGATTTCGGTCACCATGTCGGCGAGCTTGAAGGAGACGCCCTGGAAGCGGCCGATCTCCTGACCGAACTGCTTCCTGGTCGCGGCATATTCGAGCGAAAGGTCGAAGGCCCGGCGGGCGCGCCCGACGCACATCGCGGCAACCGTGAGCCGCGTGCCGGCGAGCCAAGCGTTCATCGCATCGAGCCCGCGGTCGACCTCGCCGAGCACCTGCGACGCGGGGAGCCGGCATTCGTCGAAGGTCAGGACAGAATTGTGGTAACCCCGATGCGAGAGCGACGTGTAACCGGGCCGGATCTCGAAGCCGGGCGTCTCTCGGTCGACCAGAAAGCCGGTGACGCGCTTCTTGATGCCGCGCTGCGTCTTCTCCTCGCCCGTCGCTGCAAATACGATGACGAAGTCCGCTACGTCGGCGTGGCTGATGAAATGCTTGGTGCCGTTTAGCACGAAGTCGGGTCCGTCGCGCCGGGCCGCGCACTTCATCGAACGGATATCGGAACCGGCATCGGGCTCCGTCATGGCAAGCGCGTCGATCTTCTCGCCGCGAATGCTCGGAAAGAGGTATTTCTCACGCTGCTCGCCCACGCAGGCAAGCAGGATCTTCGAGGGCCGACCCCAATATGCGGCGAGCGCCAGCGAGGCGTGGCCGAGCTCTCGCTCAAGCAGGGTCAGGGTGAGTGCATCGAGCCCGCCGCCGCCGAGCTCGGCCGGCATGTTCGGCGCGTAGAAGCCGAGCGCGATGACCTTGTCCTGGATCGCGCGCCCGATTTCGCGCGGCACTTCGTTGCAGCGCTCGACCTCCGCCTCGAGCGGGAAAAGCTCGGTCTCGACAAAGCCGCGGACGGTGGCGACCACCATCTCCTGCTCGGGCGTGAGACCGAAGTTCATCGCGGCGCCTCCCGCCGATGCGGTTCCACGATTGTCGTCATTGCCGGACTTGATCCGGCAATCCATTCCGCGACGCCTACGGAATGGATGCCATGGTCAAGCCATGGCATGACGACTGGAGGGGCAGCCGCGCTCATTGCCTCTGTCCCACCGCGCGTCCGGCCGTCGGCGGTCGTTCGAGGTCAGCATGTTTGGCGGCAAGGGCGTGCAGCCGCTCAAGCACGGCCGGCTCGGCCGGAGCGGCCTTCTTTGCCTCAGTGTCGACGTGGAGCAGCATCTGCTCGGCAGTGGCGAGCACGTCTCCTGTTGGCGAGTGTACCATCGTCTGGAAGACGTGCAGCCGCTTGTCGTCGGCGGAAAGGATTTGCGTCGTTGTGTGGATCGGCTCGAGCGCTTTCACCTCCTTCAGATGCATGAGATGCGTCTCGACGGTGAAGTAACTCCCGCGCCGGCGATGATAGGCCTCGTCGATGCCGAGGAAGAGAAGCAGCGCGTCGGAGCTGTCGGCGAAGACCTGCAGATAGCGGCTCTCCGTCATGTGTCCGTTGTAGTCGATCCATTCGGGCGCGACGCGCGTTTCGAACAGGCGGAGCGGCTTCGCGGTGTCGTGAGCCCGCGTGGCGGCGCCCTGGTGAGCCATCTCAAGGAGGCGCTCCTCGTGCTGCTTCAGAAGCGCGCCCGCACCCCAACCCCGGCCGCCATCCTGCGCGCGCAGCGCTTGCATGATGGCAATCAGATTGTCGTCGCGGATGCGCTCCAGCTCGCGGATCGAGTAGCCGTTCGCCTGAGCATCCGACTGCGCCACGATCTTGTCGACGAGCGCGCCGTTGAATTCGGGGACATCCATGAGCTTGGTCCACGGCCATTTCAGCGCCGGACCGAACTGGTTCATGAAGTGGCGCATGCCCGCTTCGCCGCCGGCGATGCGGTAAGTCATGAAGGTGCCCATCTGCGCCCAGCGCAAGCCGAAGGAGAAGCGGATGACGTCGTCGATCTCCTCCGCCGTGGCGACATCGTCGCGGACGAGCCAGAGCGCTTCGCGCCAGAGTGCCTCAAGCAGCCGATCGCCGATGAAGGCGTCGATTTCCTTGCGCACGACGAGCGGCTTCATGCCGATTGCCGCATAGAGAGCCTGTGCTTGCGCGACGGTCGCCGGCGCCGTTCGCCGCCCGGCGACGATCTCCACAAGCGGGAGCAGGTAGACGGGATTGAACGGATGCGCGATGACGAGCCGTTCCGGGCGCCGCATCGACGCCTGCAGGTCAGTCGGGAGCAAGCCCGAGGTGGACGAGGCAACAAGGGCATCGGCAGGCGCGTGGCGGTCGATCTCGGCAAGCAGCTTCCGCTTCAGCTCGATCCGTTCGGGGGCGCTCTCCTGCACATGGTCAACGCCACGAACTGCTGCCTCGATTGAATCGGCAAATCGGAGCTCGCCCCGCTTCCCCGGAGGCGCATAAGTGAGCTTGGCAAACGCCCTGTCGGCGTTGGCGACAACCTCGCCGACCTTGCGCTCCGTTTCCGGGTCTGGGTCGTAGACGGCGACGTCGATGCCGTTCTGCAGGAGGCGCGCCACCCAGCCGGCGCCGATCACGCCGCCGCCTATGACCGCGGCCTGCCGGATATCAGCCGCCATTTCCGCCCCGTTTGATGAGACCGAGTTTCGTCCTGACCTCGTCGGCCGAAAGCACGCGTGCGCCCATGCCGGTCGCGATCTGCGCGGCCCGCTCGACGAGTGCGCCGTTCGTCGCGAGCTCTCCTTTGCCGAGCCAAAGATTGTCTTCCAGCCCGACGCGGACATTGCCGCCGGCGAGCACCGCCATCGCCACATAGGGAAGCTGGTTCCGCCCGATCGAGAAGGCCGAGAAGATCCAGCCCCTCGGCAGGCCGCCGACAAGCGCCATCAACGTGGCGATATCGTCGGGCGCGCCCCAGGGAATCCCCATGCAGAGCTGCAGGAGCACCGGCTCTTCGATCAGGCCCTGCTCGAACAGCCACTTCGCCAACACCAGCTGGCCGGTGTCGAAGATTTCGATCTCCGGCCGGACGCCGAGCGCCTTGATACGCCCGGCCATCGCTTTCAGCATGGCGGGCGTGTTCGTCATCACGTAGTCGCCCTCGCCGAAATTCATCGTGCCGCAGTCGAGCGTGCAGATCTCCGGCAGGAGCTCGCTCACATGCGCGAGCCGTTCGCTGGCGCCCGCCATGTCGGTCGCGCCGGCGGCGAGCGGCAGCGGCGCTTCGGCGGAGCCGAGCACCAGGTCGCCGCCCATGCCGGCGGTCAAGTTGATCACGACATCGGTGCCGGACGAGCGGATGCGGTCGACCACCTCGCGATAGAGCTTTGGATCGCGAGCGCCCTTGCCCGTCTTCGGGTCGCGCACATGGATATGGGCGACGGCAGCGCCGGCTTTTGCCGCTTCGATCGCGGCATCGGCGATCTCGGCCGGCGTGATCGGAACCTTGTCGGAACGCCCGGTCGTATCGCCGGCGCCGGTGACGGCGCAGGTGATGAACACCTCGCGCGCCATGGACAGAGCCACGGTCCCCTCCAGCGTTCTCCCTCACAGAAGAGTGCGCCCGGATGTCGCAGGATGTGATACATTTTTCGCAGCAATTGATACTGAAACCGCAATGACGACGATCTTTTCACCCGCCTCGGAGCCTCTCGACGTCGACTTTCTGGTGCTGCCGGATGTGTCGCTTCTGTCTCTCGCTTCGACGATCGAGCCGCTGCGCGCCGCCAACCGTGCGTCGGGCCGCGATCTTTATCGGCGGCGGCTTCTCAGTCCCGACGGAAAGCCGGTCACGACTTCCGGCGGCCTGCCCATCCCGGTCGAAGCTCAGTTCGATCCGGACGACGTGCGCGGCGCGCTCGTCGTCGTCGCAGCCTTCAACATTCCCATACACGCACAGCCTCGGCTTCTTGCCGCGCTCCGCCGCGTTGCACGCCGCGGCATTCCGATCGGCGGCATCGAGTTGGGATCGCTGCTGCTCGCCATGGCCGGACTCCTGAATGGACGCCGCGCGACGACGCATTGGGAGGATCTTGAGGAGTTCGCCGTCCGCTTCCCGGAGATCGACGTCCGGTCGGATCGTTACGTCATCGACGGAGAGCGCTTCACCACCGGGGGCGCCTCGCCGGCACTCGACATGATGCTTCACCTGATCCGCACGCGCCAGGGACATGCGCTGGCGCTCGATGTGGCGAGCATCTTCATCTACGACGAGCTCAGAGCCGCCGGCGATCCGCAACCGATGGTCTCGCTTGGCAGGCTCGGCTGGGACGAGCCGCGTGTCGCGGCCGCGATCCGCCTTATGGAAGAACGCGTCGAGCGTCCGATGCCGATCCCGCAACTCGCGCGCAAAGCAGGCATCGGGCAACGGATGCTGGAGACGCTGTTCTTGCGGGCGGTCGGGATGCCGCCTCGAGACTATTATGCGACGCTGCGGCTGAATGCCGGCCGAAGGCTTATTCTCGACAGTCATCGAAGCGTGACGGAAATCGCGGCGCAGACGGGGTTCAGCTCTGCCTCGGCTTTCGCGCGGAGCTTTCGCGCGCGCTTCGGAGAAAGCCCACGAGACGCCCGGACACGCCGCCGCGTCGAAGCGCACGAAGATCAACCCGGCTAGTCGGCGCAGCCGCCGGCGCCAGCGTGACTTAGACAAACACAGCGCGTTTGGAGATCGACTACAATGGCGGCGCCGCGCAGGACATCATCGGCTTCCCCAACTCGGGGCGCTGTCGGACTTGGCTTGCGCTTGGAAATGATTGAGTGTCAGCGCGCTTCAACCTTGCGCAAGCAGCAGAACATGTCGTCGAGTGAAAGCAAATTCGTTAGGGCGGTTTCTCAAGCGCGAGAATCCGGGTCGAGCTGGAGGGCCCTTGAGGACTTGGCAAGGGCCGCGGTCGGCCACCGACTCTTCACAGTAATGCTTGTTGATATGACCGCCGGCCTTGCCCGACGCGCTTACAGCAACCGCCCTGTAGAATATCCGGCCTCGGGCACCAAGCCCATCCATCGCGACGCATGGTTCGACATCGTTCATGGCGAGCGACGCTGCTTCGTCGCGAACAGCATCGAAGACATCGCCCGGGTCTTTCCAGACCACGCCCTCATAGCTTCGTTGGGATGCGGCTCGGTCGTCAACTTGCCGATCGTTCTCGAGGGCGATCTCGTCGCGACGATCAACCTCCTCGACGTCGCCGGCCACTACACCGCGGAGCGCGTCCATCGGGCGGAGGACAGGCTGGCGATCCCCGCCCGACTTTGTTGCGCACTCGCGTTGCGGTTCGAGACGCATCGGGAGCGCACCGGTTGAGCGCGGAGGCGACCAGCACCGAGGCGGTAGCGCGGCAGGGTTTTGGGCACCTCGTTGCAACGATCGTCCGCCGCGTCGGCTCGTTCCTCGTGACCCTGGCAGTCACTTTCCTTGGTCTCACCGCCGTCACCTTCTTCATCAGCCGGCTGACCAAGATCGATCCCGTTCTCGCCGTGGTTGGCGACAAGGCGACCAAGGCGGCCTACGACCAAGCCTATCATGCGCTCGGCCTCGACCATTCGCTGCTGGTCCAGTACCTGATCTACGTGAAGCGCCTGCTGAGCGGCAATTTCGGCATGTCCGTCCTCACCTCGCGCCCCGTGTTGACCGACCTCTTCCGCGTCTTTCCCGCGACCTTCGAGCTGGCAACGATCGCTACCATCATCGGCGTGCTGGTCGGGATCCCCGCCGGGGTGATGGCCGGCGCCCGCAAGGGTCGCTGGCCGGACCACGTGATCCGGGTCGTCGGGCTCTTCGGCTATTCGGTGCCGGTCTTCTGGCTCGGTCTCGTGGGCCTCTTCGTCTTTTACGGCAAGCTCGGCTGGGTGGCCGGGACCGGCCGGCTCGACGTCTTCTATGTGGGCGAGGTCACGCCGCGGACCGGCGTCTTGCTCATTGATTCAGCGCTTGATGGCAACTGGGAAATCTTCGCCAATGCCTTCAGCCACCTGATCCTGCCGGCCAGCATCCTTGGCTACTATTCGCTCGCCTATATCGCGCGAATGACCCGCAGTTTCATGATCGACCAGTTGAGCCAGGAGTACGTGACCGCGGCGCGCATCAAGGGCAACTCCTTCTGGCGTGCCGTCTGGCGCCACGCTTTCCCGAACATCATGGTGCCGCTGATCACAGTGATCGGCCTGAGCTACGCCTCGCTGCTCGAAGGCGCCGTGCTCACCGAAACGGTCTTTGCCTGGCCTGGGCTTGGCCTCTACATCACCCGCGCCCTGTTCAACAGCGACATGAACGCCGTGCTCGGCGGAACGGTGCTTGTCGGCACCGTCTTCATCGGCATCAATCTGCTGTCGGACCTCTTGTACCGACTTGTCGACCCGCGGCTGAGGACGTCGTGAGCGATAACCTCGGACAGTGGCTGATGAGCGAGGCGCCGACGTCGCGGCGCCAGGCCATCCTGGGCAGCAGCTATCGCGGCGTGCGCTCCATCGTCGGCAATCCGACCGCCCTTCTCGGACTCATCATCATCGCGGTGCTGGTCCTCTCGGCGGTCTTCGCGCCCTGGTTCGCGACGGGCAGATCGCCGCTCGAGCAGGACCTGGCGGGGCGGCTGGCGCCGCCGTCGCCGGCGCACTGGTTCGGAACGGACGAACTCGGCCGCGACATCTACGCGCGAACGCTCTACGGCGCCCGGGTCACGCTGTCGATCGTCGTCCTCGTCTCGGTCATCGTGGTGCCGATCGGCCTCGCGATGGGCACGGTTGCCGGATACCTCGGCGGCTGGGTCGATGCCGTCCTGATGCGCATCACCGATATCTTCATGGCGTTCCCGCGACTTGTACTGGCGCTTGCCTTCGCCGCCGCGCTCGGGCCGGGCATCGACAATGCCGTGATCGCGATCTCGCTCACCTCCTGGCCCCCCTATGCCCGCATCGCTCGGTCGGAGACGCTGGCCATCGCCCGGGCCGATTTCATCCAGGCGGTGGTTCTCGAGGGCGCCTCGACCTGGCGCATTCTTTTCCGACACATCGTGCCGCTCTGCCTCTCGTCGGTCATCGTGCGGCTGACCCTCGACATGGCCGGGATCATCCTGACCGCGGCGGGACTCGGCTTCCTCGGCCTCGGGGCGCAGCCGCCGACCGCCGAATGGGGCGCGATGGTTTCGTCCGGCCGCGACGTCATCCTCGACCAGTGGTGGGTCGCGACCATCCCAGGCCTCGCCATCTTCGTCGTCAGCCTCGGCTTCAATCTCTTCGGCGACGGCCTGCGCGACGTCTTCGACCCGAAGTCCGCATGAGCGAACCCCTGCTCATCGTCGATGACCTTGACGTGACCTTCCTCGGGCGGACGGGGGTGACGCGCGCCGTCCGCAACGCCTCCTTCACGCTCGGCCAGGAACGGCTCGGGATCGTCGGGGAATCCGGGTCGGGGAAGACCACCATGGGTCGCGCCCTGCTTGGCCTCGTACCGCGGCCCGGCATCGTCACCGCAAGGACCATGTCCTACGACGGCAAGAACCTCCTCGCCTGCACCGAGCGTGACTGGCAGGACCTACGCGGCCGTCGCATGTCGATGGTGATGCAGGATCCGAAGTACTCGCTGAACCCGGTCAGGACCGTGGGCAGGCAGATCGGCGAGACCTGCCTGCTGCATCTGGGTGTGAACCGCCGGGAGGCCAAGAGGCGGACGTTGGCGATGCTCGAAGCGGTCCAGATCCGCGAGCCCGAGCTGGTCTACCACCTCTATCCGCACCAGCTCTCCGGCGGCATGGGCCAGCGCGTCATGATTGCCATGATGCTGATCGCCGAGCCGGACCTCCTCATCGCCGACGAACCCACCTCGGCTCTCGACGTGACCGTGCAGAACGAAGTCCTGCGCATCCTCGATGACCTCGTACGCAAACGCGGCATGAGCCTGATCCTCGTCAGTCACAACCTGACGGTGGTCTCGAGCTTCTGCGACCGGGTCCTGATCATGTATAGCGGCCGGATCGTCGAGGAATGCGCGGCTCGCAATCTCCAGAACGCCCGCCACCCCTACACCCGCGCCCTGGTCGCGGCGACGCCGTCGCTCGACACCCCGCGCGCCGAACTTGCGACCGTCATGCGGGACCCGGCATGGCTGGATTGATCGCGGTCGAGGATCTGAGCGTCACCTTCGGCAGTGGCGGCCGGCAAATTCGCGCCGTGCAGGGCGTCTCGTTCGAGGTTGCCGTCGGTGAAACATTCGGCATCGTCGGCGAGTCCGGATCGGGCAAGTCGACGATCCTCAAGGCGATCGCCGGGCTTGTCCCCTGCACGAACTCGGTTCTCGAGGTCAATGGCAGGCCGGTGGCGAAACGGCGCAGCCGCGCCGACCGGCGGGTGTTGCAATTCGTCTTCCAGGACCCCTACGCTTCGCTCCACCCGCGCCAGACCGTGGACGACATCCTGCGCGAGCCGCTGGCGATCCATAGGGTCGCAGGAATAAACGACAAGGTGACGACCGCGATCGCCGACGTCGGCCTCCAGCCGATGCACCGGTTCCGCTATCCGCATCAGCTGTCCGGCGGCCAGCGCCAGCGCGTGGCGCTCGCACGGGCCCTCATTCTCAGGCCGCCCATCCTGCTGCTCGACGAACCCACCTCGGCCCTCGACGTCTCGGTACAGGCCGAGATCCTCAACCTGCTGGGAAAGCTGCGGCAGAGCTACAGCCTCACCAGTATCCTGGTCAGTCACGACCTCGCGGTCGTCGCGCATCTCTGCAACCGCATCGCCATCATGCAGCTCGGGCGGCTGGTCGAGGTCATCACCGCCGCCGACCTCAGATCGGGCGAGGTGATGGCCGACTACACGCGAAACCTGATTACCGCGAGCCGCGGCTTCACCCGCGCCCCGGCTTGATCCGGCCCTGCATCGTCTTGCCATGGCAAGCTAAAAGGGCTCAGATGAAAAACCCAGCCGCACGGGCACCTTGGTCAAACGCGCGGCAGATTATCATCCAGGGAGCAACTTCATGTGGAGAAGCCTGATGTACGCCTTGGTGGCGGGTGCGCTTGTCGCGCTGTCGCCCCTGGCGAGGGCTGCAACGCCGGCCGATACATTGGTCATTGCCAAGCAGATCGATGACCTCATCTCGCTTGATCCGGCCCAGGCCTACGAGCTGTCGGGCCTTGAAATCCTCGCCAACACCTATGACCGCATCATGCGGTTCGAGCCGACCGACATCACCAAGCTGGTCGGCGGTGTCGCCGAAAGCGTATCGGTCAGCGAAGACGGCAAGACGTTCACCTTCAAGATCCGCCCCGGCATGACGTTCGCCTCGGGCAACCCGATCACGGCAGCCGACGCGGCGTTCTCACTGCAGCGCGTGATCAAGCTCCAGAAGACCCCTGTCTTCCTGCTCACCCAGCTCGGCTGGACACCGGACAATGTCGACCAGATGGTGACCGCACCCGATGACTCGACGCTCCAGGTGACGATCAGCGTCAATTATGCGCCGACGCTCGTCTATGCGCTGCTCGGGTCAGGCGTCGGCTCCGTCGTCGACATGAAAGTGGTCATGACGCATGATGACAATGGCGACCTGGGCAACGGCTGGCTCAAGACCAACTCGGCCGGGTCGGGCGCCTATGTCGTCAAGTCGTGGACGCCCAGCGACACGGTAGTCCTCGAGGCCAACCCGAATTATCGCGGCGGCGTCGCCAACCTGAAGCGGGTCGTCATCCGGCATGTGCCGGAGCCCTCGGCCCAGCGGCTGCTGCTCGAAAAGGGCGACGTCGACATCGCCGACAACCTCACGCCCGACCAGGTCACCGCCATTAGCGACAACAAGGACATCACTGTCACGGCAGTGCCGCAGGCATTGCTCTACTATATCGGCCTCAGCCAGAAGACAAAGGAACTGCAGGACCCGAAGGTGCGCCAGGCGCTCCGCTATCTCGTTGACTATGACGGCATGGCGAACTCTTTCCTCAAGGGCGCCGACCAGGTCCACCAGTCGTTCTGGCCGTCAGGGTTCTGGGCCTCCTACGACGAAAATCCATACACGTTCGATCCGGCCAAGGCGAAGCAGCTGCTGTCGGAGGCCGGCTATCCCGACGGCTTCTCGCTCGACCTCGATGCGCCCAACTTCGCGCCGTTCACCAACATGGCCCAATCCGTGCAGTCGACCTTCGCGCAGGGCGGCATCAAGGTGAACATCGTCTCTGCCGAGATGGCGCCGATGCTGACCAAGTACCGGGCGCGCCAGCACCAGGCGCTGATGGTCTACTGGGGGCCGGACTATATGGACCCGCACACCAACGCCGATGGTTTCATCACCAACAACGACAATTCTGACGACGCTGCACAGAAGCCGCTCGCGTGGCGCAACTCCTGGCAGGACGAGGATATGAACGCTGCGGTGGCCGCGGCAGCCAGCGAGCGCGACGAGGACACCCGCAAGCAGGACTACATCGACTTGCAGAAGAAGCTCCTCGACGAGGGCCCGTACATCATCATGTTCCAGGCCACGACGCAGCTGGCGGAACGGTCCAACGTGCAGGGCTATGTCGCGGGTCCGTCTTCGGACGTGACCTACTACAACCTGACCACGAAGTAAGGCCGGCGCGGTGCCGGGATGCTTGAACCGGCACCGCGCTTCCCCTGCTGATGCATGCCCCGGTGCCGCTACCTCTGCCGGAGGCCGCCGATCGGATCGGAGTCGAGGCGGACGGCACCTCGGACCGCTAAGATCGAGCCGCTTCGCAAAGAGCTGAGGTCGTTCGATGAGACTTGCACTTGACCCCTACATGCACCGGCACCTGCCGTTGGAGGAGCTTGGCCCTCTCGCCGCGCGCCTTGGCTACGAATGGATCGAGCTCTCCCCGCGCGGAGACTTCTTCGAATGGTTCAGGGCGCCGCGCGTCTATCCCGGCCGCATCAAGAGCTTCAAGACGTCGCTCAAGGACTGCGGGGTGGGCATTGCCTCGCTGCTTCCCATGTACCGCTGGGCGAGTTCCGATGAGAGTGAGCGCCAGGCAGCGGTGCGTCACTGGAAGCGTGCCATCGAGATCGCGGTCGAGATGGAGGTCGATACCCTGAACTCCGAGTTCGGGCGCGGCCCGCACCCGGATAAGGGGACCTGCTATTCCTGCCATGGCGGCTCCATGGTCGAGGCCAGCGAGGATGCGTGGTGGCGCTCGATGGAGGAACTGGTGCCGATTCTCGAAAGGGAAGGCGTCAACCTTCATATCGAGCCGCACCCGGAGGATTGGGTCGAAACGCTGCAGCCGTCGGTGGACATCATCCGCACGGTCAACTCGCCGCGGGTGAAGTTCCTCTATTGCTCGCCGCATACCTTCTATTTCGGCGACGACGTGAAGGCGATGATCCGCGAGTGCGCCGACGTTCTTGCGCATGTGCATGTGGCCGATACGTTCAACCACAAGGCCAGTTCCGGTCTTCGCTACATCGTCAACCCGCCGGGCTCGGCGGCCCGAGTCCACCAGCACCTGGACATCGGGCAGGGCGAAGTGCCGTGGGACGATTTCTTCGGGACGCTAGCCGAGGTCGGATTCGACGGCATCATGACCGCTTGCGTCTTTGCCTGGGAGGAGCGCGCCGAGGACAGCTCGCGCTTCATGCGCACCGAGATGCAGCGCTACGTCGACAAGTATTGGGGGACGCGATGACCTGCGGGGCGGCGCCGACGCGCGGAGGGCATAGCGTGCGCGGCGTCAGGCCATGACGTTTTCCAGCATCGCCACGTAGTCCTCGGCGCTCGGCGCGACGGGGTTGGTCGCGTGGCTGTGGTCGGCGAGCGCGCGTTCGACGACGAGCGGAAAGAGCTCCTTCGTCACGCCGAGCGCCGAAAGCGTAGGCGGAATGCCGATCCTTCGGTTCAAGGCTTCGAGTTCGGCGGCAAGATCGGTTGACGCCGGCAGGCCCATCGCGGCGCAAAGCCGTGCCATCTTGTCCCCGACATGCGGTCGGTTGAAGCGCACGACCGGCGGCAGCAGAATGGCATTCAGCGTGCCGTGATGGAGTTTCAGGTCGCTCAGGCCGCCGAGCGCGTGGCTCAGCGAATGGATGGCACCGAGGCCTTTCTGAAACGAGAGACCGCCTTCGAGCGCCGCCATCATCATCTCGGTTCGCGCGTCGAGGTCCGAACCGTCGGTCACGACGCGCTCGAGGTTCCGCCAAATCCTGCCGGCGCCGTCGAGCGCGATCGCCTCGGCGGGCGGATTATAGCGCGGTGAGAAGAGCGTCTCGATGCAATGAGACATTGCATCGAGACCGGTCGCGGCCGTCAAGCCGGGAGGAAGTCCGAGCGTCAGTTCCGGGTCGCAGATGACGCGCTTGGGGATCAGGTTCGGGCTGATGAAGCCGAGCTTGCGGCCATCGGAAAGCGTCAGGAGCGCAGCCCGCCCGACCTCGGCGCCGGTGCCGGCGGTGGTGGGGATGGCGACGACCGGCGCCAGGTCGGCGCGGATGCGGGGAACGCCGCCGAGGATCGCCGCATAGTGCTCAAGCGGCGCCGCATGGGTCGTCAAGAGTGCCACGCCCTTGGCGAGGTCGATCGGCGAGCCGCCGCCGACCGCGACGATCCCGTCGGCGCCGGCGGCGACATAGGCTTCAACGCCAGCTCTCACTGCCGCCTCGGTCGGATTGGGCGGGACGTCGAGGAAGCGCGCCGCGGCGGCGGGAAGCAGCGAAGCCACGCGCTCGAGCAGGCCGGTGGCGGCGAGCCCCTTGTCGCTGACCACAAGCGGCCGGCTGATGCCGAGATCCGCGACCGCCTTGGAGAGCATCGCGAGGCTCCCCGGCCCAAACTCGATGTTAGTAAGATAGACGATGGTGCTCATGATCGATCGGCGCTGTTTCAGTCTCTCGCCGCCAGCTTAGCAGGCCCGATAGCATTCGGCGCCACGGCGGCCGCGCGGCGGGGCGATCTTGCGCGGGGATGGTTGGCAGGCGAATGTGCGCATGCCATCATCCGGCTTGAGAAGCACACCAACACGAGCCGCATCATGCGGCAAAGCTCGTGCAAATCGGAGGAAGATAGCCCTCATGGCACCCGTTGCACTTCGCGACATCCGCAAATCGTTTGGCTCGGTGGAGGTGATCCACGGCGTGAATGTCGACATCACGGATGGTGAGTTCGTCATCCTGGTCGGCCCGTCGGGCTGTGGGAAGTCGACGCTGCTCAGAATGATCGCCGGGCTTGAGCAGATCTCGCGGGGCGACATCCTGATCGGCGAGCGCGTCGTCAACAACGTGCCGCCGAAAGAGCGCGACATCGCCATGGTGTTCCAGAACTACGCGCTCTATCCGCACATGACGGTCGCCGACAATATGGGCTTCTCGCTGAAGCTCCGGCGGATCGAGAAGCGGGTGATCCAGGAGCGAGTCAACCGGGCGGCGGAGATCCTCGGTCTGACCCAGTTCCTCGACCGCTACCCGCGGCAGCTCTCCGGCGGCCAGCGGCAGCGCGTCGCCATGGGCCGCGCCATCGTGCGCGATCCGCAGGTGTTCCTGTTCGACGAGCCGCTCTCCAACCTCGACGCCAAGCTGCGCGTCGCGATGCGCACCGAGATCAAGGAGCTGCATCAGCGGCTCGGCACGACCACGGTCTACGTGACGCACGACCAGATCGAGGCGATGACCATGGCCGACAAGATCGTGGTCATGCATGACGGGGAGGTGGAGCAGATCGGGGCGCCGCTCGACCTCTACGACCGGCCGCAGAACCTTTTCGTGGCGGGCTTCATCGGCTCGCCGGCGATGAATTTCCTGGAGGGCAAGGTGGTGAGGAACTCGGGCGCCTGGTTCGAGACGGCGAGCGGCCGGCGCTTTCCGCTGCCGAGCGACACACAGGCGCAGGAGGGGCAACAGGTCGTCTACGGCATCCGCCCGGAGCATCTCGCGGTCAGCGACGAGGGGACGGAGGCGGAGGTGGTCGTGGTGGAGCCGACCGGCGCGGAGGTGCAGATTTTCGCGCGCATCGACGGGCAGCAAATCACTGCGGTCCTGCGCGAGCGGCTGCCGCTTCGGCCCGGCGAGAAGGTCAAGCTCGCCGCCGATCCGGCCCTCGTCCATGTCTTCGACAAGAAGAGCGGCGATCGCGTCTAGCGCACGAGTCCAATACCCGCTGTTCGCGCGTTCGGTCGCCGCTTTTCGCGCGGCGGCCGGCACCGTCATTTGCGGCTTTTCTCCTTGGGGCTCGGAGCCGGCGGTCACCTTCTCGACGACAGGCTCGGGCCGGCCGAAGGAGGTCGCCCAGCGCGCCGCCTTCTCCTGCTCGAAGCGCTGCGCCACGTCGTGCGTCACCGCGCGCAGGATCTCCGAAGAGAGCCGCTTCGATTCGCGATAGAGCTGGCCGATGAGCTGGATGTGGCTCGCCATCTCGTGGAAGGCGCGCGCCGGATTGCGCGCGGCGATCGCTTCGTAGATTGCGGTGTGGTCGCGAACCGAAAGCGCGTCGGCGTCGGGCATGTGATAGGTGGTGGTGCGCTGGTCGACGAGCCAGTCGACGACCGCCTCGTGGACCATCGTGAAGATCGGATTGCGCGTGATCACGGCGATCTCGTAGTGGAAGGCGACATCGGTGCGGATGAATTCGACGCGATCGCCGACGGCGGCGACGTTGGCGTCGAGGGCGGCTTTCAGCTGCTCGATATCCTCCTCGGCGGCAACGGTCGCGGCCAGCCAGGAAATGCCAGCCTCAAGCACGAGCCGCGCCTGCTCGCCGCGCTGCTGTCCCTCCGGCCCGGCGGAGAGACGCTTTGAGAGCTGCGTGAACTGCTGGATCAGGTGTCCGGGCGAGGGCGGTATGACGCGCGCGCGCGCGCCGTTGATGATCTCCACCATCCCTTGCTGCTCGAGGAAGAAAAGCGCCTCGCGCACCGCCGGCCGACCGACGCCGAAGCGCTGCATCAGATCCTTCTCAGTCGGCAGCCGGTCGCCGATGCGGAACTCGCCGCCGTCGATCAGCTTGCCGAGTTCGTCAGCAACGTCGTGCGCCCGTTTTCGCCGCACGATCGGTGCCTTGGGCAATATGGATTCTCCGGGTCTCATCCTCCGCTCCTGTCGGCCGCCGCTCCCATAGGCTTGAGTCGGCGCGCACTTCTCTTCTTGAATAGCGATTTTCGCTCGCGATGCAGCCCGCGTCAAGGAAGCTTCTTGCCTGGCAATAGGTAGCAACTTATTGTCCTATTGCAACGGTAGACACCTTTGGATGTTCTCTCTTCCTCCCACCGGCCCGCTGGTCACTTTGCGCGACTCCATCGGCGAAGTCGTGGTCGCGCCCGAATGCGGGGCGCGCCTTTGCGCCTTCAGGGTCCGGGGCCGGGACGTGCTGCGTCCGGCCTCCGACGAGATGCTCAAATCCGCCTTTCCCTATGGCTTCGCGGCCTTTCCGCTGATGCCCTATTCCGGCCCGATCTTCGGCGACGGCTTCGCCTATGGCGGCAGCTTTCACCCGCTGGCGCGCAATGTGCCGGCGGAGCCGAGCGCGACCCACGGCGAAGGCTGGATCCGCCGCTGGGACGTGGTTGAGCAGACCGGCCAGCAAATCCGCCTGCATCTCGACTGTGTCGTAGCGGAGGGGGCGTTTCCTTTCGCGTGGCGGGGGGAGATCACCTACGGCATCGACGACGGTCGGTTCTTCGCGCACCTGTCGCTCACCAATCGCGACCACCGGCCGATGCCCGCGGGCATGGGCCTGCATCCCTATTTCCCCAAGGCGGCCGGGACGACGCTCACCTTCGACGCGACCGGACTGTGGCCGGCCGATGCGCCGGAGGCGGTGGGGCTTGGCGCCGGGCCGTTCGAGCCGGGGCTCGATTTCCGCCAGGGACAGGACGTGAGCGCCATCGTGCTCGACCGATGCTACGAGGGATGGGACGGCCGCGCGATGCTTCGCGCGCCGGACGGGACGACGACGCTGCTTGAGGCCGACGCGGTCTTCGGCAAGCTGCAGATCTACGACGCCTGGGACTACCCCTATATCTGCGTCGAGCCGGTCACCAACGCAAATGACGGCTTCAACCGCGCGGCGCTTAACGTTCCGGGCCACGCGGTCGCGGTCCTCGCGCCCGGACAGAGCCTGTCCGGCAGCATTTCGATCCGTCTGCTGGACGAGGGGGAGGGTGCTTCGACATGATGTCGCCGTTTGGACCGAACCGCCATCTGATCGGCCGTGACAGCGAGACGGTCGAACGCGAGCTTTCAACGCCGGCGCTGATGATCGATCTCGACCTCCTCGAGGCCAACATCGCGACCATGTCCGACCTCGCCAGGCGCCACGGGCGGGCGCTGCGGCCGCACGCCAAGACACACAAGTCGAGCGCGATCGGACGGAAACAGCTCGACGCCGGCGCTCTCGGCCTTTGCTGTGCCAGCGTGCGCGAGGCGGAGGTGCTGGCGGACGCCGGGCTCTCCGGCCTCCTCGTCACCACCCCGGTCGTTACGTCCTCGATGGCTGCACGGCTCGTCGCCGCGGCGGACAAGGCGGAGCGCTTCATGGCCGTCGTCGACAGCCTGACAGGGGTGGAGACGTTCGCGGCCCATGCGCGCCACGAGAAGCCGATCGGCATTCTGATCGACATCGACATGGGGCTTGGCCGCGACGGCGTCGTCGATCCGCGCGAGGCCGTGGCGCTTGCGCGGCGCATCGCCGAGCTGCCGCAGCTTCGCTATCGTGGCGTCCAGGCCTATTACGGTCACCTTCAGCACGTGAAGGCGCTTTCCGAGCGCCACACGAAGGTGGCGGAGCAGTGGGAGAACCTCGCGCGGTTCCTCGATGCGCTCGGGAAAGCCGGATTTCCGCCGGAGATCATCTCCGGCGGCGGCACCGGCACGCACCATCTCGACCTTGAGCACGGGCCGTTCACCGAGCTTCAGGCGGGCTCCTACATCTTCATGGACAAGCAGTATGGCGAGGTGGAGATCGCGCCGGGCGGCTCGCCGTTCAAGACATCGCTGACGATTGCCGCGCGCGTCGTCAGCGTGGCGCAACCCGACCGCGTAATCGTCGACTGCGGATCGAAGGCGCTGTCGACGGACTACGGGCCGGCGCTCATCGTGAGCGGCGCGCCGAGCGGCGCTACCTATCAGTTCATGGGCGACGAGCACGGCGCAATCCGCGTCACGGCGGGCGCGAACCGTCCGCCGCTCGGCGCGATCATCGGGCTCGTCGTGCCGCACTGCGACCCGACGGTCAATCTGCACGACCGCTACCACGTCATGCGCGGCGGCGAGCTCGTCGATATCTGGTCCATCGAAGCCCGGGGCTATTAGGGTGACGCCATGAAAACAGTCGTTCTCGGAAGCGGGATCATCGGCACGACCACCGCCTACTTCCTGGCGAAGGCCGGGCATGAGGTGGAGGTGATCGAGCGGCAGTCTGAAGCCGCGATGGAGACGAGCTTCGCAAATGGCGGCGTGCTCCATACGAGCGAGGCGGAGCCCTGGTCGCGCCCGGGCATGCCGCGCGCCGTGCTGTCGTGGATCGGCAAGGAGAACGCGCCGATGCTGCTGCGCATGCGGGCGCTGCCGTCGATGTGGCGATGGGGGCTGGATTTCATCCGCAATTGCGGGCTCGAAAGCTACCGCCGCGCGGCCGGCATCAACCTCAGGCTGGCCAATCACAGTCTGTCGCTGATGAGCGCCGTGCGTGAAGAATCAGGGGTCGAGTACGATCTCATGCAGAAGGGGAGCATGAAGATCTATACGCGCCGCGAGGCGCTAGACAAGAATGTCGAGGAATCGGAGAGACAGCGGCCCTTCGGTCTGGTCTTCGAAGCCGTCGACGCCAAGCGCTGCGTGGAGATAGAGCCGGCGCTTGCGCCGATCGAGCACACGCTGGTCGGCGGCATCTATGCACCGCCGGACGAGCACGGCGACTGTCATAAATTCGCGGTTGGCCTGCGCAAGCATTGCGCGGAAAAGCTCGGCGTGAAATTCCGGTTCAACACCGAGATCAGGCGGATCGTCCGCTCCGGCGACCGCGTGACCTCGGTCGAGACGAGCGGCGGCAGCGTGACGGGCGACGCCTATGTCGCGGCGCTCGCAAGCTTCGCGCCGGCGCTGCTCAGGCCGCTCGGCGTCCGCGTCAGCATCTACCCGGCGAAAGGCGTGACGGTGACCGTGCCCGACGCGGCGTGGCCGGACGGGCCGACGGTTCCGATCATCGACGACACGCGGCTCTTCGGATTGATCCGGCTCGGCAACCGCTTCCGCTGCTCCGGGTCGGTCGAGTTCACCGGATGGGACACGACGCCGAGCCCGGCCCGCGCGCAGGCGATCGTCGACAACGTGATCAGCGTCTTCCCGCAATTCGCGAAGTGCTACGACAAGGCGAACGCGAAGGTGTGGTCGGGCCTCCGGCCGATGCCGTCGGCGGGCAGCCCCTATGTCGGCGCGACGCCGGTCAAGAACCTCTACTTGAACTGCGGGCACGGGCATCTCGGCTGGACGCTCGCCTGCGGCTCGTCGCAGCTTCTGGCCGACGTGGTATCCGGACGGAAACCGGCGGTCGATATGACGGGCCTGACCTTGGCAACGCACGCGTGACGACGATGTCCTCTTTCATGTTTCGGGCTTTTCTGACGGCGGCGCTGCTTCTGGCGGCGGCGTCAATCTCCGACGCGTCTTCGCTGCGGCGTGGCGCCGGCATTTCGCGTGCGCATGTCCTCCCCGTCGCGCGGACGCTGCGTCACGCCGACCCCGACCTCGAAGCGCTGCTTCCGACCATCCTCGGCGGCGTCACGCTGACGGTGGAGAGCCAGGCCGGCACCGACCTTTCCACGAGCAGCGGCCCCTTCGACGTGTTTCTCGCCGGCCTCGGCAAGAGCCGCGCCGACTTCACGTTGGCGAGCGCCTACGCGCAGGGCGAGCTCAAGGCCGAGGTCGGAGCCTGGCGCATCAAGGACGCCGACCCGGCCCTGCTCTTGCCGGGCTTCAAGACAGTGATGCAGGCGTCGAGCACGACGCCGCTCACCAACGCCGAGGAGACGATCGGCGGCCGGGAGGTCACGCGCATCGGCGCCCCCGGTGAACTGACGCAGGGCCCGCTCTACGTCGTGGTGCGCGGCGACGTGCTGCTCTTCGTGCAGACGCCCGACGCGGCGCTTGCCGCAGAGGCGATGCAGAAGCTGCCGAAATAGCGCCGGCGATACTGGGCGTCAGAGCTCCGCATTGACGATGAAGCCGGCGTCGACC
The DNA here is from genome assembly GCA_963712925.1 of uncultured Alphaproteobacteria bacterium. Lineage (GTDB taxonomy): Bacteria > Pseudomonadota > Alphaproteobacteria > Rhizobiales > Afifellaceae > DASWJZ01. The sequence continues at coordinate 56,616 of CAVQJW010000022.1, read as the reverse complement.
AGCAGCGTCGCGGAGGTCACGTAGCTCGCGTCGTCGGAGAGGAAGAACGCGATCGCCGCCGCCAGTTCCGACGGATCGGCAATGCGATGCAGCGCGATGCGGTCCAGGTAGTATTTCATGATGTCGGGCATATCGAGCATTGGTGCGCTCATCGGCGTCGCCACTGCGCCCGGCTCCACCACATTGACGCGGATGCCCTTCCCGCCGAGCACCGAGCCGAGCGCCTTGCCGAGCATCGAGATCGCGCCCTTGGTGCCGCAATAGGCGACCTGCTCGGGCGCGCCGACATGGGCGGAGATGGAGCTGACCATGACGATCGCGCCGCCATGGCCTTCGGCGACCATCTGCTTCGCGCCCTCGGTGCAGACGACCCAGGCGCCGCGCACATTCGTCTCGAAGAGCTCGTCGAAGTCCTCGATCGCGGTGGCATCCCAGGGCATGAAGGGATTGATGGCGGCATTCGAGACGATGTAGTCAAGTCGCCCGCCGCGTTCCGCGACCTCCTTCACCATGGCGGTGACGGCCGCCGGATCGCGCATGTCGGCGACAACCGGAAAGGCCTCGCCGCCGGCCTCCTTCACGCGCTTCAGCGTCTCGCTCGGGTCGAGGCCCGGCTTCTGATTGACGCCGACAAGAGCACCTTCCGAGGCGAGCCTGACGGCCGTCGCCTGACCTATGCCTGTCATCGCGCCTGTCACCAGCGCGACCTTACCTTCGAAGCGGCGTTGCATTGTCATCTCCCATCAGTGCATCGGCGGGACCGGCGGCGGAGCCGCAGTCAGAAAATCGCGATCGGGTTCCACGGCGTGCCAGTGGCGCCCGGAAGCCGCAGCGGCAGGCCGACCACCATGAATTCCCACCGCCCTTCCTCCTCGCAGACTGTTTGCCACGTCCTCGAGATTGAGGCTGTCGGAGATGCACATGCCCATCGCGGTGAGCTGCAGCGGGTGGATGGGGTAGGGCATCTCCTCGACGTTGCTCGGAACGGTCTCCCCGTCCCCGTCGGGCAGGAAGGCGGCGATCTTCCGTTCGTGCATCCAGGGGATCGTGTCCACGTGCAGGCCGGCCTTGCCGGTGCCGACCGGCGGATATTCGTTGTTCCACGCACCGAGCGCCAGGCGGCGCGCGTGGTGCCCGGTGCGGAAGACGAGGATGTCGCCCTCGCCGAGACGCACGCCCTGTGCCTTTTCGATCGCCTCGAGCTCGGCGCGATTCACCGCTTCGCCCGGCTCCAGCCAATCGACGCCGCGATGGCGGGCGGCGTCGAGCAGCACGCCGCGCCCGACGATGCCGTTGGCGTAGGCCGTGATGCTCCCCCAGTCGGAGCCGCGCGAGGTGAGCGTCTCGGCCGGCTTGCCGTTATAGAGCTTGCCCTTGTAGGCGACGTGGTTCAGCGCATCGACATGGGTGTGGCAGTCTCCGTGGCTTGCCATCGCGAGATAGCACATGCCGAACGACAGGCCGCTCGCGCTGATCGGAATGTCGTGCATCAGCGACATCAGATGGACGGCGGGGTTGGGATTGTCCGGACCCGCCGCCTTGTTGATCGGGATCGCCATCGAGACGGTACGGCCGCTCTTCACCAGCGCCGCCGCCTCGGCGATCATCTTCGGCGTCAGGTAGTTCAGCGTGCCGCGCTCGTCGTCGGGGCCCCAGCGGCCCCAGTTCTTCACCGCCTCGAACATGGCGTCGAAGTCCTTGAGGCTGACGGGAGCGGGCGGGGTCAGAGTTCGCGTCATCCTGCCGGTCCTTTGCCGTGACATTTGCCGCGCCGGTGCGCAGCAGGGCCGGGGGCGCGAGCGCGCTCCCGGCCGGGATGACCGATAACGGCCGATCCGTCGTTATTCAAAGCCCTCCGTGGCCTTGAGGATGGTGTCGACATTATCGTTGGTGATGAAGATCAGGCCGGAGTCGCCGATTGCCGGCAGCGGATTCTGCAGCCAATGATCCATCCCGAGGTTGCGGATGATGTCGTTGTGGAAGGTGTAGAGGTAGGCCACACCGAAGAAGTCCATCGTCTCGTACTTCTCCATGTTGATCATCTTCACCGTGCCGTCCTTGATCGAGTTCAGGAAGTCACGGCCCGCCTCGTTGGAGGTGATGATGATCTTGCCGGCCTCGCCCGCCTCGGTGACGGCGCGCACGATGCCTGGACCGGCTTCGGAGTCGAAGCCGACCATGCCGGTCAGGTTCGGATGGCCCTGGATGATGGCCGCGGTGTTGGACGCCACCTGTTCGACGTTGGTGCCCGACTCTTCGTCGGCGATCACCTTCACGCCCGGGCATTCCTTGGCGAGCGCATCGCGAAGATCCCTGGCGCGCCGCGATGAAGTTGCTCGCCGCGAGGAAGGAGATGGTGCCGATCTCACCCGTCTCCAGCCCCGCTTCCTTGTGGTAGCGGCACTGATAGAGCCCGTGCTGATAGCCGAGGTTGTACCAGTTCGTGCCCAGGTAGGTCAGCCGCTTCGACGTTGCGAGGTCACCGTCGGTGACGATGGTCGGGACCTTCTTGTCGATGCACTTGTCGACCTCTGAGGCAAGCGCGTCGTCCCAGCCGCCGACGACGATCACGCCGGCCGGGTTCTGGGTGCATTCGGCATCGACCGTTGTAATGAAGGCGGCGAGATCGACCGAGGTCGGCCCGGCGATCCTGACCTTGACGTTCAGCGCCTTTCTTGCCGAACTCAAGCCCCGGATAGACCCGCTCGACGAAGAGCGGCAGGTTCGAGGCATTGCTGATCCAGACGTACTCCTGGTCACTGCGGCTCGCGTCGCCGATCGGGACGTCGAGCCCCGTCGCCCCCGACTTGGGCGAATCCGGATCGGTCGCGGCGAGGATGGTGTCGACGTTGTCCTGGGTGATGAAGATCAGGCCGGAGTCGCCGATTGCCGGCAGCGGGTTCTGCAGCCAGTGATCCATCCCGAGGTTGCGGATGATGTCGTTATGGAAGGTGTAGAGATAAAGGATTCCGAAGAAATCCATCGTCTCGTACTTCTCCATGTTGATCATCTTCACCGTGCCGTCCTTGATGGTGTTCAGGAAGTCACGGCCCGCCTCGTTGGAGGTGATGATGATCTTGCCGGCCTCGCCCGCCTCGGTGACGGCGCGCACGATGCCGGGACCGGCTTCGGAGTCGAAGCCGACCATGCCGGTCAGGTTCGGATGGCCCTGGATGATGGCCGCGGTGTTGGCAGCGACCTGTTCGACGTTGGTGCCCGACTCTTCGTCGGCGACCACCTTCACGCCCGGGCATTCCTTGGCGAGCGCATCGCGAAGACCCTGGCGCGCCGCGATGAAGTTGCTCGCGGCGAGGAAGGAGATGGTGCCGATCTCACCCGTCTCCAGTCCCGCTTCCTTGTGGTAGCGGCACTGATAGAGCCCGTGCTGGTAGCCGAGATTGTACCAGTCGGTGCCGAGATAGGTGAGGCGCTTCGACATCGCCAGGTCACCGTCGGTGACGATGGTCGGGACCTTCTTGTCGATGCACTTGTCGACTTCCGAGGCGAGGGCGTCGTCCCAGCCGCCGACGACGATCACGCCGGCCGGGTTCTGGGTGCATTCGGCATCGACCGTGGTGATGAAGGCGGCGAGATCGACCGAGGTCGGCCCGGCGATCCTGACCTTGACGTTCAGCGCCTTTCTTGCCGACTCAAGCCCCGGATAGACCCGCTCGACGAAGAGCGGCAGGTTCGAGGCATTGCTGATCCAGACATATTCCTGGTCACTGCGGCTCGCGTCCCCGATCGGGACGTCCAGGCCGGTAGGCCCCTCGGCGCGGGCCGGCGCGCCGACCGAAATCGCCGTGAGGGCGACAAGCGCGGTCGCGCAGACTGCCGTTCGTCTCATGATACCCCTCCTTATTTACTCTCCCATGCACTCTTCGACACGCCCTTGCGCCGCACGCGGTCTTCCTCAGGCGCGGATTCGGGCGCGCGCGAACTGGTCCAGCCCGACGCTGATGAGAAGCACGATACCAACCACGATCAGCTGCCAGAACGGGTTGATGCCGGCGATGATCATGGCGTTCTGCAGGAGCGCCATCAGAAGCACGCCGAGGAACGCGCCGAAGATCGTTCCGACGCCGCCGGACAGGCTGGCGCCGCCGAGCACCACCGCGGTGATGACTTTCAGCTCGACGCCCTGGCCGGCGAGCACGACGGCGGTGTTCAGACGCGACGCAAGGAGCGCGCCGGCGAGCCCCGAGAGCAGCCCCATGATCACGAAGAAGCCGAAGACGGTTCGGTCGACGTTGATGCCGGATAGCTTCGCCGCCCGGGCGTTGCCGCCGATGTAATAGGCTTGGCGGAAATAGCGGGTCCGCCCGACCAGGAACATGAAGAGCACGACGATCACGGCCATGAACCAGAACGGCGAATAGATGCCGAGGATGTTCGTCTGGCCGAAGATCGTGAAGTTGTGGCCGATATTGGTGACGCCGGCGCCGGAGACGAGCTGCAGTCCGCCGCGATAGATCGACAGCGTCGCGAGCGTCGCGATCAGCGCGTTGATCTTGAAGCGGGTGACGAGCACGCCGTTGATGGCGCCGAGGAACACGCCCCACCCGCAGCCGACCAGAAACGCCGGGATCGGCGGAAAGCCCCAGTATTTGGCGGCGAGGCCGGCCATGATGCCGGAAAAGGCGAGGTTGCCGCCGATCGAGAGATCGAACATGCCACTGATCATCAGCACCATCATCCCGCAGGCGAGGATGCCGGTCTGCGCGGTGTCGAGCAGCACGACGGCCGCGTTCGCCGGGCGCATGAAGGTGGTCGGCTCAAGCACCGTCATCAGCGCCAGGAGCGCGATGATCAGGCCGATCAGCAGGTACTGCCGCTCCGTCGCGATGAGAACGAGGAGCTCCTTGCCGCGGCGTTCGGCGGCGAGGCTCTCGGTCGGCTCGCTCGGGGCGGTGTCGCGCCGCCCTCGGCGGGGGGAGTGTCACGGTTCATGCTGCTCTTTCACGACGGTCTTTAGGGGCGGCGAGCTCGAGGATGCCGATCTCCGTGGCGTCCGACGCGTCGAGCTCGCCGGCGACGCGGCCATCCGACATGACGACGATCCGATGCGCGAGCGCGAGGACCTCCGGCAGATCGGAGGAGACCACGAGGATGGCCATGCCGCTCGCCGCGAGGTCGCGCAGGATGCGGTAGATGTCGGCCTTGGAGCCGACATCGACGCCGCGCGTCGGCTCGTCGACGATCAGAATGCGCGGATGCCGCGCCAGCCACTTGGCGAGCAGCACCTTCTGCTGGTTGCCGCCCGAGAGATTGCGCACCACGCGATCGATGTTCGGCGTCGCGATCGCTGCAGCTCGTCGGTATATTTCTGGCTGACCGCCCGCATCTCCGACCTCGATAGAAGGCCGGAATGGGTGTAGGCGGGGAGATTGGCGGCCGCGACGTTGGCGACGATCGGAAAGTCGATGAAGAGCCCGCTTTCCTTGCGGTCCTCCGGCAGCATGGAGATGCCGGCCGCCATGGAATCGCTCGGGCTTTTCGGGCGCAGCTCGCGGCCGTCGACGAGCACGGTCCCGGACTCGATCGGCCGCGCGCCGAAGATCGCCTCGCAGACCTCGGTGCGCCCGGCGCCGAGCAGTCCGGCAAGGCACAAAATCTCGCCATAGCGCAGCGAGAAGGACGCCGAGACCACCGGATCGGCGACGAGGTCCTTGACCTCGAGCGCCACGCCCGCATCCGCGGGGGCGCGGCGCGGGTCGGGCTCGAAGGACAGCTCGCGTCCGACCATCAGCGAGATCAGCTCGTCATGCGTGACCGATGCGGTATCGCGCACGCCGGTGACGCGCCCGTCCTTCATCACCGTGACGCGGTCGGAGATCTCGAAGACCTCGGCCATACGGTGCGAGACGTAGATGATTGACACGCCCTGCGCCGCGAGCCGCTTGATGACGCGGAAGAGATGGCGGCCCTCGTTGATGGTCAGCGACGAAGTCGGCTCGTCGAGGATCAGAAGCTTAAGGTCGTGCGAAAGACCCTTGGCGATCTCCACCATCTGCTGCTGGCCCGGAGACAGCAGCGAGACATGTGTGCGCGGGTCGATCTCCACCTCGAGATCGGCGAGGATGCGGCGCGTCTTTTCGTACATCGGCGCGCGGCGGATCACGCCGATCCCGTTGACGGGCTGACGGCCAGCATAGACGTTCTCAGCCACGCTCAACGCCCCCACCAGGCTGCGCTCCTGGTAGACCATGGCAATGCCGGCTTCCGCCGCATCCTGCTCGGTCAGCCCGCTCATCGAGCGGCCGTCGAGCGCGATCTCGCCGGTGTCGGGCTGATAGACGCCGGCCACGAGATGCATGAGCGTCGACTTGCCGGCGCCGTTCTCGCCGATCAGTGCGTGGACCTCACCGCGCCTGACCTCGAGCGAAACGTCGTCGACGGCGCGCACGCCCGGAAACGTCTTGACGACATTGCGGATCGAAAGACGCGGAGGCTCAGCGGACCCCGCGGCAGCGGTGGCGCCGGCAGTATTCATGCGAGGCCGGAGGCGGGAAGACGGGGCTTCACGATATGCTGCTCCTCTTCAAGCTTTCCGGTCTCCGCGAGACGGAGCATCGCGACGTTCTGTCGAGGTGCGCCCACCCAGCAGGGCCCAGTTGGCACGTCCGCGCGCAGCGGAGTCCCGCCGGAAGCCTGCAAACGCAAAGCCATCCGATGGCGTCAGATTGCGGAGTCGGACAGAGAAATGTCAATAGGTTTTTGAGTAAAGCACCTATTGTCACGAATTTCCGACGACGAGGCGTCGATCTCCTGCTATCTCTGCGTGAAATGAGCGCGACGAAGAAGGCTGCTGACCCAGGAAAAACGCGGAAGATGCGGCTTTCCGAGCAGAACTTTGATGCTTGGGCTTGCGCGGCACATCGTGGGGCCGGCGTCCGTCGATGGAGGTCTTCGAGTGTCAAAGGTCGCTGCTATTGACCCAAGAATCGGGCCTGGCATATCTTGGGTCCCCCGACGTGCTGCGCGAGGCCACTGCCAGTGGTCGCAGGCACGCGGGCGGTGGGGCCGGTATCGGGAGCCCGCCCGACGGCTGGAGGGAGGCGGATGACGAGGAGAGCGTACCCGGGCCAGCCGGAAGTCCCGATCAGCAGGGCCGTCCGCGCCGGTGACTTCGTGTTCACCTCGGCCTACGGCCCGTGGACATTCGACCCGAAGGACGTCGTGTTCGACGCGGAGGGAAACATCCTCGACGATGGCAGCGGCAACAAGAACGTACCGTTCGACGAGCAGGTGCATTTGACCTTCGGCTTCGTCAAGAAGGCGCTCGCCGTCGCCGATTGCACGCTCGACGACGTCGTGGACTGCCAGGTCTGGCTCAGCGACGCGCGCGACTTCACGCGCTTCAACGAGATCTACCAGACCTACTTCACGGGCCCTCCTCCGGTTCGCTCGATCTTCCCGATGAAGTTCATGTTCGACGTGATGATCGAGATGAAGGTCACGGCCTACAAGCCGTTGCCCAAGCTCTGACCATGCAGGCTGAAGTCCGCCAGGTCGTCACGTTTGCGAGGGAGCCGTTTCACGGCAATCCGGCGTTCGTCCTGTCGGTCGACAGGCCCGTCGCCGACGACGTGCTGCAGCACGTCGCGGCACAACTCGGCGAGTCCGGTACTGTCGTCGCTTCGACCGCTCGGGGAGAATCGCGCGGAGCTTCTGTTCCATTCTCCGACCGGCCGGCACGCGGGAGCCGGGCACGCCATGGCCGCGGCGGCGCATGTGTTGCTCGAGCGGGGAAGGCGACGGGCGGGCAACCTTGATCCTCGCCGACGGAACGGAGCGCATCGTCACGCGGGAAGGCAGGCGCGTCTCGGTTCCCTGGCCAGTGATGGAGTCGGCGCCGGTCGACATGGCCGGCCCTCTCTCCGCAGCGCTCGGTGGCGTGACGGTCGAGGAAGCCTGGGATTCGGAGTTCGGCTACATTGCGATCTGCGATGGTCCCGCCAGCGTCGCCGCCATACGGCCCGACATGGAGGCGATCACCAGCCTCGATCGGGGCACGGTGATCGTCACAGCTCCTGGAACCGCGTCCGACCTCGTCATCCGCGTCTTCGCGCCCAAGCTCGGCCTGCCCGAGGATCCCGTCTGCGGCACCGCGCACCGCATCATCGTCCCCTATTGGTCGGAGCGCCTCGGCCGCAAAGACCTGCACAGCCGTCAGCTTTCGTGGCGCGGCGGAGACTTGTGGTGCCGCCTTGACAATGGTCAGGTCTTCATCAGCGGCGAGGCCAACACGTTCCTGAAGGGCTCCGTCGCATTGCCCTGATGCCGCGGCTCGGTAAGCTGGATGGGGCAGACGGCAACCACCGCTCTCAGGCCCGCTGCTTGCGCTGCTCCAGCCGGCGCGCGCGCTCCTTCAGGCGCGCGTTCATCCGCTGATCGGCGTCCTTCGTGCCGTCGTGCCAGGTGCCGAACCACTGATCGAGCGGGATCATTCCGTCGGCGTAGTTCACCTCGAAATATCTGTGGTGAAGGTAGTGGGTGTAGGCGTGGGTATCGAGCGCAGAGTCGTCGTCAACGATCACCTTGTCGAAGCCGACATGCCCGACGACTGCGCCAAGCCCGGCATGCAGCAGATGGAAAAGCGCGTGCACCGGATGCGAGAGGATGCCCAGTGGATGAGAACGCCTGAGAAATAGAGCAGGTGCTCCACCGGATGCATCGCAAGCCTTCGCGCCCACTATCCGATGGTGAAGGTCGCCGACATTGCGAAGGGCGAGGATTCGCCTGAACAGACCTATCACGCCGTGCTCGATCTGCTCGATGCGCATCCCGATCTCGACGCCATCTACAACGTGGCGGGCGGCAACGAAGGCCTGGCGCGGGCGATCCGCGAGCGCGGCCGCTGGCGGGACATCGCCATCCTTACGCACGAAGCAAACCGCATCACCGGCCCGCTCGTGATGGAGGGCGTCATCGACTATCTGATCGCGCAGGATCCGCGTGAGTTGCTGGCACGCGCGGTCGAGATTGCCGGCGCGCGAAGCGGCGAAAGAAGCCGGCAGGTGTGGCACTTCGACTTCGGCGTCTACACGCGCTTCAACCTGCCGGGCTATGCGCTTCAAGCGATGCGTTCGCTGTCGGGGGAATAGCGGCCGCTTGCGGCGCCGAAGCAAGGCTTGCGCTGATCCGCCGTGGTTCAGACCAGCGCCGCCTTCAGCCGCGGCTCCACGGCTTCCGCTTCGCTAGCCGGCAGGCGGACTTCGAACACGGTTCCCTTGCCGAGCGTTGAGCGCATCTCGATCCGGCCGCCATGCCCGTCGACGATCCGCCGCGAAATCGCCAGCCCGATGCCGCTTCCCTCGCGACCGGAGCGCTGGCGCGAGAACGTCTCGAAGATCCCCGCCTGGTCGTCGGCCGGTATGCCGGGCCCGTTGTCGCTGACGGAAAGCACGACCCAATCGCCGCGCGGCTCCGCCGAAATGACAACGCGGCCCTTCGGCTTGTCGTTGAACTTGATGGCGTTATGGATGAGGTTGATCATCACCTGCTTCAGACGGTCGGCGTCGGCAAGCACGCTCGGCAGGCTTTTCGGCACGCGCTCCTCAAGCGCCACATCCCGCTGATAGGCAAAGCCCGATATCGCGGCGATCGCCTCGCGCACGGTCTCCGCCGGATCGAGACGCGCGAGCCTGAGCGCCGCCTCGCCGCTTTCCATGCGGCGGAGATCGAGAATCTCGTCGAGCAGGCGCGTCAGGCGCTGGCTCTCCTCGAAGATGATCTTCAGGAAGCGGTTGCGCTTGTCCTCGGGCAAGGCGTCCGGCTCAAGCAGCACTTCCGCGAAGGAGCGAATCGAGGTCATCGGCGTTCGAAGCTCGTGGCTGACGCGCGAGAGGAAATCGTCCTTCATTGTGTCGATCTGCTTGAGCCGCGCATTGGCGCTCCGGAGCTGCGCCGCGGTCGCCTCGAGCTCGAAGGATTTCTGCTCAAGCTGGCGCCCGTATTCGATGGCCTGCTGCGTCTCGTCGAGGATGGTGATCACCTCGTCGAGGCTGATCCGCTCGCCGCCGGCGATGCGCGACACGAGGACGCGCGCCGAGGCGGCGCCGATCGAGCCGGCAAGCTGGCGCTCGACAAACGAGATCAGCGCCGCGTCGGCGACGAGCTCGTGGATGTCACGCTTCATGCTCGCGGCATAATCGCGAAACACGCGATAGGCGCGGTCGGGTCCGATGATACGGCGCGCGAGCGCCATCAGGTCTTCGACCCCCATGTCGCCCGTCCAGGCGCGCGAAGCCTCGCGCGGCCAGCGGCCGAATGCATCGACGAACAAGGCGCTCTGCAGCCGCTCAAGCGGGTTCTGAGCGGAGAAAAGCGACACGAAGACATAGGTTGCGACGTTGAAGGTGAGGCTCCAGAAGAGCGCGTGCACCAGCGAATCCCAGCCTTCCAGATAGAAGAGCGCCTCCGGCCGCAGGACGTGGAGGCCGAAGGGACCGTCGGTCAAAAATCCGGGCATCGCACCGCTGACGCGCGCGATGCTCGGCAGAAGCAGCGTATAGGCCCAGACCGCAAAGCCGACAGCGAGCCCGGCGATGGCGCCCCGCTCGGTGCCGTTTCGCCAGTATATGGCGCCGATCATTGCGGGGAGGAGCTGTGCCGCGCCGGCGAACGAGATGAGCCCGATCGCGGCCAATGCGTCGGAGCGCGCGCCGAAGCGATAGTAGAAGAAGCCGAGCGTCAGGATGAGCACGATCGACAGGCGCCGCACGGCAAGAAGCAGCCCGGTCAGATCACGCTTCTCGTGCAGCTTCAGCCGGCGGCTCCTCAGAAGCAGCGGCATGACGATGTGGTTGGAGATCATGATCGACAGCGCGATGCAGGCCATGATCACCATTGAGGTCGCGGAGGAGAAGCCGCCGATGAAGGCGCCGAGCGCGATGATCTCGTGGCCGGTCTCCATCGGAACGGTAAGCACGTAGAGATCGGGATTGCCGCTTGATCCGAGAACGCCGAGCCCGGTCACCGCGATCGGCACGGTGAAGAGGCTGATCAGGAACATGTAGAGCGGAAAGAGCCAGGCTGCGGTCCTGAGATGCCGCTCGTCGGTCGCCTCGACGACCGTCACCTGAAACTGCCGCGGCAGGCAGATGATCGCCGCCGCGGCGAGAAACAGCGTCGCCGTCCAGCGCGCCGGGTCGCTGCCGGAAAATGGCGGCGTGTGGCGGAGGCTCGGATCGAGCCACAGCGGGCCGTTCGACCCCGTCGCCTTGATCCCCAGCACGACCAGCAGCCCGACGGCGATCAGCGCCGCGAGCTTGACCAGCGACTTCGAACGCGATCGCCGCGACGACGCCCGGGTGGCGCTCGTCGGCGCCGATATTGCGCGTGCCGAAGATGATGACGAAGGCGGCCATCGATGCGGCCACCCAGAACGCCGTGTCGCCGAAGATCCCGGTCGCGTCGGCAGAGATCAGCGAGCGGCCGATGGTCAGCGTGTCGAGGCTGGTCGCCACCGATTTGAGCTGCAGCGCGATATAAGGCGTCGTGCCGGCGACCGCGATCAAAGTCACGATCGCGGCGACCCGCGTGCTCTTGCCGTAGCGCGAGGAGATGAAGTCGGCGATCGATGTGATGCGGTGGGTCTTCGAGATCCGCACCAGCTTTCTCAGAAGAAACCAGGCGCCGACGAAGACCAGCGTCGGCCCGAGATAGATGGTGGCGAACTCGGCGCCGTTACGCGCCGCCGAGCCGACTGCGCCGAAGAAGGTCCAGGAGGTGCAGTAGACGGTCAGCGACAGGGTGTAGACGACCGGCGAGCTGATCAGCTTGGCACGACCCTTCGCGGCCATGCGGTCGGTGACGAAGGCGAGCACGAAGAGCAGGAGCAGGTAACAGCCCGCAATCGTCAGAACGAAGCCAGGCGTGAGCACGGGCGACCCTCAGCGCCCTTCGCTCTCACCGACCAGCGTGCCGGGCGCGCTACGTGGGTCCGCGTCGTCGAGACGCGCCAGCCGTTTGGACACGACGCGGCCCGCGACGATGAGCGCGAGCCAGACGACATAGAGATAAACGATGAGCAGCGGGAAGCCGCTTTCCCGCGACCAGGTATGGAGGATGATCAGGACAGGCGGCAGAAGCAGGAAGGCCCCGACCCAGGGGAGGAGGAAGGCAAGCTCGACGATACCGCGCCGGTTCATGCCTTGAGCCCCTCCGCCGCCCTGGCGCTCGCCGCCAGGCTGGCGAGCTTCAAGATGCAGTCGACGACCTCGCGATTGGAAAAGGGCTTGGTGACAAAGGCGTCGGCGCCGAGCTTGAGTGCCGTCTGCCGGTCGTTCTCCTGACCGCGGGCGGTCAGCACCAGGACCGGCATGTCGCGGAGACGGGGGTTGCCCTTCACGTCACGCAGCACCTCCATGCCGCTCTTCTTCGGCAGCATGATGTCGAGCACGAAGACGGCGGGGCGGAGAGTGCCGACCGCCTCCAGCGCCGCCGCTCCGTCCTCCGCGGTCGCGACCTCAAAGCCTGCCCGCTCGATCAGGAAGGTCAGGCATTCGACGATATAGGGCTCGTCCTCGGCGATCAGCACCAAAGGGCGCACATCATCCTCCCTGCCGGCTTGGTGCGGCTTGTGGTTGTTGGGAGCTTAGCGAATTCTCGCGCAGCTTTCACGCTTCTTGCGGGGCGTCGATCCGGGGGAAGGCGCGCTGCGGGCATTCGCCGCGCGGGCAGACATGGCAGTTGATGCCGGCCTCGAGGACCGGCGAGCCGCCGCTCCACAGCGCGTCGCCATAGACGGTGCGGGCGGCGTGGGCGGCGTCGCAGGCAATCATGATGCTGTAGCGCCGCCCGGGAGCCCCAAAGCGCGCCGCAGACTTCGCGACCAGGCGCGCGACGAGCAGGAACTCCCGCCCATTCGGCAGCCGCATGCGCTGCGTCACCAGCGCGTCCGGCGTCGCGCTGGTGCGATAGACCGGCCAGAGCGCACAGGCGCTGCCGTAGCGGGGCAGGCGCAAAGTCGGGAGGCTGAAGCGCTTGGAGATGTTGCCGGCGGGGTCGACGCGCAGGTATGCGAAGGGAATGCCCTCGGCGCCCGGTCGTCTGAGCGTCACCAGGCGGTGGCAGATCTGTTCCGGGCTGCCGCCGAATATCGCGCCGAGCCGGTCGAGATCGTAGTGCACCGTCTCCGCCGCCGTGCGGAACGCGTCATAGGAGAAGAGAAGCGCTCCGGCTCCATAGCTTTGCAGCGCGCTCGTCGCCTGGCGCCGGGCGGCGTCGGAGGTCAGCCGCTGATCGCGCACCAGCTCCGCTATGGCCGGCTCTGCCTCAAGCGAGATGGCGAGGCGCGCGAGTGCGAAGCGGCGCGACGCCTGCGGTGTTCCAAGCGGGATGTGGAATATCCTCGCAACGGCGTCGAGGGCGCCATGTCGCGTGGTTTCCTCCGGCATTTCTCTGGTCTCGATCCGGATCGCATGGCTTGCCTTGAGCCAGGCGACGATAGCCTCTTCGCCCGCGCCCGATCCGAGCGAGGAGGGGCCGCTCCCGATCCTCGCCGCCAGCCGTGTAGCGGTGGCTTCGAGCGACTCGAAATAGCTGTGACGGTCGATGATGAAGTCGTCGACCTCTTCGGCCGGCGTTGCCGGGCGGGCGTGCTCGCCGAAATCGCTCAGCCGTTCGAACAGCGCCGTGGCGATGTCGCCGAGCTTGCCGCTTTCCTCGGCGATCAGGGCGACGAACCGTTCGCGCTGCGCCGGATTGATGTCGGCGTGCTCGCGCAGGATCTCCGATGACGAGCGGATCGACGTCATGCGCGTCAGGAGCGCGTGGCTCGCCTCAAGCAGGTTCGGATCGTGCGCCAGCCGGTCGGCAAGCGTCTCCGTCAGCATGCTGGCGCGGTAATATTGGCGATGCAGCCGCACGATCGCCCGGCTCCAGGCAGGGAAACGCCCCACGATCTCCTGCGCGGCGGCGCCGTCCAGCTTGAGGTCGCTCAGGAGCGGATCGGCGGCGACCTCCGCGAGGTCCTGGACCAGGCGCAAGGTCTCCGCGCCCGTCACCTCGTCGAGGTCGAGGCCAAGCGCCCCCGCCAGCCGGTTGAGCAGGCTCCCGGCGACAGCCCGTCTGCCGTGCTCGATCAGGTTCAGATAGCTCGGCGAGATACCCACTTCGGCCGAGAGCGCCGCCTGCGTGATGCCGTGTTCGCGGCGGCGCTGGCGAAGGCGCAGACCAACCGGGGGCTGCAGGCTCGGCTTCCTTGCCGACGCGCGATTGACAGCCTTCACAAGTCTGTCTCCCGTAACTTACCAAGTTTACAGGATTTCGCTTATCTGACAACCATTTCTGGAAAGAATTACGCAATCACTTTACACTTGTCGGCGCTGCTTTGCAGCCGACCGCTGGCCCGACTGGGAATAGGCGGCTGGATGAAGAACTCCCGGGAGGAACTCCATGAAGATAACTGACAAGACCGTCACCCGGCGTCGAATCCTAAAGGCCGGGGCGGCGACCTCGCTCGTCCTCGCCGCGCCGATGCATTTTGTCCGCGGCGCCTTCGCCGACGAAATGCCGATCGGCAATTTCCCGGCAAAAACGTCGGGCTCAAGCGTCACCTTCGGCTTCAACGTGCCGCAGACCGGCCCCTATTCCGAAGAGGGCAAGGATGAGCTGAAAGCCTTCCAGCTTGCCGTCCAGCACCTGAACGGCGAGGGCGACGGCGGCATGCTCAACACGATGACGCCGAAGGCCCTGAAGGCGAACGGCATCCTCGGCAAGAAGGTCGAATTCGTCTCAGGCGACACGCAGACCAAGTCCGACGCGGCCCGCGCCTCCGCCAAGCAGATGATCGAGAAGGACGGGGTCATCATGATCTCCGGCGGCTCGTCGTCGGGCGTCGCCGTCGCGGTGCAGTCGCTTTGCCAGGAAGCCGGCATCATCTTCATGTGCGGCCTCACCCACTCCAACGACACGACCGGCAAGGACCGCCGCCGCTACGGCTTCCGCCACTTCTTCAACGCCTACATGTCCGGTCAGGCGATCGCGCCGGTTCTCGCCGACCAGTACGGGACCGACCGCGTCGCCTATCACCTGACCAGCGACTACACCTGGGGCTGGACCCAGCAGAAGTCGATCAAGGACGCGACCGAGGCGGTGGGCTGGAAGACGGTTGCCACGGTACTGACGCCGGTCGGAGCGCCGGACTTCTCGCAGTACATCACGCCGGTCCTGAATTCCGGCGCCGACGTGCTCATCCTGAACCATTACGGCGGCGACATGGTCCATTCGCTGACGCAGGCCGTTCAGTTCGGGCTGCGCGACAAGATGGTCAACGGCAAGAAGTTCGAGATCGTGGTGCCGCTCATCTCCGAGCTGATGGCGCAGGGTGCCGGCGACGCCATCAAGGGCATCCTCGGGACGTCCAACTGGAACTACAAGCTTCCGGACGACGCCACCCAGGGCTTCACCAAATCGTTCGGCTCGGTCTACGGCGCGCCGCCTTCGCAGGCCGCCCAGACCTGCTACGTGCAGACCTTGCTCTACGCCAATGCGGTCGAGACCGCCGGCACCTTCTATCCGCCGGAGGTGATCAAGGCTCTGGAGGGCCTCAAGTTCGACGGCATGGGCAATGGGCCGACCGAGTACCGCGCCGAGGACCACCAGTGCCTGAAGGACGTACTGGTGGTGCAGGGCAATGAGAACCCATCGAACCAGTTCGATCTCTTGAACGTGGTCCAGGTGGTGCCGCGCGCCAAGGTCGAATACGACCCGAACATCCCGGACTTCAACCCGGACGGAAAGGCCGAGCTCGGCCCCTACGTGCCGGCCTAGCTCCCCTCCCAGTGCTGCGGCCGGCCGCTCGTTTCGACGAGCGGCCGGCCATTTTGATGGGCTCGCTGCAAACACCGGCAATCGTGTAGACTGGTTCCCCTAAAGGGGGGTGGGCAATGCTGGATTCGATCGTCCTGCAACTCCTGAATGGGCTCGACAAGGGCAGGCGCTTACGCGCTGATCGCGCTTGGGCTGACGCTCGTGTTCGGGACGCTCGGCGTCGTGAATTTCGCGCACGGGGCGCTCTTCATGCTGGGCGGCTTCTGCGCCGTCGCCTTCCAGAACCTCCTGACGCTGTCGACCAAGGTCAAAGACCCGGCAATCACCTTCTTCGATGCCTATAAGGAAGTCCCCTACCTGACCGCCTGGTTTGGCGACTTCGGCCAGACGATCATCAATTATTCCGTGCCGCTCGTCCATCATCCTTGCCGTGCCGGTGATGCTGCTCATCGGGCTGGCGATGGAACGCGGTCTGATCCAGTTCTTCTACCGGCGACCTCACGCCGAGCAGATCCTGGTGACCTTCGGGCTTGCGATCGTGCTGCAGGAGATCGTCAAGGCGATCTGGGGCGCCAATCCGGTGCCGGTTTCTGCGCCCTCCGCCTTCGCTGGCAGCGCCGATGTCGGCGCCTGGCTCGGGCTTGGCGCCGGCGTCGTCTATCCGTGGTGGCGGCTGATCTATTTTGCCTTCTCGGCAGTCATCATCGCCGGCGTCTTCGCCTTCCTGCAGTTCACCACCTACGGCATGGTGGTGCGCGCCGGCATGCGCGACCGCGAGACGGTTGGGCTTCTCGGCGTCAACATCCAGCGCCGCTTCACCGTGGTCTTCGGGCTCGCCGCAGTCGTGGCCGGTCTCGCCGGCGTCATGTACGCGCCGATCGTCTCGCCCGATTATCACATGGGCATGGACTTCCTCGTGCTGTCGTTCGTCGTGGTCGTGGTCGGCGGCATGGGTTCGCTTGCCGGCGCGATCCTCGCAGGCTTCCTGCTTGGCATCCTGCAATCCTTCGCGGCGATGAACGAGGTGAAGCGAGATCTTCCCCGGCATCGACCACATCATCATCTATCTCGTGGCGGTGGTCGTGCTGCTGCTGCGACCGCGCGGACTGCTCGGCCGCGCCGGAATGATGGAGGTCTGACGCGATGATAATGAGCGAGGGCTCACCGCGCCGCGACGCTATCCTGATGCTTGCCTTCATCGCGGTCGTGCTCACCATGCCCTATTGGCTGGCGCCGATCGGCGCCGGCTATCCCGACCTGCTGCAGCGCTTCGCGATCTATGGAATCTTCGCCATCGGCTTCAACATCCTGTTCGGGCTGACCGGCTATCTCTCGTTCGGCCATGCCGCTTTTCTTGGCGTCGGTTCTTACGCCACCATGTGGTCGTTCAAGCTCCTGACCATGAACGCGCTGCCGGCGATCATCTTCGCGGTGCTGCTCTCAGGGCTCGCCGCACTCATCATCGGTTTCATCAGCCTGCGCCGCGCCGGCATCTATTTCTCGATCCTGACGCTTGCCTTCGCACAGATGTCCTACAATCTCGCCTATTCGGTGCTAACGCCGATCACCAACGGCGAGACCGGGCTACGCGTTGTGCGCGGCGACCCGCATGTCATCGATGCGGCGTTCGGGTGGACTCCGGCGGAAAGCCTGCCGACGCCGGAATTGTTCGGCCTGAAATTGAGCGGTTACGGCGGCTTTTACCTCTCCGCCGTCATGCTCATCATCGGCTTCTTCATCGCGCTCAGGATCTTCCGCTCACCCTTCGGGATGACGCTCCGCGCCATCCGCTCGAATCAGACTCGCATGGGCTATGTCGGCTTCAACACGCGGCCTTACGCGCTGGCGGCGTTCGTGGTTTCGGGGATGTATGCGGGGCTCGCCGGCTCGCTCCTCGTCGTTACCGATCCGCTGGCCGGTGCGGAGCGTATGCAGTGGACGGCGTCCGGCGAGGTCGTGCTCATGACGATTCTCGGCGGCTCCGGCACGCTGCTCGGGCCGCTGCTCGGCGCCGGAATCATCAAATATTTCGAGCACATCTTCTCCGCCTTCAACGACCAGACGCTGCACCAGGTGTTTTCATTCCTGCCGTCGGCGGCGCAGGACGTCGTGGTGCCAATCGCGGGCCTCTTCGTCGGCGGCGGCTGGCAGCTCACGCTCGGCATCGTCTTCATGCTGATCGTCATCTTCCAGCCGGGCGGCATCATGGCGGGGCTGCAGCGCATCGGCCGCCTGTTCAATCGCGGCACGCCCGGCGCCATGGGCCCGGCCGAGCAATCGGCCGAGCAGCCGGCAGAGTAACGCGCATGACCGCGTCGCATCCCGGAAACGTCGTTCTGCACGTCGCCGACGTGTTCAAGAGTTTTGGCGGGCTGCACGCGCTCTCCGACATCGACCTTGAGATCGAAGAGGGCAAGACGCGCGCGATCATCGGCCCGAACGGCGCCGGCAAGTCGACGCTCCTCAATATCTGTGTGGGCCGTCTGAAGCCGGATTCCGGCACGGTGGTGTTCGACGGGCAGATCCTGACCGGCAAGACTCCGCATCAGATCAACCAGATGGGCGTCTCGCGCGTCTTCCAGACGCCGGAGATCTTTCCCGACCTCTCGGTGCTCGACAACGTGGTCATTCCCGCCATCGCCAAGCGCGACGGTGCGTTCCGCATTCGCGCCTGGCGCGGGATGACGCACGAGGGCGAGTTGCGCGACAAGGCCGAGGCGACGATCGAGGACGTGGGGCTGCATAACCAGCTCCATCACGAGGCGGGCAGCCTTTCGCGCGGCGACAAGCGTCGGCTTGAGCTGGCGATGTGCCTGGTTCAGTCGCCGCGGCTTTTACTGCTCGACGAGCCGACCGCCGGCATGTCGCGGCTCGACACCAACCGCACGATCGAGCTCTTGCAGAAGATCAAGGCGCGCGGCATGACGAAGGTGATCATCGAGCACGACATGCTGGTCGTCTTCAGCCTCGCCGACCGTGTGACGGTGCTTGCGCAAGGCCGGATTATTGCCGATGGTTCGCCGGATGAGGTGCGCGGCGATCCAAGCGTGCAGGAAGCCTATCTTGGGGGCGCCCATCAATGACGCTCATGGCTGAAGTGGCTCCGGCGGCAATTGCCATGTCAATGCCAGGCGACGCGACCCCGGTGACGGCAGCGGCGGCGGACGCTTATTTCTCCTGCCGCGACCTGCACGCCTATTACGGCGAGAGCTACATCGTTCAGGGCGTGTCGTTCGACGTCAAGGAAGGCGAGGTGCTCGCTCTTCTCGGCCGCAACGGCGCCGGCAAGACATCGACCTTGCGCACCATCGCGCGCACCGACGAACCGGCCCTGAAGCGCGGAGAGATCATGCTCGGCGGCAAGCCGATCCATCCGCTTAAGGCCTATCAGGCGGCGCGGGAGGGAATTCAGCTCGTGCCGGAGGACCGCCGCATCATCGGCGGGCTGACGGTGGAGGAGAACCTTCACCTCTCGCAGGTCGCAGAGCCGCTCGGCTGGTCGTTGGAGCGCATCTACGAGCATTTTCCGCGTCTCGCAGAGCGCCGCAGGCAGGAGGCAACGACGCTCTCCGGCGGCGAGCAGCAGATGCTGGCCGTCGCCCGCGCGCTGGCGCGCGACCTGAAGCTGCTGCTGCTCGACGAGCCTTACGAGGGGCTTGCTCCGGTCATCGTGCGCGAGATCGAGAAGATCGTCGCGGAGATCAAGGAGCTTGGCATCACCACGATCATCGTCGAGCAGAACGCGATCGCGGCACTACAACTTGCCGACCGCGCCGTCATTCTCGACATGGGCAACGTCGCCTATCAGGGATCGGCGAACGAGGTGCTGGAGAACGCCGAGCTCCGGCACGAATATCTGGCGGTATAGGCTGGGCCCCGACCCGCTGCGCCGAGCGGCGTCAGGCCGCGAAGGTCAAAAGCAGGTCCTTGGCGTCGATCTGGTCGCCGGTCTTGACCAGCACCTCGGCGATCTCGCCGTCGCGATCGGCGTGAAGCGCCGTCTCCATCTTCATGGCTTCGATCGAAAGAAGCACGTCGCCCGCCTCAACCCTCTGGCCGGCCGCGACCGAAACGCCGGAGACGACGCCCGGCATCGGAGCGGCGACCTGTGCCGCGTTGCCGGGCTCTGCCTTCGCTCGGCGCGTCGTCGCTCCGGCGCCATGCGCGCGGTCCGGCACCTTGGCGATGCGCGGCTGGCCGTTCAGCTCGAAGAAGACGCGTACCTGACCTTCTTCGTCCGTCTCGCCGATCGCCTGGCAGCGGATGATGAGCGTCTTTCCTTCTTCCAGCTCGACCGCCGTCTCCTCGCCCGCCGGCAGGCCATAGAAATAAATCGGCGTCGGCAAGGTCTCTGTCGGGCCGTACTGTCGGCGCACCGCGGCGAAATCCGAGAACACCTTTGGATACATGAGGTGGGAGGCGAGCTCGTATTCGGCCGGAGTACGCTCAAGCCGTTCCGTCAGCGCCGTGCGCTCGGCGTCGAGGTCGGCCGGGGGAATGAGCGAGCCAGGCCTGACGGTGGTCGGCTCGGCGCCCTTCAGCACCTTCCGCTGGATCGCCTCCGGCCAGCCGCCGGGCGGCTGACCGAGCTCGCCCTTCATCATCTGCACGACCGAATCGGGAAAGGCGATGTCGCGCGCCGGGTCGAGCACGTCGGCGGCGGAGAGTTCCTGCGTCACCATCATCAGCGCCATGTCGCCGACCACCTTCGAGGACGGCGTGACCTTGATGATGTCGCCGAAGATGAGATTTGCTTCGTGATAAGCGCGCGCCACTTCGTGCCAGCGGCTCTCAAGCCCGAGCGAGCGCGCCTGCTCCTTCAGATTGGTGAACTGCCCGCCGGGCATTTCGTGCAGATAGACCTCCGAGGCGCCGGAGCGGAGGTCGCTCTCAAAGGCGCGGTACTGGAAGCGCACCGCCTCCCAATAAAGCGAGATACGGCGGACGGCGTCAACGCTGAGTCCCGTGCGCCGCTCGCCCTGATCGAGGGCTGCGACGAGCGACCCGAGGCAGGGCTGCGCGGTCAGGCCGGACAACGAATCCATCGACGCATCGAATGCGTCGACGCCGGCTTCGATCGCGGCAAGCACGGTCGCGGCGGAAAGGCCGGACGTGTCGTGAGTATGGAAATGCAAGGGCGCGCCGATCTCCTGGCGGAGCGCGGTGAAGAGCGTGCGCGCGGCGGCCGGCTTCATCACGCCGGCCATATCCTTGACCGCGATGATATGGGCGCCGGCCTTCTCGAGCTCGCGGGCGAGGCCGACATAATAGGCAAGGTCGTATTTCGGCCGTGCCGGATCGAAGATGTCGCCGGTGTAGCAGATCGCCGCCTCGCAGAGCTTTCCGGATTCAAGCACCGCGTCCATGGCGACGCGCATATTCTCCACCCAGTTCAGGCAGTCGAAGACGCGGAAGAGATCGATGCCGTTCTCCGCAGCCTGCCGGACGAAGAAGCGGACGACATTGTCCGGGTAGTTGGTGTAGCCGACGCCGTTCGCGCCGCGCAGCAGCATCTGAAGCAGGATGTTCGGTACGCGCTCGCGGATGCGGGCGAGCCGCTCCCAGGGGTCCTCGGTCAGAAACCGCATGGCTACGTCGAAGGTCGCGCCGCCCCAGCATTCGAGCGAGAAGAGCTCAGGCAACGCCGCAGCACAGGCTGGTGCCGCGGCGATGATGTCGTGCGTGCGCATGCGTGTCGCAAGCAGCGACTGATGCGCGTCGCGCATTGTCGTGTCGGTGACCAGCGCGCGACGCTCCTCGCGCATCCATCTGGCGAAAGCCTCCGGCCCGTCGCGGTCGAGCCGGTTCTTCGTACCCTCGGCGATCTCGGCGTCGAAGACCGGCACGGCGGGCTTCGCTTCCTGCGGGTCGGGAAGCGCGCGGCCGCGCGTCTCCGGGTGGCCGTTCACGGTCACGTCGGCGATGTAGTTCAAGAGCTTCGTCGCGCGGTCGCGGCGGCTGACGGCGGTGGTCAGCTCCGGCGTCTCGTCGATGAAGCGCGTCGTGTAGCTCATGTCGCGGAAGCGCGGATGCCGGACGACGTTCTCCAGGAACGCGAGGTTGGTCGCGACGCCGCGGATACGGAATTCTCTCAGCGCCCGGTACATGCGGGCGATCGTCTCTTCGGGTGACGGCGCCCAGGCGGTGATCTTCTCGAGCAGCGGGTCGTAGAAGCGGGTGATGACGGCGCCCGAATAGGCGGTGCCGCCGTCGAGCCGGATGCCGAAGCCGGTGGCGCCGCGATAGGCGGTGATGCGGCCGTAATCGGGAATAAAATTCTGCTCCGGGTCCTCGGTGGTGATACGGCACTGGAGTGCGTGGCCGTTCAGGCAAATCTCCTCTTGCGGCGGCACGCCGGATGCGGGCTCGCCGATCGTCGCGCCCTCGATCATGTGGATCTGCGCTTTGACGATATCGATGCCGGTCACCTCCTCGGTGACCGTGTGCTCGACCTGGATGCGCGGATTGACCTCGATAAAATAGAACTTTCCGGTCGTCGCATCCTGCAGGAACTCGACAGTTCCGGCGCAAACATAGTCGGCGGCCTCGGCGATTCGCAGTGCGTAGCCGCAAAGCTCCTCACGCTCCTCGTCGCGGAGATAGGGCGCCGGCGCTCGCTCCACCACTTTTTGATGGCGGCGCTGGATCGTGCAGTCGCGCTCGAAGAGATGCACGCGGTTGCCATGCGTGTCGCCGATGATCTGCACCTCGATATGGCGGGCACGCTCAACCAGCTTCTCCAGATAGACCTCGTCCTTGCCGAAGGCGGCGCGCGCCTCGCGCTTCGCCTCGGTGACATCGCGGACGAGCGATGACTTCGTCGCGGATGACACGCATGCCGCGCCCGCCGCCGCCCCACGACGCCTTCAGCATCACCGTATAGCCGATCTCGGCTGCGAGACGCTTCCAGCGTTCCGGATCGTCGGGGAGGGGACCCGTCGCCGGCATGACCGGGACGCCGGCGCTGACTGCGAGATTGCGCGCCGCGACCTTGTTGCCGAGCCGGCGCATGGTCTCTGGCGATGGGCCGATGAAGGTGACGCCGGCAGCGGCACACGCCTCTGCGAACTCCGGGCTTTCCGATAGCAGCCCGTAGCCCGGATGAATGGCGTCGGCGCCCGAGCGCTCCGCGACGCGAAGGATTTCGGGGATCGAGAGATAGGCCTCGATCGGCCCGAGCGGCTTTTCGAGATGCGGGCCGCGACCGATCAGATAGGCCTCGTCCGCCTTGAAACGGTGAAGCGCGAGCTTGTCTTCCTCGGAGAAGACGCCGACCGTGCCAAGCCCCAGCTCGTTCGCCGCCCGAAAAACGCGGATCGCGATCTCCGAGCGGTTGGCGACCAGAATCTTGCGTATCTTCGGCAGGTTCGGCCCCCGGTGCTCTTTTTCGCTGTTTCGCCGTGTAGCTTAGCCGGCCGATGGTGCAATGCAACGAGAACTGCGGGCCGGCGATCCGGATATGTGGCAACGCGGCCGGGATGATTCTGCGGTCGCGCCGGGGCTATCATGCGGCACGGCGTGGAGGCGAAGCTGATGCGCACGGCGCTCCGGTTGGCGATTTTGGCGGCCTGCCTTTCAGCGGCGGGGTCCGCGGGCGCCGCGTCGATTCCCGTCGACCTTGAGCTGGTGATTGCGGTCGATGTCTCGCGCTCCATGGACGTCGACGAGTTCGGTCTGCAGCGCAGCGGCTACGTGGCGGCGATCCGCAGCCCGGATTTCATCAACGCCGTGAGGTCGGGCGACCACCGGCGGATAGCGCTTACCTATGTCGAATGGGCGGATCGGAACCATCAGAAGGTTGTCGTGCCTTGGCGGCTGATCGACGGAGCGGATGCGGCGCGCGCCTTCGCCGCAGCGCTTGAGGCCGAGCCGCTTGAGTTCGGGCGCGGCACGTCGATCTCCACCGCGATCCAATTTGCGAGCGCGTATTTCGACGCCAACGATTATGACGGCGCGCGCCGCGTCATTGACGTGTCGGGCGATGGCCCGAACAATTTCGGCCCTCCCGTCACCGAGGCACGCGACCAGGCGGTCGCGGCGGGCATCGTCATCAACGGGCTGCCCATCCTGATCCGCCCCTCGCCGATCGTTCCGGACATCGTTGGCTATTACTCCGTATGCGTGATCGGCGGTCCGGGCGCCTTCGTGCTTCCGATCAACAAGGTCGAGGAGTTCGAGGTGGCGATCCGCCACAAGCTGGTGCTCGAGGTCGCGGCGCTTCCGGCGGCGCAGATCATCCCGGTCAGCGCCGAGGCGCCGGTCGACTGCCTGGTCGGCGAGAAGGCGCGCGACTTTTTCACCGGCCGCTACTATCCGGGGCTGGACAACTAGCGTCCGCACCGCGTTTCAGCGGCGGACG
Source organism: uncultured Alphaproteobacteria bacterium (assembly GCA_963712925.1). Taxonomy (GTDB): domain Bacteria; phylum Pseudomonadota; class Alphaproteobacteria; order Rhizobiales; family Afifellaceae; genus DASWJZ01. The sequence goes on along the minus strand of CAVQJW010000022.1, from coordinate 32,477 downwards.
GAGCGCTCCGTCCGGGCCCGCCTTCGCCCGGCGGTCTCGGCGATCAAAATCCCGCCGATCACGAGGATCAGCGCTGCCAGGTGGTAGAGCGCGAAGGTTTCGCTCAAGACCACCACCGCGAAGAGAGAGCCGAAGATCGGGACGAGATTGGCGAAGATGCCTGCGCGCCCCGGCCCGATCAGGCGCACGCCGCGGATGAAGGATAGCTGCGCCAGAAACGACGGGAAGAGTGCGATGAAGACGAGGATCAGCCAGCCCTTCGTGGTTGGCCATTCGGCAGTGCCTCTGGCCATCTCGATCGCGACGAGCGGGAGCGAGGTCAAGAACGCGATCACCGCCAGACCTGAGAAGAAAGCGAGCGCGGGGACGTTCGGCCGGTCGCGGAGCCCCAGCGTATAGCCTGCATAAAGTACGCAAGCGGCGAGCATCAATGCATCGCCGTGATTGAGCTGGAAGCCGGCGAGCGTCGCCAGCTCGCCGCGCGTTGCCACGACCGCAACGCCGAGAATGGTCGTCGCGATCCCGACGGTCTGCAGCGCTCCAAGGCGGGTCTTGTGAAAGACCGCGGCGCCAAGCACCACCAGAACCGGGATCGATCCCTGCAGCAGCGACATGTTGACCGCGGTGGTGTAGTGCGCCGCAAGATAGAAGAGGGCATTGAAGAAGGAAAAGCCGCACGCGGCCATGACCGCGATCTGACGCCAGTTGCGGCGAAGCTCGGGCAGGGCCTGGATGAGGCTCCTCAGGTTGATTGTTATCACCAAGGCGGAGACCATCGCCCAGCGCAGCGACGTGACGATCATCGGCGAGACCTCTCCGACGATGAGCTTGCCCGCGACCGAGTTCCCTCCCCAGCAGGCGGCGGTGAAGGCCAGAAGCAGGTAGGCTTCCGTCGCACCACTCGGACGCGAAGCAAATCGCCGCTCCGCCGCGCCTCGGGGTTCTATGGGCTTTTGCATCGAGCGGGCTTTTCTTGCTTGGACGGGCGCGGTGCATCACCCGCCTGTGCGCTCGTCGGGTCTTAGCGGATAAAAGCGGCCGACAGAACCGACCTCAGGCGCGCCGCTCGAAATATTCGTGACGGCATGATCGTATCCGCTTGATCTGCGGGGGCGACGTGCTCGCGTGAGGTTGTTGGTGGTCAGCGCGTCATCGTGCTCGCTTCGGCTCGCCCGAACGCGTATGACCGAACTCGTGCTCCGGTTGCCGGACGGCATCTTGCCACCCGGGTGTCCCGCCGCGATAAACGGGTTATCTGTTCGAGGGCTGGAGGCGACCGGCTGGCGACCCGTAATGCACGCGAGGCGTTGCGATCATGTTACGGCTGATAGTTCATCTCGGCGCTGCAAAGTGCGGCAGCTCGGCATTGCAGCTCTATTTCGCTAACAACTGTGCGGCGCTGAAACGCAACGGAGTGCTGATCCCCGGCCCGAATATTGAGATCGCCCCCGCTGTCGATGCCACCAGCTATGGTATTTCCAGAATCTCCTCCCGTTCAACCCCGAGCAGTGCGCAAGCTTTCACAGCAAGCTTGCCGACCTTCGCGATCACGCCTTGGCCGAAGGGCTGAACACGATCATCTTGAGCGGCGAAAATCTGATCAACCCGGAGGGATTTCAACGTCTGTTCGCGGGGCTCGACAGGCAGTTCGACATTCAATTCATCCTGTACATTCGCCGGCAGGACGACTATCTCGCTTCCGCATGGCTGCAGTTGGACCTGAAGCAAGGAGAGACCGTCGAGCGATTTCTTGAGCGGGCCGCCGGGCAGCCCATCGCTAACTGGCACGATCAGCTCCTCCCCTGGGAAGAAGCGGTCGGTCGTGAACGGATCATCCTCCGCCGCTACGGCAGGCACTACCTGAAGGACGGCGACATTGTCGCTGACTTTAATTCCGTGACGGGAATCGAGGTCGACGGTTGCGAGCCGCTGGCGATGCGCATCAACCCGAGCTATTCCGATGCGCTTGGGCGGATGGCGAGCCGCGTGGCGGATGTATTCGAGGGCTTTCACGACAATCGATTCTATGAAGCGCTCGCCTACGCGATCGGCGATAAGGCGTATCAGCAAGGTGGGATGTCCACCATGTTCAACTATCGGCAGCGGATGAGCATCTTCGATGCCTATGCCTCGGGCAACGAGGCGCTGAAGCGGAAGTACTTTGCGGACCTCGCTCCTGACGAGCCGTTGTTCGAGCCGCCGGATCCGTCCCAGGTCGTCGCGCTGACCCACGACGAACAGATGGCGGAGGAACACGAATTGCTGATCCGTGCCGTCTATCGGATGGCCGAGAAGGTCCGGACGCTCGAAGCCCGCGGCGGCGGCGGCCTTCCTGGAGATTCGACGCTGTCGGCTCCCTCGGAAGCAAGCGCGGACCGGTGACTTCCAGCGGGCGGCAGACCCGCCTCACCGGCGAGGCCTGGCCGACCAGCCGCCGCGCGGCGACGGTGTTGCCGCCCCGGCAGGCGGCGGCGAGGTGAGAAGCAGATCGCTTCAGTCGCGCCGCTCAGATTCGATGCGAATTGCCGCGCCCTGGCGGCTCCGTGCGCTTCTGCATCGGAGAGGCGTTCTCGTTCAGATCGGCGCGGTGCGTCTTCCGCTCCTGCTTTTCGACGGTGTCAGCGGCGATTACGCAAGGCTGTCGAGGAAGCCTCTGAGCGCGGTCAGATCCTGCGCAAGCTCGCGTGCTTCGACCTTTGGACGGAAGAACGAGCGCGAGATCAGCGCGCGACTTGCGCCAAGCGCGGCGATCTCGCGAATGAAGCCTGCCGGATCGAAGGGGAGGGCCTTGTCGCCCGGTCGCGCAAAGCCGGCGACGCCGAATGGAATGCCAAGGCGCATGACGACAGAGGCTGCGGCGCGAAAGCGCCCGTCGGCGAGCACGCCGAGGTGGTCCTTCCCCATCTCCAGCCCGAGATCGGTGAAGCCGAAGTGCACTTCTTCGAGAAGTCCGGGCCGCGCCAGCACTTCGATCGCTTCAAGCGCCGGCAGTGTCTCGACGAGGCCGATGGCGACCGCGCGGCCATCGATTGCTCTGACGAAGGCTTCCACTTCCGTGACGTCGCGGAAATAGGGGAGCATCACCACCGTTGCGCCGGCCGCGATGACCTCCTCAATCTCGGCTGCCGTGCCGGAATTGACGGGGTTGATGCGCGCAAAGCGCCCGGCGGCTCTCACCAGCGGAAACACGCGCGCGGCATCCGCGACCATGTGCTCCGAGATTCTGGAGTTCAGGCCCTTCTGGCGCTCGCGTTTGCCGAGCCGTTCAAGGTCGATGCCGATCCGGTCGATTCCGGCCTGTGCCGCCGCCGCGGCAAGGAGTGGGTCGTTGGTGATCAGCGTGAAGATCCAACGGCAGATCGCGCTACTCCAGGTCCGCCAGGCTGAGCGGGATGTCCGCCTTGTCCGTTCCGGTTAGCCGCCAATGGTCCGGGTTGCCGTAATCGTAGGTATGGGTGACTGTGTTCAGCATGAGTGCCGGCGCTGCCAGGACTTTGAAGGCGTGAAAGACGCCTGGCGGGATGACAACGAGCTGCGGGTCGACCCAGTCGGATCGCGCGACCATGGTCTTTCCGCGCGAAGGGCTGTCCTCGCGGTCGTCATAGAGCCCGATCAGGACACGGCCGCAGATCACCATCACGTGGTCCGTCTGCACTCGGTGACAATGCCAGTCGCTGACGATCGGCTTGTCCCAACGGTTCATCATCACGTGACGGGCGTCGTATCCGATCTGCGGCCAGTCGCTGCGGAAGATTTCGGTGGTAAACCCGTTGCGCGTCACGACATGTCGGGTGCGCACAAACCGCACGCCGTCGATTGGAACGCTGATCGGCTCCCAGAAGCTGGTGACGGACGGCGGGTCTTTGTGCCGATGCACGGTCATTGCGTGACACGACGTTCGGCCGTCTCCCGATCGGCCGCGGCAGCCGGCTCTTTCTCGGCCCACGGGAGCTTTATCGGATAGCGCGCGCCGCTTTGGTACCACTCGAAGACGTTGAGGGATCGCGCCTCATATGCCTCCCATTCGGCCACGAATTCTTCCCGGCTGTGGGCGTATTGAACGCCGAATTTCCTGCGGCGGTCGAGCTCGGTCCGCCGGGCGTCCTGCGCCTTGATGCGGGCGAACGTCCGCTCGAGGCCGACCTGCTTGTAATGGAGGTTCAACACACGGTCCTCGGTCGGCAGAACCACCTCGCCTTGGGGCAAACACGCGTGGCGGCCTGGCTGGTAGCCGATCTCTTCGAGGGCATCGGGATTGAAGATCGCGAAGCGGCACATTATCTCCCGCGGGGCGCCGAGCTGCACGGTGTCGAGAAGCGGTTGACTCGCCGACACCTCGGCCCGGCTCATCATCTCGAAACCGAGCACCGGCACCACCGTCACGCCTTCGCGCGCGCACTGGTCGAGGTGGTCGCGGAAATCTGGGCAATAGGTGAACTCGTCCAGATTGCCGACGACCACCCAGTCGGCGACGCCGCGGCTTTCCTTCCAGATCTGATTATAGATCGCGGTGTTGAGGTCGATATAGGACTGGTCGTCGGGGCGCTTCCGGCTGCGAACCTCCACACCGCTCTCAGCTGCGAGCATTTCGAGCGAACCATCGGTCGAGCCATCGTCGACGACGACAATGCCGTCGAACAATGCGCGATGATGGGCCAGGAAATGCGGCAGGATGTATTCTTCGTTCCAGCAGACGGCGTAGTAGTGCACCGTCGTTCGACTCGATCCGAAGCGCAAGCAACTGTCCGGCCCGGTATTCATGACACACTCGTAATGTGCTTCCGGCGCGTCGATTCTCTGCCGTGCCGGTTTTGACCTTAATCCCGCACCTTATGCTGCCTCGTGATCACCTTCTTGGCTAGGCCCGCCGCTCGAAATATTCCTGGTGCTCGCGCGAAAGCCGGCAGGCGGCTTTGACGTCGCCGGCCGCAACTGCCGCCAGGATCGGCGCGTGGCTTTCGGCAACCGCGTGGAGGTCGATGTTCGGCTGCAGGGCCGTCTTCTGCGAATGGATCTCAACGTGCAGCGATTCCCACATCTTGAGGAGCAGCTCGTTTTGCGCGGCACGCAGGATGGTGCGGTGGAAGCCGACACTGTGCCGGGTCATGGCGTCGAAATCGTCGTTGCGCGCCGCCTCGCGCATCCCTTCGAGGTGCTCTGCGAGGGCGCGGGTGTCGGCCTTGAGCCGCGGCATGGCAAGCCGCACCGCCGCCTCTTCGAGCGCGCCGCGCACCTCGTAGATCTCGTGCTGGGCGCGGGCGTGATAGTCGTTCACGAAGGAGCCCCGCCGCGGCTTGATCGTCACCAGCCCCGCCGTCTCGAGGTCGCGGAGCGCCTCGCGCACCGGCGCCTGGCTTGAGCCGAATTCACGCGCGAGCTGCAGCTCCACGAGCCGCTCTCCCGGCGCGTAGTCGCCCGCAATGATGCGCTCCAGAAGCACGTTGCGGATGCGCGCACTGATTGGCTGATGATCGAGGCCGGGCGCAGCCCCGGTCGATCCGATCGAAAGGTCCAAACGTTTTCCCCCCCGCGGAGGGCGGCGGTACGGCATTAGCCCGGAATTTGTCAAACAGGGCACAGAGCGGATTGACACTCGATAATCGATAATCAAACAATGCGCGCAAGAAAACAACAGGGGGAAGCATGGCGATAGAAATCGCGCGGCCTGACTCCGTGAAAAGTGCGGTTGCGCTGCTGGCGAGCCCCGGCGCGCATCTGCTCGGCGGTGGAACGATCGTCGTGCGCGTCGCCAATTCAGGCGCTCTCCCGATCGAGAGGCTCGTGCTTTCCGACGGTCTTGGCCTCGACCAGATCAAGGTCGAGCGCGGGCTTGCCGAAATCGGCGCCGCCGTGACCATGGCGGCAATCGCGGCGCATCCTGCGCTCTCCTTCCTGAAGGACGTCGCGCAAGAAATCGGCGGGCCGGCGGTGCGCGCCATGGCGACGGTCGGCGGCAACCTCTTTGCGCGCGCGCCGTATGGCGATCTTTCAGTGGCGCTGCTGGCTCTCGGCGCGGACGTGACGACAGAGGACGCCCAGTCCGCCGGGACGCTCGACCTCGAAGCGTTCCTCGCGGAGCGCGACAAGCCGGGGCGTATCGTCAAAAGCCTTTCGTTCGCGCTGCCGCCCGCAGGCGCCTTCCGTTTCACCAAGGTCATGCGCCGGCATCCGCACGGTGCGTCGGTGCTGTCGATCGCCGCGCTACTGCCGCTTGAAGGCGGACGCATCAAGGGCGCGCGCGTCGCCTATGGGGCGATGGCGCCGACCGCCATGCGCGCGCGCGCCTTGGAGAAGGCGCTCGAGGGGCAACCCGCGAAAGACGGCGCGCTCGATGCGGCGGCGATCGAGAAGGCGAAGTCGGTTGCCGGGGAGGGCACAGCGCCGGAGACGGATGCCTTCGCCAGCGACTGGTATCGGCGAAGCGTGCTTCCCGTCCATCTTGGACGGCTCCTGCAACACTAGCGTGGACCGGGGCAAACGATCATGGCGCGCGTTCCGCTGCAATTCACCGTCAACGGTAGCGAAGCCGCCGAGTTCATCGAGCCGGGCGCGCTGCTGGTTGACGTGCTGCGCGACAAGCTTGGCCTGACCGGCACCAAGAACGGCTGCGGACAGGGTACCTGCGGCGCCTGCACGGTGCTCGTCGACGGCGTGCTTCAGCTTTCCTGCCTGGTCCCGGCGGAGCGCGTTCAGGGCCGGTCGGTCGAGACGCTGGAGGGCCTGGCACAAGGCAGCGGGCTGCATCCCTTGCAGCGCGCCTTTGCGGACGGCTTCGCAGTCCAGTGCGGCTTCTGCACGTCGGGCATGATCCTCGCGGCGAAGTGGCTGCTCGACCAGAATCCCGATCCGAGCCGCGCCGACGTGATCGACGCGATCTCCGGCAACATCTGCCGCTGCACCGGCTACGAACCGATCATCGACGCCATCCTCGCTGCAGCGGCCGAGATGCGCGGCAAGAAGGTGGCATAGGGAGCCGCAGGCGGGGACGCTCATGGAACACGCGAAAGACTTCTTCGCCAAGGAACGCGCCGAAGGGCATCAGGCCGTCGGCGTCGATAACAAGCGCACCGACATCGACGGCCACGTCACCGGCCGCACGCAGTATTATGCCGATCGCAGCTTCCCCGGGATGCTGCATCTCAAGATGGTACGCAGTCCGCATCATCACGCGAAAATCGTCTCGGTCGATACCGGCGAAGCGGAGGCGATGCCGGGCGTCGTCCGGCTCCTCACGCACAAGGACGTACCGAAGAACGTCTACACCATCCTCTGCCTGATCCAGGTCGAGCCGGACGACGAGCCGGCGCTCGCAGTCGACAAGGTGCGCTACAAGGGCGAGCCGATCGTCGCGGTCATCGCCGAGACGGAAAGCGCCGCGCGCTCTGCGGCGGCCAAGGTGAAGATCGAATACGAAGAGCTTCCGGCCGTCTTCGACGTGGAGGAGGCGCTGAAGCCGGGGGCACCGCTGGTCAACGAATATCACGGCCAGAATTTTTTCAAATACGAGGGCCATCATTGCCGGCGCGTGCGCCATGGCAACGTCGAGACGGCCTTCGCGACGGCCGACCATATCCTTGAGGCGCGCTACCAGTCCTCGCCGATCGAGCATGCGCCGACCGAGACCACGGGCTGCATCGTCGTGCCTGATCCGAATGGCCGCTATGTCTGCTATTCGAACACGCAGGCGCTCTTCTTCACGCTCGACAATGCCGGGCTGATCCTCGCCACACCGTTCCAGAAGCTCAGGCTGATCGGCGGCACGGTCGGCGGCGGTTTTGGGGGCAAGGTCGACGTGATCGTCGAGCCGCTCGCCTTCCTCGGCGCGATGCTCACCAACCGCCCGGTGAAATACGCCTATAGCCGCGAGGAGGAGATGCAGGTCTCGAGCCCACGCGCCGCAGAGCGGATCATCGTCAAGGACGGTGTGATGAAGGACGGGCGGATCGTCGCGCGCAAGGTGACGCTCTATGTCGACGCCGGTGCCTATTCGCGCCACAGCCCCTACGGGACGACCAAGGCAGCGGCGCACATGCCAGGGCCTTATTCGATCCCGAACGTCCACGTCGACGCGCATTGCGTCTACACCAACCGCACGCCGTCCTCGGCGATGCGCGGCTTTGGCGTGACGATCGGCGACTTCGCGCTTGAGGTTCAGATGGACAAGCTGGCGCGGCTGGTCGGTCGGGACCCGCTCGATTTCCGTATTCTCAACGCCTATCGCGACGGTGACCTGAAGGCGCATGGCGAGATCACGCACGGCGCGGCGCTGATCGAGACTATTCAGGCGACGGCGAAGCTTGCCGGCTGGCCCCTCTCGGAGGCGTCGCTCCGCGCAAGCTCGGAGAAGCCGTCATGACGAAGGCGCGCGGACGCGGCGTCGCCGCAGTCAACTATCCGACCGGCATGAATCTCGGCGGCGATCCGAGTCAGGCGCTGGTGCATGCGACGACGACCGGGAACTTCGTCGTCACGCTTTCCTCCGTCGATCTCGGCCAGGGGCTGAAGACGGTGATGGCGCAGATCTGTGCAGAGACGCTCGGCGTGCCCGTCGATACGATCATCGTCGACACCGCCGACACCGATACCGGCCCGCATTGCATGGGGACCTTCGCAAGCCGTGGCACGCACCGGATCGGCAATGCCATCATCATGGCCGCCAAGGAAGCGAAAGAGGTGCTGATGAACGTTGCCGCGGACGAGCTCGAGGCCGACGCGTCCGACCTTGAGACCGACGGCAAGGGCAATATCCAGGTGAAGGGCGCGCCGGCACGGGCGATGCCCGTCTTCCAGGCCGCCCTTGCAGCGCATTTCAAGCACGGCAAGACGGTCTCTGGGCGCGGCATGTTCATGGTCGAGCGCTCCTACCCGGTGCCGGAGACCGGCCACATGCGCCCCTCCACCTGCTACGCGCATGCCTGCACGGTGGCGGAGGTGGAGGTCGACACGGAGACCGGCGAGGTTGCCGTCATCTCCTTGAAGAGCGCTTATGAGATCGGACGCGCGCTCAATCCGAAGATGGTCGAGCAGCAGATCGTCGGCGGCGGCTGGATGGGGATGAGCCACGCGCTCTACGAGACGACCGAGCCTTATTATCCCGACCGGTCGCACGGGCCGCTCGATTTCAACGAATATCTGATGCCGGGGCCGGGCGATATCCCGCGCTTCGAGGCGGCGATCCTGGAGCGCCCGTCCGACGATGGGCCGTTCGGCGCCAAGGGGGTCGGAGAGATGACGGCGAACGCGCCGATCCCGGCGATCGCCAATGCGATTTTCGATGCGGTCGGGGTGCGGGTCAATTCATTGCCGATCACGCCGGAGAAGGTGCTCCGCGGGATTCTTGCCAACAAGGCGGCTGCCGCCTGATTTCAAAGAGAAGGACGTGTGATGCTGAAAGTCATGTCGCTGATGAAGCGCAAGGACGGGATGAGCTTCGAGGAATTCAAGACCTGGGCGAAGACCGAGCATCCGAAGCTCGCCGAGAAGATTCCCGGCATGAAGGGCTATCGCATGAACGTGCCGATCGCCGACAATCCCAACTCGCCCTATGACGCGATCAGCGAGATGTGGTGGGACTCCGACGAGGCGCGGCTCAAGGGCTTTGGAACCGATGAGGGCAAGGCCGCCGGCGCCGACGCCGCGGCGCATTGCTCAAGCCGCTTCCACTTCATGGCGGAGGAGAGGGTGTTCATCTGAAGTGGCGCGAGTGATCGGTTCCCTCGACGTCGTCATCGCCGGGCTTGACCCGGCGATCCATTCCGTTGCCGTTGTGACGCAAGCGGCTGCTACGGAATGGATGCCCGGATCAAGTCCACGGCATGACAGCGCGAAGAACAGCATAGGCTAGGCCCGTGATCCCCGCGGTCGACGCACATCACCATATCTGGCGACAGGACGATCTCCCCTGGCTGAAAGGGCCGATGGTGCCGCGCATCTTCGGGCCCTACGAGCCGATCCGCCGCGACTACACGATCGTGGAATTCCTGCATGACCTCGCCGACTGTGGGGTGCGGAAATCCGTCTACGTGCAGGCCAATTGGCGGCCCGAGCACGCCGAGGACGAGGTGGCCTGGGTCGAGGACCAGGCCAAGGACGCCGGCTGGCCGCACGCGATCGTCGGCTACGCCGACCTGATGGCGGATGACGTCCGCCCCGCGCTCGAGCGACTCGCGCGCTATCCGCTGGTGCGCGGCGTCCGCATGCAGCTTCACTGGCACGAGATCGATCAGTATCGCTTCGCCAAGACGCCCGATCTTGCCGACGACCCGACCTTCAGGCGCAATTTCGCGGCGCTCGGCGACTATGGGCTCAGCTTCGACCTGCAGGTCTTCTCCGGGCAGATGGAGGGTGCCGCGCGGCTCGCCGCCGTTTTCCCCAAGACCACCTTCATCCTTCAGCATGCCGGCATGCTCGAGGATCTCTCGGAGACCGGACGATCGAACTGGCAGGCCGGCATGAAGCGTCTCGCGGCGCAGCCGAACGTCGTCTCGAAGCTCTCCGGGCTCGGCACCTTCATCCATCAGAACGACCCTGAGCACATCGCGTGGATCGTGGCGGAGACGGTGGCGCTCTTCGGCGCCGAGCGCTGTCTCTTCGGGTCGAATTTCCCGGTCGAGAAGCTCTGGACCGGCTACCCGCCGCTGATCAAAGCCTATCGCGACGCCGTGGCGGACATGCCCGAAGCCGACCAGCGCGCCATCCTTCACGGCACGGCGGCACGGGTCTATCGGCTCTGATCGCGGGCTTCGCCGCGTAACTTCGCATCCGCCGGTGGCGTCGAAGGTTGTTTCTGGACTCTCCCGCGCATCGGCGCTTAGCTGACAAAATGCTCGCTTTTCTCCTCGCCGTTCACATCCTCTCCGCCGTGTTCTGGGTCGGCGGCATGGCATTCGCGCATTCGGTGCTGCGCCCCGCCGCCGGCGCGCTCGAGTCGCCGATGCGGCTGCCGCTCTGGCGGCGGGTCTTCCAGCGCTTCCTTCCCTGGGTTGGGATCAGCATCATTTTGCTTCTTGTGAGCGGCTTCTGGATGATCCTGATGAGCTTCGGCGGCTTCGCCGGCGCGGCGCTCTACATCAACCTGATGATGGCGGTCGGCATCGTCATGATGCTGATCTTCGCGCATCTCTATTTCGCGGTGTGGCCGCGCTTCAGGCGAGCCGTGGACGGCGGCGTCTGGCCCGACGCGGCGAAGGCGATCGATCAGAATCCGGTTGATCGTGACGATCAACCTGGCGCTTGGGATCGTCACCATCGTCATCGGCGGGACGGGAAGATATTGGTGAGGGCGTTGCCCCGAACCTTCTCCCAGAGGGAGAAGGTGGCTGCGGAGCAGCCGGATGAGGGGATACGGCGTTTGGGGCTAGCCTTGTGCGCCGCATCCCCTCACCCGTCGCCTTCGGCGACACCCTCTCCCTATGGGAGAGGGATGCTTGCGCTCTTCCCCGTCTACGCCTTCCTCCATCCGTTCCTGATCGTCCGGAACCCCTCTTCGTAGACGACGTCGAGGTTTTCCGAATAGTCCCGCCACACGCGCGTCGCGGCGGCGAGATCGGGCAGGCCGCGGCCAAAAGCCTCGATGGTCAGCCAGCCGTCGTATTTCGCCTTCTTCAGCGCCTTGAAAGTGGCCGCCCACGGCACGTGGCCGCGCCCGGGGACGCCGCGGTCGTTCTCGGAGATGTGGACGTGGATCAGGTGCGGCTTGATGGTCTCGATCGCGCCGACCGGATCGGCCTCCTCGAGATTGGCGTGGAAGGTGTCGTACATGCCCTGGATCGCCGGGTGGTCGACAAAGTCGAGATAGGCGGCGAGGTCGTGCATGGTGTTGACGAAATAGGTCTCGAAGCGGTTCACCGCCTCGACTGCGAGCTTGACGCCCTGCGTCTCGGCATAGTCGCCGACCTTGCGGTGCACGGCGCGGGCACGCGAGCGCTCGGCATTGGTCGGACCCCTGCCGGAGAAATGCCCGAGCGTCTGCGTCAGTGGCCCGCCGACGCAATTCGCACCGAGGGCGGCGGTGCAGTCGACGCAATATTTGAGATAGTCGATCGCCGCTTTGCGCACCGCCGGGTCCTTGTCGAGCGGGTTCTTGTCAGCGGTCGGAACCACGGTGATGGCGGTGCGACCGAGGCCGAGTGTGTCGAGCATCTTCCCGACCTTGGCGAAATGGTCCGGCGTGCCCTCGAAGACCGGAATCTCAACGCCGTCGTAGCCGGTCGCCTTGAGCTTCTCGAGAATGCCCTTGTGCTTCTCCGTGACGTGCGTCGTCCAGAGCAGCATGCAAAATCCGATCTTCACTGGCGTCTCCCTTCAAAGCCCTCGTCTTCCGCGCGGCTTCCCGCAGGCTATGAGACGGCCGTCTCATGGGCAAGCGGGGAGTCAGCGGCAGTGCAACAGGCCTCTCCGGCTCAGGGGCCGTTAACTCTCGTCGGTGAAGGTGACCGCGGCTGTCACGCTTCTTCAATGCCGTTGACGCATCGTCACCGCCAAGCAAGGAGCGCTCGTATGAGTCGATTTCCGAGAGTCCTCGCAGTCCTCGCCCTCGCGCCGCTCTGGCTCGCGGCTCCGACGCTCGCGCAGGAGAAATTCGACGATGCGCCGCCGGACATCTGGTTCTTCTCCACTCGCGTCAGTCCCGGATTGACGCTCGACACATTTCAGGAGCGGCTGCGGGAAGACTTCGGCAAGATCGGCAGCGGCGGCGAGACGGTCTCGCTGTCCGACATAGCGGACTACAAAACGATCCTCGATGCGCAGCGCCGTGGCTCTCTCGCCGGCAGCATCATGAGCTACGACCTCAACGGCGACGGCTTCGTCAGCAAGGACGAGGTGCTTCGCCGCGCCGCCTTCGACAGACGAACGCGCGGGTTCAGCATGTCGCCGGCGGAGCGGCAGGTCGAGATCGTCATGCAGCTCGACAAGGATGGCGACGGGAAGGTCGGCTGGCTTGAGGCCGCCGCCATCGACATCGATTCGGAGCTCTGGTTGGGGATGATGCCCGATCAGTCCGTAGACCCCGCCAAGCGGATTCGCCGCGCCATGAGCTTCGATGCCGACAAGGACGGTGTGCTCACCCTCGCGGAGTTCCTTGTTCCCGCCGAAGCCATCTTCCACCGCGTCGACACGGATCAAAGCGGCGAGCTGTCGAAGCCCGAGGTGTGCGCCTTCGTCGACACGCTCGCGTTCCTTTCGATGGATGACTGCTAGCCGTCGGGATTTCCCGTATCGCTCGGCCGATCGGCCTCGACTGCGATGCTCTTGATCAGCGCGAAGACACGAAGGCCGGGCTTCAGCCCAAGCTCGACGGCGGACTTCCGCGTGATGCGCGAGCGAAGGTGCTGCCCGGTTGCTTGAAGCAGCACCTCGGCGGAGGCGCCGTCGTCGGTGTCGATCGAGACGATCTGCATCGGGATGACGTTGCGGACCGACGAGGCGCTGGGCGGTGCGAGCGCGATCGCCACGTCCTGCGAGCGGACCCTGAGCCGCACGACGGCGCCGGCAGGACGCGCGAGCGCCGGCACCACCAGCTCCGACGCCGGCGACATCGAGGCGCGTCAGCGCAAATGCCGAGTCCTCGCCGATAATTTTGGCGACGAGCAGCGCGCCGGCCTCGTGCCGCCCGGTCGCGGGGCCGAGGTCGACGCGCCCGAAGACATCCTCGATCGGCCCGGCGGCGACGACCTTGCCGTCCGCCAGCACCACGATGTCGTCGGCAAGCCGCGCCACCTCGTCGACCTGGTGGCTGACATAGAGGATCGGTACGCCGCCCTCGTGCGCGAGCTTTTCAAGGAACGGCAGGATCTCGGCGCGGCGGGCGCCGTCGAGACTGGAGAGCGGCTCGTCCATCAGCAGAATGTCGGGCGCCGCCATCAAAGCGCGGCCGATCGCGACGCGCTGCGCCTCGCCGCCCGATAGCGTGTGCGGGCGGCGGTCGAGGAAGCCTTCCAGGCCAAGCAGCGTCAGCACCGCGTCAAGCCGCGTCTCAGACCGCCGCAATCCCGCCCAGCGTCCGTAGAGCAGGTTGGCCTTGACTGAGAGATGCGGGAAGAGCCGCGCCTCCTGGAACACCATCCCGACCCGGCGCGCAGGGGTCGCAAGGCTCGTGCCGGTCGCGGAATCGAAAAGCACGCGGTCGTCGAGGACGATCCGCCCTTCGGACGGGCGCCTGAGCCCGGCAATGGTGGTGACGATCGTGGTCTTTCCCGCGCCGGAGCGGCCGAAGAGCGCGGTGACGCCGCGCCCGGTCCTGAACGCCACGTCGAGAGAGAAATCGCCGCGGCGGTCCTTCAGGCGAACGTCGAGGTTCAAGGTGCGGCGCGCCTTCCGCGCACCCGGCGTGCCAGAAGCTCCGAGAGGATGAGCGCCGAGAGCGAGATTGCGACGGCGACGAGGCTCAGGCGGATCGCGCCCGATTCGCCGCCCGGAATCTGCAGCACGGTGTAGATCGCCGACGGGATGGTCTGGGTCTCGCCGGGAATGTTGGAGACGAAGGTGATCGTCGCGCCGAACTCGCCGATCGCCCGGGCAAAGGCAAGCACCATCGCCGGCAAGCACGCCAGGAAGGACGAGCGGCAAGGTCACGGTGGCGAAGACGACGATGCGCCGGGCGCCGAGGCTCGCCGCTGCGTCCTCGAGCCGGCGGTCGACGGCTTCGACCGAGAGGCGGATGGTGCGCACGAGCAGCGGAAAGCCCATGATCGCCGAGGCAAGTGCCGCTCCGGTCCAGCGGAAGGCGAAGACGAGCCCGAAGGCGTGGTCGAGGAATGCGCCGATCGGGCCGCGCCGGCCGAAGCCGAGCAGAAGCAGATAGCCGGTGACGACGGGCGGCAGCACCAGCGGAAGATGCACCAGGCCGTCGAGCAGGATCTTTCCAGGGAAGCGTCCGCGCGCAAGCAGCATCGCGATGCCGACGCCGAAGGGAAGGCTGACCAGCGTCGCGACGATCGCCACGCGCAGGCTGAGTTCGATCGCCGTGAGTTCAGCCGGCGTGAAGGTCATGGGGCTCTTCCGCCCAAATCAGGAGCTGGGCGCGACGACCCGGAAGCCCTCGGCCTCGAAGGCCGGCCGCGCCGCCTTCGACGTCAGGTAGTCGAGGAAGGCGCGGGCGTCGGGTTTGGCGGAGGTGGTGAGGGCAACCGGATAGAGGATCGGCGGATGCGAATTCTCCGGGAACGCTGCCGACCACTTTCACGCCCGGATCGGCCTCGGCGTCGGTGGCGTAGACGATGCCGAGCGACGCCTCGCCGCGCGACACGAGCGCCAGCGCGGCGCGCACGTTGTCGGCCTGCGCGAGATCGCCGACGACGCTGTCCCACACGCCGAGCGATTGCAGCGCCGCCTTGCCGTATTTGCCGGCCGGCACGGAGTCGGTCTGCGCCATCGCGAGCTTGCCGCCGGCAAGCGCCTCGTGCAGCGCGAAGCCCGGCGCGATCGTGACGCTGACATCGCTGTCGAGCGGCGCGACCAAGACGATGTCGTTGCCGAGCAGCGTGACGCGCGTGTCGGCGGCGATCAGGCTCTTCTCCTGCAGGTAGTTCATCCAGTCGAGATCGGCGGAGAAGAAGATGTCGGCGGGCGCCGCCTGCTCGATCTGCTTGGCGAGGGTCGAGCTTCCGGCATAGCTGACCGTCACCGCCTTCCCGGTCGCCTTGGTGTAGTCGGCGACGACGGCGTCGAGGGCGTTCTTCAGGCTGGCGGCGGCGAAGACGACCGTCGGCTCCGCGCTCGGCGGCGCGAGCGGCGGAGCTGAGCGCCGCCGCGGCGACGAAGGACGAGAAACAGCGGAGCAAAGGCGCTTGAGCATGAACGGGCCTCCCGAGCGTTATTCCCAATCAGAAATAACGCTCTGTCAAGAGCCCCGTCGCCGGCGCCTTTGTCAAGCGGGCCGTCGAGGCGGCGGGTGTCGGCCTCGATCGCCGCGGCGGTGCCGGCCTCCATGCGGCGGAAGCGGGTGACGACCTCGCGGCCGAGCGGCGTCAGCGTGGCGCCGCCGCCGCCGCGCCCTCCGGTCTCGGCCAGAACGAGCGGCGCCTCGAACATGGCGTTCAGCTCGGCGATCAGGCTCCAGGCGCGGCGGTAGCTCATCTTGAAGCGGCTGCCGGCGGCGCGGATCGAGCCGGTCTCGGCGATCGCCTCGAGCAGGTCGATCTTGCCCGGCCCGAGCGCCGATCCGGGCCGCAGCACGACCCGCAGCCGGAAGTTCCTGACATTCGCCTTCGGCATGGCGCCTCCCGCGCGGGAGGCTAGCAGGCGGAACGGCGCCGTGCAGCTTCTTCGAGAGTCGACGTCAGTGACGAACGAGCGTGGCGGCGGAGGGCGATGACTCCGGCGGCGGTCGTTTTGGAGCGGCGGGGGAGGGCAGCTGGCGCGGCCTGATCTTGACGACCTGCGGATCTCCGCTCGCCCCGCTGTCGGTGTCGATCAGGTCGAGGCGCTGCTGCGCATGCGTCTCTTCGAGCGCGTCGAGAAAGAGCGTGCACCATCGCCGCGCACTTCCTTCGCGCAACGTCGCGTTCAGCGCCTTCCAGCGCTCGATCCGCTCCTCGAGCGGCATCTGCAGCGCGCGCTGCAGCGCCTCCGCGACATCCGCGGTGTCGTAGGGATTGACGATCAGCGCCTCCGCCATCTGCTGCGCCGCGCCGGCGAAGCGCGAAAGGACGAGAACGCCGGGATCGAGCGGATTCTGCGCCGCCACGTATTCCTTGGCGACCAGGTTCATGCCGTCGCGAAGCGGCGTGATCGAGCCCGACGTGGCTGGCGCGGTAGATGCCGGCGAGGCCCTTGCGCGAGAAGCCGCGCGTCAAGATCCTGACCGGGGTCCAGTCGATCTGGCCGTAGCATTCCGTTGATGTGGCCCGCCAGCTCCTCCAGCTCGCGGCGCAAGCCGGCATAGGCCCTCACCTTTTCGCGCGACAGCGGCGCCACCTGCAGAAGGCTCACCTGCCCGCGGTTCTCGGGATAGTCCTTGAGCAGCCGCTCGAAAGCCCGCAGCCGCTCCGGAATGCCCTTGGAATAGTCGAGGCGGTCGACGCCGATGATCTGCTTGCGGTCGGCGAGCTCGTCACGAATCTGGTTGAAGCGCCGCCTGGCTTCCGTCGTCACCGCGAAGCGCGCGAAGCGCTCCGCGTCGATGCCGATCGGAAAATCGCGGCGAGAACCCGGCGGCCCCCTGCCTCGATCCAGCCGCCGTCCAACGCTCCGGCCGCCCAGTTCGCCGATCAGGAAGCGCGCGAAATTGTCCCTGTCCGTCTTGCGTCTGGAATCCGACGACGTCATAGGCGAGCATCGAGCGGACCAATCGATGCGCGTTGCGGCAGCGCCGTCATCACTTCCGGCGGCGGGAAGGGGATGTGCAGGAAATAGCCGAGCGGCCCGGTGAAGCCGCCGGCCCTGATCTGCTCGCCGAGCGGCAGGAAGTGGTAATCGTGCACCCAGACGAGGTCGTCCGGCTTGAGGAGCGGTCCGAGCCGGCTCCCCATGCGCTCGTTCATCCGCCAGTAGGCTTCGGTAAAGCGGCGGTCGAAGCCGGCGAGGTCGAGGCGGTAGTGAAGCACCGGCCAGAGCGCCTGATTGGCGAAGCCGCTGTAGAAATCCTCGATGTCAGCATGCGTCATGTCGATGGTGACGAGCTGGACGCTTCCTTCCGTCTTCACCTGCAGCGGGCCGAAGGTTCCTTCCTCGCTCGTCTTGCCCGACCAGCCGAACCAGACGCCGCCGCGCTCGCGCAGCGCATCCGCGAAGCCGACGGCGAGCCCGCCCGCTCTTCCTTCGTCGCTCAACGGGCCGACGCGATTTGAAACTGCAACGAGCCGGTTCATGCTGCTTCGAGGGATAGTGCCATCGATGGAATTGTGCTCCCTTTTCTCAACGCGAGGATGAACGCTTTGTTCCGGAATTGGTGTCGTGCCAACCGAAATCGGCAAGCCAGCGGTGAACCGCGGTCACATCGGCCAAGCGATAGCGCGCTGCAGTCCTACCCGGCCCGACTTTGACGCCGAAGCCGCCCGCCGTTTCGGCAGCCTGCAAGCCGTCCTCGTCCGTCGCGTCATCGCCGACGAAAACCGGGACGCGTCCGACAAATGGCGGGATAACCATGAAAAGGTCAAGGGCGCGGGCCTTGTTGACGCCGCGCTGGCGTATCTCGAAAATGTCATGTCCGCCGATAACGCTCAGATCCGCGAGGCTTTTTGCGGCCGAGCTGGGCAAGGGCCTGCGGCGCGGTGCTTTTTCTTTCGGATGCGCGCGATAGTGGAGAACGAGCGCGCCGCCCTTGTCCTCCAGCAGGATCGGGTCGTCCGCCTTGAAGCGCCTCGGAGAGCCGTCGCCGGGCGCGCGCAAGGTCACGCGAGACGGGCAAAAAGTGAGGTCGCCCGGGCTGGGGCCGGAACTCCTGCCCGTGCACGCCGACGGCAGGAAACTCCCGCGGCGCCAGGAAGCGGTCGAGATCGGCGACCCGCCGGCCGGAGACGAGCGCCAGCGCGCCGCCGAGCGCGTCGCTGCAGAGCGCTCGAGCAACGTCCACCGTTCCGGAGCGGAGTGAAATACCATCGGGCGTCGCAGCGAAATCGACAAGCGTGCCGTCGAAGTCGAGAAAGAGCGCGTGACGATCAGGGTCGAGGCGGGGCGGGGCAGGCTTATTCAGCGTCTTGCGTCACCGGTCTTTCGTCACCTGTCATTCGGTCTTGTCATTTTCGCTCGACGCTGGCCGACGATCGCGTCGGTGATCGACTGTTCGATATCGAAATAGCCTGACCACGGATCGCCGCCGCCCTCCAACCGGTCCCGCGGGGTCTTGACGGTGAAGGTGTTCGCCGCCTCGACCGACCGCAATTCCTCCCAGGTGAGAGGTGTCGCGATCGGAGCGTTCTCATGCCTACGCGTCGAATAAGGCGCGATCGCGGTCGAGCCGCGCTCGTTTCTGAGATAGTCGACGAAGATGCGGCCACTGCGCTTCGCCTTCGCCATGTTGGCGACGTAGCGGTCGGGGAAATCCGCTTCGAGCGCCGTCGTGAAGCTCTTTGAGAATGCCTTGACCTTTGGCCATGCCGCGCGCCGCTTAAGCGGCACCACGACATGCACACCCTTGCCACCGGAAAGCATCGGGAGGCTTTCGAGGCCGAGGGCTCTCAGCCTCTCGGCGATGTCGCGCGCGGCGTCTCGGACATCGGCGAAGGGAAGGCCGACATCCGGGTCGAGGTCGAAAACAAGACGATCGGGCTTCTCTATGTTGTCGACGCGCGAGCCCCAGATGTGGAACTCGAGCACGTTCATCTGCACGCCGGCGATGACGCCTGCGAGATCGCTTACGGTGAAATAGGAGGCCTTCTTGCCCGACGCCTCGGTGATCGTCACGTCGTGCATGGCTTCAGGAAATCCGCCGGTATTGTGCTTCTGAAAAAAGCACTTCGCGCTGCCGGCCGGACAGCGCACGAGGCTGAGCGGCCGGTTCACGATGTGCGGCAGCATCAGCGCGGCGACCGATTCATAGTAAGCGGCGAGATCGCCCTTGGTCAGGCCCTGGTCCGGGAAGACCACACGGTCGGCGTGGGTCAGGCGGATGCCTGCTCTGGTGACTATCCCGTCCATCTCGGTTCTCTCCACCGGCTGCGGCCAGACCGTCGGTTTGCGCGGCCCCACGCGGCCTTTTTCATTTGATTAACGAACAAACGAGCCAGCCGTTTTCGTAAACCTCCCATGCAGAAATGAGCTAGCTTATCATAAGCAAGCTTATTATATGGCGCCGTATGCACGACCTAAAACTCTTCAAGTCGAACGGCCTCGGCTTCCTGATCGCCGATACGGCGAGGCTGTTGCGCAAACGCTTCGACCAGCGCGCGCGGGAGCTGGGGCTGACCCGCTCGCAATGGCAGGTGCTTGCTTATCTGGCGATTAATGAAGGCATCAACCAGGCCGGACTGGCGGATATTCTCGAAATCGAGCCGATCACGCTGAGCCGGCATCTGGACAAGCTGGAGAGCGCCGGCTGGGTCGTCCGCCAGCCCGACCCCACCGACAAGCGCGTCCGCATCCTGCTTCTGTCCGACGCGGCGAGCGGGGAGCTTGCCAAGATCCGCAAGGTCGGCCGCTGCCTGATGGATGAGATGACGACGGGCCTGACGCCGGAAGAGATCGACGTGATGAAATCGGGCCTGCAGCACATCCGCAACGCGCTTTCGCAGCGCAAGACAGTGCCGATCGAAGCGAACATCAACATCGAAGCGCGGGATTTGCAATGAGTGAGCCAGGTGGAAACGCGTCCAACAAGAGCCGGTCGCTGCTCAGGCTGTTTTTGAATCGCCGCGTCGCGATGTTCATCGTGCCGATCGTGCTTGTGCTGGTCGGCGGCTATTTCTGGCTGCTGGCCGGACGTTATGCCTCCACCGATAACGCCTATGTGCAGCAGGACATGGTGTCGATCGTGGCGGAGGTCTCCGGGCGCATTACCGATGTCGCGGTCGGCGAGAATGACCACGTCAAGGCCGGCGATCTTCTGTTCCGGATCGATCCGCAGGCTTATCAGATCGCGCTCGAACAGGCCGAGGCCGGGGTTTCCGCCGCGCGCCTGCAGGTCGAGCAGATGCGCTCCACCTACCACCAGGCGGAGGCCGAGCTCGCGCAGGCGAAGGACGATCTCGACTATAAGCAGAAGGTCTTCGACCGCTATCAGAAGCTGGTTGCGAGCGGGACATCGTCGCGCGCCCAGTTCGACCAGGCGGATAACGATCTTCGTGCCGCCAAGCAGACCTATGCCCGCGACCAGGAGGCCGTTGAAGGCGCCAAGGCGGCGCTCACCGGCAATCCCGACATCGCGACCGACGATCATCCGCTCGTCAAGCAGGCGCTCGCCGAGCGCGACAAGGCGGCGCTCGACCTGACGCACGCGGAGGTGCGGGCGCCGGCGGACGGGGTGGTCAGCCAGACCGATCGGCTGAAGGAAGGCCAGTATGTCGGGGTCGGCACCGCGGTCGTCGCGCTCGTCGAAAGCGGGCGGAGCTGGATCGAGGCGAATTTCAAGGAGACCGACCTGACCCATATGCAGCCGGGCCAGAAGGTGACTATCTCCGTCGACGCCTATCCGGATCTGAAGCTGACCGGCACGGTCGCCTCGATCGGCGCCGGCACGGGATCGGAATTCTCGCTGCTGCCGGCGCAAAACGCCACCGGCAACTGGGTGAAGGTCGTGCAGCGCGTTCCAGTGCGGATCGAGCTTGACCAGCCGACCGCCAACCTGCCGCTGCGCACGGGGCTCAGCACTTCAGTCGAGGTCGACACCGGCTACATGCGGCCGACGCTGGCCTTGCTGTTCGGCGCCGGCGCAGCAGCGCGGCCCATTCCCGAGGCGCTGGCAAAGCCGTGACGCGCGCCGAGCCGTGATGGGGTGAAGACGTGGCAGGTTCCATGACGGGGATCGGGCCGGACGGGGAGGGCGTTCGTCATCGCGGGCTGATCACCGTCTCGATCATGCTCGCGACGATCATGCAGATCCTCGACACGACGATCGCCAATGTGGCACTGCCGAGCATGCAGGGGAGCCTGAATGCGGCGCAGGACACGATCACCTGGGTGCTCACGTCCTATATCGTCTCTGCGGCGATCGCGACGCCGCTGACCGGCTGGATCAGCGACCGCTTTGGCCGCAAGAAGCTGTTCCTGCTCGCCATCGCCGGCTTCACTTTCTCCTCCATGCTTTGCGGGACCGCGACAAGTCTGGGGGAGATGGTGGTCTTCCGCGTCCTGCAGGGCGCCTTCGGTGCCGCTCTCGTGCCGCTGTCGCAAGCGGTGCTGCTCGACATCAATCCGCGCGAGAGGCACGGCCAGGCAATGGCGATCTGGGGCGCCGGGCTGATGGTCGGGCCGATAGCCGGGCCCGTGCTCGGCGGGTGGCTCACCGATGCGTTCAACTGGCGCTGGGCCTTCTACGTGAATCTGCCGGTCGGGATCGTAGCGTTCCTCGGCGTGCTCGCCTTCATGCCGGAGACGAAGCTCCGCAACCGCCGCTTCGATATTATCGGCTTTGCATTTCTTTCGCTTGCCGTCGGCGCGCTGCAGATGATGCTCGACCGCGGCCAGGAGCTCGACTGGTTCTCGTCGTCCGAGATTCTGCTCGAGACCGGATTGGTGGTCGCCGGCTTGTGGATGTTCGTCGTGCATATCGCGACGGCGAAGGCGCCTTTCTTGGAGCTGGCTTTGTTCAAGGACCGCAATTTCGCGGTCGGGCTCGTCTTCATCTTCACGATCGGCATCATCCTGCTTGCGACGATGGCGCTGTTGCCACCGATGCTGCAGAACATCCTCGGCTATCCGGTGATCACCAGCGGGCTCGTGCTTGCCCCGCGCGGGGTCGGGACGATGATCTCGATGATCATCGTCGGGCGGCTGGTGCAGCGGGTCGATGCGCGATTCCTGATCCTCGCCGGACTGCTGATCACCGCCTATTCGCTGTGGGGAATGGCGGAATTCAGCCCGATCATGGGCTCGCGGCTGGTCGTCACCAACGGCGTGATCCAGGGGCTCGGACTTGGCTTTCTCTTCGTGCCGCTGTCGACGCTTGCCTTCGCGACGCTCAGTCCGGAGCTCCGCACCGAGGCCTCAAGTCTGTTCTCGCTGGTTCGAAATCTCGGCTCGAGTGTCGGCATCTCGATCATGGCAACGATGCTTGCGCAGAACACGCAGATCAATCACGCCGATCTCGCCGCGCGTATATCAAGCTTCAACCCGGCACTCGATGCGATGACGCTGCCCGGCGGGATGACGGCGGGGAGCACGACGGTGCTTGCCTATCTCAATCACCTCGCGACGATGCAGGCGCAGATGATCAGCTATCTCGACGATTTCAGGATGATGGCGTTCGTGACGCTCGCCTGCGTTCCGATGCTTCTTCTGTTGCGCCGGCGGGGCACAGTCGCTCCCGCGGCGGCAGCCGTGGCGGCGGCGGCCGACTAGAGTCGGCAGCGAGAGACAATCGGATGATCGACGGGAAACAGAAATAGGAAAGGCGCCGTTTGGACGAGCCAACCGACGCCTCCCTATCAGCCCTGGTCATGTGGCTCCACGCCTTTCGGCGCGCCGCCGCACCGCCTGGGTCTGAACCTGAGCGCCTCAGCGCTGAAGTCCCAGGCTCCGTCCGAGTCCGCGGTCCCCAGACGGCCCATCGAACGGTTTGGCCGCCGTTCATGGAGCATCGGCCCACCGGATCCTGCGCGCACATCGCTGCGCATCGCCCTTCCCGGCAGCCCCCGAGGCTTTCCGGTCCTCCTAGGAGCACCGGCGGGGGCAAGAAATCCGAACGTGTTGTCCGTCCCGCCTGTGGCCGAACCGTTCGCCCTCTCACGTCCGCGATGCTCGTCGAAAACGCGCGACGCGTCGAGTGCTGGAATATCGTCCTGTGTGAAAAGCGGGGATAGCGGGAGCAAGCACATTTCGCGCCGTTTCTCGCTGCGCTGCAGCGCGACACGGTGTTGAGGCCGCCGCCGCGTCAGTGGTCGGTGTGGAAGCGGACCGGCTGCCGGCAGACATAGCCCACCTGGCACTGGGCGGAGTCGAGCGTCGACGCGATTCCGGGCTCGGTTATTTCACCCGGCAGGCAGTAGGCACCGGTGGCGACGAACCGGTCATAGGTGAATTCGCCGGTCGAAAGCACGATCGCGCCGGCGCGCGCCACCGTCGCCGCCGCCTGTCCGCAGGACATGGTCGTCGTGTTCGGCCGCGCCGCGGCGGCGGGCGATGCTGCAAGCGTCGGCGAGAAGCGCCAGAACCAGCCTCGACATCGATCTCTCCTCCGCGATTCCACCGCCTCCCGCCGACCTGGCACGAGCCGGCTTAGCATGGAGGACGGCGGCGTGCATCGTTGAGTGGCAGATTGACCCGTTCGCTTGTTTCGTAACGAGCCAGGCTCAGGTGCGCGGATAGTAGTCGGCGGCGTCGAGTGCCGAAGGCCGCTCCGGCAGATTGAGCGCGGTCTTCTCTTCGGGCGTCTCGGCGATCACCTTGCCGCGGCGGATGACGAAGAGGCGGCGGGCGCGAAGCCGGATCGCTTCGATCGTGTCATGCGCCTGCAGCACCAGCATGTCGGCGTTGTTGCCGACGGAAAGCCCGTAGCCGTCGAGGCGCATGATCCTGGCGGGATTGGTCGTCACAGCCTCGAAGCACCAGCGCATTGCCTCGCGGCTCGTCATCTGCGCCACGTGCAGCCCCATATGCGCCACGTCGAGCATGTCGGCGCCGCCGAGCGAATACCAGGGATCCATGCAGCAATCCTGGCCGAAGCCGACATTGATGCCGAGCGCGCGCATTTCCGGAACGCGCGTCATTCCGCGCCGCTTCGGATAGGTGTCGTGGCGGCCCTGCAGCGTGATGTTGATCAGCGGATTGGGGATCGCGTGGATCTCGGCCTCCGCCATCAGCGGCAGCAGCTTGGAGACATAGTAATTGTCCATCGAATGCATGGAGGTCAGATGCGATCTATGCCGACCCGCCGTGGCCCTACGACAACACGGCGGCCCGCGGCGCCGCGGAGAAGCACTATCGGACATTGGCCCTGGAGGCAATTGCCGGGAGCCGGTCAAGGCCCTCGCGGCCGACCAGGCCCACCTCCATCTCTGGACGACGAACGCCTTCCTCCACGAAGCGTTCGACGTGATTCGCGCGTGGGGGTTTCGTTACAAGTCGTGCCTCGTGTGGGTCAAGCCGCAGCTGGGAATGGGGAACTACTGGCGCGTGTCGCACGAGTTTTTATTGCTCGGCGTGCGCGGCGGACTCACGTTCCGCGATCGCATGTGCCGCAGTTGGCTCTCAAGCCGACGCAGATCCACAGCCGCAAGCCGTTTGCGGTTCGGGCCTTGATCGAGCGCATCAGTCCGGGACCGTATCTGGAACTGTATGGCCGCGAAGAGCAGCCCAACTGCGGTTGGACCGTGTATGGCAATCAGGTTGAGCGGAGATTGTTTTGAGATTGGCGAATCACGATTGCGGCAGAATCATCGACGATCGGCCGACAGGGGAATCAAAAACCGATGACCGACCAGCAACTCGCCGAACGGCTCGACCGGATTGAAGACGCTCTCCGTCGCCTGCTGCAGGAGCGGGCCGTGCAGCCCTACTACTCGACAGCGGACGTGGCGCGCCTGCTCGGCAAGGCCGAATTCACCGTCCGGGAATGGTGTCGGCTGGGACGTGTGAAGGCCCAGAAACGCTCCTGCGGTCGCGGCAACATCCAGGAATGGATGATTGCTCATGACGAGTTGGAGCGCCTCCGTAGTGAAGGGCTGCTTCCGCCTTCCAAGGATTGACGCTGTCTTTCAATGGAGCGTCATCCAAACACGGCCGCAATCGCCGCACGTTTCGTCTCGGGAAACAGATGCCGGTAGCGCTGCCCGCATCGACTCGGTCGTGTGACCGACGAACTCATCGATCAGCCGCTGATCCACGGCCCGACTCGCCAGATTGCTGATGAAGCTGTGCCGCAGCACATGCCAGCCGCGGAGCTTTTCCACCGGCTTCCCGCCAACGTCCGCGACAAGAGGTCGCTGGCCCGTTCGGGAGTCAATGCTTGTCCGGCTTCTGTGAACGCAGCAGGGCCGCGTTGGTCGGCCAGCCAGATTTGCATTGACCAGGCCAAATGATCGGTCAGCGGCACGGACCGGTGCGTCAGTCGTCCCTTCGAGCGCTTCCGTTCGCGAATCAGGACCGTGCCGGCCTCAAAATCGAAGTCCCGCTTTTGACTGCGGACGATTTCACTCCTGCGGGCGCCCGTGTGAGCGGCCAGTAGCAGCATCGGGTACAGGCACGGGTCGCAGCCGTGCTCCTCGACGAACGACAGCAGCTCTTGCACTTCCTCCACACGCAGATAGAGACAATCCCACAAGGCGGACTCTTCCGTTTCAGAGAGTCCCCCGCAGGCAATCTGACGTTCGATCTCTGCCCAGGTCTGGAACGGTGGCTTGTCGGAGAACTTGGCGAACCGGAGTCCCTTGTTGGGGAACGGCGCCGTGACGTACCCCATCCGCAACGCCCAGTTCCAGACGCTGCTGAAGCTCGTCAGTTCTTTTTTGATCGTGGTCGGGCTGATAGGTTGACCACGACGGCCGACGGCGGCACTGCGTCCATTGACATAGCGCTGCAGGGCTTCAAACGTCACGGCCGTCACCAATGTCGTCGGCTTCAGGACGCGGAGAATGTGCTCCAAGTGGATGTTGAGCGTGTACCTGGAATTCTCCTCCATCGTTCCGGGAGGGACGCGGCTCGGAACTGGTTGATGAGTTCCTGCAAAGTGAGCGATCGTTTCAGCACGCCCGTTGGCTTTTCGCGCCGCCCTTCCGAAAGCAGGAACGTTAACAGGTCGGCGTTCTCGGGAACGTCGAGATCCCCTTGCTTGATCAATCGCTGTCGCCGGTGGACGCGAAGCAGCAATGCCTCCGCTTCCTCCCGGTCCGCCGTCTTGAGCGACCGCTTCAGTTTTTGACCGTCCACCCGCAAGCAGAGATGAAACTGGTCACCACGTTCTTCGAGCCATGCCATGATCGTGCCTCCGCAAGAAGCCTTGCCCCGATGGCAAGCGATGCGGAGTCCACGCAATCCCAACGTCTGCCCCCAATTTGCCCCCAAAGACATTGGGGCAACAAAAAAGGACTCACAGGCATTTGCCGTAAGTCCTTGCAAGTCAACATGCCCAGGACAGGACTTGAACCTGCACGGTATTGCTACCACTAGGCCCTCAACCTAGCGCGTCTGCCAGTTCCGCCACCTGGGCTGGATTTGCGAGCGACAGAACCAGAAGTTTAATCCTCGCGAGTTCCGACAGCAAGCCGAGCCATACGGTTCTGAGCCCGTTGCGCTGTTGCCAACTTGCCTCCGGGCTTGGAGTTGGGGCGAGAGCGGGTTCGGCGTTCCCCGTGGGGACGTGCGGGAAACGGCTGGGGCCGGCGAGTTTTCGCTTTTTTTTCGGATTTTTCGACCAGTCGCCGCTTGAAAAGGGCATCTGTTGCGGTGTAGTATGGCCGCCGGTCCATTCCCGCTCGGACGCCGCACAACGCGGCGTTCCATTCCCGCACAGCGTTCCATTCCCGCGCAGCGCGCAGCACGGAGGCCCTGATGCTGATCTCGATCGCGAAACCCCTCTTCGCCTGGGACGATCTCGAAGATTCCCCGACTCTCAAGACCATTCGCGAGTTCCTGAAGTCGATCCCCGACGCGGCCCTGCTGGAGGGCCTCCGCGCGCATCGCGGCCAGGGACGCGACGATTACCCGGTGAGCGTGTTGTGGGGCGTGGTGTTGCTGAACATCGCGTTGCGGCATCCGACGCACGAGGCGTGTCTGGCGGAGCTGCGCCGCAACGAAGGCTTGCGGCGGCTGATCGGCATCGACTCGGAAGACGCCGTCCCCAAGAAATGGAACCTTTCGCGGTTCCTGGAGACGCTGGGCCAGGAGCCGCATTTGTCGCGGATGCAGGACTGCTTCCACGCGATGGTGACGCGGCTGGGGGAAGTCGTCCCGGATTTGGGGAAGGACACGGCGGGCGATTCGTCGACGCTCAACGCCGAGGCCGGCCCCCGGCAGCGACCGCACGCCGTCGGCCGAGAACGACAAGATCGAGCTGGACGAGCACGGCCTGCCGCAGCCGGCCGGCGGCCGCAAGGAGTACGCCGACGACGACGGGAAGGTGACGAAGGTCTTGGAATGGTTCGGCTACAAGTTTCACCTGCTGGTCGACGTGAAGCATGAAGTGGTGCTGTCGGCCCAGATCACGTCGACGAAGACGGCCGACGCCGACGCGCTGCCGCAGTTGCTGCAGCAGGCGCAAGCCAATCTGCCGGAGGGCCGGATCGAGACGCTGGCCTACGACAAGGCGTGCGATTCGAAGGACGTGCATGAACTGCTGGACGAACGCGAGATCACGCCGGTGATTCAGATTCGCAAAATGTGGCAGAACCAGACCGAGCAGAAGCTCCCCGGCCACGACGGGAACAGCCCGGTGGTCTACGACGAACAGGGGACCGTCTTTTGCTACGACACCGAGAGCACGCCGCCGGTGAAGCATCAAATGGCCTACGTCGGCCACGAGCCCCAGCGCGAGACGCTGAAATACCGCTGCCCGGCGATGCACCAGGGTTGGGAATGCCCGATGTCCCAGATCTGCAACGCGGGCAAAAGCTACGGCCTCACCGTCCGCGTGCCGCAGTCGATCGACCTGCGGCGCTTTCCGCCGTTGCCGCGGGCGACGAAAAAGTTCGAGCGGCTGTACAAAGGCCGCACGTCGGTGGAACGGGTCAACGCCCGGCTGAAGCTGTTCTGGGGGGCCGACGACGGAACGATCACCGGCGCGCCGCGGTTCTTCGCCTTCATCCATGCGATCCTGATCGTGCATGCGGCCTTCGCGACGGTGCTCGCCGCGGCGCCGCGCCGCGAGGGAACGCTGAGCAAGGCCAGCCTGAGCCCGATCGCCAAAGCCCTGCGGCAAAAGATCGACCCCGCCGCCGCCACCTGACGGCGACGATTCCGGTCGCTGCCGTCCGCGATTCCGGCCGAGGCCTTCGGCCCCGCTGACGCTCCGCGCTTCCCGCCGTGCGACCGCCCGCCGTGCGCGTTCGCGCGACTCGATCCGAGGCCGCGCCGGCGATTCGGCCCTCCCAATTTCTCCGGCCCCTCCAACCCACCCCGACGATCACCACATCCTGCGGCTCACCCCCGCCACCCAAAACCCGCCGGGGTGTGACAACGCAACTGGCTCCCCGGTTCGCGAATTTCGGTAGTGGGATACTTTGAAGTTTTACGTGTGAGGCTCACGGGGCTTTTGTCCGTTTTCGACGTTTCCGGCATGTTGGAAACTTGCCGCCACATGATTCCGGGGGCTGCCGGCGAGGCCCACGATTCCGCCGGGCATGCCAACTTCAGCGTATCCACATGCGGCGGTGGATGACGAGAGTCTTGAGAATCGGTATGGGGTGGGCATCCCCGGTTGATCTTTGTTCCGATGTCAAGCTGACCGACCGCCGAGTTCGACAGTGACCGCTACAGATCGTCCGGGAGTTCCATGGCTTCCTCGAGAGGAACGTTGCGAATCAACAAGCTGTACAGCGCGGGAACGACGAACAGCGTGGTGAGCAGGCCCGCCAGGAGGCCGCCGATGACGGCGCGGCCCAACGGGGCGTTCGCTTCGCTGCCGCGTTCCAGAGCCAAGGCCATCGGAACCAGCGCGAAGAACGCGGCGATGGCGGTCATCACCACCGGCCGGACCCGAATTCCCGCCGCCCGACGGATCGCTTCCGTGGGAGACAGCCCCTCGGCGGCGCGTAGATTCGTGGCGAAGTCCACGAGCAGGACGGTGTTGGAGACCACGATCGCAACCATGAAAATCACGCCCAGCAGCGATTGGACGTTGATGGCCGTTTCCGTCACATACAGCATCAGGATCACGCCGACGAGACCCAGAGGAACGGCCGACATGATGACCAGCGGCGTGACGTACGACTTGAACATGGCCGCCATCAAGAAGTAAACCAGCAGCGACGCGAGGACCAATCCGGCGCCGAGACTGGAAAACGTCTCCTGCATGCGGGCGTACTCGCCGCTCATTTCCAGCTTGCTGCCGGTCATCGGCGTTTTTTGTGCCAGCACCTCCGGATCGTAGGGGAGCCACACGCCCGGATCGCCGCTCGGCGAACCGAACTTTCCCACGACTTTCGCCACGTCGTCG
Organism: uncultured Alphaproteobacteria bacterium; assembly: GCA_963712925.1. Lineage (GTDB taxonomy): Bacteria > Pseudomonadota > Alphaproteobacteria > Rhizobiales > Afifellaceae > DASWJZ01. The sequence goes on along the minus strand of CAVQJW010000022.1, from coordinate 2,794 downwards.
GCGACGTGCCCCAAATCCCTCTCGTCGATGTTCATCGTCAGATCGATTGTGGGCTGGATGTTCGTGTGGGACACTTCGGTCGGCACGCTGGCCCGGCGGAGGCTGGCGACGTTCCGCAGGGGAATCGGTTGCGCTTGGCGATTGCTCGTGATCGGGATGTTCAACAGCGTTTCCGTCGAGTCGATCGCGTCTTCTTCGTATTGCACGCCCACGAAATACTGATTGTTGCTGACGGGGTCGATCCAGAAGTTCCGTTTGTTGAACTGGATGCTGGAATTGAACGCCGCCACCACGTTCCGCATGATCTCGCCTTGCGTCAGCCCCAGATCGGCCGCTTTCGCGCGGTCGACTTCAATGATGTACTGCGGGTAATTGAGCCGCTGGAGAATGCGGGAGTCGACGATGCCGGGAACTTGCGTCACTTCGTCGTAAATCGCTTCCGCAAGAGTCCGTCCTTTCTCGAGATTCTTGGTCTTGATGCGGATCGTGATGGGCGACGATTTGCCCTCGTTCATCGCGCCGCGGATCATCCCGCCGGCGTCGAAGGCGAATTCCAGCGTGTCGAACTCCGGCGATTCGGCGAACTTTTCCCGCAACAGACGGACGTACTCCTGGGCTCCTCGAACGACGTTCGCATCATTCGCTCAAGGCGACGGTTTACTCTTGCGAGGCTCCAGAAATATCCAACCCTATCCTGAACCCATTCAAAATAGGAAACTGTCACACCACCCGCATTTGCGAGAATATCGGGAACGACCATGACGTTATTACCTTGAAGAATTTGATCTGCACTTGCCACAGTTGGTCCATTCGCGCCTTCCACAATAATCTTTGCATGCACCTTCTTCGCAATCTTCGCGGTGATCTGGTCCTCTTTTGCTGCTGGAACCAAAACATCACACTCACTCGTAAGAAGTTCCTCCTGGGTGATCTTGTCACCACCATGCCATCCTTTGAGGGATTTGTGTTTGGCCGCGTACGCTATGGCATCTTTTACATTGATACCGGACTTGTTATAGTAACCTCCGCTTACATCGCTAATCCCAACGATTTTGCAACCCTGTTCCTCAAGTAACTCAGCTGATATGGATCCAACATTCCCAAAACCCTGCACAGACACACGTGCGTCGGCGGGAGTCAAATTCAGTTTTTCCAAGGCGCACAATGTACTAACCATTACACCTCTGCCGGTGGCCTCGCGCCTTCCGAGTGATCCTCCCAAAATCAGAGGCTTTCCGGTCACAACAGCGTTTTCAGTCCGACGAACATGCATGCTGTACGTATCCATGATCCAAGCCATCGTCTGTTCATTTGTGTTCATGTCTGGGGCAGGCACATCCTTCGTTTCACCGAACACATCCATCATATTGGCAGTGTACCGTCTGGTAATTTTCTCGATCTCTACGCTTGTTAGTACAGAGGGATCGCACTTCACCCCCCCTTTGGCTCCGCCAAACGGTATGTTGACAACGGCACATTTCCAGGTCATCCATGCTGCGAGGGCTTTCACTTCGTCCAGAGTAACATCTGGCGCGTACCGGATTCCCCCTTTCGAAGGCCCCATGACATCGTTATGAATAACCCGGTATCCTTCAAATATTTCGATCCGACCATCATCCATCTGGATGGGGATCGACACGATTACTTGCTTGGCCGGGGTCTTGAGATAATTATACACACCTCGATCAAGACCAAGGATTTCGGCTGCAACGTCGAAGCGCTTCATCATTGATTCCAATGGATTTTCGGGATCCACCGGCGGTGCTGGCTCTACATAGGTGCTGTTTGGGATGACGGGGTCCATATTTGAAAGAACAACTCCTTCCAGAAACGACAGGTATTGATCATTTTCAGGGAACAAAAGTTCCCCGATGGAAAAATATTGTTAAAGCTACTCAAAATGAGGCAGATATTCAAGAATAACGAAGAACCACATTTCCGGAGATTTACTTAGGCAGGGCGGTAATTCGGGCAAGTTCCTTCAGAACCAGCGCAGGATTGTCGTCAAGAAAGTGACGTGAGAATCTTCTCGTTCGTCTGACTTCCTGATCATCAATAGTTGCAAGGATGAGGTCTTCATCAAACAACTTTGCAGACGCGACAATTTCTCCATCCGGGGACACTATTTTTGAGCCTCCCCAGAAGTTCACACCATCTTCATATCCGACGCGGTTGCAGAAGACAAGGTACGTCGAAAGAAGCCGGGAATACGCTTTATGATGTTCAGTGTTTACCGTTTCAATTTGGAGCTGGTCTTCATTGCCTCCAACGTGTGTCGGGCTCGCCACCAGCGAGACAATGATCTGAGCGCCTTCGGTGGCGAGGACGTAGGGCAACGCAATATGCCAGAGATCCTCACATATCAAGACACCGAGTGTACCGATTTTTGACTGTGTCGTGCCCACAGAACTTCCAGGGGAAAAATAACGCATCTCCTCAAACATACCATAAGTTGGAAGATATGTTTTACGATGAGGCACTATTAATCGTCCATCCTCGAACAGAAATGCGGAATTGAAGATATGAAACGCTTCATCCTCCTCCACCCCGCCTGCAAGAATGGAAATCGACTTACTCAGTTCAAGGAGCTGGTTCAACGTTGACAAATCCCCGGTTGGATTAATGGCCAGATCCCAGTTCATATCTTTGACGGAGTACCCGGTAAGGCTCAATTCCGGAAACACAACAAGATCTGCTCCTCTTGATTTTGCTTCCTTCGCGACCGCAACATGTTTGTTTATGTTGGCCGATAGATCCCCGAGAGCAGGATCGATTTGGGCTACGGCGATTGTAA
>CAVQJW010000021.1:0-4175 GCA_963712925.1 uncultured Alphaproteobacteria bacterium | reverse complement strand
CCACTCGATCGTGCCCGGCGGCTTGCTGGTCACGTCGTAGACGACGCGGTTGACGCCCTTCACCTCGTTGATGATGCGTGTCGCCGCGCGGCCGAGGAACTCCATGTCGAAGTGGAAGAAATCGGCGGTCATGCCGTCGACTGAGGTGACGGCGCGGAGCGCCAGTACGTGGTCGTAGGTGCGGTAGTCGCCCATGACGCCGACCGTCTGCACCGGCAGGAGCACGGCAAAAGCCTGCCAGATCGCGTCATAGAGGCCGGCCTTCCTGATCTCGTCGAGATAGATCGCGTCGGCATGGCGCAGCACGTCGAGTTTTTCGCGCGTGATCGCGCCGGGCACGCGGATCGCAAGGCCCGGCCCCGGAAACGGATGCCGCCCCACGAAGGCCTCCGGCAGGCCAAACTCGCGGCCGAGCGCGCGCACCTCGTCCTTGAAGAGCATGCGGAGCGGTTCGACCAGCTTCATGTGCATGCGCTCCGGCAGCCCGCCGACATTGTGGTGCGACTTGATCGTCACCGACGGCCCGCCGGTGAAGGAGACCGACTCGATCACGTCGGGATAGAGCGTTCCCTGCGCCAGGAAGTCGGCCCGTTCGCCGCCTTCAGCGAGTTTCATCGCCTCCGCGTCGAATGTTTCCACGAAGAGCCGGCCGATCGTCTTGCGCTTCTCCTCCGGGTCGGTGACGCCGTCGAGCTCGGAGAGGAACGTGTCGGACGCATCCACATGGACCAGCGGGATGTTGTAGTGATTGCGGAAGAGTTCCACGACCTCCTGCGCCTCGTTCAGCCGCATCAGGCCGTGGTCGACGAAGATGCAGGTGAGCTGGTCGCCGATCGCCTCGTGGATCAAGACCGCCGCAACCGACGAATTGACGCCGCCGGAGAGCCCGCAGATCACCCTGCCCTTACCCACCTGCCGGCGGATGCGGTCGATCGCCTCGTCCTTGAATTGCGCCATGGTCCAGTCGCCCGGCAGCCCCGCGACCTTCAGCACGAAATTCTGGATCAGCCTGGCGCCGTCCGGCGTGTGCACCACTTCCGGGTGGAACATCAGGCCGTAGAAGCGGCGGGCCTCGTCCTCGATCAGCGCGAAAGGCGCGTTCTCCGACGTGCCCTTCACTTTGAAGCCCGGCGGGAGCGCCGTGATACGGTCGCCGTGGCTCATCCAGACCGTGTGCTTCTCGCCGGCGCCCCAGATGCCCTCAAACAGCGTCGAGCCGGCACCGACCTCAAGCAGCGCGCGGCCGAATTCGCGGAAATGCCCGCTCTCGACCTTGCCGCCAAGCTGCTCGGCCATGGTCATCTGCCCATAGCAGATGCCGAGCACCGGTATTCCGGCCTCGAAGATTTCCTGCGGCGCGCGCGGGCTGTCCTTCTCCGGCACCGAGCCGGGTCCGCCGGAGAGGATGACGCCGCGCGGCTTGAGCGTCTTGAAGGCTTCCGCCGCCTTGTCGAACGGAACGATCTCCGAGTAGGCGCCGGCCTCGCGCACGCGCCGCGCGATAAGTTGCGTCACCTGGCTGCCAAAATCGATGATGAGAATGGCGGGATGTCCGGGGCCGGCGCGTGTGGTCATGCCTGATGCTGTTACGGAAATGCGCGGCGGCCCGCAATGCCGTCGTCGGCGCGCAAGAAGGCCTCGGCTGCCCAGCGAACATGGCAGCCGCAGTTCTTGAGTGCCGCCGCAAAGAGTTCTTGCTTCTCAGACAGTTACATGAGCCGATAGCGTGATGCATGCGGCGGTGAGATTCCCGCGGCCGATGCCGCTCCGGAGCAATTCGCCGGAGGCCTGGGGCTTTGCGCTTGCGATTTTTCTGCTGGCGCTCACGGTCCGCTTCGCTTTCGGCGGCTTCGTCAATATCGGCATCCCCTATCTGACGTTCGTCCCGGCGATCGTGTTCGTCACCTATTTTTCCGGCCTGTGGCCCGCAATCTCGGTCGGCGCCGCATCGGTGCTTGCCGCCTGGTACTTCTTTCTGTTCCCGCAGTGGTCGTGGGCGCTCGGCGCGGCGAGTGTGATCTCCCTGACCTTCTTCGCCGCCGTCTCGGCGATCGACATCTTCATCGTCTTCATCATGCGCTCGGCGCTGACCGAGCTCGACGCTGAGCGCCTGCGAAGCGCCGCCCTTGCCGAACAGCGCGAGACCCTGTTTCGCGAGCTGCAGCACCGCGTCTCGAACAACCTCGCCATCGTCTCGGCGCTCCTCAACCTGCAGCGCTCGGAGATAGGCGACGAAAAGGCCCGGCAGGCGCTGGCGGAGGCCGCGACCCGGCTGGCGCTGATCGGCAAGATCGACCGGCGGCTGCGCGATCCGGCTGGTGCGCAGGTGCACTTCGGCCCCTTCGTGCAGGATCTCTGCCGCGACGTGCTGGAGGCGTCCGGCGCCAGCGATGTCGACTGTCAGGTCACCGCCGCCGAGGTGACGATCGCGGAGGACAAGCTCGTTCCGCTTGCGCTGATCGTCACCGAGCTGATCTCGAACGCCCTTGAGCACGGCTTCGCCGACCGCCCGGAGGTACGATACGGATCGATCTCAGCCCGGACGGCGCCGAGCATGTCCTGACCGTCTCCGACAACGGCAACGGCCCTCCTGCGGACTTCACGCTGGAGGCCGCGGGGCTCGGCCTCCGGATCGTGCAATCGCTCGCCCAGCAGATCGAGGGGCGCTTCGCGATGGAGGGCGGCGACGGGATGACCTGGCGGCTGGCGTTCCAGGCATCGAGCCCCGCCGGCGCCTAGGGTGCGTCAGGCGACCTGGCCGGCGCCTTTCAGAAGCCTGCAGCTCGTGATCTTCCACGATCCGTCCGGCTCCCGCTCAAGCGTGTAGAGCGCGGTCCACGCGCCGCCCCCGGCGTCGACAATCCCGACCGTCTGCTCAAGCTGCCCGTCCTTCTCGATCAACTCGCCGAATTGATGCGTGCGCGGCCGATAGACCGGCTGGTAGCCCTCCTGCACCATGCGCATGAAGACGTCCTCGCTCGGAAAGATCGCCTTGATGCCGGGCGACGCGAAGGAATAGGCGGTCGCCGCATCGTCATGGAGAAATGCCTGGATTCTGGCTTTCGATCACGCCCTGCACCGCGGCGCGGTCCTGGTCACTGAAGGCGGCGGCCGGCGCGCTCGTCGCAAGCACGCCGACTGCAAGAAGGAGAAGGACGAGAAGGACGCGCATTGAAGCCTCCTTTGACTCCGGATGGCGTCAGGATAGGCTTCAGCGCGAAGCTGGCAAGACGCTCAGAGATTCCCGCCGTTCGCCGCAATCGTCTGCCGGAACCATTCGTAGGAGGCCTTAGGCGTGCGCTTCAGCGTATCGAAGTCGACATGCACCAGCCCGAAGCGCTTCGAGAAACCGAACGCCCACTCGAAATTGTCCATCAGCGTCCAGCAGGCATAGCCGCGCATGTTCGATCCGGCCTCCGCGGCCTCTCCGACGACGGCGATGTGGCGGGCGAGATAGGCGATGCGCGCGTCGTCCTCGACCACGCCATTTGCATCGATCCGGTCGTCATAGGCCGCGCCGTTCTCGGTGATGAAGGCTTCCGGATTGCCATAGTCGGTGCGCAGCCGCGCAAGCATCTGGGCAAGGCCTTGCGGCGCGATCTCCCAGCCCATCGCGGTCAGGGTCGTGTCGCCCGGCGCATGCGGGTCGGTCGTGAAGAACGGCGGCGCGGGGTCGGGCCGGCAGTGGTTGCGGAAGTAGTAGTTGACGCCGAGCACGTCGAAGGGCTTGGCAAGCAGCGCCACGTCGCCGGGCGCAATGCGCGACCCGAGCGCTTCCTCGACCAGCGGCGGATAGCGCCCCTTGAAGAACGGGTCGAGGAAGGCGCCGTTCATCCACTCCTCGCATGCCGCGGACGCCGTTCTTGCCTCTGCCGTCTCGTCCGTCGGCAATGCCGGCATCAGCGCGATGGCATTTCCGACCTTGAGTTTTGGGCGCTCCGCACGGATCGCCGCGGCCGCGCGCGCGGTCATCAGGTTCTCGACATGGATCGCGTCGCAATAGGCGTCGAAGTCGGCGAGCCCCGGCGCGTGGATGCCGAGGCGGTGGCCGAGCAGCGCCACGATATTCGGCTCGTTCAGGATGAAGAGCCCGGGCACGCGATCGCCGACCCGCCGTGCGATCTCATGCGCATAGTCGGCGAAGCGGTCGGCCGTCTCGCGGTTCCGCCACCCGC
>CAVQJW010000020.1:0-105722 GCA_963712925.1 uncultured Alphaproteobacteria bacterium | reverse complement strand
TAGAGGTCTGGTCTCGGTTGCGTTCCGAAGGTCCGTCGCCTTCGATGAGCGGACTTTGCCGGAAACCGACCGGCCGCGTTGTGCGGGCATTCACAAGCGCGGCGCGCGGCGGAATGGGCGGCGCGCCGGCTGTCGCCGAGCCGGCATCGCGCGTCGCGTCGGGCGGCTCCCATTGCCCTCCCCGCTGCTCTGATTGAGAACGAAGGGGCGCTCCTTCCAACCGATTCGGACAAGCCTTGGCCCGTCAGATCGTCCCCATTCTCGCGCTGCTCCTTTCGACCGCGTTCCTGCTCGCCGGGAACGGGATGCACGGGCTGCTTCTGCCGCTGCGCGGCACGGCGGAGGGCTTCACGACCGCCGAGCTCGGCATGATCGGCACCGGCTGGGCGTCGGGCTTCGTCCTCGGCTGCCTGACGGCGCCGATCGTGGTGCGCCGCGTTGGCCATATCCGCGCCTTCGCCTGCTCGGCCGGCTGCGCCGCGATCATCATCCTGCTGAACGGCATTTTCGTCGTGCCGCTCGCCTGGATCTTTCTGCGCGCCGGCTCCGGCTTCTTCCTCGCCGGCGCCTTCATGATCATCGAGAGCTGGCTCAACGAGCGTGCCACCAACGAATGGCGCGGCACCATCTTCGCGATCTACCTGATGGTCACCTATGCCAGCATCACGCTCGGCCAGCTTGGCGTTGGCGCCGGCGATCCGAAGACCACGACGCTTTTCATGACCGGCGCCATCCTCTTCTCGCTCGCCATCCTGCCGACGGCGCTTTCGACCGCCGCGTCGCCGAGGCCGCTGACGCGCGTGACGATCGACCTTCGCAAGCTCTTCTCGAACTCGCCGGTCGCCTTCCTGACCGTGCTCATGGTCGGCGTCGTCAACGGCGCATTCGGCACGCTTGTCGCGGTCTGGGGCACGCGGATCGGGCTTACGACCCCGCTTATTGCCTTGATGTCGAGCATCACCGTCGTCTCCGGCGCACTGACGCAGGTGCCGGCCGGCCGCATCTCCGACAGGACCGACCGGCGCTACGTCATCGCCGCCGCCGCGATCGGTGCCGCGCTTGCCGGCTTCATCATCCTCGCTTTGAAGCCGACCGAGCCGGCGACCATCCTCGTCCTGGTCGCCTGCTACGGCGCGCTCACCTATCCGCTCTATGGCCTCGCCGTCGCGCATGCCAACGACTATGCCGACGCGAGCGAATTCGTCGCCGTGTCGGGCGGGCTGCTGCTTCTTTACGGCGCGGGCACCATGTTCGGGCCGCTTGCCGCCGGTGCCGCCATGACGAAGATCGGCCCGGAGGCGCTGTTCCTGGTCACCGCCACGAGCCATGTCGTGATCGCCGGCTACGCACTTTATCGCACCACCCGGCGCGCGCCGATCCCGAGCAACGTGCGCGAGGCCTTCGCCACCGTGCCGGCGTCGCGTGCGATGACGCCGGAGACGGCGGCGCTCGATCCGCGGGCCGAGGACACGACATTACCCGACGCGGAGCCGATTGCGCCGCTCGATGCCGTCGAATAGCGACTCCCCTGCTTCCCGCTTCGGGGGTAATACGCCCGCCATGACCTTGCCGGCCGACCGCCCGTTCGTCCCCGTCCGCATTGCGGTCCTGACCGTGTCGGACTCACGCTCTGTTGCCGACGACAAGTCCGGCGATACCCTCGCCGCGCGCATCGCCGAAGCCGGCCACGCGCTTGCCGACCGGAAGATCGTCACCGACGACGTGGAGAATATCCGCGCCGTGGTCAAAGGCTGGATCGCCGATCCCAAGATCGACGTGGTGATCACCACCGGCGGCACCGGCTTCACCGGCCGCGACGTGACGCCGGAGGCACTCGAGCCGCTGTTTCAGAAGCGCATGGACGGCTTCTCGGAGGTCTTCCACCGCATCTCCTATGACAAGATCGGGACCTCGACGATTTAGAGCCGCGCCACCGGCGGCGTCGCCGGTGCTACCTTCATCTTCGCGCTGCCGGGCTCGCCCGGCGCCTGCCGCGACGCCTGGGACGCCATCTTGAGGGCGCAGCTCGACTACCGGCACATGCCCTGCAATTTCGTGGAGATCATGCCGCGCCTCGACGAGCATTTGAAACGCGGCGGCGGGAAGGGCTGAGCCGGCCCCCCCCGCGCATTTTGACGCGGGTGAACGCATTTCCTATCTCAGGTGCTAGGGTGGCAATCGGGCCGCGGCCGCCACGCTGGCGTGCAACGGCGTGGCCGAGCCCGCGCCAAGAAGAAGGAGTGCCTTCGATGCATGTCGCCGAAATCCTGAAAAGCAAGGGACGGAAGGTGGTCACCGTCCGCCCCGATCTCAGCATCGAGCATTTCGCACAGCGCCTTCGCCTGGAAGGGATCGGCGCCGCCGTCGTCAGCACGGACGGCGCCACCATCGACGGCATCATCTCCGAGCGCGACGTCGTGCGCGGGCTTGCCGAGCACGGCAGCGCCGGACTTGCCGACATGCACGTCGCCGACCTGATGACCAAGGCGGTCGTCACCTGCTCGCCCGACGACACGATCTCGCATGTCTCGAATGTCATGACCCGGCAACGCATCCGCCATCTGCCGGTGACGGAGGACCGTCGGCTGATCGGCATCGTCTCGATCGGCGACGTCGTCCGCCACCGCCTCGACGAACTTGAGCTTGAGACCAACGTGCTCAGGGACTACGCGGTCTCGCGGCACTAGCTACTCCCCTCCCCCTGTGGTGAGGGGTTGGGGAGGGGTTCAACCTCTTCGCGCCACGTCCGGCTTCTAGACCAGGTCGAGCTTCATCTGCCCGCCGACCGGGACAGGCGGACGGAAGAGATCGGTGCGAAGCTTCCGTTTTGCGCTGTTCAGCCCGAGCCGCTTCACCGCCGTCTCGAAGCGCCGCCCGATCATCCAGGCATAGGGGCCGCGCCCGCGCTGCCTGACGCCCCACTCCGACTCGTAGTCCTTGCCGCCACGCATATCGCGCATCACCGACATGACGTGGTTGTAGCGGTCGGGGTAGTTGGCGATCAGCCACTCGCGGAAGATCGGCGAGACTTCGAGCGGCAGGCGCAGGAGCACATAGCCGGCCTCGCGCGCGCCCGCCTCAAAGCCCGCCGCGAGCAGGCGCTCAAGCTCCATGTCGTTCAACGCCGGGATGATCGGCGCCGTCATGACCGTGACCGGTATGCCGGCCCCGGCAAGCTTCTCTATCGTTTCCAGCCGCTTCGTCGGCGTCGCGGCGCGCGGCTCCATCGCTCGCGCCAGCTTGCGGTCGAGCGTCGTCAGCGAGAGCGCCACCTTGGCGAGCCCGCGCTCCGCCATCGACGACAGGATATCGATGTCGCGCGCGACGAGCGCCGACTTGGTGACGATGCCGACCGGATGGTTGGCCTTCGACAGAACCTCCAGGATCTGCCGCATCACCCTGAATTCGCGCTCGATCGGCTGGTAGGGATCGGTGTTGGTGCCGATCGCGATGGTGCGGACCTCGTAGCCGGGCTCGGCCAGCTCCTTCTCCAGGAGCCGCGCGGCGTCCGGCTTGACGAACAGCTTCGATTCGAAATCGAGCCCGGGCGAGAGCCCCATGTTGGCGTGCGTCGGCCGCGCGAAGCAGTAGGCGCAGCCGTGCTCGCAGCCGCGATAGGGATTGATCGAGCGGTCGAAGGAAATGTCGGGCGACTGGTTGCGCGTGATGATCTTTCGCGCCCGCTCGACCTGCACGACGGTCTTGAGCGGCGGCAGCTCTTCCAGCGAGCCCCATTCGTCGTCGAAGGCCTCGACGGTTTTTGGCTCGTAACGGCCGGAGATGTTGGTCTGCGCGCCGCGCCCGCGCCTGAGCTCGGCAAGTGTGTCCGGCTCGGCAGGCCCCGCCGGCCGGCGCCCGCGAAGCGCGCGAGCGCCGGCCTTTCCGAGCGCGCCGGGGAGACCGCGTTCGGGATTCTTGCCGGGGTTCCGAGGCTGATGTTCGGCTCGATTCAGCATGCGGGGATAACTAGCGAGAGTTGGAGAACGTTTCAAGAACAAAATTAGGAAGATAGTCCGCACAGAAATCGGCCCGGCCGGCCGGCTGGGGAAGCCAGCAATGTGAAGGAGCGCAGCGCCTAGCGAAATCGCTGCGTCAGTTCTCACGCCTCGACGTAGTCGGCAATCGCAGTCGGCGGGGGAACGGGAAGGCCATCGGCCTCGATGCCTTGGATGTGAAATCGGATGGCGGCGCGAATCTCACGCTCCACGTCCTCGACCGTCGGGGCGGTCGCGACACAGCCGGGCAGGTCCGGCACGTAGGCGGAGTAGTTGCCGTTCGCCCGTTCGATTACCACCGCGTAGCGCATCAACGTTTCTCCTTGAGGCCGGCCTGCTTCAATACACTGCCGAGCGTGCCGGGCGCCATGTCATCAGAGAGATGCCCGGCAATCGTCACGCGGCCCAGCTTCGTCGGATGCTTGTACTGGCGATGACTGCCCCTTGTTGCAACAAGCTTCCAGCCATCGCCCTCGATCAGCCGGATCACCTCCCGCACTTTCATCGCCATCCACGACCTTAGAGTTCGGCAACCCAGCGGTGAACGAATAAAGAACACACACCAGACCTCAGTCAACTTCCCTGGTCGCCACCCATCCTTGTGGGCAAACTCCAAGCCCGCGCTTGCCCCCTCCCCGTCGCCGGCCTATCGGGGCTGGATGGCGCTTGCCGAATCCGCCGACAGAGCCGCCGAGCGCAAACCCGCGCCCGCTCAGCCACGCGCGCATTTCCGCGCCGAGCGAAAGCTCTTCCGCGAGGGTTTTTTGCGCGTCGCCGGCGTCGACGAAGCGGGGCGCGGGCCGCTCGCCGGGCCGGTCGTCGCGGCGGCCGTCGTGCTCGACCCGAAGAAGATCCCGAAGGGGCTCGCCGATTCGAAGTGCCTGACCGCGGCGGCACGCGAGGAGGCCTTCGCCAGGCTCTGCAAAAGCGCGGAGATTTCCTTCGCCTTCTCCTCCGTCGCGGCGATCGACCGGATCAACATCCTGCAGGCGACGCTGGTGGCGATGCGCCGCGCGGTCCTTGGCCTCTCGGCGCCGGTCGACGCGGTCCTCGTCGACGGCAATGTCGTGCCCCAGAAGATGCCGTGCGAGGCGCGGCCGCTGGTCGACGGCGACGCGACCAGCCTCTCGATCGCCGCGGCGTCGATCGTCGCCAAGGTGATCCGCGACCGGCTGATGACGCGCTGCGACGGCGCCTTCGAGGGCTATGGCCTCGCGGCGCACAAGGGCTATTCGACCAAGAGCCACCAGCAGGCGCTCGAAGCGTTGGGCCCCTGCCGCCTGCATCGCAGAAGTTTTTGGCGGGTCGGCGCATTCTTCGAGGCTCAGGGCGAACTGCCGCTCGAAGCTGATGAGCAAGCGCCCGAAGCCGCAGCGACCCTCTAAGATTGTCGTTATGCCCGGACTTGATCCGGGCATCCACTCCGTGACCGTCGCGAAGCGCGCAAACGTTACGGAATGGGTGCCATGGTCAAGCCATGGCATGACGAGAGTTGATACGAGCGCCTGTTAGAACATCCGCCCGCCGAGCGGCACGTCAATATCCGGGCGAAGCAGCACCACCTCGCCCTCCTCGTCCGGCACGCCGAGCGTCAGCACCTCAGACATCATCGGGCCGATCTGGCGCGGCGGGAAATTGACGACGGCGAGGACGAGGCGGCCGACGAGGTCCTCGGATCGATAGTGTTTGGTGATCTGTGCCGACGATTTCTTCTGCCCGATCTCCGATCCGAAATCGACGACGAGCTTCAGCGCCGGCTTGCGCGCCTCGGGAAACGGCTCGGCCTCGACGACTCGCCCAACCCTGATGTCGAGTTTTAAAAAATCGTCGAAGCTGATCTCCGGCCCGGCCCTCTCGGACCGGGGTGGGCCGCTCATGTCGGATGCGCTTCGGAGAGATCGGCGGGAGCGTCACTGGCAGGCTCTGACCGGCGCGCGCCCGGGCAGACGCAGCAGGCGAGCCGCTTGACGCGGTCGAGCCTGAGCTTGGCGCGCTCCGCCTCCTTCAGGGCCTTGTCGAGCGCCGCCATGCTCTTCGCGAGGTCCGGATCGTCGTCGTCGAGGAAGACGCGCATCACCCGCGCCCACACGAGAGCGAGCGCCTGCGCCTTGATGACGCCGCGCCCGCCGCTTGCCGAGATGCCGGCCGCGGTCAGCATCCATCCCATCGACGTGATGACGATGGCATTCAGCTCAAGCGCGAAGAGCGGATCGCGGCGCGCGGCGTGAACGATGTTGCGGAGCGCCGGCCGATGCGTCGCCTGCGCCTCAAGCCGCGCGAAGAGAATGTCGAAGAGTTTTTCGCGCGGCGCCTCCTTGGCAAGCGCCGGATCGATACCGGCAAGCACGGCCTCGTCGGTGCGGCGCACATAGTCGGCGAGGATCGCGATCCGACCGTCATAAGCGCCGCGCAGCGCCGAAAGGGTGACGCCCGCGCGCTCGGCGATCGCCTCCAGCGTAACGTCCCGCCACGCATGCTCGGCGGCGAGCGACAGAAGCGCATCGATGATCTTGTTGCGGGTTCTTGGCTGGGGCAACGCACGCTCCCTGATCGAACTTGGCCACTAAGGTGAAATAGGAAGCCATGATCGACCTCGCGACGAAAATCGCAAGCCCGCTCGGCTCGCCGACGAGCGACTATATCGTAAGATATAACTTGAAATAGGAAGAGGGCGCGGCTATTTAGATATATCTTACGATATATGAAAGGATCGAAACGTGCATCCGCATTGCCATTTTCACGAGGACCATCAACACTTTGCCGGACGCGGCCGACGCCGCGGGTTTCGCGGCTTCGGTTCGGGCCGTCATGGCTTCATGGGCGGCCGCGGCGGCGGTTTTCCGTTCGGCCGCTTTGTCGGCGACGGCGAACTGCGGCTGATCGTCCTCAGCCTGATCGCCGAGACGCCGCGCCACGGCTACGACGTGATCAAGGCGCTCGAGGAGCGCTCCGGCGGCTTCTACAGCCCGAGTCCCGGCGTGGTCTATCCGACGCTGACCTACCTCGAAGAGGCCGGGCAGGCCGACTCCGCCTCTGAAGGCACGAAGAAGGTCTACGCCATCACCGAGGCGGGCACGGCCTATCTCGAAGAAAACCGCGTCCAGGCCGATGCCATCCTCTCGCGCATCGAATGGATCGGCGCGCGTCTCGCCCAGGCCCGCAGTTTCTTCGAGCGTGGCGAGGAGCCGCGCGACCGTGACATCGCAGACGTCGTGCCGGAGCTGAACGCCGCGCGGCGCGCCATCAAGGCGGCGCTCGCGACGAAGCTCGACGCCTCGGCCGAGGAGCAGCGCCGCGTCGCGGAGGTTCTGCTCAAGGCGGCAAAGGAGATCGCCGGCGAGACGAAGCCCCGCACCGCCGACGACATCGACATCGGCTGAGCGAACGCTCAGCCGAGCTCCATGGAGCGCTTCTTCGCGGCTTCGACGGCGCGGATCAGGAGTGGCTTCAGGCCGTCCTCGGCCATCAGCACGGAGAGCGCCTCCGCCGTCGTCCCGCCCGGCGAGGTGACGTTCTCGCGCAGGGTCTTCGGAGGCAGCGGGCTCTCGGCAAGAAGCGCGCCGGATCCCGCCACCGTCTGCCGCGCCAAAAGGTCGGCGAGGTCGCCGGGCAGCCCGACGTCGCGCGCCGCCGCCGCCAGGCACTCGGCAAGCAGGAACACATAGGCCGGGCCGGAGCCCGAGACGGCGGTAACCGCATCGAGCAGCGCCTCGTCCTTGATCCAGGCAAACTTGCCGATCGCGGAGAGCAGTGCCTCGACCACTTCCCGCTCAAGCGTCGTCACATTGGCGTTCGGCACGGCAACGGTCATGCTCATGCCGACCTGCGCCGGCGTGTTCGGCATGGCGCGGATGATCGGCTGGCCGGCCGGAAACCCCTTCTCAAGCGTCGCCAGCCTGACCCCGGCCGCGATCGACACGATCGCCGTGTCGGGCGCGGCGAGCGCGCTCACCTGCTGAGCGCCTCCGCCATCGACTGCGGCTTAACCGCGAGCACCATGACCTTGTAGGGCGGTCCGCCGCCTCCGCGACGCTGCGTGCGCGTGGCGTCCCCTCTTCGGCAAGCGCCGCCCAGCGCTCGTGCTCGAGATAGGGGTCGAGGATCGTGACCTCCGGCGCATCAAGGCCGTGGGCGAGCCAGCGGTCAAGCATGGCGCCGCCCATCTTGCCGACGCCGACAAGAAGCAGGGGCTGCGCGCCCGGCAGCATCGGATCAGGCTTCGCCGTGCGTTTCGAAGAGCACCGCGGACAAGCGCCTCCTCCGGCGCTCTTGCCGGCCCAGATCACGAACTGGAAGGCCTGGTAGTAGCGCTCGCACGCTTCGACCGCCGCGGCGAGCATCGCTTCAAGCTGCGCCGGCGCCCGCCTCGATGCCCTCCGTCAGAAGCAGCGCGTTGCGGTACATGATCACGCCCTCCGCCTGCCAAAGGTCGAAATGGCCGAGCCAGAGCTGCTCGTTGACCAGCGCCAGCAGCCGCATCACCTCGATCTTGCGCCGCTCGTTGACCTTGAAGTCGAAGGCGCAGGCAAGATGCAGCGCCTCAAGCTCACCCATCCACGACATGGAGAGATTGTAGTCGCAGAAGCCGCCGGTGACGGAGATGGTGATCTCGTCCTCGCCCGAGCGGTCGAAAGCCCAGTCACGCGACGCCGCGATCTGCTCGATCAGGTCCACGGGATTGGCGGAGGCAGAGAGCTCGAAATCGACCAAACTCATGCTCTTGTCCTCGCGTCGGACAAAGGGATTGCACCAACGCAACACTGACGCGACGCCGCCGCGCAACTCGACCGAAACCGCCAGGTTCATCGAGCAGAAACGTCCCGACATGCTCTCCGACCGCGCCCTATGAGGTTCGAAGTCGAACCGAATCTCTTGCGCTCCCACTATAGGTGAGCGAGTCCGGCCGCGAAAGCACCGCCGATGCCGCCGAGCCGCTTTTCCACGGGGAAACAGAGCCGGCTCAAGCGTCCCTCGCCTGTCCGGCGCTTCGTCGCCGGTTTGCCTGCCGCGCGACGCCGCCCGTGAGCTGCGCTTCGAGCGCCTGCGATCCGCGCCTTCAGCGCTTCATTCTCCTCGCGCGCCCGCACCGCCATGTCGCGCACCGCCTCGAACTCCTCGCGCTGGACGAGGTCCATCTCGCCGACGAAGCGCTCCGCCTGGCTCTTGACCGCGGTCTCGACCTCGCGGCGTACGCCCTGCGCGACACCAGCCACGTCGGTCATCAGCTTGGCGAATTCGTCGAGGAGCCGGTTGGAGGTCTGTGTCATCCCGCCTCTCCCGGGGCGCCGCGGCGACTTAGGCCAATTCGCAGGCGCCGGAAGCCCGAAACCGCGTCGCTGCCCGATTCAACTATCAGGCGCTTGCATATATGCTTCGCCGCCCGGAAGCGCAAGGCGGCGGGTTGACCCGCATCCGGCCGCGGGGCGGATGGTCCGCCGCGCCTTCCAGCCGGCTTCCGGCCTTTCCCCCGCAGCCGTCAAGCAATGTTCGCCATCCCCTTTCCCGCGATCGACCCGATCGCCGTCAGCGCTCGGCCCATTCGCGGTCCGCTGGTACGGACTTGCCTACTTCGCCGGCATCCTGATCGGCTGGTGGTATGCGCGGCGGCTGGTGTCCAACGATCGGCTGTGGGGCGGAAAGCCCTGCGCCCTCACCCGCATCGATATCGACGACTTCCTGTTCTGGCTGGTGATCGGCATCGTCGTCGGCGGACGGATCGGCTACGCGATCTTCTATCAGCCGGACCATTTCCTCGACGATCCGCTCGGCTTCCTCCGCCTCTGGGAGGGCGGCATGTCGTTCCACGGCGGGCTTGCCGGAACGATCCTCGCCATGACCGTCTTCTCGCTCCGCCGCAGATCCCGATGCTCTCGCTCTTCGACGTCGCGCGGCGTCGGTGCCGTTCGGGCTCTTCTTCGGGCGCATCGCGAACTTCATCAATGGCGAGCTGTGGGGGCAAGCCGACCGATCTTGCCCTGGGGCGATCGTCTTTCCGAACGGCGGGCCCGCTGCCGCGCCATCCGAGCCAGCTCTACGAGGCGGCGCTTGAAGGCGTCCTCCTCTTTATCGTGCTGCGCATCCTCACCCACCGCTTCGAAAGCCTGACGCGGCCCGGGCTGACCGGCGGCGCCTTCATCACCGGCTACGGCATTGCGCGCATCCTGGTCGAGTTCGTGCGCGAGCCCGACGCGCAGCTTGGCTATCTCGCCGGTCCGCTCACCATGGGCATGCTGCTGTCGATCCCGATGGTGCTGATCGGCGTCGCGGCACGATGATCTACGCGGCGCGCGACGACCCGAGGCGTGAGCGAAACGCCGCTTGGCAGAAAGCTCCGCCTGCTGATCGCGGCGAACGGCCCGATCAGCGTCGCCGACTACATGGCGCATGCGCTCGGCGACCCGAAGCACGGCTATTACGCGACGCGCGATCCGTTCGGCCGCGGCGGCGATTTCATCACCGCGCCGGAGGTCAGCCAGATGTTCGGCGAGATCGTCGGCGCGTGGCTGATCCATGCCTGGCAGCTCGCCGGCGCGCCTACGCCGGTGCGGCTGGTCGAGCTCGGCCCGGGCCGCGGCACGCTGATGGCGGACATGCTGCGCGTCGCCGCGACGGTCCGGCGTTCCAGCGAGGCGGTCGAGCGTGCATCTTGTCGAGACGAGCCCGGCGCTGAAGGCGCGGCAAGCGGAGGCGCTGGCGCATGTCGGACGCAGACATCGCCTGGCACGATCGCTTCGAGGACCGTGCCGCCCGGCGCGCTGCTGCTTCGTCGCCAACGAGTTCTTCGATGCGCTGCCCGTCCGCCAGTTCGTGCGACATGACGGCGCCTGGCGCGAGCGCGTCGTCGGCCTCGACCCGTCGGGCGATCTCGCCTTCGGCATCGGCGCGGCGGCGCTCGACGATGCCGGCCCCGATGCGCCGGAGGGCGCGATCGTCGAAGTCCGCCCGGCAGCCGAGGCGCTCATCGCGGAGATCGCGGCCGCATCGCTGCGCAAGGCGGCGCCGCGCTCGTCGTCGACTACGGCCATGCCGAGACCGCGGCGGGCGATACGCTGCAGGCCGTGCGCGGCCATGCCTTCGCCGACCCGCTCGCCGCGCCGGGCGAAGCCGACTTGACGGCGCATGTCGATTTCGCCGCGCTCGCTCACGCAGTGCACGCGCCGCCGGCGCCGCGCTGCATGGGCCGATGCCCAGGGCGAATTCCTGCTCGCGCTCGGCCTGCCGAACGCGCCGAAAACTCGGCGCCGGCGCCGACATGGCGCGGCAAGGCCGCACTCGACGCCGCGGTCGAGCGCCTCTGCCGGCCACGCCGCCATGGGGACGCTCTTCAAGGTGCTGGCAATCACGCGACCCGGTGCAGCGCCGCCTTTCGCGCCGCCCTTCCACTGAAGTTTGACTTGGCACCTGATCAAAGCGTAGCTCGCCCGCGATGAACGAAGCCGCCCCGAGACTGACGCCGATCGAAGCGCCGGAGCTGCAGCTTCCGGGAATCGCGCATGCCTTCTTCACGCGCGAGGGCGGCGTATCGACTGGCATCTATCGCGGGCTCAATACCGGCATCGGCTCAAAGGATTCGCGCGAAGCGGTGCTCGAGAACCGCAGCCTCGCCGCGCGCCATCTCGGCACGTCGCTCGAAAGGCTCGCGACCCCCTATCAGATCCACAGCGCCGACGCGGTGATCGTCGACACAATGTGGGCGCCCCGCCTCGGGCCGAAGGCGGATGCGGTTGTCACGCGGCATGCCGGAATCGCCGTTGGCATCGGCGCGGCGGATTGCGGGCCGATCCTCTTCGCCGATCCCGTCGCCCGCATCGTGGGCGCCGCGCATGCCGGCTGGAAGGGCGCGCTCGGTGGCGTTCTTGAGTCGACCGTAGCCGCGATGGAAAGCCTCGGCGCGACGCGGGCGAACATCACCGCCGTGCTCGGCCCGACCATCTCCGCCAACGCCTACGAGGTCGGCCCGGAATTCTCCGCGCGCTTCGTCGAGGCCGAGCCGAAGAATGCGCGCTTCTTCCGCCCGTCTTCGCGCGACGGCCATTCCATGTTCGACCTGCCGGCCTATGTCGTCGCGCGGCTCAAGGCGGCGGGCGTCGCGACCGTCGGTAACCTCGCGCTTTGCACCTATGCCGACGAAGCGCGCTTCTATTCCTACCGCCGCGCCACGCACCGCGGCGAGCCGGACTACGGACGGCTGCTCTCGGCGATCGTTCTGACCGAGGCGTGACCATGGCGCTTCACTTCGAGCCGGCGGAATTCGAGGCGCGGCGAACGCACGTGCTTGAAGAGATGGCGCGACGCCGGCTCGACGCGCTGCTGCTCTTCGCGCCGGAAAGCCACTACTGGCTGACCGGCTACGACACGTTCGGCTACTGCTTCTTTCAGTGCCTCATCTTCACGCGGGAGGGCGCCTTCACGCTTCTCACGCGCTCCGCCGACCTTCGTCAGGCGCGGCATACGTCGCTGATCGAGGATATCCGCATCTGGACCGACGAGGCCGGCGCCGGGCCGGCCATGCAATTGCGCAATCTCCTCGACGGCCTCGGCCTGCTCGGCGCAAGGCTCGGCATCGAATACGACACGCATGGCCTGACCGCCGCCAACGGCCGCGCGCTCGACGACGCGCTCCGCACCTTCGGCACGATCGAGGATGCCTCCGATCTCGTTCCAGCGCTGCGCCTGGTGAAGAGCGATGCGGAACTCGCCTACGTCCGTCACGCCGCAGAGCTCGCCGACGCCGCGCTCGACGCCGGCCTGTCGCTGATCCGCCCCGGCGCCGACGAGGGCGACATCCTGGCGGCGATGCAGGGCGCGGTCTTTTCCGGCGGCGGCGACTATCCGGGCAATCCTTTCATCATCGGCTCCGGCGAGGACGCGCTTCTCTGCCGCATCAAGAGCGGCCGCCGGAAGCTCGCCCAAAACGACCAGATCACGCTCGAATTCGCCGGCACCTACCGGCTCTACCACGTCGCACTGATGCGCACGGTGATCGTCGGCGAACCGGGCGCGCGGCATGTCGCGCTGCACGCCGCCTGCGCCGAGGCGCTCGCCGCCTGCGAGGACGCGATGCGGCCGGGCGCGACCTTCGGCGCGGTCTTCGACGCACATGCGCGCGCGATGGAGGCACATGGCATGACCCGGCATCGCTTGAACGCCTGCGGCTATTCGCTCGGCGCCCGCTACGCGCCATCCTGGATGGACTGGCCGATGTTCTATCGCGACAACCCGGTCGAGATCCGGCCCAAGATGGTGCTCTTCGCCCACATGATCCTGATGGACTCGAACTCAGGCGCCGCGATGTGCCTCGGCCGCACCTATCTCACCACCGACGGCGCGCCCGAGCCCTTGTCGCGGCACGGGACGGAGATGCTGCAGCTTTGAGCCCTTTCGAGCTGAGGATTGCCGCTACGGCGCCATTGTGAAGCTTTTGTGCGGTTGCTAAAAGGCGCACGTCCCGGCCTCATTCGGGGACGTTGCAGCGCGGCCGGCAGGCTGCCTATGGGCCACTTTCGGACATGAAGATCGTCGCCGGGAATTCCAACGAGACTCTCGCCCAGGCGATCGCCCAATACCTCAAGATCGAGCTCGCGCAGGCCGCGGTCCGCCGCTTCGCCGACCAGGAGATTTTTGTCGAGATCCAGGAGAACGTTCGCGGCGAGGACGTCTTCGTCGTGCAGTCGACGAGCTTTCCGGCCAACGACAATTTGATGGAACTGTTGATCATCATCGATGCGCTCCGCCGCGCCTCGGCGCGCCGCATCACCGCGGTCATCCCCTATTACGGCTACGCGCGGCAGGACCGGAAATCGCTCGCCCGAACGCCGATCTCCGCCAAGCTGGTGGCGAACATGATCACCACAGCCGGCGCCAGCCGCGTGCTGACGGTCGATCTCCACGCCGGACAGATCCAGGGTTTCTTCGACATCCCGACCGACAACCTCTTCGCCGCGCCGGTCTTCACCAAGGACATCAAGGAGCGCTACGACAACAACCACCTGATGGTGGTGTCGCCCGATGTCGGCGGCGTGGTGCGCGCCAGGATCATCGCCAAGCGCATCGACGCGCCGCTTGCGATCGTCGACAAGCGCCGCGAGCGGCCGGGCGAATCGGAGGTGATGAACATCATCGGCGACGTCTCTGGCCGCGCCTGCCTGCTCGTCGACGACATTGTCGATTCCGGCGGCACGCTCTGCAACGCCGCCGAGGTGCTGCTTGAGAAGGGCGCCACCTCCGTCGCCGCCTATATCACCCACGGTGTCTTGTCCGGCGGCGCCGTCGCCCGCATCACCGCCTCAAAGCTGACCGAGCTCGTCATCACCAACTCGATCGAGGCTACGAGCGCGGTCCTGACCGCCAACAACATCCGCATCGTCTCGATCGCCGCGCTGCTCGGCGAGGCCGTCAGCCGCACGGCGCTGGAAAAATCGGTGTCGAGCCTTTTCGATTGAATTTCCGGCATCCTGCCAAGAGAGCGGTAATCTTGCTTCGCTAGAAGCTCTGGACGCGCGCTCGCAGGATGCCTCCATGCCGCTTCGTCCAATTGTCTGCGCTCTCTTGGTGCTCCACGTCATCGCGGCGGCGGCCACGCCGGCGCGGGCGGCGTCGAGCCCCACCCCTTCACCGGGCTCGCCATGCGCGATTGCGCCGGTCGGCGCCGACGAAGAATTCGTGGCCGTCGGTATCGGCAAAGGCACGACGCTCACCAACGTCGTGATCGGCGCCGAAGAGTACGCGACGAGCATCGTCGGCGTGGAGATCACGCCGGGCGAGACGCCGCTGACGTTGCTCCTCGGCGCCCACTACCACGTCATCTGGGAATTCACCGGCGCGGTCGAGCGCATCCACCGACTGATCGTCGTCAGCCCCGATGACCTCGGCGCGGTCAAAGGCATCGCGCCTGAGAACGTCGCCTTCGTCCCGAGTACCACGCTGCGGCGTGCCGACGGCGAGAATGCCACGCGTGCGGACGGAGAGCTGGAACCGTCTCTTCGGCCGCGCGCCCGATCAGGCCATCTACGAGGATGAGCCGTATGGATTGCAATTGCCCGAAGGCACGACGCAGCGTCCGCTGGAGAACGGCTCTCGCGTCCGCGTCGTCCGACTGCGGAACGGCGCCGAGGAGCAGGAGACGCGCGAGGTCAACTCGATCGCTCGCTCGGCGTTGAAAGGCGCAGCATACTATCTGAAGCGCTTCTATTACGGCGGCTTGCGGGAGATCGATCCGGCATCCCTCGTCGCCTCCGATGCTGTCCGTGTCCCCGAGGTCTGGCCGGCGGAAGCAGGGCTGCTGCAACTTGAGGATTCCGGCGCGATCCGCGCGCCCACTGCTGAGGAGATCGCGGCCTGGGCGAAATCGCTGAGCCCCGAACTCGTGTCGCGCCCCGAGCCGAACTATCTGAAGGACTTCGACTTCCACTTTGCCGTGACGCGCGCGACGAAGTTGCCGGCGGACCTCTATGGCGCCCACCTCAAGAATTTCTTGCTGCTGCCCGGCGTACCGCGGACGGCGAACCGTGGCCACGGCTGCATCGGCTCGGCCGAGCTTGGACTGACAGAGAACCTTCCCTGCCTCGATAGCGAGGCGATCTTTTTCAAGCCGCCCGACGATCCGCAGAAATGCCGCGTGCTCGACGTTCCCGCTTCCGCCAGCGTCACGGTGGTTTCCGTCTACGAGCCGGAAAGGAGAGCCTGGTCCTTTTGGGGTCACCGCGGCGGGCCGGTCGGTGTCGAGCTCACGGGAGCCGGCGATTTCCTCCTGGTGCTGAATTCCTCTGAGGCGGTGAACTGGCAGGTCACATCCGATCCGTAGGCCCGGATCGTCGGCGCCGTTCTCACCAGCTACTATGAAAGCACGGTCGAGGGCCTCGACCCCGGCACGCCCCTCCTGGTGATCGCCTATAAGGGCGGCGACGCGCACTCCGAAGCGAAGGCCGGGTGCGAAGATTATTTCAGACCCTTCACGCCGGCCTATAACGGCGGTCCCGGCGCGCTTCTCCTCTATTGGCAGATCGAGGCGCTGAGCGGCCGCGGTCTCGAGAGCCTGGTGGGCGCCTATCGAGGCGTGCATTTCGAGATACCATAAAGGCCGGCGCCGATCGCGATTGAAGGCCGACCCGATCGCCGGCCTTCGATTCTGCCCCGCCGCGGTCAGGCCATCGCCCTCACGCGGCCGGGTTCGGCGGAAGTCGCAACGGCGGCCTCGCTCGGATCGATGGCGCCGAGATTCGCGGCGATCTCGAAGCGGCCATTCTTCGCCTGCGCGATATACATGTTCATCCGCACGTGATGCTGGCCGGGCACCATCGCGGCCTGGCCGCCCGGACCCTCGGCGATCCTCGCATGGTCGAGCGCCGCGATCACGTCGTCCTGGTCGAGCGAGCCGGCTTCCTTCACCGCCGCCCCCCACAGCATCATGCCGCGATAGAGGCCGGTGCAGGCGCTGCCGCCGGTGAAATGCGGGCCGCCCGGAAAGCGCGTGTTGTACTTGTCGAGCAGCATCTTGCTGAACGGGTCGCTGACCGTCTGGTAGTAGTCGAGGCACCCATAGAGGCCTTCGCTGAGCTCGGCCGGCAGCAGGCCGAGGAGGTTCTCGTCGAAGTAGGTGCAGACGAGCGTTCCGCCGCGCTTCTGAAAACCGGCGTCATGCAAAAGCTGGAAGAACGGCACCACGCCCGGCGGGACGAGCGTGTTGAAGACCACCTCGGTGCCGCTTGCCATGATCCGCTCAACCGTCGTGCCGAACTCCACCTGGTCCATCGGGTAATATTCCTCGCCGACGATCGTACCGCCGTTGGCCGCGACGAGCGCGCGCACGCGCTTGTTCATCACGTGCGGCCAGATGTAGTCCGCCGACGGCAGGAAGAATTTCTTGGCGCCCGTCTTCTGCATCAGCCAGGGGATGAGCGGATCGAGCTGCTGCGCGGGCACGGGGCCGGTGCAGAAGATCAGCGGGTCGGATTCCTGCCCCTGGTACTGCTCGGGATAGATATAGAGCTTACGGCCGTTCTCGACGGCCGGGCCTTTGATAGCCTGCCGGGTGGAGCTGTAGATTCCGCCGAAGACGACATCGACCTTGTCCTTCTCGACGAGCTTCTTCGCCTTGGCTGCCGCGACGCTGTCTGTCGTCGCGCCGTCCTCGAGGATCACCTCCAGTTTCCGCCCGAGCAGGCCGCCTTCCGCATTGATGTCGTCGATCACCATCCGCGCAACGTTGGCGTTGGCGAGACCCATGATGGACAGCGCGCCCGTCTCTTCCGCGATGACTCCGACCTTGATGGATGCTTGGTTCATGGCAGGTTCCTCCGAGCGCCTCCGCGGCGCGGTTCATGCTCGGAAGATGCCGCCCAAGCGCCCTCCCCGCATGGGGAGAACTCCCTAGAGCGCCGACAATTCCTGCTGCACGAGGCCGCGTTCGAGCGCGAAAAGCGCCGCCGCCGCGCGGGTTGTGACCCCGATCTTCGCGTAGAGGTTCTGGATGTGGTTGTCGGCGGTCTTGGGCGCGATCTCGAGCTCCCGCGCCGCTTCCTTGGCGGTGCGCCCGGCCGCGATCAGCCGCAGGACCTCGATCTCGCGCGGGGTCAGGCCCGCGGTCCGCTCGCCGCTCCCCCGGCGCGAGGCCTGCCCCGCTGCCGTCAGCACGGCTTCAGTGGCGTCGGGGCAGAGCTTCCCTTCCTTGACCAGGTCGCGCAGCGTCTTCGCCGCGGCGGCATCGCTCAGCGCCGCGCGGTAGGGCCGCGCCTCGCGCGCCGTCTGGAAGGCCTCGGCCGCGGCGAGGATGCGGGCGCCCGGCGAAAGGTCGTTGCCGCGCACGTAGCGGTGATAGCCGCTACCGTCGAGGCGCTCGTGATGGCGGAGCACCAGCGCGGCGACGGGTCGCCCGTCGTCGCCGAGCGAAGCGAGCGCGCGCTCGCCGTGATAGGGATGCAGCCTCGCCGCATCGGTCTCGCGCGCCGTCAGCGCACCGGGGCGCATCCAGGTCGAGACCGGAATCGCCAGCTCGCCGATGTCGTGCGTGTAGCCGGCCCAGCGGGCGTCGCGAATGTCGGAAGCCGGGAGGCCCATGACTTTTGCTGCGGCGTCGGCAAGATCGGCGACGGCGCGCGAATGGCCGAAGGTGAACGGCATCCGCATGTCGACCATGTCGGCGATCGCGAGATACGCCTCTTCGCAGGCCGCCTCGTCGAGCAATGCATGCGGCAGGGGCTCGAGCGCGAGGATCGTCTCACGGTCGACCGGCTGGTCGAGCCCGGCAAGAAAGCGCTCGGCGTCCTTCAGGAATAGATCGGCGAGCTCCGGCTCGTAGCCGCCGCCTCGGCGCTGCGCGATCTTGGTTGCCATGCCCGCAAGTCCGTGCGCCTCGTTCAGCGCGATCGCATCCTGCGCCAGCGTCACCATGCGGACCGGAAGCCCGACGGCTTCGCCCTTGGTGCCGTGCGGCAGGCCATGCCCGTCCCAGCGCTCGTAGAGCTGGCCGAGGTTCTTGCGGATATCCTCCGAGAGGCCGATGCGCTCGGCAATGCGCATCGCCACCTCGCAGTGGCCGGCGAGGATCGGCACGCTTGCGTGCAGCGCCTCGGCCACCCCCTCCGTCACCGCCCGGGCGAGCACCTCCGGCGGGGCGTCGGCGAGGTGGCGCGTGAGCGCCCGGACGAGCGTCTCGCCAAGCTCCGACATGTTCCCCATGTCGGTGCGAGCGAGGTCCTGGCGCAGCGCGATCTCGTCGCCGAGCACCGACGCGAGCAGGTGCGTGTCGGCGTTGCAGCCGATATAGCGAAGCAGCGCCTGGTGATAGACGTTGCGGCGCTCGTTGACGTCGAGGCCCATCGCGTCTGCAAGCCGCATCGCGAGCACGCAGGAGCGGAGCGCGAAGTCCCGCGACTGGCCGGTCGCCAGGTCGGTCGCATAGGCGAGCGTCATCAGAAACTCGGCGCGCCGAACCGCAAATGTTGCCATATGGCTTAGTCCTCCCCGCGCGCCAGTCTATCCCGAATTACGGGCGCCGGGGGTCAATCGTCCAGCCCGGCTGGGATAGCGCTTCAACTGACGCACTACCGGCATTTGCCTTTCCTTCCCGCCTCCCCTATAAGCCGGCGCGGCGCCGGCACCCTTGGAGGCTGCGCCTAGGCGTGGCCGCGGAAAGCGCGGCCTTCGCTTTTTCACGATCAGGAGTAGCGACCATGGCTCAGACGAGCGTTCTGAAGGCCGAGGTGCGCGAGCGGGTCGGCAAGGGGGCCGCCCGATTTGTGCGCCGGCAGGACAAGGTCCCGGCTGTCATCTACGGCGACAAGAAGCCGCCGATTGCGATTATCCTCCCCCAGCGAGAAGTGACGCAGCGGCTGCATGCCGGCGGCTTTCTCACGCATCTGGTCGAGATCGAGGTGGGTGGCGAGACGATCCGCGCCATCCCCAAGGACTACCAGCTCGATCCGGTGCGCGATTTCCTGATCCACGTCGATTTCCTGCGCGTCGGCGTCGGCGCCAAGCTTCGGCTCGACGTGCCGGTCCACTTCTTGAACCACGCCGACTCGCCCGGCCTGAAGCGCGGCGGCGTGCTGAACGTCGTGCGCCACACGATCGAGATGATCGTGCCGGCCGACGCCATTCCGGAATTCGTCACGGTCGATCTGGCAGGTCTGGAGATCGGCGACTCGGTCCATATCTCGGCGATCGCGCTGCCGGAAGGCGTGCGCCCGACGATTACCGGTCGCGACTTCACGGTCGCCACCATCGCGGGCGCCGCTTCCGCCGTGCCGGAGGTGGAGGAAGGGGCCGCCGCTGCCGCCGAAGGTGCGGAAGGCGAGGCGAAGCCGGAGGGCGCTGCGGAAGGCGAGGCCGAGGCGAAGGGCGAAGCCAAGGGCGAGGACGAGGCGAAGCCCAAGGGCAAAGGCTAGACCAAGCGCGCCCAAGCGCCAGGAACCGACTGACGGGACCCCCGCCTTGGGGGCCGTCCGACGGGAGATTGTCGAATGCTTCTCATTGCGGGTCTCGGCAATCCCGGCCGGCGCTACGCGGGGCATCGGCACAATATCGGCTTCATGGCTGTGGACGAGATCCACCGCCGGCACCGCCTTTCGCCGTGGCGCGCTCGCTTCGAGGGCGAGACCTCGGAGGGCACGCTCGACGGCGAGAAGGTGCTGCTCCTGAAGCCCGCGACCTACATGAACGAGTCCGGCCGCTCGCTCTCCCAGGCGATGCGCTTCTACAAGCTCAAGCCGGGCGAGGTGGTGGTGATCTATGACGAGCTCGACCTGCCGCCGGGCAAGCTCAGGATGAAGCGTGGCGGCTCAAGCGCCGGCCACAAGGGGCTGCGCTCGATCGAGGCGCATATCGGCAGCGACTTCCGCCGCATGCGGCTCGGGATCGGCCATCCCGGCGCCAAGGAGCTGGTGAACGGCTACGTGCTGCACGACTTCGCCAAGGCCGACCGCGAATGGATCGACCCGTTGCTTGTCGCCGTCGCCGAGCACACGCCGCTGCTTGCCAAGGACGATGACGCGAATTTCATGAACCGCGTTCACCTTGCGACGACGCACGAAGAGGAGCAGCCGGACGAGCCCGCCGAGGCGTCCCCGCGGCAGGATCGCGGCGCCCACACCGAGCGCCCGCTCGGCGGCGCGTTTGCCGGCCTGAAGAAGCTCTTCGGCCGCGAGACCTGAACCCCGAAGAAAGTTGAGCAATGGGCTTTCGCTGCGGCATTGTCGGACTGCCGAATGTCGGCAAGTCGACGCTCTTCAACGCGCTGACCCGGACGGCGGCGGCGCAGGCCGCCAACTATCCGTTCTGCACCATCGAGCCGAACACCGGCGAGGTGGCGGTGCCCGATCCGCGCCTTGAAAAACTCGCCGAGCTCGGCAAGTCGGCGGAGATCATCCCGACGCGGCTCACCTTCGTCGATATCGCCGGGCTGGTGCGCGGCGCCTCGAAGGGCGAAGGGCTCGGCAACCAGTTCCTCGCCAACATCCGCGAGGTGGACGCGATCGCCCACGTGCTGCGCTGCTTCGAGGACGCAGACGTTGTGCACGTGGAGGGGCAAATCGATCCGGTTGCCGATGCCGAGACGGTCGAGACCGAGCTGATGCTCGCCGACCTCGAGAGCCTCGACCGGCGCATTCAGCCGCTGCGCAAGAAGGCGACCGCCAGGGACAAGGAGGCGCTCACCCTCCTGCCCGTCATGGAGAAGGCGCTCGCGGCGCTGCAGGACGGCAAGCCGGCGCGCCGGCTTCGGGCGGACCTCGCGCCGGAGGACCTGCGCATCCTCGACGGCCTGCAGCTCCTGACCGCGAAGCCCGTGCTCTATGTCGCGAACGTCGCGGAAGCCGATGCCGCGGCCGGCAACGAACAGTCGCAGCGGGTTGCCGAGATGGCCGAAGCCCAAGGGGCCGGCTTCGTCATGATCTCCGCCGCGATCGAGGCGGAGCTGGCGCAGCTTCCGGAAGCCGAGCAGCGCGAATATCTGGAGACGATCGGACTTGAGGAGCCCGGCCTCGACCGGCTGATCCGCGCCGGCTACGACCTTCTGCATCTCGTGACTTTCTTCACCGTCGGGCCGAAGGAAACGCGCGCCTGGACGGTCGAGCGCGGAACCAGGGCGCCGCAGGCGGCCGGTGTCATCCATACCGACTTCGAGAAGGGTTTTATTCGCGCCCAGACGATCGCCTATGACGACTTCGTCAGCAGCGGCGGCGAGGTCGGCGCCAAGGAGGCCGGCAAGGCCCGCGACGAGGGCAAGGACTACGTCGTGGAGGACGGCGACGTGCTGCTCTTCAAGTTCAACGTCTGAGACGGCGCCTCACGACGGGTTGGCGGCAAGCTCGCTCAGGAGCGTTGTCAAAAGCCGCGCGCGATCGACGATGCCGACGGGCTTTCCGTCGTCCGCCACGACGACCAGCGCAGGCGCCCCGCTCTTTTCAAAAACTTTGAGCGCGGTCTGCTTGTCGTCGCCCGGAGCCAGATGGTCGCGGACCAGGAAGGCGTACTGGCTGAACGGCTCTTCGCCCGGCGATTTCAGCTCCTGCATGAACGAATCGCGCGTAGTGTCGTTCTGCAAGAGCGCCAGGATCTGGTCCCCCGAAGCGCTGCCGACGAAGTTGCCCGACTGACTGTAGACGAACACGACATAGGTGGCCGGCCCGACCGCCTTGAGCGTCTGGATGTACTGGACGATCACCGAGTTCGACATAGAAGGACACGCCGACCCTGAGGAGCAGCGCATTCGGCTGCCGCGGATTGAGCTGCGCCGCGAGGTCGTTCAGCTGCCCGAGCCCGCCCTTCTCGACGACCTCCAGCCTTTGCGCGTCCTGAAGGATCGGCAGCTTGTCGATCGGCGAGGTCACCGCCTCGTGGAACTTGGCGTTCCAGCCACCGGGGGCGGAGAACTCTTCCAGGCGGCCCGACACGATCGCATAGAGAATGAGCGGCACGAAGAGCAGCGCGATGAAGCTCGTGCCGTCGACCTTCCCCATGGTCCGGCTGAGCCCGTAGAGCACGCCTGCAGCAAGCACGAGCACGCCGCCGGCAACCAGGATTGCGATGACCTCACGTTCCGCCATATCTGCCCGCCACGTCGCCTCCCCGCACAACCGTAGCATGAACGCGGGTGCCGCGTAACGCTGCCAAGATCGCGGAAAAGCTCGCCGCAGGCGTGCACCATCCGGCAGCATCTCGACAGCCGCGCGCCCGCGGCCTAACTGATGCCGATGCGCTACTTTGAGGATTTCGCCCCGGGCGATGAGCTGCCGCTCGCGACGCACACCGTTACCCGGGCGGAGATCGTGGCCTTCGCGGCGGAGTTCGACCCGCAGCCCTTCCACCTCGACGAGCGCGCCGCCGCCGAGACGATGCTCGGCGGGCTCGCCGCTTCCGGCTGGCACACCTGCGCGCTCTTCATGCGCATGATGTATCTGGGCTGGCTCAACGAGACCGCCTGCATGGGCTCGCCCGGGATCGACAGCTTGAAATGGCGGCGGCCGGTCAGACCCGGCGACACGCTCTCCGGCCGCTCGGTGGTGCTTGAGACGCGCGCCTCGAAAAGCCGGCCTGACCGCGGCTTCGTCCGCTTCCGCCATGAAGTGGTGAACGGCAGCGGCGAGGCGGTGATGATCGGCGAGAACCCAATCATATTCGAGCGGCGGAACCCATGATGTTCTTCGAGGACTTCGTGGTCGGCGGGCGCGAGGAGATCGGCGCGCACACCTTCACGGTGGAGGAGATCAAGCGCTTCGCTTCCGCTTTCGATCCGCAGCCCTTCCACACCGACGAGGCGGCGGCCGCCGCGAGCCATTTCGGGGCGCTTTGCGCCTCCGGCTGGCACACCCAGGCGGTATGGATGAAGCTCAACGTGCGCAATTGGCAGCGGCGCCGGCTTGAGCGCGAGGCGGCGGGACTTGAGATTGCGAAGATCGGCCCCTCGCCCGGCTTCGACACTCTGAAATGGCTGAGGCCGGTCTATGCCGGCGACACGATCAGCTTCGCGAACGAGGTGGTCGGCAAGAAGCCGAGCCGCTCGATGCCCGGCTGGGGGCTGATCAGCTTCAAGATGACCGGCCGCAACCAGTCCGGCGACGAGGCGGTCACCTTCGTCGGCCACGTCTTCATCGAACGTCGCGACAAGTCGACGCCCGAGGGCAAATAGGCCACCCACCTCACCGTCGTCATGCCCGGACTTGATCCGGGCATCCATGCCAGGGCACTTGTGCAGGCTTGACCGCGACGGAATGGATTGCCGGGTCAAGCCCGGCAATGACGACAACAAGAGTGAGAGACTGCCTCACTGCGCCGGTCCGCTCCAGGCCTTAAGCGCGTCGATCTTCATCTGCCGCCGCTCATCCGGGGATTTCTTGTAGTCGCTCATGAAGGGCGCCGATTCGAACGAGCCGTATTCCGGATTGGCGATAAAAATCCAGTCATGGCCGATATGCGCCATGTTGGACTGCAGCGATACCAGCCGGTTGGCTTCCGAACTCGCCGTAATCGTCGCTGAAGTCGCCGTAATTGTCGCCGATCAGAAGCAGGATGCGGTAGTCCCTGGCGATGAAGGCGCGGCGCGTGCCCTTCTTCGAGGTCCAGTCCGGCTGCTCTTTCGACATCAGGAACGTGTCGACGTTGCCGCCCATCGGGAAGCCGAGTGCTTCCATGTTCTTGCGCGTCGCGTCCTCTTCATCGGCCGTGCGGTTGGTGACGTAGAAGACCTTCACGCCCTTGGAATCGGCATATTTGGTGAAGTCGACGGCGCCTGGAACGGCGGTTGCCTCGGCGGCCTTCACCCATTCGTCCCATGTCTTGCCGCTGAAGCTCTTGTCCGCAGCGACCAGCCAGTTCTCGTAGCCGCCATTGTCGATCGCCGTCTCGTCGGCATCGAGGATTACGGCAGGCGGAGATTCTGGTAGTCGCCCGTCTGCTCGGTCGCCGCGGTCCAGCTCTTGTCGGCGAGCGCTTCGTCGAGCCTGATCCTGGCGAGCTGGTACAAGGCGATCGCATTGGCCTTGTATTCGACCGAGTTCGAGACCCAGAGCGTAGCATTCAGATCATCGTTCTGCGGCACCGCGTCCTGCGCATGAACCGGCGCAACGGCTGCAAATGAGAGAGCGGCAAGTGAAGCGGCAAGCAACAATCCGTGGGGTTTCATCTGACGACCTCCGTCTTACGCGTTTCGGCGAGGCTATAGCCTCTCTCTGTCAGGTCAACGACCCGCCGCCGGTGCGTTCGTTCGGCTAAGGTCAGTGGCCCGGAAACTCCACCAGCGTGCGGACCGGCACCCCGAGCGCCTCGATCCTGGCGCGGCCGCCGAGATCCGGCAGATCGATCACGAAGATCGCGGCGACCACGTCGGCGCCGATCTCCTTCAGGAGCTTCACCGCCGCCTCGGCCGTGCCGCCGGTCGCGATCAGGTCGTCGACCAGGATGGTCTTCTCGCCAGGCCGGATGGCATCGCGATGCATCTCCATTTCGTCGAGCCCGTATTCCAGCGAATAGGCGATGCGTACCGTCTCGTGCGGCAGCTTTCCGCGTTTGCGGATCGGCACGAAGCCGGCGGAGAGCTGATGCGCCACCGCCCCGCCGATGATAAAGCCGCGCGCCTCGATGCCGGCGACCTTGTCGATTTTCGACCCGGCCCAGGGATGCACCAGCTCGTCGACGGCGCGGCGGAAGCTTCTCGGATCGCCGAGCAGCGTCGTGATGTCGCGAAAGAGGATTCCTTCCTTCGGATAGTCGGGAATGGTGCGGATCGCCGATTGGAGATCTGAGGCTGTCGTCGCCATGTCGAGAGTTCCCCCGCGCCTCACCTGCCGCAATCCGACGTCTCTATCCCTCGGCGAGCGCTCTTGATGCGTGCCGCCGCCTGAGCCTCTCGCCGCGCCTGCATGCTAGTTCGGACCGGATGCCCGCTCAAACCGCGAGAACGGACCGATGTCGGCACTACCGAGGACGGTGACCGTCGCGATCAGGATGACTGCAATCACGATCCCGGCAATGATGCCCGCCGGGATCTGGCGATACCAGCGGATCGAATCTTCCACCTTGCGGGCGGCCTCCTCGAAGCGCTCCGTCACCGCACCTCTTTCGATCAGCGGCTTTTCGGCGTCGGAGACCGTCTTCGCGTAGGCGTCAATCATATCGCGCGCCGCGGTGCGATAGCGCAATTGCTGGCCGAGCGTCAGCACCGTCGCGGTGAAAGCCTTGATCTGGTCGGCCTGCGGCGCTGCGCCGTGCTGCGTCTGCCAGTCGATATAGAAGTCGCGCTTGTCCTTCTTGTAGAGGGAATAGGCGATCAGGCCGATGAGGTCTTCGTCGCTCGAGACGAGCTGCTCGTAGGCGCGATTAAGTTCGCCCGCTTCGGATGTCGCGCTCATATCTGCCGCCGCCGATCCGCGCGGTAGTTGCGCAGCACCTTCTGCGCCGCTTCGACCGCTTTCACATGGACATCGTGGCGGATCACGACGCGGTCCTCTTCGCCGGTGCCGGCGAGCGCCGACAGGAACACGCTGTCGGCGGAAGCCGCGCGGCGCGTCGCTTCGCGCGCCCGATCGTTCTTGACTACGCTCCCAGCCATATTTCCCCCGAAACTCAACGGCCGGCAATCATAGGGCCGCGCCGGGACACTTCCTAGAGCATGATCCCGAAAAGTGGGAACCGCTTTTCGGACAAGATCGTGCTCAAAACAAAGGGATAGAGCCCGCTTCTGATGCAAATCAGAAGCGAAGGGCTCTAGCCCTATCCGTTCTGGAGCACTCGGCCGGCAACGGCGTCGAGCTTCTTCAAAAGCTCGGAATTCCGCGCTTCCGGGGCCGTCATGATGGCGAATTCGAGCGACCGGTCGGAGCCGATCGGGCACATTTCATGCTCGCGCGGGAAGTCGCGGATCAGCCTCAGAAGCAGCCGCTGCACATGCTCGCGGTTCTCGTGCATGACGCGGATCACCTCCTTCACGTCGACCGGCGCATGCTCGTGGTGCCAGCTGTCGTAGTCGGTCACCATGGCGATCGTGGCGTAGGCGATCTCCGCCTCGCGGGCGAGCTTCGCCTCCGGCATGTTGGTCATCCCGATCACCTCGCAACCCCACATGCGGTAGAGCTTGCTCTCCGCAAGCGTGGAGAATTGCGGTCCCTCCATCACCAGATAGGTGCCGCCGCGATGGCAGTTGATCCCTTCCGCCTCGCCCGCCTTGGCGATCCGGTCTGAGAGGAGCGGCGAGATCGGCTGCGCCATCGAGACGTGCGCGGTCACCCCGTCGCCGAAGAAGCTCTTTTCGCGCGCGAAAGTGCGGTCGATGAACTGATCGACGAGGACGAACCGGCCGGGCGCCAGGCCCTCCTTGAGAGAGCCGACGGCGGAGACCGACACGATGTCGGTCACGCCCGCCCGCTTCATCGCGTCAATATTGGCGCGGTAATTGATCTTGGATGGCGAAAGACGATGCCCGCGCCCGTGGCGCGGCAGGAAACGGAGTTTCAGCCCGCCGAGCTCGGCGAAGAGGATGTCGTCGGAGGGCGCGCCCCAGGGCCCCGCAATGCGCCGCCACTCGGCGTGTTCGAGCCCCGGCAGATCATAGAGGCCCGAGCCGCCGATAATTCCGAGCACCGCTTCCATGGATGCGTCCCCCAACGTCTTCGCGATCAAGATGCTAGAACATGATCCCGAAAGGTGGGAACCGGTTTTCCGATCAGGCCGCGCGGCCGGCAGGTTGCACCCTCAAGACGCCTCGGCGGCGCGGTCAATGCGCGTCCGCCCACACCTTCTTCTTGGTGTAGTAGACGAGGGTCGCGAAGACGACGAGGAAGACCATCACGGTCAGGCCCAGCGACTTGCGCTCCGCCAGGTGTGGCTCCGCCGCCCACATGAGGAAGGCCGCGATGTCCTTGGCGTACTGGTCGACCGTCTCCGGCACGTCGTTTTCAGGGTCGTCGTCGTTGTTCTGCGCGTAGTGCACCAGCCCGTCGGAGAGCGGCGGCGGCATGGCGAGCGACGGCCCGGAGATGAAATAGGGATTGTAGTAGCTGCCGTCCGGCACCTCGACGCCGGCCGGCGGGTCCTGGAAGCCGGTCAGGAGCGAGTAGACGTAATCCGCCCCGGCCGACCCTTCATATTGGGTGATCGCGTCGAAGAGGAAATTCGGAAAGCCGCGCTCGGGCGCCCGCGCCTTGGCGATAAGCGAGAGGTCGGGCGGATTGCCGCCGCCCTCATAAGGCGGCGCCGGCGGAAAGACGTCGGAGGGGCGCAGGTGTCGCTCGCCCGACTTGTCCGTCGGGTCGGGGACGGTGAAGCTCGCCGCGATCGCCTTCGCCTGGTCCGCGGTGAAATAAGGCCCGGTTGGGGAGGCGAGCGTACGGAACGCCACCATGCTCAAGGAATGGCAGCTCGAGCAGACCTCCTTGTAGATCTGGAGCCCGCGCTGCAGTTGCTGCGGATCGTATTTCCCGAACGGTCCGGAGAACGACCAGCGGACGTGGTGCGGCTGCATCAACGGATATTCCGGAATGCCGCCGGAGGAGGATCTCCGCCGCGAGAGCGGACCCGCCAAGCGAAAGCGCCAGGGCGAAAACGACGGCAAGCCGCGCGATTACAATCTTCATTGGCGTTGCCCCGCCCCCTCTAGCCGCGCATCTCAGGACCAGCCGCGCTTCCAGCCGGCTGCCCGCCGCCGCCCGCTCCCGGTGGCAGCACCGCCTCCGTGATCGACGCCGGCCGTGGCCGCGGCGTCTCGAAGAGGCCGAGTAGCGGCATCACCACCAGGAAATGGATGAAGTAGTAAGCCGTCAGGATGCGCGCCGCGATGACATAGCCGCCCTGCGGCGGCTGCGAGCCGAGATAGCCGAGCCCGATTGCCGCGATGACCAGGATCCAGAAGAACTGTTTGTAGAGCGGCCTGTAGACGGCGGAGCGCACCCGCGACGTGTCGAGCCACGGCACGAAGAACAAGACCGCGATCGAGCTGAACATCGCGATGACGCCGATCAGCTTGTTCGGAATGCTTCTGAGGATCGCATAGAACGGCAGCAGGTACCATTCCGGCACGATGTGGGCCGGCGTCTGCAGCGGGTTGGCTTTGATGTAGTTGTCGGCATGCCCGAGATAGTTCGGCAGGTAGAAGACGAACCAGGCAAACACGATGAAGAAGAGCACCATCGAGAAGGCGTCCTTCATCGTGGCGTGCGGCGTGAAGGGAACGACGTCCTGCTTCGACTTGACCTCAACGCCCGTCGGGTTGGTCTGCCCGGTGACGTGCAGCGCCCAGATATGCAGCACCACAACGCCGGCGATCATGAACGGCAGCAGATAGTGGAGCGAGAAGAAGCGATTGAGCGTCGGATCGCCGACCGAGAAGCCGCCCCAAAGCCACGTCGTGACCGCTTTGCCCACCAGCGGGATGGCGGAGAAGAGATTGGTGATGACGGTGGCGCCCCAGAAGCTCATCTGGCCCCACGGCAGCACGTAGCCCATGAAGGCGGTCGCCATCATCAAAAGCAGGATGATGACGCCGAGGATCCACAGCACCTCGCGCGGCGCCTTGTAGGAACCGTAGTAGAGGCCGCGGAAGATGTGCACATAGGCGGCGAGGAAGAACATCGACGCGCCGTTCGAGTGGATATAGCGCAACAGCCAGCCGTAATTCACGTCGCGCATGATCTTCTCGACCGACTCGAACGCCATGTCGGCGCTCGCCACGTAGTGCATGGCAAGCACCACGCCGGTCAGGATCTGGATGCCGAGCATCACCGCGAGGATCCCGCCGAACGTGTACCAGTAGTTCAGATTGCGCGGGATCGGGTAGGCGACGAAGCTGTCGTACATGAGCCGCGTGAGCGGCAGCCGGTCGTCGAGCCATTTCCCGAACTTGGATTTCGGCTCGTAGCGGGGGAAGTAGTCGTGCGGCATGGCTTGCCTCGCTCGAGCCTCAACCGATGCGAAGCATCGTATCAGTGGTGAAGGCGTAGGGCGGGATCGGCATGTTCTCCGGCGCCGGCCCTTTGCGGATGCGGCCGGCGGTATCGTACTGCGAGCCATGGCAGGGACAGAACCAGCCATCATATTCGCCCTGCTGGCCGAGCGGAATGCAGCCGAGATGCGTGCACACCTGGATCATCACCATCCACTCTTCCTTGCCCGGGATCGTACGGTTGGCGTCGGTCGCCGGTGCGTCGGAGGCAAGGTTGGCGTTGCGGGCGTAGCGGTCTCTGAGCTCGTCGAGCTGGACCTGCTGCGCCTCCTGCATCTCCTTTGCGGTGCGGTAGCGAATCACCACCGGCTTGCCGCGCCATTTCACGATGATCGACTGACCCTCCACGATCGGCGAGATGTCCACCTCGATGGAGCCGAGCGCCAGCGCCGCCGCGTCCGGATTCATCTGGGCGATGAAGGGTACCGCCGTCCAAACCGTCCCGGCGACCGCGAAGGCGCCAGTGGCGATGATCAGAAAGTCGCGGCGAGTAACGTCCCCCTCGCCCCCGTGCGGATTGGCCCCTGGCGCGGCCATCGTCGAATGGGTCGTGTCAGCCAAGTCATGCCTCTCATGTTGGGACGCGCGTCGCAGCGCCCAACCGATGTTGCAAGCAACAGCGCGAAGGACACTCGGCCGTCAGCCCCGGAATCCGGCCTTTCCGCCCCTCGCCTTTTGTCATCGTCGAAGGGGAGTGTCCAGTCGGGCGATCCCCTGACGGCAACTTGTCGCAAGCGCGCGGAGGGCGCGGTCCGGGCGGGCCGGCGCCCGCCGCCACGGCCGCTTTGCGTCTCCTCCAGGTCTTTTTCTCGCGCTAGAATTCTGCTGCGGGCCCCCTGCCACGGCGGGGCGCTTCGGACCGGAATTCGGCATCAGGAGGCCTTTTGATGAGCCATCGGGCAATCGATTTGCTGAGCCGCTGGGTGGCGGACACCGTCCGCCCGGTCCCGCCGCCGGAAACCGGGAAGGAGGCGGAGCGGCTGGCGGCGGAATTCACCGCCTTCGCGGCGGATGCCGGCGTTGACCTGGAGAAGCTTGAGGTGGAGATCGGCGAGAGCCTTGAAAGCCACATGGTCGGGGCCCTCGAAACGGCGGCTGACAGAAAGTCGGGCCCCAGCCGCGACGACTGACCCGCCTCAGGCGATCCTGAGCGCCCGGTCCTCCGCGGCGAGGAAGCCGCCGGACTGCCGTTCCCAGAGCCGCTGATAGAGGCCGCGCGAGCGCAGCAGCTCCGCATGCGTCCCCTCCTCCACGATCCGGCCTTCGTCCAAGACGATGAGCCGGTCGAGCGCGGCAATGGTGGAAAGGCGGTGCGCGATCGCAATCACCGTCTTGTTGTCCATCAGAATCCTTGAGGCTTTCCTGGATCGCCGCCTCGACCTCCGAATCGAGTGACGCCGTCGCCTCGTCGAGCACGAGGATCGGAGCATCCTTCAAGATTACGCGGGCAATGGCGATCCGCTGACGCTGCCCGCCGGAAAGCTTGATGCCGCGCTCGCCGACATAGGCGGCGTAGCCGGTGCGGCCGCGCGGATCGACCAGCCCGGCGATGAAGCGGTCGGCGCGCGCCACTTCGGCGGCCGCCCGCATCGACTGGTCGTCGGCGTCCGGCCGTCCGTAGCGGATATTGTCGCGGACCGAGCGATGCAGAAGCGAGGTGTCTTGCGTCACCATCCCGATCGCGGCGCGAAGGCTGTTCTGCGTGACATCGGCAATGTCCTGACCGTCGATCAGGATGCGTCCCATCTCGAGCGTGTAGAAGCGCAAGAGTAGATTGACGAGCGTCGACTTGCCGGCGCCGGACGGTCCGACCAGGCCGACCTTCTCGCCCGGGCGGATGCGGAGCGTCAGGTCGCGGATCACCCGGTCGGCTTCGCCATAGCGGAACGTCACATCCTGGAACTCGATCGCGCCCTTGGTCACGACCAGCGGCTCGGCCGCCGGCGGATCAACCAGGAGATTGGGCACGGAGATCGTCTGCACGCCGTTCTCGATCGTCCCGATATTCTCAAACAGCGACGTGACGGTGCGCAGAATCCAGCCCGACATCTGGTTGAGCCGCAGCGTCAGCGCATTCGCCGCGGCGATGGCGCCGAGCGATATCTCGCCGGCCGTCCACAGCCAGATCGAAAGCGCCGCGACGGAGAACACGAAGATCGAGTTGATGATGACCAGCGCCGAGGTCATCGTCACGATCGACCGCATCAGCGCCCGCGCCGCCGAAAGCTGGGTCTCGAACGCTTCGCGCCCGAACCCCTCCTCCCGCTCGGCATGCGCGAAGAGCTTCACCGACATGATGTTGCTGAAGCCGTCGACGACACGGCCTGAGAGGCCGGAATTCGCCTCCGAGAGCGCCGCGGAACGCACGCGTACCGGCGGCACCAGCTTCACGATGACCACGCCATAGGCGAGCATCCACACAATGACGGGAAGGAGCAGCCGCCAATCGAAGCCGGCGAGCAGTACCAGCGTGCCGACCAAATAGACGATGAGATACCAGACGCCGTCGATGACGTTCACGACGCTTTCGCGCACCGCCATGCCGGTCTGCATCACTTTCTGGCTGATGCGGCCGGCGAAATCGTTCTGGAAGAAGCCGAGGCTCTGGCGGATGACATAGCGATAGCTCCGCCAGCGGACGAGCGTCGTAAGGCTCGGCACGATGGAAAGGTTGATCAAGGCGCGCGTCAGGATCGTGGAGACCGGCCGCACGACCAGCACCACCACGGTCATGAAGGCGAGCAGCCAGGCCTGCTCCGTCAAAAAGTGCTCGCGGCCTGACGTCCCCATGCGGTCGACGAGAGATCCGAGAAAGCCGAAGAGCGCCAGCTCCGTCACCGAGGCAACGAGCGAGATGGCAAGCGTGATCAGGATCAGCCACCTGACCGGCCGCAGGAAATGCAGGTAGACCTGGACAAGCGCGTTCGGCGGCTGCCGCACCGGCACCGGCTCCAGCGGGTCGATCCAGCGTTCAAGCCCGCCGAAGCTCAGAAAACGTCGTAAAATCGCTGCCACGTCCTGTTCCACGCACTCTCCGCGACGCGCTACAGGCGAGCAGCAAAGAGGAATCCCCGCAATCTAATGATCGCCCAATCTAATGATTGAATGCGCGCTTTTCGAGCCCGACATTCCGTAAAATACCGGCACCATTTTGCGGCTCGGCGCCTGCCTTGGCGTGGCGTGCACCTGATCCACCCCGCCGGCTTCGCACTGAGCGACCGTGGATTCAAACGCGCGAGGCTCGATTATCTGTCGCGCGCCGATCTTGTCGAGCATGCCGACTGGCAGGCCTTTGTCCTTTAGGAGCGGTGGCATTCTCGCCGCCGTTTGCCTAGAAACGCCCGCAAACCTTCGCTGACCGGAAACTGATGCCGCCGACACCCTTCTGGGCGAAGCCGCGGTTCGTCCTTGTCGCCTTGCTGCTCCACCTGGCGGCGCATCTCGCCATCCGCATGGCGATGGGCCATGCGCTGGGCGTCGACGACGCGGAGCAGGCGCTGCTCTCGCAGCGCTACACCTGGGCCTACCGCTACAAGGAGTCTCCGCTCTTCAATTGGGCGGTGGTGACGATCGGGCACCTGATCCCCGTCAACGCATTCTCGCTTGGGCTGCTGCGCTACGCCTTCCTCGGCGTGCTCTACGGGTTCGTCTACCTCGCCGCGCAGCGGCTCCTCCGCGACCCGCGGCTCTCCGCCCTCTCCGTCTACAGCTTCGCCGCCATCAATCCCTTCGCCGAGGCAAGTCACCGCGACCTGACGCACTCGACGGCGCTGTCGGCGATGACCGCGGTGACTTGGTACATTTTCGTGCGGCTGGCGGCATCGCCGACCCTCGGCTGGTACCTGATGCTTGGTGCCGCGTTCGCGCTCGGCATGCTCGCCAAGTGGAATTTTGTCATCCTCGCTGTGTCGCTCCCGCTGGCATGCCTGGTGAACCGCGGCTTCCGTCATCTGATTCTCACCTGGAAGATCGTGCCGGCAGGCCTGCTGACGACGGTCATGGTGCTGCCGACGGTGCTCGCCACCTTTGATATGGAGCCGCCCGAGTTGGAGCGGGTGAAGAGCATCTTCGAGAGCGAGGGCGGGCACAGCCTGACGCAGGTCGTGCACGGGACGCTGAAGCTCGCCGATGTCGCGATCATCTATGCGCTGCCGTTCCTGCCGATCGCGGTCATCCTCTTCGCGCTGCCGCTCTGGCGCGGCGTTCGCGCCGGCGCCCTGCAACAGACACCCGCTGGCCGCCGTCCCGACGCCGCACTGATTGGCATGACGATCGCAATCGGCTTGGCAATCCTCTGGGCGATCGTGCTCTTCGCCGGCGCGACCGAGTTCAAGGTCCGCTATCTCTATCCGATCCTGCTGATCCTGCCGCTCTGGCTCCTCATGGTCGTCGAGGCCGGGCGCCCGGCGGAGTGGGCGATCAGTCTCTTCGCAGTTGTCATGGTGGCCTTGGTGATCTTCGTGGGCGGCAAGCGGATATACGGAACCGTAGAGGCGAACGACTGCGGCCTCTGCGCCGAATGGCAGCCCTACGACGCGCTCGCCGCGGAGCTCACCGATGCCGGCTACGATGGCCGCGGCACAATCGTCACGCACGGCGCGATCGGCGCCAATATGCGCGCGCACTTCCCGCATGTCCGCGTCGTCGATCCCGATCTGCCGATCGCGCTCTGGCCGCCGGCATCGGGCGACGGCCAATGCCTGCTCCTGGCGCAGAATGACGGAAAGCTGGCAGGACTTGGCGCCGACCTGAAGGATGCGCTGAACGGCGATCCGGAGGCTCCGCATCGAGACGGCGCGCTCGAAGCACCGATGCATCCGCCCATCGGGGGCACGTTCCGGCTAAGCTATCGGCTCTATGCCGGCCCGACGGGAGACTGCCGCTGAGCGAAGCGACCGCAACGCTGGAGGAGCGCCAGACCGCGGGGGCACCGGTTCCGCCGTGGGCGGAGCCGCGCTTCGTCGCCGGCGCGATCCTCTTTTATCTCGTCATCCACTTCGCCGTGCGCATGGCGATGTGGCCGACGCTCGGGATGGACGATTCGGAGCAGGCGCTCTTCGCCCAGCATTTTGCCTGGAGCTACCGCTTCCGCGCGCCGCCGCTCTTCACCTGGATGCTTATCGGCCTCGGCAAGGCGCTCGGCGTCGACATCCTCGCGATCAGCATCATCCGCTACCTCCTGCTCGGCGTCGTCTTCGGCTTTGCCTATGCGACGGCGCGCCGGCTGATCTCGGATCCGCGGCTTTCGGCGCTGAGCCTCTACAGTTTCGGCGCGATCTACATGTTCGCGTTCTACAGCCACCACGACTTCACCCACACGACGGCGATGTCGGCGATGCTGGCGCTCGCCTGGTACGTCTTCGTGCGGCTCGCCGCCGCGCCGCGCCTCGGGCCGAATCTTGGTTGGTACATCGCGCTTGGCGCCGTCTTCGGTCTTGGCCTGCTCGGCAAATGGAACTTCGTGATGTTCGCGGCGGCATTGCCGCTCACCTGTCTCCTGTTTCGCGATTACCGGCGCCTTGTCCTGACGTGGCGCATCCTGGCGGCCGTGGCCGCCTGCGGACTTGTCGTTTTGCCGACAGTGGCGGCAGCACTTCTGATGGGCCCCGACCCGCAGGATTCGCTGCAGGCCGTGCTCGTCGGCGACGCCGCGTCCTATGCGGCGCGGGTCGCAGAAGGCACCCTGCGGCTTGCCGCATCGGCGCTCGTCTATCCGCAGCCGCTGCTACCGCTCGTCGTTCTCGTCTTCGCGACAGCGCTATGGCGCGGCATACGCCGCATACGTTCCGCCCCGCGATCCGACGCGAGCGAGCCGGCGCCGCCGGTCAGCCTCGAATTCCTGCTCACCACGATCGCGGTCTCACTCGCGCTTCATCTGGTGCTGGTCCTCGGGTTCGGCGCGCGCGAATTCCACGAGCGGCTGATGCAGCCGCCGCTCTTCATCCTCCCAGTCGTGCTCTTCATGCTGATCGAGCGCGGCGGTCCTTCGCGTCGCGCCGTCAACGTCTTCGCCGTGCTGATGGCGGTGCTGGTCGCAGGCACGCTTGCCGCCCGGATCGGCGTCTACGCCATCGGCGCCGACTATTGCGGGCGCTGCCGCAACATGGTGCCATTCGGTGCGCTTGCCGACGACCTCGGCGCTGCGGGCTATTCCGGCAAGGGCACGATCGTCGCCGACGGATTTCCGACGGGAGGGAACATGCGCGTCGCGTTCCCCGACGCACGCATTGTCGAAGCGGGCTATCCGTCGCGAACCTGGCCTGCGCCCAAGGATGACGGGCCGTGCCTGCTGGTCTGGGATTACCGCAACCCCACGCACAGCGAAGCGGCGCTCGCCTGGCTTCACGACTATCTCGCAAGCGAGCTGCACAGATCGCCGGATGCGCCGCATAGGAGCGGCGTGCTATCGGAGCCGATGTTCGGGTCGGCCACGCGCCGATACCAATTGGGCTATGAGCTCTACGAGGGGCCGGTCGGAGACTGCCGATGAACGAGATACCGCCCGGCGCGGCAGACGCCGCCCGACCAACACTGAGCGTCGTCGTGCCGGTCAAGGACGAGCAGGAGTCGATCCCGCCGCTTCTCAAGGGCATCCGTGACTCCGCGGCGGGCGCCGGCCTTTCCCTCGCGGAGATCGTCGTCATCGATGACGGCAGCACGGACGGCACCTGGCGCGTCCTCGAACGGCTCGTCGCCGATGACGTTCCGGGACTGCTGGCGCTCCGTCTCCGCCGCAATTTCGGCAAGGCGACGGCGCTGATGGTCGGCGCCGAAGCGGCCACCGGCGACATCATCGTCACCATGGACGGGGATCTGCAGGACGACCCGGCGGAGCTTCCGCGCTTCGTCGCCGCCATCGAGGCAGGCGCCGACCTTGTCTCCGGATGGAAGAAGGACCGGAATGACCCGCTCTCCAAGACCCTGCCGTCGCGCCTCTTCAACTGGGTGACGGCCCGGGCAAGCGGCATCGCGCTTCACGACTTCAATTGCGGCTTCAAGGCTTATCGCCGCGAAATCTTCGGCGGGGTCCAGCTCTACGGCGAGCTGCATCGCTATACGCCGGTGCTTGCCGACGCGCACGGCTACCGCGTCATGGAGATCGAAGTTCGCCATCATGCCCGCAAGTTCGGCCGCACGAAATACGGCTTCGCGCGCTTTCTCCGTGGCTTCCTCGATCTCCTGACCGTGCTCACGATCACGCGCTACGCCTATCGGCCGAGTCATCTCTTCGGCGGGATCGGCGTGCTCCTTCTCATCATCGGCGGCGCAGCGGAAACCTATCTCGTTCTCCTCAAGCTCTTCACCGGAGCGCAGATCGGCGATCGACCGCTGATGATACTTGGGGCGCTCGCCGCCATCATCGGGGTGCAGCTCCTCCTCTTCGGGGTGCTCGCCGAGCTGATCGTCAGTCGCACGCAGGGCCCTACCGACTACCAGGATCTCGTCGCAAGCCGCATCGGACGCGACAAAAGGCAAGAATGATCCGCCGCGCCGTCTCGCTTGCGCTCGGCGTCGTGATCACAGCCGCCGCCCTCTACTACCTGC
Source organism: uncultured Alphaproteobacteria bacterium (assembly GCA_963712925.1). Taxonomy (GTDB): domain Bacteria; phylum Pseudomonadota; class Alphaproteobacteria; order Rhizobiales; family Afifellaceae; genus DASWJZ01. The sequence continues at coordinate 68,756 of CAVQJW010000020.1, read as the reverse complement.
TGACGCCGGAGGTCGCGCGCGAGCTGAAGCGCGTCGTGGCGATCGCCGATTGGCGCCAGCTGATACTCGCGATGCTCCTGAGCGGCGGCATTCAGTGGCTGCGCGCCTGGCGCTTCCAGATCATGACCGACGGCGGGCTCGCCTTTCCCGGCGCGCGCCTCGTCCGCATCGCCTTCCAGCTCAACTTCCTGAACTTCGTCCTGCCCTTCAGGCTCGGCGAGCTCGGCTATCCGGTGATGATGAACCGCGCCTTCGGGCAGCCACTGCTTGGCGCTGCCGGCGTGCTGCTGCTCGTGCGTCTCTTCGATCTCTGCACGGTCGCCGCCATCCTGTTTGCGACGGGCGGCATGATCGGCCTCGCCAGCGTAGGACGGTCGGCACCGCTTCTCTGGCTGATCGCAGCGGCCTTTGCCGTGGCGCCCGTCGCGCTCGTTCTTGCCACCCATGCCATGCGCCCGCTCGTCGCGCGCCTGCCGGAGAGGCGGCTTAGGGCGACAATCGAGCGCGCGCTGAAAGCGCTCTCGCCGCGCACGGCGCAATTCGCGGCGATCGCCTTGAGCTTCGCGATCTGGCTCGTCTTCGGCGGGCTCGCGGCGCTTGCCGCCGACGCCGTGACCAAGAGCATCCCGGTCAAGGTGGCGCTGCTCGGCGCGTCGGCCGGTAACCTCGCTTTCGCGCTGCCGATCAACGGCATTGGCGGGCTCGGCCCCTCGCAGGCCGCCTGGGTGGCGGCCGTCAGCCAGGCCGGCATCGCCTGGAACGACGCGGTGGTCAGCGCCTTCGCGCTTTACGCCGTCACGCTCGGTAGCGCCCTCCTCTTCGGCGGGCTCGCCATGCTCGGCGGAAAGCGGCGCTAGCCTAGGCCACGCGACGGAGTGCCAGCCCGGCGCCAAGCCACGAAGAGCCCGCAAACACCAGGTCGACGCCGAGGAAGATGCCGAGCACGTAGAGGCTCGAGACCGGCCAGTGCATGACGATGATCGCACCAAGCACCAGCGTGACAACGCCGGAGAGAAGCACCCAGCCCCATGGGGACGCGCTTCGCATCTGCAGCGCGAGCACGATCCGCATCACGCCGGCCACGATCAGGAACAGGCCCAGGAACAGTGTCAGCACCGTCGACGCAAGGATCGGGTTCCAGATCACCAGCAGGCCCGCGAGCACATAGAACGCGCCGATCAGGACCCAGAGGAAGAAGCGACTCCAGCGCCGCATCTGGAATCCATGGATAATCTCGATAATCCCGGAGGCCAGCATCATCACGCCGACCAAAAGCACGCTGACGATCGTCGCGAGGACGACGCTTACGAGCGCAATAAAACCGGCGATCATCATCAGGATGCCGAGAGCCACAAACCATCCCCAGCGCCCGCGAAGCTCGCGATAAGCGGAGACCGATTCAGACAGCATCGCCATAGTTCGCCTCCCTCCCCGAGAACGCATGCCCGTCTTGCGCGGACGCTCTTCCTCTAGCCGAAATCGCGGCAGCACGGAACTGAGTTCCGGCTGAGCATGCTTTGTCGGAGCCGGCTCTTTCCGTCGGCGCCCGCCTGCGCTAAGCGCCAGGGATGAATAGCAAAGTCGTAGGCAAAGAGGCGGCGACCCCGAGCGAAGGAAGTGCGTTGGCGGATGATCTTGAGTCGCGGAAGGCGACCGCCGAGGCGTGGTTCGCCGCGCTGCGCGACGAGATCTGCGTGGCGTTCGAGGCGATCGAGGCCGAGTTTCCGGGCAATGCGCCGTTTGCGGAGCGCGCACCGGGCCGCTTCCGCCGCACGCCATGGCAGCGCACCGACCACAGCGGCGCGCCGGGCGGTGGCGGCACGATGTCCTTGATGCACGGCCGGGTCTTCGAGAAGGTCGGCGTGCATGTCTCGACCGTCCACGGCGTATTCGCGCCGGAGTTCCGCGGACAGATTCCGGGCGCCGCAGACGATCCGCGCTTCTGGGCTTCCGGCATCTCGTTGATCGCCCATCCCCAAAACCCGCATGTGCCGGCCGTGCACATGAACACGCGCATGATCGTCACCACCAAGACCTGGTTCGGCGGCGGCGCCGACCTGACCCCGGTGCTCGACCGCAGACGCACGCAGGACGACCCCGACGCGGTCTTCTTCCACGCCGCGATGCGCGCCGCCTGCGCCAGGCATCCGCACATCGACTATGAGCGATACAGAACCTGGTGCGACCAATATTTCTTCCTGAAGCACCGCAACGAGCCGCGCGGCGTCGGCGGCATCTTCTACGATTATCTCGACGGCGACTGGGAGGCGGATTTCGCCTTCACGAAGGACGTCGGCCGCGCCTTCCGCGAGGTCTACCCGGAGCTGGTGCGGCGGAATTTCGCGAAGGCCTGGACGGACGCGGAGCGCGACGAGCAGCTCATCCGGCGCGGCCGCTATGTCGAATACAATCTGCTTTACGACCGCGGCACGATCTTCGGGCTCAAGACCGGCGGCAATGTGGACTCGATCCTGTCATCGCTGCCGCCGGTCGTGAAATGGCCCTGAGCCGCTCCTGCGACGGGCGCCGCTACGGCTATGCGGCATTCTCCCGCCGGGCGCGCGCCGCCGGTACCGACACCGTCGTGCCGAAGACCTGATCCCATATCCCCGAAGTCACGCCGAAGTTAGCGGACTCGTCGAAATGGTGGTGCAGAGCGTGCTGGCGCTTCAGCCGGAACGCATAGCCGTGGTCCGGCAGCCGCCAGTGATGCAGGATGTGATGGACGCTGATGTACCACGTATAGCCGAGCGTCAGTCCCACCGTCAGCGCGCTGCCGACCTCAAGGCCGCAGGCCCAGATCAGGGCGAGGCCGACAAGAGCCAGAGCCGGCAGGCTGATCCAGGCGGGCGTGCCGACCAGCTCGGCGTGTTCCTCGTGGTGCTTGGCGTGCATCGCCCTGATGAGCGGCACGCGGTGGAAGACGAAGCGGTGCATCAGATATTCGACGAGCGTCCAGACCGCGACCCCGGCAACCGCCGTCAATGCCCATGCCGGCCACCGCGAAGCCGGAATTTCCAGCGCGACCGCCGCCGTCAGCATCGCCGCGAACAAGGGGCACAGAAAGAATTCGCAATAATAACTGAGCTTTCCCAAACGCATTGCCGCCGTCCAACACCGTGTTAGGCGCCGCTCGGGGTCGGTTGCAACGATGCTCGACCCCGGCCGCAACTCCAGCTTGCCACGAGTTTACACCCCAGCACAGGCCAAAGCTATCGCTGCTGTCTAGGGCGCACGTTGCCGCGCTACCGGTCATGAAATGGCCAGAGGGGGGTCAGCCATCGCGTTGACGGCCGGCGCGCTGCAACCAATCTGCCGCGGGCGCGTTTACTTTCTCCACCGAGAGGAAGGAGGAGACGATGAAGCGCATTTCCTGCGGCGATCTTATCCCCGGCTGTGATTTCAAGGCGCAGGCCCGAAGCGACGCGGAGGTACTGAGCGTGGAGGTCGACCATCTGCGCGAGACGCACAATCTCGGCGTGACGCCACAGCTTCTGCAGCGGGCGAAGGACAGGATCGTGGAAGTCGATGCCGCGGCGGACGCAGAGCCTAGGTTAGCAGCGCGTCGCGGCTGAGGGTAAAGCCGCTTTCAACCCAACGGTCCTCGAGCGCCCGCAACTTGGCGCCGACATCGGGTCCGGGCTGAATTCCAGCCGCCACCAAGTCCTTGCCGCTCACCGGGAAGACCGGCCGCTTCCACCCGTCGGCGAAGGCGGCAAGGCGGCGAAGGGATTTCGCCATGCTCGCATCGCCCTTCCCGATCGCGCGTGCGAGCGCCTGACGGATGCGGTCCTTAACGCCGGCCTCGCCCTTGCGATAAAGGATTTGCGCGAGCGCCGCCTCGCTCCACGCCGGGTCAGCCTCCGGCGCATCGGCCCATGAGAGGAGCCGCTCCGCCTCGGCGCGCGACAGCCTCAGCCGCTCGACCAGCGCATCGATCCGTGCCCGGTGCGGCGGCAGAATTGCCTCCAGCCGGAACAGCGGATCGGGCGTCCAGCCCTCCTCCCGTTCGGCTCCGACAAGGCCGTGGATCGCGTCGATCCCCCAGCTCTCCGGGATCACCTTCTGCAAAATCTCGGCGGTGCGCATCCAAAGCAGCGCGCGCACCGGGTCGGGCGCGCCGAGGAGCCGCTTCAGCTCCGCCCAGACGCGCTCCGCCGAAAGCGTCGCCAGGCCGGCCTTCAATTGCGCGCAGGCCTTAAGCCCCGCCGCATCCGGCCGCCCCTCCCCGTAGCGGGCAAAGAAGCGGAAGAAGCGGAGGATGCGGAGATAGTCCTCGCGGATGCGGTCCTCCGGCCTGCCGATGAAGCGCACGCGCCCCGCCTTCAGGTCGGCAAGGCCGCCGAGCGGATCGAAGACCTCGCCTGAGGCGTCGCAGTAGAGCGCGTTTATCGTGAAGTCGCGGCGCGCGGCGTCCGCTTCCCAATCCGTCGTGAAGCGAACGACGGCGTGGCGGCCGTCCGTCTCGATGTCGCGGCGAAGCGTGGTCACCTCGAAGGGGTGGGCTTCGGCGATGACCGTGACCGTGCCGTGCTCAATTCCCGTCGGCACGGTCTTCAGCCCCGCCGTCTCCGCACGCCTGATCACCTCCTCGGGCGGGAAGGCCGTCGCGAGGTCGGCATCCGAGACCGCGCGGCCGAGCAGCGCATCGCGCACCGCTCCGCCGACGATGCGCGTCGCGCCGCTTTCGCCGTCGAGCGCCGCAAGCACCGTCTTCAGACGCGGCTCGTTCAGGAGCGGCCAGTCGTGGAGCGCCCCCTTCATGCGCGGCCTCCGCTACTCTTGGCGTAAAGCTGTTCGTATAGGACGCGGACGATGCCGGCGGTAATCCCCCAGATGTGATGCCCGCCATACGGCATCTCATAGAATGTGCGCTCCTTGCCCTGCCAAACGCGGTGCCCGATGCGGTGGTTCGCGGGGTTCATCAGGAACGACAGCGGCACCTCGAAGGCGTCGGCCACCTCCGCCGGATTGAGCTTCAGAGCGAAGCCCGGTTCGACCACGCCGATGACAAGCGCGACGTGATAGCCGGAGCCGGTCAGGTAGTCAGGTCCGCGCCCGAGCGTCTCGACGAATTTCGGGTCGAGCCCGATCTCCTCCCTTGCTTCGCGCAGCGCGGCCGCGACAGGCCCGGAGTCCTCCAGATCGATGCGTCCGCCCGGAAAGGCGATCTGCCCGGCATGCGCGCGCAGCTCGGCGGTGCGCTCCGTGAAGAGCACGGTCGCTTCCGGCTCACGGCCGATGACCGGCACGAGCACCGCTGCCGGCCGGCGCTCGATCTGCAGGAACATCTCGGCGAGATCGGGATTGAAGATGTGGTCGCCAACGTTCTCGCCAGGCTCGCGCGGCAGCCGCTCGGCGACGCGGCGGCGGAAATCGCACGCCGAATAACGCCGCGCCTCAGCCAAGACGCCGGTCCGCGCGAGGCTTCGGAAACGCGAAGAAGCTGCCACCCGACCAGAGCCCGGCAAGCTCGTCCTTCTCCTCGGCGAGCGTCACGAGCTCAAGCGCAAGCGCGCGCGTCGCAAGCGCCTCAAGCCCGCCGCGCACGCGAAGATACGGCTTCAGCCCGTCGGTGCCGGCTTCCATCGCAAAACGCAGCGGATGCTCGTGCCCGGCGGCAACGATATCGCCGACATTGGTGCGGAAGGTTAGCGTCCGTTTCGCCCCCTCGCCTTCCGATTCCACCTCGACCGCGAGGAAGGGCGCGTCTTCGACTTCGATCCCCACCTTCTCAACGGGGGTCACAAGGACGTGACGGCCGTCGCTCTCGCGCCTGAGGATGGAGGCAAAGAGACGCACCAAGGCTTCGCGCGTGATGGCGCTGCCGCGATAGAACCAGGTGCCATCGGCGGCGATCCTCACATCGATTTCCCCGCAATAGGGCGGGTTCCAGCGCTCGACGGGCCGCGCCTTTGCCTGGGTCCCGGCCTCCGCGACGAGACGCTGGAGTCCGGCCGGCAGCCCGGCCGGTGAGGTTACCGATGCATCAGGCGTCTTTGTCACGCGCGATCCTTGGAAGGGGACATGACGTTTTCAGCTATTTTCCTTCCGCCGCCTCACTGACACAATTCAGACAGGGTGCCGAATCATCGTGCCCGTCAAACCAGTTACGGCAAACCAGTTACGGATGCTCGACCATGACCGCAATGAGTAGCGCCCCACTCGACCCGGAATTGATCGTCAAGGAAGCCGAACAGGCCGCCGAAAAGCTGAGCGAGGCGCGCCGCGCGGTCGCCGAGGTGATCTTCGGTCAGGAGACGGTGGTCGAGCGCGCGCTGACGACGGTGCTTGCCGGTGGGCATGGGCTTCTCGTCGGCGTGCCGGGCCTTGCGAAGACCCGCCTCGTCGACACGATGGGAACGGTCCTCGGGCTCTCCGCCAACCGCATCCAGTTCACGCCCGACCTGATGCCCTCCGACATCCTTGGTTCGGAGATTCTCGAGGAGACCGCAGACCACCAGCGAAGCTTCCGCTTCGTGCGCGGGCCGGTCTTCGCGCAGTTGCTGATGGCCGACGAGATCAACCGCGCGAGCCCGCGCACGCAGTCGGCGCTTCTGCAGTCGATGCAGGAGCACTTCGTGACCATCGCCGGCCAGCGCCATGACCTGCCGCGGCCCTTCCATGTGCTGGCGACGCAGAACCCGATCGAGCAGGAGGGCACCTATCCGCTCCCCGAAGCGCAGCTCGACCGCTTCCTGATGCAGATCGACGTGCTCTATCCCGACCTCGAGGCCGAGCGCCGCATGCTGTTCGAGACAACCGGCGCGGAGCAGACTACGGCGCGCGCGGTGCTCTCTGCCGACGAATTGATGAACGTGCAGATGCTCGTCCGCCGCATGCCGGTCGGCGAGGCGGTCGTCGAGGCGATCCTGAAGCTCGTGCGTGCGCTCAGGCCCGGCGAGGCCGCCGCCGAGATCGGCGACCAGATCGCCTGGGGACCCGGCCCGCGCGCGAGCCAGGCCCTGATGCTGACGGTGCGTGCCCGGGCGCTGCTCGATGGGCGCTTCGCACCCTCGCTCGATGACGTGGAAGCGCTCGCCGTAGCCATTTTGCAGCACCGCATGGCCGTCACCTTCGCGGCGCGCGCCGACGGCGTGACCGTGCGTGACCTCGTCGTGCGCGCCACCAAGGACATCCTCTAAGCGATGGCCACCCCACGGCAGCCGGAAACGCGCAGCCGCGTCGAGACGGCACGGGCGCTTTCGGCGCGCCTCCCCGATCTTCTCATCACGGCGCGCCGCATCGCCGCCAACGTGATGCTCGGCCTGCATGGGCGCCGCAATCCGGGCCCGGGCGAGACCTTCTGGCAGTTTCGCCCCTATGTGGCGGGCGAGCCGGCGCGGCAGATCGACTGGCGGCGCTCGGCGCGCGACGATCACCTGTTCATCCGCGAGCACGAATGGGAGGCCTCGCAAACGGTCTGGCTGTGGGTCGACCTTTCGCCGTCCATGGATTTCCATTCGCCGCTGTCTGCTTCGACCAAGCTCGACCGGGCCATCGTCTTGATGCTGGCGCTTGCCGACATGCTCGGGCGCGGCGGCGAGCGTGTCGGGATGCCGGGGCTCGCCGAGGCGCGCATCGGGCGCGATGCCGCAGAGCGGCTCGCCGAGGTGCTCGCGCGCGCCGACCTTTCGACGGACTGGCCGGATTTCGGGCGTGTGCGCCGCTTCTCCGAGGTCGTGGTGCTTTCCGATTTCCTGACCGACATCGAGATGCACAAGACGCGGCTGCGCGCGCTCGCCGGGCGCGGCGCTCACGGGCATCTCCTGCAGATCCTCGACCCGGCCGAGGAGACCTTCCCCTATCGGGGCCGGCTTGAGTTCCGCAATCCGGAGACCGGTGAGATCGCGCTTCTGGAGCGCGCCGAGACGCTGCGCGACGGCTATCTCGCCAAGCTTGCCGAACACCGCGCCGCGCTAGGCGCTCTCGCCCGCAACGTCGGCTTCACGTTCGGGGTGCATCACACCGATCGCTCGGCGGCGGACGGGCTCCTTTCGCTGCATGCATGGCTTGCGGGCGTGCCGCGCGACGGCATGCCGGCCGCGGCAGGAAGGGAGCGCCCCGCCGCATGATCGGCTCGCTCGGCTTTCTTTCGCCCTGGCTGCTCGTTGCTCTCGCCGCGCTGCCGCTGATCTGGCTGCTGCTCCGGCTGACGCCGCCCGGCGCCCGCCGCTTCACCGACACGGCCTGGTTCAAGTTCTCCGTCAGCGGGCCGGAGAAGACGCCGGCACGCACGCCGTGGTGGCTGACGCTGATCCGGCTGGCGCTCGCGACCTTCGTCATCCTGGCGCTCGCCCAGCCGGTGCTTCGGCCAGAGATGCGGCTGACCACCGGCTCCGAGCCGCTGCTCGTCATTCTCGACAACGGCTGGGACACGGCCCCCGATTTCGCGGAGCGCGTCACGGCGGCCAATACCGCGCTCGCCGAGGCCGCGCGCGATGGGCGTCCCGTCTCGTTCCTGGCGACCGCTGAGCCCGATGCGGAGAGCCTTGCCGCCGGCACCGCCGAGGAAGCCAAGCGGCGCCTCGCGGCGATCGTGCCGCGCCCCTATCTGCCGGATCGCAAGAGCCTCGCCGCGCGCCTGAACGAGTTTTTCGGCGACCACTCGGTTGACGTGCTGTGGATCGCCGGCAAGCTTGATTCCGCTGACGCCTCGGCCTTCGGCGCGGCGCTGAACCGCATCGCCTCGGACGGCACGGTGCTCCAGTCGCCGCGGCCCCTGACCGTGATGCGGACGCCGGAAAACCGCGCCGACGGCGTCTTCGTGCCGGTCACCCGCTTCGGCGCGTCCGGCAGCGTTCCGGTCGCCGGCTTCGACCAGGAAGGGCGGCGCATCCTTGAAGGCTCCGCCAACCTCGACGCCGACGGTAAGGGCGTTGCCGAGATTTCCCTGCCGCCGGAGATCCGCAATTCGCTGGTGCGCTTCCGCATCACCGGGGAATCGAGCGCCGGCGCGGTGCAGCTTCTCGACGACCGCTGGCAGCGCAAGGCCGTCGGCCTCGTTGCCGGAGAGGAGAGCGCCGGCGCATCGCAGCCGTTGCTTGAGCCGCTGACCTATGTCGAGCGCGCGCTTGCGCCGACCTCCGATCTTCTGACATCCGACGCGCCGAGCGTCAGCGACGCGGTGAAGGCGCTGATCGACCGCGGCGCTTCGATCATCGTCTTGACGGAAACCGGCACGCTGCCGCCCGACTCGACCAAGGCACTGCTCGACTGGGTGGAGAAAGGCGGCACGCTGCTGCGCTTCGCGAGTCCGCATCTGGCCGCGACCACGGTCGACGAGCTGCTGCCGGTGCGGCTCAGGCAGGGCGAGCGCGCGCTTGGCGGCTCGCTCTCCTGGGAGGAGCCGCAGCCGATCGGAAGTTTTCCCGCCACCGGTCCGTTCGCGCACATTCCGGTGCCGACCGACGTGACCGTCAACCGCCAGGTGCTCGCCGATCCCGACACCCTGCGCGATGCCGAGGTGTGGGCGGAGCTGCGCGACGGCACGCCGCTGGTGACCGCGTCCGCGCGCGGCGACGGACGCATCATCCTCTTCCACGTTACCGCCGATCCGCGCTGGTCGAACCTGCCGCTCTCGGGTGCGTTCGTTCAGATGCTGAACGCCATCGTCGACATGGCGGGAACCGTGCGCCACACGACCACCGGCACCGAGCAGGCGAACGCCAGCGCCAATGCGGCGCCGTGGAAACCGATCGAGGTGCTTGACGGCTATGGCGACCTCGGCGCGCCGTCGCCCGGTGCGACGCTGACGGCGGCGATCGAGGAAGCCCGGCCGAGCGCCGCGACGCCGCCCGGCTTCTATGACCGCGCCGGGGCGCACTTCGCGTTGAACGCCATCGACGACAAGACCTCGATCGCACCGCTCGTTCCAAGCGCGATCGGCTGGCAGGGCGCAGGTCTCGACGCTGGCGCAGCAGCCCTCGACGCCGATCTGGCCCTGGCTGCTCGTCGGGGCGGCGCTTCTCGCCGCGCTCGACGGGCTCGCCGTGCTTTTGCTCTCCGGACGGATGACCCGCCGCTTCGCGGCGACCGCCGCCGCGATCGTCGCCGTCCTGCTTCTCCTTCCCGCCGTCAACCCGGCGCGGGCCCAAGGGAACGATTTCCAGGGCGATATCGCAGAAGGCCATCAAGGCGACGAACGAGACCGAGCTTGCCTATGTCGTCACCGGCAACTCGACGCATCGACGAGACGAGCCGCGCCGGGCTGAAGGGCCTGTCGATGTATCTCGCCAACCGCACCGCGCTTGAGCCGGGCGACCCGGCGGCGATCGACATCGCCACCGACGAGCTTGCCTTCTACGCGCTGCTTTACTGGCCGATTGACCCGGACCAGCCGACGCCGTCGGCGGAGACGATGGCGAAGGTCGACACCTTCATGCAGAACGGCGGCACGATCCTTTTCGATACGCGCGACGCCGGCGGCTTCAACGCCTCGGGCGCCGACACGCCGGAAGCCCTGAAACTCCGGCAGATCCTGTCCTTCGTCGACGTGCCGCCGCTTGAGCCGGTGCCGCCGGACCATGTGCTGACCAAGGCGTTCTATCTCTTGTCGGAGTTTCCCGGCCGCTGGGCGAATTCGGACCTTTGGGTGGAAAGCCTCTCCGACCAGCCGCAGGATGCCGGCCGGCCGGCGCGCGGCGGCGACGGCGTCTCGCCCATCCTGATCACCGGCAATGACCTCGCCGCGGCCTGGGCCATCGACGATCAGGGGCTGTATCTCTACCCGACGGTTCCCGCCGATCCGCGCCAGCGCGAGCTTGCCTTCCGCGCCGGCGTCAACATCGTGATGTATGCGCTGACCGGCAACTACAAGGCCGACCAGGTGCACGTGCCGGCGCTGCTCGAGCGGCTCGGCCAATGAGCGGCCTGCACCTCGACCTTCGACCCGGTGCTGCCCTGGCAGGTGATCGCGGCGCTTGCCGGGCTGCTCCTCGCTCGTCCTCGTCGCGCTCGCCTGGCAGCAGGTGCGCGGCGCGGCGCTGCGCGCGCTTGCCTCGGCGCTCCTCGTCCTGGCGCTCACCAATCCGGTGCTGCAGCGCGAGGAGCGCGATCCGCTCCCCGGCATCGTGGCGCTGGTCGTCGACGACAGCGTCCAGCCAGTCGCTCGGCGACCGCACTGCCGAGACGGAGGCGGCGGTCGACGCAGCTCAAGGCGCGGCATCAAGGCGCTCGGCAGCTTCGAGGTGCGCGAGGTGCACGCCAAGGACAGCCCGAGCGGCGACGGCACCAAGCTCTTCTCCGAGCTGACCAAGCTCGTCGACGACGTGCCGCCCGAGCAGATCGCCGGCGCGATCCTGGTCACCGACGGCATCGTCGACGACGTGCCGGAGAATGCCGCGGCGCTCGGCTTCAACGCGCCGATCCATGCGCTGATCACCGGCGAGGAAGGCGAGCGCGACCGCCGCATCGTGCTCGACCGCGCGCCGCGCTTCGCCATCCTCGGCGAGCCGCAGACCATCGAATACCGGGTGCTCGATCCGGACCTTCCGCCGGGCGCGCAGGTGACGGTGCACCTCAAGGTCGACGGCACGGAGGTCGCGAGCGACCAGCGTCACGCGTCGGCGACGAGCACGTCATCGACCTGCCGCTCGACGCATGCCGGCCGCACCATCGTGGAGCTGCAGGTCGCGCCGGCGACGACCGAGCTGGCGCTTGAGAACAACGACGCGGTCGCCGAGATCGACGTGGTGCGCGAGCACCTGCGCGTGCTGCTCGTCTCCGGCGAGCCGCATGCCGGCGAGCGCACCTGGCGCAACGTCCTGAAATCGGACGCCGCGGTCGACCTCGTGCATTTCACGATTCTCAGGCCGCCGGAGAAGCAGGACGGCACGCCGATCAACGAGCTGTCGCTGATCGCCTTCCCGACGCGCGAGCTTTTCGAGGAGAAGATCAACCAGTTCGACCTGATCATCTTCGACCGCTACCAGAGCCGCGGCGTGCTGCCGATCGTCTATTACGACAACCTGGCGCGCTACGTCCGCGCCGGCGGCGCAGTGCTGGTCGCGGCCGGCCCCGACTACGCCTCGTCGGGCAGCCTCTACCGCACGCCGCTCGGCCCGGTGCTGCCGGCCGTCCCGACCGGCGAGATCATCGAGCAGCCGTTCCGCCCGATGATCTCCGACATCGGCAAGCGCCATCCGGTGACCCGCGACCTCCCCGGCTCGGCGAGCAATCCGCCGGCCTGGAGCCAGTGGTTCCGGCTGGTCGACACCGACGCGATCGCCGGCGAGACCATCATGACCGGGCGCGGACGACCGCCCGCTGCTCGTGCTCTCGCGCGAGGGCGAGGGCCGCGTCGCCATGCTTCTTTCCGACCATGCGTGGCTGTGGGCGCGCGGCTATGACGGCGGCGGCCCGCATGCCGCGCTGCTCCGCCGGCTGCTGCACTGGCTGATGCGCGAGCCGGAGCTCGAGGAGGAGGCGCTGACGGCGCATGCCGACGGCCGCGACCTCGTCATCGAGCGGCAGACGCTGTCGGAAAACCAGCCGACCGTGACGGTGACGAGCCCGACCGGCGAGAACGAGCCGCTGACGCTGAGCGAGGCGGAGCCGGGTCTGTGGCGCGGCACCATCAAGGATGCGCCGCTCGGCCTGCATCGCGCCGAGGACGGCACGCTGACCGCGCTCGCGCATGTCGGCCCGGCCAATCCGGCGGAATTCCAGGACGTGATCTCGACCACCGAGCGGCTGCGTCCGATTGCCGAGGCGACCGGCGGCTCGGTGCGCCGCCTGGTCAACGGCGGCAGCGTGGAGATCCCGCGCATCTCCGCCGTATCGTCGCGCGCACCGGCATCCGGCCGCGACTGGATCGGCCTCCGCCGCTCCGAGGCGACGGTTCTGAAGAGCGTCGACCAGATACCGCTGCTCGGCGGGCTCCTGGGGCTCGCCCTCCTCGTCGGCGCCTTCGCGGCGCTTTGGTACCGCGAAGCGCGTTAGGCTCCCACCTGTTTCGGAACGATATCTTATTCAGGCCGTAGGTACACGATGAGATGAACACGAGCTCGCCGGTCATCCTCGCTTGTCGTCCCGAACACGTGTCCTTGCAGAATCTCCACTCTGACTTGCCCCGGGCCCAAGACGCCCCCTTTTGGGGAGCAGGCATCAACAATCTTGGAAAGTATTCGGGCGACCTCGGCACCGCGGAGATCAGGCAAGTCTTCGTTTCCGTATGTCCGGCGGTTGGTAGCAGCCTGCCCTAAGACGACGGTCGACATCTCGGCACCGAACCGCAGCCCGTAATCGTCCCCTCCAGTTGGCGGGCCATCGAGCGGATGCACCAGGATCCGGGGACCGGGCGGATTAAGCTCGCGCTCCCAAGGCCAACGTTCACTATCCGCATACCCACGCACAACGATCAACGATCGCGAAGCGAGCTCCTTTAGCTTGAAGCTGACGAAAGCCAACTGTCCCAGTGTTTCGAGTAGTTCCCGATCCTTCTCATATCGACCAAGAAAGTCCGATCTTGAGATCGCCTCAGCAAGGCTCACATTCTCCTCAATTGCCGTCCTGGCGACAGAGCACAGCTCTTCCGCTAAGGTGGCCCTCAAATCGTCGAGCAGCACACCGCCGTAGTCTCCTCTCGGCTCAATCTCTTTCTGAATCGAAGAGAAACAGACCTGCACCTCTCGGGGAGGAAGCATCGGATGCAAAGTCCTTACGGTAGATCTCAAAGGTCGCGACGGCGTCTAACCCGGAGATTATGGGCCAGGGTGTCGGCTGGATTTGGATGAGGGTCAGTTCAGAATTCAACCGCGCGATGCCTGCTCTCACCCGATCGAGTTCTTCACGCTGAGCCTCGCTGAGCGTGAATTCCTCCGTCACGAGCCAAGCCCTCTTGGCCCTCTCCTCCGCCTCGCTGCGCTTGGCGCTCTCTGCACTCAGCTCCGCTATCAGCGCAGAACTCCTTTCACGTTCTGCACTTAGATCTTGGTCCAGCGTCGTCGCGCGTGCTACCGCGCCATCGTGCGCAGTCGTCATTTCGGCCAGCTGAGAAGCAAGCCGCTTGCTGTCGGCTTCGTAGCCGCTCAGCTGAGCGATGCGCGTGTTCGCCTTTGTTAGTTCTTCCGACAATCGATCTCGTTCTGCCTTAACGTCCTCTAGGTCCGCCGCGAATTGCGCATTCTCGGACTGGAGATGGTCGTCGTAGAGATAGTAGTCGCCATAGAGAAGAAGGCCGCCTATCGCGATCAGGATTAAGCCCACAGGCCCCTTCAGCAGCCAGTTCCCGGGCCCACCCATTTGCGCTTCCGCTGTGGCGAACCGACCCCTTGGATCAGTCGCGAGCAGCCACACTCCCCAAGCGCACAATCCTCCACCAGCAATCAGCAGTACCGATGGCAATAATAATGGCCACCGGCTCGCCTCCACCCTCTTGATACCCAGACAATAGCGAATTAGCGCACGTATTGCGAGCATGCCAGTCAAGGGTCAGGTAACCGAATGACTCACTGCGGATTGCAGTCCGCGTGAGGCGCCGCTAACCCGCTTTCCCCCGCACCATCCCCTGCAGCCCCTCCACCGCGCCGGGGAGAAGCTCGGCGACGAGAAACCGCTGGGGATCGACCGGCCCCGGCATCTGCACTTTTCCGGGCGGCAGCGGACGGAACCCGAAAGGCCAGTAGTAAGGCTGGTCGCCGACCAGGATGACGAAAGCGACGCCGGCCTGCCGCGCTTCCTCCATGACGAGCCGCATCAGTGCCTTGCCGTATCCTTGCCCCTTGAAGGGGGGATCGACGACGAGCGGGCCGAGCAGCAGACCACCCCCCTCTGACGCGCCATTTCCGACCGCGATCGGCGTCATGCGCACCGAGGCGATCAGCGCGCTCTCCCGCTCCGTCAGGAACGAGAGCCGGCGGTCGTGCGGCGCCTGCTCGCGCACCCGGAACGCCGCGCGCGCATAGGCGCCCGGCCCGAAGGCGGCGTGCTGCAGGGCTTCAATGGCGGGATCGTCGGAGGGAAGCTCCGGCCGGGTGATCGTCTGGTTGTTCATGGCAAATCCGCGGACGTTCGATTGAAGGGCCGCGGATTCGCCCTTTCGCGGGCGAATTATCGCGGCAGCGGCAGGGCGCGCCGGCTCGGGCGCTGAAACGCCGGCCTTCGTCGCAGGATCAGGATCGCTCTTCCCAACATCGCGCGCGCCCCTATCATGGGCGGCGCGCGGCGACAAGCGGCAACCGCCATCTCCTGCGAGGACGTTATTCATTAACACCGCGCTTGCCCTCGGAACGCCGAGCGGGCATGTGGCAGCACGACCTGAAACCACACGAGGATGGTTCGGATGGGAAGGCTCGTCGAGGGCAAGTGGGATACGCAACGTCAGCCGAGCACCGCCGGACGCTTCGTCCGCCCGGACACGCAGTTCCGCAACTGGGTGACCGCCGGACGGCTCGCCCGGGCCGACCGGCGAAGGCGGCTTCAAGGCGGAGGCCGGCCGCTATCATCTCTATGTCTCGCTCGCCTGCCCTTGGGCGCACCGCACCATCATTTTCCGCAAGCTGAAGAAGCTGACGGAGGCGATCTCGATCTCCAGCGTCGATCCGCACATGCTGGAAGAGGGCTGGGTCTTCAACGAGACCTGGCCCGACCATCTGAACGGCAAAGAGCGGCTCTACGAGATCTACCTGATGGCCGATCCCACCTATAGCGGCCGGGTCAGCGTGCCGGTGCTGTGGGACAAGGAGCGGCAGACGATCGTCTCGAACGAATCGTCGGAGATCATCCGCATGCTGAACTCGGCGTTCGACGCCTTCGGCGATGCTTCGCTCGACTTCTATCCGGAGGCGAACCGCCTGGAGATCGACGCGCTCAACGCCGTCATCTACGAGAACGTCAACAACGGCGTCTACAAGGCCGGCTTCGCGCAAAACCAGGAAGCCTATGAGGAGGCCTTCCGCGCGCTCTTCAACACGCTCGACGAGCTCGATCAGCGGCTCGACGGTCAGCGCTTCCTGATGGGAGACCCGCTGACGGAAGCCGATTGGCGGCTGTTCACGACTCTCATCCGCTTCGACGCGGTCTATTACGTTCTCTTCAAATGCAACCGGCGGCGGATTGCCGACTATCCCGAACCTCTCAGGCTATCTGCGCGATCTCTTCCAGGTGCCGGGCATCAAGGACACCGTCGACATCGACCACACCAAGCAGCACTATTATTACAGCCTGAATTTCATCAATCCGACCCGCATCGTGCCGCTCGGTCCGCTTATGATCATCGACGCTCCGCACGACCGCGACCGCTTCCGTGGAACCAACATCCCGACCCGTTGACGAGCGACCGCCGACCGCCTCACCAATCGGCGGTTCACCAATCGGCAGCGGGGGCGCTGCCGCTCGTCAGTTCCTTGAGCCGCGCCTTTGTGCCGGGGCTCGCGTCATCCGGCGGCCGATCGACCGAGAAGAACTCCGCGGCGATGATCTCACCGTTCGGCAGCTTGAGCGGCGTGAGGCTGAACGCTCCGGCGAGATAGAGGACGACGTGGTCGCGGCGATCGGCATGCACGTTCCGATAGACGCCGAAGAGCTCGGGTGGCCTGTCGAGAACGGCGCCCGCCTCCTCGCGCAGCTCGCGCGCCAGCGCATCGGCGACGCTCTCGCCCGCTTCGACGCCGCCGCCCGGGAAATACCAGCCGGGCACATAGGAGTGCTTCACCAGCAGCACCTCCCCGTCCCTGACCAGCATGGCGCGAACGCCGAGCGTCATGCCGCGCGTGAGCCGGCTGTAGAGGAGGAAACCGCGCTGCAGAGTGCGTTGAGTGAGATTGAGCGCCATGGGCGGTCCGACGTAGCACGAGGCGGCGCGGTCAGGAACGCCTCGGCCGTGCATCGCGGACACCGCTAGCCGCAGCCATGTTCCGCCTCGGTCACCTCTCCGACGTGCATCTTGGTGGCGTGCCGAGCCTCCGCCCCATGGACTACATGTCGAAGCGCCCGATCGGCTACGCCAACTGGCGGCGGCGACGCCTTGGCATTCTGAAGGACGAGACGCTCGACCTGCTTGTCGCCGATCTGAAGGCGCAGGCGCCGGACCACATCGCGGTCACCGGCGACCTCACCAACATCGCCATGATGGAGGAGTTCGTAAACGCGCGGCGCTGGCTGGAAGCGCTCGGCCCGCCCGACCGGGTGACCGCCATCCCCGGCAACCACGACGCCTATGTGCCGGGCGCGCATCGGCGCTTTCGCCGGCTGTGGGCGCCGTGGATGGTGAGCGACGACGCCGAGCATGTCGGCAGTGCGCTCTTCCCCTTCATGCGGCGCAAGAACCATGTGGCGCTGATCGGCGTCTCCTCCGCCGTTGCCTCCGCTCCGTTCATGGCGACCGGGCGCGTCGGCAGCCGGCAGATCGAACGGCTCAGCCACCTGCTTGAGGAGGCGCGCGCCGAAGGGCTCTTCCGCGTCATCCTGATCCATCATCCGCCGAAGCTCGCGCATCCGCGCGACCAGTGGCGCAAGCTTACCGACGCGCGGCGCTTCCGCCGCGCAGTCGAGCGCCATGGGGCGGAGCTGATCCTGCACGGCCACGACCACATCCGCATGATGATGGCGATCAAGGGCCGTAGCGGAGTTGTGCCGGTCGTCGGCGTTCCCGCCGCGAGCGCAACAAAGGTCGGCGGTCCGCGCGCCGGCGGCTACGCCCTGCACGAGATCGCCGCGCGCGATGCGGACTACGAACTCACGGTGATCCACCGCGGCTTCGCGCCGGACGGCAATATCGTCGAGACCGCGCGTATATCCTACTCGGTCAATCGACCATGAACCAGGCATACGCGATCAGCAGGAACATCCCCGCGATCATGCCGAGCCCGAAGCCGCAAAGCCCCCAGATCAGTTGAATATTTTCGCCGCCCGCTCGCGGCACGACAAGCTGTGTGCGGCGGCGGCGACTGGCGCGGCCGCGGACCGTTTCCGTCAGCCAATCCGCCTCGATCGCCTGGTCGCGCTCCACGATCCGTTCCGCCACGTAGCGGGTGACCGCATCGGCGATCGCCTCCACATTCGTGCTTTCGGCGAGTGTGGTGCGCCCAAGCCGCGTGTCCTTGGCGAAGATGTACTGACGCTTGTCGCGACCCAAGAAGACGAAGCTCGTGGCGTCGACCCAGAAACGCGGCGTCTGCCCGGGCAGGATTCCGACGAGAAGCTGGTCGCTGTCCGGCGGCATGTCCGCCGTGACGCCTTCAAGCGCTTCCGCGAGCAGCTCGAGGCGCACCATCTCCGCTTCATTGAGATCGACCACCACGTCGTTTCGGTCGGAGTGCGCGATGCGGACTTCGCGGATGGCTCGCCGGAGCTCCCCCGTCCGCCTGGGCCTGCCCTCGACCATACGCCCCTCTTCGCGCTTTCACCCTCGCGAAAAGAAGACTAGCAGGTTCAAGCCGCCCGGCACACGGGGGGCCTTTCGTCGGGGGGATCCGGGGCGGGAATGAGCGAACGCATGAGAAGCACCGACCGGGTCCTCGCCGCCGCAAGCGCCGCCGGGCTCCCGATCGAGATCCGCGAAATGCCGCAAAGCACGCGCACCGCCGCCGAAGCCGCCGCGGCCTGCGGCACCTCGGTGGCGCAGATCGTGAAATCCCTGATCTTCCGGAAGGCCGAGAGCGGCGAAGTGGTGCTGATCCTGGTCTCCGGCAAGAACCGCGTCGACGAGCGCGCGATCAAAGGCGCGATCGGCGAGGCGCTGAAGCGCATGGACGCCGACGCGGTGCGCGAGGCGACCGGATTTGCGATCGGCGGCGTCGCGCCGCTCGGCGCGCTCGCCCCGCTTCAGACCTTCATGGACGCCGATCTTCTCGCCTTCGACACGGTATGGGCGGCGGCCGGCGCCCCGCACGCCGTCTTCGAGGTCGCGCCGGCAGCGCTCGCCAAGGCAACCGGCGCCACCGTCATCGCGGTCAGCTAGCGCCCTCTTCCAGGATCAGCGCAGCGACGGCCTCCGGAATCTCCAGAGGCAGCATGTGCCCGGCGCCTTCGAACAGGCGGACGCCGATTTCCGGCGGCAGCTCTCTCGCCTGCGCGACGGGAAGCACGCGGTCCTCCGTGCCCCAGGCAACCGTGATCGGGATAGCGAGCTCTACCAGCGCCGCCAGGGGCAGCATCGTCTGTTCCGCGCCATCGAGCGGCGCGATGATCGAACGCAGCGCCTCTGCCGCGCCGGGGCGCCGTCGCTCTTCCGCGCATTCGCGCGCATGCGCCTCCGCCATCGCGCTCTCCGGCGCGAAGAAGTCCTGCAGGATCGCCCTAAGCTCCGCTGTCTCGGTCGCCGCGGCGAAGCTGCGCAGAGCGGGCGCGTTGATCGCGCGCCCGAAGCCGCCCGGCGCGAGCAGCGTCAGACGGGCGACGCGCTCGGGCGCGCGCAACGCCGCAAGCGCTGCCACCCCGCCGCCCATCGAATGCCCGACGAGATGCACGCTCGTTGCCCCGCGCCGCTCGAGATCGGCCAGCACCGCCTTCGCGGCGCCGCCGTGCGAGACGGCAAGCGAGGCGGCATGCCCGGGAAGGTCATAGGCGATCAGCCGCCGCTCCGCGGGCAGGCGGCCGATCACCGCGCGCCAGATGCGATGGCTGCCGCCGAAGCCGTGCAGAAGAACGATCGGCGACCCGGTCCCGCCGCGCTCAAGCGCGAAGAGGCTTTTCGACGTCATCGGTTCCCGTGCAACCCGCAGCGCTGCAATGCGGCGGCGGCAGTCAGTCGACGACGATGATCTGCGTGTTCCCCGCGCCGCGTGCCCGCACCAGGTTGAAGAGCGTCCGTGCATTGTTCGGATGCAGCCGGACGCAGCCATGCGACACCGGATGTCCCAGGCTATTGATGGAGTAGGTACCGTGGATTGCGTAGCCGCCACGGAAGAAGATCGAATAGGGCATCGGCGACATGTGGTATTTGTGCGAATACCACATGCGGTTCATCCGGACCGGATGAAACTGACCCCGCGGCGTGCGATAGCCGCGGCGCGCGGTCGAAACCCGCCACGAATAGAGAACGCTGCCGTTATCCGACACCGTCATCGTCTGACTTGAGATATCGATGCGGGCGACGATCCCCGCAGATGCACCCGCCGTCGTCAATACGAGGACGAGCGCCGCCAAAATGAACGAACGCATAGTTACTCTCCCAGCCCGCGCTAAGAATACGCAGCGCCGCGACGCACGACAACCGTCAATCTACTGTAGGATGAACGCCATCCTTCACGATCTTGGGAGATGTGGCATTGTCGCCGCACCGAGAGGTCAATTGACGGTGCCCGATCCCATCCCAGCGGTCCGCACCGCGCCGGAGCGGCCGCCGACGTCAGTGCGGATTACCTCACGATGTGCAAGTTGCTGATGCTGTTGCCGATGGCCGCGAACGCCGCCAGCAGATCGGCATTCGAGTCCGCCTGGTAGAAATAATCCGTGCCTGATGCGCATTGCTGGAGAACTGCGAGCGCGTCGGCGGCGTCCGATCCGGTTATGTCGAAGCCCACCGTATAGACGACGATGCCGGCCGCCTTCATGTTCGTGCAGGCGGCGACCGTCCGGGTATCCATTGTCGCGCTCAGCGTCGTCGAATTGGTCGATGTCGTGCCGAGATGATTCATGGCAACGTAGCCGTAGCCCCCGTACCAGGACTTCAGAAAGTCGCTGTTCGGGTAGTAGGTGTTACGGCCGTCGGTCATCAGCACCAGTACTTTGTTGGTCTGGCCATCGTTATAGGCGGCACCCTCGGTGAACGGCACGCCGGGCGAGAGGACGCGCCATCCCCACATGGCGCCCTCGACCACGCTGGTCGCGCCTTCCGCAGCCATCGCGCTGATCTTCGTCTTTACCGTCAACTTGTTAGTGGTCAGCGGCTGCAGTGGCGCCGAAGTGCACATGAAATTCGGGCCGCCATCGATGCCCCCGACCGAGATGTTTGACACAGTGGCCTTCGTAGTCGAGGTGCCGTATTTGCAATCGGGCTTCGCTGCGATGTTCAGCCCGCCGAATGCGGCCCCTTCGCTGCGGCCGTTGTTCGAGCCGTTGCAGTTGGCACTGCCGTTGGCGCAGGTCCAGTTCGAGTTGGTGCTGCTCGCACTGCCGCAGGTCGTCGTCGTTCCGGCGTCCGGCAGGTAGTTGTTGTCATTCTTGCTTCCACTCGGCGCGCCATTGTAGCGCACTTTCGAACTGGAGCCGTTGTAGCTGCAACTGCTTGTCGAGCAGGTCCAATTGTCCGGCTCGTCGGGCGCGAACATCGGCACGAACAGTGTCTTCTTCTGCTCGGCCGTCGGGCTCGTCGCGGTCGAGGGAGCATCGTCGCTGACGTCATAGGGAATGGGACGCGCCTCGACGCAGCCGCCCCAAGTGATGGCATTGCCCGACGAGTCCTTGAGCGAGTTGAACAGCGTGAAGTTGTTCACCGAGGAGGCGCCGTAGGATTCCATTGCGTCGCCGTGGTACGTCCCTTTCGCGCCGGTATCCATCCACGAGGCCGACGCATATTGGGGGCCGACATTCACCGATGCCGCGAACGGCACGACGCCCACCTTCACCGGATCAGTCAGCGAGCTGCCGTTCGCCAGATTGAACACCGTGTCGGTGAGGTCGGAAGCGGCGTCTTTGAGGGTGGAAAGCTTGCTCCCCGCCATGGAGCCGGAATTGTCGAGGACCAGCGCCACTTCGAGGCGCTTCGAATTCGCTCTGCACCTCCGACTCGATTGTCATGCCCATCTGCGAAATCGGCTGTCCGAGCTTGGTGAACTGCGCAAGCGGCAGAAAGATCGTCTTCATCGAGCCGGTGACGGTGAGGTGGAAGCCACTGCTGATCTTTGTGACGTTGAAGTTCTGCACCGTGAACTGCGCATCGCTGATATTGAAGGAGGCGACGTAGTTCGTAGCGAAGGTTTTGGCCTGGTCCGCGGTATAGTTCGGATATTGCCGCGCAAGCGCTAGCGCGGCGGCGTCGACCGCGTTGGAAAGCACCGTCTTGTAGCGTTCGAAGCGAGCGAAATCGAGCGCGCCCCCCATGATCAGGAGGAGTGGGATCGCACACGCACCGAAAAGAACAAAGACGTTGCCGCGCTCGTTCCGGCGCAACCGGATTAGAGATTCGCGAACGACCTTCAGCATGGCCGCACCCGAAAGCTTTCTGTTACCTGACCGGATAAGTGAGAAGTCGAGCTTTTCGCTTTATGAAGGTAGTTAACGAATTGAACGCTGAAAAATCCATTAATGCGCCCGCCGCGGGCCGGCGGCACTGGAACGGAACGAAAACCACCGTCTCGCGTGGCTTTAAGTTAGGCGACCGGGAGACGCCATTAGATTACATGGAAAGGTGGATCTCGCTCAAATCCTCGCCGATCGCATGGAAGATGCTGTCGAGCTCGCTGCTGCTCGGCGCGTGATAATAGAGCGGATCGCCGCTGCTATCGACCGTCGCGCAGCTGGTCATCAGGTTCTTTGAGGTCGTGTCCAGGGTGCCGAATGTGATCGTGTAGAGCCGGATGTTGGCGGCCTTCACGTTGTCGCAGAGATCGGACGTCTTCGAGTTGAGCACCTCGTTTGCGCGCGAGTTCGATGGCGGGCTAGATACGGATGAATATTGCAGCCGGTATTTCCCGCCCACCTCGGTGGCGGTGTAGTTGTAGCTCGAATAGGTCGACTGGTTGAAATTGCCGTTGCTCTGGTTGACGGACGCGGAGTTCGCACCGTCGGACATCAGAACGATCGCCTTCACCGTCGTGTCGTAATACTGGTCGCTCGGTCCGACGCCCTCGGTGAACGGCTCGGTCGGAGACAGCACGCGCCACCCCCAGGCGAGGCCCGCCGGGATGAAGGTGCCGGTCGCGCCCTGCGCCTGCATGGCGTCGATGGCGCTGTCGATCGTCGACTTGCTCGTCGTGAGCGGCGTGATCGGCGTCGGGCAGCCGCGATTGGGCCCGGAGTCGTAGGGGTAGGTCGTGTCCTTCTTGCCCGAATGCCAACTGATCTGGCTCGGACTGGACTTGTCGTACTTGGTCAGGCTCTTCTGCCGGTCCTCATCGCTGACGTAGCTGCTGCCGCCGCCGCCCCAGCCCCAGCCCCAGCCCCAGCCGCCGCTTCCCGATGACACGCTGTCATCGAGGTAGTTGTTCCAATAGCTGCTCGAAGTGTCGGGCTCGTCCGGCCAGAACATCGGCACGAACAAAGTGTCGGGGTCAGACGTCGTCGGGGTCGTGTCGAGGAGATCGTAGGGCTCGGCACGCATCTCCACGCAGCCCGCCCAAGTGATGCCGAGCTTGTTGTAGAGCCACCGGTGGCTGACATTCTTGGAACTCTTCTGGTCGAAGTTCACGCCGTCGTACTTTGCCTGGCCGTAATTGGCGTCCCAGTCGACCCAGAACGGCGGGCTGGAGGCACTGACGCCGGTGTTGACGGCGCCCTCGAACGGAACCAGCGCCATTTTCAGCATCGGGTTGCCGGCGCTGCTGTTCATATCGGCCGTCAAGCTCGCCACCAGCGTCTTCGCCGCGCATTTCAGGCCGGCCATCTTGTCGGAGCCCGAGCCGCAGGCATTGGAGCCGGCATAGTCAGTCATCGAGCCGGTATTGTCGAAAACGAAGGCGAGCTCGACGCGGTTCGACGAGTTCACCACCTCCGAAACGATGCTCATATCCATCTTCGAAATGGATTGTCCGAACTTGGCGAACTGGGCGAGTGGCAGGAAGATCGTCTTCATCTCGCCGTTCGCCGTCACGTGGAAGCCGTTGGTGAGCTTGGTGACGGAGAAATCCTGCACGGTGAACTGGCTGTCACCGACCTGGAAGGAGTTCACGTAGTTCGCCACGAACGTCGTCGCCTGCAACTCGGTGTAATCCTGGTGCTGGCGCGCGAGCGCCAATGCAGCAGCGTCGACGGCATTGGATAGATCAGTCTTGTAGCGAGTATAGCGTGAAATATCGATCGCGCCTCCCATAATCAAGAGAAGGGGAATGGCGCATGCGCCGAAGAGAATGAAGACATTGCCGCCTTCATCCCTCCGCAATCGAATGAGCATCGCTCGAATGTGCTGCAGCATGTCAGCGCCCTAAGAACGTTTTTCCCGCCTTCACGTAAGATAGGTGAAAACTTGAACGATATGATTGTCCCGGGGGATTAACTGGTTTGTGGCTGAAAAATCCCTTAACGCCGGGGACCACGGTCGAAGGGCGAGTTGATCGGGAGCGAGGGGACTGGCAATGCTCGGCGCTCCCGCCAGAGCCTCCGGATCATCCGCAATGGAAATGCCGAACAGTTCAGCCGTCTGGCGCGCCCGCTGGGCGATTTCCGCGATCTTCTTCGCGAACGGCATAACGACCGGGACTTGGGCAGCGCAAATTCCGCTGGTCGAGGAGCGGCTTGGGGTCAGCCATTCGCTGCTCGGCGTCGCGTTTCTCACGATGGCGCTCGGCGCGCTCCTGGCAATGCCGCTGACCGGCATTCTTGTCGGGCGGCTCGGCAGCGCCCGAATGACCCGCATCGCCGTACCTATGCTGCTTGTCGCCCTCCCCATCGCGATTAACGCGCCGAGCTTCGAGCTGCTGGTTCCGGCGCTGTTGCTTCTCGGCATGGCGAACGGTGCCATCGATGTCGCGATGAACGCGCATGGCGTCACGGTCGAAAGGCTCTACGGATACCCGATCATGTCGTCCCTCCACGGCATGTGGAGTCTCGGCGGGCTGGCCGGCGCCGGACTCGCCGCCGCCCTCCTCTGGATGATGCCGGCCCTCGCCGAGGTACTGGCAACGGTGCTCCTGCTCCTCGCCCTTGCCGCGGCGACGCTTCCTTTCCTCCTGCCGTGGCGGATCGATGCAGGCCGCGGCCAACTCGCCTTCGCGTGGCCGAGCCGGGCGACGCTCAGTCTCGGCGCCTTGTGCTTTCTCAGCATGATGAGCGAAGGCGCCGTGCTCGATTGGGGCGCACTGCACTTGAAGGACAGTCTCGGCGTCGGAGCGAGCCTGGCGGCGACAGGCTTCGCCGCCTTCTCCTTTTGCATGGCGCTCGGGCGCTTCGTCGGAGACCGGCTGCGCGCAGCAAGCGGCGCGACGGCGCTCGTCCGCTGGAGCGCTCTTCTTGCCGCGATCGGCCTCGTTGCAGCGCTTGTCGGGCCGCTGCCGATCCTGGCGATCTCAGGCTTCGGTGTGGTCGGCCTCGGCCTCGCCAACCTCGTTCCGGTTTTCTTCGGTGCTGCCGGGCGCACCCCCGGGGTGGCGCCAGGCAGCGCAATCGCGGCCGTCGCAACCGTCGGCTATTCGGGCTTTCTCCTCGGCCCGCCGATCATCGGATTTGTAGCAGACGCGACGAGCCTCGCGCTGGCGCTCGGGCTGATCGTCCTGGCGTGTCTTGCAATTGCCGCCGCCGCCGGCGTGTCGGAGCCCGCCACGCAAAGTACGGCGCCAGCAAAGACCTGAGCGCCGGTTCGGGCGCTCACCCCAAAAGCCGGCGGCCCCGACTACCGCGATGCGGCGCCGCGCCTACTCCGCCGCGGCGGACCGCTTGCCCGGCCGCTCCGCCGGCTCAACTTCGCGCCCGGCGAGGCCCTTCAGCGGCGGCAGCTTGTTCACGCCGCTCGAATCGTAGGTCGTCAGTGAGATCTCGTCCTCCGCCGCTCTCAAGGCGTTCAGAAACGCGTGCAGCTCAAGCAGCGTCATTCTGAGATAGGCCTCCGAGGCCTGACGCTTCTGGCTCTCGTCGAGCACCGACAGCGAGAATCCCATGCGCTCGAGATCAAAATCGCGAATCTCGATACCGAGATTGAGGTTGCTCATTCCAATATCTCCCTGGTACTCGCCGTTCGTGCCATGAAACGATCGTTCCAACCGTTGCGCAATCATCCCCCGACCGGGTTTGCGGCACAAGTGGATTCAAGTGAATTCCTGTCACGCGCCAGCCGAGAATGCGAAAAACCCGCCGGCTAAACAGCTTGCGTGACCGGCACGAATCCGTGGCACACCGCCCGACATTAGCTATGGTCAAAAGAAGTCGCTAAAATGACGCGCCTCGCAGCACCGCAGAACGACTCCGGAACCTCCTGATGCATTTGCGTATCATCGTCATTGCGCTGGCGCTTCTCGCTGCAGCAAGTTTCGCCGCCGCCGACACCGGCTTCTCCGAGGCCGCCGCGCGACTCGACGGCGAATGGCATGGGCAGGCGTTCGTCCTCAAGATCGATGCGCGCCGCGCCCAGGCGAGCGTCGATCCGACGCGCCCCTTCGAATGGGAGCATTTCCTGGTGAAGGAAGTGCGCGGTGACGATATCGTCTTCTCCATCGGTGCCGACCTCTATGAAGCCAAGGTCGATGCCGACATCCTGACGCTGACGAGCACGAGCTTCCGCGGCGAGCGGGTGCTCTTCCGGACCACCGGCGACGCGACCTCGAATCTGCGCGGCTCCACCGACGACCCTTGAGCCGATCGCGCGCACGCGCCATGTTGCGCCGACGGTTAGCATGTTCATGTTCAAAGGGCAGGATTCATAATGTCGAGCAGAGCACCATTTCGCGCCGATGAGGTCGGCAGCCTCCTCCGTCCGGAGGCGCTGAAGGAGGCGAGAGCCGCACGTGCTGAAGGACGGCTCGACGCCGATGCGCTGCGCGCGGTCGAGGACGAGGCCATCCGCGACGTGGTCAAGAAGCAGGAGGACGTCGGGCTGAAGGCGGTGACCGACGGCGAGTTCCGCCGGTCCTGGTGGCATTTCGATTTTCTTGGCGCGCTTGACGGCGTCGAAGTCGTCGAAAGCGATCACGGCATCCAGTTTCAGGGCGTGCAGACCAAGGCTCAGACGCTCAAGATCTCCGGCAAGGTCGACTTCGGCGACCATCCGATGCTGGATCATTTCCGCTTCCTGAAGAGCGTCACAAAGGTCACGCCGAAGATGACCATCCCGTCCCCCTCGGTGCTGCATTTCCGCGGCGGGCGGCGCGCGATCGACAAAAGCGTCTATCCCGACATGGATGCCTTCTACGCCGACACGGCGGAGGCCTACCGCAAGGCCGTCCACGCCTTCTACGACGCCGGCTGCCGCTACCTGCAGTTCGACGACACGGTGTGGGCCTATCTCTGCTCGGAGAAAGAACGGCAGGCGGTGCGCGACAGGGGCGAGGACCCGGCCCCCCTCCCCGGCATCTACCGCGACATGATCAACCACGCGATCAAGGACCGTCCCGCCGACATGACGGTGACGACGCATGTCTGCCGCGGCAATTTCCGCTCCACCTGGATCTCGGAAGGCGGCTACGAGCCGGTGGCTGAGATCATGCTCGGCGGAACCGGTTATGACGGATACTTCCTCGAATATGACACCGATCGCGCCGGTGGCTTCGAGCCGCTCCGCTTCCTGCCGCACGGGAAGAAGCGCGTCGTCCTCGGTCTCGTCACCTCGAAGACCGGCGACCTTGAGGACAAGGCGGCTATCGAGCGGCGGATCAAGGAGGCGACACGATTTGCCCCGCTCGAGCAGTTCTGCCTTTCCCCGCAATGCGGCTTCGCCTCAACCGAGGAAGGCAACATTCTGACCGAGGACGCGCAATGGGCAAAGCTCCGGCTGATCGTGACGATCGCCAAGGAGGTCTGGGGCGAAATCTGAGGCGAGGTCACGCTTTTGCCCGCTTTCCCCGGGACGACGGTGTTGCCCGGCTGTCGCCAAGATGGGATAATCGGGGGGTAGGTCAGCGTTGCCGAGGGTACAGGTAGTGTCCCGAGAAGCGCTTTCGCTCGACATTTCCCGCATCGTGTCGCGAGTCGTAAGGGGAGAGCGCGTCGATGCCGCGGAGAACGGCGCGATGCTGGCGGCCAGATATCCCGAGCTTGGCATGCCCGCGGAGTTGATCAGCGCCGCGATCACGCGCGCCGCCGGCATGGTGGGCGAGAGCCGCGAGGCACCGGCCGACCCGGCCTGGCCGCGCAGGGCCGCGCCGGAGCCGCCTCCAGACGGCGCAATACCCAAGGCAATGCCCAACGGAGCAACCGGCAGCGTCACCAATGGCGCCAACGATGCCCCGCATGCGGCGGGATCAAACGACACGGTCGCGCTACCTGTCTCCAGTACGATCGACGAAGCGCTCGCCACGGCTATCGACGCCGAGATCGGAGCATTCGTCTCCGACCAGGCAGCCCAGGCAGCATTGCACGCGCGCCCGGTTGACCATTCGGAGCATTCCCACTCCGGCGATCCCGGCCAGGGTGGGGTAATGGCGCGGCTTCGCCGCAGTCTTCGGCGGCAGTAGTCGGCTTTTTCGAAAGTTGCCTGCACCGCGCATCCGGGCGATAGACAGCTGATCCCCATTCGCAGGACAGCCCGCATGATGCTCGACGATATCGCCGGAAAGCGCGTTCTGATCACCGGCGCCAGCACCGGCATTGGCGCCGCGGCGGCGAAGGCGTTCGCCGATGCCGGCGCCAAGCTCGCCCTCCACTACAACCACAGCGCCGCCGAAGCGGAGGCCGTCGCCGAGGCAATCCGCGAGACGAGCGGCGACTGCCGGCTCTTCAAGGCCGACCTGACCGTGCATGGCGAAGCGAAGCGCCTGGTCGCGGAGGCCGCGGACGCCCTCGGCGGTCTCGATGTCCTCATCAACAATGCCGGCTCCTTGATCCGGCGCACGCCGTTTGAGGAGATCGACGACGCGCTGATCGACAAGGTCTTCGATCTGAATGTGCGCTCCGTGGTCGGCGCGTGCCAGGCGGCGATCCCGCATCTTGAGAACGCTGAGGGTGGCGGCGCGATCATCAATATCGGCTCGATCGCCGGTGTCGCCGGCGGCGGGCCCGGCGCCTCGATCTATGGCGCGTCGAAGGGCTTCATCCACAATCTGACGCATCACCTCGCCGGCGTTCTCGCCGAGAAGAAAATCCGCGTGAACGCCGTCGCGCCCGGCGTCATCGCAACGCCGTTTCATGCCGAAACGCCGCCGGAGCGGATGGAGGCGATCCGCAAGATGGTGCCGCTCGGGCGTATCGGCGTTGCGGAGGATTGCGCCGGCGCCCTCCTCTTCCTCGCGTCCGGCACAATGAGCGGCTACGTCACCGGCCAGATCCTGCACGTGAACGGCGGCCAGTTGATGCAGTGATTCGGCAAGCTCAGCTCTGCGGCAGGATTTCCCGCGGTAAGTCGCGGGATCGAATCCGTGCGATCGGTGACGCGCGGCAGGCGGATAGGCCGTCCTCGCCACCGACGACGCGGATTTGTGCGGCGTGCCGTTTCATGCTTTTAGCCCGCGGAGAGGGGATGCCGTCCAATGAGTTTGTCGCTTTTCGATCTGAGCGGGAAAGTTGCGCTCGTAACCGGCTCGACGTCCGGCCTCGGCCGCGCCATTGCCGGTGGCCTGGCCGAGGCCGGTGCGACCATCGTTTTGAACGGCCGCAACCGCGAGCGGCTCGAGGCGGCGGTCGCCGATCTCACAAAACGGGGCCTGACGGCGAAGGGCCATGCCTTCGACGTGACCTCGGAGGCGGAGATCGAGGCAGCGGTGACGCGGATCGAGAACGAGGTCGGCGGGATCGACATTCTGGTCAACAATGCCGGCATCCAGCGGCGCGCCCCCCTGATCGAAATGAGTGAGGCGACATGGGATGAGGTGCTGAAGCACGATCTGACCAGCGTGTTCCTGGTCGGAAGGGCCGTCGCCCGGCACATGATCGGCCGCAAGCGCGGCAAGATCGTCAACATCGCCTCACTCACCAGCGAGGTCGCGCGCGAGACAATCGGCCCCTACACCGCGGCGAAGGGCGGGGTGCGGCAGATCACCAAGACGATGTGCGTCGAATGGGCCGTGCACAATATCCAGGTAAACGCCATCGGTCCCGGCTACTTCCACACCGAGTTGAACACAGTGCTGTTCGAGGATCCGGAGTTCACGAAGTGGCTGACGGCGCGCACGCCCGCCCGCCGCTGGGGCAAGCCGGAAGAGCTGGTCGGCACCGCCATCTTCCTCGCGTCCGCAGCGTCCGACTTCGTGAACGGCCAGACGCTCTATGTCGACGGCGGAATGCTCGCCTCGATGTAAAGGTGAAGCTCCGGATCAGGTCAGCCGGTTGCGGAACATCCAGCTTGCGATCGGCAGCGTAACCGCCCCGATGACGGCGAGCGGCCACAGGACGGGGATCAGCTGCGGAAGCGTGGCGCCTTCGAGATAGACCCGGTGCGCCAGCTCGATCGCGTAGCGCAAAGGGTCGATCAGCGTCAGATATTGGAAGATCGAGCGGCATGTTGTCGATCGGCGTCGCGAGACCCGACAGCAGGATGAACGGCATCAGGATCACGAACGAGAATAGCATCGCCTGCTGCATCGTCGCGACCATCGATGAGATGAGGAGACCGATGCCGACCGCCGCGACAAGGAAGAGCAGCAGCCCGGCGTAGAGCGTGAAAAACGAGCCGACGAACGGGATGCGGAACCAGAGCTGCGCGACAAGCAGGATGAGCGTCGCCTGGATCAGGCCGACAAGCGTCGAGGGCACCGCCTTGCCGACCATGATCTCCGCCGGCCTGAGCGGCGTCACCAGAAGCTGATCGAATGTGCCGTCTTCCCGCTCGCGCGCCACCGACAACGCAGTCAGGAGCATCGTCTGCAGCATGGTGATCGTACCGATCAGCGCCGGGAGCATGTTCCAGCGCGTCTCCAGGTTCTCGTTGTACCAGGCGCGCGTGGTCACATGCACCGGCGGGCCGCTCAAGCCGTGCGCCTGCTGCCACTCGCTGTTGAAGGACTGGACGATGGCGCTGACGTAGCCGAGCGCCGTACCGGCGGTGTTGGAGTTCCGCCCGTCGAGGATCACCTGCAGGTCGGCCTGCTGGCCGGCACGGAGACGCCGCTCGAAGTCCGGGCCGATCTGCACGACAAGCAGCGCTTGGCGATTGTCGATCAGCCTTCGGATATCGGCGGCGTTATCGATATTGGCGACGCGTTCGAAGACCTGCGACCCGTCGAGCTTGGCGAGCAGCGTCGAAGAGGCGGCGCCGCGATCCTGGTCGAGTACGGCATAGGGCACGCGGTTCAGGTCGAAGGTCGCCGCGTAGCCGAACATCAGGGTCTGGAAGATCGGCGGCAGCACGAGGACGACGCGGCTCCGCGGGTCCTTCAGAATCGCCAAGAGCTCCTTGCGGATCAGCGCGAGAATGCGGAACACGATCTCCTGCATGGCGCGCCTCAGACCAGCCGCTTCTGCGTCGCCGCCCGCGCGACGGCCAGAAGCAGGACGGCCATCACGGCGAGGACGGCGGCATTCGGCAGTATGACGCTCCAGACGTTCCCGGTGAGGAAGATCGTCTGCAACAGCGCGACGAAGTAGCGGGCGGGCAACACGTAGGTGATGTACTGGAGCGCAACCGGCATGCTCCTGATGTCGTAGAGAAAGCCCGAAAGCATCAGCGCCGGCAGCAGCGTAGCGATGAGCGCCACCTGACTCGCGACGAACTGGCTCTTCGTCACCGACGATGCGACGAGGCCCATGCCGAGCGCCACCAAGAGATAGAGCATCGACACGACCGTCAGCACCCACAGCGATCCGCGCAGCGGCACGCCGAAGAGATACTGGGCCGCGGCGACGGTTAGTGCGAAACCTACAGCGCCGAGAACGAAATAGGGAACGATCTTGCCGAGCAGGATCTCGTCGGCGCGCACCGGCGTGACGAAGAGTGCCTCGAGCGTCCCGCGCTCCCATTCGCGCGCGACGACGAGCGCCGTCAGAAGCGCGCCGATCAGCGTCATTATCAGCACGATCAGGCCGGGAACGAGGAAGTAGCTGCTCTCGCCGGATTCGTTGAACCACGTGCGGCTTTGCAGGGTGACCGGCCCGAGCCCCTTGACCGGCTGGCCTTCGTCCAGCCGCTTCAGGCCCCACTGAGCTACCACGCCCTGCGCATAGGTCTGGATGATGCGCGCGGTGTTCGCGTCGGTGCCATGCACCACGATCTGAACCTCGGCATCGCCGCGTTTGAGCCGACTGGCGAAGTCCGAGCGTACGCGGACTATGCCGTCGACGTCGCGGTCGAGCATCAGCTTCACCGCGGCAGGCATGGAAGTCATCAAGCGGGGCTGGAAATAGCGGGACAATTGAAAGCCCGCGGCCATGTCGCGCGCTTCAAGCGACGGCCCCTCGAGCACCACGGCGATCTTGATGTTCTTAACGTCGAGCGAAAGGGCGAAGCCGAAGAGCAGGATCAGGATGGCCGGCATGACCACCGCGATCGCGATGCTGCTCGGGTCGCGGATGATCTGGCGACTCTCCTTGATGATCAGCGCGCGGATCCTGCGGGCCTTGCCGAAATGGCGCTCAGCGGAATTGGTCATGGCTCACGGCCGCATTCTGCCGCGCCTCGGCCTCGTGGCGGGCGCGCTCGACGATGGCGATGAACGCGTCTTCCATCGTCGGCTGGCGATCGGCCGCTTCTGCGTGCGCGCGAAGTTCCGCCGGCGTGCCCTGCGCGAGAATGCGGCCGGCATCCTGGATCACCGCGCGGTCGCAATATTCCGCCTCCTCCATGAAATGCGTGGTGACGATGACGGTGACGCCCTCGCCGGAAAGCGCCGTGATGCGCCGCCAGAACTCGCGCCGCGCCAGCGGGTCGGTGCCGCTTGTCGGCTCGTCGAGAAAGAGGATCTCCGGCTCGTGCATCAGCGCCGCGGCCATCGCCAGCCGCTGCTTGTAGCCGCCGGGAAGCTGCCCGCTCGGAAGCCGCGCGAGCGGCGACAGGTCGAACTCCTGCATCGCCCAGTCGAGGCGCTGCCTCCGGCGCCGGCCGCGCAGCCCGTAGGCGCTGGCGAAGAACTCGAGGTTCTCCGTCACGGTGAGCTGGCCGTAGAGCGAGAATTTCTGCGCCACGTAGCCGATCCGCTGGCGCGCCGAGGCGCGCGCGGTGTGAAGATCGACGCCGGCGACCTGCAGCCTGCCGCTCGTCGCCGGAAGCAGCCCGCAGAGCATGCGGAAGGTGGTCGTCTTGCCGGCGCCGTTCGGGCCGAGCAGCCCAAAAATCTCCCGCCGCCGCACCTCGAAGCTGACGTGGTCAACGGCCGTGAACTGGCCGAATTTCCGGACGAGGTCGTGGACCTCGACGACCACGTCGCTGATCGTCGGCGTGCGCCGGCGCGAGCTCAGGATGGGCCTGCATCGGCGCCGCGGCAGTCGCCGACGGCTGCGGTCGATTCGTGCAGCAGCATCATGAAGCCGTCCTCGAACCGCGGCGCGACGGGCGTCGCCTTGAGATCGACGACGACATCTTCCGTCTGCCCCCGAGTTCGGCGCGTCGCCGAAGACGATGCGCACGAGCCCCGCCTGCGGCGCGGCATCGATGACATTCGGCTCGTCGAGCAGCCGCACTTGCAAGAGACGCGCCGGCTCGCCGGCGGGAGGCTTCGCGACGAAGCACTTGCCCGATGCCTTGGCGGAGACCGACTGCGGCTTGCCGCTTGCGAGCTGCTTGCCCTCGCGCAGCACTACGACATGGGCGCAGCGCTCGGCTTCGTCGAGATAGGAGGTGCTCATGAGCACCGTCAGCCCGTCATCGACGAGCTGGCGGACGATGTCCCAAAGCTCGCGTCGCGACAGCGGATCGACACCGACCGTGGGCTCGTCGAGGAGCAGGAGCTCCGGCACGCTGGACGAGCGTGCAGGCAAGGCCGAGCTTCTGCTTCATGCCGCCGGAGAGCCGCCCTGCCTGCCGCCTGGTGAAGGGCCCGAGCGCCGTCATCTCCAGCAGGCGCGGATAGCGGGTGCGGCGCTCGGCCATCGAGACGCCGTGCAGGTCGGCATAGAGGTCGAGGTTCTCCTGCACGCTCAGGTCCTCGTAGAGGCCGAACCTCTGCGGCATGTAGCCGACGCGGTCCTGGACCGCTTGCGGGTTCTTCGCGACGTCGACGCCGAGCACCTCAAGCGTGCCGGAATCGGCGCTCATCAGGCCGGCGACGAGCCGGATCAGCGTCGTCTTGCCGGCACCGTCCGGCCCGACCAGCGCGGTCAGCTCGCCGTGGCGGATCTCGAGCGGCACGTCGTCGAGCGCGACGATGGTCTCGCCAGTCTCGCGGCGGAACGTCTTGCGGATGTCGCGGCCGCGGATCGCGTAGTCTTCGGCGCTCATTGCGTGCCCTGCCTGAGATCTGCGGCCGAAAGCGACGTGACCGTCCTCGCCGGGCTTCGGATAGACGGTCGCCGGCATGCCGAGGCGAAGCGCGTCGTCCGGATCCTCGACATTCACCCGCACCTCGTAGACGAGGCTGGTCCGAAGCTGGTCCGTCTGCACCGCCTTCGGCGTGAATTCGGCGACCGACGAGATGAAACCGATCGTGCCGGAGAAGCGCTTGCCGGCGACGCCGTCGACCGCCACCTCGGCCGCCATTCCCGCTCGCAGGCGCGCAAGATCCGGCTCGGCGACATAGGCCCTGACCCATTTCGGATCGACGATCGCGAGCGAGAACACCGGCCTCGCCGGCGATGCCATGTCGCCGGGCTCCATCAGCCGCGAGCGCACGACGGCATTGGTCGGCGCCTTGAGCTCGGCATCGGCGAGCTGCTGGCGCAGAAGCGCGAGCTGCGCCTCGGCGGCTCGAAGCTGCGCCTCACCCTGCGCGATGTCCTCGGCGCGCGGTCCCGCCACCAGCAGCGCGAGCGCCGTCTCACTGGCCCTCACCTGCGCGTCGGCGACATCCATCGCCGCCTTCGCGGCGTCGACGTCCTGCTGGCTTGCCACCGAGCGTCCGCCGAGAGCCTTCTTGCGGTCGTATTGCTGATGCGCATTGAGCGCCGAGGCCTTTGCCGCCTCGAGATTGGCGCGCGCCTGCGCGACCTCCTCCGGCCGGCTGCCGTTGTGCAGGCGATCGACCGCCGCCTGCTGGGCGGCAACCTGCGCCGCGGCGTTGTCGACCTGCGGCGTGAGCCGGCTGGTGTCGAGCCGCGCCAGCACCTGGCCCTTCTTCACGCGGTCGCCCTCGTCGACCAGAACCTCGGCAACCCGTCCGCTGTCGTTGAATGCGAGATCGACCTGTCTGAGATCGACATTGCCATAGAGAACGAGCTCGCTCGCCGGCGCCTGGCGCAGCGAGAACCACCAGGTGCCGAAGGCGCCGACCGCAACGACGAGGACGACGACGGGGATTGCGATCCTTCGGTTCATGCCGCTCGCGCCTCCGCATTGAAGATCGCGTTGATATGGTCGACGATGACGCGCTTGATCCTCGTCCGCTCCGCCTCGCCGATCGCCGTCCAGCCCATGCGCCTCAGGACGAGCGCCTGGGCGACACGGAACACCAGCACCTGGCCGATCAGCGCGAAGACGCGCAGCCGCACCGACTCGTCGTTCTCGTCCTTGCCGAGCGCGGTCGCGACAAGCCGCGTGCCGAGATCGTGCGCCGTGCCGGTGAACCGGTAGATCACCTCGAAGGCCGGCGACGGCTGCATCTGCTCGCGTACGATGAAGCGCGCCCACTGCTCAGCCTCCGCCTCGCCGAGAAGCGTGTCGGCGAACGCTTCGATCACGCCGATCAGCCCGCGACGCGCGGCTTCGGGGGAGGAAAACGCCTCAGGCGATTCCGCCGCCACCAGCACCGGCCCGACCAGCGCGGCGATGCGCGTCGCGATGTGCTCGGCGACGGCGATGTGGAGCGCCTCCTTCGAGCCGAAGTGATAGGCGATCGCCGCCAGATTGGTGCCCGCCTGCTTGGCGATCTGCCGCGTCGTCGCGCCCTCGAACCCGAAGCGCCCGAAAACGTCGAGCGCCGCTGCGACCAGCCGCTCACGTGTCTCGGCACCGCGATCCCGCCGCGCCCGGCGCGCGCGCGACGCGCCCTGCCGCGGGAAGGCGGATGGATGCGAGCGGGCGCTCGTCTCGGCGGCCAAAGCCGGCGGTTTCCGGCTGGGCGCGGAAAGCTTCCTCAAATCAGCCACGGCGACACCTTCGCTCTCGACCAGATCGCCGTTCCATACAATCGACCGACTTATTTTGTCAATCGGTCGATTGATTAAAATATGAGATGAACTGTAGCGGCTGGGATGGCGCCGCGATCAACCGTCGGCAGCTGCGCCCGCGGCATCGTTCGTCGCG
The DNA here is from genome assembly GCA_963712925.1 of uncultured Alphaproteobacteria bacterium. Classification (GTDB taxonomy): domain Bacteria; phylum Pseudomonadota; class Alphaproteobacteria; order Rhizobiales; family Afifellaceae; genus DASWJZ01. Next base: position 32,749 of record CAVQJW010000020.1, on the reverse strand, counting down.
GCACGCATTGCATCTTTGGAGGCGGGCATTCTAAGGTACGTATCAAATGCCGTGATACATAAGGCGGGGAGGAAATCGGTTGCCATGAGAGCGCGCGTTTCGGTACACAAGGATTTCCGCGTCGGTGCTATCGACGAGCGTATCTACAGCGCATTCCTCGAGCATCTTGGCCGCGCGATCTACGGCGGCATCTATGAACCCGGCCACCCGACGGCCGACCGCGAGGGATTCCGCGGCGACTCGATGGAGCTCGTGCGCGAGCTCAACCTGCCGCTTGTGCGTTATCCGGGCGGCAACTTCGTCTCCGCCTACAATTGGGAAGACGGCATCGGCCCCAAGGACGAACGCCCGGTGCGGCTCGACTACGCCTGGCGCACGCGCGAGACGAACGAGGTCGGGACCGACGAGTTCGGCCGCTGGTGCGATCTCGCAGGGACCAAGATGATGCTCGCCGTCAATCTCGGCTACCGCGATCTCGATGCGGCGCGCAGCCTGCTTGAGTACTGCAACCACCCGGCCGGCACCTATTGGAGCGATCTTCGCATCAAGAACGGACGCAAGAAGCCCTACGACGTCAGGGTCTGGTGCCTTGGCAACGAGATGGACGGCCCCTGGCAGGTCGGCCACAAGACCGCCTACGAGTACGGCCGCATCGCCAACGAGACGGCCAAGGCCATGCGCCAGTACGATTCGAAGCTCGAGCTCGTCGTCTGCGGAAGCTCGCATAGCCAGATGCCGACCTACCCCGAATGGGAGGCGACCGTGCTCGACGAGTGCTACGACGCGGTCGACTACGTCTCGCTTCACATGTATTTCGAGAACTACGAGGATAACTACCTGAATTTCATGGCGAAATCTCTTGTCATGGATCGCTACATCGAGACTATCTCCGGCGTCATCGACTACGTGAAGGCCAAGAAGCGCTCCAAGAAGGACCTCTATATCTGCTTCGACGAGTGGAACGTCTGGTATCACCAACGGCGATCCGACCACGACAAGTTCTCCACCTGGGACTGGCCGGTCGCTCCGCCGCTGCTCGAAGAGGTCTACAATTTCGAGGATGTGCTTCTCGTCGGCTGCATTCTGAATACCTTCATCCGCCGCGCCGACCGGGTGAAGATTGCCTGCATCGCGCAGCTCATCAACGTCATCGCGCCGATCATGACGGAGAACGGCGGGCCGGCCTGGAAGCAGACCATCTACTACCCGCTCTATTTCGCCTCGCTCTACGGACGCGGCGAAGCGCTTGCCGCCGCTGTCGATGTGCCGACCTATGACGTGGAGGCTGCGGCGGACGTTCCCTATCTCGACGTCGCCGTGGTCAGGAACGATGGTGGAAAGACGCTCACCTTCTTCATGGTGAACCGCCATCCTGACGAGGCGATGTCGCTCAACGTCAGCCTTGCGGGCTTTGCCGCGAAGGCACTCAGCGAGCATATCACGATCGCCCACGCGGACCTTGGCGCAACGAACACGGCGAAGAATCCCGATCGGGTCAAGCCGAAGAAAGGACGCGGCATCGCGCTGCAGGACGGTGCGCTGAAAGGTAGGCTTGCCCCGCGCTCCTATCACGTTCTGCGCGTCGCGATCTGACGGTGCGCGCTCCATTTCCGCAAGGCTCGTGGCACGTCTGACTTATGTATCCACGTTCGTGATATATATCAGGCGCTCCGTTGACCATTAATGCCGGCACATGTATCGTTCGGGAGGTCAAAAAGCGCGGTCAACCGTGCGCGACTATGGGAGGAGCAATCAAATGCGCATGCTGAAGACGCTTGTGCCGATTGTGTGCGGCCTCGTTATGGGAGGGCACGCATTCGCGCAGAACGATTTTCTTGCCGGCATTCCCCGCAATCAGGTTCTGATCGCCGAGAACCCGGAAGGCACGGTCACCGACCCGTCCAACTTCAACATCTGGGTGCCGAAGCCGAACGGCACCTCGACTGGGCTCCAGCAGCTTTGCATGGACACGCTCTGGTACATCGATCCGGACCAGGGCCTGAACGGCCAAGTCTGGGACAACTCGCTCGCATCGGACAAGCCGATCTACAACGACGACTTCACCGAGATGACGGTGAAGCTTCGCCAGGGCCTCTATTGGAGCGATGGCGTCGAGTTCACCGCCGACGATGTCGTCTATACGGTGGACACGCTGATGGCGACGCCCGGCGCGTTCAACGACGGCGCGCGCATGCAGGCCAATGTCGACAGCGTCTCCGAACCTGACAAATACACCGTCGTCTTCAAGCTGAAGAAACCGAACTCACGCTTCCATGCGGCCTTCACGGTACGCTGGAGCGCCACCTGGATCATGCCGAAGCATGTCTTCGAGAAGCAGGACGATCCGAGCAAGTTCCAGTTCAACCCGCCGGTCTGCCTCGGCTCCTACACGCTGAAGAGCTTCGACCCGAACGGCGCGTGGTTCATCTGGCAGAAGCGTGACGACTGGCAGCGGACGACGCTTGCCCGCTTCGGCGAGCCCGGCCCGACCTATGTCGCCTATATCGACCCGGGTCCCCCGGACAAGCGCGTGATCCTGCAGCAGAACCACCAGCTCGACATCATCCACGACACCTCGCCGGAAGGCGCGATGGCGCTGATCAAGTCCTCGCCGACGTCGCGCGGCTGGTTCAAGGGTTTCCCCTACGCGCATCCCGATCCGACCTTGCCGATGGTCGTCTTGAATGACCAGCTGCCCAAGTTCCAGGATCCGGACGTGCGTTGGGCGCTCACCTTGATGCTCGACATCAAGGCCATCGACATGGCGTCCTATCGCGGAGCGGCCACGATCTCGGCCATTGATGTCCCGCCGACGGGCACCTACCCGCACTTCTACTTCGATCCATTGGAGCAGTGGCTGAAGGACTTCACCATCGATACCGGCAAGCAGACGATCCACCCCTATGACCCGAATATGGGCCAGGAGATCGCCGACATGCTGCGCCCGTCGATGGGCGACCAGATCCCGACCGATCCCACGGCGATCGCAACCGCGTTCGGTCACGGCTGGTGGAAGCAGGACGTTCAGGCGGCCGGCGAGTTGCTTGAGAAGGCCGGCTTCACCAAGGTGAACGGCAAATGGATGATGCCGGACGGCACTCCGTTCACGATCACCATCTCTACCGAGGGCGACAACCGTCCGGTGATGACCCGCGCCGGTTCGATGATCGCCCAGCAATGGTCGCAGCAGGGCATCGACTCCAAGATCGACGCTTTGCCGACGGCCATGTGGAGCAACATGTTCAACGGCCAGAACGAAGCGACGATGGCCTGGACCGTCGAGACCTGGGGTGGTCACCCGGACCTGTCGTTCTTCCTCGACTCCTGGCACTCCGAGTTCCTCGCGGCGCCAGGCGAGTTCCAGCCGCCGCGCAACTGGCAGCGCTGGAAGGATCCGGAGCTTGATAAGATCATCGAGCATATCCGTTCGATCGGTTTCGATGATCCGAAGGGCATCGAGCTCGGCCAGCAGTTCATCAAGTTGGCCGTCAAGAACATGCCAAACATCCCGCTCATGTCCTACAACGTGTTCACGGTGATGGATCAGACCTACTGGACCGGCTATCCCAATGCCGAGGACGATCCCTATACCGACCCGGTGCCGAACTGGGGGAACACCAAGTACATGATGGTCAAGCTGAAGCCCACGGGCGCTCAGTAGCACGAGACCATCGCAATGATCAGCGAGACGGCCTGCGGGCCGTCTCGCCCCTTCTCTCTCCGGACATCGACAGAAGGGTAGGATGAGGACCTTTCTTCGTTACGTCCTGAGACGCTTCGGCCAGTTCGTCCTCGTCGTCTTCGTCGGCATTAATCTCGCCTTCTTCATCACCCACGCCACGCCGATCGATCCGATAGAGCAGGCCATCGCCGCAGCCACGCGCTTCTCACAATCCGATCCGCACGCGGTCGAGATGACCCGCACCGCTCTGCGGGAGCTCTACGGGCTCAACGGCACGCTCTGGGAGCAGTACGTCACGTTTTGGAAACGTGTCGCGGTCGCCGATTTCGGGCCGTCGCTGTCCGCCTTCCCGACGCCCGTCTCGACCCTGATCTGGCGCGCTTTGCCGTGGACATTCGGGCTCCTCACGGTCTCGACGCTCATTTCCTGGAGCATCGGCAATCTGCTCGGCGGCCTCGCTGGCTACTACCACAGGAACCGGGCGCTGAAGCTTGTCGGCGTCATTGCCACCGGTCTGCAGCCGATTCCGAACTACATCATGGCGTTCGTGCTCCTGGTGGTCTTCGGCTACCTCTGGCCCATCCTGCCGATCATCGGCGCCGCGCAGATCAATCTCGCCCGCGGCTTTTCCTGGGACTACGCCATGAGCGTCATCTACCACGCGATCCTGCCGGTGCTCTCCCTGGTCCTGGTCGGGATCGGTCCGGCGTTCATCGGCATGCGCGCGCTCGTCTCCAACATCGTCACCGACGACTACGTTGCCTTCGCCGAGCTCGGCGGCGTCAGCCAGCGCAAAATCCTCTTCTCCTACGTGATGCGCAACGCCATGGGGCCGCAGCTTACCGGGCTCGCCCTTTCGCTCGGCCTGATCTTCAACGGTGCGGTGATCACCGAGGTCGTGTTCGGCTATCCCGGTCTCGGAAATCTGCTCATACGCGCCGTCTATGCCGGCGACTACAGCCTGGTGATCGGCATCGCCTCCGTGTCGATCATCGCCGTCGCCGCGGCCGTGTTTGTGATCGACCTCGTCTATCCCCTGATCGATCCACGCGTGCGCGTGGGCTAGAGGCTTCGCACCCGTGTTCGCGATCATCAAAGACCTGTTCCGCTTCAATCGCGAATTCGCCATCGGCTCCGTGCTCATCCTGATCGTCGTTGTCGTGGCGCTCGCCTCGTTCTTCTCGCCCTACAGCGCAAGCCTGCAATATATCGTGCCGTTCGACATACCGCCTTCCTGGGCCTATCCGCTCGGCACCAACTCGCGCGGCCAGGACGTCTTCTGGCAGCTCACCTTCGCCATCCGCAACAGCCTGCTCTTCGGCATCACGGTGGCGGTCATCAGCCGTGTCATCTCGCTGGTTGTCGGGCTGACCGCCGGCTATCTCGGCGGGGTTGTGGACCGCGTGCTGATGTCGATCAACGACACCTTCGTCGTCTTCCCGCCCTTCCCGATCCTGGTGCTCGTCTATTTCATCTTCAAGGACCACATGTCCTGGGCGCTGCTCGCGGTTGCCATGGCCTCGCTCGGCTGGCCCTATGACGCGCGGCTGATCCGCGCCGTGGCACTCAGCCTCAGGACCCGCGAATTCACCACGCAGAGCGTCTTCTCGGGCATGAGCACGCGGCAGATCCTGGTCGAGGAGCACCTGCCCTATGTGCTCCCCATCGTCTTCGCGACGACGATGAACAACATCAACTGGTCGATCGGGCTGGAGGTGACGCTGTCGGTGATCGGCTTCACCAATATCGAGACCCCGACCATCGGCACCATGATCTACTGGGCCAACCAGCATACCGCACTGGTCGCCGGCATATGGTGGTGGGTGGCCGCACCCGTGGCGCTTGTCATCCTAACCTTCATCGGCCTCTATCTGCTGTCGGTATCGATGAACGAATATATCGATCCGCGCAGCCGGTTGAGCCGCATGGAGGGATCGCGCTGATGGCAGCGCAGAGGGTTGTCGAGAACGGCCGGTCCGCCGGTGCGAATGGGTCGATCGAACCGGCACTGAAGGTCGACAGCCTGCGCGCCTACTACCTGATGGCCTATTTCGGCATCGACCGCGAAGTACGCGCCGTCGATGACATTACGCTGACCGTCAACAAGGACGAGATCTACGGCCTCGCCGGCGAATCGAGCTGCGGTAAGTCGACCTTCATAAGGACCATCGCCGGCGCCGTGCGGCCGCCGCTGAAGGTGCTCGGCGGCACGATCAAGGTACAGCTTCCTCGACCGCGACCTCTACGACATCGACGAATTGACGCTCGCGCATATCCGCTGGAGCCATCTGTCCTGCGTGCTGCAGGGCTCGATGAACGTGCTCAATCCGGTGCGGCGGGTGAAGAAGTCGTTCCTCGACTTCGCCTATCCGCACATGGGGCTCGGCCGCAAAGCCTTCTTCGAAGCCGTCGACCGGCACCTTGAGCGGCTGCGCCTTTCGCCCGACGTGCTTTCCGCCTTCCCGCACGAATTGTCGGGCGGCATGCGCCAGCGCGTCGCCATCGCGCTCGCCACGGTCTGCCGGCCGGAATTCATCATCGCCGACGAGCCCACCACCGCGCTCGATGTCGTCGTGCAGAAGGACGTGCTGGCGATGATCCTTGAGGCGCAGCAGCAATTCGGATCGTCGATGATCTTCGTCACCCACGATCTGACGGTGCACGCCAACATCGCCAACCGCCTCGGCATCATGTATGCGGGCCGGCTGGTCGAGGAGGGACCGACGGCGGAGCTCTTTCACAAGCCGCTGCATCCCTACACGCAGCATCTGATCGCGAGCCTCCCGCAGATCGGCGACCTGAAGCCGAAGGCGGCGCTGCACGGCGCTCCGCCCAGCCTCGCCAACCCGCCTTCGGGCTGCCGCTTCCACCCGCGCTGCCCGCTGGCGATGGATGTCTGCAAGAAGTCACATCCCGCCATGACGACCGTCGCGCCCGGCCGCCGCGTCGCCTGCTTTGCGGTCGACCCGAAGGCCGCGGCCGTCGGCGAAAAGTCGGTCGCCGAAATCGTCGCCGACGCTGACGCCACGGCGGAGCTTGGGCGGTGAGCGCGCTCCTTTCGGTCGAGCACGTCACGCGCACATTCGCGATGGGCGGGCTCTTCGGCCACGGCACGTTCACAGCCGTCGACGATGTCAGCTTCGCGCTCGATGCCGATCGCCCGGAGATCTTCGCCATCATCGGCGAGTCGGGCAGCGGCAAGACCACGCTGGCGCGGATGATCCTGAACATCCTGCCGCCAACAAAAGGCACGATCCGGCTGCGCGGCAACGATCTGGTCGCGATCCGCAGCGGCAAGGCGCGGCTCGATTTCATGCGGCTGGTGCAGCCGATCTTCCAGAACCCGTTCGAGGCCTTCAACCCGCTGAAGCGGGTGGATCGCTATCTTTATGCCTCCGCTTCGCGCTTCGCCGGCGCCCGCAACCAAGAGGCACGCTATGCAGCTTCGGACGTGGCGCTGAAGAGCGTCGGCCTGTCGCTCGCCGAGATCAAGGGCCGCTTTCCGCACGAATTGTCGGGCGGGCAGTTGCAGCGCACGGCGATCGCCCGCGCCCTGATCTCCTCACCGCACCTCATCATCGCCGACGAGCCCGTTTCGATGGTCGATGCGTCGCTCAGGATGTCGATCGTCAATCTGTTCAAGACCCTGCGCGACGATCTCAAGGTCTCGATCGTCTACATCACCCACGACCTCGCAACCGCCTATTATATCAGCGACCGGGTGATCATCATGCAGAAGGGCAAGGTGGTCGAAGCCGGGACGGTGCAAGGTGTGCTCGCAAACCCCCAGCATCCCTACACCAGACTACTGCGCGAACTCGGTGCTTTCGCCCGAAGATGCCGGCACCCACCGCCTGACCGCAGCGGCGCGCCTTCCCGAAGATGCCGCTATTGGCTGAGCCGCCGCTTGTGACGCTCACCGTCGACGCGGCGCGCCGCGGACGACCGATCCCGCCGATCTGGACCTGGTTCGGCTATGACGAGCCGAACTACACCTACGCGCCGCGCGGGAGGCAATTGCTGAAGGCGCTCGCCGAGCTCGGCGCGGGACCCGTGCATGTTCGGGCGCACAATCTTCTCACCTCCGGCGACGGCACGCCGGCGCTGAAATGGGGCTCGACCAATGCCTATAGGGAAGACGCAAGCGGCGCGCCGGTCTATTCCTGGACCATCCTCGACCGGATCTTCGACACCTATGTCGAGAGCGGGATCACACCGTTCATCCAGGCCGGCTTCATGCCTGAGGCGCTGAGCATCGGACCGGCACCCTACCGCCACGATTTTCCGCGCACCGGCATCACGACCGGTTGGGCCTTTCCACCGCGCGACTACGACCGCTGGGGCGGCCTGATCCAAGCCTGGGCCGAGCATCTCGTCGAGCGTTACGGCATGGCGCGGGTGAAAGATTGGCCATGGGAGATCTGGAACGAGCCGGACGGGCTCTATTGGCGCGGCTCAGTGGAGGATTTCTGCCGGCTGCACGACGTCGCCGACGCGGCGATCCGGCGCGTCATCCCGGGGGCGCGTGTCGGCGGGCCGCATGTATGCGGGCCGCGCGACGCCCGCGCTGCCGAATTCCTCCGCACGTTTCTCGATCACTGCGCGAACGGCACGAATTTCGCGAGCGGCCGCAACGGCACGCGGCTCGATTTCATCGCCTTCCACGCAAAGGGACGGCCGACGCTCGTCGACGGCCGCGTGCGCATGGGGATCAAGGAGCAACTGCAGTCGATCGAAGCCGGACTGAATATCGTCGGTGAATTCTCCGCCTTCGACGGCGTGCCGGTAATCCTCGGCGAGTCCGACCCGGAAGGCTGCGCGGCGTGCCCGTCTCACACACATCCGGAAAACGCCTATCGCGACGGACCGCTCTATGGCGCCTCGATTGTCGAGGCGATCGCACGCACGCTTGAGCTTTCCAAACGCGCCGGAGGGCGGATCGAGGGCGCCGTCACCTGGGCGTTCGAGTTCGAGGGCGAACCCTATTTCGCCGGCTACCGCGAGCTTGCGACAAACGGCATCCCGAAGGCAGTCTTCAATGCCCTCCGCATGCTGTCGATGCTGAAGGGGGAGCGGCTTGAAGCCGCAAGCAGCGGCGCGCTGCCGCTTGCGAAAGTCCTCGGCGAGGGCGTTGCCGTGGCACCGGATGTCGACCTGATCGCCGCCCGCGACGGCGCGGCCACGAACGTCCTCGTCTGGAATTATCGCGACGACGATATGCCGGAAGCCGGCGCGGTCGAGGCGGAGCTGACGCTGGCGGGGATGGGACAAGCCCCGCTCCTTTGCCGGCACTACCGCATGGACGGTGCGCATTCGAACCCGCATGCGACGTTCCTCTCGCAAGGCGCACCGCAACCGCCCTCTCCGGCTCAATATTCTGAGCTCGAGGCCGCAAGCAGGCTTGCAATCCTGGAGCAGTCGGAGATCAGCCCTGCGCCGGACGGCAGCGCCGTGCTGCGCTTCCTGCTGCCGCGCCACGCCGTGTCGCTGCTCGCCTTCACCCCGGCCTAAGCTGCGGGAATCAGCGCACGTGCAATATATCAAAGTTCCTGATATAGACCTCGCCCTCACCCGGCCGAAGAAAAGCAAGGGCGGCATGAAGCCCAATTTCCTGACCATCAATCCCGACGAAGCCCCCGGCGTCTTAAAGGGGCTCGCATCGCCTGTCCGCGTGCGCATCCTGAAGCTCCTGCGCTCGCGCGGCAGGCTCAATGTGAACGAGATCAGCCGCGAACTGGCGCTGCCGCAATCGACCGTCGCGACCAATGTTCAGATGCTGGAGGACGCCGGACTGGTGGAGACGCAGACGGTCAAGGCGAGGAAGGGCCACCAGAAGATCTGCTCGGCGCTCTTCGACGAGATCATCGTGCGCTTCGAGACCGAGGAGCCGATCCGCACCGACGACCAGGTCGAAGTGTCGATGCCGCTCGGCCTCTACACGCATTGCGAAGTCAGCGCGCCTTGCGGGCTTTGCTCGACCGAGGGCGTGATCGGGCTGCTCGACGTGCCGGACTTCTTTCTCGATCCGAACCGGGTGCAGGCCGCCCTCGTCTGGTTCGGCCGCGGCCATGTCGAATACAAGTTCCCGAACAACGCCAAGCTCCTGAACAGCGGCGTGGAGACGCTGGAATTCTCGATGGAGCTTTCCTCCGAGGTCCCCGGAACCAATTTGAACTGGCCGTCGGACATCACGCTATGGGTGAACGACGTTCCGGTCGGAACATGGACCTCGCCCGGCGATTACGGCGACAAGCGCGGCGTCTATACGCCGAGCTGGTGGAAGCTTGAGGGCTCGCAATACGGCAAGCTGAAAACCTGGCGGATCAGCAAGAAGGGATCCTTCATCGACGGCGTGCGCATCTCCAAGGTCACGATCGACAACCTCGACTTGCCCAAGCACCATTCAATCCGCATGCGGATCGGAATCGACTCCAAGGCCGAGCATCCGGGCGGCGTGAACATCTTCGGCAAGGGTTTTGGGAACTACGACCAGGACATCGTGATGCGCCTGCACCTGAAGCGGTAGTTCCTCCCCTGCGGAGCGGGGGAGGAACTCCAACGCCTCCTCGCCTCTCAGTCCTCCGGAAACCAGACCAGCATCCGCCCCGGCCCACGGTTGTTCCAAAGGTAATAAGGAATTGCCGTCCAGCGGGCCGGCGCTTCGGCCGGCGGCGTGGCGCGATAGAGATGGTCGTTCCAATCCGCGACCAGAGCTCGTTTGCCCTCGGCTGAGAGCGTGACGATCCCGTCGAAGAGATCGTTACGTTCCACCGCCTCGATTGTGCCGTTTCTGGGGAGCCGGGCCCAGATCGGGGCGGCTTGCGCATTGTCCGCATCCTCCGCGCAGTAGACGAACGGCCCGCGCTTCAGGCAGACGCGCCCGATATCCGCCGACACATTCGGATGGGCGTAGGTGCGCTCGACCGGCATCGGCAGGTCGAGCTCCACCGTGTCGCCCTTCGACCAGGTGCGGCGGATCGCGACGTAGCCGTTCGCCGAATTCGCCGCGACGTCGAACGCCTCACCATTGACTGCGAGCGAGACGCCGTTCGCCCAGCCCGGAACCCTGAGCTTCAGCGTGAAGTCGCAAGTGCTCTCCGGGTCGACGCTCACCCGGATCGCGCCCGACCAGGGATAGTCGCTCTCCTCGGTGATCCGGACGCTCGTCCCTTGCAGCGCGACGCTCGTGCTCGTCCCGCCATAAAGATGGATCGCGATCTGGTCGCTGCCGGTCGAATAGAAGTAACCGCCGACCGAGGCGATCAACCTCGACACGTTCATCGTGCAGCAGGGACAGGTGTGCCAGGCCCAGCGCGTATTCGTACCGTCGCTCTCCAGCGGATTCTGATAGAAATAGTGCTCGCCGCCGCACGACAGGCCGGAGAGCGCGCCGTTATAGAGCGCGAGCTCGAGCACGTCGGCATATCGGCCGTCGAGATCGAGGTTGAGCATGCGCTGCGCCCAGAAGATCAGCGCGACGGCGGCACAGGTCTCCGCATAGGCGGTGTCGTTCGGAAGATCGTAGTCGGTGGTGAAGCCTTCATTGGCCGCCGCCGGGCCGAGTCCCCCGGTCACGTACATGCGGCGCGCGGTGACGTCGTCCCAGAGCGCCTCGCAGGCGCGCTTCAGCGCGGCGTCGCCAAGATCGGCGGCGAGGTCCGCCATCGCCGTGTACATGTAGATGGCGCGAACGGCATGACCGACAGCCTTGTCCTGCTCGCGCACGGGCTTGTGCGACTGATTGTATTCGTAGGTCTTCGCCCAGAACGCCTCCGGGCTCTCGCCGCGCGCCTTCGCCTCGCCGTCGAAATAGTGTGGCGTCTTCCCCCGCTCGTCGATGAAATAGGCGGCAAGGTCGAGCCGCCTCTGGTCGCCGGTCAGATGATAGAGCTTGATCAGCGCCAGCTCGATTTCCTGGTGCCCGGGATAGCCGTGCTTCTGATCCGGCCCGGGCCCGAAGACCGTCGCGATGTGATCGACGTACTTCTCCATGATGTCGAGCAGGCGGCGGCGGCCGGTCGCCAGGAAATAGGCGATCGCCCCCTCCAGCATGTGGCCGGCGCAGTAGAGCTCGTGGTTGTCGCGGAGATTGGTCCAGCGCTTGTCGACCTCGCGGCCGATATACCAGCAGTTCAGGTAGCCGTCGGGAAGCTGCGCTGCCGCAAGCCAGTCGGTGATCTCGTCGATCTCCGCCTCGATCGTCGCATCGCGCCGGTGCGACAGCGCATAGCTCGCCGCCTCGATCCACTTGCCGACGTCGGAATCCCAGAAAATCTGGGTGGTGAAGTTGTGGCGGCTGCGCGGGATGCGAAGCGGCGGCGGCGGCTGTGGCACCTTGAGCGAGTCGAGAATGCCGTGCGAGCCGAGCTGCTTGTATTGGCTCGGGATCGTATGCGTCAGCACCGTCTCAAGCCGCTCGTGCCAGAAACGCCCCGCGACGTTGACCTCGTTGAACCTGACTGGTGCGTATTGGCGCATGGATTTGTCCTTCCGCATTAGCGCCCGGCCGATCCGGACCGGGCCTCGGCGCCGCAGGAGCGGCGCACGACCAGCGTGCATGGAAGCCGCTCGACGCCGCGGAGCCGCTTTCCCCCGATGCATTCGAGAAGGCTCTGGCCGGCACGTCTGCCGAGGTCCTTCAGATTCATGTCGACGCTGGTGAGCGGCGGCCGGCTCGCCTCCGCCATGACCTCCCAGTTGTCGAAGCCCACGATCGAGACGCCGTCGGGAACTGCGATGCCGCGCTCGCGCAGCGCATCGGCCGCGCCGCGCGCGATCTGGTCGTTGCCGCAGAAGAGTGCGTCCGGCGGCAGCTCGCGGCCACGGAAGAGCCGCGCCACTGCCTCGCGTCCCCAACCCTCCGACCAGATGCCGGGCAGATAGAAATCACTCGGCGCCGCGATCCCGGCGGCGGCAAGCGCCTTCTGATAGCCGGCATTGCGGAGCCGCACGGCCTCGAAACGCTCCGGCCCGGTGACATGCGCGATCCGCCGGCGGCCGAGGTCGATCAGGTGCTGCGTCGCGAGCGCCGCGCCGCCCTCGTCGTCGGGAAGCAGGCAGAAGGCGCCCGGATCGTCGACCTGCGAGAAGACGTAGATCACCGGCACGTCGGACGCCGTCAGTTTGAGCTGCGGCCGGCGGTCGGCGCGGCGGGCGGTAACGACGATGCCGTCGACGCGCTTGCCGAGCAGCGATTCGACGTGCTGCGCCTCGCGTTGCGGATCGTCGGTCGCGTTGCACATGAAGACCGACATGCGGCTGTCGGTCAGGCACTCCTCCAGGCCCTCCATGATCGGCATGGTAAAACGGCCGAAGCTGTCGGTCGAAATCAGCCCGACCGTCAGGCTCTGACCGCGATGCAGGCTGTGGGCGAGATCGTTCGGGCGAAAGCCCAGCTCGCGCGCGATCGCAATCACCCTGTCGCGCGTCTCCTGCCTGAGGCTGCCATTGTTGTTGAGCGCCTTGGACACGGTACCGACGCTGACCTCGGCAAGCCGCGCCACGTCACGGATCGACAGCCGCGCGCGCCGCGGCGGACCGCTCTCGCTCGGCGTGTCGGCGCGCGTCGGGTTGCTGCTGTTCTCGTCCATCCTCAAGCTTCCTACTTCACCGCGCCGCTCAGGAAGCCGGACATGTAGTATTTCTGCAGCAGGACATAGATAGCGACGCAGGGAATGATCGCGATCACGACGCCCGCCTGCAGCGCGCCCCAGTCGACCGCGCCGTGCCGGCCGCTGCGCACGCTGACCAGCATGATCGGGACGGTGAAATTGCTCTCGCGGCTCATGAAGATGAGGGCGCCCAGGAACTCGTTCCACGAAGCGATGAAGGCGAAGAGAATGACGGTGACGACTCCGGCCTTGCCGAGCGGCAGGAACACCTTCCACAAGACCTGCCAGCTGTTGCAGCCGTCGATCACGGCCGATTCTTCGAGCGCCTTCGGCACGGCCTCGAACGTGTTGCGCAGAAGGAAGACGCTGAAGGGAAGCTGAACGATGGTGTGGACCAGCGCCAGGCCGATCCGGCTGTTGGAAAGGCCGATCTTGGAGAACATGAGATAGAGCGGCGTGACCAGCGCCTGATAGGGGATCATCAGGCCGAGCAGCAGCGTCAGGAAGAGAAACTCCTTGCCCGGCACCGGAAAGCGCGCGAGCCCGTAGGCCGCCGGCACGGCGAAGGCCAGGCAGAAGGCGATGGTAAGAAAGGCGACCGACAGGCTGTTGAACAGATAGACCGGAAGTCCCGCCTGATAGTTGTACACCTTCAGATAGTTGGCGAGGCTCACGGCATGCGGCAGGTAGGTCGGCGGCGCAGCCATCGCCTCGGCCGGCGTCTTGATCGACGCCATGAAGGACATCACCACCGGGAAAAGCATCAGCGCGATCAGGAAGACGCAGGTCGCCGCAACGAGATAGCGGATGGCGGCGAGGTTGGCGCCCACCGCCCGATGCCCATGCGCGCGATGGCCGGCGACCTGCGCGGTCGCGACGTCTGCGGTGACGGTGCTCATGCCGTGCCCTTCGGCCGGGTCAGCGCGATCTGCGTCGCCGCGCCGGCGAAGATGATCACCGTCAGGATGATGGCGAGCGCCGAGCCGTAGCCGAGTTTGAAGTAGATGAACGAGTTCTGGTACATCCAGTAGACCGAGGTGAAGGTGTCGGTCTTCGGCCCGCCTGCGGTCATGATGTAGAACTGGTCGAAGGCGACCATCGAGCCGACGACGCTGATCAGCGTGGTCAACAGGATGGAGCGCGTGCTGAGCGGCAGGATGATGCGCCAGACGCGCTGCCAGTAGGTCGCGCCGTCGATCATCGCCGCTTCCGTGACCTCGCTGTCGATCGACTGGATGGCGGCGACGAAGAGGATCGTGCCGAAGCCGATCACCTTCCAGGTGACCGAGGCGATCACCGCCCAAAGGCCGAGCTCGGCGTTGGTAAACCATGCCACCGGCTCGGAAACGATGTGCAGGTCGATCAGCACTTGGTTGATCGGACCGACCCGCTGGTCGAACAGCCAATACCAAAGCAGGCTCGACGTGCCGAGGCCGATCACCCATGGCAGGAAGACGACGCCGCGCGTGACCTGTTTCAGTCGTGTGTTCTGCCAGGTCAGCAAGGCGAGCACGAAGCCGCCGGCCATCAGGATCGGCGTGATGAACAGCGTGTATTTCAGCGTGAAGAGCAGCGCCTGCCAGAAAGTCGCGTCGCCGAACGCCTTGTTGTAATTGGCAAGGCCGACGAACTTGCCGCCGCCGAGCAGCGACTTGTTGGTCATCGACGTGTAGACGAGCTGGCCGAGCGGGTAGATCGTGAGGGCGATCACGAACAACAACGCCGGTGTCGCGTAGAGCAAACCGAGGAGACCGCCTCTGGCCGGTTTCATCCTTGACCTCGAATGCTTGCCTGCGGCTTTACCCTGCAAGTCTTTGCCCTCCCCCGATCCTCGGCAGGAGAGCGAAGCCGCGACACCACGCGTGGAGCGGCGCCGCGACTTCGCCTTGCGAGCGACTATTCGCTGGAGATTTCCTTCATCTTCTCGCGCGCGGTGTCGATCGCCTCGTCGATCTTCCCGTCGAAGATGGCGGTCTGCAGCATCCCGATCCACGGGCTCGCGTCGCTGTTGACCATGTCGTTGAAGTGGAACACCCACGGCACCTGGCCGATGCCGACCGCCTTGGCGGTGGTGATGTAGCGCGGCTCGGCCTTGAAGTACTCGTTGTCGGCGAGGTCGGTGCGGCTCGGCAGCACCAGGTTCTTGGCCAGCCCGTTAAGCTGCGCGTCGTCGGTCAGCTCCCACTTGATGAACTGCAGCGCAACGTCTTCGTTCTCCGACCCCTTCGGGATGGCGATCACATCACCGCCGACGAACGAGGATGCCTGGCCGTCCTGGACGCCCGGCAGGAAGGCGATGCCGAAGTCGATCTCAGGATGGTTGTTCTTGAGCGACGAAATGGCGAAGCCGCCGGAGCCCTGCATGCCGATCTTGCCGGTCTCGAACACCGCCTGGAAATTGTTGCCGGTGTCGGACTGCGCGTCCGGGGGAATGAGACCTTCGCTCCACATGTCGTGGAAGGTCGTCAGCACCTCCTTGACGCCCGGTCCTTCGAGGATCGGGTCACCGGCCTCTTTCGGCAGCAGCTTCGCGCCGGACGCCCACATCATCGGCGCCATGGTGAAGATGTTGCAGCCAGGGCACGAGCCGGAGAAGTAGTAGCCGTAGACGTCCGGCGCCACGGCGTGGATCTTCTTGGCGTATTCGTGAATCTGCTCAACGGTCGTCGGCGGCTTGTCGGGATCGAGACCGGCCTGCTTGAAGAGCCCCTTATTGTAGAGAAGGATCGACACGTCGGGTGTGAAGCCAGTGCCGTAGAGCCGCCCGTCGTAGGTGGCGAGCTCCTGATAGGCCTGCGCAACCTTGGCCTGATTCGGATCGTCCTTCAGCTGATCGGTCAGGTCCTCGAGGAACCCGGCCCGCATGAAGTCCGGCATGTAGATCAGATCGAAGGAGATGAGGTCCGGCACGTCGCCCGACTGCACGCCGGTGGCGAGCTTCGTCACCATCTGGTTGTCGGGAATGACGGTGATGTCGATCTTGTCGTCGTGGGTCGAGTTCCACAGGTCGATCATGTGCTGAGCGGCATCGGCGCCGCTCGCCCGCACCCAGATGCTGAGCTCGGCCGCGCGGACCGGCACCGACGACACGAGAAGCGCCGCCGACACGCCGAGCGCAAGCCTCGCCAAACTTCCACTTAGAGTCATTGGATTTCCCTCCCGAAGTTTCGGCTGGCTCTTCCGGCCAAGCCTTTCCGAAAATGACCGGCAGCATCGTCCGGCCGGATGCCGCGAGCCGCCAATTCGAGCAGCATCCGCTGCCGTCGCCGTCCTCCTTGGGCTCAGAAAAGCTTTTCCTCGCGGGTCGCAATCCAAGGCATTCCAACGCTAAACCGCCAAGGATAAGGTTTTCCGCGTCAGGCTACACAAGGATATGCCCCAAGTGCAAGGGCATTTGCTTTGCCTGCAATAGAGCGACCCCGAGTTTCACATCCTTTGCGCCCTCACCCCGCCGGGCGGCACTGGACGCCGAGCGCGACCCGGATCGCGGCGGCGCCGTGACCTATCGCGAGCACCAGGCGATCCTGGAGGCGATCCGCAAAGGCAATGCTCCCGCCGCAAGACGGGCCATGAGCCGGCACATCGCCAACGCCGCGCAGAGGCTTGGTCTCGCCTGAGAGAATCGACAGGCGCGACCTCGACCACTGGCGAACCGACACCCGTCAATAAGGCGTCTCGCCGGCGTCCGCGTTGACCGCCTGCCCGCGGATCAGAAGCGCGTCGTCGGAGAGCAGGAACGAGACGACCCGTGCCACCTCGACCGGCTCGAGGTGCCGCACCAGCTGCTGGCTGATCATCTTGTCGAAGATCGCCGCCGGCGCCTCCCCCGTTACCTCCGAATAGGCCTCCGACACGTCGCGCAGCATCGGCGTCGCGACCCCGCCCGGGCAGACGCAGTTGACGTTGATGTCGTGGCCCGCGAGCGCCTCGGAGAGCATGCGCGTCATGCTGATCAGGCCGGCCTTGCTGGCGCTGTAGGCGAGCGACTCGACGTGGCCCTTCTTGCCGGCCTCCGACGCCATCGACACGATCGCGCCGCGCCTCCCGGCAGCAATCATCTGCTTGGCGACGAGGCGGGCGGCTTCGTAGGCACCGAAGAGATTGATCTCGAACTGCCGCCGCCAGTCGTCCCAGCTTATCTCCAGCGGGTCCGAGTGGCGGACGATCGCCGCGCAATTGACCAGGCCGTCGAGACGGCCGAAATGCGCGGCGCCGGCGGCGACGCCTTCCGCGATCGAGACCGGCCTCGCGACATCCATGGCGAGCGGCAACAGCGTGGACTGCCTCTCCACTGCGGCACCTGCCGCTCCCGCATCGAGATCGGCCGCGACGACGCGCGCGCCCTGGGCGAGCAGCAGTTCCACGATCGCCTTGCCGATGCCGCCGGCAGCACCCGTAACGACGAACGCCTTGTCGCGGTGGATGGGGAATATCTCCGGGGCGCGGACCGGAATGGTCCGATTGCGCTCGGTCGTTGTGTATTTGGACATCTGCTCTTCTCTCGAGGAAAGGGACGAGGGCGCCGCGACGGCTCTTGTCTCGCGCCCCCAAGAGAAGCATCGTAACGGGACGGGCGGTCAACAGGAGAAGCCGCCCCCGGCCTGCGGCCGGCGAGGCGAATGCGGCGCGCCGCTTCCACAGGGACGAGCAGAGGGGAACGAGATGAGATTCGTGCAGGGACTAGTGGGGCTCGCGGTTGCCGGCCTCTTCGCCTCCTCGGCGGTCGCCGCCAATTCCGCGCCGCTTTTTGTCTATGTTTCGCCGAACCCGATCGGCGTGAACGACTTCCTGAAGCTGGGCAAGATCGGCACCGAGCAGGTCGCCAAGGAGCTCGGCGGCGAGGCGAAGATTTTCGAGAGCACCGACCCGACGACGCGGCGCCAGAATCTCGACGCCGCCGTCAAGGACGGCGCGGCGGTGGTCATCGCCATCGGCTTTGAGTTCAACGACATGCTGCCGGAGGTCGCCGACGCCAATCCGAACACCAAGTTCCTGCTCGTCGACAGCTGTCCCTTCGACAACATGAAGCCGAACATCTACTGCTCCGTCTTCCGCGAATATGAGGCGAGCTTCCTGACCGGCGCCGAAGCGGCGCTCACCACGCAGACCGGGAAGGTCGGCGCGATCGGTGCGCTCGATATCCCATTCCTGCACCGCTACACCGACGGATTCCTGGAGGGCGCCAGGCACGTCAAGCCGGACATCGCGACCGATACGACGCTCTGGGTCGGCGGCAACAATCCCTTCTCCGACCCCGCGCGCGGCCAGCAGCGCGCCGCGGCAATGCTTGGCGATTATGTCGACCGCTTGCTCGCGGCCGGTGCCGGCTCGAACGGCGGCATCTTCAAGGCGGTGCAGGAGTCGCCGGGCGCCTATGCGTTCGGCGTTGACGTCAATCAGTGCCCGCAGGCGCCGGGCGCCGTGATGGACAACGTCGAAAAGAAGACCGACGTCGCCGTCGAGCTCGCGGTCAAGGGCATCATGGATGGCAGCCAGCAGCCGATCACCGCGCTCGGCCTCAAGGAAGGCGGCATGGCGCTTACCGGCCTTGGAGACAACGTCGCGGATTCGCAGTGCACCATCGCCAAATACCCGGACGTGATTGCCCAGATCAAAGACCTGCGCGAGCAGATCGTCAGCGGCGCGCTAACGATCGCCGACCCGATGACAGCTCAATAAGCGCCGGTGAGCGAGGCCGTTCCGGAGCTCGAGGCGGCCGGCATCGTCAAGCGCTACGGCGTGCTGCTGGCCAACGATCACGTGGACCTCTCCGTCGCGCGCGGCGAGATCCACGCGGTGATGGGCGAGAACGGCGCCGGCAAGTCGACGCTGATGTCGATCCTCTACGGCCTGCAGCAGCCGGACGAGGGGCGGATCACGCTGCGCGGCGAGGTCGCGCGCTTCCACTCCCCCCTCGACGCCATCGCGCATGGCATGGGCATGGTCCACCAGGCTTTCAAGCTCTTCAATTCGCTATCGGTCTGGGAGAACGTGACCTACGGCAGGGAGCCGCATCGCGGCCCCTTCATCGATCGCGCTGCGGCGCGGCGCGGGGTCGCCGACCTTGCGCGCCGCTACGAATTGAGCGTCGACCCCGATGCGATCGTCGGCCGGCTTTCGGTCGGCGTCAGGCAGCGGGTCGAGATATTGAAGGCGCTCTATCGCAAGGCAGAGATTCTGATCCTCGACGAGCCGACCGCCGTGCTGACGCCGCAGGAGCGTGACCGCCTGTTCACGGTGATGCGGCACCTCGTCGCCGACGGAAAGACGATCCTCTTCGTCACCCACAAGCTGCACGAGGTGATGGCGATCACCGACCGCGTGACCGTGCTCCGCGACGGGAAGGTGGTTGAGCGGATGGTGACCGCGGAGACCACCGACCGCGAAATCATCCGCGCCATGACCGGACGAAGCGTCAATCTGCACATCGAGAAGCCGCCGGCGAAGACAGGCGCGCCGCTGCTCGAAGCGCGCGACCTGACGGTCGCGGCGCCGGGCGGCCGGCCGCTCGTCGACCGCGTCAGCCTGACGGTTAATGCCGGCGAGATCGTCGGCATCGCGGGCGTCGCCGGCAACGGCCAGAGCGAGCTGGTGGAAGCGCTGATCGGTTTGCGTCGGCCCGACCGGGGCACGGTAGAGATCAAGGCCACCGAGCTGACGGAGGCGAGCGTCGAGGCGCATCGCGAAGCCGGCCTCGCCTATATCCCGGAGGACCGCGCCCTTGTCGGCACGGCGCTTTCGGCAAGCGCTGCCGATAATCTCGCCATGGGGTTCCACCGCCATCCGCCGCTTTCGCACGGCGCCCGGCTCGACCGCGCTGCGATCGCCCGCCATGCCGGCGCGCTGATCGCGAAATTCGGCATCAGGATTCCGAACGAGCGGCTCCCGGTCGGCACGCTTTCCGGCGGCAATCTCCAGAAGGTCGTGGTCGCGCGCGAGCTTTCGCACGCAGCGCCAGTGCTGATCGCCGAGCAGCCAACCCGCGGCGTCGACGTCGGAGCGACGGAGTTCATCCACGGCCAGCTTCTGGCCGAGCGCGACAAGGGTCACGCGATCCTGCTCGTCTCCGCCGAGCTGAGCGAAATCCTCGCCCTCAGCGACCGCATCCTCGTCATGTACGAAGGGCGCATCCTCGACGAGGTCCCGGGCGCCGAAGCGACCGAGGAGCGGCTCGGCCTGCTGATGGCCGGCCGCGTCGCGGAGGCGGCGTGAGCGCCACCACGACGACCGGCGCGTCCCGGCGCCGTCACGTGCCGCCAGTCGCGACCGCGATCCTCCTCGGAGTCGTCATCGGCGGTCTCCTGGTTCTCCTCTCCGGCGCCAACCCGGCGGAAGCCTATTGGCAAATCCTGATCGGCGCCCTCGCCCCAGACAACCTGCCGAACACGCTGAATTGGGCGGTGCCACTGGTCGGCATGACGCTGGTCGCCGCGATCCCCTTGCGCGGCGGCATGATCAATCTCGGCGGTGACGGGCAGATGGTGATCGGCGGCCTCGCCGCGGCGCTGATCCCGCTCTACCTCCCCGCCCCCGGCCCGCTCGTCATCCTCGCTGCGTTTCTCGGCGCAGCGATCGCCGCGGGGCTTTATGCGGCGCTCGCCGCCTGGGGCGAGACCCGCCACGGCATCCCGATGCTGATCTCAAGCCTGCTCTTGAGCTACCCGGCGGTCGGCATCGCCTCCTATGTCGTCGGCTTTCCGCTACGCGATACCTCAAGCGGCCTGCCGGAGACCGCCATGATCCCCGAGGCGGCGCGTCTCCCGGTGCTGATCGGGCCGCTTAATGCCGGCGTGCTGATCGTCGCGGCGATCGCCGCGGTCACGATCTATGTCGATCGGATGACCGTCGCCGGCTTCGAGCTCCGCATGCGCGGCAGCAACGAACGCTTCGCCGGCTATGGCGGCGTCCGCCTCGGCCGCCAGGCGGTTACGGTGATGTTCTTCTCCGGCGCCATCGCCGGAATCGTCGGCGCGACCATCGTGCTCGGCGCGCAGTTCCGCTTCACCGACGGCGCCCTGCTCTCCCCCGCCTACACCTGGTCGGGGCTGATGGCGGCACTCTTGGCAAATGGCGAGCCGGTCGGCGCCATCGCCGCCGGAATCTTCTTCGCGGCGCTGCAGACCGGCGGCTTTGCCATGCAGCGCGAGACGGCGATCCCCCGCGTTCTGACGATCGTGCTGCAATCGATCATCATTCTCTTCCTTGCAATCCGTCACGGTATGCGGAGGCGCACCTGATGACGGACCTCGTCAGCCCCTTCCTGGTCCATTCGACGGTGCAGGCAATCACGCCGATCCTGCTTGCGGCACTTGCCGGCGTGCTCTGCGGCCGGGTCGGGGTGTTCAATATCGCGCTTGAAGGCCAGATGCTGGTCGGCGCCTTCGCCGCCGTCGTCGGCAGCTATTTTCTCGGCAGCGCCTGGGGCGGCGTTCTTGTTGCCGTCGTCGCCGTCGTCGTCTTCTCGCTGATCCTTGCCTATGGCGCGACGATCTTCCGCGGCGATCCGATCGTGATCTGCATCGGCATGAACCTGCTCGCCTCAGGGCTCACCGCCTACCTGCTGCGCCAGATCTTCGGGGTGAGCGGCACCTTCACCGACCCTGCCATTTTCGGCCTCGACAAGATCCGCATCGCCGCGATTGAGAACATCCCCATCCTCGGCTGGGGCCTCAGTCGCCAGACCGCCCTCACCTACCTCGCCTGGCTTCTTGTCATCGTCATCGCGATCGTTCTCTTCCGCACACCGGTCGGCCTCCGTCTGCGCGGCGTCGGCGAGCAGCCCGATGCAGCCGAGACACTCGGTGTCGATGTGCGCCGCTACCGCGTCGTCGCCGTGCTTGTCGGCGGCGCGATGACCGGGCTTGCCGGGGCGGAGCTCTCGCTCGGCACGATCAGTCTCTTCACCGAAGACATGAGCGCCGGGCGCGGCTGGATTGCCGTGGTTGCCGTGATGCTATCGCGCGACGACCCGCGCTATGCGGCGGCCGCCTGTGTGCTCTTCGGTCTCGCCGATGCCTCAAGCATCCGCTTGCAGAGCGAGGGGCTGCCGAACCAGCTCACCGACATCGCGCCCTATGTCGTCACCCTCGCCGCCTTGATCGTCAGCCACCGACGGCGGAGCCGGGCGGGCCGGCGCTCGGCCGAGCTTGCCGCCGCGACGCCCGGCGGCACGACCGAAGCCCAGCCCGATACCCGCTGAAACGAGAGGCAAGAGAGAGTGAGCGATCCCTGCCGCATGATCCTCGACGTCGATCCCGGCATCGACGACGCGATGGCGATCCTCTACGCGCTGAACCGCGCCGGAATCCGTCTCGAAGCGCTGACGACGACCTTCGGCAATACCGATGTCGGGACTGCGACCGGCAATGCGCTGCGAATTCTCGAGCTTGCCGGGCGCGCCGACATCCCCGTCGCCCGCGGCGTCGGGCGCTCGCTCATGAGACCCTTCATCAAGGCCGCCGATCACGTGCACGGCAAGAACGGCCTCGGCGAGGTCTCGCTGCCGGAGCCGGAGACGCGGCCCGTCGACGAGCACGCCGCCGACTTGATCATCCGTATGGCGAAGGAGAATCCCGGCGCGATCACGCTCTGCGCCGTCGCGCCAACCACCAATGTCGCACTTGCGCTGAGCAAGGCGCCGGAGACCGCCGGGCTCCTGAAGGCGATCGTGCTCATGGGGAGCACGCTTTTCCACCCCGGCATCCACGGCATTCCAACGCCGATGGCCGACGCCAACTTCTGGAACGACCCGGAAGCAGCCGAGATCGTGCTCCGCTCCGGCGCCAAGATCACGCTCGTCGGCATGGATGTGACGATGAAGGTGCTTCTGACCCGCGCGATGCGCGCGGAGATCGCAAGCGGCGGACGGACTGGCGCGACGATGATGGAAATCGCGCAGTTCTACGTGAAATCCTACGCGACGATGTATCCGGGGATCGCCGGTTGCGGGCTGCACGACCCGCTCGCCGTCGCCATCGCCGAGGACCCGACGCTCGCGACAACCGAGCGGATGTGCGTCGACATCGAGCTTTCCGGCTCCCTCACCCGCGGCCAGACCGTCGCCGACCGGCGGCGGACGGCGGCGGGCCGTGAGAACGCCGACGTCTGCCTCACGGTCGATGCCGACCGCTTCGCCGAGGGCTTCGTTGCCGCGTTGAAGAGCGCGGGCTGACGCGGCGTCAGGACGACGCGTGGCTCAGCGAATTCCGTGCCTGCGAAGTCGCGAGCTTCCTCAGCACCATGCGATCGCTCTCGCGCGCGATCAATTCCATCGGCCACACTTCGCGCAGCGTGCGAACGCCCTCGGCGCCCGCAAAGGCCGGCATCGAGGCGAGCAGCATCTCGGCAAGCCGCCGCCCGAGCGGCTCAAGCGGCGGGCGGAAGCTCGTCAAAGCGGGTGAGAAGTAGCGGCAAAGCGGCGTGTCGGTGATCACGATGACGGCGACGTCGCAGCCGGGCCTCAGGCCCATTTCGACCAGCGCCTTGCAGCCGCCGAGCGCCATCGCGTCGTTGTTGAAGATGATCGCCGTGGGCCGGTCGTCGCCCTGCATGATTCCGGGCGTCGCCGCATAACCGCCGGCCTCGTTGATCGTGCCGCTGCCGATGAGGCTCGGGTCGAGGTCGATCGCGTGCCGTCGCAGCCCCTTTCGATAACCGCGCAGAAAGAGATGGCCGAAGTTGAGCTCTGGGGGAGGATAGACAGCGGCAATCCTCCGGTGCCCCCCTTCGACAAGGCGCTCGACGGCTTCGCCTCCGGCCTTCTCGAAGTCGAGATCGAGCGAAGGATAGCTGTTGCCGCCGGAATTGCTTCGGCCGAGGGTCGCGAACGGAAACCCGACATCGCTGAGGTAGTCGATGCGCTCGTCTTTCCGCCGCGTTGAGGCCAGCACGACGGCGTCCGCCAGCTTGGCTTCGACGACACGGCGAAGCCGCTCCTGCTGATAGTCGCCCGGCGCACCCATGACGATGATGAGATCGAGCCCCTGCTCGGCGAGCTTCGCCTGCAGGCCAATCAGGAAGGGAATGAAGAACGGCTCGCCATACTGCTGGTCGCCCGGGTGCGGGTTCAGCATGAAGGCAACGGCGTGCGTCGCTCCGCGGCGAAGGCTCCTGCCCGACTGATTGGGTGAATATTTGAGCTTGGCGGCTGCCGCAAGCACGCGCTCGCGCGTCTCGGCACTGACGTCGGCGCGTCCGTTCAGTGCGCGCGAGACCGTGCCGATCGAAATGTTCAGGTGGCGGGCGAGATCGCGGATACTCGACACGTGAGCTTCTCAAATTGCGGAGGGGCCCTCCTTAGCACAGCGACGCCGAATGGCGGCACCCAATCATGGAAGAATCACGTTGGGGGATTGACAAGTGGCGCGCATGGCGCTGTCATCGTAAACGTTTACGGAAGTGCGCATGGGTCGCTGAGCGGCACCAGGAAAGCGCACCGGAGGGAACGTCGAATGGTGGTGCGGGCCGTCCTGGTCGGCTGCGGAGCCATGAGCAAGGCTTGGCTCAATGCCGCGCGTCAGATCGACAGCCTCAAGATCGCCGGCCTTGTCGATCTCGACGTGGAGCGCGCCCGTTCGCGCGCCGAGGAGTTCGGCCTGAACGGCGTCGCGATCGGCGGCGACCTCGATTCAGTCCTGGACGAAACCAAACCGGACGTCGTTTTCGACGTGGTCGTTCCGGCAGCCCGGCGCGATGTTGCCTTCTCGGCGCTCGGCCACGGCTGCCACCTTTTGACCGAAAAGCCGCTCGCCGACACGGTCGACCATGCGCATGAGATCGTCGAGCGCGCACGCCAGGCGAACCGCCTCCACGCCGTCGTGCAGAACCGCCGCTATGTCGCGGACGTGCGCCGGATCAGGCGCTTTCTCGATTCCGGCGCGCTCGGCGCGCCGACCAGCATTCACTGCGATTTCTTCATCGCCCCGCACTTCGGCGGCTTCCGCGAAGAGATGCGGCACGTCCTCCTCCTCGACATGGCGATCCACACCTTCGACGCCGCCCGTTACCTCGTGAAAGGCGCGCCGCGGAACGTCTATTGCCAGGAATGGGAGCCGAAGAACTCCTGGTACAGCCAGGGATCGTCGGCTCTCGCGGTCTTCGACATGGGCGCCGGCGTCATCTTCACCTATCGCGGCAGCTGGTGCGCCGACGGACTTAAGACGAGTTGGGAAAGCGCCTGGCGCATCGTCTGCGAGCACGGCTCGCTCGTCTGGGACGGGCTTCAGGACCTGCGCGCGGAGCGGACGACGACAGCGCGCGACGGCATTTTCGACCGCGTCGAGCCGGTCGCCATCCCGCCGCTCGATCCGCACGACCGGGTCGGCGGGCATCTCGGCATCATGCAGGATTTCATCGCCGCGGTTCGCGACGGAGAGGCGCCCGAGACGCGCGGCGAAGACAACATCAAAAGCCTCGCAATGGTCTTCGCCGCGATCGAAAGCGCCGAGACCGGGCGGCGCGTTGACATCACCAACTGAGGGCCGGAAACTTGGCTAGAGAACTGCTCGACATTCGCATCGGCACAATGGTGCGGGGAAATATCGAAGACCCGGCGGCCTATGTGCGGCAGATCCTTCCGCTCGGCTTTGAAAGCATCCAGCCGTTCTTCTGGCAGACTCTGAGCGGCAAGGACTTGCCGCGGCTTGCCGACGAAATCCGTGAGGCGATCGGCAACGCCGACGTCGTCGTCAGCTCGATCGGCATGTTCGGCAATCCGCTTGAGGAGAAGGAGCTCGACCGCGAGACGCTCGCCGGCTGGGAGACGGTGATCGACAACGCCCACCTCTTCGGGACGAACCTCGTCACCGGCTTCACCGGACGCATCCGTGGAAAGCCGCTGACCGAGAGCCTGCCGCGCTACCGGCAGGTCTGGAGCGAGCTTTCGCGCCGTGCCGCCGACAAGGGCGTCAGGATCGCGTTCGAGAACTGCGCCATGGACGGCAACTGGGCTTCGGGCGACTGGAACATTGCCCACAATCCCGATGCCTGGGAACTGATGTTCGACGCGCTTCCGAGCGACAATATCGGGCTTGAGTGGGAGCCCTGTCACCAGCTTGTCTACCTGATCGATCCGATCCCGCAGATCCGCACATGGGCGGAGAAGATCTTCCACGTGCACGGCAAGGACGCGACGGTCCGCTGGGACGTGATCCGCGAGCACGGCATCTTCGGAAAGGAGAAGTTCGTGCAGATGCGCACGCCCGGCTTCGGCGACAGCGACTGGGTGCGCGTCATCAGCGAGCTGCGGCTCGCCGGCTATCGCGGCACGATCGACATCGAAGGCTGGCACGACCCCGTCTATCGCGAGGAGTTGGAGATGACCGGGCAGGTGCGCGCGCTTGACTATCTGAAGACGTGCCGGGGCGGAGCCGAGCCGGTTCCGAACCCGACTTGATCGATGTCGCCCGCAACGGCGACGTCCAACAGACACCGGCGCAAAGTCGGGACAGACACTAACAGCAAATCCCTCGCTTCGAGGGAAGGGAGGAATACAATGGCTTTCAGGACTTCACTATCGGCTTTGCGGCTATCGAGCGCGGCAGCGCTCGCGTTGCTGGTCACGGTCGGCGCCGCAAATGCGGAGACCCTTCGAGACCACTGGTGCAGCGACGTGCACCTGCGTTTCTTCGCAGGCGGCGCGGAAGGCGACGCTTTCGCGTCGATCGTCTACAACGGTGCGGTGCAGGCGGCGCACGATACCGGCGCCCAGGTCGATTACGTGTTCTCGGGCTGGAAGGCGGAAACGATGGTGCAGCAGCTGCGCGAAGCCATCGCTTCTCATCCCGACGGCATCGCCATGATGGGCCACCCGGGAGAGGCCGCCATAATGCCGCTGGCTCAGCAGGCGTCCGAGGCCGGCATCAAAATGATGTATCAGAACGTTCCGCTTCCAGACGTGGTCGCCAAGTTCGGCGGCGGTTATGTCGGTGCTCAGCAGGCCCCGCAGGGCAAGGCGCTCGGCGAGGAGTTGGTGCGCCGCTTCGGTTTGAAGGCCGGCGACGTGGCGATCGTCTTCGGTCCGTTCGACCAGCAGCCGGAGCGCTACGTGCGCGAGGGTGCCACCGCGGACGCTCTTGAGGCGGCCGGGCTCAAGGTCATCCGCATTCCTTCGCCGACCGAGTGGGCGGCCGATCCGAACCTCGCCATCCCGGTGATCACGGCGGCGCTCACCAACAATCCGGATACCAAGGCGATCGTCTATCCGGGCGGTCAGCTGCTCGGTAACGCGCCCACCTACATGCAGGCGGCCGGCAAGAAGCCGGGCGAGATCATTCAGATCGGTTTCGATACGAGCCCGCAGATCGTCGCGGCCTTCAAGGACGGCTGGGTGCAGCTCACCGCCGACCAGCAGCCGTTCCTGCAGGGCTATATGCCGATCCTGAGCCTCTGCCAGCAGGTGGTCTACGGACTTGCGCCGATCAACGTCGATACTGGCGCCGGCTTCGTGACTCCTGACAACTATGAGGCGGTCGCGGACCTCGCCACCGAAGGCCTGCGCTAAACGCAAGCTGCGCCGCCCGCCTTGTGGCGGGCGGTGCCCTGCCCGGACCCGGATATGGCCGACCATCTCATCGAACTCAGAAACATCACCAAGTCGTTTGGGAGCATCTACGCGCTCGGCGGCGTCAGTCTGCATGTCGACCCGGGTGAGGTGGTCGGCCTGATCGGCGACAACGGCGCCGGCAAGTCGACGCTCATCAAGATTCTCGCGGGCGTGATCAAGCCGACCTCCGGCGAAATCCTCATCGAGGGCAGAGCGGTCGGCAACTGGAACCCGGCGCGATCGCGGGCGGCGGGAATCGAGACGGTTTTCCAGGACCGCGCGCTCGCCGTGCAACAGTCGATCGTTCGCAATATCTTTATGGGGCGCGAGCTCGCCGGCCGCTTCGGCTGGCTCAAGGCGCGCCGGGAAGTCGACGAGGCCGAGCGGCTGATGCGCGAGATCGGCTTCACGTCCAAGGTGTTTTCGCCCCACTCGATTGTCGGCCAGCTGTCGGGCGGCGAGCGCCAGGGCGTCGCGATCGCGCGCGCCATCCTGAAGCAGGCCAATCTTATCGTCCTTGACGAGCCGACGACTGCGCTGTCGCTGACGGAGACCGCGAAGGTCTTCCACTTCGTGCGCCAGGTAAGAGAAGCCGGGCGCTCGATCATCTTCATCGGCCACAACATCCACCACGTCTTCGACATCGCCGAGCGGTTCGTGGTGATCGACCGGGGCCAGGTGGCGATGGAGAAGCCGAAATCCGAGGTCGGCTCCGTGCTGGAGCTCATACAGTTTATGGAAAACGTGGCGCGGCAGCGGCATGTTCAGACGAAAGAAACCGCGTGATGTCGGACACTGCCAAGACCGTCGGCGACAGGACCGTCGATGTTCATCCCCACGACCGCCGGCTGCGCCGATTTGTGATCGCGAACCGCGCGGCGCTCGGTTCGCTGGCGGTGTTCGTGCTCATGCTGCTTTTCTTCTTCGTCGCCAATCCGCGGGTGTTCTCCACCTGGGGGCTCTACGTATCGGTGATGACGACGCTGCCGGTGGCGCTGTTCATGACCGCCCCGCTGGTGTTCGTCGTCACGGCGGGCGAAATCGATCTGTCTTTTCCGGCGATCTTCGGGTTTGCATCGCTCGCCTTTGCGGCTGTCGTGCAGGCGGGATTTAACCCGTTCCTCGGTATCGTGGCAGCGCTGGC
This sequence comes from uncultured Alphaproteobacteria bacterium, assembly GCA_963712925.1. GTDB lineage: Bacteria > Pseudomonadota > Alphaproteobacteria > Rhizobiales > Afifellaceae > DASWJZ01. The sequence continues at coordinate 3,770 of CAVQJW010000020.1, read as the reverse complement.
GGTCGGGACCGGGCTCGGCTTTGGCACCGGTGCTCTCGTAGTCTACGGGGGGCTGTCGTCGCTCGTCGCGACGCTCGGCATGAATTTCATGCTGCGCGGCGCGATCCTCATTCTGACGCAGTCGAAGTCCATCGCCATGCCGCAGCTGGCCGACAGCTGGGCCTTCAAGCTGTTCGCAAGCAAGCTACTCGGACTGCCCGTGCAGATGTTCTGGGCTGTGCTCTTCGTGATTCTCTGCGCGCTGCTCTACAACCGCCACCGCTTCGGCGCGCAGGTGCATGTCGTCGGCGACAATCCCGACAGCGCCAACGAGATGGGCGTCAACGTCAAGCTCGTGCGAGTCAAGGTGTTCGGATTCATCGGCCTTGGGGCCGCGCTGGCCGGTGTTACCTCCACGATGATCAATTTCACCTGGTGGCCGACCTCGGGCGACGGCTATCTGCTGCCGGTCATCGCGTCGGTGTTCGTCGGCGGCACTCCGACATGGGGCGGAATCGGGACCGTCGCGGGCGGGGCGATCGGCGCGCTCACCGTCTCGTTCATTCAGACCGGCGTCGTCGGGGCGGGGTGGTCGGGCTTCTACGTCCAGTTCTTCTATGGGCTGATCATCATCCTGTCGCTTCTCGGCCACCGCTGGAATCAGGCGCGTTACCGATAAGGTCCGCGGGCCCCCGACCGCGAGCGCCCTCCCCCTCCCTGCCAACGAAGCGGCTTGCGTTACCGCCGCTTTGTGGCAAGATCACTTGCCTGGACAACTGGACGAGTTAAGGAATAGCGGCTTTGGCGGCGCACGCATCGGTCGCCCTGAACGGCGACAGCCCGCTCTACCGGCAGATCATCGAACATCTGCGGGGCGAGGTGTCGCGCCTGGAGCCGGGAAGCCGGATCGCGAGCGAAACGCAGCTCGCAAAATCCTTCGCCGTCAGCCGTTTCACGGTCGCCCGCGCCATCGAGGCGCTCGCCGAGGAAGGGCTCCTCTACCGCCGCCAGGGGCTCGGGACATTCGTCGCCGCCCCGCCGCTGAAGCGCGCCCCCGGCTATCTGATGAGCTTCACCGAGGCGGTGCGGAAGTCCGGCCATACGCCGACGCATCGGCTGCTCGGCTTCGGACCAACGCCCTGGCGTCCCGATCTTCCCTACCCCGCCGACGAGCCGCTGGTGGCGTTCGACCGCTTGCGCATGGTGGACGGGCTGCCGGCGGCGATCCATCGCTCGGTGCTCACGGAGGCGCTGCTCGGCTCGATCGGTCTGACGGCGGAGGTCGCCGCCACCCCGCGCTTCTCGCTCTATGCCCGCCTGGCGCTGAGCGGCCTCTCGGTCGAGAGCGCCGTCGAGCGGCTGCGCGCGCGCTGCGCCACCGCGGAGGAAGCGCGCCTTCTCGATCTCGGCGCCGGCGATGCGGTGATGGCGGTCGGCCGCATCTCCTTTGCCACGGACGGAACGCTGCTCGACGTCGTCGACGCGGTCTACGACGCCCGCCGCTACAGCTACGAGGCGCGGATTTTGCGCGGCCGCCAATCGCAATCGGCCGCGCCTTCAAACGGTAATGACAGGGAGACAGGACATGAACACCATCCGGACAGTGACAGGATTTTCGGCGCTCGCCTTGGGCCTTGGACTGACGATCGGCGCGGCACAAGCGGCTGACAAGCCGGTCGCCCTGATCATCGCGCAAGGCGGCCTCGGCGATCAATCGTACAACGATCTGGCCTATGCCGGCTTCCAGAAGGCGCTGGCCGAGACCAAGCTCGACGGCAAGCCCGTCGAATCGAAGGACGTTGTCGCGCAGGCCGAGGACATTCTCCGCCGCGCCTCCGACGCCGATTTCGGTCTGATCGTCGACCTTGAATATTCGCACAACGACACGGTGGCGAAGATCGCCGCCAGTTATCCGGACACGAAATATGTGGTCCTGAACCAGGAGGAATCGGGCGCCAACGTCGCCTCAGTGCTCTTCCAGGAGCAGGAGGGCTCCTATCTCGCCGGCGCGCTCGCCGCGATGGTGACCACCGACACCTCGATCAAGGGCATCAACGACAAGCCGATCATCGGCGTCATCGGCGGCACCAAATCCGTCGGCATCGACAAGTTCATCGTCGGCTACATCCAGGGTGCCAAGGACGTGAATCCCGACGTCGAGGTGAAGGTCGCCTATTCCAACAATTTCGGCGACCCGGCGGTCGGCCTGCAGATGGCGAAGGCGATGTTCGAGGACGGCGCCGACATCGTCTACCAGGTCGCCGGCGGAACCGGCCTCGGGATCATCCAGGCGGCGAAGGAGACCGGCCACTACGCGATCGGCGTCGACACCGACCAGGACGGCTTGGCTCAGGGCAACGTCCTGACCTCGATGGTCAAGCGCACCGACATCGCGGTTGAGACCGCGGTGAAGGACTATGCGAGCGACATGTTCCCCGGCGGTCAGACCATTACCCTCGGGCTTAAGGAGAACGGCGTCGGCCTGTCGGAGATGAAATACACCAAGGATCTGATCCCCGCCGCCGACCTCCAGAAGGTCGAAGACCTGAAGGCAAAAATCCTGTCGGGTGACATCAAGGTCTGGAACGTCGTCGACAGCGGCTATCCCGACTTCTTCAAGTGAGACGGCGGCCGGTTGTCCGACGCTAGCGGCACGGCTGCGACGACGCGCATCGAGCGTGACGGCCGACCGGCCGTTCGCCTCGGCGCGCGCGGCGTGACACGCCGTTTCGGGAGCGTGCTTGCCAACGACCGCATCGACTTTTCGGTTGCCGCCGGCACCATCCACGCGGTGGTTGGCGGCAACGGCGCCGGCAAGACCACGCTGATGCGCATCCTGCAGGGCATCGACCAGCCTGACCAGGGCACGATCGTCGTCGACGACCAGGAGATCAGACTTAGCGGCCCCGCCGATGCCTTCACGCGGGGCATCGGCATGGTGCACCAGGAATTCATGCTGGTGCCGGAGCTGACGCTGCTTGAAAACCTGATTCTCGCCAAGGAGCCGGTCGGCTTTGGCGGCATCATCCGGCGCGCGGAGGCGGAAGCGGCTGCGACCGGGATCGCCGCGGGCGCCGGCATCTTGCTCGACTGGCATGCGAGATGCGCCGACGTGCCGGTCCATATCCGGCAGATCGTCGAGATTCTTCGGCTGATCTACCGCGGCGCCGACATCCTCATTCTCGACGAGCCGACCGCGGTCCTCGCCCCGGCCCAGGTCCAGGAGCTCTTCACGATCATGCGCCGGCTGAAATCGGAGGGGCGCACCATCCTCTTCATCAGCCACAAGCTCGCCGAGGTGCTGGCGATCGCCGACCGCATCACCGTGCTGCGCAACGGGCGGGCGGTCGCCACCACGGCGCCGGCCGAGACCGACGCCGAGGCGCTCGCCGATCTGATGATCGGCGGCCACGTCGAGGCGATGCCGGCGCGCGCGCAGCGAGCCGGCGGCACCGGCGCCGTGGCCTTGTCGTTTCGCGACGTCGCCGTTCGCGACCGGCGCGGGGTCCCACGGCTTACGGGCGTCGACCTCGACATCCATGCGGGCGAGATCGTCGGGATCGCGGCGCTCGCCGGCAACGGGCAGGATGAGCTCGCCCTTTGCGCCGCTGGCCTTGCCACAAAAGATCGCGGCACGATCACGCTCGGCGGATACGACACCACCGGCAAATCGGTCAGCGACCTCCACGCGGCGGGCATCGCCTATGTCAGTGCCGACCGTGCCCACGAGGGGCTCTGTCTGCAGGCGACCATCCGCGACAATTTCATCGCCGGTCGCGAGCACGATCCGG
>CAVQJW010000019.1:0-125715 GCA_963712925.1 uncultured Alphaproteobacteria bacterium | reverse complement strand
AGCGCGGCATATAGAAGTGGCTCGGTTTGTTTGAACAGCCTTGTGGCTGCGGTTAAGTGGATTTCTGCCTCGGTTATGCCGCAGTCGGGATTGGCTGCTGCGGATTCCGACGAAGCCGGCCATGCATTCCAAACTGAAGCCGGCCACCTGTTCCGATTTTCATTCCGGCCGCCGTTCCGATTTGAAGCCGGCCACTTCCTGGTCTGATCCTGGGTCATCGTGGATGATGGGGTTTGGTTCGAGCGAAGGTCAAGCGGGCGATGCTGTGGATGGCTTGGGGGCTCGTTTTCGCAGGCTCTCGCCGGTCAGTTCGATGCGATAGGCATTGTGGACGAGACGGTCGAGAACGGCATCGGCGATCGTGGGATTGCCGATGATCTCGTACCAGCGGTCGACGGGAACTTGGCTGGTGACGATGGTCGACCGGCGCTCGTAGCGGTCCTCGACGATCTCCAGGAGATCGCGCCGCTGTTCGCCGCCGAGCGTTTCGGGGCCCCAATCGTCGAGGATGAGCAGATCGACCTTGGCGAGCGCCCTGAACAGTCTGGCGTATCGGCCGTCACCCCGGGCCGGCCCAAGGCCGCGAAGAGCCGGGGCGCCCGGTGATAGGCGACGGAGAAGTCTTCGCGACAGGCCTTCTGACCGAGGGCGCAAGCGAGCCAGCTCTTGCCGACGCCGGCAGGCCCGGTTAGCAACAAGCCCTGCCGATCGCGAATGAAGTCGCAGCCGGCGAGTTTGAGAAAGAGCCCGCGATCAAGTCCGCGCACGGCGCGGAAGTCGGTATCCTCGACCTGCGCATCGTGGCGCAATCTGGCGGCCCGGGCCCGCGCCTCGAAGCGCTTCTGCCGGCGTTGCGTGGCCTCGCGTTCGAGGAGCAGGGCGAGCCATTCGCCATGTTCCAGAGCACGGGCCTCGGGTTGGGCGTCGAGCTCCTGGAAGCCTTTGGCCATTCCGGTCAGGCCCAGTTCGTTCAGAGGTCGAGGGTAGGATGGGTCAGCATGATGGTGTCTCTCCTTAATGGAAATAGCCGGGGCCACGCAGATTGACGTGGTCGACCACGGCGGCGGGTTTGGTGTGGTGGTCGGCTTGGCCGTCTCGACAGGCTCAGGATCGAGGGCGATGCTTTTGTAGTTGAGGCCGCCGATTGCGACGGCCCGCGCCGAGACGGCCTCGGCACGGGCGTGCTCGATGTCGCGGTAGAGGCGCAGCACGCCGAGACATGTTCGAAAGCCCTGCTCCGGGTGCGGACGGGCGGCCAGGATGGCAACGATCAGTCCCTCGGTCTGCGGCCCGACCGACGCGGCCCAGCGGCGGAAGCGATCAGGCGTCCATTCGGCATATCGCCGATGCGAACTCGGCATGTGATCGGGATCGGTGCCATGGCGGCGGCCGCCGTACCGTCGCTGATGGGCAGCGATGCGCTTGCCGCGGTGGAAGATCTCGATCGTCCGGGCCGTCGCCCTGACGTCGACCTGTTGTCGGATCAGGCCATGCGGCACCGAATAGAAGAAGCTGTCGAATTCGACATGGTAGTCGGTACCGACACGGGCGAAGCGCCATTCGGCGAACTCGTAATCGCTCCCCGGCAGGTCCGCGAGCGCTGGTCCTTCGACGGTCTCGAAGAGATGCCGACGGCTGACGCCGAGCCGGCGCATGACGTGGTCGTTGATGCGATCGAGGGCGCCGACGATCGCCGCGTTGGCCTCGGCGAGCGAAAAGAAGGTCTGCCGCCGCAACCGGCCCAGAATGCAGCTCTGGGCGAAACGAACGCCATTCTCGACCTTCGCCTTATCGCGAGGTCTGCGCGGCCGCGTCGGCAGGACGCCGACGCCGTAATGCGAAGCCATCACGCCATAGCTTCGGTTGATCTCCGGATCGTAGAACGAGGCGCGATTGACGCCGGACTTCAGATTGTCGGGCACGATCAGGCGCGGAACCCCGCCGAAGAAGCGGAACATGCGCCCATGGGCACCGATCCAGTCGGGCAGCGTCTGCGTCCAGGTCGCCTCGGCATAGGTGAAGCTGGAGGCGCCGAGCACGCCGATGAACAGTTCGGCCTCTCGGATCTCGCCAGTCCGAGGATCGACGATGGCGATCTTTTTGCCGGAATAGTCGACGAAGACCTTGTCACCGGCGACGTGCTCCTGGCGCATCGTCGGCGAGAGCCGGCGTTCAAAGCTACGGAATAGTTCACAGAAACGGCTGTAGCCGTAGCCGCCGGGATCAACGGCGCGATACTCGTCCCATAGAATCTGCAGGGTGACGCCAGGCTTCTTCAGCTCGACGGCGAGGTCGGGCCAGTTCGGTTCTGGGCGCCGGCGCATGCCCTGCTTGACGCCGGCGCGGTCGAAGAGCCTCTCTCGAGCGCGTCGTCGGTCATCTCGCCCGGCAGTGGCCAGCTCAGCCCAGCCGCCACAGCACGCTTCAGGTTGTCCTGGATGGTGCTCCTCGCCACGCCGAGCGTCATGGCGATCTCCCGGGCACTGACGCCGTCCCGGGTAAGCCGAAGCATCTGTCGCAATTGTCTCATGGTCAGCCTTCTCTTTGCCGGCATCGCGCTCTCCTCGTTCGAAAAGGAGCTTGATGCCCGAGTTGCTGGCCCAGGAGGTCTGTCTTCAGACGCAGAAAGGTGGCCGGTTATTGATCGGAACGCTGGCCGGCTTCATTCCGGAATGGGGGCCGACTTCAAATCGGAATACCCGGCCGGCTTAAATCGGAGCCGCCCGGCGGTGTGGCGTCGAATTGCGCCGGTATTTCGGAATTCACAGATTTGGGCCGACCCCGTTCGACGCGAAAAGCGCCACGTCGAGCTGCGGAAGCGGACCCCGGTCGAAGCTGACATCGTCTCCGCGGATGTACACCTCGGCCGCCGCGGCACTGCCACGCATCGAGACGGCGGACTGACGCTTTTTGGTCGACGCAGCGTCAATCGTCCGGCGCCGGCTCGCACCATGAACGGTTCGTGAAAGAAAGCGCTGCGATCCTAGCGCATTAGCCGAGCATTAACCTTAACAAGCCCATAACTCCTGATGTGGCTGAACCTTAGGCGGCGGCGTTTGCCGACGTTTCGGGCGGCGTGCCGGGGGCCCGATTTTCCCGGCGGGGCGGCTGGCCCGAACCACCGGGGGCCAGACGGAGGATCGGCGATGACGCTCAGGCTGTTTCTTCTTGGCTCGGCTGCCGTGCTCGGAGCGGCGCCGGCGGCTTCCGCCGCCAATCTGCCGGTGCCTGAGACCGACGAGATGATGCATGTCTGCAATGCCTTCGGAGACGGCTTCTTCTACATCCCCAATACCGACACCTGCCTCAGGATAAGCGGCTACACGCGTTACGACACGCACTATGTCGGCGGCGACGTGGCGGCGCTCTTCGGCGGCACGAGCAAATCGGAATTCAACAACTGGACGAGCGGCGCCCGCGGCAACGTGCACTTCGACGCCAAGACCATGTCCGACTTCGGTCTGATCCGCGCCTATGTCGAGCTGCAGTCGACGATCGGTCCGGCCGACTTCGGCCGATACAGCGACGCCAACACGACGCTGCCCGAAGCCTTCATCGAGGTCAGCAACGATCACGGCGTCTTCACCGCCGGCCACACCTCCTCGTTCTTCGACTTCTTCGGCACGGACGGCTACGGAACACGTATCGGTATCGACGACAGCACCACCGAGCAGACGCTTTTCGCCTACACGCTCGCCGCGGGGAACGGCCTTCGCGGCACGCTCTCGGTCGAAGATCCCGATTCGAGCGGCCGGCGTCTCGACGGTGCCGACGATTATGAAGGCCAGCAGCTTCCCGACCTCGTCGGAAATATCCATGTCGAGGAGAAATGGGGCTCGGCGCAGGTCATGGGCGTGGTGCGCCAGATTCATGACGTCAACGGTGACGGTGTCGGCTGGGCGGTCAGTGCCGGCGCCAGCGTGACGCTGCCGGTCGGCGGCATCGGCGTTTCCGCGCAGGCCGGATATGCGGACGGTGCGCTCGCCTACATCACCGCTGATCCAGGCGGCATCGGCGATTTCAGCGGACCGTCGGGCGCGGATACCAACCAAGCCTGGATGCTGCGCGCCGGGTTGACCGCGCCGTTCACCGACAGTTTGAGCGGCTGGCTCGACGGGTCGTTCACCCATGCCGAGGACAAGGCCAGCAACGACAGCTACGATTTCTGGGCGTTCGTCGTCGGCGCCGAATGGGCGCCGACCGACCAGCTGACGACGGGCCCGGAGCTCGCCTACAATCAGCTCGATGGCAACGGTGCCGTCGGGGACGGCAAGGTCTTTGGCATCATGTGGCGCGTCCAGGCGAGCTACTGAGCCTCCGGCGCGTTCGCGCTCAGAATCCCATCTGCCTTCGCCCGAGCTCGCTCAGGTCGGCTTCGGTCGCCCGCCCCTTGAAATCCACCTCGAAATCCATGGGCGCGAAGTCGGGCGGGGACTTTCCGGCGAGGAACGCCGCCCTCTGGCCAGGCAGATAGGCGCGGTTCTTGGCGCAGTCGGGCGCTGAGCCGATATAGATGACGCTCGCATAGTCCTTGCCGGCGTGCTCGTTGGCGACCGAATGGCAGATGTCGGTGTGCCACCAGACCGTATCGCCCGGCATCACTTCCGGGATCGAGACCGTGCCGGCGATCATATCCGCATGCCATTCGGGGCTGACGCCGAGTGCGCGGCCGGGGGCCGCGCCGCAAAGATCATCCTCCGCAACATCGTCCTGCAGCGCGCGCAGGAGCACGTAGGAGATCCCTTCCGCAATCGGGATCAGGCGCAGCGTGCCGTCCGTCGGGCCTTGACGGGTCAGCGCCGTCCAGCCCTGGTAGGTACGGAAGACGCTGGCGACGGCGGGCGAGGGGATCTCGCGCGTCTTAAGCCGATGCCGGGCGTCGAAGGGGTCGTAGCCGCGCCAGTCACCTTCGAAGACGCGGGCATAGACGCTTTGGTAGCCGGGATCGATCCAGCGCTCCACAGTGCCGGCGTCCATGTGCGGCGAGAGACCGAGCGTCCTGTCACCGGGCTGGCGGCGGCGGACGCGGTCGGCATAGGTGCACTGAAGGTCGGGATTGAAGACGCCGTCGGTGTTGGTCCACAGCCGGTCGAGGAAGGAACGCGTGGCGGCGAGGTTCGCGTCCTGACGCGCAAGAACCTGCGGCTTCGACCAATAAAGATTGAAGATCTGCGGCTTGCCGGCCTTGAGCTGCGAAAAATACTTGTCGAGGCTGCGCTTCTCAATCTCGCGCTCCTCGTAGCGGTTCGTCTCGAGATAGTCGCTGACGTCATCGAACCAGCCGCTCGCCACTTGTCGCGGAAAGACGCCGCGCACGACGGCGCAGCCGGTCTTGCGGATCGCGGCCCGCATCGCATCGGAGAGTTTTCCGGCGGCGATGTCCTGATAGTCGATCTCGGGGACGATGCTGCGTCCGGCGTCGCTCTCCTTGCGGATGCGGTCGGCTTCGCGTCGGATGTGATCCTTCACCTCGTCGAAAGCGCGCTTCAGCGCCGTGCGCCGCGGCCGCATCTCGCTCTTGAACGCCGCGATCTTGTTGCCGACTTTGAATTCGTCATGCATCTCCGCCTGCATGTCTTCCTCCCATCGCGTGCCGGCTTGGGCGCCGCTCTCGCGTTCCGATCGCATATTGCATCAGGCGGGCCGCAACCGCACGGGATTTGCGGCAGCCCTCTAAAGCCGCATGAGGACGAGGCCGGCGACGACCAGCACGATCGACATGGCGCGGACCTTCGTCACCCGTTCGCCGAGCCAGACGACGCCGATCATGAGTGCGAAGAGGATGCTCGTCTCGCGTAGCGCGGCGACGACCGGGATCGGCGCCCTCGTCATCGCCCAGACCACGATCCAGTAGGCGGCGAGCGAGAGCACGCCGCCGAGGAGCGCGACCGGCCAGTGCGTGCGGGTCGCACTAAGAAAAGCCTGCCGCTTTATGACGAGCACGCTTAAGAGCATCGGCAGCATGTCGAGGACAAAGAGCCAGAGGATATAGCTGTTGGCATTGCCGGCTGCGCGCGCGCCGAGGCCGTCGGAGAGCGTGTAGACAGTGATGCAGAGCGACGTTCCGGCGGCGTAGAAAAGGATCTGCGGCGCAGCGCGGATCGCCTTCAGCCCGCCGTCGAAGGCAAGCAGCATGATGCCCGCCGCGAGCACGATGATCCCGATCGTCTCGAGGGAACCGACGCCTTCGCTCAGGAAAAGGAGCGAGACGGCAAGCGTGGTGAGCGGCGCTGAGCCGCGCACCAGCGGATAGACCTTGGTCAGCTCGCCGTGGTGGTAGGCGAGCGCCAGGAAGCTGTTGTAACCGACATGCACCAGCGCCGAGGTGATCAGGAACGGCCAGGCGGCGCGCGGTGGCACGTCGACGAAGAAAAGCCCGGGCGCCGCGATCAGGCCGGACCCGGCCACCACCAGCGTGATCGACACGATCTTGTCGCCGCGCATGCGGATGATGGCGTTCCAGGAGGCGTGGAAGATCGCGGCGCAAAGAACCGCAAGCGTGATGGCTGGAGTCATCCGGCTAGGAGGTCCGCGATTCCTGCGCCAAAGGCAATCGCCGGATCACGAGGCAAGCCGCGTCGGCTTGAGCACGCCCTCGCGTTCGAGCAGCGGATAGGCGGTCGCGGCGAGGTGGGCGTCGACCCGTTTCAGGTCGCGCACCACGTCTAGGTGCAACCCGCTTGTCTCGATCGACGCCTTCTGGCCTTCGCGCACGCGGGCGAAATGCCGTTCGGTCGAGTCCCGCTCAAGCTGGCGGAACTCTTCCTTCTCGGCGACCAGCCGACGCGCGGCATCGAGGTCGTTCGACATGAAGACGGCGACCGCCAGGCGCAGATGATCGAGCAGCCGCGCATACATTGCGTCGATCTCGGCCAGTCCCTCGGGCGACAGGCTGAGCTTGAGCTTCAGCCGCTTTGCCGAAAGCTCGGTGATGTTCCTGTCGATGATGTCGCCGATGTGTTCGAGGTTGATGGCGAAAGACTGCACTTCCGCCAGCCGCAGCGCTTCCGCTTCGCTCAGACCTTGTTGGGCGATCTGCGCGATATAGCCCTGGATCGCCTGATGCAGCCGGTCGACCACGTCGTCCATGCGGCTTGTCTCGGCGATCAGGTGGCGGTCGTCGCCATGGAAAGTCGTCTGCGTGCTGGCGAGCATCTTCTCCGCAATGTCCGCCATGCGGAGCGTCTCGCGCGCCGCGTTGGTGAGCGCGACGGCGGGCGTCACAAGTGCTGCCGGGTCAAGATAGAGCGGCTTCGCCGGATCGGCGCTTGCCAGCCGCTCCGGCAGCAGCCTGACCAGGATCCGCGCCGTGACCGGAAGCAGAGCGGAAAAGAGAGCTGCGACAGCCAGGTTGAAGGCGGTGTGGAAATTGGCGGCGAGCCGTCCCGGTGCCGGTTCGAGCGCTGTGAGCCAATCCGCGAAGACGCCGAGGAACGGCAGGGCCAGCGCGGCGCCGATCAGCCGCGTGGCAAAGTTGCCCACGGCGACGCGCATCTTCAGCGGATCGCTTCCCGCCGCAAGCAGCGGGTTGACGGCGCTGCCGATATTGGCGCCGAGCACCATTGCAAGCGTGGCCTCAGGTCCGATCAGACCGGAAACGGCTAGCGACATCACCGCGAGCACGACAACGACGCTTGAGTGCGCCGCCCAGGCGAGCACCGCCGCAAGCGCCAGATTGAGAAGCGGCTCGCGCGTGAGCGCGGCAAGGAGCGTGCGCACCGTCTGCGAGTGCTCGCTCGGTGCAATCGCATCGGCCATCAGATGTAAGGAGAGAAGCATCAGGCCGAGCCCGATCGCGACACGGCCGATATCCTGGAAGCGCGTCCCGCGCCCGCGCCGGAAGGTAATGACTCCGACGGCAAGCAGAATCGGAAACACAATCGTGATGTCGAAGGAAAGCGCCTGCACGATCAGCGTCGATCCGACGTTCGCGCCAAGCATGACGGCGAGGGCAGGCGCGAGCTCGATCGTGCCTGCTCCGGTCAGCGACATCACCATCAGCGCTGTCGCCGTGGATGATTGAAGTGCCGCGGTGATGCCGAGTCCGGCGAGGAAGGCGCGGAGCCGCGTGTGGAGCGCAGTCACCAGGATGCGGCGAAGATCGCTGCCGAAGACGCGCGTCACTCCGCTCTGCACCATGTGGATGCCCCAGAGCAGAAGCGCGATCTCGCCGATCAGGTCGATGATTATGCGCGTGGCGGACATTCGACCGGTTCTTCTTTGTCTTGCGCGGTCGTCATGGGCCGCAAAATTCGTCGGTGGCGAGCGTCACAAAACTGTCGCAAAGCGGCGAATTTCGCTTATTTCATAGACCTTTCTTTGTCTCGTATCCAGGGCCGAGTGCACTGATTGCGCTTGGCGGGTCGTCCCAAAAGAGTTGCCGCCCGGACGAGCCGGGCGGCCTTTCGACGGACGAGCGGAGCCGTTTTTCGCCCGCCGGAAGCTCGAAAACGTCAGGCGAGGCGAATGTCGGCCGACGGTGGGTTGTTCATCGGCATGCCGACCGGCTCGAAGTCGTAGAGCTTGCCGTCGCTTGAGGCGTTGCACAGCCAGAGCGCTTCGTTGTCGTTCTTCAGCCAGACGACATAGTCACCGAGCCCGTCGTCGGCCGTCGCCACGACCTGCATGTTCTCGACGTAGCTGCCGACGGTGGAGCAAAGGGTCTGCGCCACCTCCGACGGATCGCTGCGCCGGTTGTTGATCGCCTGGAAGCCGATCAGCGCCTGGCCGTCACCGGAAAGGAGATCGCCTTCCATCATGACATTGGCGAAGACGGCGCCCGAGGCATTGGCGTTGCACAGCCAAAGGTCGTCGTCCTTGTCCTTGATCCAGACGACCCAATCGCCAAGCCCGTCCGCAACGGACGCGACGGTGTTCACCGGTGCGTACTGGTTGATGGCGGTGCAGGCGGCAATGGCGGTGTCCATGCCGGCGTCGGATTGCGTTTCAGCGGCTCCGGCCGGAGCCTGGAGAAGGGCGAGAGCGATGCCGGCGATGGGGAGGATTCGGGTGAACATCGGTGCTCTCCTGATTGCGGGGTGATGAAGCGGGTCGCTTCTCGTGAGCGCAACATGAAGCAGGAGCGCGGGGCTCTTTGTGAGGCCGCTCACAAACGCCGAATCCGACGCCAAACCTCAGGGAGAATTGAGCTTTTTGGGGCCGCTCACGAACGGATTGCCGCGCTCGAAGAAGCGTAGCGGCCGCTTGGCATCCTTGGTGATGCCGATCCGTATGGTCGTCGCGATCACGCCCTTCTTGCGGACGGGCGCCGCCAGGAAGAGCGGCCCCGATCCGCAGAGATCGACGCCGTCCTCGGCCAGCGAAACGCGCATCGCAAGCGCCAGCCGGCCCGGTCCGCGCGCCAGATCGCGAAGCGGCATTGCCGCGCGGATCCGATGCATCTCCTCGATTCCCTCGAGCGGCTCGAGCGCCCGCAAGAGCAGCGCCGCGCCGACGCCCTTCGCTTCGCTCGAGACGTTCAACATCGGCCAGCAGCCATAGGAGATATAGACGTAGGCGTGGCCGCGGGTGAGGAACATCGAGCCGTTGCGGCGCGTGCGGCCGCGGAAGGCGTGGCTCGCCGCATCGCCGACGAGATAGGCCTCGGTCTCCACGATCCGGCCGGCGAGCCGCACGCCGTCGACGTCATGGACCAGCGTGCAGCCGATCAGGAAGCGCGACAGCGCCACGGTGTCTATGGGAAGCTCCGTCCGCTTCAGGCGCCGAAACGGGTCGCCCGCACGGGCGGAAAAACCAGCCGCCTTTGGCATGCGATTCAGGCGCGCGTCACGCCGCGCCCGCGCGGACCTTCTTCAACCGCCGCTCTTCCGCGACATAGGCCCTGGCCTCGCCGGTCTGGAAAAGGTCGAGGCGCTCGCTCTCGTCGTCCTCCACCGGCGTCAGTGCCTGATCCATGTAGGCGAGGCGGTTCGGGTTGCGCTTGATCGCCTGATAGCGGCCGTAGATGCGGCCCCAGAGCCAGAGCCATTTGAGCTGCTTCACCAGTGTCTCCGCCCAGAAGCGCGGATAGAAGGAGAGTGCCGGCTCGATCGGCATGCCGCCTCGCCGGTCGCGGCGCCGCTTCAGCCGTATGAAGCCGCATTCGAGCGGATGGATGCGCTCGATGCGGATCGAGCCGATGAACCAGTTCAAGACGAAGAGCACCTTGCCGACGCTGTTGCCGGTCGCCGCGGCGCGGCGCATCACGCGCTCCACATGCTCGTCGGAATAATAGGTCTCCCACGCCTTCCAGTAAGCGGCCTCCCACTTCTCCTTGGACATGGCGGGATGTCCGGTGCAGGCGTGGTTCAGGTCGTATTTGTTAAGGTCGGGGTCCATCGCAGACGCCCTTCTCATAGAGCGTCTTGTGGTCCTCGGAGCCGGGCAGCGGCGTCAGGAAGAAGAATTCGAGCAGGTCGATCGGCAGCTCCTGCTGCGCGACCTTGATGTCGCGCTCGATCCGCTCCGGCGTGTCGTTGGGGAAACCCAGGATGTAGCCGCAGTAGGTGATGATCTTGGCGTTCTTCCAGGCGAGCAGCATCTTGCGGTATTCGGTGATCTTGTTCTGCTTCTTCTTGGCCGCGGCGAGATTGTCGGGGCTGATGTTCTCAAGCCCGATGAACACGCGGCGGACGCCGGCGCGCGCCGCCTTCTCGATGAAATTCGGCAGCCGGTGGCAGAGCGTGTCGACCTGGATGATCAGCGAGAGATTGGCGCCGTCGCCTTCGTTGATCTCGATCAGCCGGTCGAAGATCAGTTCCCAGTCCTTGTTGCGGGCGAAATTGTCGTCGGTGATGAAGAAGCGCCGGAGGCCGCGCTTAAGGTTGGCGCGCACGATCGCCTCCACGTCGTCGGCGGAGCGGCGGCGCGACTTTCGGCCCTGCACGTTGATGATGGTGCAGAACGAGCACTGGAACGGGCAGCCGCGGCCGGCGTCGAAGCTGGTGTTTGCGCCGTAGGTGCGCCGGACCACGTCGGCGGGAAGGTGCGGGATCGGCACGCGCTCGATGCCCGGCAGGTCGGCCATGAAATTGTAGACGGGCTTCAGGCTGCCGGCGGCGGCGTCCCTGAGCACCTCCTCAAGCCGCCCTTCCTCCGCCTCACCGGCGAAGACGAAGGCGCCGAGGTCGAGCGCGCGCTGCACATTGGGCTCGATCTCCGGCAGCATCGACAAGGTGCCGGAGACATGAAAGCCGCCGATCCCGACGGTGATCCCTCGCTTGCGGAAGGCGGCCGTCAGGTCGAGGGCGCGCGGGAACTGGTTCGACTGGACGCCGACCAGCATCACCATTCCGGCGCCCGCCGCGTGGATCGAGCGCGCGATCCGCTGCGGCTCGACGCGACGGTTGGTTTCGTCGATGGCCTCGATTTCGAGCGCCACATCCGGGCCGAGCGCACGCTTTTCGGCGCATTCGGCCGCCAGTCCGTAGAGGCAGGCGAGCGAGTTCGCCGGAATGGGTGAGCGGTACCATTGGATCACGTAGCCGTCGTCGTCGTAGTGCGACGGCTTGATCAGAACCAGGCGGAATCGGCTCTTCTCGGGCGAGGGCGCCAGCATCAGGCGCGATTCTCCATGCATCTTGAGCGGGACAGCGGACACGGTAGCCGAAATGCCGCTTCTGCGCATGGCCCCGGCCAGTTCGCGGCGTATGGCAGCATTCTCCTCCTCATCGTGGAGCAAAACGGCTAAAGGGATGCCGCCGTCGGCGCAAGGAGCGAGTGGTGCAGACCGTCATTTGCATGAAATGGGGCACCGCCTATGGCGTCGACTATGCGAACACGCTCCATTCGATGGTGCTCAGGAACACGGCGCGGCCGCTCCGCTTCATCTGCTTCACCGAGGATGCGGCCGGGCTCGATCCGGGGATCGAGGCGATGCCGCTGCCGCCGATCACGCTGCCTGAGAGCCACATGTGGAAGGCCTGGCGCAAGATTCTCGCTGTGGCAGCGCGAGCTTCCCGGTCTTTCCGGCAACGTGCTCTTCCTCGACCTCGATGTCGTGGTGACCGGCTCAGTCGATGCCTTCTTCGACTTCAAGCCCGAGGCGACCTATTGCGTGATCGAGAACTGGACGCAGATGGGGCGAGGGGATCGGCAACACCTCGGTCTTCCGGCTTCAAGTCGGCGCGCATACGGAGGTCTATGACAAGCTGATGGCCGATCCCGCCGCGGCCGTGAAGAGCACCCGCAATGGCCAGACCTTCGTGTCGCGCAACATCTCCAGCATGACCTACTGGCCGGCCGACTGGTGCGTCAGCTTCAAGCACACTCTGATGCCGCGCTGGCCGATGAACTTCATCAAGACGCCGCCGCTTCCGAAGGATGCGCGCGTCGTCTGCTTCACCGGCCTTCCAAATCCCGATCATGCCCGCGACGGCATCTGGCCGAGCAAGCGGAACGAATGGTGGAAGCCGCTCTATAAGCACGTGCGCCCGACGCCGTGGATCGGCGAGCATTGGCGCTGATGGCCGCGGCCCGATCGAGCGGAGCGCGCAGGCCGATGCGCGTCCTGATCCTGTCGGACGGCGTCGCCGGCCACGACCGCTCGTCGCTCGGTATCCTGACCGCGCTTCAGAAGCACCGCGCCGTCGAGGCGAAGGTGCTTCCGATCCGCGAGACGCGACGCCTGTCGCGGCGCATCAAGCGGACGCTCGCGGGGCTGCTGCCATTCGGGCTCTTCTGGAGGATGTTCTACCGGATCGGCGGCAATCCGAGTCCGTTCAACCCGCTGCCGATCACGAGCACGATCCCCGACGGGCGGAGTCGACCTCGTCATCACGACCGGCCCCCGCACCTCCGCCGCCAATATCGCGGTCGCCCGGCATCTCGAGCGCGAAGAACGTCTATTTCGGCTTCTCCAAATGGCCGTCCGACGGCTTCTACACCGTGCTGCTCACCTCCGAGCGCCGGCGCCCGCATCCGCACCGCGCCTATACGCTGCGGCCCTCCGAGCTCGACGGCATCGGAGCTGCCGCCGGCGCGGCCGCTCGCGGCGAACGGCACCGAGCGGCATGCATCGATCCTCTTCGGCGGGCAGTCCAAGCACTATACTACTCCATGGCCGACATGGAGCTTCTGGCGGAGAAGCTGATTGCGCTATCGCGCGCGCTGCCGTGGCTCAGATGGACGGTCTTCGATTCGCGCCGCAGCCCCGAGGCGGAGGTCGACCACATGGTCGACTGGTCGAAGCGAGCGATGCGCCGATCGAGATTCGTGCGCTTTGCCGAGGGCGGGCTTCTGTCGAACAATCCCGCTCTTCCTCCGACCTGGTGCTGGTGACGGCGGATTCCATGTCGATGCTGGCGGAGAGCATCGCCTCGCTGCCGGCCGACCGGCATTCTCTTCGCCGACCGCTACCAGCCGCCGGAGCGCGACGCGATCGAGCATCAGGCGATGATCGCCGACAAGCGCGCCTTTCCGATCACGCTTTCCGGCCTCACCGCCGACGCGCTGCTCAAAGGCGCGGCGGGCCTGGAAACGCTTCCCGGCTCGCAGCTTGAGGCGCTCTACGCGACGATCGCGCGCTACGGAATCTAAGCGCGGCTCAAACGCGGAACGGCACGGCGTGCCTCTGAATCGGCCACATCCTGCAGCAACGGATTTGAGCGCTCGCGATAGGCGCGCCCGCGTGTCCGCGCGGCGCTTGATCAGGCTCGGGAGCTGCCTTCCTCGTCTTCGATCACGCCGTCCTGGATGCAGAGCGCGGGAACGACCTGGTAGCGCCGGAGCTTTCTCGCAATGCGCGAAACCTTCGGCTTGAAGAGGAAGACATCCACCCCGGCATGCAGCTCCGGCGGGCTCTCCGCAAGCCATGCAGCGGTACGTCTAGCGATGACATAGGCGGCGGAGCCGGGTGAGCCCGACAGCGCGCGATAAACAATGCGGCCCGGCACTTGCGCGATCGTGCGCCCAGCGGCGAGACGCATGGGACGGTTGGCCTCCAAGCGCACGATGTCGGCCTCGCGGGGAATCCAATCGGAGGAAGCGAGCAGCCGGCCGAGGTCGGGCGAGACATGGATGTCATCCTCAAGGATTGCCGCCCACGGGTCCGTACCGGCGGCGATCCTCTGCCAGGCCGCAAGGTGGCTCAGAAAGCATCCGGCTTCACCTGGAAGCCAGCCCTCGGGCTTCGCGGCGGCACGCTCCCGCTGAAAGCTCTCCAGCGCATCTCGGGTCAGCGCTGCGCCGTCGACGGCTGCCATGCGCTCGAAATCGACGCGGGCGCGACCGAGCGCCTCGCGCATATGCGCCAGGCGATCCTTCGACCGATCGAGATTGATGACGTACGTCTTCAGCAATGACCCCTGACGCGATGCCCAAGCTACTCGCAAGCATCTCCTACGAGTTCAAGCTCGCGTCGAGTGCTGCGGCGGCGCCGACGGTTGGGGGGCAACGCTCCAATGCCGTCGTGCGATATCGTGAAGCCCTCGGTCCCCGCCTTTCGCCAATCCATGGTCACGATCCGATCAAGCCTGGATCAAGGCGGCCACGGGCCGAACCATTGAACGAAAAGGATAAGCGGTTTCTGCATCGCCAGCCCCCCGGATGCGGTGCATTTGCCCGTTCTAACGTGCATTCTGCTGAGACACGTGCGGCGTGTAAACCCGCGAAAGCGGCCACCGACCCCACGACCTCGGCAGGCGCCGCTTCTCGTGCTCAGGCGATAGGCTGGAGAGCGGCTCTCCGGCTCGCCGCCACGCCATCGGGCAGCGGGCCGATCCCGCCGTGCGAGATCATGAAGCCATCGGTTGCGGCCTTGCGCCAGTCGATCGAGACGATCCGGTCGAGACCCACCCATGGCGCCGATGAATGGCCGCCCCTCACCGCGTGCACAGTCGAAGCCTTCCAATTCATGAGGTGGAGGTAGATGAACTGGCGGTCGCCGCAGCCCTCCGCTGTCAGCCTGCCGTGCTTCCAGAACCAGCGGGTCGGGTAGTTGGAACTGCCGTCGATCCACGGCTTCCTGGTCATCGGCGTCGTGTAGCGCTCCTCGAAGAGCACCGGCACGCGCCGCTCGGACAGCCGCCGCCACCAGCTGGGCCGGATAAAAACGTTGCCGAAGCGGTATTCGTCAATGCCGACGTAGCGGGTCTCTCGGATCTTGCGATCCCAGCTGCGAACGCGCTTGAATGCGTTCCTATTGAACTCATTGTTGCGCAAAACGGCGAGATGGCCGGAGAGGCGGTCCGCGTGGGTGGAGATCACCTCGTATTTCTCCAGCACGTCGTCCGTATAGAAGGCGCGGATGTTACCGAAGATGAGATCGAGATCGCAGTGACCGTAGTTGCGGTAGCCTTCGATCTCGGGCGCATAGATCATGCCGAAGGCAGGCCTCAGGTCGCAGAGCTTGTAGGGGCCGATCGACGCGGTATCGATGCCGATGGCGCTGCAGACGCGAGCCTTGTGTAACTCAAAGCTCGCCTTTGCATAGCGCACATTGGGTGCATCATTCTCCGGCGGATCCTGGTCGGTGAAGATCAGCCAGTCGATGTCGGCGTTCCATCTGCAGGACTCGACGAAGAACTCGATCCATTCCGGCCACAACCCGAACCAGTGAAGGAGCAGGATGAGCGGTTTCTGCAGCATGTCTGGGCCGTCGCGGTCGTTCACTTCTGTCACTGTGCGGCGCCCTCCGCAAGCCTCGGCTGGATGCATCAGGCGCCAACTGGACGCCGCCGCGGGCCTTCTATAGACCGGCTCGCGCCTCTTCGACCGCGCGCTTCGGAGTGAGATGCCCGCCGATCCAATAGTCTGTTGCGTCAAATGGGGGACGAAATATCCCGCGCCCTATGCGAACCGGCTGCGCAACATGGTCCGGCGCCATCTGAAACAGCCGCATGAGTTCGTCTGCCTGACCGACGATCCAAGCGGGCTCGACGCGGAGATCCGGGCGATCCCGCTGCCCGACGCCGGCTTCAAGGGCTTCTGGAACAAGATCAGCCTGTTCCGCACCGACCTGTTCGAGCCGGGCCGGACGCTGCTCTACCTCGACGTCGATCTCATCATCGTGGGGCCGCTCGAGTTCCTGCTGGATGGCGACGCCGACCTGACCATCATCCGCGCTTTTGGCCGGGAGTCCGGCGCCAACAGCTCGGTCATGCGCTTCAAAGCGGGCGGCCTGCCGCACGTCTATGAGCGCTTCGCCGCGGACGCCGAGGCGATCGTCGCCTCCGGGCGCTACCACACCGACCAGGATTGGATCCACGAGCAGGTGCCGGGCGCTGCCTATTTTCCGCTCGGCCGGATCGTCTCCTACAAGCGCGACATGCGCTCCCACATCTTCCCGCGCGCCAAGAAGCTCGGCTTCGATTCCTGGCTCAAGGCGCCGCATTGGATGACGGTCTCGCCCCCGCCCGGCGCGTCGATCGTGGTCTTCCACGGCAAGCCCGACCCCGAGGACGTGATGGACGCACCCTACGGGCCGTGGAAGCGCGCGCCTTTCGTGAAGGAGCATTGGCGCTAGAGCGTGATCCCGAAAAGTGGCACCGGTTTTCGGAGAAGATCACGCTCCAGCAAAAGAGAGAGCTTGGTTCTGGCGGCCACGCACGCGCGGCCGGGCTCTAGCTACTTTGCCGCCGCCACCAGACCGTGATCGTGCGCAGACGCTTCTGCAGGATCTTGCCCATGCGGCGCTCAAAGCGCGTGATCAGCCGACGCTTGCGCCACGGAGTCTTCGAACGGTAGTGGAGGAAGAGCTCGCGGGCGGGGTCGGTGCACTCCCTCGACCAGGGTTTCACGCCGCCGGCAAAGTGGGTAATGAACGGCGTGACCGGCTCGCCGTGCTCCTTCGATCTGCGGTGAATGACGTTCCACTCGCGCGGCAGTTCTTTCCAGGCACCCGCGAGCACGCAGTTCAGTGCGTCCTGCTCGGCGAAGCGGAGTTTTGGTTCGTGCTCGGCGATGAATTGGAAACAGCGCTCGGCGATCTTCTCGCTGAGCCAGCGCGCGACATCGATCACCATCACGCCGGCATTGAAATAGGGAACCTCCGGAGAGAGCGGCAGCCGCTCGTCATGTGCCGGGTGGATGGCCTGGTCTTCAAGCACCGCACCGACCACGAAACCTTCAAGATCGGTGGCCGCCAGCGGCTTGAGCGATGCGTGGATCAGAATATCGCAGTCGAGGAAGATCAGCCGGTCGCATTCCCCTTGAAGCAACGCAGGCAGGACGAGCCGCGCATAGTTCGCCGGGCTCAGCGACCATCGAGTTGGCATCAGCGTGGAGAGCGGGGGCTTCGCCGCATCGATGTCGCGGAATTTCACGCGGCCCGCCGCCTCGCCGGAGCTTTGGCGAAGCCGCTTCTTCATCCTGCCGTTGAGGTTCAGTCCGAAGACGATCACCTCGAAGTCGTCGACCTCGCCGTTCTCGAACAGCGACGCCAGCATCGGACCGGCAAGCTCGGCGAAGCGGTTGTCTGTTATGCAGGCGACGACGACGCGGCCGATGCCCTGCGGCTTTGCCGATGCGGTCTCGCCTGGAGCGGCAGCGTCCGCCACGGCTTCACGCCCCCGGCTGGGGCGGACGGGCGCGCCGGCCGGACAGCACCCTGAGCGACCGCCATCGCTTGTTCAGCGAGCGGCCGAGCCGCGTCTCGAGATTGCTTTTCAGCCGGTCGTCACGCCAGGGCGTCAGGCGCCGATAGTGCAAGAAGAGCTCGCGCGCCGGATGCTTGCAGCCAGCCGACCACGGCTTGGTGCCGGTGAAATGCACGATGTGCGGGCTGACGCTCTTCTCCTCGGCCGCGCGGCGGGTGACGTTCCACTCCGGGCCGAGCGGTTTCCATTCGCCATCGAGGACGCAGTTCAACGTGTCCTGGTCCGGGAAGTCGATTTCGTCCTCGTGCGCCGCGATGAAGCGGAAGCAGCGGCCGGTCAGGTCGCGGTCGCGCCAGGCGTTGAGGTCGAAGACCAGCACGCCGGAATTGAAATACGCGCGGTCGGCGGGAAAGGGCAGGTGGCCGCGAAGCGCCGGGTTCGTCGAATCGTGGTCCTCGACCGCCGCCAACGGGCGCCCCTCCATATTAAGCTCGGCGAGCGGCTTCAGCGAGGAAAGCACCAGCGTATCGGAATCGAGATAGGCGAGCCGTCCCGTTTCGTCGCCAAGCAAGGCCGGAATGAGGATTCTGAGATAGGGCGCCGGGCTCATGGCAAAATGCGTCGGCAGCAACCGCTTCAGATAGGACGAGCCCGGATCGACGTCGACGAACTCAAGCCGCGCGCCGTTTGCACCGGCGCTTTGCCGAAGCAGCGCCTTGTCGCGCGCGCGCAGCCGGTAGCCGAAGACGATGACGCGCCAATCGCCGGCGACTTCGCCGTTCTGAAACAGCGAGGCGAGCATGACGCCGGCAAGCTGCGTGAAGCGCCGGTCGGTGGCACAGGCGACGATCACGTGGTGCGCGGTCGCTGCGGCGTGGGCTCTGCTCCGACGGTCAAGCGTTTCCAGAAGAGCTTGATCCACCGCTTGCGCTTGTCGATCTTCTTTCGCAGGCGCTGGTCGAACTCCGTCTCAAGCCGTCGGCCGGCCCAGGGCGTGTGCTCGCGGTATTCGAGGTAAAGCGCCTGTAGCGGATGGTCACACGCCTCCGCCCATGGCTTGTCGCGACTCGTGTAGTGGAGGATGCACGCCGTCTCGTAGCCACCGAGCTGCCCCGCGATCCTCGGATGCACGTTCCAAGTGGGGTCGAGCGCCTTCCAGCGTCCGATCAACGCCATGTTGAGGGCGTCCTGATCGATCCAGGAGAGCCTTTTCCCCTCGCGCTCGAAAACGTCATAGACGGCCTGCGACACATTCATCTCCCGCCATTTCGCGAGGTCGAACAGCATAAGGCCGGAATTGAAGTAAGGCAGCTCTGCCGCGAACGGCAGGCGCGGCCCGCGCGGATCGTTGGCGGGATGCGTCTCCGCCACGTCGACGGTGGCGCCGACTGGGCAGCCTTCGAGATCGACCTCGATCAACGGACGCAGCGACTTCACGACGATCATGTCGCAGTCGATGTAGAGCAGGCGGTCGTTCTCCTCCGCCAGAATCGCCGGCATCAGCAGCCGCGCGAAGATCGACGGGGCGAGCTTCGGCTTGAAGGAGCTGAGCCACCTGAGCGTCTTGTCGCTGGCGTCGATATCGATGAATTCGAGGCGGTCGCCCGCGCCTCCGCAGCTTTCGCGCAGCTTGCGCTTGTCGCTGTTGCGGAGCTCCCATCCGAAGACGATGACGCGCGCATGGCCGATCTCGCCGTTCTTGAACAGCGAGTAGAGCATGACGCCCGCAAGCTCGCTGAAACGACGATCCGGCGCACAGGCGATGATCACCCAAGGCTCCTTAGTTACTGCCGGGCGCGCGCTGTGCCGGCTGCGCGTCCGGCGTTCCGGTAGTCGAGATTTCCTGAGGGGGCAAGACTGCTGCTAGGCCGGGCCACGCGCCGGCGGCGACAATCGCGTCTCGTGCGGACGCGGCGGCGCAGGCTTGGGCTGGCGCGTGAGCCAGCGCCAGATGCGCTGCGCCTGTTTCTTGCGCTTCCCGAGCGTCTTCATGCGCGCCCGATCGGCGGCGGTCTCGAGGCGCGCACCGCGCCACGGGGTCATGCTTCGATAGCGGAGATAGACCTCGCGCTGCGGATGGTCGCAGTCGCTTGCCCAGGGCTTCACGGGCGTCGTGAAATGGATGATGCGGGCGGTCTCGTAGCCGCCGAGGCTCTCCGCGATTATCGGGTGGCACGTTCCAGGTTGCATCGAGTGGCTTCCAGCGATTCATCAGCGCGACGTTCAACGCATCCTGGTCACCCCATTCGAGCTTCTTGTAGTCGCGCTCGAAGATGTCGAAGACCAGCTTCGTGATGCACGAGCTCGCGCCACTTCGGGAGGTCGATGAGCATGACGCCGGAGTTGAAGTAGGGGCATTCGATCGGAAACGAGATGCGCCGTCCGCGCTTGTCGTTGGCCGGGTGCGTCTGCATCGTGTCGACGGTCGCCGCGACGGGCTGGCCTGCAAGGTCGAGCTCGGCCAGCGGCCGCACCGACGAGAGCACCAGCGTATCGCAGTCGACGTAGAGCAGCCGCTCGTCCTCCCGCGCCAGGATTGTCGGAATGAGCAGGCGGATGAAGACCGCCGGATTGGCGCGCGGCTTGAGCGAGATCAGCCAGCGAAGCGTCGGATGGTTTTTCGGAATGTCGAAGAATTCGACGCGCGCGGCGCTTTCCGCAGCAGGCGCGGAGCTTCGCCTTGTCGCGAGGACGAAGGCCGAGACCGAAGATGAAAATCCGCGAATCGCCGATGTCGCCGTTCGCGACGAGTGACGCCAGCATGACCCCGGCCAGCTCGCAGTATCTGCGATCCGGCGCACACGCGATGATCAAGACGAAGATTTCTCTGGCTCGAGGATTGGTTGGGGTGGCCTAGTGAACTTTGGTTGGGTGGGCAAGCGTGCGGCCGGGCGACTCCCAGGCAAAGCGCTGTTCCCGCGGCGCTCACGGCTTGAACTCGACCAGCATCTTGTTGTGCGGGCGGACAAGGGAAAAGGGTTCCAGCGCTTGCGGTGATACTGGTCCGGCGGCCTCGACCGGGTGTGATGATGCTGGGCAATCCTACGCCCTGTTCGCCGAGGAGTTGATCCTGCACGCAAAGGGAGGGAACGATCTGGTATCGGTTGAGGTCGCCTCGCGACGTGGAAAGGCGGGGCGAGAACATGAAATGGTCCGTCAGGATGTGCTGGCTCGGCGGACTTGCGAGCAGTGTCGACGCGGCCTTTCCGTGACCACATATCCCGCAGACCCCCATGTCCCGGAAAGAGCGCGATGCAGCTTTCGTTTTCGGGATGGCCGGATGGCGCGGCCGCGCGACAGTTTCATGATTCCCATGCCCTCCAGCCTTACCAGGTCGGCGTCGGAGGGCAACCAGGCGTCCGAAGCTGAGAAGTGGCGCGAGGTCAGACGCCAAATGGACATCATCCTCGAAGATTGCCGAAGCATCGCCGCCGGCGACGACTGCTCCCAGACCGCCCAGTGACTGAGGAAAAGTCCGATTGAGCCCCGAGACCAATGCTCCCTCTTTGCCGACGGCCGCGCCTCGGCAAAGGCGTCGGCTTCCGCATCGGTCAAGAGCGAACCGTCGATGGCGGCGAAACGCTCGAACGCGATTCCCAGCCGGTCGAACTGATCCTGCATGAAGGAAAGTCGATCGCGCGACCGGTCGAGGTTGATGACATAGGCTTTCAAGGCGGGCATGAGCTAGTGCCCCAGCGGGGGTTTTTCAGCCAGCGCGCTGCAGCGGGCAATAAACCGCGCACGGTTCTCCGGATTGCGGCTCTCGAAGAGATGGTAGAAGCCGCCATCATACGTTGTTCCGTGGCCGAAGACCAACTTGTCACCTTTTAGCGGCCACATCGGTACCTCAGCGTGAACGGGGCGATAGAGGTCGACCGGGATGCCGCGCTCTTCGGCGCGATAGGTCAGTTCCTCCGCGCAGTCGCCGCGCTCGGTGCCGCGAAAGGGCGGGCGGCCGAGCCTGTCGAAGGTGCCCTTTGTCAGCGCCAGGCAGCTCGGGGCGGCGAAAACATGCTCGTTGTTCTCGATATGGTTGGAGCGCTGCGCTGCGCCGGCCAGGTGGCCCTTCTCCGCGCGTGCGATCAAGTCGTCGATCGCCCCCTCCCGCGTCGGAATGCAGTCGATGTCGAGGATCACGACAGTCCGGTAGGGCGTTGTCGCCATGAGCCGGTCGAGCGCTTTGACATGGCGCAGGATCGTCTTGATCTGGAAGACGGCAACGTCGCTGGGCGTCAGGCGTGCCAGCACTTCGCGCTGTGCCAAGACGAGTTCCTTGGAGATGTTGGCCATGTAGAACGAGGCAACGACGGCGCGAGCCTTTTCTGGCGGCACGTAGCGGATCGCGTGCTTCCTGAACTTCGGTGTTATGGCCCGCTTCAGCTTCGCGGCGAGCTGCCCGAACTTGCTGAGCGAACGATCGCTTTTTCCTTGCTGACTGGGGGGCATCAAATGGCCGCTGACACGTGGGACATCAGGGGCATATCGTTACGGTCGAACGGTATCAATAGCGCGGGAGGTACCGAGGCCCGGCTCACGGCGCGGGCCAGCGCCTCAGGAATTGCAGCGGGCCTTGGGCACGTGCGGCGCTCAGACGGACGAATTCCGGCCGCGCCTGGAGGTAAGTCCATCCCGGCACGTCGATACCGCCGGGGAACCACTTTCCGATCCGCCAGCCAATATGGTGAAGAGGTGCGATCACCACGCGATCTGGGCGTTCGTTCAGCCACGCGCCCCACCAGGAGAAGCTGCTGTTGGCCATTACGACCCATCGACATTTCGCCATCAGGAGCATGTCGACGACGGCAGACCGACCGCGCGACACCCAGGCCCTGCGGTCGGGAAAGAGGGCTGCCGCCCAGTCGGGATCGTCGGAGAAGACGGCGATCGGAGCATCGGACGGGATATGCTCCATGGCCTCGTGATAGTAGCTCGCGGGCAATTCCAGACCCGCGCCGCCGCTGAGCGCCTCGCGCGATGTCATATAGTCGCCGCGCCTCACGTGGATCGCAGCCATCCCGGGGGGAGGCGCCGGCCATTCCGCAATCGCGGTGTTGATCTCCCGGCTTTGTTCGGGGCTCGCGCGGAACAGCTCGCGGACGCGATTGGCGTCGTCGCCGAAATACCGCTCCGATTGAAAATATCCGTCCAGCCAAACGCCTGGGCGGAGCTGAAGAAAGGTTTCGTCGAAGACTTCCGCTTCAACGTCGTCGATAAGTTGATATTTGCGCGGCGAAAAAGTTCGAGGAAACAGGGTGTGTCGCATGCTTGGCATTGCGACTTCACCCATCCGACCGAGCACGACTCCCGGACCTCTGCCGAACGCACGGCGAAGAATTCCGAGCTCGCTCCATTCGATCTCTGGAGGCCGCCGCGTTCGAAACCAGTGCTTGAAGAGTCCCGGCTCGCGCCCCGGCTTTCTCCCGGCGACGACAAGGAGGCAGTCCAGCCGGTCTGCCAACAGCCGAGCCGCAGCGTACTCTGGAACATCTGGTTCCCGAGGCGCCCATTGAATTGGATACCGATCGCGTTGACGGGCGGCCCCATCTTCAAGGTAAGGTCAGCGGGCGCGAGCGCCCGTGCTCCCTCGCCGGCATCGCTCGCGCGCCATGAAACGCCGGTCTCTCCTGCACGGCATATTCCCGGGACTTCGACTTGCTACGATTGCTGCGCAGGCTTCTTGGTTCGCCGTCGTCCGCTCCGGCGCTACCGCTCGTGCAAGCGCCGCCGCTTGAGGAGAGTTTCCGGGAGGGGCCGGGCAAGGAACTCGCGGGTTCCAGCTTCAACACGCGCTGGCTGGCGGAACTCGGAATTGACCCGCGGGTCATCATCGACGCTGGCTCCTATGACGGGGGCGATGCTTACCGCTTTCAGCAGGAATTTCCACAGGCGCGCGTGGTGGCGATCGAGGCCGAGCCGGCGCGCCAGGAGATCCTGCGCCGCTCGCTCGCCGGCACGCCGGTCACGATCGTCGACGCCGCCGTCAGCGATCGGGACGGCGTAGCCGACTGGTACACGGCGACCTATCGGGGACGCATCGAAGCCCAGGGGTCATTGTATCGGCAGACGGAACGCATGAACCGGCGGACGCCGGACGTTCGGCAGGCGGATCGTCCGACGCGGGTCAAGACCGTCCGGCTCGACACGCTCTGCCGCGACATGGGGATCGCCGAGATCGACCTCCTGCACATGGACATCCAGGGTGCCGAATACGCCGCCTTGAAGGGCCTCGGGAGAATGCGCCCGCGGCTCATCTTCCTGGAGATCACGAAGAAGGGGTGGATCGGCGCTGCTTCCCCCGAGAAGGTCCACTCTCTCATGACGAGACTCGGCTATGTGCTCGCCGCCACACTCAAGCAGGACCGGCTCTATTTCAGGAGGCCGTAGCGTCCAGCGCTTCATCTTTCGGGCGGGGACGGCTGCACAGACCCTTTGTGTGTTCGTCGGCATGTTCACGCGGGGCGCTGCGACGCGGCGGCCCATATTGCTGCCATGGCGCTTCTGCTCTACGAGGATGCCTGCGTGCGCCGGCGGCTGGACGCGCCAGAGCGCAGAATTCCGGGCAGCAGACGCATTTGCCGGCATCAGAGACCGCCTGAGACCCACCAGCCGATCATGTCGACGCGACCTCTCCCGCAGGGATCCGAAGGCGGCAAGGCCGCTCCGGCCAAAGCGCCCGCGAGCGCCGGCGGCAAGGCGAACGGCAACGGATCGTTCGAGCGGCTTCTCCTTCGACGCGCACAACTACGACAATCTTCCAGCGTGGCAGACCTTCGAGCGCATCGTGCGTGAGTGCGTCAAGCCGCATTGGAGATTGTTCCTGGTGTCGGCTGGCTGCATGGCGTTTTCGGCGGCGACGGCCGGCGTGATGCCGATCCTCCTGCAGCGGATGGGAGACGACGTCTTTGTCCACAAGAGTTCCGATGCTCCTCGTCGTGCTGCCGTTCCTCGTCGTCCTGGTGATTTCGGGCCGCGCGATCAGCGGATGGCTCGGATCGGTGGCGGATGCCTCGCTCGGCACCAAGATTGTCGCGGAGCTCCGCTTCCGCATGTTCGATACGATCGCGGCAGCCGATCTCGCCTGGATCCAGGGCTTCAGCTCGGGTCGCTTCGTGTCTGCATGCATGGGCGACACCGCGGCCGTGAACCAGGCCGGCACGAAGGTCATCACCGGCGTCTTCCAGAGCGGGCTCACCGTCGTCTTCCTGCTCTGCGCGATGTTCTATCTCGACTGGCGGCTCAGCATTGTGGTGCTCCTCGGCGCGCCCTTCGCGATCCTCAATCTCAGCCGCCAGAAGAAACGCGTCCGGCACGCTTCGGGCCGCACGTTCCAGGAGTCAGGCGCACTCAGCAGCCGGCTAACGCAGACGCTGCAGAGCATGCGCGTCGTCAAGGCCTACGGGCAGGAACAGGCGGAGACGAAGCGGCTGCGCGAGACCGTTCGGAGCCTGCGCAAGTATCTGATGAAGGCGACGCGGGCGCGCGCCTCGGTCGGGCCGGTCTGGGATATCGGGATGGGCCTCGGCGTTGCCGGCGCGCTCTTCTACGGCGGTTGGGAGGGGATCTACGGCAGCGTCACGCTCGGGCACTTCATGGGCTTCATCGCCGCCGGGCTGATGGTCGTGCAGCCGATGAAGGCGCTGGCGACGGTGCAGACTACGCTGATCGAAGGGCTGATCGCCGCGGCGCGCGTCTTCGCGGTGATCGACTATCCCTCGCGGGTGACCGAAGCGCCGGGTGCGAAGGCGCTGTCGCTGGCGGGTGGGGCCATCAGTTTCCGCAACGTCGATTTCGGCTATGAGACGGGGCGTCTCGCGCTTTCCGATTTCAACCTCGAAGTGCCGGCCGGGCACAAGGTCGCGCTGGTCGGTCCGAGCGGCGCCGGAAAGAGCACTGTGCTCAATCTGATCCTGCGCTTCTACGACCCGGAGAGCGGGACGGTAGCGATCGACGGCCATGACGTTCGCGCCGTGACGATCGCAAGCGTGCGCAGCGCGATGGCGCTGCTCACCCAGGACCCGGTGCTCTTCGACGAGACGATCGCCGCCAATATCCGCTACGGCTCGGAGGACGCGAGCGAGGAGGCGATGATCGCCGCTGCGGAAGCCGCTGCGGCGCACGACTTCATCTTGAAGCTGCCGAAGGGCTACGAGACGCTGGTCGGCGAGACCGGCAATCGCCTGTCCGGCGGCGAACGCCAGCGCGTCGCCTTCGCCCGCGCCATGCTGCGCAACAGCCCGATCATCCTGCTCGACGAGCCGACCAGCGCGCTCGACGCGGAATTGGAGGCGAAGGTGCAGGAAGCGATGCTGCGGCTCCTCGCCGGGCGCACCGTGGTGATGATCGCGCATCGCCTCGCCACCGTGCAGCGCGCCGACAAGATCTGCTACATGGAGAACGGGCGGGTGCTTGAATTCGGGCACCCACGCGGAGCTGGTGGCGAAGGGCGGGCGCTACGCGCACCTGGTCGAGAAGCAATTTCTCGCGCATGCCCCGTCTGAGGCGGCGGAGACCAAGGCGCCGGAAACGGTGCACTGAGGGACGCCAACCTCGGCCGGCTAGCGCGCGCTGGCCTGCCGCTTCGCCAGCGTCTCCTGCCAGGCGAGCGCGGTGCTGATGATCTCCGAAAGATCGGCGTGCCTGGGCTGCCAGTCGAGCAGCGTGTCGATGCGGCTGACCTCGGCGACGAGGCTCGGCGGATCGCCCGGCGCGGCGCGGCGCGATCTTCATGGGCAGCTTGTGGCCGATCACGCCCTCCACCGCGTTGAGCACCTCAAGCACCGTATAGCCGCGCCCGTAGCCGCAGTTCAGCACGGTCGGGGTCCCGCCCGCCTCGATGTAGCTCAGGGCGGCGATGTGAGCGGCGGCAAGATCGCTGACGTGGATATAGTCGCGCTCGCAGGTACCGTCGCGCGTCGGGTAGTCCTGGCCATAGACCTCGATCAGCGGCCGAAGCCCGAGCGCCGCCTCGACCGCGACCCGGATCAGGTGGATGACGTTCGGCCCCTGCTGGCCGGCGCGCCCGGCGGGGTCGGCGCCGGCGACGTTGAAATAGCGCAGCGCCACCGGCGTGAAGCCGGGATTGGCGGCGGCGATGTCGCGCAGCATCTCCTCGCTCATCAACTTGGAGTTGCCGTAGGGGTTGATCGGCCTGGTCGGCGCGTCCTCGCTGACCGGCGAGCTATCCGGGATGCCGTAGACGGCGGCACTGGAAGAAAAGATGAAGCACCCGATCCCTGCTTTCAACGCGGCCTCGGCAAGGGTCAGCGTCCCGAGCGTGTTGTTGCGATAATATTTGGCCGGCTCCGCCACCGATTCCGGTACGGAGATGCAGGCTGCGAAATGCATGATCGCTCGGACGTCGTGATCGGCGAAGACGCGCTCGAGCCGCGCCGCATCGTGCACGCTTCCCTGGTGAAACGGCACGGGCTCAGGCACCGCCGAGCGGACGCCGGTCGAGAGATCGTCGAACACGACCGGGCGGTATCCGGCATCAAGAAGCGCCAGCACGACGTGGCTGCCGATATAGCCGGCACCGCCGGTCACAAGCACCGAACCTTCTGCCATTTCGCCCGCCTCGATCTGAATCGTCGTGGCGCTGACCTATCAGATGATCGCTGACGCCGGTAGGTCGTGCTCTGCTTCACCGCTGGCTGGTCTGCCAGTCCGGGTGCCGCCAGGGCTGAAGGTTCGATGCCGCGAGGGGCGCGCGGCCGAGGATCAAGTCGGCCGCCTTCTCCCCGACCATGATCGACGGCGCGTTGATGTTGCCGTTGGTGATTTCGGGGAAGATCGAGGAATTGACGACGCGCAGCGCATGCGCGCCGATCACCCGGCATTCGGTGTCGACCACGGCATTCACGTCGTCGGGCGCGCCCATGCGGCAGGTCCCGCAGGGATGGAAGGCGCTCTCCACGTTCTCGCGCACGAAGTCGTTGAGCGCCTCGTCCGACTGCGCCGCGTTGCCCGGCGCGATCTCCGCGCCGCGGAATGCTTCGAAGGGGGCCTGCGCGAAGATCTCGCGGGTGAGCCGGATGGCGGTGCGGAAGTCGCGCCAGTCCTCCTCCGTGCTCATGTAGTTGAAGCGGATCGCGGGGGCGGCGCGCGGGTCGCTCGACTTCAGCCTTATCTCGCCGCGTGAGGGCGATCGCATCGGTCCGACATGCACCTGGAAGCCGTGCGCGGTCGCGGCCGCGCGGCCGTCATAGCGGATCGCCGCCGGCAGGAAATGCAGCTGCAGGTCGGGATAGGGGACGCCGGTGCGGCTTCGGATGAAGGCGCAGGCCTCGAAATGGTTGGTGGCGCCGAGCCCGGTCCGGAAGAGCAGCCATTCAAGCCCGATCCTGGCGCGCGGCAGAAGCCCGAGATGGGCGTTGAGGGTGATCGGATGGGTGCAGGCCTGCTGCACGTAGACCTCGAGATGGTCCTGCAGGTTGCCGCCGACACCCGGCCGGTTGGAGACGACGTCGATCCCCATCTCCTTCAGATGCTCCGCCGGCCCGATCCCCGACAGCATCAGGAGTTTTGGGGAATTGATCGCAGAGGCGGCGACGATGACCTCTTTCCGCGCCCGCGCCGTCTCGACCTTGCCGAAGCGGCGGTAGACCACGCCGACCGCGCGCCGCCCCTCGAACAGGATGCGTTCGGCGAAGGCGCCGGTCTTGAGCCTCACCGTCGGGCGCTTCAGCGCCGGTCGGAGATAGGCGTTGGCGGCCGACCAGCGGCGGCCCTCCCAGACGGTCATCTCCATCGGCCCGAAGCCTTCCTGCCTGGAGCCGTTATAGTCGGCGGTGAAGCCGTAGCCCGCGGCGACGCCGGCCTCGGTGAAGGCCTGATAGAGCGGGTTGGACAGCGATCCGCGCGTCACGTGCAGCGGCCCG
Organism: uncultured Alphaproteobacteria bacterium; assembly: GCA_963712925.1. Taxonomy (GTDB): domain Bacteria; phylum Pseudomonadota; class Alphaproteobacteria; order Rhizobiales; family Afifellaceae; genus DASWJZ01. Next base: position 97,304 of record CAVQJW010000019.1, on the reverse strand, counting down.
CCGCTCCCGCGCCAGCCGTCCTCAAGCCCGGCGCTGCCGTTCAGATGCGCGCTCTCCATGCGCTTGAAATAGGGGAGCACGTCCTTGAAGGCCCAGCCGCGCGCGCCCGCCGCCTCCCAGCGGTCGAAGTCATCGGCGTGGCCGCGCACGAACACCATGCCGTTGATGGACGAGGAGCCGCCGACCACCTTGCCGCGCGGTGTTGCGAGGCGGCGGCCGCCGAGATGCGCCTCCGGCTCGCTGCTGAAGCCCCAGTCATAGGCACGCATGTTCATCGGGATCGAGAACGCCGCCGGCATCTGGATCAGCGGGCCGACGTCGCTGCCGCCATATTCGAGTACCAGCACGCTGTTCCTGCCGTCCTCCGACAGGCGATAGGCGAGGGTGCAGCCGGCCGAGCCGGCGCCGACGATGACGTAGTCGGCCTCAAGCATCGGCGCGCCTTAAAGCCTCAAAGACCGCATCCTCCACCAGTCGCGCGGCGCTTTCGGAATCCGGATCGGCTTCGGCGAGCGAGCGGCGGATCCACAATCCGTCGATCAGCGCGGCGGCGGTCTCGGCGATCCTCAGCGCATGCGCGCGCGAGGTCAGCTCGTGCAGCGCGTGCAGGAGGTTGCTTTCAAGCCGCCGCGTATAGACGCGCAGTAGCCGGCGCGCCTCCGGGTCGGTCTGCGCCTGCACATAGAAGGCAAGCCAGGCGGAGATCACCGCGGGGCGGAACTGGCCGGCGGAGAAGTTGCCGCGGATCACCGCGGTGATGCGTTCGCGCGGCGTCTTCGCCTCGACGAGGCGCGCCTGAATCTCCTCACCGAGCTCGGAGAGAAGGTGACGCATGGTGGCGAGGAGAAGCTGGTCCTTGCCGCCGAAATAGTGATGCGCGAGCGCCGCCGAGACGCCGGCGCGGCGGGCGATCTCGCTCATTGTCACCTGGCCCATTCCACGGTCGTGGATGGCGTCGATTGCGGCGGAGATCAGCGCCTTGCGGCGCACCGGCTCCATTCCAATTCGCGGCATTTCTCGCGTCTTTCCTGGCCTCCCACGGCCTAGCGGTTTTTGATTGAGCGATCAATCAAGTTAAGCTTGCAAGGCTCCGCCAATGGTGTTTCGATGATTGGAAGCGAAGGGCCGCCTGGGGCGCGCTTTTCGCGCGTATTTTCAGTTTGGGGAGACATCCATGCAGGATTTCATGAAGCGGTTCGCGGTGGCGGCACTGGCGCTGGGCGTTTTCGCCGGAACGGCCGCGGCGCAGGACCCGGAGAGCTGCTCGACGGTGCGCTTCTCCGACGTCGGCTGGACCGACATCACCGCCACGACCGCTGTCACCACCACCATCCTGCAGGGTCTCGGCTACAAGACCGATATCTCGATCCTGTCGGTGCCGGTGACCTACGAAGCGATGAAGAAGGGCGACATCGACGTCTTCCTCGGCAACTGGATGCCGACCATGGAAGAGAACATCAAACCCTACCGTGAGGAGGGTTCGGTCGAAACCGTCGCCACCAATCTGACCGGCGCGAAATACACGCTCGCGGTGCCGAAATACACCTTCGACGCCGGGCTCAAGAGCTTCCAGGACATCGCCAAGTTCAAGGACCAGCTCGATGGCAAGATCTACGGGATCGAGCCCGGCAATGATGGCAACCGGCTGATCCTCGACATGATCAAGAACGACACCTTCGGGCTCAAGGACTTCCAGCTCGTCGAGTCGTCGGAGCAGGGCATGCTGGCGCAGGTCAAGCGCGCGGTGGGCAAGAATGACCCGATCGTGTTCCTCGGCTGGGAACCGCACCCGATGAACTCGAACTTCGACATGGCGTACCTGTCGGGCGGGGACGACATCTTCGGCCCGGACTACGGCGGCGCCACGGTCTACACGAACGTGCGCAAGGGCTACACCGATGAATGCCCGAATGCCGGCACGCTCATCAAGAACATGAAGTTCACGCTCGAGATGGAAAACGTCATCATGGGCTATATCCTGGATGACGGCATGGAGGCGCCCGCCGCCGCCAAGAAATGGCTGAAGGCGCACGAGGACGCGCTCGGCCCCTGGCTCGACGGCGTCACGACCATCGACGGCAAGCCGAGCCTCGACGCGGTCAAGGCGAGCCTCGGATAGACATCGCGAGGGGAGGCGGCTTGCCGCCTCCCCTTCCTGCGTGAGGCACCCGCCAGATGGATTGGCTGACCAGCTACAAGATTCCGATCGGCCGTTGGGCCAAGGTCGGAGTCGATTGGCTGCAGGCGCATGGCGGCGCGGTCTTCGACGCGATTTCCTGGGCGCTCGAGGCCGCCATCAACGCCATCCTCTGGGTGCTGCAGGCGCCCAACGCGCTGGTCATCATCGCCATCATCACGGTCGTCGCCTATCTCGTCAGGCGCTCGATCGTCTTCGCGGTGCTGATCGCCCTCGGGCTGCTCTTCATCGTCAACCAGGGCTACTGGAAAGAGACGACGCAGACCCTTGCGCTGGTCGTCTCCTCGGCGCTCATCTGCATGGCGATCGGCATCCCGATCGGGATCGCCGACGGCGCATCGGCCGAAGCTCTATTCGGCGATGCGGCCGATCCTCGACTTGATGCAGACGCTGCCGAGCTTCGTCTATCTGATCCCGGCCATCATCTTCTTCGGCATCGGCATGGTGCCGGGCCTGATCGCCACCGCGATCTTTGTCGTGCCGGCGCCGATCCGGCTTACGCATCTCGGTATCTCCTCCACGCCTACGCACCTGGTCGAGGCGGCCGAGGCGTTCGGCGCGACGCGCCGGCAGCTCCTGTGGAAGGTCGAACTGCCTTATGCGGCGCCGCAGATCATGGCTGGCCTCACGCAGACGATCATGCTGTCCTTGTCGATGGTGGTGATCGCGGCGCTGGTCGGCGCCGACGGGCTCGGCGTGCCGGTCGTCCGCGCGCTCAACTCTGTCAATATCGGCATGGGCTTCGAATCCGGCCTCGTCATCGTGCTCGTCGCGATCATCCTCGACCGGCTGCTCCGCGCCGGCGAGAAGACAGACTAGCGATGGACAGGGGGCAAACGGGGGACACCGGGCAGACGGGGGACACGGTCGCCCGCGAGGTCGTGTGCTTCACGGACGTGGATATCGTCTTCGGCACCGACCCGAAGAGCGCGCTTCCCCTGATCGACGCCGGAAGGAGCCGCTCGGAGATCGCCGCCGAGACCGGGCAGATCGTCGGCGTCAAGCAGGCCTCGCTCTCCGTCTATGAGGGCGAGATCGTCGTCCTGATGGGTCTTTCGGGTTCCGGCAAGTCGACGCTGCTCCGCTCCGTCAACGCGCTCAACACAATTGCGCGCGGCAACGTCACCGTCTTCGACGGCAACGAGCACGTGGAAGTGCATCGCTGCGGGGCGGGGCGGCTCCGCGCACTCCGCCGGCAGCGCGTCGCCATGGTGTTCCAGCAGTTCGGACTGCTTCCCTGGCGCACCGTCAACGACAATGTCGCGCTCGGGCTCGAGCTTGACGGCATGTCGCGCGCCATGCGCACGGAGCGCGTCAAGGAGCAGCTCGACCTCGTGGGCCTGACGGGCTGGGGCGACAAGCGCGTGCACGAGCTTTCCGGCGGCATGCAGCAACGCGTCGGGCTGGCGCGCGCCTTCGCCACCGCCGCGCCGATCCTGCTGATGGACGAGCCGTTCTCAGCGCTCGACCCGTTGATCCGGGTGCGCCTGCAGGACGAGCTGATCGAGCTCCAGAAGAAGCTCAACCGCACGATCATCTTCGTCAGCCACGATCTCGACGAGGCGCTGAAGATCGGTTCGCGCATTGCCATCATGGAGGGCGGCGAGATCGTGCAGGTCGGCACCCCGCAGGATATCGTGCTCAATCCGTCGAGCGACTACGTGCGCGACTTCGTGGCGCACATGAACCCGCTGAATGTCTTGCGCGCGCAGGAGATCATGACACCCTTCGCGACGCTACCGCGAACCGGTGCCGATGGCGCGGTGCAGATCGACGACGAGCTGACGCTGACCGCCGCGGGCGAGGGGCGGCGCGAGGGCGAGGCCGTTCCGGTGATCACGCTCGAAGAGGTGGACTGCAGCGCCGCACCGCGCCTTCATCACCGTCGCCGAGGACACGCCGCTTCGCGCCCTGATCGACGCGCGGCTCAAGCACAGCGGACCCTTCGTGGTGCGCGGGAACGGCCCGATCTCCGGCCTGATCCGCGACGAGGACCTCTTCCGCTGCCTGGTCAATGTGCGTGTATCGAACGAAAAGTCGGCCCCAGAACCTGGATTGGGGGCCGGATTGGAGCCGGTTTAACGCTCCGCCGGCATTGACATTTCCGCCCCGCCTTCCCTATGTGCAGCGCTTGCAATTTGGCGCTGCCCGCGGAGGCCGCGCGGGACGGATCAGATGAAGATCAGGAATTCGCTCAGGTCGCTCAGGAACCGCCATCGCGGCAACCGCCTGGTTCGCCGCAAGGGCCGCGTCTACATCATCAACAAGACGCAGAAGCGCTTCAAAGCCCGCCAGGGCTGAGCCGCCCGACCCGACGGGCCGCACGTCCGCCAGCGATCGTGTTTTGACGTTATCCCCGGGCCAGCCTACTTTCCGGTTCATGAGTCGGCTCATTTCGGCCTTGCTCCTCGTCGTGCTTTGCGCCGCTTCTCCGGTGCGGGCCGCGACTGACGATGCGGCGCCGATCCTCACTCCGCGCGTCATCGCTGGGCTCCCGCTCGACGACCTCTTCGACAAGCTGAAGGAGAATGCCGACCTCCCCGCCGGCAAGCGGATCGAAAGGGAAATCCTGCGCCGCTTCGGGGAGTCCGGAAGCCCGACCGCCGATCTTCTGATGTCCTGGGCGGCGGCGGCGACGGATGAGCAGAACTACCCGGAGGCGCTCGACATCCTCGACCAGGTGATTGCGCTGCAGCCGGATTTCGCCGAGGCCTGGAACAAGCGCGCAACCGTGCACTTCATGACCCAGGATCTGGGCGGTTCGCTGTCCGACATCCGCGAGACGTTGGCGCTTCAGCCGCGCCATTTCGAGGCTCTCGCGGGCCTCGGAACAATTCTCCAGGCGATGGACCGCAAGCGCGAAGCGATCCTCGTCTTCAAGCGGGCGCTCGACATCGATCCGCTGCTCGACAAGGTGCGGGAGTCGCTCGACGAGCTGGAGAAGGAGACCGCCGGCCCGGCGATCTAAGCGTGCCATTTCGCAGAAGCGCCACCGTCGCCGGTACGTCGCTCCTTAGATTCCCGACTTCCCGTCCGGTGCGACGAAGGCGATGCGCAGGATGTTCGTTGCACCCGGCGTGCCGAATGGAACGCCGGCCGAGATGATGACGCGCTGGCCGGGCTGCGCGAAGCCTTCGCGGTAGGCGATGGCGCAGGCGCGGTCCACCATGTCGTCGACGTCGTTGGCATCCGGCGTCTCGACGCAATGCAGCCCCCAGGCGAGCGACAGCCGGCGCGCCGTGTGACGCACCGGCGAGAGCGCGATCACCGGAACGCTCGGCCGCTCGCGCGAGGCGCGCATGCCGGTCGAGCCGGAGGAGGTGTAGCAGACGATCGCCGCGAGCCCGAGCGTCTCGCCGATCTGGCGGGCGGCGGAGGTTATCGTGTCGGCGCCGGTCGATTCCGGTTCCGGGCGCTGCGCATGGATGATCGTCGGATAGACCTTGTCGCGCTCCACCGCCTCGGCGATGCGGTTCATCGTCGCCACGGCCTCGACCGGATACTCGCCGGCCGCCAATTCCGCCGACAGCATGACGCAGTCGGCGCCTTCGAAGACGGCCGTCGCGACGTCGGAAACCTCGGCGCGCGTTGGCACAGGGGCGGAGATCATGCTCTCCAGCATCTGCGTCGCAACCACCGCCGGCTTGCCGAGCCGCCGCGCCATACGGGTGATCTGCTTCTGCACGCCGGGCACGGCTTCGAGCGGCATCTCCACGCCGAGATCGCCGCGCGCCACCATCACGCCGTCGGCGAGCTCCATGATGCTGTCGAGCTGATGCACGGCCTGCGGCTTTTCGATTTTTGCCATGATGCCGGCGCGGCCCTGCACGGTCTTGCGCGCGTCGGCGATGTCGTCCGGGCGCTGGATGAAGGACAGCGCCACCCAGTCGACGTCGGCTGCGAGCACGGCATCGAGGTCCTGGCGGTCCTTGTCGGTCAGCGCACCGGAGCGGATAAGCGTGTCGGGCAGGCTCACGCCCTTGCGGTCGGAAAGCTCGCGTCCCTCGACGACTTCCGTCACCGCCTTGTCGCGGCTCACTTCCAAGACCTTCAGCCGCACCCGCCCATCGTTCAGGAGCACCGCGTGGCCGGGCTCAAGCGCCGCGAAGATCTCCGGGTGCGGCAGCATCACGCGCTCCGTCGTGCCCGGCGTCTTGTCGCTGTCCAGGGTGAATGTCTGGCCCTTGGTGAGCTCGATGCTCTGGTTGGCAAACTTGCCGATTCTGAGCTTCGGCCCCTGCAGATCGGCAACGATGCCGATCGGGCGGTCATGCGCCTTCTCGACACCGCGGATGAAATCGACCAGCTCCCGCATCTGATCGTGCGAGGTGTGGCTCATGTTGATGCGGAAGAGATCGGCGCCGGCGCGGAAAAGCTGATCGATCGTTTCGGGAGTAGAGGACGAAGGTCCGAGTGTCGCGAGGATCTTTATCTTGCGCCGGCGTCTCATCGCCCTCCGATACCCCGGCTGGTCGGTTCTGTCAGCTGTATTGTCCAGCTTTCCTGACTGCCGGTGTCGACTTCGTAGAATCCGGTGCGCTGATAGCCGCGTGCCACGCAGTCGTTCACGCCGTGAATCGTAAACTCCTTCTCCTGCGTGCATAGGAAGGCGCTGCTGCCGCCCCATTCGCCGCCCTGATCGTAGTCGACGGCGTACATGTAGTAGTAGCGGCCGACGAGCGGGCCGGGGAGCAGCGTCGCGCAGCTGTCGGCATCGACAGTCCACCAGCCCTCGGTGGTCCACTCGCGATCGCCCTTGTAGCCGATGGCGATGCCGACGCGGCTTGTCGTCTTGTTGCAGACGCGAAGATCGGCTTTGGAAGGAGTGGTGAGAAATGGGCAGGCAGCGAACAGGAGGGCAATAATTCCGCTGTTGCGGAGAAGCTTCATGGCCCCACCCTTCTCCGTTGGGCGCATACCTACCAAGTCCTTAATTTTATTGCCCGTCAGCGTTTCTCTTGTCAACGATCAGGCAGCGGCAGTCGTTGACATTGGTTCCCGTCGGCCCGGTGACGAGGAGGTCGCCGAGTTGCTCGAAGAATCGCGTCGAATTGTTATTTTTCAAGAAATTGGCGGCATTGAGGCCCATCCGCTCGGCGCGCGCTATGGTTGATTCGTCGGCAAAGGCACCGGCCGGATCGGTTGCAAGGCCGCTTCCGCCGTCGGTGCCGTCCGTGTCGGCGGCGAGCACCGTGATGCCGCTTTCGCCGGCGAGCCGCTCGGCAAGCGCCAGCGTGTATTCCTGGTTGGGGCCGCCCTCGCCGTCGCCCTTTATCGTGACGGTCAGCTCTCCGCCGGAGAGGAAGATCACTCGCCGCCCGGCGCGCCGTGCCTGAAGCGCCATCTCCGCATGTGCGCGGCCGATCTCGGCGGCTTCACCTTCGAGCGCGTCGCCAAGCATGACGACATCGTAGCCGGCATTTCTCCCGACCGCGGCGGCGGCTTCGAGCGAGTCCGCCGGGCGGGCGATGATCTTGAGCGTTGTCGTGGCGAAGACCGGGTCGCCGGGCTTCGGTGTCTCGCCAGCCGGCCCCAGAAGCACGGCGCGGACCTTGGGCGGGACCGAGATCGCAAATCGCTTGAAGACCGCGAGCGCGTCGGCCGCTGTCGTCGGGTCGGGGACAGTCGGGCCGGAGGCGATCGTCGAAGGGTCGTCGCCCGGCACGTCGGAGATCGCGAGCGCCAGCGATTTCGCCGGATGAAGAAGCACGGCGAGCCTGCCGCCCTTGATGCGTGAGAGGTGCTTGCGCACGGTGTTGATATCGGAGATCGGTGCGCCCGATCGGAGGAGCGCCTTGGTCAGGCCTTGCTTGTCGACAAGCGTGATGCCGTCGGCCGGCGCGATCCAGTTGGCTGAGCCGCCGCCTGAAAGAAGGATCAGCGCGAGGTCGTCCGGGCCGGCTTCGGCGGCAAGCCTCAGCACCTCGGCGGTTCCGTCGAGCCCGGCCTGGTCGGGGACTGGATGCCCCGCCTCGACGCAGCGGATGCGCTTGAGCGGCCTCCCATAGCCGCGGCGCGTGACGGCGATCCCGACGAGCCGTTCAGGCGCGATTAGCCTGCCCTCGAGGTAGTGCGCCTCGCAGGCCTCGGCGAGAGTGGCCCCCGACTTGCCGCAGGCGAGCACGATCAGCCGGCCGCGCGGCGGCGGCGGCAGGTTGGGCGGCAAGCAGAGCGATGGTTGCGCCCGCGCCACCGCGGCGTCGAACATTTCTCTGCAGAGCGCGCGCGCCGTCATGCCGGACGATTTCATGCCGTGCGTCGAGGCCTTGCGACGCTGATCCCGGCGAAGATCGCCACCGCGCCCACCGCCTGGATCGGTCCGATCGCCTCGCCGAGGATGAGCCAGGCGAGGCAGGCCGCCGCTACTGCTTCAAGGAAGATCACGAGCGCGGAGAACGCCGCCGGCAGATGCCCAAGAGCGAAGGCAAGCAGGCCCTGGCCGCCGACATGGCTGACGAGCGCCAAGGCGAAGAGCGCCGCTACGCCGACGAATGTCAGCGGCCACATCATGTCCTCGATCACCAGCGCTTCGACGAGCAGCATGATCGCGGTGATGAGGCTTGAAAGGAAAAGCGTGCGGCCGGCGCCGTAGACGCGGCGGGCGCGGCGGACCGCCAGAAAATAGGCGCCGAAGAAGAACGACGTGGCGACGCCGCAGAAATCGCCGTCGAGCTGCGCCGGGTTGAACGACCAGGTGTCGCCGATCAGCGCCGCCGCGCCGGCGAGGCAGAGCGCGAGACCGACGAACACCTTCCGCTCCACCGCCTCGCCGAGGAAGACGCCCGACCCGATCACCACCCAGACGGGCGCGAGCGTGGCGAGAAAGGTGGCGTTGGCGACGGATGTCTTCATGATGGCGAGGTGCCAGAAGGTGAGGTCGCCACCGAAGAGCAGGCCGGCGAGGATGACGGAAATGCGAGCCGACTTGTCGGGCTTTGCGTTCGCGGGCGAGTGCTCGACCTGCGACCACAGCCAGAGCGCCGGAAGCGCCAGCGCCACGCGCCAGAACGCGCTGGTGAAAGGGCCGACCTCGGCGAAGCGCACGAAGACCGGTGAAATCCCCATCGCCATCGCACCCGCCACGAGCGCGAAGAACGCCACCAGCGCGGGATCGGCGGCTGCGGAGAGGCGTGGGGCGGGCGCGACCATACGTGCGGGACTGGTGTTGCGGAAACCGGCGTTCGGACTGGCAGCCGGAAGGCGCAGCTCCTATCATGGTTTCGCGGCTCCTCGCGAGCCGTACCTGAGCATTTCCCGAGGCTTCGATGCAGAAATCAAGTCCGGCTGACGCCGGCGCGCTCGCACGATCGGACGCGTACGACGTGCTCGACGGCGACCTCGACGGCGGGCTGCTCATTCTGGTCGACCATGCGAGCAACGTTATTCCGCCGGAGTTTCAGAACCTCGGCCTGCCGCCGGCCGAGCTTCACCGCCATATCGCCTACGATATCGGCGCCGGCGCGCTCGGGCGGATGCTCTCCGAGCGGCTGCGTGCGCCGGCGATCCTGACCCGCTTCTCGCGGCTGATCATCGATCCGAACCGCGGCGAGGACGATCCGACGCTGATCATGCGGCTTTCGGACGGCGCCATCGTGCCGGGGAATGCCGCCGTCGACGGCGATGAGCGGGAGCGCCGGCTCACGCGCTTCTACCGGCCCTATCACGCGGCGGTCGAGCGGGTGATCGACGCCATGGTGGCAGCCGGAAAGCCGCCCGTGCTTCTATCCATCCACTCCTACACGCCGGTCTGGAAGGGAATGCGGCGCCCCTGGCATGCGGGAATTCTGTGGGACAAGGACCCGCGCTTCGCGCATCTGCTGCTCGATCGGCTCGGCGCCGAGCACGGGCTGCATGTCGGCGACAACGAGCCCTATTTGGGTTCGCTCAGGAACGACACCATGTACAGACATGGCACGTGCCGCGGGCTCGCCCACGGACTGCTGGAGGTGCGCAACGATCTGATCGAGGAGCCGGCCGGGGTGTTGGAATGGGCGGATAGGCTCGAGCCGATCCTGCGCGAGATCCGATCCGATCCGGAGCTTCACATGATTCGCAATTACGGCTCGCATTCGGACGACGCCTGAACGAGATGCCTGAGAGGAGATGCCGATGCCCAAATTCGACGATGCCACGCAGACGGCGCTTGAGGCGGCGGCCTTCCGTCGGCTCGTCGCGCATCTTCGCGAGCGCACCGACGTGCAGAATATCGACCTGATGAACCTCGCCGGCTTCTGCCGGAACTGCCTGTCGAACTGGTATCGGGACGCGGCGGAGGAGAAGGGCATCGCGCTCTCCAAGGAGGAGAGCCGCGAGATCGTCTACGGCATGCCCTATGCCGACTGGCAGAAGAAATACCAGGGCGAGACTTCGCCCGACGTCAAGGCCGCGTTCGAAAAGAATCGCCCCGCGCACGGCTGACCTTTGGATAGTGAGGATTGCGCCCGCGCCGATGTTGACCTTTAGCGGCCGGAGGGGCACGCCCGCGGGCAAAGGCAAGGAGTATCAAGATGGCCGAAACGGGCGGTGTCGCGGCGGGGCAATTGAGGTCGTTCGTCGAGCGCATCGAACACCTCGAAGAGGAGAAGAAGGGCATCGCCGACGACATCCGCGATGTCTTCGCCGAAGCCAAGGGGCAGGGCTTCGATACCAAGGTCATGCGGCAGGTGATCCGGCTCAGGAAGAAGGACACCGCCGAGCGGCAGGAGGAGGAGGCACTGCTCGACCTCTACATGCACGCGCTCGGCATGCTGCCGCCGGCCGCCGAGGCCGCCGAATAGCGCGGTCCGGGCGCGATCAGGCCAAGCGGCCCGACGCGCCCTTGCGGCGGATCAGGCCGCCCTTCTGGTTGAAGCCGAAGATCAGGCGGCGGCGCGCGAAGGCGCGCGCGACGAGCCATGCCGTCAGGCCGCCGAGCACGGCGCCGGCGAGCACGTCGGAGGGATAGTGCGCGCGGGTGACGAGGCGGCTCACCGCGATCCAGAAGCCGAGGCAGAGAAAGACCCAGCGAAGCCGCGGAAAGAGCAATGCCAGCGCGACGCCGAGCGCGAAGGCTGTCGTGGCGTGGCCGGATGGGAAGCTCGCCCAGCTTGAAGTCGCCGCTCATGAAGTCGAAGGAGAAACTGCCGGCGTCGGCGAAGTGTTTTGGGCGCGCGCGGCCGATCACGTATTTGCTGAGATTGGCGATGATCCCGGAAAGCGCGACGGCGAGAAACACGTAACCGGCGGCAAGCGCGCGCAGCGTGCGCCTGACCTTGAAGCGAGCGCGGAGTGCGCTTGCGTCAAGCGAGGCGGCGAGGATGAAGAAGAGCCCGGTCAAAACGAGGATCCAGCCCGATTTTCCCAACGTGGTCCCGATGCCGAAGAAGTCGACGAGCCCCTGCGGCAGCGTCGCCTGCCAGTCGAGAAAATACGGGTCGAGCAGAATGGCGAGGATCGCCAGCGCCGTCACGAACAGCGTCGCTGCATTCGCGATTTGCAGCAGGTCATAGGGAACGACGCGGAAGCGATCGTCGCGGCGCCGGTGCCGGATCAGCCGGTGTGACGCGGCGAGGTTTCGGCGCAGCGCAAACCGCGCCTGCGCGCCGCTAAGCACATCGCCTGCAAAGGGCGCCCGGGGCGGTCCTTGCTCGAGGTCGGCTGCCATGGCGGCTGTGATAGCAGCCGGCCGGGATCGGGTCGACTCGGCCCGCGATCTGCGGCGGCCGGCGCTTCCGCTACGGTCCGCCGAACGAGACGGTGACCCCGACGGCGAATTGATGCGTCAGGACGTTGGTGTCGAGCGTCCCGCCGCCGACGAGGTCCGTGTCATTCCACGAATAGTTCGCCTTGTATTCGGCGAAGAGCGAGACGTGCTTCACGACATTGACGCTGGCGCCGATCATTGCCTGAACGGTCGGGCCGGCAAGCTGATAGTTCCAGGTCGTGCCCTGCGGTGGGATGGTCTTGACCTCGACATGCGGAACCGAGGCGCCGGCGCCGGCGCCGGCATAAAGCGTGAAGCGGTTGGTGACCGGCATCCGGTAGAGCACGTTCAGCGTGCCGAGGTTCAGGCCGTCGGTGAATTCCAGATGCGAGAACGGGATGTTGTCGAGCGGTGCCTTCACCTTGGCGTGGGTGTAGTCGAAGGCGACGCCCCAGTTCGGATGGTTGAAGTCGGTGAGCCACCAGGTGCCGCGCACGCCCCAATAAGGAGGCATCTCAAAGGATGCGCCGAACCAGTCGATGTTGTACGTCCCGTCGACGCTCTGCGACCCCTTGACGGTGATGTCGCTCGCGTTGGCAGTGTTGGCGCCGCCATAGGCCGAAATCTGGAATTCGGCCTTTGCGACGGCCGGCGTCAGCGCGATCAATCCGCCCGTTATGAGAAGAAGCGCACGCACCAGACGAGTTCCCCAACCCCGATTTCTGTGTAACACGCACAGGATGGGAGCGAAATCGTCGGCTTGACGAAGGTGAGGGCACGTTGCGCGAGCGCAACAGCCTATTCGATCAGGGTTGCGATCAGCCTGGAGAAGAAGCCCTGGTTCGCGTCGCCGTGCGCGGGCGTGCGCGAGAAGCGATCGACGGGAGGCCCGGAATCGCCGCGAAGATCGGCAACTTGCGCGGCGCCCTCGGGCACGTCGTAGAGCGTCGACTGCGGCGAGGGCATTGCGAGCTGCGCCTCGTCTGAGTTGGTGGCCGCGGGGGTATGGATCAGATCGGCGAGCGAATCCTCGTCCTGCGGCGAAATGCCCGCGGGCAGAAGAACCGCGCCCTGGTTGGCGCCTGTGCCCGTGTCGTTGGCGGCGATGACGATCGGCGCCGCCTCTTCTCTCGTCGGCGCCACCCCGGCGCGTGCCCGGATCGCTGCCACCAGGGCCGGATCGGCCTTGCCGACCGAGCCGTCGTCGGCGGCTGCGAACGCCGTCAGGATCGCGCGGTCGGCTTCGGAGGGGAATGTCGGCTGCAACGAGGCATAGGCAAGCTCGGTCGACGGCGTGCTCGCAGTTCCGCCGCTCAATGGCCCGAACGTGTCCATGCGCGCCGTCAGCGCCGCGATCGCATCCTCGGCCGTCGCCGGCTGATTGCCGAGGCCGTTCGGGAAAAGTGTCGGCCGGGCGTGTGGCAGCGCCGGTGTCTCAAGCGTGACGCCCGTCTCCTGGTCGGCCGGATGCAGCGCCGCCAGCGCAACCTCCATCTGGCTCGCCGGCCGCGGTCTCGGTATCCGCGAATCCGTCACCTCTGCTGATGCGAGATCGACCTGCGGCTGGTCGCCAGCGGTGGACCCTTGCGTCTGATCCAATGCCGACGAGGCGTCGGCGACATCTTCGTCGGCCTGGTCGCCCGTGCCTGTCTGGTCGCTCGCGCCATTCTGGTCGTTGCTCGCGAAGACGCGCGTCAGCCAGTTCGTCGGGATGCCGGGGCCGGCCGCTTGCTTGGTCGTGTCGCGCTCCTCGCCGCTGTCGAGATAGGCGAGCTGCATGTTGCCGCTCTGGCGGCGGGCGACCGCCTGCTCATAGCCGGGCAGCGGCTTGCCGTCGGCGGGGAGATGCAGCGTGTTGCCGTTCGGGAAAAGCGCGAGGAGCTGCTGACGCGACATGCGCGGCCAGGCGCGCACGCTGCCGGTGTCGGTGTGAACGAAGGGCGAGCCCGAACGCGGGTAGTAGCCGACGCCGCCGCCCTGCATCTTCATGGCGATGGCGCGGAGCTTGGCGAGCGGCACGTCGGTAAGGAACCAGTCCATCGCCCGACCCAGTCTGTGCTGGCTGTTCTTCGCGACGCCACGGGAGCGACTGCGCAGCATCTCGTTGGTCGCAGGTGAGCGATAGGCGGAGACGACGTGGATGTAATCATGCGAGCCGCTCTCCTGGTAGATCGCCCAGACGAGATCGAGCAGCTGCGGATCCATGTGGGTTTCTTCGTTCCTGCGCCAGTCGCGCAGGAAGTGATTGATCCGGTTGAGCTCGGCGCGGTCGTAGTGGCCGTTGCGCTTGAAGGTGAACTCGCCGCGCTCGCCCGTGTGGCCGAAGAAGAGCTTCAGCGTCTTGTCCGGCTCGCGCGATTGGGCGAAGCCGCCGGGAACGGCGATGACGGATGCGAGAAAAAGGCTGATCGCAAGCCCGACGGACACACCGATCGATACAGGCGCGGTCGGATATCTCAAAACGCGGTCGCCCTCTTTCTTGGGGGTCGCCCAATCCCCGAGATTCTGGACGAAATCGTCGCTTAGCTTGATTAACCGCGAATTAAAAATCGGGCTATGGCAGAATTGCGGCGCAGGCCGGCCCAGTATGGCGGAATGTGGGCAAGGTTACCGGCCAAAACTGGCCGATGCCGCGGCTTGGGGGCCTAGGAGCTCAGCGCAGCGCTCATCGCGGCATCGTAGCCGTAAATGTCGTTGAACTGGGTCAGCTCGCCGTCGGGGGCCGCAACCGCCGTGAAATAGGCGAGATAGACGGGAACCGGCGTGTCGAGGTTCACCCGCCGCTCTGTGTTGCCGTAGAGGCTCTCAAGCTTCGCGGAGTTCCATTTTGGCGCCGCGACCGGAAGGATGGCGTCGGCGAAGTCCATGGGGTTTTGCACCCGCACGCAGCCGTGGCTCAGGGCGCGATAGTCTCGCTGGAAGAGCCCCTTCGACGGGGTGTCGTGCAAATAGACCGAGTCCTGATTCGGGAACATGAACTTGATGCGGCCGAGCGCGTTGCGGTCGCCGGGGACTTGGCGGATGTGCACTGCGGTCGCCGGCGTCACCTGCCAATCGATCGCGGTCGGGCTGACCTGCCGGTAGCGCCCGTTGATCCTGGCGAAGACCTCGTACTGGCCGTTGGCGAAATATCCATAGGGATTGGCGCGGATCTCCGGAAGCATCTCGTTCCTGACGATCGAGACCGGCACGTTCCAATAGGGATTGACGATGATGTAGCGGATCGCGCTGGCGAAGGTCGGAGTGCGGTTGGTCGGCTTGCCGACGATCACTCGCGTCGCGTGAACCACTTCGTTGTTGCTGACGACGCGGACTCTGAACTCCGGCACGTTGACGATGACATGGAAGTCGCCGAGGTCGTGCGGCATCCAGCGCCAGCGCTCAAGGTTGGTGATCACCGCGGCGATCTGCTCCTCGCGGCTCTTGCCGTTCAACGCCGCAAGCGTGTTCGGTCCGACGATGCCGTCGGGAGTCAGGTGATGCTCGTGCTGAAAGTCCTTCACCGCCGCGACGATCGCGTCGTCATAGATGCTCTGATCGGGACCGTCGGCAAGCGGGACATCGAGACGGGTGCGCAGCAGGGGCACGCGGTCATCCGTCTCGCCGGCCTTCAAGAGATCGCCGTCGGGAATGACGATGCGCTCTTGATCGCTGGTGGTGCGAAGCTTGGCGAGCGCGAGCTTCAACGCCGCGTATTGCGGCTCCTGCGGCTCGTAGCTCGCAAGGTCCGCCGTGACGTCGGACGATCCGGGAAGGCGCGAGAGCACGTCGGTGACGTCGGGGCGCTGCGGCTCAAGCGAGATCAGCTCGCTGATGTCGCTCGGCTCGATACGGCCTGAGGCGATGTGGGTGACGAAGCGCGCCACTGCGCGACTGAAGCCGACATCTGCACGCGCCAGTTCGTCGAGATCGTCGGGATAGCTCGGCTTGAAATCCGCGGTGCGGTAGGAGGCGGGATCGAGGCCGTAGGCGGCAGCGCCGTCCATGGCCCGGCGCAGCGCCTGCATCTGCGGCGTCGCTTCGTGACCGCTGAGCCAGGCGAGCGCGAAATCGTGGCTTGCATAGAAGTCGCGCACGCCTTCGAGCACGCGCTTCTCGATCGGGTCGTCGGCGTCGGTCTCCGCGCTGAGCAGCGAGCGGACGGCCTGCGCCTGGTCCGAGATCACCTGCGTGGTCCATCGCGGATCGCCGATATCGGTGCGGGCGAAGGCCGGCGCGGCGAGCGCCGCAAGGGCGCAGAAGAGGGTTATGATACGCAACAACTTCATTTCGAGCTTCTCCGCTGCGGACAAGACGCCCGTGCTCGGCTTCCCGTTCAGGATGCGATGGATTCCGGTGCGATCCCGTAATCCTTGATCTTCCTATAAAGCGTCGAGCGTCCAATCCCGAGGCGGCGTGCCACTTCGCTCATGCGGCCGCCATAGTGATCGATCGCAAACCGGATCACTTCCTGCTCCAGGACTTCGAACGGCCGCATCTCGCCGCGCTCGTCGAGGAGTCGGGCCACACCATAACGCGCCATGCCGCGACTGTCAGTGCGGGGGGCGTGCGCGGCGGCTGGTTCCGCGGCCGACTGTCCCTGATCTGCAACAGCGCGTTGCCACTCTGCCGCAGCCCTCACATCGTTTTGATCTGCGTTGGGATTTGTCGAGCGACGCTGACCGCCGAGCGAGGGCAGGTCGCCGGGCTGAAGCTCGCCGCTGTCGGCAAACATCACGGCGCGGAAGATCGTGCGCTCAAGCTCACGGATGTTCCCCGGCCAGTCGTGCTGCATCAGAAGCCGCATCGCGGCATCGGAGATCGCGGCGATGTCGGAACGCCCCGCCTCGGCGGTGATTCGCACCAGGAAGCGCCGCGCAAGGTCGGCGATGTCGGCGCGCCGCTCGCGCAGCGGCGGAACCCAGATCGGCAAGACATTCAAGCGGTGAAACAAGGCTTCGCTAAACCCGCGCTCCGCGATCAGGTCGATCAGCCGCCGGCCGCTTGTCGCGACCAGGCGCACGTCGCCGGGAAGGGCATGCGGCTTGCCCGTCTGCTCGCCAGCAAGCATGTCGGAAAGCGCCGCTTGGCCGGCGCTCGCGAGCGAGCCGATCTCGTCCAGGAAGAGCGTCCCGCCGCCCGCCGCGGAGATGCTGGCGCCAGGGCGCGCGGCATTCGCATCGCCGTCAAAAAGCAGCGCGCCGGCATCCGTGCCGGCGTCGTCACAGCGCAGGCACACGAACGGGCGCCCGCGGCGCGCGCTCGATGCATGGATGGCGCGGGCGAGGAACTCCTTGCCGACGCCGCGCTCCCCCTCGATCAAGACGGGGATCGATGAGCGCGCGGCGCGCTCGGCGAGCTGGCGCACGCGTTCCATGGAGGGCGAGCGCATCGCGATATCGTCGAGGCCGAGGGTGCCGGAGCGCCCGAGCCGCATCTTCAGCACTTCCTGCTCGAGCGCGCTCACCTTGAGCGCATTGGCGAGCGAGGCGCGGATGCGTTCGGGCTCCGCCGGCTTCACCAGAAAATCCAGCGCGCCGATCCGCATCGCCGAGGCGCCGGCGTCGATCCCGCCGGGTGAGGTCTGCGCGATCACCGGAACGGCGGAAGCCCGGCGAGACAGCCGCTCCAGCACCGCCATGCCGTCGAGATCGGGCATGACGAGGTCGAGGATCATCGCCGAGATGGGCGCGGCCTTCGATTCTTCCACGCGCGCGAGCGCCGCCTCGCCGCTCGCGGCGCTTTCGACGGTGTGGCCCTGCTTCTTGAGAATGTCCTCGATGCGGCGGCGTTCGATGGGATCGTCGTCGACGACCAGAACGTGTGCTGCCATTTCACCTTCCGTGCGAGGAGGGGGGCCGATTCCGGCGCCGAACAGAAGCGTGGACTTTCTCCGGCCAGGGTTAAGATCGTCTTAGCGCTCGCATTGAAGCTGATTGCATCCTATCTGCGGCGGACGGTCGAGGAGGAGGACGCAAGTGGCGATAAAGGCGCGCCGAGCAAAAGCAAAAACGGAAGCGGAGGAGGACGATCTTGGAGCACTCCCGGTCTGGGACCTCTCCGACCTTTATCCCAGTATGAACGCACCGGAAGTCGCCGGGGACTTGCAGCGCGGGGCGGAAGCGAGCCAGGCATTCGAGGCGCGCTACAAGGGGCAGTTGAAGGCGCTTGCCGAGACGCCGGAGGGTGGTGCCGCGCTCGCCGAGGCGGTTCGGGAATTCGAGCGCATCGACGAAATCCTCGGCCGGCTCGGGAGCTTCGCGGGGCTCATTTATTCGGGCGACACGTCGGATGCGGCGCGCGCCAAGTTCTATGGCGACCTGCAGGACAAGCTGACCGCCATCTCGACCAAGCTTCTGTTCTTTCCCCTTGAACTGAACCGCCTCGACGACGCGACGCTGGAAACGGCGCTCAAAGACCCGTCGCTCGCCATCTACCGGCCGTGGATCGAGGATCTCAGACTCGAGCGGCCCTATCAGCTCGACGATGAGATCGAGCGGCTCTTCCACGAGAAGTCGGT
This sequence comes from uncultured Alphaproteobacteria bacterium, assembly GCA_963712925.1. Lineage (GTDB taxonomy): Bacteria > Pseudomonadota > Alphaproteobacteria > Rhizobiales > Afifellaceae > DASWJZ01. The sequence goes on along the minus strand of CAVQJW010000019.1, from coordinate 78,926 downwards.
GACGGGAAGGGCGGCGTGGAGCCGGCTTTTCGACGAGACGCTCGCGGGCCTGCGCTTCGACATCGAAGGCGAGAAGCTGCCACTTGAGCGCACACTGGACCGCCTCGTCCATCCCGACGAAGAGCGTCGGCACGCCGCGGCCGATGCGCTCGCCGCGGTGTTCAAGGACAATCTTCGCCTCTTCACGCAGATCACCAACGTGCTCGCCAAGGACAAGTCGATCTCCGACGAATGGCGCGGCTTCAAGGATGTCGCGGCGGCGCGGCATCTTTCGAACCGCGTCGAGCCGGAGGTGGTGGAAGCGCTGGTCTCCGCCGTCCGCGACGCATATCCGAGGCTTTCGCACCGCTACTATGCCTTGAAGGCGCGCTGGCTCGGCAAGGAGCGGCTGGAGTTCTGGGACCGCAACGCGCCGCTGCCGGACACGATCGATCGCCGCGTCCGCTGGGAGGAGGCGCAAGAGACGGTGCTTTCAGCCTATGCCGATTTCGCGCCGGAGATGGCGGCGATCGCCAAAAACTTCTTCGACAGGAACTGGATCGATGCGCCGACCCGGCCGGGAAAGGCGCCCGGCGCCTTCGCGCATCCGACGGTGCCGTCGGTGCACCCTTACGTGCTCCTGAACTACCAGGGCAAGACGCGCGACGTGATGACGCTCGCGCATGAGCTTGGCCACGGCGTGCACCAGGTGCTTGCCGCCGATCAGGGTCTGCTCATGTCGCAAACGCCGCTGACGCTTGCCGAGACGGCGAGCGTCTTCGGCGAGATGCTGACCTTCCGCGCCATGCTCGACAAGGCCAAGGACAAGCGCGAGCGGAAGATCATGCTCGCCGCCAAGGTCGAGGACATGATCAACACAGTGGTGCGACAGATCGCCTTCTATGTGTTCGAGCGCCGCGTCCACACAGAGCGGCAGCAAGGCGAACTCACCGCCGAGCAACTCGGCGCGCTCTGGCTTGAGGTTCAGGGCGAGAGCCTCGGGCCGGCGATCCACCTCGGGCCGGGCTACGAGACCTTCTGGGCTTACGTGCCGCACTTCATCCATTCGCCCTTCTACGTCTACGCCTACGCCTTCGGGGATTGCCTGGTGAACTCGCTCTATGCCGTCTACGAGAATGCCGAGAGCGGCTTCCAGGAAAAGTACTTCGCCATGCTCAGGGCTGGCGGCACGAAGCACCATCGCGAGCTTCTGAAGCCCTTCGGCCTCGATGCGAGCGATCCCGGATTCTGGGGCATGGGGCTGTCGGTGATCGAACGGCTGATCTCCGAACTTGACGCGCTGGAGAGCGCCTAGCCGCTGCTTCGGGCGGCGCCGATGATGCTGCCGTTTTGCCGGGCGCCGCGCTTCCGATTGAAATTCTGTGCTCCCTCATACTACCCTTGGTCGCGATTGGGGGGAGGGAAGCGATGGCAGGCGCGACCGGGGAGCTTCGAACGCCCGAACGCATCGCGGGGAAGGGCGCGGAGCAATTCTGGGTCGAGGTCTTTCCAGCGGAGCTCGACGCAATCAATGCGCGCATCGCGGCACTGAACGAAAAGCTTGAGCGGGAGAGGCCCGAAATTCCCTGGGAGCCCAGGGAGGTGACGAAGGCGGTCGGTCTGGCGCTCTCAGGTGGCGGGGTGCGCTCGGCGGCCTTCTCGCTCGGGGCGCTGCAGGCCCTCAATGCGTTCGGGGTCATCAACAACGTCGACTACCTGTCGACGGTGTCGGGCGGCGGCTATGTCGGCGGCTCGATGGTCGCCACCATGACCAAGACAAAGGGCGACTTCGTCTTCGGCGCGCCTCCGCGGCGCGACACTCCACCCGCCTCCGATATCCGCGACACGGACGCGGTCGGCCAGATCCGCAACTACTCGAACTTCCTGATCCCCTTCGGCCTTCGCGACGTGCTGACCAGCGTGGCGATCGTGCTGCGCGGCCTGACGGCGAATCTCGGCTTCGTCATCCCGGTGCTGCTGATTGCGGCGGCGGTGACGATCGAGATCAACCCGACATCCGCCGATCTGACCGGCGCGCATTTTCTCCGCTTCGCTTTGAGCTGGATACCTTTCCAGCATTTCGGCGTCTCGATCGTGCTCGCGCTCTTGGGGCTGCTGCTTTTCTTCCTCTGGGCGCTCTTCCGCTCGTTTCTGCCGCAGAATGAACGCTCGGAGTTCCGCAACTACCAGCGCGCGGTCGACTGGCGCGAGCGGGTCGCGGGCTGGCTGCCGGGGCTCGCGGTTCTCTATCTCCTGCTGACCGCGGCAGTATTCTTCTTCGAGCTACAGCCCTTCGTGATTTCGGAGATGTTTCGGATCAAGGGCGAGCCGACGACGCAAAACGGCAGCATCATCGGCGCCGTCGTCGCGAACTGGGTCCAGTATCTCGCTGCGGCCACCGCGCCGATCGCGGCTCTAGTCATGTTTTTCAGGAAGCAGCTCGGCGCGCTGCTCAACGACACGGCCGGCCGCTCCGGCATGAAATCGATCGTCGCAGGTGTGCTCGCGCGGGCCGCGGTCTGGCTTGCGGGAGCGGCGCTGCCGCTCCTCCTCTGGGTGGCTTACCTCTACCTCTCCTACTGGGGCATCATCTATACGCCGAAGTTGCCGCCGCCGGAGCTTCCGTGTGTGGGGCAGCCGGTCTCCGGGGCCGTCACGTTTCAGGCGCCCGGCGGACCGGTCGCGGGCGCGTTCTCCGGCAATCTCAGCTTCGAGGGCGGTCTCCCCTGCGCGTCAGGAGCAGCCGGCGCGGCGACCGCCGCGCCGCCCGCGGCGGCGGATGCGATCTTTCCAGGACTCGCCCACGCTCCGATCGTCATCCAGCGTCTCGCGCTGCGTGCCGCCGCCCTTAAGCTCAGTGCCCCCTTCCCGCTGCCCGTCGAGCCCCCGGCGCTCGTCTATGCGGCGATCGGCATCGTCTTCCTGCTGCTCGCGTATTTCATGAAGCCGAACGCCAACTCCCTCCACCGCCTCTATCGCGACCGGCTGAGCAAGGCCTTCTTCTTCGATCCGCGCTATCAGGCGCGGAGCCAGGAGATGCGGACCGGGAGGCGGGACTTCATGCCGCTCGACGGCATGAAGCTGCATGAGATATCGACGCTCGACGCGCCCTATCTCCTGATCAACACCACGCTCAACATCCAGGGTTCGGATATCGCGAACCGCCGCGGCCGGAACGGCGACTTCTTCGTCTTCTCGGCGCTCTTCACCGGCAGCTTCGCCACCTGCTACGCCAAGACGGAGGCGCTCGAGGACCTCGCGCCCGACCTCGACTTTCCGACGGCCGTTGCGGTCTCCGGCGCGGCGGCGTCGGCGAACATGGGCTCGAAATCGGTGCGCGCGCTGACGCCCACGCTCGCGCTCCTGAACGTCCGTCTCGGCTACTGGCTGGAGAACCCGCACTATCTGACGGCGGGGGGTGCGGCGGAGCTTCGCCGCCGTGTCTGGGTCTACCTCTATAACGAGCTGACCGGGCGGCTCTTCGAGGACACCGACCTCGTCTACCTGACCGACGGCGGCCACATCGAGAATCTCGGCATCTACGAGCTGCTGCGGCGCAAATGCGAGCTGATCGTCGTCGTGGACGGCGAGGAAGACCGCGACATGCGCTTCACCTCCTTCGTCACGCTGCAGCGTTATGCGCGCATCGACCTCGGCGTGCGTATCGACATGCCGTGGGAGACGATAAGCGAGACGACGCGCGACTGGATGGGAAGTCGGCTCAAGCCGCAAGCCGAACCCGCCGCAAGGACGCAGCGTCTCGAAGGGGCCGCATATCGCGATCGGCAAGATCGACTACGGTGCCGACCAGGTGGGCACGCTCATCTGTGTGAAGGCGTCTCTGACCGGCGACGAGAACGACTATATCCACGACTATGCGCGGCGGTTCCCGGCCTTCCCGCATGAATCGACCGGCGACCAGTTCTTCAGCGAGGAGCAGTTCGAGGTCTATCGCGCTCTCGGGTTCCACGCGGTCTACGGCCTGCTGCAAAAGGATGCGAACGTGATGGTGGCGGATTCCGTGCTCAAGGCCGCCGAGGGCGAAACCGGCGAGGAGACCGAGACGACGGACGCGGGCACCGGCGCGCCGCCGCCGCCCAATCCGAACCTCGTCTCTGCCGCCGATCCGAGGCTCGCCCGCATTCACGCCAAGCTCGGCAACATCGGACCTCCGCCCGCCGGCTGATTTCTCGAACGAACGCTCCGGCGGCGTGTTCAGGCTCGCGACGCCTGCAAGACTGCGGCAGTTGCCATTTCGCCCGTGGCTCCTATCAGGCCGCGCCTTGCAGGAAGAGATCGCCGGCGTCGCGCGCCGCGCGCCGCTCCGAAAGCGTCGCGAAGACGATTGCCATCGCCTCTTCGAGCGAGGTGACGACTGCATCTGCGCCCGTCGCCTTCAGCGGATCGCGACGCTCCCGGTCCTCTGGCGCGAAGGTCCAGAACCCCACGACGATGGCGGCGTCCGGCAGCTTGCGGCGGAGCCGACGTACCAGAAATCGGGCGTGCGCGAGCGAGTCTGCGTTCATATAGGAGAGGACGACGACCTCCGCGCCGTGGAGATCGGCGTCCTTCAGGTTCGCCGCCCTCAGCGCCTGCCAGGGGAGGAGACGCACGTCCCCGCCGCGCCGCTCGACGAGCTCGGCAAGCATGGCCGCCGCCGCGTCGTCGAGCGCGCCGCGCGCGCCTGCCGAGATCGTCAGGCCGCCGCCACCTCCTCCACGATCAGGCTTCAGAGCCGCCGTTGTCCGCACCTCGTCATCGCCTGTCTCAGGCGGAGATGGCTCTTCCCACTCGGCCAGGTTCTCAAGCAGGATCTCCATGCTTTCTAAGAGGCGTTCCGCATGGTCGTCCGCCAGCCTGCCCGCCGCGCGGTCGTTCTCCGCCAGCATCAGGGCGGGAAGCGCAACGTCGTCGTAGTAGCGGGCAAGCGAGTGGGCGCGGAGATATTCCTCCGCCCGCTCCGTCGCCTCGTGCGGGTCGCCGACGAGTAGCCGCCAATAGAGAAGCTCGGGCGGCGAAAGCACGGGCTCGTTGCCGAGCAGCACGTCGAGGAAGGCGAAGCGGGGTACGTGCCTGCCGAGAACGACAAGACAGACGGTGAGTGGTGTCGAAAGCAGAAGCCCGACCGGCCCCCATAGCCAGGTCCAGAAGACCGCGGCGGCGATGATCGCGACCGGCGAGAGGCCGGTGCTCGTGCCGTAGAGCCACGGCTCCATGAAGTTGTTGGTGATCGAGCTCGACCGCGATGAAGAGCGCACCGGTCAAAAGCAGCGTTGTCCAGCCGGGGTCGACGGCGATTGCAAGCGTCAGCGGGAAGAATGAGGCGACGATCGGCCCGATATAAGGAACGAAGCGCATGAACCGTGCAGAGGATTCCCCAAAGGATCGGATTTGGTATTCCGATCAGCCACAGTCCGATCCCGATCGGAATTCCGTAGGTCGTGTTCACGACGAGCTGCATCAACAGATAGCGGCCGACGCGGGCCGTCGCGTCGTCGAGCGCCTTCGTCGTGCGCGGCAGATCGCGCGCGCCGGCGAGCCGGATCGCGCGGTCACGGAGATCGTCGCGCTTCAGAAGCAGGAAGATCACGAAGACGACGACGATGCCTGCGGTCGCGAGCGGGCGGATCAGCGGGCCGGCGATGGTGGTGATGATCTGCAGTGAGGTCGAGCGGCGGCCGCTGAACTTCCACCGGGATTGGCGCCGGCGCGTTGCCTGTGTCCGGCGCGACGCTTTGCGCGGTCTCCTTGCGTGCCGTCGTCCTGCTCGTCGATCTTGCGTCCGAGGTCGCGAACCATCTCCGTGGCGCGTTCGAACAGCCGGCCGCCCGGCGGCGATTCGCGAAGCTTCTCGATCTTGTTCTCGATGTTGGAGCGGTAGGTCGGGGAGCTTCGCGGCGAGGTCGGTGGCTTGCCAGGCCAGAACCGAGCTCAGCGCAAGGATCACGACGAACGCGATTGTGACCACGAGGAGCACGGCGGGAAGGTTTGGCACCTTGAGCCGCCGCAGCCGACGCACCATGGGGGCGAGCGCGAAGGAAAGCAGCATCGCGAGCGCCAGCGGCACGAAGATGTCGCGCCCGAAATAGAGCGCGACGACCGCAACGATGATCATGGCCAGCGTGAATAGGGCTGGGCCCTGCGTGGCCGACGGCAAGTCAGGCCGCTGCGGCGCGGCGGAGAACTCTCTTCCGGGCGCCAAGGGCCCCTCCCTGCAAATCTGCGATTTGAGTCCGGCGACAGGGCGTAGAACGCGCGAGGGCCAGCCGGAGTTGCTTTTTTCGCCCGCCAAGCCGACCTAGCGGGGATGTCGGAACGCGATGACGAAGCCAACAACCTTGCCGGGCGGCTGGCGCGCTACGCCCGCGTCGGGGCCGGGATCGGCGGGATAGCGGCGCGCCGCGCCGGCGCGCGTGCCTTCGGGCGGGACGCCGATCGGGCAGGCGACGCGGCAGAGCTTGCGCGTATCCTCGGCGGCCTCAAGGGGCCGCTGATGAAGGTCGCGCAGCTCGCGGCGACCGTGCCCGACGTGCTGCCGCCGGAATATGCGTTCGAGCTGCAGAAGCTGCAGGCGGCAGCGCCCGAGATGGGCGCGGCCTTCGTCCGGCGCCGCATGCGCACCGAGCTTGGTCCTGAATGGGCGAAATGCTTCAAATCATTTGAAAACAAGCCGGCCGCGGCCGCGTCCCTCGGGCAGGTGCATCGCGCGGTCGGGCACGACGGGCGTGCCCTTGCCTGCAAGCTGCAATATCCGAACATGCAGTCGGCAGTGGAGGCGGACCTCTCGCAGCTCTCCGTTCTCCTCGCGGTGCAGCGGCGCTTCAGCCCGGAAATCGACACGCGCGAGATTCTGGCGGAGCTGCGCGAGCGGCTGCGCGAGGAACTCGACTACGAACGCGAAGCGGGGCACATGCGCCTCTACGGCGCAATCCTCGCCGATACGCCGGACGTTGCGGTGCCTGAGATGCTGCCGGAGCTCTCGACCGGACGGCTGCTGACCATGACCTGGCTTCAGGGGGCACCGCTCCTCAGCTTCGTCGACCATTCGCTCGAGGACCGCAACCGCATAGCGACGCGCGCTCTTCAAGGCGTGGTGGCGGCCCTTCGCGCATTACGGCGTCATCCACGGCGACCCGCATCTCGGCAACTATACGATCTTCGAGAAGGATGGCGGCCCGGCCGGGCTCAATCTCCTCGACTATGGCTGCATCCGCATCTTCCCGCCGCGCTTCGTCGCCGGCGTGATCAGTCTCTATCGCGGCTTTCAGACCAACGACCGTGAGCGGATCGCGAGCGCCTACGCGAGCTGGGGCTTCAGCAACTTGACGGACGCGCTGGTCGATACGCTGAGCCTTTGGGCGAAGTTCATCTATGCGCCGCTCCTCGACGATCGCGTCCGCACCATTGCCGACGGCGTGCAGCCGCATCTCTACGGCCGCCGCGAGGTGTGGGAGGTGAAGCAGCGGCTTAAGCCAAACGGCCGCGTGACCATCCCGCGTGAATTCGTGCTCATGAACCGCGCCGCCGTCGGCCTCGGCGCCGTATTCCTGCATCTCAAGGCCGAGCGCAATTTCCATCAGATGTTCGAGGCGGAGATCGAGGGCTTCGAAGAGGCCAAACTCGCCGAGCGGCAGAGCGCTGCGCTCAAAGCGGCGGGGCTTTAGGTGATTGAGCAAAGTGCGTCGGGGACGAAGGGCGCGGAGCGGCCGTCGCCCGGATGGAGCGCACTTCTTGCCGGCGGCAATGCCGGACGGCTTTTGCTCGTGTGCTTCGGCGTATGGCTGCATGCGGCCGACAGCCTGATGGTGGCGACCATGATGCCCGCGATCGTCGCCGACATCGGCGGCGCGCATTTCGTCGCCTGGACCATCGCGCTTTACCAGGTCGGCTCAATCGCTTCCGGCGCCTCGGCCGCGGTGATCTCCATCCGCTATGGCATCGGCAAGGTGATGACGATCGCAGCTTTGACCTACATGGTCGGTTGCGGCATCAGCGCGGTTGCCCCGGAAATGTGGGTGATGCTTATCGGAAGGCTGGCGCAGGGCGTCGGCGGCGGCGGGCTGGTCGCGCTCTGCTTCGTCGCCGTCACGCGCCTCTTCCCGCGCACGCTGATGCCGCGCGCCATGGCCGTCGTCTCCGCGCTTTGGGGGACCTCCGCCTTCATCGGGCCGCTCGCCGGCGGTCTCTTCGCGGATGCCGGCCTGTGGCGCGGCGGGTTCTGGTTCTTTGCCGCGCAGGCTCTGGTGCTTGCGGCATGCCTTGGATTAAGCCCGGCGCTCAGAAGCCGGGGCGGCAAGCCGGAGACGACGGGGCGGCTCCCCGTTCGGCGGCTGATGGTCCTGTCGCTCGGAGTGCTCGCGATCGCGGCTGCGGGCATCAACCCTTCGCTCCTGCGCACGCCGCTCGTCGCGGGTCTCGGGGTCGTTCTGCTCGGCCTCTTCCTGCGCCTGGACGGGCGGCGGACGGAAAGCCGGCTCCTGCCGCTTCGCCCGCTCGACACGGGCAACGGCGTCGGCGCAGCTCTGCGGACGGTTCTCGCCTTCTCGGCGGCGACGACGGCCTTCGGTGTCTACGGACCGCTCCTCATCACCGAGCTTCAGGGCATCTCGGCGCTTGCGGCGGGCTATATCCTGGCCGCCTCGTCGATCGGCTGGTCGGTCATGTCGATCCTGGTCTCAAGCGCCGACGAGAAGCACGACCGGGCGCTGATCCTTGGCGGCGTCACCCTGCTGACGACGAGCATCGTCGGTTTCATGGTCGCCGTTCCGCACGGTCCCCTTTGGCTCATCGTGGTCTGCGCCAGCCTGGAGGGGATCGGATTTGGCATGTCGTGGGCGTTCATCCTGCGCCGCATGACGGCGCTCACCTCGGAGCGCGACCGGGAGCGCGCCTCCTCGGCAATGCCGACGCTCCAGCAGCTCGGTTATGCCCTGGGTGCGGCCTATGCCGGGATCGTCGCGAACTCCGCCGGGATGAGCGATCGGATGGACCTTTCGGCGGCAAAGGCGGTCGGCTTCTGGATTTTTGCCGCCTCCCTGCCGCTCGCCGTCATCGGGCTTCATGCGGCATGGCGGTTCGTGAGCTTCCGGCCGCATGCCAAAGCTGCCCTTGCCGACGCCTGATCCGCGCGCGCAAGGCCGCTTTCCGCCGCTTCTCCGATTGGGGACAATGCCCCCCGCGCTGCGGCGCGTGGGCACGTTGCCCCGCTTTTGGCGCCTGTGTTAAAGCCCTCCATACTGACCGTTCAACTTCGCCCGTGGAGACCTCATGGCCGAACACGCATCTTCCGGACCCGTCGAGCTTGGCGCGCCGATGGACTATGCCCAGCACCAGCAAACCTTCGCGGTGTTTGTCGCGCTGACCAAGGTCGGCGTCTTTGCAACCATCGCCATCATACAGTCGCTTGTGCTTTTCGGTATCGCGTCCGGCGGCTTTTGGCTCGGCGTTCTCATGCTGCTGCTGATGACCGTCGGCGCGGTCTACGGTCTGGTCATGAAGGGCTCCGTCAAGATCCTGGCCGGCGTCGTCATCATCGGCTTCGTGTTCATGGCGCTGACGCTCGGCTAGATGCGGATCGCGGTCCTCAAGGAAGATCCTGCGGTCGAGACGCGCGTCGCCGCGACGCCCGATACGGCGAAGAAATTCATCGGCCTCGGCGCTGTTTTCGTGGTTGAGACCGGGGCCGGCGTGGCCGCGGGCATGGCCGACGAGCGCTACCGCGAGGCGGGCGCCGAGATCGCCGCGAGCGCGGCCGATGCGCTGAACGACGCCGACCTGGTGCTGAAGGTCAGGCGTCCGCACGACCTTTCCGGCTATAAGCGCGGCGCCGCCGTCGTCGCCCTCATGGATCCCTACGGCCATGAGGCGGAGCTGCATCAAATGGCCGAAGCCGGGCTGCAGGCCTTCGCGCTTGAGCTGATCCCGCGCATCACCCGCGCGCAGGTGATGGACGTGCTCTCGAGCCAGGCCAACCTTGCCGGCTATCAGGCGGTGATTGAGGCGGCGGCGCACTACAACCGCGCGATGCCGATGATGATGACGGCGGCGGGCACCGTTCCCGCCGCGCGCGTCTTCGTCATGGGTGCAGGCGTTGCGGGGCTGCAGGCCGTCGCCACCGCCCGCCGCCTCGGCGCCATCGTGACGGCGACCGATGTCAGGCCGGCGGCGAAGGAGCAGGTGGCCTCGCTCGGCGCCAAGTTCATCGCGGTCGAGGACGAGGAGTTCAAGGCCGCCGAGACCGCCGCCGGCTACGCCAAGGAGATGTCGAAGGACTACCAGGAAAAGCAGGCGGCGCTGGTCAAGGAGCACATCGCCAAGCAGGATGTCGTCATCACCACGGCGCTCATTCCGGGCCGGCCGGCGCCGCGGCTCGTCAGCCGCGAGATGGTCGCCTCGATGGCGGCGGGCTCAGTGATCGTCGACCTTGCGGTCGAGCGCGGCGGCAATGTCGAGGGTGCCGAGGCTGACCAGATCACCCACGTCGATGGTGTCGCCATCATCGGCTATCTGAACCTCGCCGGCCGCATCCCGGCGTCGTCCTCGGCACTTCTTGCGCGCAACATCTTCGCCTTCGTCGAGCCGATGATCTCCAAGGAGACGAAGGCGCTTGAAATCAAGCGCGACGACGAGATCGTGGCGGCGACGCTGCTGACCGCCGACGGAGCGATTGTCAACCCGGCCTTCGCGCCGAAGAAGGCTCCTGAGGGAGGTCAGGCCTGATGGATAACGAGGCTCTGAACCAGGCGGTGCAAAAAGCGCAGGATGCGGCGGCACAGGCGGCGACGGCCGCCGAGCAGGCGCGGCAGGCGGCCGAGCAGGCGGCGCAGATCGCGGTCCAGCATGATGCGGCGCTCGACGCCGCGGGCGCCGCCGCGCATGCCGCGACCGGCGGCATGATCGATCCCTTCGTCTTCCGCCTGTCGATCTTCGTGCTGGCGATCTTCGTCGGCTACTATGTCGTCTGGTCGGTGACGCCGGCGCTCCACACGCCGCTGATGAGCGTCACCAACGCCATCTCCTCGGTGATCGTGGTCGGCGCGCTTCTGGCGGTCGGCGTCGATCTGGTCGGAGAGGGGACGATCCTCGCCCGCTTCTTCGGTTTTATCGCGCTGGCGCTCGTCAGCGTGAACATATTCGGCGGCTTTCTCGTCACACAGCGCATGCTCGGCATGTACCAGAGGAAAGCGAAATGATCGTGCGCGAGGACTTGCCGCCCACGATCGCCTATCTGCATGGCGTGCTTGAGGGAGCGTCCCGATGAGCGCCAGCCTCACCGCCTTCCTCTATCTCGTCGCCGGCGTCCTCTTCATCCTGGCGCTGCGCGGCCTGTCGCATCCGGAGACGAGCCGGCAGGGCAACCTCTTCGGCATGATCGGGATGGCGATCGCCATTCTGACCACGCTCTTCGGCGCGCCGCCCGCGGGCTTCTTCGGCTGGCTCTTCATCGTCGTCGCCATGGCGGCCGGGGGGGGACTGGAGCGGTCGTCGCGCGCAGAATCCCGATGACGGCGATGCCGCAGCTCGTCGCCGCCTTTCACTCGCTGGTCGGCCTTGCCGCCGTGCTTGTCGCAGCGGGCGCGCTCTATGCGCCGCAGGCCTTCGGCATCGGCGCGATCGGCAGCATCGAGGCGCAGGCGCTGGTGGAGATGTCGATCGGCGTCGCCATCGGCGCGATCACCTTCACCGGCTCGATCATCGCCTTCCTGAAGCTCGACGGGCGCATGTCGGGGAAGCCGATCCTGCTGCCCGCCCGGCATGTCATCAACCTCGTGCTCGCGCTGCTGATCGTCTTTTTCGTCTATCGACTGGCATCTTCGGAAAGCCATCTCGCCTTCTGGCTGATCGTGATCCTGTCGCTTGCCTTCGGCATCCTGATCATCGTCCCGATCGGCGGCGCCGACATGCCGGTCGTGATCTCGATGCTGAACTCCTATTCCGGCTGGGCGGCGGCCGGCATCGGCTTCACCCTCGGCAATACGGCGCTGATCATCACCGGTGCGCTGGTCGGCTCGTCGGGCGCCATCCTCTCCTACATCATGTGCAAGGGGATGAACCGCTCCTTCATCTCCGTCATCCTCGGCGGCTTCGGCGGCGAGACGGCGGGGCCGGCGCACGACACCGGCGACAAGACGGTGAAGCGGGGCTCGGCGGAGGACGCGGCGTTCCTGATGAAGAACGCCTCGAAGGTGATCATCGTGCCCGGCTACGGCATGGCGGTGGCGCAGGCGCAGCATGCGCTTCGCGAAATGGCCGATAAGCTGAAGGCGAACGGCGTGGAGATCAAATACGCAATCCATCCGGTCGCCGGCCGCATGCCCGGCCACATGAACGTGCTCCTCGCCGAGGCCAACGTTCCTTACGACGAGGTGTTCGAGCTTGAGGACATCAACTCGGAATTCGCGCAGACCGACGTCGCCTATGTGATCGGCGCCAACGACGTGACCAACCCGGCGGCGCGCGACGATCCCTCTTCGCCGATCTACGGCATGCCGATCCTCGACGTCGACAAGGCCAAGACCTGCCTCTTCGTCAAGCGCTCGCTCGCCTCCGGCTATGCAGGGATCGACAACGCGCTCTTCTACAAGCCGAACACGATGATGCTCTTCGGCGACGCCAAGAAGATGACCGAGGACATCGTCAAGGCGCTGGACTGAGCTGAGCGCACGCGCTCCGAAATCGACGGCGGACGTACGCGGCTTCAGGATGTTCGCGATGATCCGACGAAGCCTCGGCGACGCAGTCTCGGCCCAACCTGAGCGCATCCGCCTGGCGTCGCTCAGCGGGGCGCGCATCTCCACGATCCCGATCCCCGACCGGGTGGCCTGCAATCCGTCGATCGCCGCGGACGGCAGAGGATTTCGGGCGATTGTGCGCAGCGTCAACTATTCGCTCAACGATGGGGGCGTGTTCGAGGACCCCCCGGGGGTCTGCCGGTTTCCGTCAACTGGCTGGTTCAATTCGGGCCCGACCTCCGCGCGACCGACATGCGCATGATCGACGACCGCGCCGCCGCGGTGCCTGGCGGCATCGAAGACTGCCGGCTGTTTCGCTGGCGCGGCGGCTGGTGGTTTTCCGCGTCGGCCCTGCTGCAGATCACGCCATTCTATCACTTGCAGATGGTGCTGTGCCGGCTGGAGGAGGCACGCATCGTCGAGTGCCGCGCGTTCGCGTCCCCGGTCGGCTCTTTGATCGAAAAGAACTGGATGCCGCTGGTCGACGGCGACGATCTCAAATGGATATACCGCATCGATCCGATGCAGATCGTGACCTATCGCGACGCGGCGGAGCCCGGGTACAGCGAGCAGGCGCCGCCGGATCCGCCGGGGCCGCTGCACGGCTGGTCCGGCTCCTCGCCCGTCATCCGCTATGGCAAGCGTTGGCTCTGCGTCGTCCACCTGCGGATTTGGGACGGGCAGCGCATGTTCTACGAGCATGCCTTCGTCGAAATGAATGACGCTTTGCGGATCACCCGGATGTCGGCACCCTGGTCGTTTGAAGCGCACACGGTGGAGTTCTGCGCAGGCCTCTGCCTTTCGGGCCACGATGTGATCCTGAGCTACGGCGTGATGGATCGCAGTGCGCGACTGATGCGCATCGGACATTGGCAGCTGGAACTGCTCCTGCGTTCCGATCGCGTCGCACGTGCCGGCATCGCACTTTCGCAGATGCTCCGGCGCCGCCCGCATCGGTCGCCGGGATGATCTTTCGCAGCCAAGAGCGAATCGTCCGGGACGCCTTTGAGGGGCTTTGATTGGACGACGAGCCCGTGTCTTAAGGAAAGCCGTGAAACGCGCTCTGAAAGCCCTCGCCTCTGCCGCGACCATTCTGGTGGCCCTTTACATCGCCGCCGTCGGCTATCTTTTCGCCAATCAGCGGAGCTATGTCTTCAAGCCGGCGGGGACGCTCGCGACGCCGGTTGAGAAGGGTCTCTCCGCCGAGGTCGTCACGCTGCACGCCGAGGACGGCACGGAACTGACCGGCTGGTATGAGGCTGCCGAGCCCGGCAAGCCGACGATCCTCTATTTCCACGGCAATGCCGGCAACGTCTCGGAGCGCGCCGACCGCTTCAAGCAGATCGTAGCCTCCGGCTTCGGCTATCTTGCCGTCAGCTACCGCGGCTATCCGGGAAGCGGCGGAGCCCCGAGCGAGGCGGCATTCGTCGCCGACGGGATCATGGAATTCGACTGGCTCAAGCAGCGGAGCCGGTCGATCGTGACATACGGGGAATCGCTTGGCACCGGTGTCGCGGTTGAGGTCGCCGCAGCGCGCCCGCCGGCCGCGGTGATCCTCGAAGCCCCGTTCACGGCCGTGCTCGATATCGCAGAGGCGACCTATCCCTGGGTGCCGGTCAAATACCTGATGCGCGACCCGTTCCTATCCCGCGACCATATCGGCCAAGTGCACGTACCATTGCTCATCATCCACGGCAGCGCGGACGCGACTGTACCGGTTGAGCAGGGGAAAGCGCTCTTCAAGCTGGCGAACGAACCGAAGGAGCTTGTCATCGTCGACGGCGCAGGCCACGGCGATCTATGGAAGAAGGGTCTCTGGCCGGCTGCCGTTGCGTTCCTGGAAAACCACGGCGTGGTGCATCAGTTCGCACTCGGAAGCGCACGAGTGCGGCAGGCGGCACGCTGAGACGTTCAGTCGTTATGCGGACGGCGGACCGGAAACTTCGGGGGCAAACGCGCCGAACGAAACGGCGGTTGTCGGCTATCCCGTGCCCATGGTGCGCCGCATGCCCTCGCGGGCCGGCGCATAGTTCTGATTGATGTTCGCCGCACGCGCGAATGCGGCATTCGCCTTCTGACGCTCGCCGAGCTGCTCGAGCGCCAGGCCCTCGTTGGTCCAGGCGATATAGCTGTCGCGGTCGAGCTTCACCGCTTCGTTGAAGTCGTCGAGCGCGGTACGCGCGTCGCCGAGCGCGAGATAGCTGACCCCGCGGCCGTTGTAAGGCTCGGCCGATTTCGAGGCGAGGCCGATCGCGACGGTGAAGTCCTCGATCGCCTGCTGATGCTGGCCCTGCGCCTGATAGACGAGGCCGCGATTATAGAACGCCTGCGGATCGGTGCGGTCGAGGTTGATCGCGGCGTTGTAGTCGGTGAGCGCAAGGTCGAGCTGGCCGTTCTGCCGATACAGGTTGCCGCGGCCGACAAAGGCCGGCGCGTAGCTCGGATCGGCGGCGATCGCACTGTTGTAGTCGGCGAGCGCCGCCTTGATGTCGTTGTTGCGCAGGTGGATCAGCGCGCGGTTGAAATAGGCGCGCGCGAAATGCGGGTCGAGCTCAATGGCCTTGTTGAAGTCGGCCATCGCGTCGCTGTAGCGGCCGGCGCGGCCATAGGCCGAGCCGCGCACATTGTAGGCTTCGGCGCTGCTCGGGTCGCGCTGGATGACTGCGGACAGCGAATCGATATTCGCCGCCGATGCGGTGGCCGGGTCGATCGGGGCGTGATTGTTGAAGGACGCCGTCTGGCAGGCGCCAAGCATCAGCGCCGTTGCGGCGATGACCCAGAAGTTCGGAGAGTTGAGAATGGTCGTGCGCATCGCCGGTTCAAGTCGGGGGCCGCCGCCTTTGCCGCATCGAGGGATAGTGCGGGCGATCGCCGGAAGGGTCAACGCGTAGCGCGGGGCTTGATGGGAATCAGCCCCTCGCGCTGGGCGCGCTTGCGGGCGAGCTTGCGGGCGCGGCGGACTGCCTCGGCCTTTTCGCGGGCCTTCTTCTCGGACGGCTTTTCGTAGTGGTTGCGAAGCTTCATTTCGCGGAAGATGCCTTCGCGCTGCATCTTCTTTTTCAGCGCCTTCAGCGCCTGATCGACGTTGTTGTCCCGGACGATGACTTGCACGTGTCTCAAGCCCTTTCTCAGACTCGGCTCGCTCGAGGCCATGGGGCGCGGCTCCCGGAAGAAGCGTCGTTTGGCCCTGACAACGGCGAGAATTGCGTATGCGCGACTGCCCGCCGGCGGGCGGGCGCAAACAAGGCCGCGCATATACTGCTACTCGACCTGATTGTCTACCGGCGCGCCGGCTTGCGGGTCGGCCGCTACCTGCATCCATCGCTGGCGCGACCGCGCCCATTCGTCGGCCGCGGCACGCGCCGTTTTTAGCTTTTCCGCATCGAGCTTTGAGAGCCAGTCCTCCATATAGGCGTCGTCGAGTCCGCGGTCCTTGGCGATCAGATACCAGCGCGCGGCAGCGGCCGGGTCCTTGTCGATGCCGCGGCCGTCGGCGAAGAGGCGCGCCAGGCGGATCTGCGCCACCGGATTGTCCGACTCCGCGGCGCGTTTGAACCACGACGCGGCGGCCGCCTCGTCCTTTTCGACGCCGCGCCCGTTGAAGAGAATGATCGCGTATTCGACCTCAGCGCCGAGATGGCCGTTTTCCGCTGCCTCGCCGTACCAGCGCGCCGCGAGCGCATCGTTCGCCACGACCCCGACGCCTTCCACGTAGAGGCCGGCGAGGGTGTATTGCGCGTCCATGTCGCCGAGCCCGGCAGCGCGGCGGAGATAGGCGGCGGCGAGCAGCGCGTTCTTCTCGACGCCATTGCCGGCAAGCAGCAGGTAGCCGAGCTCACGCGACGCGGCGGCCTGATTCTTGTCGGCGGCCTGGCGGAAGAGATCGGCCGCCTTGGCGGGGTCTTTCTCGACACCCTCTCCGCTCAGATAGAGCTGGCCGAGCGCATAGAGCGCCTCGCGGTCGCCGGCCTTGGCGGCGAGCGAATACCACTCGGCGGCGGATGCGAGGTCCTCCTTCACGCCAAGGCCACGCGCGAGAAGCACACCGAGCAGGGTCTCCGCCGCAGCGTCACCCTCCTTGGCGCGGTCGATCGCCAGCGAGAAGGCGGTGAGGAACCAGCCGCGCTGGAACGCACCGAAGGCATAGTCCGGCGGGATCGCGCTTTCCTCCCCCGCCGCCGTCATGCCCTTGTCGATCCGCTGCTCAACGTCGAGCGGATCGAGCGTCGTGCGAAGCACGGTCGGCCCGGGCGGGTCGGAGAGGGATGCGTCCTGGTTCGCCCCGGAAATGTCGAAGACATCCGGGTTGTCCGTCGGCGGCCCGATCGCCTCCGGCTGAGGCCCCTGGGCGGCTTCCATCCCCTGCTCGATGCGCGTGTCGGCGTTTTCGGGCGGGGGTTCTGATCCTGCGCCGACGCCTGACCAGCGGCGGCGAGAACGAAGCACAGGATGAGGGCAGAGGCCCTCACGCCGCTTGCCGCCCGGCCTGCTTGAGTTCCGTCATCGCCCCGCGGACCGCGGCGCCCGGACCTTCCGGATGCGCCCAGACCGCGTCGTGCAGCGCCACGAAGCCGGCGCCGGTCGCCGCCGCCTCCGCGATGCTTTCGAGCGCGCGGCCAGCCATGATGACGGCCGGTATCTGCATCACCTCCGCCCACCATTCCGCGAGGTCGAGCGCCGTTGGATGCGGCGCGTCATGCGTGTCGCCGTAGGGGCGGCCGAAGAAGAGGTAGTCGACGTCGAGTTCACCCGCCTGCATTGCGGCGTGGCGCGACGAGACGTTGGCGGCGCCGACGATCCGTTTCGGCCTGAAGGAATTGACGGCGAGGCGAAGCTCCTCAAACCCGCTCCCGACCTGCACGCCGTCCGCCTTGATGTGGCCGGCAAGCCTTGTGTCGTCGGTGACGAGCGCGGCGGCGCCCGCCTCCTGGATGACCGGCACCAGGGGCAGAAGACGGTCGGCGCCCGCTTCGGCCGGCAGCAGGACGGCCGCCACGTCGCCCGCGGCGAGCGCCTCCTTCAGGCGCGGCGCAAACGCCCCTGCCTCGAAGCGCGGCGGCGCCACCAGAAAAAGGCGTTGGGTTTCAGTCTTTTCCGTCATGCTCGGATCTTCAGGGAGACGCTAGAGGGCCTCCCCTTCCAATCCGCTAATCCGGCGATTTTCAGGCCGTCGTATTTGGGCGCCGATGACTCAGGCGGCTTCCTTCTCCAGCTCCGGCTTCCAGCCGCCGGTCGCCGCCATGCTGTTCATCCGGGCACGATGCGTGAAGGCGGCCTGCGCAGCCTTGACGTTCGCGGCCTTGCCGCCCCACGCCTTCTGCGCCGCCGCCTGCAGCGCGCGGCCATAGGAGAAGGTCAGCTTCCACGGCGTATCGTAGATTGCGTTCATCGCCGAAAGGTGCGCGGTCGCCATCTCGTCAGACTGGCCGCCGGAGAGGAACGCGATGCCGGGCACCGCCGGAGGCACCGTCGCCTTCAACGCCTTGATGGTCTTCTCCGCGACCTCCTCCACGCTCGCCTTCGTGCCGCAATGCTGGCCAGGGACAATCATGTTCGGCTTCAACACCATGCCTTCGAGCCTGACGCCGGCGACGTAGAGTTCATGGAACACTGTCTCAAGCGTCCACACCGTCACGTCGTAGCAGCGGTCGATCGTGTGCTTGGCGTCGGGGCCGTCCATCAGCACTTCCGGCTCGACGATCGGGACGATCTTCTGCTCCTGGCAAAGTGCTGCATAGCGGGCGAGCGCCTGGGCGTTGGCGTTGATGCAGTTCCAGCTCGGCCTGCCGTCGTCGCCGATGGTGATGACGGCGCGCCATTTCGCGAAGCGGGCGCCGAGGTCATAGTAATCCTTCAGCCGCCCGCGCAGCCCGTCGAGTCCTTCAGTAACCTTCTCGCCGGGAAAGCCGGCAAGGTCCTGCGCGCCGGCGTCGACCTTGATGCCGGGAACCGATCCCGCCTTCTGGATCAGCTCGACCAGCGGCGCGCCGTCCTTCGCCTTCTGGCGGATCGTCTCGTCGTAAAGGATCACGCCGGAGATGTAGGTCTTCATGGCGTCGCCGGCGGAGAACATCAGCTCGCGATAGTCGCGGCGGTTCTCCTCGGTGTTCTCCACGCCGATCGCATCGAAGCGCTTCTTGATCGTGCCGGTGCTTTCGTCGGCAGCCAGAATGCCCTTGCCCTCGGCCACCATCTTGATCGCAATATCCTCCAGCCTCTCGCTCATGGCTGCTCTCCTCCAACTCTCTCGATTGTTTGCGGTTTTTTCCCTTCCGCCGCATGGCCGACCGGCGCGCGCGGGGAAAGGCGCTTCATCATAAAGACGCTGAGCGGCGCGTCGGGATAATCCCCGAAGCGCTCGCAGCGGCTGTAGCCGGCGCGCTCATAGCTTTTGATCGCCCAGGGCGACTTCACGCCGGTCTCAAGCCGCGCCTCGTCATAGCCGATGTCGCGCGCGGCGTCTTCGAGCGCGCGGATGATGTCGAGGCCGAGGCTCCGGCCGCGCGCAGATTCGAGAAGAAAGACGCTCTTCATCTCCGCATAGCCGTCGTGCCGCTCGAGCGCGCCGCAGCCGATGGGCGTGCCATCCTCCCGCACGACGAAGAAGAGCACGCCGCGCCCGACATGCTCCGCGGCCGGAATCCCGAAGCGGGCCTCCGGCGGATAGAGCGCGTGGACATGCTCGTCGCGCGCGGCGAGAAGCGCGAGTGCCTCCGCTGTGTCGGCCGGTTCCTGCTCGATTGTCAGCGTCATCTCGCAGGCTCTACTTGGACCGGAGCGCCTCGACGCCCGGCAGCGATTTGCCCTCCATCCATTCCAGGAAGGCTCCGCCCGCTGTCGAGACATAGCTGAAATCGCCGGTGACGCCGGCAAGGTTCAGCGCCGCGACGGTGTCGCCGCCGCCGGCAACGGAGAGGAGCTTGCCCGCTTTGGTGCGCGCCGCCGCGTGCTTCGCCGCCGCGACCGTGGCGCGATCGAAGGGCTTTTTCTCGAAGGCGCCGAGCGGACCGTTCCAGACCAGGGTCTTCGCCTTGTCGATCCACTCGTTGATGGCGGCGACGGTCTTGTCGCCGACGTCGAGGATCATCTTGTCGGCCGGCACCTTCTCGGCGGCGACCGTCTCGTGCGGCGCATTCGCCTCGAAGGCGGCCGCGACGACGACGTCGGTCGGCAGCACGATGGCGCAGCCCGATCCGGCGGCATCGGTCATGATCTGCTTGGCGATCTTCTCAAGGTCGGGTTCGTTCAGCGACTTGCCGATTCCAACGCCCTTCGCCGCCAGGAAAGTGTTCGCCATGCCGCCGCCGATGACCAGCGCGTCGACCTTGCGGATCAGGTTTGCGAGAAGCTCAAGCTTCGAGGAGATCTTGGCGCCGCCGACGATCGCGACGAGCGGGCGCGTCGGTTGCCCGAGCGCCTTTTCCAACGCCTCAAGCTCCTTCTGCATCGCCAGCCCCGCATAGGCCGGGAGCAGGTGCGCGAGGCCCTCCGTCGAGGCATGCGCGCGGTGCGCGGCGGAAAAGGCGTCGTTGACATAGATGTCGCCGAGCTTCGCCATCTCCTTGGCGAAGGCCGGATCGTTCGCTTCTTCGCCCGGATGGAAGCGGGCGTTCTCAAGTAGCACGATGCCGCCGTCGCCGAGCGTCTTCACGGCGGCTTCCGCTGCTTCGCCGATGCAGTCGTCGACGAAGCCGACCGGGCGGCCGATGACCTCGGCGACAGCCGGCGCGATCGGCTTAAGCGACATTTCCGGCACGCGCTTTCCCTTCGGCCGCTCGAAATGCGCCAGCAGCGCCACCTTGGCGCCCTTGTCGGAGAGGCTCAGGATGGTCGGCGCCACGCGCTCGATCCGCGTCTTGTCGGTCACCCGCCCATCCTTCACCGGCACGTTCAGATCGACACGCAACAGGACCCGCTTGCCCTGCAAGTCGCCGGCATCCTTCAATGTGCGAAACGGCATTGGCTCTCCCGGATTTTTGACGCTGCCTCTTATCATCCGAGCCGCGCTGTTGACAGGGGCCGGCGGCTGGCCGATCAGATCGCCGCCGAGGACCCCTTTTTGCCGCGCGCCCGGACATGCTGACCCGCCTCGACAAGGCCATCCGCCGGCTAAAGGCGCAGCGCACGTGCCTCGACTGGGCCGTCGCCGAAGTCGCCTCGATCCCCGGGCTGGTCGTCGAGCTCGGCCTTGGCAATGGGCGGAGTTTCGATCATCTCCGCGCCCGCATGCCGGAGCGCGACATCTACGTGTTCGAGCGCAATCCGCAGGCACATCCCGCCTCGACGCCCACGCCCGACAAGCTGATCGTCGGCAACCTGGAGGACACGCTGCCTGCGGCGCGCGAACGCTTCTCAGGCAAGGTCGCCTTCCTTCATTCCGACATCGGCACCGGCGATGACGACCGCAACCGCCGCTTTGCCGAGTGGCTCGGCCCGCACGTCCTGCCGCTGCTTGCTCCGGGCGCGATCATCGCGAGCGACCAGGCGCTACCGGCGCTCGCCAAGTTCGCCATCCCACCGCCAGAGGGGGTCGGGGAGGACAGGTCCTATCTCTATCGGGTCATCTGAGCCGAAGGCAGCGAAGCAGCCGGATGAGGGGCTGCGAGGTGGGTGGGTGTCCGGCGGCGCCGCAACCCCTCACCCGTCGCCTTCGGCGACACCCTCTCCCAGTGGGAGAGGGATTTGCGCTCTCCTCTAACCCAGCTTCCCCATTGCCACCGCGGTGTCGGCCATGCGGTTGGAGAAGCCCCATTCGTTGTCGTACCAGGAGACGACGCGGCCGAAGGTGCCGTCGATCACCTTGGTCTGGTCAAGGGCGACGGTTGAGGACGCCGGGTCGTGGTTCAGGTCGGAGGAGACGAGCTTCTCCTTGGTGACCTCGAGGATGCCCTTCAGCCGGTTCGACTTGGTGGCCGCGATGATGGCGTCGTTGATCTCCTCGGCGCTCGTCTTCTTCTTGGCGACGAACTTGAAGTCGATAAGCGAGACGTTCGGCGTCGGCACGCGCATCGAGGCGCCGTCGAGCTTGCCGTTGAGCTCGGGGATCACGAGGCCGACCGCCTTGGCGGCGCCGGTGGTCGTCGGGATGATGTTGATCGCCGCGCCGCGCGCCCGGTAGAGGTCCTTGTGCAGCGTGTCGAGCGTCGGCTGGTCGCCGGTGTAGGAATGGATCGTCGTCATGAAGCCGTGCTCGATACCGATCGCGTTGTGGAGCACGTGCACGACCGGCGCGAGGCAGTTGGTCGTGCAGGAGGCATTGGAGACGACGATGTGCTCCTTCGACAGCTTGTCGTCGTTGACGCCGTAGACGACGGTCAGGTCGGCGCCGTCCGAGGTTGTGGAGACGAGTACGCGCTTGGCTCCGGCTTTCAAATGCGCGGACGCCTTCTCCTTCGAGGTGAAGATGCCGGTGCATTCGAGCGCGATCTCGACGCCCGAGATCCTTCCACGGCAGCTTCGTCGGGTCGCGCTCCGCCGTCACCTTCATCGGCCCGAGGCCGGCGTCGATGGTGTCGCCGGCGACCTTCACCTCGTGCGGGAACTTGCCGTGCACAGAGTCGCGGCGAAGCAGGTGGGCGTTGGTCTCCACCGGCCCGAGGTCGTTGATCGCGACGACCTCGATGTCCTTGCGACCCGATTCCAGAATGGCTCTGAGGACCAGGCGGCCGATGCGGCCAAATCCATTGATTGCGACGCGTACCGCCATCACCTTCTCCTTCTCAAATTCGCTGCGCGGCTTCCCGCTGACCTTATTTCAGGCGTGCCTTGACCTTGTCGACCACCGCTTCCGGCGTGATGCCGAAATGCGCGTAGAGGTCTTTGTAAGGCGCGCTTGAGCCGAAGCTTGACATGCCGACGAAGATGCCGTCCTCGCCGATCACGGCGTCCCAGCCTTGGCGCACGGCGGCCTCGATGCCGACGCGGATCGTCGCCTTGCCGATCGTCGCGGCGCGATAGGCGTCGTCGGTGGCGAGAAAGCGCTCGAAACACGGCACCGAGACGACCCGGGCGGCAATCCCCGCCTTGTCGAGGAGCGCCTTGGCGGCGAGCGCGATGCCGACCTCCGAGCCGGTGGCGAAGAGGCTCACCTTCGCCTCACCGCCCCCTTTGCTTGGATCGGCGGCGGCGAGCTCGTAGGCGCCGAGCGCGCACAGATTCTCCGCAACGTAGCCCTGCCGCACCTGCTCAAGGTTCTGCCGGGTCAGCGCAAGCAGGCTCGGCCGCTTGTCGTCATGCAGCGCAAGCTGCCAGCATTCGGCTGTCTCCACCGCATCGGCCGGGCGGTAGACCATCAGGCCCGGCATGGCGCGCAGGGCCGCGAGCTGCTCGATCGGCTGATGCGTCGGCCCATCCTCTCCGAGCCCGATCGAGTCGTGCGTCATCACGTAGATCACGCGCTGCCCCATCAACGCGGAGATCCGGATCGCCGGACGGCAATAATCGGAGAAGATCAGGAACGTGCCGGCATAGGGAATCAGCCCGCGGTGCAGCGCGATGCCGTTCATGGCCGCCGCCATGGCGTGCTCACGGATGCCGTAATGCATATAGCGCCCGCCGAAGCTTCCCGGCCCGACGTTCTCCAATCCCTTGGTCTTGGTGTTGTTCGACGGTGTCAGGTCGGCGGAGCCGCCGATCGTCTCCGGCAGCACCGCGTTGATCACGTCGAGCGCGAGCTCGGAGGCCTTGCGCGTCGCAACCGTCACCGGCTTCTCGGCATAGTCGCGCTTCAGCTTGTCGATCGCCGGATCGAGGCCCGCGGCGAGCGTGCCGGCGTGCCGGCGCTCGAACTCGGCGCGCTTGCCGGACGCGGCGAACCGCTTCTCCCAGTCCGCGCGTGCGCCGCGCCCGCGCTCGCCTGCCGCCCGCCACGCCGCGACGACCGGGTCGGGCACGACGAAGGGCTCGTAAGGCCAGTCAAGCGCCTTGCGGGCGCCGGCGATCTCCTCCGCGCCGAGCGGCGAGCCGTGTGCGGAGGCCTTCCCGGCCTTGGTCGGCGCGCCATAGGCGATGATCGTCTTCGCCGCGATCAGCGTCGGGCGGTCGCTCGCCTTCGCCTCCGTCAGCGCCTTGTCGATCGCCTGCTGGTCGTGCCCGTCGATGTGCACCGCCCGCCAGCCCGATGCCTCGAAGCGCTTCACCTGGTCGGTCGAGTTCGGCGAGCGACTTCGGCCCGTCGATGGTGATGGAGTTGTCGTCGAAGATGACGATCAGCTTAGAAAGCTTCAGATGCCCGGCGAGGCTGATCGCCTCGTGGCTGATCCCCTCCATCAGGTCGCCGTCGGAGGCGATGACATAGGTGTGATGGTCGACAAGGTCGTCGCCGAACTGAGCGTTCATCAGCCGCTCGGCGAGCGCCATGCCGACGGCCGTCGCGAGCCCCTGGCCGAGCGGGCCGGTGGTGGTCTCGATGCCCGCCGCATGGCCATATTCGGGGTGGCCTGCCGCCTTCGAGCCGAGCTGGCGGAAGCGCTCGATCTCGGAGATCGTCATATCCTGGTAGCCGAGGAGATAGAGCGCCGCATAAAGCAGCATCGCGCCGTGCCCGGCGGAGAGGACGAAGCGGTCGCGGTCCGGCCAGTGCGGATCGGCGGCGTCGAATTTCAGATGCTTGGTGAAGAGCACGGTCGCGACGTCGGCCGCGCCCATCGGCAGACCCGGATGGCCGGACTTCGCCTTCTCCACCGCGTCCATGGAAAGGAAGCGGATCGCATTGGCCATCAGGTCGTGATCGACAGCGTCGCTCATTCGCTCTCGCCGGTGAGGTTTTCCGCGGCCGCCGCGAAGTCGTCTTACCCGCCGCCGGCCCGGATTGCGCGGTGACTGATACCAGCTTGCCCCTTCGAGTCAACGCGGACTCCCGTCTCAGGGCTCGCGTGTCAGGCTTACAATCAGCGGCGTTTCGTCGTCCTCGCCACGGCTGCATCTCAGCTGCGGCTCTTTGGAGAAATCGACAAGGAAGGCGGCAAAGACCGTCGGATGCTTCGAGATGCCCTGCAGCGGCCGGCAGCCTGCCAGGTAGAGCCGGTCGAGGGACTTGAGCACGATCGCGGCCGTCACCGCGCCGCCGGCCCGGTCGATGGGCTGAGCCTCGTCGTCGAGCTTCAATTCGTCGGCCAGGAAGCTGATCAGCCGCGAGTGCCCGTCCTGCAGCATGATCTGCCTGAGCGTCAGCTTCTGCGGCTCTGTCGGGCCGGAAGCAGCGGGCAGGATCCGCCACACGCCGCTCGGCACGTAGACCTCCGCGCCGCCGTCGATCGGGCGCGAACTCCATCCAGTATTCCTCTCCGTCGTTGTAGGTGTCGATGATCCCGACACGCTCGATCTGGCCATTTACCATCATGTAGGCCTCGACCGTCGGCCAGTCGGAGTTGGCGATGCTTCTGATCGCCACCGGCCCGACAAAGGTCCAGGTGAAGGGCTCGTCCGGTTGCCAAGGGTCGCCGACGAAGACGAAACGCGTTGTCCGCCATTGGAAAAAGGCGGCCTCCGGCACGCTGTCCTGCCAGCAACCGCCGTCGGCGCGGCCGGCGGAAAAGAAGAGAACCAGATCGGCACTCAGCCCGTCGTCGTCGAGATCGACGAGCCGCGAATCGACGTCACAGAGCGTTGCCCCGGGAAGAGCGACGCGAGCAGCCCGCGTCCGACATAACCGCGCAACCAGCCCACTTGCATCCCCGTCGCCATCACCGCCTGACTGGCCGCCGGGGCGAGCTTTCCCACTAATCCTGCGAATTTCTCGATATTTCCAGCCGCGACGACGATGGCCGCGATCAGTCCGAGGAGCGCGCCGATCGTTTTGCGCGGGAGCCGCATTCCGCTGCGGATACGCTTTCCGCGGGTGGCCGCCGGCGGCGCGGCGGCGTCATCGTCGGCCTTTGCATCGGCGGCCTCGGAAGGCGGCAAGTCGGAAGACTGATCGGCAGCCATTGTGCCACCCGGATAGGCCCAGCGGAGGCTAGGCGTAGCGCTCTTCGGTTGTCCAGCCGGGAAATCAGCGGCGGGCGCCACGGCGGGTTCGAGCATTCCGCTTCATGTATCGCTGAATTTCCCCCGGTACAAGCGCTTGATTGCGCGGCGCGTTCGGGGCAATCCTTTCAGGGCTGGGGGAGTTCGGGCGGTTTCGCCCGATGGAGGGGTGCGGGGCGTAGATGCCGTCGCTGACGGAGCAGGCGTTCAGGCGGTTGGAGGCGGCGCTCGAGAGCCTTGAGCAGGCCGTGGACGAGCGGCTTTCGCAGCCCGGCGGCGCCGAGGGGCTCGCCGAAGAGGTGCAGATGCTCTCTTCCGACCGCGCCAGGCTCGCCGAGACGCTCGACCGGACCGAAGCTCGTGCCGCGAAGCTTGAGACCATCAACCGCGACGTGTCGCGCCGTCTCGACCAGGCGATCGAGACGATCCGCGCGGTGCTTCAGGCGGAGGAAGAGGAAAGCTGATGGCGCAGGTCAATCTCAGCGTGAACGGGCGCATCTACCGGATGGCCTGCGAGGACGGCGAGGAGGATCACGTGAGCGAGCTCGGCGAACGCTTCGACGGTGCCATCAACGAGCTCAGAGGCGTGCTCGGCGAAATCGGCGACCAGCGGCTGATGGTGATGGCCGGCATCCTGATGACCGACCGGCTGGGCGAGGCCGAGCAGCGGCTCAGGCGCGCCGAGCAGGACGTGCAAACGCTGAAGGACGGCCGCGCCGACATTGCCATGCGGATCGAGGGCCTGGAGCAGAACTTCGCCGAGGCGCTGACGCGTGCCGCCGAGCGCCTCGAGCGGATCGCCACGCGGCTGCAGAGCCTTCCGGTCGCAGCACCCGGCGAATAGCAGATCGCAGGGCGGGCGGGTCATCGCGACGCGTTCCCCCGCGCGGCGCGTTCATGCTGAAGCACTCCCGAAATACCCGGCCGCCCGCTCCCCGCTCAGTCCGCCATGCTTGCTGATCCCTGGTTCTACGCCGTCGCCATTCCGGCGGTGATCATCATCGGCTTCGGCAAGGGGTTCGGCGGCGGCGTCGCGATCCTCGGCATTCCCTTGATGGCGCTCGTCGTCCCGCCGCTCGACGCGGCGGCGATCATGCTGCCGATCCTGGTCGCCATGGACGCCGTCGCGGTGTGGTCCTGGTGGGGCGTCTTCGACCGGCGGAGCCTCATCATCCTCATGCCCGCCGCGCTCGTCGGCGTCGTGATCGGCTGGGTGATTGCCGCCTATGTCACCGACGAAGCGGTGAAGCTCATTGTCGGCGCGATCGGGCTCGCCTTCACGCTCAACTACGTGTTCAGCGGCCGCTTCATCCTTGAGCCGAAGAAGCACAACCCGGCGAAGGGGTGGTTCTGGGGCGCGGTCGCGGGCTTCACCAGCTTCATCAGCCACGCCGGCGGCCCGCCGGCGCAGATGTACCTTCTGCCGCTCCGGCTCGACCCGAAGGTCCTCGCCGGCACCTCGGTACTCCTCTTCGCCGCAGTCAATTTCGCCAAGCTCCTGCCCTATGCCATGCTCGGCCAGTTCTCCTCTGCGCATCTTGCCGCCGCCGCGGTGCTCCTGCCGCTTGCGCCGCTCGCCACGTGGTTCGGCGCGAGGATGGTCAAGGTGATCTCGGCAAAGACCTTCTACGGGCTCAGCTACGTGTTCCTGTTCGTCGTCGCGACAAAGCTCTTCTACGACGGCCTGGTCGGCCTCTTCTGATCCCGATCATCACGGCCATTGCCGCCGACGCCGGTTTCGCGCTTTCATCCGGGCAAGCAACGAACAAGAAAGGCGTGGGAGCATGAGCCGCTCCGCATATAACGAGGATCTTCCCAAGACCGCGGCGAACTTTCAGCCGCTGACGCCGCTGACCTTCCTGGAGCGCGCGGCGCGCACCTTTCCGGATCGGCTTGCGGTCGTGCACGGCGGCACGCGCATCAGCTATGCCGAGTTCTATGCGCGCTCGCGCCGACTTGCCTCCGCACTTGCGAGGCGCGGGATCGGCGTCGGCGACACCGTCTCCGTCATGCTCGCCAATACGCCGCCGATGCTCGAAGCGCATTACGGCGTGCCGATGATCGGCGCCGTGCTTGCCGCCATCAACACGCGGCTCGACGCGGCGGTGATCGCCTTTCAGCTCGACCATTCGGAAGCGAAGGTGGTGATCGTCGACCGCGAATTCTCCGGCGTCATAGGGGAGGCGCTGTCGCGCGCGACGGTGAAGCCGCTCCTGGTCGAGTTCGACGACCCGGACTATCCGCCCGATGCGCCGTTTCAGAAGGGCGGATCGCTCGGCGGCCTTGACTACGAGGCGCTACTTCGGGAGGGCGACCCCGAATTCCAGTGGCGGATGCCGGACGACGAATGGGACGCGATCAGCCTGAACTACACGTCGGGCACGACCGGCAATCCGAAGGGCGTCGTCTATCACCACCGCGGCGCGGCGCTGATGTGCTACGCGAACGTCCTTGCCGGCGGCATGGGCAGGCATCCGGTCTATCTCTGGACGCTGCCGATGTTTCATTGCAACGGCTGGTGCTTTCCGTGGACGGTTTCCGCCGTCGCGGGCACGCATGTGTGCCTGAGGTGGGTGCGCGCCAGGTCGATCTACGAGGCGATCGCCGAGCATGGTGTCACGCAGCTTTGCGGAGCGCCGATCGTAATGGCGACGCTGATCGGAGCGAGCGAGGCGGAGACGCGCCCGTTCAAGCAGCAGGTCTCCTTCATGACCGCCGCCGCGCCGCCGCCCGAAGCGGTGCTCGCCGGCATGGCCAAGGCCGGCTTCCAGGTGACGCACGTCTATGGGCTGACGGAGACCTACGGGCCGGCTGTCGTCAACGAATGGAAGGCGGAATGGGACGCGCTCGACGGCGGCGGGCAGGCGGAGAAGAAGGCGCGGCAGGGCGTGCGCTATCCGGCGCTTGAGGCGCTCGCCGTCTTCGACCCGGAGACGATGCAGAAGGTGCCGCCCGACGGCGCGACGCTCGGCGAGATCTTCTTCCGCGGCAACATCGTGATGAAGGGCTATCTCAAGAACAAGGCGGCGAGCGAGGCGGCGCTGAAAGACGGCTGGTTCCGCTCCGGCGATCTCGGCGTGCTCTGTCCCGACGGCTATATCCAGATCAAGGACCGCTCGAAGGACATCATCATCTCCGGCGGCGAGAACATCTCGTCGATCGAGGTCGAGGACGCACTCTACAAGCATCCGGCCGTCGCCGCTGTCGCGGTCGTCGCCAAGCCCGACGAGAGATGGGGTGAGACGCCTTGCGCCTTCGTCGAGCTGAAGCCTGGAAAGAGCGCGACGGCGGAGGAGCTGATCGCGCACGCGCGGTCACATCTCGCGCACTACAAATGCCCGCGGCTGATCGTGTTCGCGGAAATCCCGAAAACCTCGACCGGCAAGATCCAGAAGTTCAAGCTCAGGGAAACGGCGAAGTCGCTTTGAGGGGCGCGCGCTTTCAGCGCCCGCCGCCGATGAACGGAACAAGCATCGGCACGCGTCGCCGGTAGTCGGCGTAGGCCGCACCCAGCTCCCCTTGGCGAGAAACTGCTCTTCGGTCCGTGCCTTTAGCCACAGCCCGCCTGTCATCAGCATGGCGCCCGCGATCGCCGAAAGGGTGGAGATGGCCGCGGCGCTCAGAAGCGTGGCGGCAATCATGCCGGTATAGATCGGGTGGCGGACGATCGCATATGGCCCGCTGTCGACGACGCGGTGGTCCGCCTTCCGCGTGACCTCGGCCGACCAAAGCTTTCCGAGGTGAATGCGCGCCCACCAGCAGAAGAGGAAGCTGGGCACCGTGAGCACGGCGAGGAGATAGGCCCCGGTCCACCCGACATGCCAGAGCCTGGCCGGATGCAGGTGCCGGGCGGTGAAAGGAAGCAGCAGCCAGACGCCGATCAGGATCGGAAGATTGTAGAGGAGCGATTCTCTTGGCGGCGCGCGCCTGACCGCCGGCGACGCCCACCACGAGGCAGCGAACCAGGAGAGGAGCCAGAGCCCCCAGGAGAGGCCGAAAATCAAACCCGGCGACATGCTTGCTTCACGTGCTCGAAGTTGCACCCGGCTCATGCTCGCGAGAAACGGCGAGAACAGGGACGCATTCGGGCGATCGGCGGAATTTGCTGCGCCGTGTAAGGAACGCAAGGCGGCTTGAAATGCGAAGGGCGGCCGAAGCCGCCCCTTAACGCATCGGGCCCTTCCGGTGCCCTGTTACCCGACGAACCTAGTGGACCGTCTCCTTTTCGTGCCTCAGTTTCGCGATCTCATCCTTGATATGCAGCTTGCGGCGTTTCAGGGCGGCGACCTCGAATTCGTCGAAACCTGGGTGGGCCTGAGCCTCCTGAATCTCGCGCTTCAAAGCCTCATGCCGCCGTTCGAGCTCCGCAAGATGCGATTCAACGGACATTCGCGCCTCCATGTCAGTCGGAATGACGGGAGCATGACATAAACGGCGATTTCTGTCGAACCGGTTCGGCTGGTTACCTACTGTTCTGTAAAGCTCTCCACGACATTTCGCGGGACCGCTCTCCCGTGCTAAGATGCCCGGAAATCAGGCCAATGCGGGGCCCATGATGGATGATGACGGCCGGGTGGTGCAGGTCAGCGACGCGGCAGTCAGAAACGAGCTTGCGCGATTGCGGCAGGAGCACCGCGACCTCGACGATGCGATCGAGGCGCTGCAGAGCCAGGCGCGGCCCGACACGCTGCAGCTTCAGCGCTTGAAAAAGCGCAAACTTGCCCTGAAAGACCGCATTTCGGCGCTTGAGGACAAGCTCCTCCCCGATATCATCGCCTGAATCGCGCCAAGGCCCTCCCGCGAGGGCTCATCCCGGATATCTAAGAGGGGCGAAAGCATGGGTCGCCGGCCAGAAGCCGCTCCGAAAGCATCGTCTTCCGCAGCTTCCGCCGCGCCGAAGGTCGCAATCGTCATGGGGAGCCAGTCCGACTGGGCGACGATGCGGCATGCGGCGGAGCGGCTCGATGAGCTCGGCGTCGCCTATGACGCCAGGATCGTCTCCGCCCATCGCACGCCGGATCGGCTGACCCGATTCGCCAAGGGCGCGCGCGACGCCGGCTACAAGGTAGTGATCGCCGGCGCGGGGGGCGCTGCGCATCTTCCCGGCATGGTCGCCGCCATGACCACGCTGCCGGTGCTCGGGGTGCCGGTCGAGACCAGTGCGCTCAAGGGCGCGGACAGCCTCTATTCGATCGTGCAGATGCCGGCCGGCGTGCCGGTCGGGACGCTGGCGATCGGCAAGGCGGGCGCCTCCAACGCCGGGCTCCTCGCCGCGTCGATCCTCGCGACCTCCGACAAGGCGCTCGCCGGGCGGCTTGAGAGATGGCGGCAGAAACAGACCGACGCGGTGGCGGAGCGGCCGGCAGACGACAATGCGGGTTGAAGAGGGGCCGGGTGAGGTGCGGGCGCTGCCGCCCGGCGCGACGATCGGCATCTTGGGTGGCGGCCAGCTCGGCCGCATGTTGGCACTCGCGGCGGCGGGGCTCGGCCTCAAGTGCCACATCTATTGCCCCGATCCGGAGAGCCCGGCCTTCGATGTCGCCGCCGAGAAAACCGTGGCGGAGTACGGGGACGCAAAAGCGCTCGCAGCTTTCGCGCGGGCGATCGACGTCGCGACCTACGAGTTTGAGAACATCGATGTCGCCGCGGTGGAACGGCTCGCCGCGGGCGTGCCGGTTCGTCCGGGCGCGCGCTCGCTGGCGCTGACGCAGGATCGGCTGAGCGAGAAGACGCTGCTTCACGATCTTGGGATCAATGTCGCTCCCTTCGCAGCTGTCGACGACCGCGCTTCGCTCGAAGCCGCAATCGCGGCGATAGGCCAGCCGGCAATCCTGAAGACGCGGCGCTTCGGCTACGACGGCAAGAGCCAGGCGGCTGTCAGTTCAGGCGATGACCTGGAGGCGGCGCTTACGGCCGTCGGCGGCGGGCCGTCGATCCTCGAAAGACGCATCGCCTTCGCGCGCGAAATCTCCGTCGTCGGCCTGCGCGGCGTCGATGGCCGTGTCGTGCTCTACGATCCGGCCGAGAACGTGCATCGGGACGGCATCCTTGCGACCTCGACCGTCCCGGCCGGCGTCACCGCCGCGACGGTGGCGGAAGCGGGACGGATCGCGACAAGGATCATGCAGGCGCTCGACCATGTCGGCGCGATCGGCGTTGAATTCTTCGTCGTCGGCTCGCGCGCGGCGGAAACGCTTCTCGTCAATGAGATCGCGCCGCGTGTACACAATTCCGGCCATTGGACAGAGGACGCCTGCGCCGTTTCTCAGTTCGAGAACCATGTGCGCGCCATCGTCGGCTGGCCGCTTGGCTCGACCGCACGCCATTCTGATGTGGTGATGACCAATCTGATCGGATCGGAGGTCGAGGACTGGCCGCGCCTTGCCGCCGATCCTGCCGCGCGTCTGCATCTTTACGGCAAGCGCGAGACGCGCCCGGGCCGCAAGATGGGGCATGTGAACCGGTTGAACCTGGAGCGCACGCAAGCGGGACGCGCCGTCGCGCTCGAGCATGTGCAACTTGCGATGCCCGACGGACGCGAGGCGGAGGCGCGCGCTTTCTATGCCGGGCTGCTCGGCATTCCGGAGGTGGAGAAGCCGGAGAACCTGAAAGCCCGCGGCGGCTGCTGGTTCCAGATCCGGGCTCGCTCCGCATCCATCTCGGCGTGGAGAAGGATTTTCGGCCGGCGCGGAAGGCGCATCCGGCGCTCCTTGTCGGCGACCTTGCGGCGCTTTCGAAGACACTCGCCGCCGCCGGCCACCCGGTTCGCAGCGAAGAGCCGCTGCAAGGCTTCACCCGCGTCTATGTGGACGATCCGTTCGGCAACCGCATCGAGCTGATGCAGCGCGCCGGCGCCTGAACGCGCAGCGATCGGACGCCTTGCCTCGCCGTTGGAAGTGTGGTCGAAGGCGCGGCGACGCCGGGATCGGCGCTTTCCAGGACATTTCATGAAGATCAACGGCAACGAAATCCGCCCCGGCAACGTGATCGAACATGACGGCACGCTCTGGGTGGCGGTGAAGACGCAGGCGGTGAAGCCCGGCAAGGGGCCCGCCTACAATCAGGTCGAGCTCAAGAACATCATCGACGGCCGCAAGCTCAACAACCGCTTCGGCTCCGACGAGCGCGTGGAGCGCGCGCGCATCGACACCAAGGACTTCCAGTACCTCTACAAGGAAGGCGACATGCTCGTCTTCATGGACACCGACACCTACGAGCAGATCAACCTGCCGGAGGAGTTCGTCGGCGAGCGCGCCGCCTTCCTGCAGGACGGCATGACGGTGACGCTCGAAATGCACGAGGAGCGGCCGATCGGCATCTCGCTTCCCGACCAGGTGACGCTCGAGATCACCGAGACGGAGCCGACGATCAAGGGACAGACGGCCGCCTCGTCCTACAAGCCGGCGATGCTTGAGAACGGCGTCCGGGTGATGGTGCCGCCCTTCGTCGGCGTCGGCGAGAGGATCGTCGTCGACACCAACGAGATCGCCTACGTCCGCCGCGCCGAATAGGGTCGGATGGGATTATCTGCTGATGGCACGCTCTGCGATCCTGAATGTCATGGTCGCGGCGGCCACCAAGGCGGCTCGCGGACTGACACGCGATTTCGGCGAGGTTGAGAATCTGCAGGTCTCGCGCAAGGGACCGGCGGACTTCGTCTCCAACGCCGACCGGCGCGCCGAGGAGGTCATCCACGCCGAGCTTTCGCGCGCGCGCCCGAGCTACGGGTTCCTGATGGAGGAATTGGGCGAGTTGCCGGCAGCGATTCGCAGCACCGCTGGATCGTCGATCCGCTCGACGGCACCACCAACTTCCTGCACGGCATCCCGCAATTCGCCGTTTCGATCGCGCTTGAGCGGCAGGGGCGACTGCATGCCGGCGTGATCTACGATCCGATCTCAGACGAGCTCTTCAGCGCCGAGCGCGGCGGCGGCGCGTTCGTGAACGACCGGCGGCTCAGGGTCGCAAGCCGCCAGAACCTCGCCGATTGCGTGATTGCGACGGGCATGCCCTTCAAGGGCCGCGGCGACCCGGCCGGCTATATGAAGGAGCTTGCCGCGATCATGCCTGAGATCGCCGGAATCCGGCGCTTTGGGGCGGCTTCGCTCGACCTTGCCTGGGTGGCGGCCGGACGCTTCGACGGCTTCTGGGAGCGCGGGCTCTCGCCCTGGGACATCGCGGCCGGAATCCTCATCATCCGCGAAGCCGGCGGTTACGTCACCGACCTGCAAGGCGGAGAGGCCATGCTCAAAACCGGCGACGTCGTGGTCGGAAACGAAGCCATCCACAGCCAGCTTCTCGCACACTTCGGCGGTTGACCCGCGCCTTTCGCTTTTATCTGCCGCCCGAAACGCGCTACAAATTCCGCTCAGCCGCCCAGGGGCAGGAGCGATGGCACGCGACTTCGACCCTTATATGCTTTCAAGCCCGCGGGTCTTCATGGTCCGCATGATCATCTTTTTGATCATCGCCGCCTTCGTGCCGCTTGTGCTCTATCGCGAAGTGGCGAAGGCCTTCATGGCCAATCCGGGCCTGAATGGGCTGATCGTCGGCGTGCTTATCATCGGCATCGCCATGGCGATGCGCAACGTCGTCGGACTCATCCCGGAAGTGCGCTGGGTGAACTCGTTCCGCCGCCGCGAGACCAGCCTCGATCAGGCCGCGCCGCGGCTGATCGCGCCGATGGCGACGCTTCTGCGCGATCGCGCCGACACTTTCGCGCTCTCCACCTCGACTTGGCGCTCGATCCTCGATTCGATCTCGACGCGTCTCGACGAGAACCGCGACATCCTCCGCTATCTCGCGGGCCTGCTCGTCTTCCTCGGGCTGCTCGGCACGTTCTGGGGATTGGTCACGACGGTGAGCTCGGTCGGCGCCACGATCCAATCGCTCTCCGTCGGCTCGGGCGACGCCGGCATCATCTTCGAGGATTTAAAGCAGGGGCTCTCCGCACCGCTCTCCGGCATGGGGATCGCGTTCTCGTCGTCGCTCTTCGGCCTTTCGGGCTCGCTGGTGCTCGGTTTCCTCGATCTGCAGGCGGGGCAGGCGCAGAACCGGTTTTATACCGAGCTTGAGGACTGGCTCTCCACCATTACCGATCCGGAAGAGCTCGGGCTCGCGGACGAGGAGATCGGCAACTCGACGCTTGAGATCCGCGCCTCGGTCGAGCGGCTTGCGCGCCTCGTGCAGGACGGCGGGGGAGGGCGTGCCTCGACCGCCGCCATGGCCAATCTCGCCGAAGGCATCCAGGGCATGGTGCAGCATATGCGCAAGGAGCAGCAGATGGTGCGCGACTGGATGGAGGCGCAGTCGGCGCAGCAGCAGGCGCTGCAGGAGACGCTGAAGCGCCTCACCAGCGTGACCGAGCGTAACGTGACGCCGATTAGACGCGCAGGTGAAAGCGACGATGACTGGCGCGCCAAGAATCTGACCGAAGTCAGACGGGAGACCTGAGAGCGTCCTCATGGCTGCGCGTACGCACCGCCTGTCGCGGCTCGACTATTGGCCGGGCTTCGTCGACGCGATGGCGACGCTGCTCCTGGTCTTCGTCTTCCTGCTTTCGGTGTTCATCCTGGCGCAGTTCTTCCTTGGCCAGGAGGTGACCAACAAGGATACGGTGCTGACGCGCCTGAATGCGCAGCTCGCCGAGCTGACCCAGCAGCTCTCGATGGAGAAGGCCGGCAAGCAGGACCTTGAGGACACGCTGGCGACGCTGCAGGCCAATCTCGCCCAGACGGCAAGCGACCGCGACCGATTGCAGGGCCTGCTCGACAGCGGCAGTGCGGCCGAGGGGGCCGCGTCCGGCCGCATTTCCGAACTTCAGGGGCAGCTTTCGGACCAGCAGGATGTCAGCCAGCGGGCGTTGGCGCAGGTGGAGCTTCTGAATCAGCAGATCGCGGCGCTCCGCCGGCAGCTCGCCGCACTCGAGGACGCGCTGAACGCCTCTGAGACCCACAATCAGGAGAGCCAGACACAGATCGCCGACCTCGGCCGGCGGCTTAACGTGGCGCTCGCGCAGCGCGTGCAGGAATTGTCGCGCTATCGCTCGGATTTCTTCGGGCGGCTCCGCCAGATCCTCGCCGATCGGCCTGACATCGAGGTGGTCGGCGACCGTTTCGTCTTGCCGGCGTCGGTGCTCTTCTCATCCGCCAGCGACGATTTGAGCGACTCCGCGCAAGGGGAGCTGAACAAGCTTGCCGACGCGATCCTGGAGCTTCAGAATCAGATCCCGCCTGAAATCAACTGGGTGATCCGCGTGGACGGCCACACCGACGTCAGACCGGTGCAGTCGACCTCGCGCTTCCGCTCGAACTGGGAACTGTCGGCGGCACGCGCGATCGCCGTGGTGCGCTACCTGATCGACCGCGGCGTCAAGCCTGAGCGGCTCGTCGCCGCCGGCTTTGGCGAATTCCAGCCGCTCGATTCGGGCAACACCGAGGAGGCCTACGCCCACAACCGCCGCATCGAATTGAAGCTGACGGAGCGGTGAGCAAAGGAGCCAACCTTCTTCCTCTGGAAGAAGGATTTGGCGGCCTCGCTAAGTTGACCCTCACGCCGTCTTCGCCATCTGGGCGCCGTTGCCGTCCGTGAATTGCAGCTCGGCAAGCCGCGCATAGAGCCCGCCGCGCGCAATCAGGCTTTGGTGCGTGCCTTCCTCGACGATCTGGCCGTGATCCATGACGATGATGCGGTCGGCGCTTTTGATGGTGGCAAGCCGGTGCGCGATGACAAGCGTGGTCTTGTCCTGCATCAGCGTCTCGAGCGCCGCCTGCACGGCGATCTCGCTTTCGGCATCGAGCGCGCTCGTCGCCTCGTCGAGAAGCAGGATCGGCGCGCTCTTCAGGATGGCGCGCGCGATCGAGACGCGCTGGCGCTGGCCGCCGGAGAGCGTCACGCCGCGCTCGCCAAGCACGGTCTTGTAGCCGTCCGCAAGCTGCGAGAGGAATTCGTCGGCGCGCGCCGCGCGCGCCGCGGCACGGATCGCATCGAGGTCGGCGTCGGCGTCGCCGAAGCCGATGTTCTCTTCCGCCGAGAGCGCGAAGATCGCCGCTTCCTGCGGCACCAGGCCGATCCTTTTCCGAAGCGACGCCGGGTCGACTCGCCGCAAGTCCATGCCGTCGACGAGGACGCTGCCTGAAATCGGATCGTAGAAGCGCATCAGAAGCGCAAAGAGCGTCGACTTTCCCGCGCCCGACGGCCCGACGATTGCGACGCGCTCGCCGGGCTTCACCTTCAGCGTCACGCCGTGCAGCACGGAGGCATCGTAGCCCTCGTAGCTGAAATGCACGTCCTCGAAAGCAATCGCGCCGCGTGACGGTTCCGGCAGCGCGAGCGGACGCGGCGGTGCGGCGATCATCGGCTCGGTCTTCAAAAGCTCCGCGATCCGCTCCGTCGCGCCTGCGGCGAGGCTGACCTCACCCCAGATCTGGCTGAGCTCGCCCAGCGCGCCCGCGGCGAACACCGAATAGAGCACGAACTGGCTGAGCGTTCCCGCCGTCATCTTACCGGCGAGGACGGAATGCGCGCCGAGCCAAAGCACGGCGACGACGCTGCCGAAGACCAGGAAGATCGCGAAGGCGGTCAGGAAGGCGCGCGACGAGGTCGCATGGCGCGCGGCGGCGTAAGCCTGCTCGACGGCTTCGGAGAAGTGCCTGACGGCGCTTCCCTCGAGCGTATAGGCCTGCACCGTGCGCACCCCGCCGATAGCCTCGGCGGCGAAGGCGGAGGAATTCGGCGAGCCGGTCCTGCGCGAAGCGTGAATGGCGGCGCACGCGCCGGCCGAAGGCGACGATCGGCAGCACCACGACCGGGATCACGATCAGGATCAGGCCGGAAAGCCGCGCGCTCGTCACCACCATCATGATGATCGCACCGATAAAGAGTAGAAGGTTGCGCAGCGCGATCGAAGCGCTGGCGCCGGCCGCCGACTTGATCTGCGTCGTGTCGGCGGTGAGCCGCGAGACGATCTCGCCGGACCGGGCGGCGTCGAAGAAGACCGGCGAGAGCCGCATCAGATGCTGGAAAAGGTTGCGGCGAAGGTCCGTCACCACGCGCTCGCCGAGCGTTGTCACCAGGTAGTAGCGGGCGGCGCTTGCGAGCGCGAGGATCCCGGCGAGAACGACCAGCGCCAGGAAGGTGCGGTTGACGAAGGCGGCGTTCGCCGAGGAGAAGCCGACATCGATCATGCGGCGGATCGCAAGCGGCATGGCGAGCGTCGCAAGCGCCGCGGCGATCAATGCGCCAAGCGCCGCGAGCGCGCGTCCCTTGCAGCGCGCGATATAGGGGAGGAGCGCCGACAGAGCGCGGATTCTGTCGGAAGGTGCGGGGCGCGGCGCGTCAGCCATCAGGGGGCGAGGAGGAGCAAAGATCGGCGGGGGGTGCAAGGGCCGAGAATGTCGCGCCGAGGGAGAGGTGGGAGGAGGGAGGAGGAAGCAGGGAGCAGGGAGTGCAGGGAGCAGGGCGAAGCCCTGGCTTGAGCCTGGCCCGGGCTTCGGCTATAGAGCCCGCCAATTCTCTAGCAGAACCCACGCGATAAGCCGCGGCTGCCCGCGGAGGACCGAGCCATGAAGAAAGACATCCATCCGGATTATCACACCATCAAGGTCGTGATGACCGATGGCAGCGAATACGAGACGCGCTCCACCTACGGCAAGGAGGGCGACGTCCTGCATCTCGACATCGACCCGAAGACGCATCCGGCATGGACCGGCGGCGGCCAGCACCTGATCGACCGGGGCGGGCGCCTGTCGCGCTTCAAGTCGAAATTCGACTCGTTCCTGGGCGAGAAAAAGCAGGTCGCGGCAGAGAAGAGCGAATAGCGAGCGGCGGATAGCGAATAGTCGACAGCGGACGCCGGCGTCCGCTCTCTATTCGCAGCTCTCAAATTCGCTATTTTGCGAGCTTCAGCGCAGCGGCAAGGTCGCGGAGCTGCGCGTTGACGGGATTGTCTTCCGATTCCGGCACGCCGTCCTCGAAAAGCGCGGCGTCGATCCGTTCCACGCGCTTCTGCAGGTTGAGCGAGCGTCCGATCAGCGTGCGGAACTCCTCCGGCAGCTCTTCCCAGCCGGGTCCGCCCATATGGGTGGAGAGCTTCTCCAGGCGGATCTTCTTCTTCTCCTCGCGCGCGCGCTCGGCGCTCATGTCGCCTTCGCGCACCGAGCGATGCAGCAGCAGCCACGAGGCGAGCTGCATCAGCCGCGTCGTCAGCCGCATCGATTCCGTCGCATAGACGATCGAGGCCGGCCGCGGCAGCTCTCGCGCCGCGGTGCGGCCGACGCCGTCGAGATAGTCGGCCGTCTCCTCGACAAGCGCCATTCCCTCCTTGAAGAGGGTGCGGAAAGTCTCCGATTGGGCGTAGGCCTTGCCGAAGGAGATCGGCTCCTTCTTGTCGGTCCGGCGGCGCTTCGGAGTTGATTTCACGGCAACTGGCTCCCGCCGAACGCTACACACAACGACGCAAAGGGATCCGGCGGCCGCCCCCAACGCCGAAGGGGCAGTTTGGCGCGGGGATGCGCCGGCTTCAATCCAATAGTTACGAAATGGTGAAGAAAAGCGCCGTCCAGCGTTCGCTGACCGCAAGAGCGGCGCGCATCGGAAGTGGATGGTCGCGGCGGCGCGGAAGGCGGCGTCGGTGGCGTTTTCGGCGAAGCCGCCGTCGAAGCCGAACGAGGCGGTGGCGGTGGGGTCGAGCGCCAGCTCGGCGTCAGGCGGAGCCTGTCCGCCGCCCGCGTCAGGCCAAGGGTGTGGACGCTGTCGGCGCCGCCGGGGAATGCCCGGTCTCGGCCATTCAGGGCGAGCCATGATTTAACCCTTGCCGGAGGCCTTGCCGTCCCCGAGAAGCCGCACCAGCCCCTGCGCGACGGCGTGCGCCGTCAACTGCGCGCGCGTCTTGACGCCGAGTTTCTTCTTGGCCTGTTCGATCCGCCAATGCGCGGTTGCCGCCGATATGTGGAGGGCAGCCGCGATCTCGGCGTCGGTCATCCCGTCGATGATGAGGCGCACGCAATCAATCTCGCCAGGGCTGAGCATGTCCGATCCGCCCGCCTCCGATCGAACCGCGCCCGCAGGCGCCCGGTTCGGTTCAATCCCGGATGCAGGCTAGGGGACACGCCGGATTTTCCGTACTATCCGATCGGATGGATTTCTTGTGCCGTGTCAGGGCCGGACCAGGCCGTAATGGACGGCGAGCGCGGTCAGCTGCGCGCGCGTCTTCACGCTGAGCTTCTTCTTCGCCTGCTCGATGCGCCAATGGGCTGTCGCCTCGGCGATTCCGAGAATCTCGCTCATTTCCCAGTCACTCTTGCCGGCGATCAGCCAGCGAATGCATTCGATCTCTCCCGGCGACAGGCGCGGTATCGCGTCTGCGGGAATGGTGAGTTCTGGCGCGAGCAGACCCTTCAGCCGCTCATGCGCGCAGAGCGCCATCAGATGCAGCGCGGTGCGGTGGCGCAACGGCAGCTCCCGCGTCTCGCCGCCGAGCGTCACGACCCCGCGATAGCCGCGCGGACCGTGGATCGGAATGGCCATGCCTTCCGGAAAGCCGTGGACGCGAATCAGGTCGAAATGGCGGAGAGAACGGCCCGCAGCCCGCCACTCTCCGCGCAGGTCTGACCAGAGCGCGGGCAGGGCGCGATCGCGGGCGACCTCGACGGATGGATCGCCGGTCACCATGCCTTCGCCAATGTACTCATCGACGAAGCTCTCGCTCCAAGTCGAAAGAAAGAAACGCGGGAGCTTGTTGGATGCGGAGGGAAGCGCGCCGACCACCACTGTCGAGTAGCCAAACAGTTCGGTGTTTGCGCGAAACCGCGCCAATACGGCGTCCGTCGAATCCAGCTCGGTGATGCTTTCCATGAAATTGAAGGCGAGCTCGGCGCCAGTTGCTTTGTCGAGCGCCGGCGACATCACGGCCGGACGAGGCTGTAATGCACGGCAAGCGCGGTCAGTTGAGCACGCGTCTTGACCCCGAGCTTCTTCTTTGCCTGCTCGATCCGCCAGTGCGACGTCGCCTCGGCGATGCCGAGAATCTCGCCCATCTCCCAATCGCTCTTGCCGGCGATCAGCCAGCGGACGCACTCGATCTCACCGGGCGATAGGCGCGCGACGTCGCTCGGCGCAACCGCCAACTCCGGCGCGAGCAATGTCTTCAGCCGCTCATGCAGATAAAGCGCCATCAAGTGCAGCGTGGTGCGGTGGCGAAGCGGCAGATCGCGTGTCTCCCCGGCAATGGCGACGATGCTGCGATATCCGTGCGGCCCGTGCACGGGAATGGAGAGGCCCTCCGGCCAGCCAAAGTCTGCCGCCCGATCAAGCGGACGAAGATAATCGCGCCTGTCGCGCGACCGTTCTCGGATCTCCGACCAGGTGGCGGGCAGAACCTCGCGCACGGCGTGGTCAAGCGTCGCATCGGCGACGGCGAGACCTTCGCCGACATAGGTCTCGATCCAGCGCTTCGGCCAGGTGGCGACGAAGAAGGGGGCAGTTCCTGGGAGCCCGGCCGCGGCAGGCCGCCGAGCGCGACGGTAGAGTAGCCGAACTTACCGGCCGCGTCGGCAAAGGCGTCGAGGATCGAATTCGACCGAACTCAGCTCGCTGAGCTGCTCGATGAAATCGAATGCAAGCGAGACGCCGACCGCTCCTTCCAGCATCATGCCCCCCGGGTGATGCTTCTCGTCGGAAGAGTAGGAACAATGTGCCGCCTGAACAACCCTGGATTTCCGCGCCCTCGAAGCCGCGCGCGAGGCAAGAAAAAAGAGCCGCTCGAGAGCGGCTCTAGAGAGTTACAGGGAGGCGTCAAACAGAGTGGGCAAGAGCCACTCGCGTCCATCGCTGGACAGAGCGATTAAGCGCTCCCAAAGGTTAACGCCTCGTAAACAGGCGCGGCTTTTTTCTGGGCATTTCCAGCGGCGGGCGTCTGAACGCCGCTAGCGCCGGAAGAAGGAATCGGCCGCCTTCATGTGCTTCTCCTTCGACCTCGATCTCCCGGGTCAGCCGCTCGATTTCGGCCTGATAGGTGGCGATCCTGGCTTTCAGTTCGTCCACGGAGAGGTCGGCAAGGGCCTCGCCGGGCTGCGCAGACGGCTTCTTGCGTGGCCGGTCATCTTCGAGAAAGGACATGGGCGCTTCTCCTCGGAGGGACGATAGCAGCCCGTCGGGTTCAATGTCAGCGTCTGGAGTGGTAGGACAGGGGTCCTTGAGAGGCGCGGGCGGCGGCGCAGGGATGGCACTTCCGACAATCATGCGCGCGGTAGCGATCCCCGAGCCTGGCGGGCCGGAGGCGCTCGTCGTGGAGGATCGCGCCGTTCCGGTGCCCGGCGAGGGTGAAATCCTGGTGGCGGTCGCGGCCGCCGGCGTCAACCGCCCGGACGTGATGCAGAGGAAGGGCCAGTATCCGCCGCCGCCCGGGGCACCCGACATTCCAGGGCTTGAGATCGCCGGCGTGGTGGAGCGCCTCGGGCCGGGCACAAGCCGCTTCGAGGAAGGCGACGAGGTCGTGGCGCTCGTGCCGGGTGGCGGTTACGCAGACTATTGCACCGTGCACGAGACGAACGCGCTGCCGCTGCCGAGGGCGCTCTCGCTCATCGAGGGCGCCGCCGTGCCGGAGACCACCTTCACTGTCTGGCACAATGTGTTTGAGCGCGGCGGACTTCGGCCCGGCGAGTGGCTGCTCGTCCATGGCGGGTCGAGCGGCATCGGCACCACGGCGATCCAGCTCGCCAAGGCGTTCGGCGCCTTCGTGGTGGCGACCGCCGGCTCGGACGAGAAATGCGCTGCGGTCAAGCGGCTCGGCGCCGACCACGCCATCAACTACAAGACGACGGATTTCGTCGAGGCGGCGGTCGAAGCGACGCTCGGCCATGGCGCCGACGTGGTCCTCGACATGGTCGGCGGCGACTATCTCGCCCGCAACATGTTGGCGGCGGCGCCGGAGGCGCGCATCGTCGAGATATCGACGCTTGCCGGCGTGAAGACGGAGATCGACATCCGCCAGATCATGATGAAGCGCCTGACGCTCACCGGCTCGACACTCAGGAACCGCCCGGTCACGTTCAAGGCGGAGCTTGCGCGGGCGCTTGAGGAGACCGTCTGGCCGATGATCGAAAAGGGCCGCTACAAGC
Source organism: uncultured Alphaproteobacteria bacterium (assembly GCA_963712925.1). Taxonomy (GTDB): domain Bacteria; phylum Pseudomonadota; class Alphaproteobacteria; order Rhizobiales; family Afifellaceae; genus DASWJZ01. Next base: position 36,133 of record CAVQJW010000019.1, on the reverse strand, counting down.
CGGTGATCGATCATGTCTTCCCGCTCGAGGAGGTGGTCGAGGCGCACCGCCGGATCGATTCCGGCGCGCATATCGGCAAGATCATCCTGTCGATGGCGGAGTAGAAGGGGGAAGAGGGATTAGGGATTGGGGATTGGGGGATGGGAATTTCCAATCCCTAGTCCCTCTTCCCTAATCCCAAATTCCTCTTCCTTGCCTCTTTCCCCTCGGTTGAATATATGAAGGCCAATTCCCGTCATTCTCGACGATGAATGCGGCTTTCCCGGCCGAATCCCCGGGAGAGCCTTGAAGGAGGATTTTTCCTTGTCGACAGCACCGCTTATGCCGAAGGCTACCGCCGTCTGGCTGATCGATAACACGTCGCTCACCTTCGACCAGATCGCGCAGTTCTGCGTGTTGCATCCGCTCGAGGTGAAGGCGATCGCCGACGGCGACGCCGCGCAGGGGATCAAGGGCGTCGACCCGATGCAGTCCGGCCAGCTCGTGCGCGAGGAGATCGAAAAGGGCGAGGCCGATCCGAACTACCGCATGAAGATATCCGAACCGAAGGTGCGTGTGCCGGAAGTGAAGCGCCGCGGCCCGCGCTATACGCCGGTGTCGAAGCGCCAGGACCGCCCGAATGCCATCTTATGGCTGGTGCGCAACCATCCGGAATTGAAGGACGCGCAGATCATGCGCCTCGTCGGCACGACCAAGCCGACGATCCAGGCGATCCGCGACCGCACCCACTGGAACTCCGCCACGCTGCAGCCGACCGATCCGGTGACGCTCGGTCTCAGCACGCAGCTTGAGCTCGACATGGAGGTCCGCAAGGCCGCCAAGGCGGCGCCGCCGCCGGCGGAACCGCAGGGTGCGCGGCTTCTTTCCGCCGAGGAAACGACGGCGCTTCGCGCCCGCCAGGAGGAGCAGGAGGCGGCTTCGCGCATGCTCCTCGGTGATGGCGGCGGCACGCGCGAGCGCGAGCGCGAGCGCGGGCGTGACGAGATCGACGCGGATTCGGTGTTCGCCAAGCTCAAGTCGCCGAAGCGCAGCGAAGAGGACTGACCGCGCGCGGCGCGGTCGCCGCCGGGGATCAGACCGTGCCGAGCGTTGACTTCATTTCCGAACCGCTTTTCTGGATCGCCGCCTTGGCGGCGCTCGTGGCGTCGGCCGTGCGCGGCTTCTCCGGCTTCGGCGCCGGGCTGATCTTCATGCCGGTGGCGGCCGCCTGCCTCGGCCCAAAGTCTGCGGCCGGCATTCTCTATATCGTCGACACGCTCCTGATTCTGCCCTTCGTCGTGAAGGCGGTACAGGTGGTCGACTGGCGCGAGATCATGCCGCTCGGCGTCGGCGCCGTCGTCACCGTGCCGCTCGGGGTCGCGGTGCTCGTCCACGTCAATCCGATCTCGTTGCGCTGGGGACTGTCGCTGGCGATCCTCGTCTCCGTCGGCCTGCTTGCCGCCGGCATCCGCTATCGCGGGCCGACGCGCGTTCCCTTGTCGCTGACGGTCGGCGCCACCGCCGGCTTCATGGGCGGCTCGGCGCAGATCCCGGGGCCGCCGGTGCTGATCTACTGGCTCGGTCGGAGCGTCGTCTCCCAGACCATGCGCGCCAACGCCATCGTGTTCTTCATGTTCACCACGATCATCTCCGGGATCAGCCTGACCGTCGGCGGCATCTTCACGCCCGACGTGCTGGCGCGCTCGGCGGCGATCTTTCCGATCTACGCGCTCGGCATCTTTATCGGCAGCCGCCTCTTCGGCCGCGCCAGCGAGGCGACCTATCGCGGGGTCGCCTACGCGACGATCCTCTTCGTCGCCGTCGTCTCGATGCCGGTATTTGGATGAGGGGGTGAGGGGTGAGTAGTGAGTAGTGAGTGGTGAGTGGTGAGTGGTGAGTGGTGAGTAGCGACCATTCACCATTCACTACTCACCATTCACCCCCCTCACGCCGCGTTCAGCGCTTCCAGCGTCGCTTCGTCGACGTCGTAGTTGGCGTAGACGTTCTGCACGTCGTCGTCGTCCTCAAGCGCCGAGATGAGCTTCATCAAGGTTTCGGCCTTGTCACCCTCGATCGGCGTCAGCGTCTGCGGCTTCCAGACTGCGCGCACCGACTCAGCCTCGCCGAGCGTCTCTTCGAGAGCGCGTGCCACCGGGCCGAGATCGGCGAAGGCGGTCTGGATGACATGCCCGTCCTTGTCGCTCGTCACGTCGTCGGCTCCCGCCTCGATCGCCGCTTCGAGCACCTTGTCGGCGTCGCCGGCCGTGACCGGATAGGCGATCTCGCCGACGCGGTCGAACATGAAGCCGACCGAGCCCGATTCGCCCATCGCTCCGCCGTGCTTGGTGAAATAGGAGCGCACCGCGCCCGCCGTGCGGTTGCGGTTGTCGGTCAACGCCTCGATGATCAGCGCCACGCCGCCCGGGCCGTAGCCCTCATAGCGGACCTCTTCAAAGCTCTCTGCGTCGCCACCGACCGCCTTGTTGATGGCGCGCTCGATATTGTCCTTTGGCATCGACTGCGCCTTGGCGTTCTGGACGGCGAGGCGAAGCCGCGAGTTGCCGTCGGGGTCGGCGCCGCCCTCCTTCGCCGCGACGGTGATCTCGCGTGCGAGCTTGGAGAACAGCTTGGACTTCATCGCGTCCTGCCGCCCCTTGCGGAACATGATGTTCTTGAACTGCGAATGGCCTGCCATGGCCGCGCCCCTGTCAAATCCGGGTCATATCGGGAGGTTTCGAGGGATATAGTCGCCCGTCAAGCGGGCGTCCAGACGGCTATGGCGCGTCGCCGAAGATTGCGCCTTGTTCCGGCAGTCCATCTTCGAGGTGCATCCAGAAGAGCCGCGAGGTCACGTAAGCGTGGCGATCCGGCACCAGCCGGTCGGCCTCGTCGAAAAGCCCGGCGCAGATGTAGATCTCGGCCTCAAGCTCGTCGTGCTCGTATGAGATCGGCGTGCCGCAATCGGAGCAGAAGGAGCGGGTCACGTGCTCAGACGACCGCCGCCTTCTCGGTGTTCCCTGGAAGGCGATCTCGCCGGTCTTGAAGCCCGCCCACACCACCGCCGGCGCGCCGGTCTGGCGGCGGCAGTCCTTACAATGACACCAGGAGACCTGGAACGGCTCGGCCGACGCGGTGAAGCGGATCGCGCCGCAGGAGCAGCGGCCATGCAGGACATCGCTCACGGCGCCGCTCCAAATTCCGGCTCCGCCGGGTCGAGCACGGGACCCAGCCTGAGCGGCGCCACTTTCCGCGCAAGGCCCGTCTGGTCATCGGTCTCAACCGCGAGCCCGGAAAGCGTCGCCGGTCCGAGCGCGGGCGCGAAGCGGGCGAGCGGTATCTTGGTGGTCGAGCGGCGGAGCGGCTCGTCCTTCTCCATGCCGATGATCGAATCGTAATCGCCGCACATGCCGACGTCGGTCATGTAGGCGGTGCCGCCCGGCAGGATGCGCCAGTCGGCGGTCGGCACATGCGTGTGCGTGCCAATGACGAGCGAGGCCTTGCCGTCGAGGAAGTAGCCCATGGTCTGTTTCTCGCTCGACGCCTCGGCATGGATGTCGACGATGATGGCGTCGCAGCCATGGCCGATCGAGCAGGCGGAAAGCTCGCGCGTCACTGCCTGGAACGGATCGTCGAGCGCGTGCATGAAGAGAAGCCCCATGACATTGACGACGAGGACGCGCGCGCCGTTTCGCGCCGTGTAGACGTTGGCGCCGCGTCCCGGCGTGCCGGACGGATAGTTGACCGGCCTCAAGAAACGCTCGGAGCGGTCGGCGAAGGTGAGCGCCTCGCGCTGGTCCCAGACGTGGTTGCCGGTGGTGATGCAGTCGGCGCCGGCCGCGGTCAGCTCGTTCAAGATGTCTTCGGTGATGCCGAAGCCGCCGGCCGCATTCTCGCCGTTGACGACCACGAAATCGAAGCCGTGTCTTTCGATCAGCCCGGGGAGTTCGGCGACGACGGCATGACGCCCCGAGCGGCCGACGACGTCGCCGAGAAAGAGCAGCCTCACGCCGGCAGCTCCGTCTTGATCAGCTCGCGCTCCGTCGCGATCAGCGGAAGGCGCTGGTCGTGCGGCTCGAGGGGCACCGCCTCCACCTCCTGGCAGGCGAATGCGATGCCGGCGAGGCGGAAGGCGCGGCCGCGCTGCTTCAGGCTGGCGATGGCGCTGTCGTAGTGGCCGCCGCCATAGCCGATGCGGCCGCCTTTGCGGTCGAAGGCGGCAAGCGGCGCGATGATCAAATCCGGCTCGAGCAGCGGCAGGCCGGCATTCGGATGTCTGGTGCCGAAGACGCCCGGCTCGAGACAATCTTCGCCGTCGAAGCGGCGGAAGAACATATGCTTCTCGACGACCGGCATCGCTACCCGGCCGCCGGCGCGAAGGATGTCGTCGATCAGCCCGCGCGGGTCGATCTCGCCGCGCATCGGCCAGAAGAGCGAGACGGTCTCGCCCTCCTTGATCAGCGGGCGGAGGCGCGCGACGGCCTCTGCGGACCCCTCGCTCCGTACCTTTTCCGAGAGCTCGGCGCGGTGGCCCAGTGCGAGGGCGCGGAGGTCGGCCTTGCGATTTGAGGTAAAGGTGTCCGTCATGCGGCTCCCAAATCTTCGAGCCGCGGGGACTCGGGTAGACCGCATGGCCGCCTCGGCCGTTGGAGCTTTCGATCCCGGGAACCTACTCGCGTAGGTGGGCGCCGTATGTCCGGGCCCACGGGCCCGGTCAGGGACAGCTCCCTGAAGATCGATAAGGCCCCGAGAATTGTGCTCCTGACGCACCGCGCAGCCACGCGGAAAGGAGATATAGGTCGCATCGCCGCGCTCGGCAAACGGCAATCGGCTGGCCCCTAGCCGCTGACGGCCTGCGCCGCGCGCTTAGCCTTCTCCGCATCGAGGCCGCCGTCGCGTCCGAGGTAGAGCGTCTGCGAGGGAAAGGCGAAGCCGCTTCCCGCCGCCTCGACGACGTCCATGCAGCCGAGCAGCAGCTGCTCCTGCACCTCCAGGAACGACGCATAGCTCTCTGTCTGCACGTAGGCGAATATTTCGATGTCGAGGGAGTGGCTGCCGAGTGCGATGAACCGCACGCGTGCCGGGTCGGGATCGACGTCCGGATGCGCCAACAGCATGGCGCGCAGCTCACGCAGCAGATAGCGAATCTGATCGGGCGTCGTCTCGTAGCGAAGGTTGAGCGTCGGGTGGAACCAGTAGCGGTCCCGCTGTGTGTAGTTCTCGATATGAAGCGAGGAGAACTCGCCATTCGGCACGGTGAGGACCGTGCGGTCGAGGGTGCGGATGCGTGTCGAGCGGATGCCGATCGCCTCCACGGTGCCGAGCGAATCGCCGAAGCGGCAGAAGTCGCCGATCCGCACAGGCCGGTCGGCGATCAGCGTCAGGCTGCCGATCAGGTTTTCGAAGAGCTTCTGCGCGCCGAGCGCAATGGCGAGACCGCCGACACCCAGAGCCGCAAGGCCTGTGGTGACGTTGACGCCGAAAGCGTTCAGAAGCGCTGTGATGAGAAGGACCAGCAGCAGGCCCTTCACCGCGCGACTCAGGAAGCTCACCGCAGAATATGCCGTAAGCTTGCCGCGCCGCGACATGCCTCCGAGCACCATCTCCGCGATCGCGTCGGCGCCGCGCCACAAGAACCAGATGATGGCGATCAGCCCGACGACCTGGTTCGCGAAGATCGTGTAGTAGCGGGCGACGACCGAGACGCCGAAGGAACGTGCCGTAAGGCCGAAGATGATGACGGCCAGGATGAGGCGGACGGGCCCGGCGGTGGCGTCGGCGAAGCTCGCCAGGCGGTTGTCGCCGAAATAGCGGCGTGACACGGCCGTGAACACTCCGCGCCCCAGGGTCAAAAACCAGGCGACAGCGAAGCTGGCGACGGCGAGAACCAGGAGAGCCGCCCAGTGGGACAGCGGTGCGCCGACCACCGTTGGCCGTTGCGGCAGCTGGTCAATCAGGGAGCGGACGCCGTTGCTGGCGCCGGCGCCGTTGCGCCAGATCGCCTCCGCGTCGCGAAGCGATTCCACCGAGACGACCCAGATCGGCTTCCCGTCCTTCTCGATGCGGCGCGCGATGAGCGGCTTCTCTTCGCCGTTCAGCTTGCCGAGCGTCCCGATGCGCTCCAGGTCGTCGGCCAACCCGTCATCGAGGCGGCCCTCCGGCGATGCAGTGACCTCGACGGAGGTGACGATGCCGCTGCTGCGATCGAGCACCGCTTGCAGGTGCTGCGCCAGCTCCGCTCCGGGGACGGCGTTCTGGCCGACGCCGGCGCTCAGCCGGTCGACCTCGAAGAATCGGACGGTGTGGTCATAGTCGCCTGCGCTCAGGGCACCGATCAGGCCGCTGAGGAGGCCCTGGGGCGTGTCGCGCCCGAACGGGTCGGGAGAAGGCGCCGGGGCCGCTTGCTCGGCGGCGCCGTTTGAGCTGCCCGGCGCCTGCGCGAACGCGTTGGCGTTTGCGGCGACGGACAGGAGCAGGCAGAAGAGAAACCTGATGATCGGGTTGGCGCGCATTGTCTCTTGGGTCGGCGGTGTGGTGTTTCAGGCTACACGTACGAGCATTGCGGACAAAATCCGGCCGCTGCGGCAGTGAACCGGATTGCATCGCGCGGCGGCGCAAAGATGATAAAAAACAACGAGGTTGCGCCGGGTCCCTAGCCGAGGCGCGCGGGAGGAAGACAATGACCAGCCGCTATCACGAGGTCTACGACAGCTGGCGCCGCGACCCGGAAGCGTTCTGGGCGGAGGTCGCGTCCGAGATCGACTGGTCGAAGTCCCTGGGACAAGGTCTTCGACGCAAGCCTCGGCGTCTACGGTCACTGGTTTCCCGGAGCTGAGTGCAACACCTGCTGGAACGCCGTCGACCGCCATCTGACAAATCGCGCGGGGCAGACCGCGATCATCTACGACAGCCCCGTCACCGGCCGGAAACGGCGGGTCAGCTACGCCGAGCTCTTGAAGGACGTGCAGGCGCTCGCCGCCGTTCTCTCCGACCACGGCGTGGCAAAGGGCGACCGCGTCATCATCTATCTGCCGATGATCCCGGAGGCGGCGACCGCGATGCTCGCCTGCGCGCGGATCGGCGCGATCCATTCCGTCGTCTTCGGCGGCTTTGCCGCGCCGGAGCTTGCGACCCGCATCGACGACGCAAAGCCGAAGCTCATCGTCTCAGCCTCCTGCGGCATCGAGCCCGGCCGCATCGTGCAGTACAAGCCGCTGCTCGACGCGGCGATCGCGCACGCAAAACACAAGCCGGACGCCTGCCTGATCCTGCAGCGCGACGAAGCGCGCTGCGATCTCGTCGCCGGCCGCGACCGCGACTACGCCGAGGCGGTGGCGAAGGCGGCGGACCGCAGCGTCGAATGTGTGCCGCTCAAAGCGACCGATCCGCTCTACATCCTCTACACCTCCGGCACGACCGGCCAGCCGAAGGGCGTGGTGCGCGACAATGGCGGTCACATGGTCGCGCTCAAGTGGTCGATGCAGGCGATCTACGGCATCGATCCGGGCGAGACCTTCTGGGCCGCCTCCGATGTCGGCTGGGTGGTCGGCCACTCCTACATCGTCTACGCGCCGCTGCTGCACGGCTGCACCAGCATACTCTACGAGGGAAAGCCCGTCGGGACGCCGGACGCCGGCGCCTATTGGCGCGTCATCGCCGAGCACAATGTTGCCGCGCTCTTCACCGCCCCGACGGCGTTCCGCGCGATCAAGAAAGAAGATCCCGGGGGACCTTAGTTGCGAAATACGATCTCTCGAAATTCCGCACGCTGTTTCTCGCCGGCGAGCGCGCCGATCCGGCGACGCTCGAATGGGCGGAAGAGCATCTGAAAATCCCGGTCGTCGATCATTGGTGGCAGACGGAGACCGGCTGGTCGATCTGCGCCAATCCGGTCGGGCTCGGTATCATGCCGGTGAAGCACGGCTCGCCCGGCGTGCCGATGCCGGGCTACGATCTGCAGGTGCTCGACGATGCCGGGCACCGCGTTGCCGCCGGCACGCTCGGCAACATCGTCGTCAAGCTGCCGCTGCCGCCGAGTTCGTTGCCGACGCTTTGGAACGCCGACCAGCGTTTTCGCGACTCCTACCTGACGGAGTTCCGCGGCTTCTACAAGACGGCCGATGCCGGCTATCTTGACGAGGACGGCTACGCCTTCGTCATGTCGCGCACCGACGACATCATCAACGTCGCCGGTCACCGGCTCTCGACCGGGGCGATGGAGGAGGTGCTTGCCGGCCATCCCGACGTTGCCGAATGCGCGGTGATCGGCGTCGCCGATCCGGTGAAGGGCCAGGTGCCGTGCGGCTTCGTTGTGCTCAAGGCTGGGAAGGACCGCGCGGCGGCCGAGCTTGAGGCAGAGTGCATCGCGCGCGTGCGTGAAGGAATCGGTCCGGTCGCCGCCTTCCGCCAGGTGCACATCGTGAAGCGGCTGCCCAAGACCAGGAGCGGCAAGATCCTCCGCGCCACCATGCGCCAGATCGCCGACGGCGAGACGCCGAGGGTGCCGGCCACGATCGACGACCCGGCAATCCTCGACGAGATCAAGGAAGCGCTGGCGTCTGGGCAAATGTAGATGAACCGAATGACTTGGCCACTCCGCTTGGTTGCAATGCAGCAAGTACGGGTCTGGTCCCAACCCTTCGCTTCCAATGAATCTCGGCGGCGTGAATGTGAAGACCGCATTAACACTCGGGAAATTTCGCGACCGTAGATTGGTTTCCGCAGTTCTCCTGCTCGTGCCGGGGGCGCTCGTTTGTGTGGAGTCACGAGTACTGACGATGGCCAAGCATCGGTTGGAGAAGCGCGACGGTGGCCCGACCGGCGCGATCGAAACTCAGTTAGGCCGGCTCATCTCGGCCAACTCCAAGGTGCAGGCAGACGTTGAGGGGCAGCTCTCTGCGGAGCCTGGATCGAAGCGCGCCCTGCTGGCGGCGATCATCAACGAATTGCCTGAACTGGTCTACGCCAAGGACACCGGCGGCCGCTTCCTTGCAGCAAACGACGCCGTTGCATTGGACGTTGGTCTGGAGCGGGCCGCCGACCTGATCGGCAAGACCGATTTCGACCTGTTCCCGCTGGATGTTGCGCAGGGCTTCTTCGACGTCGAACAGCACATCATTGCGTCCGGCGAACCGATGATCGACATGGAGGAACGCAGGACGGACGCGGCCGGGGCGCCCAAATGGATGCTCACGACGAAGATGCCGATGCGAGACGATCACGGCAAGATCGTTGGACTGATCGGCGTCGCCCGCGACATCACCGAGCGCAAGCTTGCCGAACAGGATTGGAAGACCGAACGCGCCTTGTACCGGGCCATGATCGACCAGGTGCCGGACTATTTGTTCGTCAAAGACTCCGACAGCCGTTTCGTCGTCGTCAACCGCGCCGTTGCCGCCGACCTCGGCCTGCAGCCCGACGACCTGATGGGCAAGACGGATTTCGAGCTTCACCGGCGTGAGCTTGCGGGCAAGTTCTTCGCGGACGAACAGAAGGTCATCAGCACCGGGGAACCCCTTCTCAATCTTGAAGAATTCGTGATCAACCCCTCCGGAAAGAAGCAGTGGCTGTCGACATCCAAGGTGCCCTTGCGCGACGAGGCAAATGAGATCATCGGCATTGTCGGCATCTGTCGCAACATCAACGAGCGAAAGCACGCCGAAGACCAGATACGCTTCATGGCGCTCCACGATGTGCTGACGGGTCTTCCAAACCGGTCGTTGCTCATGGACCGGTTGACGCAAGCTTTGCTGCACGCAGAGCGCAGCCATACGGGCGCAACCGTAATCTTTATCGATCTCGACAACTTCAAGCTTGTCAACGACAGCCTCGGACACAACGCCGGTGACGCGCTTCTGAAAGTCATGGCCGAGCGCATGGTTGGCTGCGTGCGCGCGACCGACACGGTGGCGCGTCTCGGAGGCGACGAATTCGTCGTTCTCCTGATTGGTCAGCCGGAGAGCCCGCTCCCCGCTTCAGCCGTCCTCGACAAGATCCGCGCCGCAGTCACGGCACCCGTTTCGATCGAGGGGCGGCTGTTCCACGTGACCTGCAGCATCGGCGTGGCGAAATTTCCCGAGGACGGGACGGATCCTGAAACGCTGCTGATGAATGCCGATGTCGCGATGTACAAGGCCAAAGAAAACGGCCGTGATAATTTCCAGTTCTACACAACAGAGATGAACGATGCCGCAATTGAGCGGCGGATGTTGCAGGAGGGGCTAAGCGAGGCGATCGAGAACGACGAGTTTGAGATCGCCTACCAGCCACAGGTCGATCTTCATACGGGCGCCGTCTTCGCAGTTGAAGCTCTGGCGCGCTGGCGTCATCCCACGCTCGGGGTGATCTTGCCGTCGAAGTTCATTCCATTGGCGGAGGATAGCGGGCTGATCGTCCCGCTTGGCGACTGGGTGCTGCGAGAGGCATGCCGACAAAACAAGGCGTGGCAGGATGCGGGCATCCGACCGATCTCCGTGTGCGTGAACGTGTCGGCGCGCCAATTCAGGGAGAAGAATTGGGTGAAGCGCGTCACCGATGCGCTGCGGGAGACCGGGCTGAACCCCAAATACCTGGAGCTGGAACTGACCGAAAGCATGCTTATGCACGACGTCCCGGCGGCGATCGCGTCGATGCGCGAGCTGGGGGCGCTTGGCGTGCATTTCTCGATCGACGATTTTGGCACCGGCTATTCGAGCCTCAGTGCTTTGAAGAGCTTCCCTGTTGCCCGGCTGAAGATCGACCAATCTTTCGTGCGCAATCTTGGCGGCGACGCGAACGACCGGAAGATTGCGCGGGCCGTCATCTCGCTCGGCCGGAAGCTGAACATGAAGGTGATCGCCGAGGGCGTGGAAACCGACGAACAGCTGGCGTTCCTGCAGGAAAGCGAGTGCGACGAAATCCAAGGCTACCACTTTAGCAAGCCGGTCGGATCGGAGGCTGTCGAAGCCATTCTGCGCAAGCAGACGGCGACGGCGTAGCAAGGCCCGATGTCTGGGCGCGGGTAAGTACAGCGAAATAGATGCTGGCTTTCGACGCGGTGCGCATCATCAAATGGCGGGGTTAGGGGAAGGGCCGGCAACAGGCGTGGCGGCGCAGAAGCACATTGTCGTGGTCGGCGCGGGCATCATCGGCGCCTCGATCGCCTGGCATCTTGCGGAAGCCGGCGCGCCCGTGACCATCCTCGATGCGGGCGAGGAGGGTGGTGTCGCGACGCCGAATTCCTTTGCCTGGATCAATGCGAGCTGGGGCAATCCTGAGCCCTATTTCCGTCTGCGTATCCGCGCCATGAAGGAGTGGCGCCGGGCTGCTGCCGCGCTGCCCGCGATCCCGCTCGTGTGGACGGGCGGGCTACTCTTCGACCTGCCGCCGGCGAAGCTTGAAGCCTACGCCCGCGAACACTCCGCCTGGGGCTATGGCATCCGCCGCGTCGATCGCGCTGAAGCCGCGCGGATCGAGCCGCGCCTCGCCGCGCCGCCGGATGTCGCGCTCCATATCGCGGAGGAGGGTGCGGTTGAGCCGCGCGAGACGGCGCTGATCCTGCTCAAGGACGCGGAGAGGCGCGGTGTGAATGTCAGACCGCGCACGCCGGTCGGCGCGCTCGTCGAGAAGAACGGCGCTGTCATCGGCGTCGCCACGGAAGCGGGCGTGATCTCCGCCGACGAGGTCGTGCTTGCCGCCGGCGCTGGCACGGCGGCGCTTGCCGCAACAATCGGCGTTACGGTTCCGATCAGCACGCCGCCCGGCCTGATCGTCCATTCGCGTCCGTATTCGCCACTTCTGAATGGCCTCGTGCTCGCGCCGGAGCTTCACATGCGACAGACGGCGGAGGGCCGCATTGTTGCCGGCGCAGACTTCGGCGGAGCCGAACCTGGCGATAATCCAAGAGAAATCGCCGGCGCTCTCTTCGCCGCGACGAAAAGGATGTTGCGGAACGCCGGCGGCCTCGCGTTTGATTTCCACACGATCGGCCACCGCCCGACGCCTGCCGACGGCTTTCCGATTCTCGGCCGTCCATCCGGCCTTGCCGGTCTCACGCTCGCCGTTATGCATTCCGGCATCACGCTGGCGCCTGCGGTTGGCCGCTTCGTCGCCGACGAACTCCTGATCGGCCGCCGCGATCCGCTGCTCATGCCTTACGGACCGGAGCGCTTCGGGTAAACGCATCCGGCTTCGAAGCATTGCACTTTCTCGGAGGGGACAGGCTGGTTGATCCAGATCTCAGCCCGTCGCGGATTTGGGTAAACCGAAGGTTCGCCCTGCAGCGCGCATTCGAGCCAATCGCTCGACGCATCCTTCACCGCTCTCCTTCACGATGGAGCAAACTGCCGAGCTGAGGCAGGCCAGGCTTGAGTAGGGGGCGCTATGCTGATTGGAGACATTCTCATTGCCCAGCGCCTGGTGACGCCCGACGACGTCGAGGCGGCGCTCGAGCGTCAGCGGAGCCAGGGCGGGCTCCTCGGCGAGAATCTGATCGCCATGGGCAAGCTCGATCCGGCTGATCTTGAGCGGGTGATGAAGAGCGCGCCCTCGACGCCGCGCAACATCGAGGCGACGGGCCTCAGTCTCCCCGACCTCCTCGGCCTTGTCGCGAAGGCCATGTACAGCGGCGCCGAGATGCCTTCGGTGATCGGCAGCATGCTGAAGCTGCCGCAACGCGTGATCCAACTCGTGCTGGAGCAGGCGAAAGAGCGCAAGATGCTCGACATCCTCGGCGCGAGCGGTGCATCGGTCGCCTCGGAGCTTCGCTACGCATTGACCGAGAAGGGACGCCAATGGGCCGTCGATGCGATGGCTCAGAACCAGTATCTCGGACCGGCGCCGGTTCCGCTCGCCGCCTTCGTGGAGCGCATCCAGCTCCAGCGCATCACTAACGAGCGCGTCGATCACGCGGCGGTCGAGGCGGCCTTCAGCGATCTGGTCATCTCCGAGCAGTTCGTTCATCAGATCGGGCCGGCGATCAATTCCGGCTGTTCGATCCTGCTCTACGGTCCGCCCGGCAACGGAAAGACCTCGGTCGCGGAGCGGATCGGCTCGATCTTCGCCGACACGATCTACATCCCCTATTGCTTCGAGGTCGAAGGGCAGATCATCAAGGTCTTCGATCCCGGCATTCACAAGCGCATCGAGCGCAACATGGACGGCACCGGACGTGGGACGCTCAGGCGCGAGGATTTCGACCAGCGCTGGATTCCCTGCCGCCGACCCTTCATCGTCACCGGCGGCGAGCTCACACTCGACATGCTGGATCTGAGCTTCAACGCGCTGGCGAAGTTCTACGAAGCGCCGCTGCACATCAAGGCGCTCGGCGGCATCTTCACGATCGACGATTTCGGCCGCCAGCTCGTCAGCCCGGAGGCGCTGCTGAACCGCTGGATCGTGCCGCTCGAAAGCCGCGTCGAGTATCTGAAGCTCCACACCGGCAAGAGCTTCTCGCTACCGTTCGACGAGCTCGTCGTGTTCTCGACGAACCTTGCGCCGCGCGATCTGATGGACGCAGCGTTTCTGCGCCGCATTCCCTACAAGCTCGAGATCGGCGGGCCGAAGCCGGAGGAATACCGCAAGATCTTCAAGCTCGTCGCCAAGGCGTTCGATATTGAGGTGCCCGATTCGGTCGATCGACTTCGGTCATCCATCACCTGCGCGTCCGGCATGACTTTCCGCTGGCGAGCTATCAGCCGAAATTCCTGATCGACCAGATCCGCTCGGCCTGCAAGTTCGAGGGTATCGAGCCGCAGTTCCGGCCGGATCTCGTTGAGATGGCGCTCGGCAACCTATTCACCAAGGATACGCCGGGCTACCGCGAGGAAGCCGAAGCGGAAGCTTTCGACAAGGCCGCCGCGAGTCTCGACGCTGCGGCTTAGGCGCGTCGATTGCCGCCCTTCGACGGCGTTGATCGCAGCCTGCCTCCTCAGGCGGCGCTTGCCGCGCGCAGCGGCCGGCGGTCGATCCTGCCGCGGCACAGGAGCGGCGTGACCTCCTCCGCTGCAAACGGGCGGGCGAATGCGGCGCGGTTCTTAACGTCGTTTTTCTTTTTTGCAGCGCATTTTGTGAGAACCGGCCTTCTTCGTCCGAGGCGCGAGCGAACGCTCCGACGGTACCGGCAAGGCAACGCAGCGCTGCGCCAGACAGCCCGGGCGCGCGCTCTTCTCACGCTCCCGAGGCGTTCGGGTCGCGCCAGGCGCGCTCGAACGGCAGCCGCCAGGCGTGCGGCGCGATGAGCTGGTGGATCGATTTCGGCCCCCAGGAGCCCGGCTGATAGAGTCGCACCGGCGGCGGCGCATCAAGCAGCGGGCTCGACACTTCCCACAGCCGCTCGATGCCCTCGGCCGTGGTGAACAAGCGTGTGGTCGCCGCGCATGGCGTCGAGGATCAGCCGCTCGTAGGCCTCCAGCACGTCGCCGACCATGCCGGTGTCGTGCATCGCGAACTGCAGCGAGAGCTTGTCGAGCCGCATGCCCGGGCCGGGGCGCTTGCCGTAGAAGGAGAGCGACATCTTCGAGGCGTCGGCGAGATCGAAGGTCAGATGGTCCGGCCCCTGCGCGCCGACGCCGGAGTCGGCCGGGAACATGCTCTTCGGCGGCTCGCGGAAGGCGATGGAGATGATGCGCTGGCCTTCGGCCATGCGCTTGCCGGTGCGCAGGAAGAACGGCACGCCGGCCCAGCGCCAGTTGTCGATGGAGCAGCTGCAGCGCGATGAAGGTCTCCGTATCCGATTCGCGGATCGACGCCCTCCTCCCTCGCGGTAGCCGCTGTACTGCCCGCGCACGACGTCGGCTCGGCTCGATCGGCACCATGCAGCGGAACACCTTGTTCTTCTCCTCGCTGATCGGCTTGGGCGCCAGCGCGCGTCGGCGGCTCCATCGCCATGAACGCCGAGGATCTGGAACAGGTGCGTGACCACCATGTCGCGATAGGCGCCGGTCTGCTCGTAGAAGCCGGCGCGCGTGCCCAGGCCCAGCGTCTCGGGCACGTCGATCTGCACGTGGTCGATGAAGTTGCGGTTCCAGATCGGCTCGAACAGGCCGTTGGCGAAGCGGAAGGCGAGGATGTTCTGCGCCGGTTCCTTGCCGAGGAAATGATCGATGCGGAAGATCTGCTCCTCGGTGAACACCTCGTGCAGCTCGGCTGTTCAGCGCCACCGCGCTCGCGAGATCGGTGCCGAAGGGCTTTTCCATGATGATGCGCGAGCGCTCGACCAGACCGGCCTCGGCCAGCATCTGCACCGCCGGCAGCGCCGCATTCGGCGGCACGCTGAGATAGTGCAGGCGCTCGCGGCCTTGCCCGAGCGCCTTCTCGGCGCGCTCCACCGCCTCCTGCAGCGCGTCGGCGCCGGCGGACAGCGGCACGTAGTCGAGGGTCTCCGCGAAGGCGCCCCAGCTCGCTTCGTCCTCCTTGCGCGTGTCGAGAATTGCTCCAGCGCCTCGCGCGCGATCTTGCGGAAGCCATCGGCGTCGATCTCGTCGAGCGAGACGCCGACGATGCGCGCAGTCGGGGATGAACCCGGCGGTGCACGAGATGGAACAGCCCCGGCAGCAGCTTGCGCCGCGACAGATCGCCGGTGGCGCCGACCAGGACCACGACCTGCGGGCTCTTCGGGCCGACCCGCCCAGCATTCTTCGCCAAGGTGTTCATCCTGCCTTTTTCAACCTGCCCCGGTGATCAAGCACAGTCCGTGCCATTACTTGGATGGGAGTGAACAATCCACTCCCGTTCGGCGTTCCGGGCGACGGCGAATTACGCTGTCGGCTTTGCTCAGGGGCATGCTAGGCGGAGCGGAAATCGCCGCCCGCCGACGGGCAAGGAGATTTTGGCCGTGACCTTCATCCGCACGATTCCCTACGAGGCGTCCTCCGGCCGCCTACGGCAGCTCTACGACCGCGTCAAAGGGCCGGGCGACAACGTCGACAACATCATGATGGCGCATAGCCTGAGGCCGCACACGATGGACGGCCACATGGCGCTCTACAAGAACGTGCTGCACCATTTTGCCAACCAGGTGCCGGTCTGGTTCCTCGAAACGCTCGGCGTTCTGGTCAGCCGGCTGAACCGCTGCGCCTATTGCGTCGAGCACCACTTCGCGGGGCTGAAGCGCGTGCTGAAGGACGATAAGCGCGCGGAGGCCATCCGCGCGGCGCTGGAGGATGGCGTATTCGCGGGGGCCTTTGATGAGCGCGAGCTGTCGGCCCTCGCCTATGCCGTCAAGCTGACGAGGGAGCCGGCGTCGGTCGACCGCAGCGATATCGACGTCATGCGCTCCGCCGGCTTCGACGACGGCGAGATCCTGGAGATCAACCAGGTCGTCGCCTACTTCGCCTATGCGAACCGCATGGTGCTCGGCCTCGGCATCGATACGGAGGGCGATATTCTCGGGCTGTCGCCGGGCGATTCCGACGACCCGGAAGACTGGTCGCATCGCTGACAGCGCCGCGCGCTCAGTTCGCGCCGACGGTCTTCTGGATCAGGGCGCGGCGCGTCGAGCGGCCGCCGACATCGATGAAGAGCAGCCCGATCAACCGCCCCTGCTGCCAGCGGACCTGACATTCGAAGAGGTTGCCGGACTGCTTTTCGAAGAGGAAAGCGCCCTGCGGGACTTTGACGAAGAAGCCGGTGTCGACCTTGGCGCCGTCGATGGAGATGTCGCGGACGGTGCAGCGCGTCCGCCGGGCCCCGCCGTCCCAGATGAGCTCGCCCGGGAGGCTGACCTCGTAGCGGACTTGCGCGCGCCGATCGTGAGCTACGGTTGCTGAGGAAGGCGGAATTGCGGGAATCCTTCGGCTATCGGAAGGTAAAGATAGTCGGAGGTCGTTAGCGATTTGCTTAGTGTCGGCACCCGGGCGCCGCTCGTTACGCAGCCAGCGTATCTCGGCGACCCGCCCCGGTGGGCTGCGGGTCGGCAGTCCTTTTCTTGATCCAGCGCAAAGCGCGGCTTCCTCTTTCCCGCAGTCTGGCGCAACACCGCGCTCGGGAGGGGCCGGGCGCAGTGGCGAATCCTTTGAAGGAGGGGCCCAATGTCCGACTCACCTGGGGAAAAGGCACTGATCGTCTTTTTCCGTCTCACCATGGCGTGGACGTTTCTCTACGCCGCATCGCACCAGGTCTTCGTGCCTGGCTGGAGCGTCACCGGCTTTCTCGATCACACCAAGACGTTCCACAACTTCTTCTCGCACTTCACCACGCCGGGTATCGCGCCGTTCATCACGTTCCTGGTGGAGTATGGGCATCTCCTGATCGGGCTGTCGCTGCTGTTCGGCGTCATGGTGCGGATCAGCGCCAGCTTTGGCGTCCTCCTGATGCTGCTCTACTGGATGGCGCACATGGACTGGCCGTATATCTCCGACACCAATAATCTCATCGTGGACGAGCACATCGTCTATGCGGGCGTCCTGGTGTTCCTGGTGGTGAAGCACGCCGGGCATGTCTTCGGGCTCGACGCCTGGATTGAGAACCTGCAAATTGTCAGGGAGCATCCCGGCCTGCGGCCGCTTTTCGCCTGATAGCGGTCTGCGCTTTTGACTGACACCGGTCGCGCATTTCCGCGCGCCGGTGTCAGCACGCCTTCTCTTGCCGATAACAGCGCGCTCTTGCGGATAACCGCGCGGTCGCCTTCTATGGCCTGATGCAGGTGAGAAGAGACAAAAGCGTCCGGCGACCGCACGGGGCAGGCCGTGACGCAAGGTGAGGGGAAGGCGCGCGCGGGCCTGCGAGCCATCCCGGCAGGGGTCTGGGCGCTCGGTTTCGTGTCGCTCTTCATGGACGTCTCCTCGGAGATGATCCATGCGCTGCTTCCGGTCTATCTGGTGACGGTGCTTGGCACCTCCGCGCTTACGGTCGGCTTCATCGAGGGCGTCGCCGAATCGACGGCATCGATCACCAAGGTCTTCTCCGGCGCGCTCAGCGACTGGCTCGGCAAGCGCAAGGTCCTCGCCGCGGTTGGCTATGGTCTCGCGGCTTTCACCAAGCCGATCTTCCCGCTCGCCTCGACGGTCGAGTGGATCGTCGCCGCGCGCTTCGTCGACCGCATCGGCAAGGGCATCCGCGGCGCGCCGCGCGACGCGCTCGTCGCCGACATCAGCCCACCGGAGTTGCGCGGCGCCAGCTTCGGGCTGCGCCAGTCGCTCGATACCGTCGGCGCGTTTCTCGGGCCGCTCCTCGCCATCATCCTGATGTGGCTTACCGCGGATCACTTCAAGGCGGTGTTCTGGGTCGCGGTCATCCCGGCCTTCCTCTCCTTCGGCCTGATCGCCTTTGTCGTGCGCGAGCCGCAGCGGCCGAAGGCACTGCGCCAGGTCAAGATGCCGCTCAGCAGGCGCGAGATTGCGCGGCTCGGCGCCACCTATTGGTGGGTGGTCGGCGTCGGCGCCGTGTTTGCGCTTGCCCGATTTAGCGAAGGCTTTCTGGTGCTCCGCGCCCAGTCGATCGGCGTGTCGCTGATGCTGGTTCCCGGCGTGATGGTGGTCATGAACATCGCCTACGCGCTCTCCGCCTATCCGGTCGGCGCGCTCTCCGACCGGGTGGACCGGCTGACGCTGCTGATCCTCGGACTCGTGCTTCTGGTCGGCGCGGATCTCGTGATCGCCTCGACGTCAGGCGTTACCGGGCTCATTGCCGGCGTTCTCCTCTGGGGGCTCCACATGGGATTCACCCAGGGCATTCTTTCCGCGCTCGTCGCCGATAATGCCGCGCCGGAGCTCCGCGGCACGGCCTTCGGCATGTTCAATCTCATGACCGGGGTGGCGCTGCTTTTCGCAAGCCTGATTGCCGGGGCGCTTTGGGATGTCGTCGGCCCGGAAGGCACCTTCTTCGCCGGCGCAGTCTTTGCCGTCCTCACCCTGGTCGGGCTGGTTCCGCTCCGGGTCCGCTCAAGGCGATAGGCGCCGTCGCGTCCGGAGTCGGCATGACAGGTGAGCGGTGCTAATCCTCCGCATGAATAACGGAGGATTTCATGTCGCTTGAGAACAAGGTCGCGATCGTTACCGGCGGCGCCAGGGGGATCGGGCTTGCCGTTGCCAGGCGTTTCGCGTCCGACGGCGCGCGGGTGGTGATCGCCGATATCGACGAGGACGCAGGAAGCCGCGCGGCCGAAGACGTGGGCGCGCATGGCGCCGTTCGCTTCGTCAGGTGCGATGTCGGCGACAGTGCGGACGTAGAGAATCTCGTCGCGAGCACGGTCAAGGTCTGGGGCTCGCTCGACGCTCTGGTGAACAACGCCGGCGTCGTGCACGCGGCGGATTTCCTAAAGGTGACGGAAGCGGATTTCGACCGCGTCATCCGCACCAATCTGAAAGGCATGTTCCTGGTCGGGCAGGCGGTCGCGCGGCAGATGGTGAAGCAGATCGAGGAGGGCGGGACGCCCGGCGCGATCGTCAATATGAGTTCCATCAACGCCGTCGTCGCAATCGGAAACCAGGTGCCCTATTCGGCCTCGAAGGGCGGCGTGATGCAGCTCACCAAGGTGATGGCACTGTCGCTTGCGCCCTACGGCATCCGAGTCAACGCCATAGGCCCGGGCTCGATCATGACGGAGATGCTGGCGACAGTGATGAACGACAAGGCGGCGCGCGGCCGCGTGCTGTCGCGCACGCCGCTCGGGCGGCTGGGCGACCCGTCGGAGATCGCCGCGGTCGCCGCCTTCCTCGCATCGGACGAGGCGAGCTACATCACCGGCGAGACCATCTATGCCGACGGCGGACGCCTGCCGCTGAACTACACGGTGCCGGTGAAGGAGGGCTAGGCGGAATGCGGCTGTGGGCGCGCACCATGAACTGGGTGGGCCTCAAGGGCGGTCGCCTGATGACCGGAGCCGCTGATATCGTGAGCTGTCCTGACATCGCCGCTGGATCGGATATTCGTGACGTCGAAGTTCGATTTGACAACAGGGTGTCTTACGGTTCGCCCGAGCATTTCCACCACTTCCTCTGGGGCTATCTGCTCCCGGCGATGCACGAGCTGAGCCGTTGCAGTGAAGAGCAACATCAGGGGGAGCGATTTGTTTTCAAGTCGTGCGGCCCCCAGATGGACCCACTGATAGCGGAGGTCGCCCGGCTGAGCGGCATTCGCATCGCGATAGCGTCCGAAAGCTCCACCAAGAAATATGCGCGATCCATGGTTGTTTCGCGTTGGGACCTCTTCTTGCTCAGGCCGTTCTTGCTCGCTTCGGCAGGAGGCGAGTCAACTCGCCTCGCCGGCATTCGTGATGACTTCCAACGCCATCTTCCGGAAGATTGGGAGCGCCTCGCCCGGTCCGACTTTGTGATCGGGTTTCGCGACGCCGTGATTCGCGTGCGCGACCTGCTGTTGCGACATGCGGCCGGCCATGCGCATGCAGCTCGCTATGAGTTCCTGGCCGGCCGCTATCTGATCCTGCGTCGATCGAAGGAACACCCCTACTACGCCGAAGGTGGCGGAGCGGAGATCCCATCCTACGGCGAGACGCGCAGGGCGCTGAGAGGCATCGATGATGCTGTTCGTGCCCTTGAGCGTCGGGGACTGGAGGTCAGCGTGTTCGAGCCGGGAGCACATGGCCTGGCTGGGCAGGCTCTGGCATTTCACCACAGCCGCGGCGTTGCGATGGTTCGGGGAGCCGAGATTGCCAACCTCATCTGGATGCGCCCGGGCTCGCCGGTCCTCATTGTCACACCGTCAGCCATGGCGGCCTTTCCTCCGCCTCACGAACAGCTTGCGGGGCTGATGGGCATCGAGTTGACGGAGGTTCTGTCGGGGAGCTGCGTATCCGACACTGGATTCCGAGCTTGTTCACCGGGTGTGGCGTCAATCCAACCAGGCGGGGCCCCTCGCTTCGGACGACTAGGCGATCGTAAAGCCGATGGCCTGCACCTCCTCCATTCCAAGCGCCGAGACTTCCTACGGACAGGCGGTCCCGTGTGCCGACCGTGGGCCGCTCACGGCGACCGAGGATCGCGACTGGCGTGAAGTGCTCCCGCCGCTCGCGTCATGCCCGACACCCCAGTTCGACTATGATTCCGGCGACCGGGCGCTCGTCCTCGACGGCAGTGAGGCGATCTCGTGACGGCCGTCCAGCGCCGCATCGTTCTCTTCTTCCTGCTGTCGTACGCGCTGACCTGGTGGGGCTTTCTTCTCGCCTTCCTGCTCCCGTCGCAGGCCTGGGCGAACACAAATTTCGCGCTCGGGCCGCTGATCGCGGCGCCAATCGTCATCTGGTTCGGCGAGGGCCGCGCGGGCCTGACGCGCTGGCTGAAGCGCCTCGTCCGCTTTCGCGCACCGGTCTGGGTCTATACTGCCGCGTTCTTCGTTCCGCTTGGAATCGCGGCGCTCGCAACAGTGCTTTCGATTGCCATCGGCACGCCGCCCGGACCGGTGCCGACTTATTCGCTCGGCGATCTCGCGATCTACTTCGGGATCGTCCTCGTCGACGGCCCGTTCCCGGAAGAGGTCTCGTTTCGCGGCTTCGGCCAGCACGAGCTGCAGGGAGAGACATCGCCGCTCGCCGCCAGTCTCTGGATCGGCCTCGGCGTGGCCGTCTGGCACCTGCCGCTTTTCATCTTCGGCGAAGATCCATGGCTGATCGCCGTGACGGTGATTGCGGTAAGCGTGGTCTACGCCTGGTTCTATTGCTGCGGGGGCAGCGTGTGGCCGGTTATCATCGTCCACTTCACCCACAACTATTTCGGCGCTGGGTTCTTTCAGGAGCTCTTCGCTCCCGGCGACCGCATGGCGTGGGTCGTGTTCCTGACGGCCTTCTATCTCGCATGGGCGGCGCTGATCGTGTGGCGGCTCGGCGCCTCGCTCGGACGGAAGACACAGCCGGCGTGACACGCGTCGACGGCGTCAATGCAGGCGGCTCTCGTAGCCGCGCAGCCTGACGGCAACGATGATGGCGAGTGCGGGGAGAGCGGCAAGCGTCAGATAGAGCGGCGCCAGCCCCAGATGCGTCGCCGCTTCGATGCCGGCGATCGGTCCGATGGTGCCGCCGATATCGCCGAAGAACTGAAAGAAGCCGACGGCGGGGCCGTGCTGGCGGTCGCCGACCGCGTCGCCGAGCAGCGCCATCATCGGCAGCGTGACGCCATTATAGGAGAGGCCCGCCACAGCGGCGCCAGCAAGCGCCAGCGATAGCGTCTGCGCAACGGCGAGGATGGCGAAGCCGGCGGCGAGCCCGACCAGCGACGGGATGAGCAATGAGGATCGCAAGCGCACCGCGTCGATGGCGCGGCCAACGGCGAACGCGGTCAGCGCAGCGCATCCGATCATCACGGCCATGACCAGGCCGGACGTGCCTTGCGCCTGCATTCCGAACATGTGGATGTCGCGCTCCTGAACCAGCACGACGAGAGTCGACAAGAGCGCGCCCTGCACCGTCAGGAAGACCAGGAAGTTGAAGCTCCACGCCGCGACGAGAAGCGGCAGGCGGGGGGATTTCAAGAGTGGCGCGAGGCCATGTGGCTCGTGCGATTCCTGTGCCTGAGCGCCCCGCCGCTTCGTCATCGGCGGGAGGAAAATGAGGGCGAAGACCGCCCCGGCAAAGGTGATCGCGGCGCCGGCGAGGAAGGCCGCATCGTCGGAGAAGACATCGGCGAGTACGCCTCCGAGGATGAGCCCACCCGGCACCGCCGTATTCATCGCAACGCGGACGGCGGCGGTCTTGCGGCCACGGTCGCTTCTTTCGGAGAGATTCAGCGTGGCGGCCTGCGCGCCGACAAACAGGAAGGCCGTGCCGATACCGAAGACGGCGCGCCCGGCGAGGAGCCACCACATGGCGTGACCGAGATGCAGCGCGGCGCTGAAACCGAGCATGCCGATCGTTTCGATGAAGAGCGCCCCTGAGAGCGTCATGCGCGGTCCGAGACGCCCGATCAGATGGCCGGCCGGCACGTTGAAGACCAGGCGCGATATCCGGTTCGCCGACAGGATCAGCCCGACCATGAAGCCCGGAATGCCGAGCTCCAGCCCGAGCGCCGGCAGGATCGGGAAGACCAGTCCTCCGCCAAGGCCGCCGACGAAAGCGACGACGCCGATGAGGGTGCTCAGGGCAGGGGCGTTCAAGCCGATGGCTCCGGCGTGTTGCCGCCGTGCGGGCGTTCGGCGCAGGCGAAGCCGGGAGCGGTCATGTTCCGATCTTCTCGACGAGGGCGACGATCTCCTCTGTCGTCCCGGTTTCGCCGATTCTCGGGAAGATGCGCGTGACGCTATTCTCATGCACCTCGCGCGACCTGTCTGTCATGGCGTCGGTCGCAAGCGTGACGTTGAAGCCAAGCTCATAGGCATGGCGCGCGGTGGATTCGACCCCGGCGCTCGTGGCGATCCCCGCGATGACCACCTGCGTGACGCCAAGCGACTTCAGATACGCCTCAAGGTCAGTGCCTGTGAATGCGCCCCAGGTGCGCTTCGTCACGAGATGGTCCTGCGGCGTTTGGTTCAGTTCCGAAATGAGCGCGGTCCAGTCGGGAGGAAGCTGACCGAGGCTCCGTGCAGCTTCGATCCGGCCCGAGGCGCCGCCGTCGACATTGACGAGCACGACCGGAAGGCCGCGCCGGCGGAAGGCATCGGCAAGGTCGCCGGCATTCTTCGCCACCGCCGTCGACGGGTGCGCGGTCGGAAGGCCCATGACGCCCTTCTGCAGGTCGATGATCACGAGGGCGGTGTTCGGGTCGAGCGTGGTTACGGCCATGCGGCGCTCTCCTTGGTTGGGGTTGCCTGGTGAATGCGGGTCAGTCGTCGGCCAGCCGCTCAAGCAGCCTGAGCGCCGCGGCGAGCGTCTGCTGCTCGGTGCGGGCAAGCTTCGACGCGATGGTGTGGGCCAGCCAGTCTTGTCGTGCCGCCCGGCCCTCAGCGATCCACTGCCGGCAGGTGTCGGTCAGCGAAATGATGGTCTGCCGACCGTCGTTCGGGTCGGGTCGGCCCTCGACGTATCCGCCGGCTTCGAGCGCCGCGACGGTGGTGCGCATGGACTGCGGACGCACGCCCTCCGCTCGCGAGAGCGCCGAGACCGTGGCAGGAGCGTCGCGTTCCAGGCGCAGGATCACCGAAGCCTGGGACGGCGTCAGGTCTCCGGCATCGGCTTGCTCGCGCAGCCGGCGCTTGAGCTTGCTCAACAGTGCGCGGAGATCGGCGGCAAGGATGGCGGCGCCGTCCGTGGCCGGGTCGTCAGCTCGGGTGCCCATGCGGGGATGCGTAGCATATCTACAGGTAAACTGTAAAGATACCTGTAGAGTTGGCAGGACTGACTGAGGACCGTGTACAGGCTCCTGACAAAAGGGTGTCAGGAGGGGTATGCCATCAAGGTCCTGCAAGGTCGTTTGCAGGAGACGAAAATGGCCACGACGAAGACACCAGCAAGTTCAGCCGCCTGGTTCGAGATCGCCGTCAGGAATCTCGACAAGGCATCGAAATTCTACGGCGCCGTTCTCGGCACCGATCTGCGTCGCGAGACGATGGGCCCAACCGAGGTCGCTGTCTTTCCCTATGAAGGTGGGATCGGCGGCAATCTCTATGAAGGCGGCGGCGCTGGCGGCGCGACGCCTGTCGTACATCTCAACGCGCCGACGCCGCTTGAAGACGCGCTCGACCGCGTCAAGACCGGAGGCGGCAAAGTGGTATCGGATATCCACACGATCCCAGCCGGCCGCTTTGCCTATTGCCAGGATCCCGACGGCACCCGCTTCGGGCTTTTCACTGCCGGGTGAATGATGCGCCGCGCCGACCGCCTCTTTCAGATCGTGCAGCATTTGAGAGGCGGCCGGCTCGTCACCGCGCGCAGCCTGGCGGAGAAACTCGAAGTCTCCGAGCGCACCATCTACCGCGACATCGCCGATCTTGTCGGCTCCGGCGTACCGATCGATGGCGAGGCCGGCGTCGGCTACATCATGCGCTCCGGCTTCGATCTGCCGCCGCTCATGTTCACGCGTGACGAGCTGATGGCGCTGACGCTCGGCGCGCGCTTCGTCAAGGCGTGGGGCGGGGCGCGGCTGGCGCTTGCCGCGGAGGAAGCGCTGGTCAAGATCGAGGCGGTGCTGCCGGAGAAGGAGAAGCGCGTCGGCGCGGAGACCAATCTCTTTGCGATCGGCTACAGGCTCCCCGATTCCGTCAGGCGCGTTCTCGACCAGCTCGACGCCGCGATCCGCGACCGCCGCCGCCTGCGTGTCGTCTACGACGCGCTCGATGGGGAGCGGAGCGAGCGCGATCTCCGCCCGCTCGGCCTCTATCATTGGGGCACGGTGTGGACGCTCGCGGCCTGGTGCGAGCTCCGCTCCGATTTCCGCAACTTCCGCGCCGACCGGATCGCCGAGCTTGCCGATTGCGGCGACAGGTTTCGCGATGAGCCCGGACGTACGCTGCGCGATTTTCTGCGCGGCATGGCCGATGGCCGGCGGCTGCCGGGGGCCGATCCGCGGCCTTGAGGCGTGCGGCCCGCTCGCCATGCGGCGGGCCTTCGCATAGCGTCCCGGTGTGAGCCAAGCGATTCGCATCATCGGCATCGATCCGGGCCTGAGATGCACCGGCTGGGGTGTCGTCGAGAGCCATCGGTCGCGGCTTTCCTTCGTCGCCGCCGGCACCATCCGCGCGCCCGAGACGCTGCCGCTCGGCGAGCGACTTTGTGCGATCCACGATGCGCTGGAGGAGGTGATCCGGTCGCTGGCGCCGGACGAGGCGGCGGTCGAGGCGACCTTCGTCAATCGCGACGCGGCCGCGACGCTGAAGCTCGGCCAGGCGCGGGGTGTGGCCATGCTGGTGCCGGCACGGGCCGGAATTGCGGTCGCCGAATATGCTCCGAATGCGGTGAAGAAGGCCGTCGTCGGCGCCGGCCACGCGGAGAAGCGGCAGATCAGGATGATGGTGTCGGTGCTTCTGCCGCGGGCGAATTTCGACTCGACGATTCCGCCGACGCGCTCGCCATCGCCATCTGCCATGCGCATCACAGAGGCGCGGCGGCGCTTAGGACTGCGATTCAGTCGGCTTGATTCCGTTTCCGTATTGTTCTATTTCTTACTGTGCGAGTAAGAAAAGGAGCTACGACCTTGCGCATCACGTCGAAAGGCCAGGTGACGATCCCCGAGGCTCTTCGCCGGGAGACGGGCATGCTGCCGGGGACGGAGGTTGAGTTCGTCAAGGAGAAGACCGGAGTTCGCTTGCAGAAAGCGAGCGGGAAGAGGAATGGCGCGACCGCGCGGGAGGAGAAGCTTGGCGAGGTGCTCAATCGTCTTCGCGGAAGCGCCACGATCAAGATGTCCACGGAAGAGATCATGGCACTGACGAGAGGCGGATGAGTGCAATACTCGTCGACTCAAGCGTGCTGATCGACATCGCGACGCAAAGCGCAAGGTGGTCGGTGCGGGCGGAGAATGCCGTGCGGACGTTGGGCCGCGACCGCGAGTTGATCATCAACTCGATCGTTTTTGCGGAAGTTTCGATTCCCTTCGATCGCGTCGAGGACGTCGACGAGCGACTCCCGCCGGACGTTTTCCGCAGGGAAGAGGTCCCCTGGGAAGCCGCGTTCTTGGCGGGCAAGGCTTTTATCACCTATCGGCAAGGCGGCGGCGTGCGGCGATCCCCGCTGCCCGACTTCTTTATCGGGGCGCACGCTGCCGTTCGAGGATATGGCCTGCTGACACGCGATCCGAAAACTGTACGCACGTATTTTCCGACCGTGGAAATCTTGTCACCGGAAGGCGCGTAATGATCGGCAAGCTCAACGGCGTCGTCGATTCCTTTGGCGAGGACTGGGTGATCCTCGACGTGCATGGCGTCGGTTATATCGCGCATTGCTCCGTGAAGACGCTCGAGGCGCTGCCTCAGCGCGGCGAGACGGCGACGCTCTTCATCGAGACGCAGATCCGCGAGGACCAGATCCGGCTGATCGGCTTTCAGTCGGAGGTGGAGCGGGAATGGTTCCGGCTGCTTCTGACGGTGCAGGGCGTCGGCTCGCGCGTCGCGCTTGCGGTGCTCGGCACGCTCAACGCCTCGGAGCTCGCCTCTGCCGTCGCGCTGCAGGACAAGGCGATGATCGCGCGCGCGCCGGGCGTCGGCCCGAAGGTCGCCGCGCGCATCGCGGCGGAACTGAAGGACAAGGCGCCGGGTATCGCCGGCATCGACATGGGCGTCATCCGGCTGCAGTCGGAGCTTGGCGACAAGGTGGCGCCGAGGCCCGCCTCGGAGGCCGTCTCGGCGCTCGTCAATCTCGGCTATGGGCAGATGCAGGCATCGGCCGCGATCGCCGCGGTGATGCGTGAAGCCGGCGAGGGGGCGGAGACGGCACGGCTCATCCGGCTTGGGTTGAAGGAGCTATCGCGGTGATGGCAGAAGCCGGCTGCGTGGATGCGCCTGCGCCGACGCGGCGATGGAGCCGGGCGGTCCTCATCGCGCTCGTCTACGCGCTCCTGGGACCGCCGGTCGGCGCGCTGCTCATCCTGCCGATTGCGATGATCGCGACATTGCAGTTCAGCACCAGGGACATCCCCGGGACAGCGGCCGCGATGCTCTTCGTGATTCCACTCGGGCTGATCTTTTCCTACGTGATGGCGGGCGCTATCGCGCTCGTCACAGGGGTCGCTACGGCAGCCGTCGCTTTTCGCCGCGGTGTCGTTCCGATCGGAACCGCCTTCGTCGTGGCAATGCTCGTGTTCGGCGTATTTCTGATCCTGCAGCAGATCCTGCACGGAAGCATTCCGGGCGCGTCACTGCTTCGCGGCGAGGGCCGCGTGGGTCCCGGACTTGGAGCGGTGATCTCGCTTGCCGCGTCGTTGATCTGCTGGCGGCTGACGCGCCACCTCCAGAGGCAGCTCGCATGAGCGCGCAGCGGATCGTTACGGCCGAAGAGCGCGGCGAGGATGAGGACGCGACGCTGCGACCGCAGAAGCTCGCCGACTTCATCGGACAGGAAAAGCTCCGTGCCAATCTCAAGGTCTTCATCGAGGCGGCGAAGCAGCGCAAGGAAGCGCTCGACCACGTGCTCTTCGTCGGGCCGCCGGGTCTCGGCAAGACGACGCTTGCGCAGATTGTTGCGCGCGAGCTTCGCGTGAGCTTCCGCGCGACGTCCGGACCGGTGATCGCCAAGGCTGGCGATCTTGCTGCGCTTCTGACCAACCTTGAGGACCGCGACGTCCTCTTCATCGACGAGATTCATCGCCTTGCCCCGGCGGTGGAGGAGATCCTCTATCCGGCGATGGAGGAGTACCAGCTCGATCTGATCATCGGCGATGGTCCGGCGGCGCGCTCCGTCCGCATCGACCTTTCGCGCTTCACCTTGATCGGCGCGACCACGCGGCTCGGCCTGCTGACGACGCCGTTGCGCGACCGCTTCGGCATCCCGATCCGGCTCGAATTCTATTCCGACGCGGAGCTTGAGACGATCGTCCGGCGTGGCGCGCGCATTCTCGGCGTGCCGGTTTCCGACGACGGTGCCAGGGAGATCGCGCGGCGGGCGCGCGGCACGCCTCGCGTCGCCGGCAGGCTGCTCCGCCGCGTGCGCGACTTCGCCGCTGTCGCGGGCGCAAAGCAGATCACCAGCGAGATTGCCGACCGCGCGCTCCTTGCGCTAGAAGTCGACGCGCACGGCCTCGATACGCTCGACCGCCGCTATCTTTCGATGATCGCGGAGAATTTTTCCGGCGGGCCGGTCGGGATCGAGACCATCTCCGCGGCGCTGTCAGAGCCGCGCGACGCGATCGAGGATATCGTCGAGCCCTATCTGATCCAGCAGGGCTTCGTGCAGCGCACGCCGCGCGGGCGGCTCCTGACGCCGAAGGCCTTCGCGCATCTCGGGCTGGCCGCGCCGACCGGGCCCAATACGGCGCAGGCGGGGCTTTTCTCCGACGACGAGGACCTCTGACGCGACATTTCGACGGCTTCTGTGCGGGAACATCCGGCGGAGGCTTGCGGTTGTCCCTCCGAGAAAAGCGGAGGATTCCGTCATGAAGACCGAACGAGAGAAGGCAAGGGAAATCCTGAAGGAGCGTGAGCGCGCCAGGAAGGGCTTTGCCGTCACCAATGATGAAGGCGAGGACCCGCTGGACGAGCAAGATGATTCGCTGGAGGGCCAGCAAAGGCGCGAAGACAAGATCGACGATGCCGGCCTCGCCGTCGGGCTCGGGTTGAAACGCTCCGGCTGATCTCATTCGCTTAAGGCGCTGCGCCGCGCGGTGTGCGCCCGAGAGGCTTTCTCCTCGCCGAATCGCCGGCGATGATGTAAGGCCTCTTCACATGAGCTGGAATGCGCGCGGCCGCGGCCGTCATCACGGCCGGGGCTATCACCATGGAAATCTCCGTGAAGCGCTGATGGCCGCCGCACTCGACCTCATCGCTGAGAAGGGGCCGAGCGGCTTCACCTTCGCGGAAGCTGCGCGCTCTGCCGGCGTCAGCCCCGCTGCGCCCTACCGCCATTTCCGCGACCGCGACGAGCTCTCGGCGGATATCGCGATCCGCGGCTTTGAAGGGTTCGCTTCGGCGCTGGAAAAGGCCTGGAACGAGGGCCGGCCGGATGCGCAGGCCGCATTCGAGCGAATGGGAAGGGCCTTTCTCGCTTTTGCCCGCAGCGAGCCGGCCTATTACTCGGCGATGTTCGAATCGGGCCTGGCGCTCGCCGACAATCCGGCGCTGCATGAGGCCGGCGAGCGCGCCTATTCGGTTCTGCGCAAGGCCTCCGAGGCGCTGGTCGCCACCATGCCGGCGAAAGGCCGGCCGCCCGCCTCGATGGTGAGCTTTCACATATGGGCGTTGTCGCACGGCATCGCCTCGCTCTTCGCCCGCGGCGATGAGGGCCGGCGCAAGCTGCCAATGTCGGCGGAGGAATTGCTCGAAGCGGGGATGCTGATCTATCTGCGCGGGCTCGGCGTGCCGGAAACCTGAGATCGGCCTCGCTTTCCTGGATACTGTCGATTTTCAACGGGGAGCATCTTGACGCCGGCAAGCTGCGCCGCTATGTAAATGTTATTAACATTCACGCGAGGTCAGGGCAATGACAGCCGCGAACATCACCGCGAAACTTGACGACATCGGGACGCCCGCTTGGATCGCCCTGATGATCCTCGGGTTCATCGTCTGGTGGCCGCTCGGTCTGGTCGCTCTCGCATTCATTCTGTGGAGCGGACGTATGGGATGCCACGCACGCAACTCGGCGCATTGGGAACGCAAGATGGATCGCATGCACGAGAAGATGGATCGCATGAAGAGCCGCATGCAAGGCCGCGGGCCCATGTGGGGCGGTGGTTATGGCGGCTCGTCGTCGAGCGGCAACGCCGCCTTCGACGAGTATAAGGCCGAGACGCTGCGGCGGCTCGAAGAGGAGCAGAAGGAGTTCCGTGCCTTCCTCGACCGCCTGCGCATGTCGAAGGACCGCGTCGAGTTTGATCAGTTCATGGCCGAGCGCCGCCGCAACGGTAATGGCAACGGCAACGGCGAAGGCCACCCGGCACCCGAATCGGCCTGACGACGCCCCCCGGAAGGCCGCAAGCCGTCCGCCGACAAGGCGGACGGCTTTTCTTCGCAGGCCGCGCAGCGCCGAGGTGCTTGTGCGAGTTGTCCCGGCAAGGCAGGCTTCGCGGTCGAAGGACCGGAGCACGCAGCATGCGTGACGCGATTCCCCCTGATCTCGCTGGCCGGCTGATGGAGTCAGGCCACGAGCTCACGCAGCGCGTCTATTTCGAGGACACGGATTTCTCCGGCCGCGTGTATCACGCCCGCTATCTGCATTTCATGGAGCGCGGGCGCTCCGACTTTCTCCGGCTGCTCGGAATCCACCACCGCGAGCTCGCCGAGGACGGCCAGACCTTCGCGGTCGCCCGCATGGAGATCGATTTCCTCCGCCCGGCGGTGATCGACGACGTGCTCACGGTCAGGACGGAGGTGCGGGCGACTAGCGGGGTGCGAATCGTGCTCGGCCAGGAGGTGCTTCGCGGCGACGTATCCCTTGTCCGCGCCGTCGTCACCGTCGCATTAATCGGCGCCAAGGGCCGGCCGCTGCGCCTGCCGCCGGAGGTTCGCGCGGCCTTCGAAAAGCGCCTGGCGCTCACCAGATGAGCGCCGCGCCTTCGCTCGCGGGCCATGGCGAAACAAGACCCAAGGCCGCTGAAAGAACGATGATCGTTGCGACGAGGAGGGTCGCAAGCATCACCTTTTCCATTCTTGGCATCATCGCAATCTGACCTTTGCCGCCGCAGGGTTCAGGGTCCCAATGTATTGAGATTCAACGGGTTCCAATCCGCCGCGCCAGTGCTTGATCGCCACCAATCGTTAACCATAAAGTGCTGCACTCGCGCCGCCCGGCAAGGTGTTGCCAGGCCGTGCTTTAGACACATTCGGCCGCCACAAGCCGCCGAGATCGGAATGGGCGATCCTCCTCATGAATCCTGATGTCTTAGGGACCGCATTGGCTCCGCCGGCGGGCACGTTTTCGCTGCTCGGACTCTTCTGGCAGTCGCACATCGTCGTGAAGCTGGTGATCATCGGTCTGGTCATCGCCTCGGTCTGGTGCTGGGCGATCATCGTCGACAAGCTGCTGCTCTTCGCCCGCACCAAGCGGCAGATGGACCAGTTCGAGACGGTGTTCTGGTCCGGCCAGTCGCTGGAGCAGCTCTATCAGCAGGTCTCCTCGCGCGATGCGTCGGGCATCGCGGCGCTCTTCGTCACGGCGATGCGCGAATGGAAGCGCACCTACGAATTGGGGGTGCGCTCCCTGCACGGCCTCGGCGGGCGCATCGACCGGGTGATGGACGTGACGCTGGCGCGCGAGGTCGATCGGCTCGAGCGCCGGCTGCTCGTGCTTGCAACCGTCGGCTCCTCCGGCCCGTTTATCGGACTGTTCGGAACCGTGTGGGGCATCATGACGTCGTTCCAGGCGATCGCCGCCTCCAACAACACCAATCTCTCGGTCGTCGCGCCGGGGATCGCGGAGGCGCTGCTCGCCACTGCGCTCGGCCTGCTCGCGGCAATCCCCGCCGTCGTCTTCTACAACAAGTTCTCCGGGCAGGTGGCGCGGCTCGCGACCCGCATGGAAGGATTCGCCGATGAGTTCGCGGCGATCCTGTCACGCCAGATCGACGAGCGAGACGCCGCCTGATGGGCGTTTCGCCGGCATCGGCCGTTCCGACCGGGCGACGCCACAAGGCGCGTCGTCGCCATCTTCCGATGGCGGAGATCAACGTCACGCCGTTCGTCGACGTGATGCTGGTCCTGCTCATCATCTTCATGGTGGCGGCCCCGCTGCTGACGGTCGGGGTGCCGATCGACCTGCCGCAGACGCAGGCGAAACAGATGGAAGGCGATTCGAAGCCGATCACCATCTCGATCCGCGCCGACGGCAAGATCTTCCTGCAGGACCAGGAGGTGGACGTCGACAAGCTGGTCTCGACGCTGAAGGCGCTTTCGACCAACGACCTTGAGGGACGCATCTTCGTGCGCGGCGACAAGGATGCCGACTACGGCACGATCATGCGCGTCATGGGGCGGCTCAATGCCGCCGGCTACAAGAAAATCGGTCTTGTCACGCTTCAGGAGACGGACAGCTGAGCAATGCGCGCCGGCTTCACCGTCTCGATCCTCGGCCACGCCGCCATAGCGGCCTTTGCTCTCCTTGCCCTGCCGCAGGCGCAGCCGTTCAAGGCGGACGATATTGATGCGCTGCCGGTCGACCTCGTCTCGGTTGCCGACCTGACCGATCTGACGCAGGGCGACAAATCGTCCAGGGTGCTGCCGGAGGATCAGCCGCAGCCGAAGCCCGACGTGCAGGCGGAGACGCCGGCGCCGACACAGGCCGAGAAGCCTGCCGAGAAGCCGGTCGACGCAACACCGCCTCCACCACCACCGCCACCACCGCCGCCGCCGGCGGAAGTCGCGCCGGCGCCGGTGCCGGCGCCTGAGACCACGACCGCTCCCGAGGCGCCCGCGCCGCAGCCGGCGCCCGATACGGCGACCGCCGAAGCGGCGCCTCAGGTGCCGCTCCATCCAAACATCCCGCGCCCGCGGCCGAACCCGCCAAAACAGGTCGCCGAGAAGAAGCCGGAGCCGACGCCGCCGACGCCCGCGCAGACGCCGAAGACGGACTTCAATACCGACGATATTGCCGCGCTTTTGAACAAGCAGGACCCGGCCGGAAACGGTGATCCGGTTCCGGCAACCGAGCCGCAGACGCTCGGCTCGATCGACGGCAACGCCAATGCGGCGATGACGCAAAGCGAGATCGAGGCGCTGAAGGCGCGTCTCTACCGCTGCTGGAACCCGCCGGTCGCGGTACGCGAAGCGGGCGCGCTGGTCGTGGAGGTCCACATATCGCTTCTGCCCGACGGCAGTCTGGCGTCGCCGCCGACCCTTGTCGGGGTCACCGAGGCAAGCAGCACGGCGGCACAGGTGGCCGTCGAGAGCGCCATCCGCGCCGTCGTCCAATGTGCGCCGTTCGGCGACATATTGCGGCCCGAGAAATATGCGCTCTGGAGCCAGATCGACTTCATCTTCGACCCGCGCGAAATGGCCGGCGGCTGATACTTGAGGAGCTTTCAATCATGACGCTCGCGCGTCCGGCACGACTTCTTCCCGTTCACGTAGTGGCGCTCATCGTCGCCGCCACACTTCTTACGAGCCTTGCCGGGGAGGCGGCGGCCCAGCTTCGCGTCGACATCACGCAGGGCAACGTCCAGCCGATGCCGATTGCCATCCCGCCCTTTGTCGGCGCCGACGGGAATGTCGACGAGCTCAGCCAGAACGTGGCGCAGGTGATCACCGCCGACTTGAAGCGCTCCGGCCTTTTCGCGCCGGTCGATCCTTCTGCGTTCATCGAGCCGGTGGTGCCGCCGACGGTCACGCCGAACTTTGCCAACTGGCGGCCGCTCAGCGCCCAGGCGCTGGTCTCGGGCAGCGTGGCGCAGACGGGCGATGGACGCATCATGGCGGAGTATCGCCTCTGGGATGTGGTCTCCGGGCAGTATCTGATCGGCAAGCAGTTCTTCGCTTCGCCCGACAACTGGCGGCGCCTCGCCCACATCATTTCCGATTCCGTCTATGAGCGGCTGACCGGCGAAAAGGGCTATTTTGACAGCCGCATCGCCTTCGTCGACGAGACGGGGAGCAAGCAGGAACGCGTCAAGCGGCTCGCCATCATGGACGAGGACGGCGCCAATGTGCGCTACCTGACCGACGGCAGCGAGCTCGTCGTGACGCCGCGCTTCTCGCCGTCGCGGCAGGAGCTCGCCTATTCCTCGCTGACCGGCAACAACTGGCACGTCTATGTGTTGAACATCGAGACCGGCCAGCGCGAGCTGATCGGCAATTTTCCGAATATGGCCTTCAGCCCGCGCTTCTCGCCCGACGGCCAGCAGGTGGTTCTGTCGCTTGAGCAGGGCGGCAACGCCAATATCTACCGCCTCGATCTCAGGACTCGGCAGCTGACAAGGCTCACTGATTCGCCCTCCATCGACACCGCGCCGACCTTTTCGCCGAACGGCACGCAGATTGCCTTCGAATCGGATCGCGGTGGCGAGCAGCAGATCTATGTGATGAACGCCAGTGGCGGGCCGGCGCAGCGCATCAGCTTCGGCAGTGGCCGCTACGGCACGCCGGTCTGGTCGCCGCGCGGAGATCTGGTCGCCTTCACCAAGCAGGAAGGCGGCCTCTTCAAGATCGGCGTCATGCGGCCGGACGGGTCGGGCGAGCGCATCCTGACATCGGGCTTCCACAACGAGGGGCCTACCTGGGCGCCGAACGGCCGTGTCTTGATGTTCTTCCGCGACACCGGCGGCGCCAATGGCGGGCCGCAGCTCTGGTCGGTCGACATCACCGGCTATAACGAGCAGATGGTGCCGACGCCGAGTTTTGCCTCCGATCCGGCCTGGTCGCCGCTGCTCGGCTGAGCGGGCTTATGCTCTCCGTTAACCCTAACCCTTGACACGCGCTTAACCGTCGAATGGTTACTTGATCGCCAACGAAATGAGGAGCCCACGGTGATGCCGTTCAGCTTGTCCGTCCGCCGAATTGCCGCGCTTGTCGCGATTTCGGTGGCGCTTTTTGCGGGTGCCTGCGCCAACCAGCCGAAGGAGCTGGCGGCCGGGCTCGGTGCCGCGACGCCGGGAAGCGCGCAGGAGTTCCAGGTCAGCGTCGGCGACCGCGTCTTCTTCGACACCGATTCCTCGGCGCTCTCCGGCCAGGCGACGGCGACGCTCGACCATCAGATCCAGTGGCTGACCCACTATTCGCAATACAGCTTCACCATCGAGGGACATGCCGACGAGCGCGGCACGCGCGAATACAACCTCGCGCTCGGCGCGCGGCGCGCGACGGCGGTGCGCGACTACATGATCGCGCACGGCATTCCGGCGAACCGCATGCGCACCATCTCCTACGGCAAGGAGCGCCCGGTCGCGGTCTGCGACGATATCTCCTGCTGGTCGCAGAATCGCCGCGCCGTCACCGTGCTCGACGGTGGGTGAGCGGCACCGGCGCCACACCCCAAATAGAAAAGGCCCGCCACTCCGGCGGGTCTTTTCATTTTCATCAATCAGCCGAAGTTTGGCCGAATTGCTCGTGCGGGTGTAGGGTCGTGGAGGCACCGGAGTTCTCATTCATGACACGTGCATGCTTGGCCCTTTTCTTCGCAGCTCTGCTGGTCGCCCCCGCGGCGGCGCAGACGCAGCAAGAGGGCGAGATGGGCCTTTACATTCAGCAGCTTGAGGCGCGCGTTCGTCAACTGACCGGCGAGAACGAGCGGCTCACCTATGAGCTGAACCAGATGCGTGCGCAACTAGGCATGCCACCGCTGGTCTCCGACGACAACGAGAGCGGTCCGACGGAGACCGGAGCCGTCAATCCGACGGGCTCGCAGTCTGAGACCGCGAACAACGCTCAGACCGGGAGCGAGCAGCAGACCGCCGACACGCTTGCCGCGCCCGACACCGGCGATACCGGACCGGGCGCGCCGATCGACCTTTCCACGCTTGCCGGCGGGACGGCCGCGGAGGTTCTCGCGCCGGCTCCCGGGGCGACGCCCACGGTCACGCCGGACGGCGAGGTCGAGACCGCCGCGGCGCCCGTCGCGCCTCCGCCGACCACGGCGCTCACCGGATCGCCGCGCGATGAATACGACCTAGCCTACGGCTATATCCTGACCGGCGACTACAATCTCGCGGAGCAGAGTTTTCGGACATGGCTTGCGTCGTTCCCGAGCGACCCGCAGGTGCCCGATGCGGAATTCTGGCTCGGTGAG
>CAVQJW010000018.1:0-126183 GCA_963712925.1 uncultured Alphaproteobacteria bacterium | reverse complement strand
GCGAGCGGACCCAGAAACGTCCGATTGGCCAGAACATGCGTTCCGGCAGGAGCAGGACCGGCGAGAAGATGACCGCCTGCACGACGAAGTTCACATAGAGCGCGATGTTGAAAAGGAGCGAGCGCACGAACACGGTGGGCGTTTCCCAGGCTTTCGGTAAGCCTACGATCCGTGCCGCCGTGCTGCCAGCTTTGCGTTGCCGGCCGGGCTCGGTGCGTCAACACGCTCCATGCTCTACCAGACAGCGTGCACCACCTTCATGCCGCTCTGGGTCAGGGTGATGTCGCGCATATAGCAGAACTCCACGTGCCCCTGCATGTCGGTTCCATTTGCCAGGTGGAACGTGACGGCGCCGGCGCAGGCGTTGGAAGCGGGTAGATCGTCGGGAAGGATGTCGTAGAGCATGAGCCAGTACATATCGAATGTGTAGGTGTGATGTTGTTCGATGGTGTCGGCATAGGTCCACGACAGGCCATTATCCATCGTGACATCGATCGAGGTGATGTCCTGGCCGGTATCGTTGAGCAGGTCGGTCGCCGCGGCCGGTCCGGCGATGAACAGAGCGAGCGCGGCGGCGAGCAATAGCTTTCTCATGATCGTCCCCTTTGTGTCGCGTCCCAGGCGGGACACCGTGGGGGTGCAGATAGGGGAAGGCGCTCGGCCGGATTGTGCGCGGCCGCACAATCGCGCGAGGCTTGGCCCGGCGTCGTTCAGCCTTGGCGAGTCAGTCGAGGTCTCTGAGCGTCCGGCGGACCGTCAGCCGCGCCGTCACGGCGATGATAATGGCTAGCGCGAGCACGGTGATGGCGGCGCCGACATAGCCGTTCAGGCCCACGGCCACGCCGCCGAAGAGGCTCCTGAGCTGCGCCTCCTCGGGTGTCGGTCCTTCAAGCCGTCCAAGGAAGCCCACGATGAAGAAGAGGCCCATGGCGATGCCGCCGCCGATGCCGGCTCCCTTCAGGCCGAGCAGCAGGAAGTGGCGCTGGAACTCGCGTGCTATGTAGCTGTCCTCGGCGCCGACGAAATGCAGAACCTCGATGACGATACGGTTGCCGGCCATGGCGCCGCGCGTCGCGAAGACCACGCAAAGCGCGGTCGCGGCAAAGACCAGGCCGAGCACGACCAGGCCGACCGCCGTCATCACGTGCGACATCGCGGAAAGCCGCTTCAGCCATTCGCCGTGATCGTCGAGGCTCGCGGTCGGCACCTCTTCGTGCAGCCGGCGGGTGAGCGCCGGCAGATCGGCGTTCGTCGTCACCCGTACCGCGATCAGCCGCGGGATCGGCAGGTCGGAAATGTCGAAGTCCGAGCCCAGCCACGGCTTGAGCAGTGCGGTCGACTGCTCCTTGTCGAGCGCCGTGGCAGAGGTGATGCCCGGCACCTGCATGGCGATCTCGGCCGCGCGCGCGACCGCCGCGTCGGTGTCGACGCCTTCGCTCGGCTTGACCTGGATTGTCACCTCGTCGGCGATCTGGCGCTGCCATCCCTCGGCGCGGTCGGCGATGACGGCGACGGCGGCGACCGTCAGGCAGGACAGAAAGGCCATGATGGCGACGAGGGTCAGCAGCGCACGGCGGGCGACGGTGCGCGGCGGCACGATCGGGTTCTCGCCGCGCGGCGCCGGCGCAGCGCCGATGCCGGAGGTGATCTGACCGACAAGCGTCGTCGCCGGTATCTTGGCGGCCGGAGAGCGCCGGTGCGCTCGCCGCGAGCGCATCGTGTGCGCCGGAGCGGTCGGAGGAGCCACGTTATCTGACGGCTGTTCAGTCATAGATCTCGATATGGCCGGCATTCAGGACAAGGCGGCGCGCGTCATATTGCTCCATCAGGCCGAGGTCGTGTGTGGCGATCACCACCGACGTGCCGAGCCGGTTCAATTCGACGAAGAGGCGGAGCAGCCGGCGGGCAAGCGGCGGGTCCACGTTGCCGGTCGGCTCGTCTGCAAGCAGGATCTCCGGCTTGGTGATCAATGCGCGCGCAATCGCCGCACGCTGCTTCTCGCCGCCCGACAGGACCTGCGGGAACACCCACATCTTCTCGCCGAGCCCCACCCATTCAAGCAACTCCATCACGTCGCGACGGTAGGCGGAATCGGCGACGCCTGCGACCCGGAGCGGCAGCGCCACGTTTTCGTAGGTCGTCAGATGCTCGAGCAGGCGAAAATCCTGGAAGACGATACCGATCCTGCGCCGCAGCGCCGGAATGATGTTGCGCGGCACGGTCGCCGCGTCGCGGTTGAAGATGCGCACGCTGCCGCGGGTCGGTCGGAGCGACAGGAAAAGCAGCCTTAAGAGCGAAGTCTTGCCAGCGCCCGAGGGGCCGGTCACGAACTGGAACGAGCCCTGGGCGATGTGAAAGCTGACATCGCGCAGGACTTCCGGTCCGAGCCCGTATCTGAGACCGACGTTTTCGAAGCGAATCACGGGCCCCGCCTTGCTCCCTGCCTGCTCGTGTCCACGCGCCCGGCATTAAGACGACGTTAACGTTAGCAATCGATGAATCGACGGCAAGAAATTCGCTGGATCCCGCCGTTGACCCACTCCGATACGTTCATTCCCGCCCCCTCCACCATCAAATGTCCCGCCTGCGGCGCCCGCGGCGCGACCGAGGCGGAAGAAGGCCTCTCCCAGCGGATGGTTTGCCGGGAATGTGGCGAGACGTGGCCGTTGCCGCGGCACACAGCGAAGCTGACGAAGCGTGACCAGCGCCGTGAGCTGAATCTGTCTCCCCCGGTGATCGAGGCGGAGCGGCAGCCGCTCGTGACCTATTCGAACACGACGGACAATGCCTGGGCAGCGAAGATCGCCGGGGACTATTGGCCCGAGCCGCCGCGCCATTCGCGCCTGCCGATCACAATGGCCGCGGTAGCGGCGACGCTCTTCCTCGCGGCCTTCTTCGTCGGCCGCGAGCCGGCCGTCGCGGCGCTTCCCGATCTTGCGGGGCTTTATTCGGCGATCGGCCTGCCCGTCAATCTCGATAAGCTTGCGATCGAGGACGTGGGCGCCGAGCGGACGCTGACCTTCGACGGCGAGCGGCTCACCGTGCGCGCGACGATCCGTAATCTGGGCAATGCGCCGCTCACCGTTCCGCCGCTTGCGGCGATCCTCTACAACGACGCTTCCGCGCAGGACGGCAGCTATGGCTTCGATCCGCCAAAAGGCACGATCGGCGCCGGCCAGACGATGCCTATCCTGATCGACCTCGACGGCGTCGCCCCAAAGGCGACGAAAGTCGCTCTGCGCTTTCGTCGGAGTGGTGAGACCCTGCCGGCGGCGGGCGAAGCGCATCCGGCCGAGTGATGGCAAGCGCCGGTGACCCTAACGTCAGGATGCTCTTCACGGCGGAGGAGATCGCGGGCCGCGTTACGGCCCTCGCCGGCGAGATCGCCGCGAGCGAGCCTGAAAGGCTCCTGGCGGTCATCGTCCTGAAGGGCGGCTTCGTGTTCGGCGCCGACTTGGTGCGGGCGCTGGCGCTTCGGAAGGTGCGGCTTGAGATCGAGTTCATATCGCTCTCGAGCTACGGGTCGCGGCAGAAGACGTCGGGCGAAGTGCGCGTCGTGCGCGACATCGAGGTCGAGGTGGCGAGCCGTGACGTCCTTATCGTCGACGACGTGCTCAATTCCGGGCTCACGCTGAAATTTGCGCGCGATCTCCTGCTTTCGCGCGGCGCGCGGCGGGTCGCCATCGCCGCCATGGTTAACAAACCGGAAGGGCGGCGCGCGGAAATTGAGGCCGATTACGTTGGATTTACCTGTCCTAACTATTTTGTCGTCGGTTACGGCATGGATGCGGCCCATGCTTGGCGCGAACTGCCCTTTGTCGGCGTGGTCGAATCGACTGCAAGCGGAGCCGGATGAGAGGAAGATCATGCGTATCCTGCTGACGGAAGACGACGATTCGGTCAGAGCTTTCGTGAGTCGCGCGCTTGAGCTCGACGGCCATGAAGTGGCGACCGCGTGCCACGGCGTCGAGGCGCTTGAGCAGCTGACGGAGAAGAACGGCGGCTTCGATCTTCTCGTCACTGACGTGAAGATGCCCGTCATGGACGGCATCGCGCTCGCGCATGAGGCATCCGATCAATATCCGGGGCTTCCCATCCTGCTGATGACAGGCTTCGCCGATCAGCGCGAGCGCGCGCAGGACCTGGCGAACGTGATCCGTGACGTCGTCACCAAGCCGTTCACGCTGCAGCAGATCCGCGCGGCGGTGAGCGAGGCGGCGGAACTGGCGCCGGCTGTGGACCCGGCTGCGGGCGAGGAGCACGCCGAGGAGGCGGCGTAAGCCGCCCGCCTGCTTCGCCTTCAGTTCCTATTGCGCGTTGTTGAGCAGCCGCTCCAGATAGTCGAGCTCGAGATGCGGGCGGAAGCGCTCGCCGAGCCGCTGGCGGATCGCCTCAAGTATCTGCCGCGCGCGCTCCACGTCGATCTCGTCGGGAACCTTGACGCTCTGGCCGAGGTCCGGGCCTTCCGTGCGCTGCGGCCGCCCGAGCGGGTCGCGGCTTCCGGTCATTCGCCCGCCGATCTGCTGGCCCTGCTGGCCGGGCTGCTGGGCGTACATCTGCTGCATCATGCCCTGCAGGCCCTCGCGCAGCGCGTCGAGCGCATCGCCCTGGTAGCCGTAAGCGTCGCCCGGCGCCTGCGTTGCCCAGCGCGCGTGAGGCATCGCCCATCGCGCGGCCGGCGCGCCCGAGCGCGCGGCCGAGCTCGTCGGCCGGCCTGTTGCCCTCGCCGTTCTGGCCAAGCTGGCCCTGGCCGGCCTGTCCCTGCTGGCCCGGGCCCTGGCCTTGCTCGCCCTGCTGGCCTTGCTGACCCTGCAACTGGTTCAGAAGCTGCTGCAGCCGATCGGCGAGCTGGCCCTGGCCCTGCTGCAATTGCTGCATCAGTCGCTCGAATTCCTGCTGCGTCATCGGCGCCTGGCTGCCCTGCTGCTGGCCGGACTGCTCGCCCGGACGGCGACCCTGGTTCAGCTGAAAGGTCTCGTCCATCAGGTTCTGCTGCTCGCGCATCATCTTCGCCAGCTTGTCCATCTGCCGCAGCATTTCCTGGTCCATCGGCGACATCTGTCCGGGCCGCT
The DNA here is from genome assembly GCA_963712925.1 of uncultured Alphaproteobacteria bacterium. Classification (GTDB taxonomy): domain Bacteria; phylum Pseudomonadota; class Alphaproteobacteria; order Rhizobiales; family Afifellaceae; genus DASWJZ01. The sequence goes on along the minus strand of CAVQJW010000018.1, from coordinate 121,111 downwards.
GCGCCATCTGCAGATTGTCGAGCATCTGCTGCAGCTGGCTCAGCAGCTGCTGCGCCGCGTCCGCGATCGCCGAGCTGGGCAAGGTTCTCGATGCGGTCGAGCAGGCTTTGCAGATCGCTTTCGCGACAGCGTCTGCGTGTTCTGGTCCGTTCGGCATCTGCGGCATGTTCTGCAGGCCGCGCTTCGCCATCTCGGCCATGTAGCTCTGCAGGAAGTCCTGCATGGCCTGGCGGAGCTCGTCCATGAGGCGCTGGATATCTCCTGCTGCGAGGCGCCGTCCTTCAGCGCCTGCTCCAGCGCGTCGCGCGCGGCCTGCAGGCGCTGCTCGGCGTCGGACATGTCGCCGTCCTCGACGGCGCGCGCCATCGACCAGAGATAGTCGAGCACGCCGCGCAGGTCGTCGTCGGTGCGGGCGTTGACGAGCGACGGTAGCCCGCGCGAAGGCCGAGATAGACGCCGGAATTGCTCGATCTTCTCCGGCGCCAGCGCCAGCGCGTCGAGGGCGTTCGCCACCAACTGCCGCTTGTTGGCGTCGAGCGCCAGGATCTGCCGCTGCTCCATCAGTGCGCGCGCCAGCGGGTTGTAGAAGGGGTGCGCGGGAAGCGTCATCGCGTCCGTAGTCGGCGGGCCGCGCCTCCTGGCCGGCGGCGTCCCTCACCATCGCGTCCGCGGTCACCTGCAGCCCGGCAAAGGGATGCGATTCCAGCCGCGCCGTCGGCGCGGGCGGTACCGTCGCGCGCCTGGCTGCGGTCGATGCGAAGCGCGCACCTCCGGCGCTTCCACCAGCGGATGCGCGTCGGCGGCTTGGCTCGGCGACGTGGAAGGTGACGCTGCCGTCGGTCACGCCGTAATCGTCGGTGACGTGAAGGCGAGCTGGAAGGAGCCGGTGCTGGTTCACCGTCATCGGCCCGCGGGTCGATCGTCGGCGGGCGGTCCTCGATCGATGGCGATCGGGTAGGAGGTGGTCCCCTTGTCATCCTTGATCGTCACCGTCGACATCGCTATCGAGCACCGTCTCGTAGCTGCGGATGACGTCGCCAGAATCGACGAACCAGCTCAACGGGGCCGGAATCGGCCGGATGGCTTTCCACGCCGGCGCCAGGGCGGTGGTGCCTGCTCCCGTCGCGAGCGTCACCTCGGCCGGGTCGCGCGAGACGATACGGACGGAGAGCTTGCTTTGCTCCGGCACGCTGCACCGGCGCGCCGGCGGCGTCGCCGTCAGCCGCGACAAGAAGATTGGCGCCTGCCGCGTATAGGTGCGGCGGGTCGATCCACGCGTCGATGCGCGCCGCGACGGCGACCGGCAGCCGGCTTCACCGGCGAGAACGCTTCGCCGAGCCGCGTCGTCCATTCGCCCCAGCCGACGGCGAAGGCGACAACGAGCAGCACCGGGACGGCGAAGCGCAGCGCGTTCGGATCGCGCTCGGCCATCGCCGGCCGCGGCGCGCCGGCGCGCAGATTCTTGAGCGAGGCGTAGAGCCGCGCCTGCTTGGCTCGCCCACAGCGCCCGCGCCGCCCTGTCGTCGGCGACTGGCGAGAGCCTGTCGGTCAGGCCGCGCGCCGGACGGTGCGGCAGGCCGGAGGCGAGCTCCACCCGGCGCATCGCCTCGAAGCGGCGGGCGGCGCGACAAGCAGGAGCCGCACCAGGCACGACGAGCAAAGCGACGGCGAAGAACGGCGAGCGTGCCGAGCCTCAGCCAGTCGCCGCCGATCCGCCAATAGCCGAACCAGGAGAGCAGCGACGAAGGCGCCGAGCAGGGAGAGGAGCGGGACGAGCCGCGGCCATAGCCGCTCCGAGGCCATGGCAAGCTTGGCCCGCACGATCGCCCGTTCGAGCCGATCGAGCCCGCGGTGGCGGCCTTTCGCTGCGTTCGTCAGAATCGCACCCGTCTTTCTGCCCCCGCACAAAAATAGCACAAGTCACCAGGATGGCGAGAGAAAGGCGTCTCACGCCCTCGTGTGCCGGCCGATGGCAACCTCCAGGCTCCGCCAGAGGAACGCGTTTACGATGAAGACCGAGTGTCCGAATTAGGCAAAGAGCGGTGCGATCGCGAGAAGGTTTTTCAGAACGGCGTCGACGTTTTTGATCAGCTTTTCGATATTCTGAACCTTCTCCACAATAGCGGCAACCTTCTGTTTTTCGATCTTGAGCGACTTGATGATCTGGCCAACCCTCCCGATCATGTCCGCGACTTCGGCAGACGAATCGAGCTGGGCGAACTCGAGCATAACGATTTCGTTCTTGCGGTCTCTAACCTTGTCGAGCTCCTTGGTCTCGTCATCGATCGCGGCGAGTTCCACTTCTGTTGGCGCCCGCATGATGAAAGGCTTTTGCAGTTCAAGAATTCGGTTGAAATGAAGCTGCTGCTGCCGGTCGAGTTCGTCGAGCAGAAGCTCGTTCGACGCAGCCAACGCCGCAAAAGCTGCTGTCTTTGCGTTTGCCTGGGGTTTCTTCGGCATTTGTGGTCTCCATATCGTTCAGACATGGGCTCAGCCGGCGGACTTCGCCTCCTGCAGCTTCTTTGCTGCTGCAGCGACTTCTGCTGCTTCGGCGGAAAGCTCATTGAGGATAGGCCATAGATCGTTGAAGGAGACAGCGCGGCCGCTGAGCGCCAAAGCCAACTTTGCGTGGGCCTCGCCGAGTGTCGCGAAGACGTCGTCCGGATGGCTCTGCAGGGCAGTGTCGTAGGACACAGCCGCGGCGCGGAGATCGTTCAGAAGCTTCGCAGTTACGGGACCATGCAGATAGGCTGCGTAGAGCGTTGTAAACCGCTTCTCTGCGGCCGACACTTGCACACGACGGCCAAGCTCCGCAGTGCGTTCGAAGACCGGCGTCGCTTCAGCCAAGATGGGGTCCATTCCGAGCACGGCGGCTTTGATCGCAGCGAGCTTGCGCGCATCCGTGTAATGCTGCAGCGCGAGCGTTGCGATCTGCTCGAGGGGATCCGCAACGGCGGCGGCGTTGGCCGTGAGGGCAGTCGCATCGAGCCCAGCGAGCTTGGCTGCATTCGCCGCGGTTCCGGCAAATGCAAGGATGCTTTGTTTCACGCCGTCAGTTGCTTTGTTCAAGGCGACGGGGTCGCCCGCATCGACGATGTCGCGAAGCCCAGCTGCGTAGTCGGCAAATCCTTGCATCAATGCCGAGACATAACCGCCACCAGGCGTGAACGGCGCTTGGTCTCCGTGCGGCGTGAACACAACGAGTCGACAGCGCGGATCGCCGTCAGTGCAGTCGCCGGCCAAAGCAGTCACGGGGCGGCCAGGTGAAGCGAGTGCCCAGGAGTTGGCGGAGGCGATGAGCGCGTCGTTGAGCGCCGCCGTCTGTGCGTCGAGCGCCTTCTTTGCATCGCCGGTCGCGGCGGCAAATTGCTCGACCGCCGGTTTGACTTGGCTAGTGGTACATGACGAAACGGCAAGACATGCAACAACGACAGAACAAACGCGCAGAAGTCGCATGTGACCCCCCACCGGCGGCGGCGGCGCGCTTGAGACTGGTCGCAAGAAGCGCGCCCACCGGCCCATTTAAGGTTGCACACCTCGAAAAGGAGAGCAAGCAGACGTTTAGTTCCGTGGGCCTTCAGAGCCACTCCGGCAGGCGGTCGAGGCCGATCAGCTCGTCATAGGTCTGGCGCGGGCGGACGACCGCGAAGCGGTTGCCGTTGACCAGCACCTCCGGCACCAGAAGGCGCGAATTGTAGGTGCCGGCCTGCACCGCGCCGTAGGCGCCGGCGGAATAGATTGCGAGGAGATCGCCGGCTTCCGGGCGCGCCAGCGTACGCCCGCGGGCGAAGAAGTCGCCGCTCTCGCAGACTGGACCGACGACATCGCAGACGATTGTCTCGGCATTCTCGTCGCGCGCTTCCCGCACCGGGCCGATGCGGTGAAAGGCATCGTAAAGCGTCGGGCGGACGAGGTCGTTCATCGCCGCGTCGACGATGACGAATGTCCGCTCGCCGCCCTCCTTTACATAGAGAACCTCGGTGACGAGGATGCCGGCATTGGCGGCGATCAGCCGCCCCGGCTCGAAGAGCACGCGGCAGCCGATCTTGTTCATGTGCTTCCTGACGATATCGGCATAGGCGGTCGGGAGCGGCGGCGCCGCCTCGTCGTCGCGATAAGGGACGCCGAGCCCGCCGCCGAGATCGACGTGCTCGATTTGGTGGCCGTCGGCGCGGAGCTCGACCACGAGCTCGGAGATCAGGCCGAAGGCGTTATCGAACGGCTGAAGGTCGGTGATCTGGCTGCCGATATGGACGTCGATGCCGACGATGTTGAGGCCGGGAAGGGCGGCTGCCGCTCGATAGGCTTCGCGGGCACGGCTGAAGGGTATGCCGAACTTGTTCTCCTTGCGGCCGGTCATGATCTTGTCGTGCGTCTTGGCATCGACGTCGGGATTGATGCGCAGACTGGCGGGCGCTTTCTCTCCGCGTGCGGCTGCGATCTCAGACAGCAGCGCGAATTCGGGTTCCGACTCCACGTTGAAGCAAGAAATGCCTGCCTCAAGGCCGAGCGCCAGCTCGCGCCGTGTCTTGCCGACGCCGGAGAAGATGATGCGCTCCGGCGGAACACCGGCGGCGAGCGCGCGGCGAAGCTCGCCCTCGGAGACGACGTCGGCGCCGGCCCCAAGCCGCGCGAGCGTGGCGACGACGGCCTGATTGCTGTTCGCCTTCAGCGAATAGCAGATCATGCGGTCGAGGCCCGAAAAGGCTTCGTCGAAGACGCGGTAGTGGCGCGTCAGCGTCGCTGTCGAATAGCAATAGAAGGGCGTGCCGATCTCGGCGGCGATCGCCGGCACCGGCACATCCTCGGCGCAAAGCACGCCATCCTGGTGTGCGAAATGATGCAAGACGGACCTTAGAGCAGGAAGTCGAGCAGAAAGTGATGCCGCTGTGGCGGCGCGGGCGGCGGCGCCGGCGCCTGGTCGGGCGCGGTCTGGCTGGCCGGTGCCACCGGCTTGGCCGGCGGGTCCTCAAGCGGTCCATAGCGCCCGCAGCCGGCAAGCGCAGCCGTCGCGAGGAGGATGATGATCAGGGCCCGGACTTGCATCTTACGCTCCAACACGCCCGCGACTATAGCGAACGCGTCCGCTCACGCACCCCGATTTTGCGGCCTGGTCTCGCCGGCAAGCCTCTTTTTCCAGGCGCGCGCCGCCTTGGCGACGTTTCGCGGCGCCGTCCCGCCTTCGCTCGTGCGGCTCTTGACGGAGGCATCGATGGAGAGGACGCCATAGACCGCGCCGGTGATCGCGCCATGCACCGCGCGCATCGCGTCGAGCGGCATTGCGTCGAGCGCAAGCCCGCGTTTCTCCGCTTCCGCCACGATCCGGCCGGTCACGTGGTGCGCTTCGCGGAATGGAAGCCCGGCCTCGCGGACGAGCCAGTCGGCAAGGTCGGTCGCGGTCGAATAACCGGCGCCGGCGGCACTGCGCATCGCCTCGACGTTCGGGGTCATGTCGCGCACCATCCCGGTTGTCGCGGCAAGCGCCAGCGCCAGGCTCCGGAACGCGTCGAAAACCTGCTCCTTGTCTTCCTGCATGTCCTTCGAATAGGCGAGCGGCAGGCCCTTCATGACGATCAGCAGCGCGTTCATTGCGCCGACGATGCGCCCGGTCTTGGCGCGCGTCAGCTCAGCGGCGTCGGGATTCTTCTTCTGCGGCATGATCGAGGAGCCGGTCGTGAAGCGGTCGGAGAGCGTGACGAAGCCGAATTGCGGCGTCGCCCAGAGGACGATCTCCTCCGCGAAGCGCGACAGGTGCACCGCGGTGATCGAAGCCGCGGCAAGAGCCTCTAGCGCAAAGTCGCGGTCGGCGACGGAATCGAGCGAGTTTCGGGTCGGCCGGTCGAAGCCGAGCGCCTTTGCGGTCTGGCGCCGGTCGATCGGAAAGGCGGTGCCGGCAAGCGCCGCCGCGCCGAGCGGCGATTCGTTCAGCCGCCTACGGCAATCGGCGAAGCGGCCGCGGTCGCGCTCAAGCATCTCCACATAAGCGAGAAGGTGGTGGCCGAAGGTGACGGGCTGCGCCGCCTGCAGATGCGTGAAGCCGGGCATGACGGCGGCGGCATAGGTCTCGGCCCTGTCGGCAAGCGCCGATTGGAGCGCGTGGAGCGCGGCGTCGATCGCGTCGATGGCGTTGCGGACCCAGAGCTTCAGGTCGGTCGCCACCTGGTCGTTGCGCGAACGTGCGGTATGGAGGCGTCCGGCCGCGTCGCCGATCAGCGCCTTGAGCCGCGCCTCGACATGCGAGTGGATGTCCTCTAGTGCGCGAGAAAACGTGAACCGGCCCGCGACGATCTCTCGCTCGATCGTGTCTAGACCCGCGACGATCTGTTTCGCATCTTTGGCCGAAATGATGCCTTGATTGGCAAGCATTCGCGCATGGGCTTTGCTGCCGGCGATGTCCTCGGCGAAAAGCGCCTTGTCGAAATCGATCGAGGCGTTGATCTCTTCCATGATGGCGTCCGGCTTTTCGGAGAACCGGCCGCCCCACAATTTGCCTGTCATGGTCCCTCTTAAGGAGGCGCTTCAAAGATGGCCGAAGGGCGTCAGCGATTGAGCGGAAAAGCCTGGCTCGGCGTTGCCGGGGCCGCGATCGTCGTCGGGCTCGCCGCCGCCGCAGCCGGGATATACGTGACGCATGGCGACAAAAGCAACGGCGCGGACCAGGCGGCGTGCGCCGGGACGGCGGCCGAGGCCGCCGCACTCGATCCTCTGATCGGCGGCGAGGTGGCGGCTTTCCAGACCATAGCCGAGCCGAAAGGGCTCTCCGATCTGGCCTTCACCGGGACGGACGGCAAGCCGATGACGCTTGCCGCTTTTCAGGGAAAGGTGGCGCTGGTCAATCTGTGGGCGACCTGGTGCAGTCCCTGCCGGGAGGAAATGCCGGCGCTCGATCGTCTCGCCGGCGCGCTCGCAAGCGACGATTTCGTGGTGGTGCCCGTTTCCATCGACATCGGCGACCGGCAGCGCCCGGAGGCGTTCCTGAAGAGCATCGGCGTTGAGAACCTGCCGCTCTACACCGACCGCAGCACCAAGATTTTCGAGGCCTTGAAGACACGCAGGCTGGCGATCGGACTGCCGGTGACCGTGCTTCTTGATCGGGGCGGCTGCACGCTCGGCCGCATGAACGGGCCGGCGAAGTGGGACAGCGAAGACGGGCGGAAGCTGATCGAGGCGGCGGTCGCCGCGACGAAAGGCGCCAAGACCTAGCGCCGGTCCAATCGCTCTCCGGCCGGCTCAGGCAACGCGGACGAGCCGCGGATATTGGGCTTCCGCCGGCACGCCGCCGTCGCATTCCACGCAGTTCCGGCCCCGCATCTTGGCCCTGTGGAGTGCAGCGTCGGCCTTTTCGAGGAGGGTGGCGAGCGGAGTCGAGGCGTCGTCGGATGCCATGACGCCGACGCTTACAGTTGTCATCGCGGCGCGCCCGTCGAGCAAGGCCGTGGCATCGGCGAAGGCCTTGCGCACTCGCTCGGCCGTGGCGCACCCGTCCTTCAAAGTTGCGCCCGGCAGGACGGCGAAAAATTCCTCGCCGCCGACGCGGCTGGCGATATCGCCGGGCCTGAGCGCCTCGCGCGCCGTCGTGGCGAAGGTGCGCAAGACAACATCACCGAATGCGTGCCCGAACGTATCGTTAACGCTCTTGAAGTGGTCGAGATCGAAGACGATGACCGACAGCGGCTCGCCGCGGCGCTGGCAGCGCTCGGCAACGCGCGTGCCGAGATCCAGGAAGGCGCGCCGATTGGCGAGGCCGGTCAGCGCATCGGTCTGTGCTTCCAGCAGAAGGCGTTGCTCGCTCCGCTCCTTCTTCATGGCGACCAGGAAGACGGTCGCGCCGATCGCGTAGATGAGCGTGTAGAGATGGATCAGTCCGAACAAGCTCGCAACAGGCGGCGGTGCAGTCCCATTCAGCTGTCCGTCGAGCGCCGCGGGGATGGCCATCAGATAGATCAGCACATAGGGCACCGTGATCACGGCGAGAGGCAAGCGAGCCTTGAGGCGCTCGCTTCTGTGCCGCAGCAGCTCCCAGATCGCAGCCGCGGCTATTTCCCGGGTCAGCGTGTCGGCACCGGCTCCTCGCCGCGATAGTCGTAGAAGCCGCGGCCGGTCTTGCGGCCGAGCCATCCCGCCTCGACGTATTTCACCAGGAGCGGGCAGGGCCGGTATTTGGAATCGGCGAGGCCGTCATGCAGCACCTGCATGATGGAGAGGCAGGTGTCGAGGCCGATGAAGTCGGCAAGCTGCAGCGGTCCCATCGGATGATGCGCGCCGAGGCGCATCGCCATGTCGATCGCCTCGACGGTGCCGACGCCTTCGTAAAGGGTATAGATCGCCTCGTTGATCATCGGGAGCAGGATGCGGTTCACGATGAAGGCGGGAAAATCCTCCGCCACGGCAATCTTCTTGTCGAGCTTCATCGCGAATAGCTTCGCCGACTCGAAGGTCTCGTCGCCGGTCGCGATGCCGCGCACCAACTCGACCAGCTCCATCACCGGAACCGGATTCATGAAATGCATGCCGATGAAGCGTTCGGGGCGGTCGGTGGAGGCGGCGAGCCGGGTGATGGAGAGCGAGGACGTATTGGTGGCGAGGATGGCGTCCGGACGGAGGGCGGGGCAGAGCTCGGTGAAGATTCGGCGTTTGACCAACTCGTCCTCGGTGGCGGATTCGATCGCCAGGTCCACGTCGCCGAAAGCGTCGAGCGAGAGCGCCGGCTTGATCCGCGCCACCGCCTGTTTTCGCTCCGCCTCGGAGATGCGGCCGGAGCCGACCTGCCGTGCGAGATTGCCTTCGATCGTGGCAAGCCCGGCCTGGATGCGCTCCTCGCTCACGTCGTTCAGAAGCACCGAGTAGCCGGCAAGGGCGCAGACATGGGCAATGCCGTTACCCATCTGGCCGGAACCGATCACCCCGATCTTCGACATTTTCGCTGCCATCAAAGTCCCCAGTCACGCCCTTCGGCGAGTATCCCGCATGCGCGAGAAAAGCGGAAGCGGTCGAAAGGTCGATTTTGCCGCGCCCCCGATGGCCACCCAGGCTTAGCTTGCGGCGCGCTTCTCCAGCTCCTTCTCAAGCTCCGGCAGCACCTGGAAGAGATCGGCGACGAGGCCATAGTCGGCGACCTGGAAGATCGGCGCCTCGGCGTCCTTGTTGATGGCGACGATCACCTTGGAGTCCTTCATGCCGGCAAGGTGCTGGATGGCGCCGGAAATTCCGCAGGCGATATAGAGGTCAGGCGCCACGATCTTGCCGGTCTGGCCGACCTGCCAGTCGTTCGGCGCGTAGCCGGCGTCGACCGCTGCGCGGCTTGCCCCGACCGCGGCGCCGAGCTTGTCGGCAACGGGCAGGATCACCTCCATGAACTTCTCCTTGGAGCCGAGCGCACGGCCGCCTGAGATGATGATCTTGGCGCCCGCGAGCTCAGGCCGGCCGGTGGCCGCCACGCTTTCGTCGACGAAGGTCGAGAGGCCGGGATCGGCCGCCGCATCCACTGTCTCGACCGGAGACGCCGCGTCGCCTGCCGCGGCCGTCGGAAAGGCGGCCGTGCGGATGGTGATGACCTTCTTGGCGTCCTTCGACTTCACCGTTTGGATCGCGTTCCCGGCATAGGTCGGGCGGCGGAACGTGTCGGTGCCGAGCACCTCCATCGCATCGGAGATTTGCATGACGTCGAGAAGCGCCGCGACGCGCGGCATGACGCTCTTGCCGGTGGCGGTGGTCGCGGCGACGAGCGCGTCATAGGGCGCGGCAAGACCGACGATCTGAGCGGCGAGCGGCTCAGCGAGGCCATGCTCGAGCGCATCGCTTTCGGCGAGGAGTACCTTCGAGACGCCTGAAAGCTTTGCGGCTTCCGCGGCGACGCCGGCGGCATTCTTGCCGGCGACGAGGACATGCACGTCGGAGCCGAGCTTCGTCGCGGCGGAGAGCGCCTTCGCGGTCGCCTCGTTCAGGTGCCGGTTGTCGTGCTCGGCGAGAAGAAGCGTGGTCATTGGAGAACGCCCGCCTCCGTCTTCAGCTTGTCGACGAGCTCGGCGACGGAGGTGACCTTGACACCAGCCTCGCGCTTCGGCGGCTCGCGTGTCTCGACGATCTCAAGACGCGGCGTGGTATCGACGCCGAAATCCGCTGCGGTCTTCGTGTCGATCGGCTTCTTCTTCGCCTTCATGATGTTCGGAAGCGACGCATAGCGCGGCTGGTTGAGCCGGAGATCGGTGGTGATGATCGCCGGCATTTTCAGCGTCACGGTCTGCAGGCCGCCATCGACCTCGCGCGTGACCTTGATGGACTGGGCGCCCTCGGCGATCTCGATCTTCGAGGCAAAGGTGCCCTGCGCCCAGTTCAGAAGAGCCGCGAGCATCTGGCCGGTCTGGTTGGAATCGTCGTCGATCGCCTGCTTACCGAGGATGACGAGGCCGGGCTCTTCGGCTTCCACCACGCCCTTCAGGATCTTGGCGACCGCCAGCGGCTCGACGACGCCGTCGACCTGCACCAGGATGCCGCGATCGGCGCCCATGGCGAGGCCGGTCCGAAGCGTGTCCTGCACCTGTGCGGGGCCGATCGACACCACGATCACCTCTTCCGCCTTGCCGGCTTCCTTCAGGCGCAGCGCCTCTTCGACCGCGATCTCGTCGAAGGGGTTCATCGCCATCTTGGTATTCGTCAGGTCGACGCCCGACCCGTCCGGCTTCACGCGCGGCTTCACGTTCGCGTCGATCACCCGTTTGACCGGGACCAGCACCTTCATGTCATCCCTTTCAGCCCGCCGCGCGGCTCGGACTAGACTCCGCGGCCTGCCCGATCAAGCCGGCCGGCGACCTCCAATGCCGCTTCCCGCGATTTTGGCCCGCGATTTTGCCCCGCGATTTCAGCGGGCGTGCGCGGTCAGCGGTTCTTGCCCGGCACCCAGAGCACCTCGCCGTTGCCCTTCAGATTGACGAAGCGGCTTGCGACGAAGAGCAGGTCGGAGAGCCGGTTCATGTAGACGAGCGCTGGTCGGCCGACCTTGTCCGGCTCGCGCGCGGCAAGCGTCACCATCAGGCGCTCCGCGCGCCGGGCGATGGTGCGCGCGAGGTGGAGCGAAGCGGCGGCGCGGCTTCCGGCCGGGAGCACGAAGGAGCGAAGCGGCTCCAGTCCGGCGTTCAGGAGGTCGATGTCACGCTCCAGCCCCTCCACCTGCGCCTCGACGACGCGAAGGGGTGCATGCGTCCTGGGTTTGCCGTCATCAGGTGTCGCGAGCTCGGCGCCGAGGTCGAAGAGGTCGTTCTGGATGCGGGCGAGCATCGCGTCGAGCTCCGCGATGTCGGGTGGCAGATCGGCCCGCGCGACGCCGATCGCGGCGTTCGTCTCGTCGACCGTGCCGTAGGCCTCGATCCTGAGATCGTCCTTCGGCCGCCGCTCGCCGCTTCCAAGCGCCGTCGTGCCGTCGTCGCCGGTCTTGGTGTAGATCTTGTTCAGGATCACCATCGGCCCAGCTTATCGGGCCGGCCGCGCTGCGTCACGCTGCGGGTCTGCGTCGCTCCCGGGACGCCTCAGAAGCGGTAGCCGGCATAGACCCCGGCATGGGTGATGCCCGAGTTGCCGGCCTTGCCGCCGTCGCAGAGGTGGGCATGCGAGGAGTGGTCGGCGGAGGCGAGCAGCCGCCAATGCTGGCTCACGTCGACGCCAAGCGCGATCGACTCGCGGAAGAGCCAGTGGCAGCCGAGATCGAGCCCGTCGCCCGGGCTCTCCAGCGGACCGTCGTGCCAGGTCCCTCCAAAACTCGCCTCGAAGAAGACCGGATCGTAGATCGGGAAGTGCCAGGTGAAGCCGGCGTAGACCTGGTTTATCGGATCGCTGCCGGTCGCGACGTTGCCGCCGACGTGGATGCGCGGCCGAAGCAGGGTGTTCGCCCAATAATTCTGGAACGGGTGGACGAAGCTCTTGAAATAGAGCTGCCCGCTCAAAGTCACGCCGGAATCGTCGTTCGGCTGCACCGGATAGACCGCCCCGACGCGCACCTCGTCGAAGATGCCGAAGAGACCGCCGCCGGTGCCGGTATTGCCAAATCCCGCAAATTCCTGCGCCGACGCCGCGGAAACCGCAAAGAACCCGGCAAGGGCAATCAGAAACGCAGCTTTCCGCAACATCACACTTCGCCCCCGCGCCCCGGGGCGGAACGCCCCACAGGGATGCTAGCGGATCGGAGCCAGCCGGGGAGGGGGGTTTGTGTTCTTTGCCAGGCCTGTGGCATCGCGGCAACGCTTTAGCGGCCGGACAGCCAGAGCGCCGCCATGGCGATGATGATCGCGCCGAACTGCGCTAAGACGCGCGCCCGCATCAGCTTCTGCGAGGTGTTGGGCGAGCCGCCCCGCATCATGTTCCAAAGGCCGGCAAGCAGGATGAGGAGGACGACGCCAACGGCGATCGGCACGAGAGAATTGGCGAAACTGGTCATCGAGGTCCTGTTTTCGGCGCTATTTGAAGCTGAAACGCGGCCCGCGCAAGGCGGCTCCCCCGCGTCATGATCTTCCGTCTCAGGCTTCTCCCCGTCACGATCCCTTGCGCGTCGCCCAAATGAGAAAGGCGTGGAGCTGGCGCTTCGGCGCGATGCGCCGCAGGGCGCTCATCCCGTGGGTCGGCACGGTGACGAAATATTGTGGGCGCGGCCTCTCGCTCTCGCAGGCCTTGACCAGCACCTTCAGGACGGCGTCCGGGCCAAGCTCACCGACCGTCACGCCGCCCTTTTCCATCGAGCGGAGGCGGCGCCGATAGGCGTCCCTGTGCACGGAGCCCTCGATGTCGATGTTCTTGCGCGCATAAGCGAGGGCGGTCTGCGTGAAGCGCGTGCGGATCGGGCCGGGCTCGATCGTCGCGACATGGATGCCGGAGCCCTGAAGCTCGATCCTGAGCGTGTCGGAATAGGCCTCGATCGCGAATTTCGTCGCGCTGTAGGGACCGCGGAAGCCCATGGTGATGATGCCGAGCACGGATGAGCACATGACGATGCGTCCGTGGCCCTGGTGGCGCATCGCCGGGATGACGCGGCGCGTCAGATCATGCCAGCCGAAAAAGTTCGCCTCAAACTGCGCGCGCAGCACCTCGGTCGACACGTCTTCGAGCGCGCCGGGCTGGGCATAGGCGCCGTTGTTGAAGAGCGCGTCGAGGGTTCCGCCGGTCTTGGCAAAGACCGACGCCACCGCAGCCTCGATCGAAGCAGGCTCGGCATAGTCGAGATAGAGCGCGGTGACGCCGGCCGCCTCAAGCGCTGCGATATCCTCCGGCTTGCGGGCGGTCGCGAAAACCTCCCAGCCGCGCGCCTTCATGCCGTGCGCGGCGCATTGTCCAATGCCGCTCGAGCAGCCGGTGATCAGGATCGTTCGTGGCATCTTGCCCAGGCCGGATTGCGATCGGTCCACGGTCTTCCGTCGTAGGTGCCTCTATGGCAGAAAGCCGGCGCCCCGTCGCGGAGATCAATCCCGGACATCAGGAGAAGCGGAGCCGCGATTGTCCGAAACAATCTCCATCGTCAGTTCGATCTTCGGTCTGATCGGGCTCGGCTATCTCGTCGCGCGGTCGCGTCTGCTTCCGGTCGCGACCGGCGAGGCGCTGAACGAATTCGTCTTCACGCTGCCGATACCGCTGCTGCTCTTCAACACGCTGGCGACCGCAGACTTCCAAGGCGTCTCGCCGTGGCGCATCTGGGCGGCCTATTTCATTCCCTTCGCGATCGTCTGGATACTCTCCGGCCAGATGATCCAGCGTGTCTTCGGGCGCGACGCGCGGGCGGGGATCGTCGCCGGAGGCTCGGCCGCCTATTCGAACGCGCTTCTGATCGGGCTGCCGCTCATGCAGACGGCGCTCGGCGAGAAGGGCACCATCTTCCTGATAGCGATCATTGCCGTGCATCTGCCGATCCTGATGACGATCAGCATCCTCCTCAACGAATGGATGCTCGCCGCGGGCGGCAAAGGCGCGGAGGCGCCGCGCGGCCATGTTTTGCGCCGGCTCGGTCTTTCGCTTGTGCGGAGCCCGATCATGATCGGCGTCTTCGCCGGCCTTCTGTGGCGCCTGACCGGCTTTGCGATCCCGACCGTCGCCGCCAAGATCATCGGCCCGCTCGGCGGTTCCGCCGGCGCGCTGGCGCTCGTCTCCTGCGGCATGGGGCTCGTGAATTTCGGCATGGCGCGGCAGATCAAGCCGGCGGTTGCGATCTCGGCGCTGAAGCTCTTCCTCTTGCCGGCGCTGGTCTTCGTCGCCGCGCGGGCGATCGGACTGCCGCCGATCGGGGTCACGGCGCTGACGCTGACGGGAGCATGCCCGGCGGGCGTCAACACTTTCCTGATCGCAAGCCGCCTCGGCACCGGTCAGGCGCTTGCCTCGAACACGCTGCTGATATCAACGGCCGCGGCGGTCGTCACCGTCACGATCTGGCTCAGCATCCTGAAGGGGACGCTCTGATCCCGTCTCCGCGATGAGCCCGGCGATCAATGTCGCGGCGCTCTCGCCGGCGGCGCGACGTGCACGCAGCGCCTCGGAGCCTCCCGACTTCGAAAGCTTGGCACCGCTCTCGTCGAGGATCAGCGCGTGGTGAAAGTAGCGTGGCTCGGGAAGCGCGAGCAGCATCTGCAGCAGCCGGTGCACCGACGTTGAAGGCTGGAGGTCCTTGCCGCGCACGACGTCGGTCACGCCCTGGAACGCATCGTCGACGACGACGGCCAGGTGATAGCTTCCCAGGACCTCCTTGCGCGTCAGGATGACATCGCCCCAATGCGCCGGATCGGCCGTGCGCAAAGCCGCCGGCTCAATGCCGAACGGGTCGGCCTCGCGCCACGAAAGCGGCGGCATGCCTTCAAGCGCTCGGGCCATGTCGAGGCGGAGCGCAAAGGGCCGGCCGCTTTCGATCGCGTTTTTCCGTTCGGCGGACGACCACGCACGCTCGGGTCCCGGATAGAGCGGCGCGCCGTCGGGATCGCGCGGCCAGTCCGGTCCGCGCTCGTCGACTGCCGCGGCGATCTCGCTGCGGCTCATGAAGGCGGGGTAGAGAAGTCCGAGCCGGTCAAGCTCGCCGATCGCTCCTCGATAAGCGTCGAAGCGGTCGCGCTGGCAGAGCACCGGCTCCTCCCAGTTCATGCCGAGCCAGGCGAGGTCCTCGAAGATTGAGGCCTCGAACTCGGGCCGAGCACGGGTCAGGTCGTAGTCCTCGATCCGCACCAGGAAGCGGCCGCCGATCGCCTCTGCCGCGCGGAAGTTGAAAAGCGCGGAGAATGCATGTCCCCGGTGGAGGTAGCCGTTCGGCGTCGGCGCGAAGCGGAAGATGCGCGGGTCTTGGCTCTTCTCGGCCGGCATGTTGCGCTAAGCCTTGTCCGGTGCGTTATAGGATCAGGGGGGATCGAATGATCATCAGAAGCGATCCGGTCAATGCGTTCCTCGACTACGGCGACGTGGAGGTCGCGTCGGCGCCGTCAGGCCCGCTTGAGGGACTGACCTTCGCGGTCAAGGACATCTTCGACGTTGCCGGCTACCCGACCGGCTGCGGCAGTCCGATCAAGCGCGCGGAGAGCGCGATTGCGAAGAGCAGTGCGCCGATCGTGCAGGCGATGCTCGACGCCGGGGCGAGCTTCGTCGGCAAGACGCAGACCGACGAACTGACCTATTCCATGAACGGGCAGAACAAGCATTTCCCCGAGCCGATCAACGTCAGGGCGGAAGGCCGCATCACCGGCGGTTCGTCGTCGGGCTCGGCGGCGGCGGTCGCGGCGAAGCTCTGCAACTTCGCCATCGGCTCCGACACCGGCGGCTCGGTGCGCGGTCCGGCGAGCTATTGCGGGCTCTGGGGGATCAGGCCGACGCATGGCCGCGTCGACAACTCGAAAGGAATGCCGCTTGCGGCGTCCTTCGACACGGTCGGCTATTTCGCCGACGACGCGGAGTTCTTCGGCCGCGTTGCGCAGGTCTTTCTCGGCGAGGACCGGCGCGCCTTCGCCCTGACGCGGCTGATGAAGGCCGAGGACGCCTTCGTGCAGCTCCTCTCCGAACGTGAGGACAAGGCGCTTGAAGAGGGACAGGGCCAGGCGGCGGACCTCCTCGGCGACCCGGTGAACGCCACGGTCGCGCCGGAGGGGCTGGAACATTGGTACTGGACCTTCCGGCGCCTGCAGGCGGCCGAAGCCTGGAAGGCGCACGGGGCGTGGATCGAATCGCGCGACCCGGACATGACGCCCGGCGTGCGCGAGCGCTTCGAATTCGGCAAGACGCTGAGCCGCGCGGAATTGCGCGAGGCGGAAGGGAATCGCAAGCGCCAGCGGGCGCGGATGGACGAGCTTCTCGGAGAAGACGGCGTGTTGATGCTGCCGACGGTTCCGGGGATCGCGCCGAAGCGCGATCTGGCCGGCGAAGAGCTGCAGGCCTATCGCGAAAGGGCGCTGTCGATCCTGTGCATCTCCGGCCTTTCCGGCCTGCCGCAGGTCTCAATTCCGCTCGCCGAGCTTGACGGATGCCCGCTCGGGCTCTCGCTGATCGGTCCGCGCGGATCGGATCGCGCGCTGGTCGATCTTGCGCTGAAAGTCGCGGAATCCTGAGGGCTCTCACCCCTTTCTCTCCGAACCTTAGCGCGAATTCATTTTGTTGCGGCCGGTCCGCCGGAGGAGAATGGCCGGCTTCTTCCCCTGGGGATCCGAATGATCGACAATTTTCTTAGAAGAATGGCTGCTGCGCGCGGCTTCCTCGCCAAGCTTTGGGCGCTTGCCAAGCCCTATTGGTTCGCCACGGACCGGGCAGAGTTCCGCATCCTCGGCTTCTCCTTCAGCATCCGGGAAGGCTGGCTCGGCCGCGGTATCCTCATCCTGATCTTCGTCCTGAACATCTTGATGGTCTACATGCTGAAGCTCTTGAACGACTGGAACGGCCGCTTCTTCGATGCGATCCAGGCGAAGAACGCGACGGCCTTCCAGCACGAGGTCGAATATTGGATCGTCCTCGTCGCGATCTTCATCTTCATCGCCGTCTACGCGCAGTGGTTCCAGCAGTTCCTCACCATCCGCTGGCGCCGCTGGCTGACGCATGTCTATTTTCGCGACTGGCTGGGAAGCCTGACCTACTACCGCATGGAGCTGCTCGGCGACGGCACCGACAATCCTGAGCAGCGCATTCAGGACGACTGCGACCTCTTCGCCGAGCAGACGCTCGACATCTCGATCGATCTCCTGTCGCAGGTGATGACGCTCGTCACCTTCACCGCCATCCTCTGGGGGCTCTCGGGGAGCATCGTCATCCCGATCTTCGGCGGGATCACCGTGCCCGGCTACATGTTCTGGGCGGCGGTGATCTACGCCATCGTCGGCACCTGGCTGACATCCAGGATCGGCAGGCCGCTGATCCGCATCAACTTCAACATGCAGCGGCTGAACGCCGACTTCCGTTATCGGATGACGCGCATCCGCGAGAACGCCGAGCCGATCGCGCTCTATCATGGCGAGCCGGATGAAGAGCGCGGCCTGCGCGGGGCCTTCACCCGCGTCTACGGCAATTGGTGGCAGTTCATGAAGTACAACAAGCGGCTGAACTGGCTGACCTCGTTCTATGGTCAGGTCGCGACGATCTTTCCTTTCATCGTCGCCGCGCCGCGCTATTTCGCCGGTGTGGTTCCGCTCGGCGTGCTGACGCAGACGGCGGGCGCGTTCGGGCAGGTACAGGGCTCTTTGTCCTGGTTCGTCGACGCGTTTCCGCGCGTCGCAAGCTGGATGGCGGTGGTCGATCGTCTCACCTCCTTCGGTGAGGCGATGGAGCGCGCCAAGGCGGGACAGACGGTGGAACCCGGCATCAAGGTCGTGCCGGATGTCGCGGACGCGCTGACGCTTCGCAATGTCGATATCCGCCTGCCGGACGGTGCGCTTCTGATCGACAAGACCAGCCTGGCGGTGAAGCCGGGCGAGACGTTGTCGGTGAGCGGCCCGTCGGGGAGCGGCAAAACGACGCTCTTCCGGGTGCTCGCCGGGCTGTGGTCGTTCGGCGAGGGCGAGGTCGACACGCCGCGCGAAGGCAATTCGCTGTTCCTGCCGCAGCGGCCCTATCTCCCGATCGGCACCCTCCGCGATGCGCTCGTCTATCCCGACCGCTCCGGAACTATCGACGACGAGACCTGCCGCGAGGCACTTGAAGCCTGCCTGCTCGGTCACCTGGCCGGACGGCTCGACGAAGCGGCCAACTGGTCGATGGCGCTTTCGGTCGGCGAGCAGCAGCGGCTCGCCTTCGCGCGGACGTTGCTGCTGAAGCCTGAATGGATTTTCATCGACGAGGGAACCTCGGCGATGGACAAGGCGATGGAGAAGCGCGTCTACGGCGTGCTCAGGGAACGCCTGCCGAACGCAGCCATCATCTCCATCGCGCATCGCGCCGAGGTCGTCGGCTTCCACGACCGGCATCTCCACATCGATCCGGAAAAGCATACGCTGAGCGAAGGGCCGCTCGAAGCGCCGGCGGGCGCATGACGCCGCGCACCGATTTCCGAGCGCCGTCTTGCGTCGAACCATGAAATCGCCAGGAATCGTGGACAGAGAACGATATTGCCGGAATTGGCGCCGAAGCGGAGCCCTTCTTGCGCTTTCGCGATCTCCTGATCGCCCTGATCCTTGTCGTCGCGCCGAGCGTCGCTGAGGCGCATCCGCATGTGTGGGTGGATGCCGCGTCCGAGGTGCTCTTCGACGCCAAGGGACGGATCGCCGCGATCCGCCACCATTGGCTCTTCGACGAGGCCTTCTCCGCCTACGCTCTGCAGGGGCTCGATACCAACCGCGACGGAAAATATTCCGCCGAGGAGCTGAAGCCGCTCGCCAAGGAGAATGTCGAGTCGCTGAAGGACTTCGGCTACTTCACCTTCCTGAACGTGGGCGACTACCAGGCCGGCTTCTCCGATCCCAAGGACTATCATCTCGATCTCGTCGACGGCCGGCTGACGCTGCATTTCACCTTGCCACTCGCAATGCCGCTTCTGACTCGCGGGACGGCGGTGCTCTCCGTCTACGACCCAGACTATTACGTGGACTTCGAGCTGCCGAGTGCCGAAGCGGTGCGGCTCGTCAATGCGCCGGTGGGATGCCGGCTGACGGTGCATCCCGCGGCGGGCCCGAGCGCCGAGGCGGCGGCCGCGCTCGCCGCGGTCGGGGCCGATCAAAGGGCGCTGCCGCAGGGCATGCAGTCGCTGACCGCCGGCACGGAGAACACAGCGGAGGTCAATTGCGGGGGCACCGACGTCGCCGCCGCGAATCCGTCCGACGCGATCTCGAATATGAGTGGCACGAACGGTGGCGACCTGACCGCGCTTCCGGCCGCGGGAGCGACCGTCGCGGAGAATTCGTCGGCCGCGCAACCCGATGCGGCGCAGGCTTCGTCGGGCGAGGCCGCGGCGCCGGAGACACCGAGGGTCGGCCTTCTGCAAAGGATCTCGGCGCAGATCATGGCCTGGCAGGCGACGTTCAACCGCGATCTGACCGGCGGGCTGAAGGGCCTGAAGAACGGCGGCGCCTTCTGGTGGCTCGGCAGCATCTCCTTCCTCTACGGCATCGTGCATGCCGCCGGCCCGGGCCACGGCAAGGTGGTGATCTCGACCTATCTCGTCGCCAACGAGGCGCGCATCCGCCGTGGCGTTGTCATCGCCTTCATTGCCGCCTTCGTGCAGGCGGTGGTCGCGGTCGCGATCATCGGGCTGATGGCGGCGGTCCTCAACATGACCTCAATGGCGATCGACGCGACCGCCAAGGCGTTTGAGGCCGGAAGTTTTGGTCTGGTCGGGCTGCTCGGGCTCTATCTCCTGGCGCGCAAGGGCCGTGCAGCATGGGCAACGGTCAATGGCGGCGACCCGCACGCGCATCATCATCATGGTCACTCCCACGCTCATGCCCACGCGCACGATCATGACGATGCATCATGCGGGCACGATCACATCCCCGATCCCGCGACGTTGAAGCCGGGGCTCTCGGGTGCTGCCGCGGCCATCGTCTCCGTCGGGATGCGGCCGTGTTCCGGCGCGCTGATCGTGCTCGTCTTCGCGCTGGCTCAGGGCGTGTTCTGGGCGGGCGTCGCCTCGACCTTCCTGATGGCGCTCGGCACGGCGATAACGGTCGCGGCGCTGGCGGCGCTTGCGACCGGCGCGAAGGACATTGCGCGCTTCATCGCGCGCGGCGACGATCGGCGCGGCTCCCAGATCATGCTGGCGCTTGAGCTGGCCGCGGCGGCACTGATCACCGTGCTCGGCGTGGTGCTCTGCCTCGCGACGCTCTACAGCGGCTCGGCGCCCAGCGTTTAGAGCGGCGGGAGCACGATCGGCTCGCCGTGCGGCGTGCGCTCGGCCGCCTCGCGCCACGCTTCCTTCAGGTCGGCGAGATCGGCGTGCGTCGCGACCCGCTTTTGAGCGAGCATCTCTTCGAGCGCGGCAAGCCAGGCCCGCCAATAGGCTTCCGGGATCGCCGGCGTCGGCTTCGGTCGCATGCGCGACCTGCGGGCCCGAGCGTCTCCGACCATTCGCTCCATGTGAAGAGGCGACGCTCGTTGAGCGCGACGGCAAGCGCGAAGGCGCGTGCCGCCCAGGGCGCAGGAAAGACCGGTCCGTCATCGTCGCGCGGGATCGATCGAACGGCGTCGAGCGCGCGCTTTCCCTCAGACCCGGTCAAGATAGGGCTCCCAAGATCGAGCCTGATTTCGTCGCCGGCCGCGCCTCGTTGCCCCAGATATCCGCGGCGGCGAAGGACACGGAATAGAGCCATTGCGGATCTTCGCCGCGGCCGGCGGCATTGGAATCGGGAAAGACATGGACGCCGTGGACTGCCGCGATCGATCCGCTTCGACCGCGCACATAGCGGGGAAGGCGGGTATGGCCGCTCGGGTTCATCAGCTTGGCGCGCACGCGGTCGGCGATCTTGAAGCAGCGCGGGCCCCGGCGCCGGGCGCTCGGTCGGCCCGCCTTTGGCAAGGCCCAGCGGCACCCTTTCGGCCGTCGCCTTGCGCGGCAGGCGTGCGGCGGGCGGCCATGGCTCTTGCCGGCGGCAAGCTCCTCCGGCGTCGCGAGGCCATGCTCGACGAGCAGCCGCTCGAGCCCCTTGCGCCAGATGTCGTAGTAGCTCGAGGCGAGATAGTCGGCGGGTGGGATGCGCTCGCGCGCGTGGCGGCTCATGTCGAGGTTCCACGCGCCAGTCGCGCCCATCGCCAGCACCAGGGCGAAGACGCGGCGTTCCCATTCGGCGTGGAACCACGGCTCGTCCGGCTCCGGCGTCACCGGGCCGAAGCCTTGCGCGCCGCCAAGGTCGTGCGGGCCGTTCATGCGCTCGTGCCGGCGCAAGTGGCAGGCCTGTGCCGATCATCGAATCGCGCGTGACGAGGTCGGCGAGCCGATCCTGCGCTCAGGCCCTCGGTTCCGGCGGGCCGCATCGGCACGACGAGATAGCGGATCTCGGCGGTGGAGTCCCAGACGCGGATCTTGGTCTTCTGCCGGGAGCGTCACGCCGAACTCGGCAAGCACGCCGCGCGGATCGATCACCGCGCGCGAGCGATAGGGCGGCGACTTGTACCAGACCGGCGGCAGGCCGAGCACGCTCCACGGATAGCAGGAGCAGAGCGTGCAGACGACCATGTTGTGGACCTCGGACGTGTTCTCCACCGCGACCATGTGCTCGCCCTGCCGGCCGCTGAAGCCGAGCTCGGCGATCGCCTCGGTCGCGTCGTGGAGAAGCCGTTCGCGGTAGGCGGGATCGGACCACGCTCTGCGCCACCACCTTGGCGCCGTTGCGCGGGCCGACCTTGGTCTCGTAGGTCTCGATGAAGATGTCGAGCGCGGCCGGATCGACGTAGCCCTTCTCGGTCAGAAGCGTCTCGAGCGCGCGGACGCGAAGCTCGATCTCGTCAAGATGCGAGTGCTCGTTGTCGTGATCGTGCGACGGCTCGACCATCGCCTATTCCGCTGCGAGCGGAAGAGCGTGCGCCGCTTTCTCGCTCGCCGACCGAGTGGCCGCGGCGGTGAAGGCGCGGAAGAGCGCGCCGGAGGCGGGATCGCTCGCCGCCCAGTATTCGGGATGCCACTGGACGCCGAACGCGAAGGCTGACGCATCCTTCACGCGCACCGCCTCGATCGTGCCGTCGGGGGCTTTTGCTTCGACCGTTAGCCGCGGGCTGAGCTTGCCGATCACCTGGCGATGCACCGAGTTGACCTTCACGCAGCGCGCGCCGAGCAGCGCCGCGAGCTTGCTGTCCGTCTCGAAATTCACATCATGCGCGAGCTTGAAGCGCTCGTCGTTCGGTATGCCGATCGGCGCGCGATGGTCGAGGCTGCCGGGGCGCTCCTGCGCCTCGGTGATGAGCGTGCCGCCGAGCGCGACGTTAAGCTCCTGGAAGCCGCGGCAGATCGCAAAGAGCGGCACGCCGCGCTTCAGCGCAAGCGGGATCAGCGCGAGCGTCGTCGCGTCGCGATCAAGATCGTAAGGCTCGTGCCGCTCCGTCGGCTCCTCTCCGTAGCGCGCCGGATGCACGTTCGAGCGCGAGCCGGTCAGGAGCACGCCGTCGACGCGCGCAAGCACCGCCTCAAGGTCGATCGCATCGCCAAGGCTCGGCAGCAGCAGCGGCGCGCCGCCGAGCCATCGCGACGGCGCTCAGGTAGGTCTCGATCGCGGCATGCCAGACATAGCCGTCGGCTGAGCGAATCTCGGTCGAGACGAGGATCAGGGGGGTCATGGGCAATGTCTCTAGCTGCCGCCTATTCAGGCATTTTCCATTCTAGAGTTTTTTCAGCTCTGATCGAATCAGAACTGAGCTCACTCCCTTTGTTTTGAACATGATCTTATCCGAAAAGCGGCTCCCGCTTTTCGCGACCACGCTCTAGCGCTAGCGGCGCTCAATCCGTCTCGAAATCCCGCTGTTCCGCGCTCTGGACAATTCCCTCCACCGCATGCCACGTTTCTTTGCAAGCAAGTTCATGACGGGAGGAAACAATGGATCGTCGCTCTTTCATCAAGAAGGCTGGCGTTGTCACCGGTGGCGCCGTCGCCGGAGCGGCGACGCTTGCCGCTCCCGCCATCGCGCAATCGATGCCGGAACTCAAGTGGCGGCTCACCTCGGCCTTTCCGAAATCGCTCGACACCCTCTATGGGGGCGCGGAGCGTCTCGCCAAGATGGTCGGCGATCTGACGGACGGCAAGTTCCAGATTCAGACCTTTGCGAGCGGCGAGATCGTGCCGACCCCGGGCGTCGTCGACGCGGTGCAGAACAACACTGTCGAGATGGGCCATACGGCGAGCTACTACTATTTCGGCAAGGACCCGACCTTCGCATTCGGATCGACGGTGCCGTTCGGGCTCTCCAGCCGCGGCGAGAACGCCTGGTGGTACTACGGCGGGGCGCTCGACCTGATGAACAAGTTCTATGCGAAGTTCAACATGATCGGCTTTCCGGCCGGCAATACCGGCTGCCAGATGGGCGGCTGGTGGCGCAAGGAGGTCAACACCGTCGACGACATGAAAGGCGTCAAGTTCCGCGTCGGCGGTTTCGGTGGCGCGGTGCTGTCGAAGCTCGGCGTGGTCCCCGCCAACATCCCCGGCAGCGACATCTACCCGGCGCTGGAGAAGGGCACGGTCGACGCCGCCGAATGGGTGGGGCCCTATGACGACGAGAAGCTCGGCTTCTACAAGGTTGCCAAGTACTACTACTACCCGGGCTGGTGGGAGGCCGGCACCACGCTCCACACCTTCATCAACCTCGACCAGTGGAACGCGTTGCCGAAGATCTACCAGGCTGCGCTCAGGGCGGCATGCAATTCGGTGAACGGCGACATGCAGGCGCAATACGACGCGCTCAACCCCGCTGCACTGCGGCGTCTCGTTGCCGGCGGCGCTCAGCTTCGCGCGTTCTCTCCGGAGATCCTGTCGGCCTGCTTCGACGCGGCGGAGCAGACCTACGCCGAGATCAGTGCCAAGAATGCTGACTTCAAAACCATGATCAACTCGCTGAAGGCGTTCCGCAACGAAGAGAACCTCTGGTTCCAGATTGCCGACGGCACCTATGACAACTTCATGTACGGGCAGCAGCGCGCCGGCAAGCTCTAGTCCTTCGCTCCTGCTTTTCGCGATTGGGGGCCCCGGGGAAACTCGGGGCCCTTTTCATTGTCCGGTGTTGAAATTCGGAGCCGGCGGCGGCTCGGCCGGGGCATTGCCGTTGTCGGCGCCGAAGTTCGGGCCGCTCGTGCTCGTGCCGTTATTGTCGGCACCGAAGTTAGGCCCGCCAGTGCCTTGGCCGTTGCTGTCAGCGCCGAAGTTCGGGCCGCTGGTGGCGCCGTTGTTGTCGGCGCCGAAATTGGGGCCGCCGGATGTTCCGAAACTCGGCGCCTCGATCTTGATCTGGCTTGGGTCGAGATGCAGCTCGCCCGCCTTGTAGCGGGTCACCATGCCGGGGAAGGTGATGGTGAGGCCGATCATGATCACCTGGATGATGACGAAGGGTGCCGCGCCCCAGTAGATCTGTCCGGTTGTGATCGGCGCGATCGTCGCGCCGCTGATGCGGTCGACGTAAGGCGCGCGCGCCGCGACGGAGCGCAGATAGAAGAGCGAGAAGCCGAAGGGGGGGTGCATGAACGCCGTCTGCATGTTGATGCCAAGCAGCACCCCGAACCAGATCAGATCGATGCCAAGGTGCTCCGCGACCGGGCCAAGCAGCGGTACGACGATGAAGGCGAGCTCGAAGAAGTCGAGGAAGAAGGCCAGGAAGAAGACCAGGAAATTGACGACAATCAGGAAGCCGACCACGCCTCCCGGCAGGCCGGTCAACAGATTCTCCACCCACAGATGCCCGTCGACGCCGAAAAAGGTGAGGCTGAAGACGCGCGAGCCAATCAGGATGAAAAGCACGAAGGACGACAGCTTGGTCGTGGAGTTCGAGCGCCTGACGGATGATCGTCAGGTTCAGCCGGCCTTTGACCGCGGCAAGGGCAAGCGCCCCGACGGCGCCCATGGCGCCGCCCTCGGTCGGGGTGGCGAGCCCGATGAAGATGGTGCCGAGCACGAGGAAGATCAGAACCAATGGCGGGATCAGCGCGACGATGACGCGGATCGCGAGCTGAATTCCGTGGATGGTGCGGAATTCCTTCGGCAGAGCCGGCGCGGATTTCGGGAAAAGAATCGTCGTCCCGATAACGTAGGAGAGGTAGAGCCCGGAAAGGACAAGGCCGGGAACGATCGCGCCCTGATACATGTCGCCGACCGAGCGCCCGAGCTGGTCGGCCATTACGATCAGGACGAGGCTCGGCGGGATGATCTGCGCGAGCGTTCCGGAGGCGGCGATGACGCCGGTCGCCAGGCGCCGGTCGTAGCCGTAACGCATCATGATCGGCAGCGAGATCAGCCCCATGGAGATGACAGACGCGGCGACGACTCCGGTCGTGGCCGCAAGCAGCGCGCCGACCACGACGACCGCGAGCGCGAGGCCGCCGCGCACCGGGCCGAAAAGCTGCCCGATGGTGTCGAGCAGGTCTTCCGCCATGCCGGAGCGCTCCAGAATGAGCCCCATGAAGGTGAAGAACGGGACTGCGAGCAGCGTCTCGTTGCTCATGACTCCGTAAATTCGAGGCGGCAAAGCCTGAAAGAAGGTCGGCTGGAACAAACCGAACTCGATGCCGACCAGGCCCCATGCAAGTCCATTGAAGGCGAGCGAGAAGGCGACCGGATAGCCAAGCAGCAGGAAGACAACGAGCGACGCGAACATGAGGGGGGCCATGTTCGCGGTGATGAACGCGACCATCTGCAGCGCCTATTCGAGCGGTGTCGACGCTGGGGCCGCCTCATAGGGATCGGGAATGTCGCCGCGGATCACCGCGATGCGCTTGATGATTTCCGATACGCCCTGCAGCGCCAGAAGGCCAAAGCCGACGATGATCATGCCCTTTGCCGGCCACTGGATCAGCCCGCCGTAATTGCTCGACATCTCGCCGATCTCGTAGGACCGCATGAACCAGGGTATTGCCTCCCTGACGATCAGGATCGTGAACGGCAGCAGCATCACGAGGTGGCCGACAATGTCGATCCAGTTGCGGACCGTCTTCGGCATCATGTTGGACACGATGTCGATGCGGATGTGCTCGTTGCGCTGCAGCGTATAGGCGGCGGCGAGCAGGTAGGCGGCGGCGAAGAGATACCATTGCAGCTCGAGATAGGCGTTCGACGAGATGGAGAAGAGCTTGCGCGAGGTGGCGTTGGCCGCACTGACGAGGATCGCCGCGAGAATCAGCCAGGAAACGTGGCGGCCGATCAGCCCGGTGACCCAGTCGATGGCGCGGCTGACGGCAAGCGCTCCCCTCATCGTGAACTCCCCAAGCCAGTTTTTGTCGTCGTTTGGCGTCATGTCGCGCGAAAACGAGCGTGCGATGGAACGATTTATTAGGCAAGCAGGCTTTGGAGCGCAGGCCCCGGGAAGCGGTTCGGCGTACCGCCCGTCTCCTCCGCCTCCACGCTATTTCACCACCAGACGCGATTGCAGTGGAATTTCGCCATCTAACGCGCCAGATTCCGGGTGAAGATGATCGCAAGTGCGGCCCCAGAGGCTCCGATGGCACGCAGCGGCGTGACGCTCGACGACAAATACGACCTCCAAAAGGATCGGGTCTTCGTGTCCGGCACGCAGGCGGTCGTGCGGCTGGCGTTGATGCAGAAGGCGCGCGACCGGGCCGCCGGCCTGAACACGGCGGGGTTCATCACCGGCTATCGCGGCTCGCCGCTCGGCGGGCTCGACCAGCAGCTGTGGCGCGCCGAGACGCTGCTGAAGGCGAACGAAATCGTGTTTCAGCCGGGCCTGAACGAAGACCTCGCCGCAACCTCGGTCTGGGGGTCGCAGCAGGCGGAGCTGCGCGGCGAGGGGCGCTATGACGGCGTCTTCTCTATCTGGTACGGCAAGGGGCCGGGAGTTGACCGCTCCGGCGACGCGCTGCGCCATGGCAACTTCGACGGCACATCGAAGCATGGCGGTGTGATCGCGCTGATGGGCGACGATCACATGTGCGAAAGCTCCACCACCGCGCATCAGTCGGAGTTCGCCTTCGTTGACGCGATGATCCCGATCCTGAACCCGGCCGGCGTGCAGGAGATCCTCGATTACGGATTGATCGGCTTCGCGCTGTCGCGCTTCGCCGGCACATGGGTCGGCATCAAATGCGTCAAGGACAGCGTCGAATCGACGGCCGTGATCGACACCTCGCTCGACCGGATGCGGCCGGTGATCCCCAATTTCGCCCTGCCGAAGGGCGGCTTGAACATCCGCTCCGGCGGCCACGCGCTGAACAGGCATGCGCTGCAGAACGAGGAGCTTCTGCATCGGTGGCGGAAGCCTGCGGTGCTCGCGTTCCTGCGCGAGAATCGCCTGAACCGCATCATGATGTCGGGCGGGCAACATCCGCGGCTCGGCATCGTGTCGCTTGGCAAGAGCTGGCTCGATGTGCTCGGCGCGCTCGATCTGCTCGGCATCGACGAGAAGCGCGCCGCCGATCTCGGGCTTCGCCTCTACAAGGTCGCGGCGCCCTGGCCGCTCGAGCCGGAGGGCGTCAGCCGCTTCGCCGAGGGGCTGAAGACGATCCTGGTCGTGGAGGAGAAGCGCTCGTTGGTCGAGACGCAGCTCAAGGAGCAGCTCTACGGCCGCGCCGACGCTCCGGAGATCATCGGCAAGCGCGACGAGGTCGACCGCGTGCTCTTGCCGGCCTGGGGCTCGCTCGACGCCAACCAGATCGCGGTCATCATCGGCCGCCGCATCCTTCTCTATGCAGAGGATTCGGAAGTTGCCGCGCGGCTCAAGCAGCTTGAGCATGCGCAATCCGTCCTTGCCGCGAGCGAGGATGTCGGCGTCAGGGTCCCGCACTTCTGCTCCGGTTGCCCGCACAATACCTCGACGCGGGTGCCGGAGGGGAGCCACGCCTATGCCGGCATCGGCTGCCACACCATGGCGCTGTGGATGGACCGCGGAACGGAGGGCTTTACGCAGATGGGCGCCGAAGGCGCCAACTGGATCGGCGAGGCGCCGTTCTCCAAGCGCAGCCACGTCTTCCAGAACATGGGCGACGGCACCTATGGCCATTCCGGTGCGCTCGCGATCCGCGCCGCCGCCGCCGCCGGCGTCAACATCACCTACAAGCTGCTCTACAACGATGCCGTCGCGATGACCGGCGGCCAGCCGGTCGAGGGGAGCCTCACCGTCGACCAGGTTGCGCGGCAGGTGGCGGCCGAAGGCGCCAAAAAGATCGCGATCGTCACCGACGATCCGCACAAATATCCGGAAAGCGCCGTTTGGCCGGAAGGCGCGACCGTCCATCACCGCTCGGAGCTCGAGGACGTGCAACTGGCGATGCGCGAGGTGAAGGGGCTTTCCGTCCTGATCTACGACCAGACGTGCGCCGCGGAAAAGCGCCGGCGCCGCAAGCGCGGCCTCGAGCCTGACCCGGATCGGCGCGTTGTCATCAATACGCTCGTCTGCGAGGGCTGCGGCGATTGCGGAATCAAGTCGAACTGCGTTTCCATCCAGCCGCTCGAGACGGAGTTCGGCCGCAAGCGCCGCATCGATCAGTCGAGCTGCAACAAGGACTATTCTTGCCTCGAGGGCTTCTGCCCGTCTTTCGTGACGGTGCACGGCGGGGTGCTGAAAAAGGGCAGCGCGGTCGCGACCGACTCGCTTCCCCCGCTTCCGGAGCCTGAGATCGCGCCGCTTGAGCGGACCAAGGCGATCCTGATCACCGGCGTCGGCGGCACCGGCATCGTCACGGTCGGACAGGTGATCGGCATGGCCGCGCATCTCGACGGCCTCGGCGTCGGCATCATCGACATGTCCGGGCTCGCGCAGAAGGGCGGCGCCGTCTCGATCCATCATGCGAATCGGGCCGACGCCGGAGGCGATCCACGCGATTCGCCTGTCGGCGGAAGAGGCGGACACGGTGCTTGCCTGCGACATCGTCGTGGCGGGCGCGAGGAAGGCGCTTTCGGCCATCCGGCCGGGCGAATCAAGGTTTTTGTCAATCTGCACGAGACCTATCCCGGCGACTTCACGCGCGACGCGGATTTCTCGCTGCCGTCGCGGCGCCTCCGCCACGCGATCGAGGAGCGGGTCGGTGCCGATGGCGCGCACTTCATCGAGGCGGAGCGTCTCGCGAGCGCGCTCGTCGGCGATTCGATCGCGACGAACATGCTGATGGTCGGCTTTGCTTGGCAGCAGGGGGGCCTTCCGGTCTCGCATGCGTCGGTGCTTGAGGCGATCCGGCTGAACGGCGTCGCAGTGGAGATGAACGTTGCCGCCTTCGAATGGGGGCGGCGTGCGGCGCTCGACCTGAAGGGGGCAGAGCGCGCCGCCGGCGTTGCGCCTGATGAATCAGCGCCGTCGCTTGCCGAGATCGTCGACCGCCGCGCGGCGTTTCTCAAAGCCTACCGAAGTGCCCGCTACGCCCGGCACTACCGACAGCGCGTCGAGCGGATCAGGAAGGCCGAAGACCGCGTCGCGCCGGGCGCCACGACACTGACGAGCGAGGTCGCCGAGGCGCTCTTCAAGCTGATGGCGATCAAGGACGAATACGAAGTTGCGCGGCTCTTCGCCGACGGCAGCTTCGAGGCGCAGCTGCGGCGCGAATTCGCGAGCTGGAAGAAGCTCGAATTCCATCTCGCGCCGCCGCGATCCGCGCGCCGCGACAAGCACGGTCATCTCGTGAAGAAGGTTTACGGCCCGTCGACGATGCGCCTCTTCAAGCTGCTCGCGGCGTTCCGCTTCCTGCGCGGCACGCTCGTCGATCCGTTCGCGCGGACGAAGGAACGCAAGTGGGAGAAGCAGCTTCTGCGGGACTATCTGTCTCTGCTCGAAACGATCGAAGCGAAGCTTGACGCCGACAATCTCGAACTTGCAGTCACGCTCGTCGGCTATCCGCGAAGAATTCGCGGCTATGGCCACGTGAAGGAGACACAGTCACGCGCCGTGCTTATCGAGCGAGACAAGCTGATGCAGGCGTTCCTGGAGCCGTCCGGCCGCGCGGAACTCGCGCAGGCCGCGGAGTGAGGGAACCCGCGTTCCACCGAAGGCCTTGCCAGTAAGCTCTAGGCGCCCTATTTTACCGATGTTATAACTTGCGTTATAACATCCCAAGAGGACCAAATGCAGCTTAAGATTCGCAAGGTCGGCAACTCGCTTGGAGTGATCCTGCCTCGCGAAGTCGTGGCCCGCCTGAAGGTCGCCGAGGGCGATACCCTCAACCTGACGGAGGGGCCTGACGATTATCGGCTGAGCGCCTACGATCCGGAAATCGCCCGACAGATTGAGGTCGGCGAGAAGATCATGCGTCGCTATCGCAACACGCTGCGTGAGTTGGCGAAGTGAATGTCGAGTGGATCGCCTACGAGACGGTCCAGATCTTCCACGACGTGCAGATTGCGGAGCACAGCGGGGTGGCAGGCCTACGGGACGAAGGCGGTCTCCGATCCGCGCTTGCGCGACCGGAGAACCTGGCTGCCTATGGCGAGCCGGACCTCTTTGATCTTGCTGCGGCCTACGCAAAGGGAATTGCCCAGAACCATCCTTTTGTCGACGGCAACAAGCGAACGGCATTCGTGGTTTCGGCTGCTTTCCTCGAATTGAACGGACACGAGTTGAACGCTTCCGAGACCGAAGCTGCCGTTGTCTTCCTTCGCCTCGCTGCGGGAGAGGTTTCCGAAGCGGAGCTGGCGGAATGGTTCAGGCAGAATACCAATCCACCCGACGAGGCGTTCCTGGTGCCGGAACAGGATCAATGATGGCAGGATCAGTGAGAACAGGATCGACAACGTGCTGAAGCTTGCGCCATCCGGTCCCGCCGTCGACCAGCGTCGCGAGACGATGCGTGCGCCGCGCTTTCCGGCCGATCATCCGAAGGTCGAGGCCGGCAGGATCGGCGTGCTGCTCGTCAATCTCGGCACGCCGGAGGGCACGAGCTACTGGCCGATGCGGCGCTATCTCTCCGAATTCCTCTCCGACCGCCGCGTCATCGAATGGCCGCGCTGCCTCTGGCAGCCGATCCTGCAGGGGATCGTGCTCTCGGTGCGCCCGAAAAAGAGCGGCGCGCTCTACGCCTCGATCTGGAACAACGAGCGAAACGAATCGCCGCTTCGCACTTTCACCCGCGCGCAGGCGGAGAAGCTCGCGGCTGAGCTTGCGAGCGAGGAGGAGGTGATCGTCGACTGGGCGATGCGCTACGGCAGCCCGAGCATCGCCGATCGCCTTGCGGCGCTCGCCAAAGCGGGCGGCGAGCGCGTGCTCCTCTTTCCGCTCTATCCGCAATACAGCGCCCCAACGACCGCGACGGTGAACGACAAGGCCTTCGATGCGCTGAAGGCGATGCGCTGGCAGCCGGCGCTCCGCACCGTGCCGCCCTATCACGACGAGCCGGTCTATATCGACGCGCTGGCGGAAAGCATCGATGCGGCATCTGGAGGCAGCTCGAGTTCGAGCCGGAGGTCGTGATCGCCTCCTATCACGGCCTGCCCGTAGTCCTATTTCCAGAAGGGCGATCCCTATCACTGCCATTGCCAGAAGACGACGCGGCTGTTGCGCGAGCGGCTCGGCTGGCGCGAGGGGCGGCTGATCACGACCTTCCAGTCGCGCTTCGGACCGGAGGAATGGCTGCAGCCCTATACCGACAAGACAGTCGAGCGGCTGGCGGGCGAGGGCGTGAAGCGGATCGCGGTCGTCAATCCGGGCTTCGTCTCCGATTGCCTGGAGACGCTTGAGGAAATCGCGGTGCGAACCGGCGAGGTGTTCCTGCATCACGGCGGCGAGCATTTCGCGCACATCCCGTGCCTGAACGATACGCCGGCGGGAATGCGCGTGATCACGACCATCGTGCTGCGCGAATTGCAGGGCTGGATCTGAGCGGTCCGCGCTCCGCGGCGCCAGCCCGAAAACACCGCCTCGAAGCGGCGCGCCAAGAAATTCCTGCCGGAAGGTAACCTCTGTTAACCCGCGCTTAACCACAGCGGCCTCAAATCGTAACGAAGCAGTTAACGAGGCCGTTGTCTTGAACGCGAACGTCGAAGTCCAACCGCGCAAGTCGCTACGTTTTCGTGGCCGCTCCTTCATGGCGCTTGTCTTCGCGCCGGAGCCGCCGCTGGAAGAATGGTTCGCCGAGCTCGACGCGTGGTCGAAGAAGTCGCCTGGCTATTTCGTCGGCCGTCCGATCATCCTCGACGTATCGGCGCTGCCGCTCGACAAGGCGGGCCTTGCGAAGCTCATCGCCGACCTGAGCGAGCGCGACATCCGCATCATGGGCGTGGAGGGCACGAAGGCCTCGTGGCTCGGCCTCGGCATGCCGCCGCTCGTCTCCGGCAGCCGCGCCGCGAACGTCAGCGACCTCCCGGAAATTCCGCCGGCCGCCGTCTGCCGAAGCGCAGCGCGATGCGTCGAGACGAAGGCCGACGACGATGACAAAGCCGTCAACGGACAAGCCCGCCGCGCGGCGCCGGCCGACGGCGCTGCCGGCGCCGCCGCGCGCCGCCTCGCTCGTCCACGACAAGCCGGTTCGCTCCGGCCAGTCGGTGATCTTTCCGGATGGCGACCTGACGATCCTGGGCTCGGTCGCCTCCGGCTCGGAGGTCGTCGCCGGCGGCTCGATCCACATCTACGGCGCGCTGCGCGGGCGGGCGATCGCCGGCTCCACCGGCAATCCCAATGCGCGCATCTTCTGCAACAAGCTCGAAGCGGAGCTGATCGCGATCGACGGCCTCTATCGCACGGCCGAAGACATGGACCCGCAATATCGCGGCCGGCCCGTGCAGGCCTGGCTCGAAGGCGAGACCATGGCGATGGCGTCGCTGAGCTAGCGAATTTCGAGGAGGATGGGGACGATGGCCAAGGTTCTGGTCGTGACCTCGGGCAAGGGCGGCGTCGGCAAGACGACTTCGACGGCAGCGCTCGGCGCGGCGCTGGCGCAGATCGGGAAGAATGTCGTCGTCGTCGACTTCGACGTGGGCCTGCGAAACCTCGACCTGGTGATGGGCGCCGAGCGGCGCGTCGTCTACGACCTGATCAACGTCGTGCAGGGCGACGCCAAGCTCAACCAGGCGCTGATCCGCGACAAGCGGGTCGACACGCTGCATCTGCTGCCGGCCTCGCAGACCCGCGACAAGGACGCGCTCACCGAAGAGGGCGTGGCGCGGGTGATGGGCGAGCTGCGCGAAAGGTTCGACTGGGTCATCTGCGACAGCCCGGCCGGGATCGAGCGCGGCGCGACGCTTGCCATGCGCCACGCCGATGTCGCGGTGGTTGTCACCAATCCGGAAGTCTCCTCGGTGCGCGATTCCGACCGCATCATCGGGCTGCTCGATTCGAAGACGCTGAAGGCGGAGAAGGGCGAGCGCATCGACAAGCACCTGCTTCTCACGCGCTACGATCCGGCGCGCGCCGACCGCGGCGAGATGCTGAAGACGGAGGACGTGCTGGAAATCCTTTCCATCCCGCTGCTCGGCATCATCCCGGAGAGCGAGGAGGTGCTGCGCGCCTCGAATGTCGGCTCGCCGATCACCATCGCCAATCCGATGAGCGCGGCGGCGCGCGCCTATGCCGACGCCGCGCGGCGGCTTTCCGGCGAGACCGTGGTGATCACGATCCCGACGCGACAAGAGCAGCCTCTTCGGCAAGCTGTTCACGCGGAGGGCCGCATGAACCTGTTCAATCTCTTCAGGAAGGGCGGCTCGGCGCCGGTCGCGCGCGACCGGCTGCAGATCCTGCTCGCGCACGAGCGTACCATTGCCGGCGGCTCGGATCTGGTCGCGATCCTGCGAGAGGAAATCCTCGCGGTGATCAAGAAGCATGTCCATGTCGACTCCGACAAGGTGCAGGTGAAGATGGACCGCGGCGAGTCGGTCTCCATGCTCGAGGTCGATATCGAGATTCCGACGCCGACCAAGACGATGGCGAAAGCCGCTCATTCGCCGAAGCCGGCCGAAGCCGCCGCCAAGCCGAAGCCGACGGAAGTTGCCGCCAAGCCGAAACCGGAATCCGCCGCCGCGAAGACTGCGCCGGCCGCGGCGTCGTAGGGCCTTCTTTCTGCTGCCAGCGGGTGCCGGGCCGCCCGCTATGAAGCCATGTACTTCGCGAAGGCGTCCTTGAAGTCGGGATGCCAGCGCGAAAGCGCGGGCCGGTTCTGGATGATGTCGTCCATTGCCCAGCGCATGCGCTTCTCGTCCATGGCGCGCGTCACGTCGTTGTCCGGGCAGAGGATGTAGAAGTCGCCCGTCGCCATTTTCGGCAGCATGAAGTCGATGACCTCATCGGCCGTCCAGGCGCCGGCCGGCTTTTCCGCGTTCGGGTCGGAGGAGGTGATGCCGGTGAAGGTGAAGCCCGGGACGAGGAGATGCGCCGTCACCTGGCAGCCTTCGATGTTGCGCAGCTCGTGGGCGAGCGCCTCTGTAACCACCTTCACCCCGGCCTTTGAGACATTGTAGGCTGTGTTGCCGGGCGGGCAGGTGATCCCCTGCTTGGAGCCGGTATTGACGATCGCCGCCGGCGTCTTCGCAGCGATCATCGCCGGGCCGAAGACCTGCACACCGTTGATGATGCCCCAGAGGTTGGTGTCGAGGATCGCCTTCCAGGCGTCGGGCGGGCCGAACAGCGTGCCATCGCCGCCGCGGCCGGCATTGTTCATGAGGAGCGCGACCTCCCCGAACGCCTCGTAGGCACGCTCTTTCAGCCGCTCGACATCCTCTCGCTTCGATACGTCGGTCGGGACGGCGATGACTTCGCCCTGGTGACCTGAGATGTGCGATACGCCCGCGGCGGCGGCCGCAAGCGCTTCGGCGTTGACGTCCGCCATCACAACCTTCATGCCGATCCCGGCGAAGCGCTCCGCCGCGGCGCGGCCGATACCCGAAGCGGCGCCTGTGATAACGGCGGTGCGGCCTTGGGCGAGAGCAGGGTGTTGTGGCATTCTTGGCTCCTCCGGAGGGCGTGCATGTCAACCGTCGATGCCATGACAGCGCGTAATCCGCAAATCCCCACGTTCATCGTCGGCATGATAGAACCGAAGCCGTTGGCGCCGGCCGCTGAGCGCGCCGTTCAGGTCCTTGAGGGAAGGCGATGAGCGAAGCGCGCACCATAAGACGGCTTGCCGCGATCCTTGCGGCCGACGTGGTCGGTTACAGCCGCATGATGGGCGAGGATGAGGCGGGCACGCTCGCGTCGTTGCGCGCGATTTGGAGCGAGCTTTTCAATCCGGCGGTCGCCAGCCATCGCGGGCGGATCGTCAAGATGATGGGCGATGGGGCGCTGGTTGAGTTCGGCAGCGCGGTCGACGCCGTGCAGTGCGCGATCGCAATCCAGCGCGCGATGGCCGAGCGGAACAGCGCCGGCACGGGCGCCAAGGCGATGAGCTTCCGTATCGGCGTGAACCTCGGGGACATCGTCATCGACGGCAACGACATTTTCGGCGACGGCGTCAACGTCGCGGCACGGCTCGAAGGCCAGGCGCCGTCGGGCGGCGTGCTTCTCTCCGACGCGGTCCACGCGCAGGTGAGGGGCAAGGTCGACCTCGCCTTTGCCGACGCCGGCGAGATTGTCCTCAAGAACATCAAGCAACCAGTTCGCGCCTGGCGCTGGGGCGAGGGCACCAGCCCCGGCCGAACGGAAAGGCCTCAGGCCGCGGCGGAGAGCGAAAAGCCGACGATCGCCGTGCTGCCCTTCACCAACATGAGCAACGACCCGGAGCAGGAGCACTTCGCCGACGGCCTCGTCGACGACATCCTGACGACTCTGTCGAAGCTCTCGGGGCTGAACGTCATCGCCCGCAACTCGAGCTTCGCCTTCAAAGGCCGCAACGTCGATGTGCGTCAGGCGGGCCGGGAGCTTGGCGCCCGCTATGTGCTCGAAGGAAGCATCCGCAAGGCCGGAGGCCGCATCCGCATCACCGCGCAGCTCATCGATGCAGAGACCGGCGCGCACGTCTGGGCGGAGCGCTACGACCGGGCGCTCGAAGACATCTTTGCCATACAGGACGAGATCACCCTGATCCTCGCGACAGAGATGCAGGTGCGCCTGACGGAGGGCGAGCAGGCGCGTATGCGCTATTCCTCGACCTCGAATGTCGAGGCGTGGAACCTCTGGACACAGGGTCTCGCCCACTACCGGGCGGGCGTCGTCACCAAAGACGGCGTCGGCAAGGCGCGCGCGTGCTGGGAGAAGGCGCTGGCGCTCGACCCGAACTCCGCGGCGCTTCACGCCATGCTTGGCTTCATCCACAGCGCCGATGCGCGGTTCAACTGGTTCGACGACACGCCGACCGCGATCTCAAAGGCGAGGGAATATCTCAATCGTGCACTGGAGCTCGACCCCAATAATGCCGACGCGCATCTCTTTACCGGCATGATCCTGACCGTCGAAGACCGGTTCGACGAAGCGGTCGCTGCCGCGCGGCGAGCGATCGAGCTCGCCCCCGGCTCGGCCGACGTCGCCGCTTTTGCGGCCACGTCGCTCTCGAACGGCGGCGTTCACGACGAGGCGATTGTCCAGATCGAGAAGGCGATGCGGCTCAGTCCGAAATACCCGCCGAACTATCTCGGCATTCGCGGCCTCGTCTATCGGCTGGCCGGGCGCACCGACGAGGCGATCGCATCCTTCAAGGCCTACGGCGAACGCAGTCCGGGGTTCGGCCACGCCGATCTTGCAATCATCTACGAGAAGATGGGACGGCACGACGAGGCGCGTGGCGAGATCGTCGAGCACCTCGCGGCGCGTCCCACCGCTACAGTGCACGGCTTCGCCGCCACCCAACACCGCAGCGACCGGTCCACGCTCGATGCAGACCTCGCGGCGCTTCGCGCCGCGGGCCTGCCCGAGTAGCGGGGCTACGCGGCGCGCGCCAGTTTGCGCTTCTGCTCCGACTTCGCCGGTTCGGCGTGGCGGATCTCGGTGCCGAGCACCTTCAGGCAGTTCTTCATGAACGCCGCCAGTCCCGGCCAGCCCTTGGCGGAAACGAGCTTGCCGTCGACATGCGCGCCGGTCGGCGGCACGTCGATATATTTGCCGCCGACGGCGGTCACTTCCGGCTCGCAATATTCGAGCGCCGCGACTTCCTTGCCGCGGATCGTCTCCGGCACCGCCATCAGCACCTGCACGCCGTGGCAGATGGTGAAGATCGGCTTATCCTTCTGGTGGAAGTGGCGGATGATCGACTGCACCCGCTTGTCGATGCGGATATATTCCGGGCCGCGTCCGCCGGCGACATAGACGGCGTCGTACTGCTCGGGCTTCACGTCGGAGAAGCTCTTCTTGAGCGGGAAGTTGTGGCCGAGCTTCTCCGTATAGGTCTTGTCGCCTTCGAAATCGTGCAGCGAGGTCCTGAGGATCTCGCCCTTCTTCTTGTCGGGGCAGACGACATCGACCTCGTGGCCCACCGCCTGCATCGCCTGCTCGAAGACGAAAATCTCGTATTCCTCGCTGAAATCGCCTGTCAGCATCAGGATTTTCTTGCCAGCCATGGTCGTGCGCTTCCTCTTCACAACGCGCGCCGCGCGCGCAATTCGTATGGGACGAATAAGCGTAGCACAGCGCTTTTCCGCCTCCTAGCCGGGTGCCGGCCTGGCAACTGACTTGTCATTTGTGTGCCCGGAGCTGGCGGGCCCGACGATCTGAATTGCGCGGTGCGCCGACTCCCTCCATATGTTCCTGGGGTATTTTAGGAATTCGGGGGCACTGGGGAGATTCGCGCCATGGGCGGTTTCGACATCGTCGTCATCATCCTCGTCGTCTTTGCCTTCATCGTCCTCTTCTCGGCGGTGAAGACGGTGCCGCAGGGCTACAATTACACGGTCGCGCGCTTCGGCCGCTACACCAAGACGCTGAAGCCCGGGCTCAGCATCATCGTCCCGTTCATCGACCGCATCGGCGCCAAGATGAACATGATGGAGACGGTGCTCGAGGTGCCGAGCCAGGAAGTCATCACCAAGGACAATGCCACGGTCACGGCGAACGGCATCACCTTCTTTCAGGTGATGGACGCGGCGCGCGCCGCCTATGAGGTGAACCGGCTGGAAAACGCCATCCTCAACCTCACCATGACCAACATCCGCTCGGTCATGGGCTCCATGGTGCTCGACGAGCTCCTCTCCAACCGCGACGAGATCAATGCCAAACTGCTGCGCGTGGTTGACGCCGCATCCGAGCCGTGGGGCGTCAAGATCACGCGCATCGAAATCAAGGACATCGACCCACCCAAGAACCTGATCGAATTCGATGGCGCGCCAGATGATGTCGGAGCGCGAGAAGCGCGCCACCATCCTGGAGGCGGAGGGCAAGCGGCAGGCGGAGATTCTCAAGGCGGAAGGACAGAAGCAGGCGCGCATCCTGGAGGCCGAGGGGCGCAAGGAGGCCGCCTACCGCGACGCGGACGCGCGTGAGCGGCTGGCCGAAGCGGAGGGCAAGGCGACGACGGTGGTGAGCGAGGCGATCGCCGCAGGCAACGTGCAGGCGATCAACTACTTCGTGGCGCAGAAATATGTCGAAGCGCTCTCGGCGTTCGCGCATTCGCCAAACCAGAAGACCTTGCTCCTGCCGATGGAGGCCACGGGAATCCTCGGAGCGCTCGGTGGAATAACGGAGATTGCGCGACAGACCTTCGGCGGTGAGCCACCGGTGGCGCCAGCACGGCGCTCGGGATCGGTGCCGGCCAGTGGCTCCGCTTCGACCTCCGGCCCGACGGTCGTCACCGTTCCGCCGCCGGGAGACTTCACGTGATCACAAATCTGGTCGCGACGCTCGGCGGCTGGTCGTGGTGGATCCTCGGCCTGGTCCTGCTCGGGCTTGAGATAGTCTTACCCGGCTTCTACTTCCTGTGGTTCGGAATCGCGGCGATCCTGATCGGCATCAGCGCGCTCCTGATCGACTGGCCGTGGCAGATGCAGGTCGTCGGCTTCGTCGTGTTGTCGATCGTCGCGGCGCTGCTCGCCCGCCGCTTCATCGGTGTGAAGAGCGGCGACACATCCGATCCGCATCTGAACGCCCGCTCCGGCCGCTTCGTCGGCCAGACCTTCATCCTCGCCGAGCCGATCGTCGAAGGGCGCGGACGGCTGACGATCGATGACGGGGTCTGGCTGGTGCGCGGGCCGGATGCTCCGGCCGGTGCGCGGGTGAAGGTAACGGGCGCCGACGGCACCGTCTTGACGGTTACTTCCGCCTGACCCGCGCGCGCCGCGGGCTGCGTGCCGGGCGCCCGTGGAAACCCCCTGTTAACCACGCCGCTTTACCTCTTGTTAAAGCGGTCCGGAGCGCGCGCCGGGCCGGCGTCACCCGTGCCGGACGGACATGCTCAGATCTTTCAGCCTGGCCATCGCACTTCTGACCGTCGCAGGCAGCGCCGCCGCGCAGCAGTCGACGGGGTCGGTCTCCGGGCAGGCAGGCGACGCGACCTCCGCACAGACCGCGGACAATTCCAGCGATCCGACGCCGCTGGTCGACTTCATACTGCGCCCGACCGAGGATGCGACCACCGACCAGTCCGAGGACGACATCTGGAACTGGAATAACGAGCCCGGGCCCTCGATGCTTGAGACGCCGATCGGTTCGCCGCTTCTTGGACCAACCGGCGACGAGACGATCGGTCCGCCGCTCGCGGGGCCGACGCCGGAGCCGCCGGAGACGCGCGTTAGCCGCGTCAGGCGGCATGACGTGAGCGACCCCTTCGCGCAGACCGGCATCCGTCTCGGCGCTTTCGTGATCCGCCCGTCAATCGAGATCGGCGTCAGCGCCACGGATAATGGCGCCGGCACTGTGCGCAAAACGAACGCCGTCGGCCTTGCCGTGGCGCCGGAAATCAATATCCGGTCGGAGAACGATCGCTACCAGTTCGAGGCCGACGCGCGCGGCGAGGCGGTCTACTACCGCGACGAGGCATTCAATACGCGCACGATCGACGCCGAGGCGAAGCTCCGCTACGCATTGACCAGCCACACGGCGGTCAACGCTGCGGCCGGCTATTCGCAATTCCTGGAAGGTTTTAGCGATCCCGATACGCCGAACGGGTCGTCGGAGCGGCCCGCCGTCGACAACCTGACGGCGTCGCTTGGCGTCGAACAGTCGATGGGGCGGGTCACCGCCAGCGTCACCGGCTTTGCCGACCGATCGATCTACGAGGACGTCCCGCTCGTCGGCGGCGGGACCGCTTCGCGCAAGGAGCTCGACAACACCGAGTTCGGCGTCAGGGTCCGCGCCGGCTATGCGACAAGCGCAAGCGTCAGGCCGTTCGTCGAAGCCGCCGTCGCGCGGCGCGAGTTCGACCAGCACCGCGACGACAGCGGCTTTGCGCGATCGAGCGTCTGGGGCGAGCTTTTGGGCGGCATCGTCGTCGACCGCGGCGACAAGCTCTCCGGCGAGATATCGCTCGGCTACCGGCGCGAGGACCTTGAGGACGCGCGGCTCGAGGATTTGAACGTCTTCGTCGCCAATGCCGCGGTGCTCTGGTCGCCGCACCGGCTGACCGACGTGAAGCTCGACTTTACAACCGGCGTGCAGCCGACAAGCATGCCCGGTGCGTCGGCGTCGATCCTCTATTCCGCCACGCTTACGCTTGGTCACGATTTGACGCCGCGAATTCGCGCCGAAACCAGCGGCGGCTTCAGCTACGAGCGCCGAGTTGGCGACACTTTCCACGACCTGACCTTCACCGGGACGGCCAGCCTCTCCTATGCCTTCAACCGCACCGCCTCGATCGAGGCGCGCTACGAATACGACCGCACCGACCAGAACACGCCCGGCGGCCACTACGATTTAAATATTGTGGGGATCAGGCTGAGACTGCAGCGATAAAGCTGCCCACCCTCTCCCTCAAGGAGAGAAGGTTACGCTCGGGTGCTTCGCCTCACGTCCCCTCGTCGCTCAGAAGCTGCGTCAGCTCGGCGCGGAACTCTCTGCCCATGTCGGGGCGTGCCAGCGCATAGGCGACATTCGCCATCAGGAAGCCCGCCTTGGTGCCGGTGTCGTAGGTGCGGCCGCGATAGCGGAAGCCGGTGAAGCGCTGCGTCTTGGCGAGCCGCTTCATGGCGTCGGTGATCTGGATCTCGCCGCCGGCGCCGGGCTTCTGGCTCCCGAGCAGATCGAAAATCTCCGGCTGCAGAATGTAGCGCCCCGAGATGATCAGGTTCGAGGGCGCGTCTTCCGGTTTTGGCTTCTCCACCATCTGCGTGATCTCGAAGCCCGACTCGTCCTCCTCGCCGACGCCGACGATGCCGTAGCGGAAGACCTGGTCGTGCGGCACTTCCTCCACCGCGACGACATTGCCGCCGTGCTTCTCGTAGGCCGCCAGCATCTGCTTCAGGCAGTTCGGCGTCATCAGCATGTCGGGGAGAAGCACCGCGAAGGGCTCGTGGCCGATGATGTGGCGGGCGCACCAGATGGCGTGGCCTAGGCCGAGCGGCGCCTGCTGGCGGGTGAAGCTGATCGTGCCTGGCACCGGTAACTCCCGGTGCAGCGCCTCAAGCTCCTTGGTTTTGCCGCGCGCCTTGAGCGTCGCCTCGAGCTCGATAGGCGGAATCGAAATGGTCCTCGATGCTTGCCTTGTTGCGGCCGGTGACGAAGACGACGTGCTCGATCCCCGCCTCGCGTGCCTCATCCAGCACATATTCGAGCGCCGGGCGGTCGACGATGGTCAGCATTTCCTTCGGTAAGGCCTTGGTGGCGGGGAGAAAACGCGTGCCGAGCCCGGCAACGGGAATGACGGCTTTCCTGAGCGGATTTACCACAGTCGACTCTTTCAATTGCTCATCCTTTCCAATCCCTTACCCTTGATCGTAGCGGGCCGGAAGAGCCCGTAGATGCGGGGTCAGCGTATGAGTGTTCTCATTACCGGGGGCGGCGGCTTCATCGGAAGCCATATGGCGCTTCAGCTCGTCGACCGCGGCGAGCGGGTCGTCGTGCTCGACGATCTTTCCACCGGGTTCGACTGGGCGGTGCCGCAGACGTCCGAGCTTGTGATCGGCGATGTCGGCGATCGCGTGCTCCTCGACCGGCTGATCAAATCCCGTGGAATCGAAACGATCATGCATTTCGCCGGTTCCGTGGTGGTGCCTGATTCGGTCGCGGACCCGCTCGGCTATTATCTGAACAACACCGTCAAGTCGCGCGAGCTGATCGCAGCCGCTGCGTCGAACGGCGTCAAGAATTTCATCTTCTCCTCCACGTCCGCCGTCTATGGCGTGCCGGCGACCATGCCGGTGACGGAAGAGATGCCGCTCAACCCGGCGTCGCCCTATGGCGCCTCGAAGGCGATGACGGAGCGAATGCTCGCCGACGCGGCGGAGGCCTATGGGCTGAACAGCGTCGTGCTTCGCTACTTCAACGTCGCCGGTGCCGATCCGAAGGGCCGCGCCGGCCAGTCGACGCGCGGCGCGACGCATCTTCTGAAAGTGGCGATCGAAGCCGCGACCGGACAGCGCGAGCATGTCGCGGTCTTCGGCACCGACTATGACACGCCGGACGGCACCGGCATCCGCGACTTCATCCACGTCAGCGATCTCGTCAGCGCGCACGCCGCGGCGCTCGATCATCTCAGCGATCATCGTGCGAAGGGCGGCGAATGCCTCGTCCTGAACTGCGGCTATGGGCGCGGCTATTCGGTGCTGGAGCTGCTCGACGCCGTGCAGCGCGTCTCCGGCCGCACTCTCGACATTCGAGCCCGCGCGCGGCGCGCCGGCGACGTGCCGGTGATGATCGCCGCCGCCGACAAGATCCGCGCCACGCTCCACTGGACGCCGCAATACGACGACATCGAGACGATCGTCGCGCATGCGCTTCAATGGGAAGAGCAGCTCATGCGCAGGCGGTTGGCGGCCTAAGGTCAGGACTTAATTACAGGTCAGGGACGGAGAAGATTTTTCCGGCCCTTCAGGACCGTCGTCATTGCCGGGCCTGACCCGGCAATCCATTCCGCGTCGACGAACCAGCAACGACTGCTCCGGAATGGATGCCCGGATCAAGTCCGGGCATGACGACAAGCTTGGGCGGAATTGAGTAACCCAGCCCTCAGAATTTCAGGCCGCCGTCCGAGGGGGGTGCGCGGGCGAGGATTGCATCCGTCGCCGCG
Organism: uncultured Alphaproteobacteria bacterium; assembly: GCA_963712925.1. Taxonomy (GTDB): domain Bacteria; phylum Pseudomonadota; class Alphaproteobacteria; order Rhizobiales; family Afifellaceae; genus DASWJZ01. Next base: position 78,060 of record CAVQJW010000018.1, on the reverse strand, counting down.
ATTGCCGCTATAGTCGCGCCGCCAAGGCGGGGCGGACAAAATGGCGTTCAAGCTGATCGAAGTCACAACGGCGGAAGAGCGGTCACGCGCCATCGTGTCGATCGCGAATGAGATGGAGGTCGCCGACGTTCAAGTCAGCCCGCCGCTCGGTGACGGCCGCCGGCTGATCCGGCTGCTTGTCGGGGAGATGGATCGCCAATCCCTTCTCGACCGGCTGCAGGCCGCCCTCGGCAAGTCCGAGGACTGGAACATCGTGATGATGCCGACCGATGTTGTCATCCCGAGGGAGACGGAGGACGAGGACAAAGAGCCTTCCCCACCGTCGGAGGAAGAGAAGAAGCAAGAGCAGGAGCGGGCTTCGAGGGAAGAATTGTTCAATCTCGTCGCCAGCGGCGTGCACATCGACCGGAACTTCATCCTGCTTGTCGTTCTTTCGACCGTCGTCGCCTCCGTAGGTCTGGAACGCAACAGCGTCGCGGTGGTGATAGGAGCGATGGTGATCGCGCCGCTCCTTGGCCCAAACGTGGCATTCGCATTCGGGACTGCCATCGCCGACCGCTCGCTTATGTTCTCCGCGGCGAAGTCGAGCGCATTGGGAATTCTGCTGAGCATTGCCGTCGCGTCGGCGTTGGCGTTCTTGATCAGCCCGAACGTTACGAGCTCCGAACTTCTGGCCCGAACGTCGCTCGACTACAGCGGCATCGTCCTGGCGTTGGCTTCGGGGGCGGCAGCGGCGCTCTCGGTCACCACCGGCCTCTCCGCAACCCTCGTCGGCGTCATGGTTGCCGTGGCACTGCTTCCGCCGGCCGCGACCCTGGGCATTATGGCCGCCGGCAACCGATTCGACCTCGCAGCCGGAGCCGCGATGCTGCTCGGCGCCAACATCGCCTGCATCAATCTCGCGGCTCAGCTCGTCTTCGTCGCGAAAGGAATTCGGCCGAGGCTCTGGCATGAGAGAAAGAGCGCGCGGAAGGCTGTGGCAGTCAGCCTGGCGACATGGATCATCTTGCTGGTCGCGTTGGTCATCATCGTCTCGCTTCGCCGATCGGCATAGTCGAGCGGCTGACGGCTTAGTGGGCTGTATTTCTCGTGGCCGCTGAGCGTGACAACAAGCGTGCAAGGACTATTCGCCCCCGGTCGATGGCCGGGGGCTTTTGCTTTGCGCCGACACGCACACATCGTTCATGTAGCATGATGCGCACTTACACTCCATATCGATCGAGACGTAGTCGGAGAACGGAACCTTGAAATCTCGAGCCAGGAGATTTGCCGCCATTGTCGCAATCTTCGGACCAGCACCTTTGAATTCCAGAAAGCGATAGACAACCTCAGCGCTTGACGGCTCCCCCTTCCAAATAAGTGCTGCGTCCCCTGAGTACCTCGTCCAGATGCGTTGGACAGCGGCATGAACTGTATCAGGCATCACGTTGATGAGGCGGTGAACAGGTCGAGGTTTGGTCATCACCTCCACAAAGTCCTCACGCTTGAGCCCGGCGAGCATTTCCATCGAGAAGCCGCCCAACCTGCTCGAGAGAGAATATGGCACGAGCCATGCTCGTTCAGCCTGGATTTGACGATCCATAAGGCATGCGATGACAAAGGCATGAGGATAGAGGTTCAAATCGTTCAGGAGTGCATCTGCTTCCGCAATTTTGGTGAACTCTTTGAATTGTTTTTGTCTGTGAAAAGCTCGCTCGCCGTATTCGATGAGCCGATCACGAACGCCCTTCTCGTTCATATCGTGGTTCCCGGCCGCGACAGGCAGCGTTTTAGGTTTTCAAATTGAGACGCCGCTGCCGGATCGCTCGCGCCAACCGGCTGCAAATTTGCTAGCGCACGCATAGTGCCAATTGGTTCGCAGGGAAGAATGAAATCTGACCGCGGGAGGTTTTCTCCGTGAGGAGCTGAAACAGAGTTGAAGAAGACAATCCGTTCGGAGCAGCATTTGCTGGTTAGCTGATCGAAGAGAGGCAAATAGCTCTTGCCACCAAAGAAGATAACCGGCCCGTCAGCCGATTGAGGGAGCGGATTGAAATCCCTGAACCCCTGCCCTTGCCGCCGGCGCTGGTATGGCTCGCCGCTGCCACTGAATGTGACGTGTACCGAGGAATGCGGAAGTTCGATCGCACCAATCCCCATCCTGCTGAGAGAATGAAGACGCTGTCTGGCGAAAACGTGCTGACGAGGTCTGAATAGGTTGAGTTTTGGTAGAGTTCTAAGGCAGGACCATCTCTGAAGTCTTCTCTACTGCGTTCGAGGCGACAACGACTTCGCGCCATGTCTTCCCCGGTCGATCGGACGGCGCGTCCGGGTGTGCGTAGTCTACGTCCGTCGCCTGATGACGCCCGCGATGGGTCGGCAACAAACAAGACTTCGTTCCCTTCAGGGTGCGCAACCAGCCAACGGCATGCTTTGACCCTGCACATTGGATTACAATTTGCATTATGTCCCTCACAAGGAAGGGTAGCGAGCATACTACCTGTCCATTGTGAATTGAAACTCCTGGCGGTTCTCTGGCCAGAATGTAGCCCGCCGCGGGGGCGAGCGCGCCGCGACTCCGGGCGCTGTTGATCGCGAACGAGTATCTCAGTGCGGAGGTCGAGAGGCTGCGGGCGAGCCAGTCGGGTGGTATGTGAGGGGGCGCAAGAGGTCGGCTATGAGCTAGCGATCCGCTGGCCGCCCTTGGCGAGCGCCGCTCGCGGTGCTTTCAATCTCGAATTCCACTGTCTTCCGATGACCTGAGAAAAGGACGTTCCCTCTCGTAGTGCGGAGCCAGAATGGGATGGGTCAAACATGGACGTCCCCGGCATAGTCATATTTGGCGTCGCTGCCGTCATCATCGTTCTTTCAATATGGCTCAGGGCGTCGCAAAGCGCAAAGAAACGCTGTCCGGAAGCAGTTGTCCGAAACCAGACAGGCCTTAACCACGCAGGTATCCGATCTTCGACAAGCACTGACCGTATCAGAGGCTTCTGTCCGTGCTGCGCAAGAACAACTATCGAAGGAAAGGCAGGCCCGCCGCCACGCTGCGCATGCACATTGACGAGCAGCGCCTAGCGTTCGGCGAGAAGTCGAAGGCGATGCCATGATCGCGGCTCTAATGGCCGACCCGCACTGGACCCGAAGACGAACGAGACGCCAATCGGCTTGCGACAAAGAAACGGCCGGCAAAGTCTGCCGCAGAAGAGAATCCCGCCAGCACGGCCGCGAGAAGAAAGAACTGCGTATCGCGAAGCGCGCCCTAGAGTATCGGATCGCGCTCTACGAAAGCCTTTTCCCTTTCATCGAAGGAAGTGGCTTTCTCCGGACGCCGAGGAAGCCGCCGAGGCCAAGACACGTACGAAATCGACCACAGTGATCCCTCAACGCGCTTCCTCTCACAACAAGAATGGCAGACGCTTCGGCCGGTCGAAAGATATCAACGCGCACTGGATCGATATAAGAGCAGTCGGAAATCAGACTGGCAAATCGGGCGCGAGTTCGAACGCTTCGTCGGATACCAATGGGAGATTAAAGGCTATGACGTCACGTACCATGGTGCGATCTCCGGCTATGACGATTTCGGCCGTGATCTGATCATCAAGGGTCACACCGGCAAGGTACATCATCATTCAATGCAAAAAATGGGCGGCTCACCGAACTATCCCGGAGGCGGCGATCTTCCAGTTGCTCGGATCGACGGTCAGCTTCTTCGTTGAGAATTTTGGAGAGGCGCCGAAAGACTTCGCCTCTCTGTTTAGCCGTGTCCAGCCCCACCTATGTTCGACAGCGCCGGTGGCGGGTCGAATTCGAGATATCGCGCTGGCGATGGGGATCAAGATCATCGATGACGCTAAGATGCCCGATTGGCCGATGGTTAAGTGCAATATCTCATCCAATGGAGAGCGCATCTATCATCTCCCGATGGATCAACAATACGATCGAGTAAAGATTTCAAAGCCCGGCGAAAAATACGTTCAGTCGGTTGGAGAGGCTGAGGCCGAAGGCTTCCGACGCGCAATGCGGTGGGTGCCTGACAATTGAAAGGTACAGTCGAACCGTCTCAACTGCGTCATTGTGCGGAGGGGACGAAACCGAGCCCGATGAACGCTCAGTGATCAACTTCTGTTGCCCCGGCCGTTGCCCCGAGGTGCGGAAGCATCCAAACCCAGCGGATTTCCTGACGCCGGCGAACGGTTAACGAAACCTTTCCCTTCCCGCTGCATCATACCCTCGCCAAATTCGCCGGCCTTAATTGTGGCCGGCCGAACGCGCGGGAAGGACTTTGATGCGGCCTCTTTTTCGACTCTCAGCCACAATCTTTTTTGCCATCGTTCTCGTCGGGGGAATGCTCGGCGCGCCGGGAATTTTGACCGCCGCGCATGCCGATTCCGGCTTCGACCGCTGGGTTCAGGATTTCTGGCCGACGGCGAAGGCGGCGGGGATATCTCGCGCCACCTACGACCGGGCCTTCCGGGGCGTGACGCCCGATCCCGAAGTGCTGGAGAAGGCGCACACGCAGCCGGAATTTTCGATGCCGATCTGGCAATACGTGGTGTCGCTGGTCAGTGAGCCGCGGGTCGAGACCGGCCGTGAGATGCTCGACCGCTACAGCGCGCTGCTCGACCGCATCGAGCGCCGCTACGGCGTCGACCGCCACGTCGTCGTCGCGGTCTGGGGCATGGAATTGCGCTACGGCGACGCGTTGTCCAACCCGGCGGGCGTGAAGAGCGTCGTGCGCTCGCTGGCGACGCTCGCCTATGCCGATCCGCCGCGTGCGCGCTTCGGGCGCCAGCAGCTCGCCGCCGCGCTCAAGATCCTGCAGCGCGGCGACATCGGCCTCGACGGCCTCACCGGCTCGTGGGCCGGCGCCATGGGCCAGACGCAGTTCATCCCGACCACCTACGAGGCCTACGCGGTCGATTTCGACGGCGACGGGCGGCGCGACATCTGGAACTCCCCTGCCGACGCGCTCGCCTCCACCGCCAACTATCTGAAGAAGGCCGGATGGGTCGCCGGCGCCACCTGGGGCTATGAGGTGGCGCTTCCGCGCGGGTTCAACATGCGGCTCGCGGAGGACGGCAAATCGCGCAAGATCAGCGCCTGGAAGCGGCTCGGCGTCGAGCGTGTCGCGGGGCGGGTGTTTCCGCGCCCCGGCGACAATGCCGTGCTCGTCGCGCCTGTCGGCGCAGACGGCCCCGCTTTTCTTATGCTCAGGAACCACTACGTCATCAAGCGCTACAACAACTCCACCGCCTATGCGCTCGCCGTCGGCCATCTCGCCGACCGGCTCATGGGTGCCGGAGAATTCGTGCAGCCCTGGCCGAACGGCGAGCGCCCGCTGACCCAGGCGGAGATGGAGGAAATGCAGGAACATCTGCGCGCGCGCCGGCTATTATGACGGCGAGATCGACGGCAAGCTCGGGCCGGCGTCGCGGGACGCGATCCGCGCCTTCCAGAGTCGGCAGGGCATGGTCGCCGACGGATTTCCGGGACTGCAGCTGCTTCAGGCGTTAAGAACGAGCGGCTGAGTCCTCTCTCTGGAGCGAATTTGATGCGCGCTGCCGCGGCGCTTCTTGCCATCTCTCTCGCCGCCATGCTGGCGGGCGACCTTGCCGTGCCGCCGGCCCATGCCCAGTCGCAGGACGTCCAGCTCGCACAGAACAACAACAACCGATCCGGCGGCTTCCTCCGGTTTCTGTTTGGCAACCGCCGGCAAAATGACCGTCAGCCTCCCGCCGACACGCATCCGTTCCAGCTCTTCGGCAATCCGCAGCCGCAGCAGCAGGCGCCGGTGCGCCGCTCCGCCCCGAGCCCTTCGCCGGCGCCGACCCCGCATGAAGTCGCGGCCGTGCAAAAGGCGGATGATGCGAAGCGCGCTCTCGTCGTCGGCGACTTCATGGCGCGGTCGCTCGCCAAGGGCCTGGCCGATGCCTATGCGGACAATCCCAATATCGTCATCGTCGATGCGACGAGCGGATCGTCGGGGCTTGTGCGCGACGACTATTTCGACTGGCCGGCCAAGATCGCCGCAATCGTCGACGAGCAGAAGCCCGACGTCATTCTGGTCATGATCGGCGCCAACGACCGTCAGGCGCTCAGCACCGATGCCGGCTCGCAGAGCGTCGGCAGTGACGGCTGGCGCGCTGCCTACGCGGCACGCGTCGCGGCCTTTGCCGATGCGCTGAAGGCGACCGGCAAGCCGACCCTCTGGGGCGGGCTCGTTCCCGTGCAGTCGAGCACCATGTCGCGCGACTATTCAAGCTTCAACGGCATCGTGAAGGAGCAGCTGGATGCGAAGGGCATCCGCTTCATCGACATGTGGAACGGCTTTGCCGACGAGGAAGGGAAATTCGTCGCCGTCGGTCCCGACGTGAGCGGCCAGTCGGTTCAGCTTCGCGCCAGCGACGGGCTGAACTTCACGCGCGCCGGCCAGGGCAAGCTCGCTTTCTTCGTGGAGCAGGAGCTGAACGACGTTCTGGGCGGCGCCGCGCCGTTTATCGCCTCCGGCGGCGCGACCTCCGGCACCGTCAGGGCCGGTCCGGCGGCGCCTGAAATCGGTCCGATGGTCTCGCTCGATGCACTGAGCGTCGCCGGTGGCGATACGCTCTCCGGCGGCCTTGCGGGCGAGGCGCCCGATAGCGTCTCCATGAAGATCTCCGAAGAGCTTGCCGGCGCAGACGCCGCGGCGCCGCCGGCCGGCCGCGCCGATTCCTACCTCTGGCCGCTACCGGACTCCACGCCGGAGGAGCCGTCGGCGCCGAGCAGCGCGCCGGCCGGAGCGCAGTAACCGCTCAGGCCGCCTTTTCCACCTCGCGGCGGACGATCGCGGCACCCTCCACCATCGCCTGCATCTTGCCGAAGGCGATGTCGCGCGGCAGGTATTTCAGCCCGCAGTCCGGCGCGACGACGATCTTCTCTGCCGGCACATAGGGCAGCGCGCGGCGGATGCGATCCGCCACGGTTTCCGGCGTCTCGACGGTCTGATCTGAAAGGTCGATCACGCCGAGGATGATCGTCTTGCCTAGCAGCCTCGCGAGCACCGATGTGTCGAGCTTCGACTGCGCGGTCTCGATCGAGACCTGATCGAGCGCCGTGTCGGCGAGCTCCGGCAGGAACGAATAGCCCTCCGGCCGCACATGGATGATCGCGGCATAGCCGAAGCAGATGTGCAGCGCCTTGGTACCGGAGACGCCGTCGAGCGCGCGGGCGAGCGCCTTCAGGCCGTACTGGCGCGCCTTCTCCGGCCGCGCCTGCATATAGGGCTCGTCCACCTGCACGATGTCGGCCCCGCCGGCGAAGAGGTCCTTGATCTCCTCGTTCACCGCCGCGGCGTAGTCGAGCGCGAGGGCCTCTTCGCTGTCGTAGAAATCGTTCTGCGCCTGCTGCGACATGGTGAAGGGGCCGGGCACGGTCATCTTCACCATGCGGTCAGTATTCTTCTTCAGGAATTCCAGGTCGCGCAGCTCGACCGGGTGCTTGCGGCGGATTTTTCCGGCGACGCGCGGCACCGGGTTCGGATGGCCGGAGCGGTCGAGCGCGGTGCCAGGATTGTCGAGGTCAACGCCCTCGAGCGCCGTCGCGAAGCGGTTCGAATAGCTCTCGCGGCGCATCTCGCCGTCGGTGATGATGTCGAGCCCGGCGCGCTCCTGGTCGCGGATCGCAAGGATCGTCGCGTCGTCCTGCGCCTCCTCCAGGAACTCCGGCGCCACCCGCCACAATTCCTTGGCCCTGACGCGCGGGGGAAAGCGCCCGGCGAGCTTCTTGCGGTCGATCAGCCAGTCGGGCTGTGCATAGGAGCCGACGAGCGACGTCGGAAAAAGCTTTGACATTCGGTCCTCCCCGAGGGCTTTTCGCATGCCGCAAGGAAATGCACGCACTTGCCGAACCTCCTACGGTATCGCCGATGCCCTGTCATGCGGGCCCTGTCATGGGTGGCAAAGCGCCACCGCCTTGGCAGCGGCCAATTCCGCTGACACGCGATTGAGGACATTTGAGTTGTCGACACGGCCCCTGAGCGGCATGTCTTGCGAGGGCCGCCGGCCGGCGTTTCAACGATGGAGACATGAGTTGAGCATTTCAGCAAAACCCGGACCGCTTCTTGCCGCGACGCTGGTCACGCTGGCGCTGCAGTTTCCGGCGGTGGCGGCGGACCTCCCGACCGAAGACAAGATCGCCACCAGTGAGGGAGACCTGGTGATCCATCCGATCCATCACGCCGCGATGTGGTTTGCCTGGAACAAAAAGACGATCCTGATCGATCCCGCGCCGCGCCCGGGGGGCACCGACGCAGACGTGACGGCGGAATATGCGGAGCTGCCGCCGCCCGACCTGATCCTCATCACTCACGAGCACGGCGATCACTTCAACGTCGCCATCCTCGAAGCGGTGGCCGGATCGGGCACGCCGATCGTCGCGCCGCAATCGGTGTTCGACAAGATGCCGGACGATCTGCAGACCAAGACGCTGGTGCTTCGGAACGGCGATTCCACGACGCTCGACGGTGTCGGTATCCAGGCGGTGCCGGCCTACAACATCACAAAGGACCGGCTCAAATACCATCCGCAGGGCCGCGACAACGGCTACGTGCTCGCCTTTGGCGCGACGCGCGTCTATGTCGCCGGCGACACGGAAGACACGCCGGAGATGCGGGCGCTCACGAACATCGACGCCGCCTTCCTGCCCATGAACCTGCCCTACACGATGACGGTCGAGCAGGCGGCCGACGCGGTGAAGGCGTTCAAGCCGACGATCGTCTATCCCTATCACTACGGTGACAGCGACGTGGAGAAGTTCAAGGAGCTGGTCGGCAGCGCCGCGGATGTGCGGCTGTTGAAGTGGTATTGACGGCGGGGCACAATAAGGAATGCGAGGGCAACAGCCTCTCCATCCCAAAGATGCAAGAACGATTGCTCGAATCCTGAAGGTCAACCACGCCGGGGAATTTGGAGCGATCCGAATCTATCGTGCTCAGATTTGGGTCGCTCGCCGCACATGCCCAGATGTCGTCGCCTTCCTTGAAGAGACGCTGGAGCACGAGATAAGGCATTGTGCGCTGTTCCGCGCGGCAATGCCTACGCGGAACGCGAAGCCCTGCCGCATCATGCAGCTTTGGGGAAACGGTGGTTTCATACTTGGTTTCACAACCGCGCTTCTCGGCCGAAATGGCATTTGGGTTTGCACGGCCGCAGTTGAAAGCGCAGTGCATCGGCACCTTGAAGATCAGATCCATTTCGTGCGCGGGCGCGATCCTGAGGTCTGCGGCCTGATCTTGAGCATCAAAGACGAAGAACTGAGCCACTTGAGCCACGCCGAGGGGCAGATCTCGAGCGACGCTGCATGGTCGAGAGCACTTCGCAACGCGATTTCGACGATCACCGACGCTGTGATTTGGCTTTCGACGTGGGGAGATTCTTCGCGAATGGCGGCAGAACTAGCCGCCGCAAAGCGCGGCTAACCGAAACCGCTAGCGCGGCAGCGTCGTCTCGCCCATCAGATACTTGTCGACCGAATGCGCGGCCTGCCGCCCCTCGCGGATCGCCCAGACGACCAGTGACTGGCCGCGGCGCATGTCGCCGGCGGAAAACACCTTCGGGTTCGAGGTCTGGTATTCGAGCGTCGTCGCCTTGACGTTGCCGCGCGGGTCGAGCTCCAGGCCGAGCTCCTTGATCATCCCATCATGCACCGGCGAGAGGAAGCCCATGGCGAGGAGCACGAGGTCCGCCTTGAGCTCGAACTCGGTGCCGGGCACCGGCTTGAACGAGGCGTCGGCCTTGACGCAGTGAAGCCGCTTCACGCGGCCGTCGCGGCCGGAGAAGTGCGTCGTCAACACCGAGAACTCGCGCACCGCGCCCTCTTCCTGGCTCGACGAGGTGCGGAGCTTCAGCGGCCAGTTCGGCCAGGTCAGGAGCTTGTCCTCCTTCGCCGGCGGCTGCGGCATGATCTCAAGCTGCGTGACCGTGACCGCGCCCTGGCGGAACGCCGTGCCGATGCAGTCGGACCCGGTATCGCCTCCGCCGATCACCACCACGTATTTGCCGTCGGCGTGGATCGGCTCGCTGCCGTTCAGCTTCTCGCCGGAGAGGCGGCGGTTCTGTTGCGGCAGGTAGTCCATGGCGAAATGCACGCCGCGCAGATCGCGTCCCTCGATCGGCAGGTCGCGCGGCCTTTCGGCGCCGCCGGTCAGCACGACCGCGTCGTGCTCGTCGAGGAGCTGCTGCGCCGGCACGTTCACGCCGACATGCACGCCGGTGTGGACGGTGACGCCTTCCGCCTCCATCTGCGTGACGCGGCGGTCGATGATCGCCTTCTCCATCTTGAAGTCGGGAATGCCGTAGCGGAGCAGCCCGCCGGGCTTGGCGTTTTTCTCGTAGAGATGCACGTCATGGCCGGCGCGCGCGAGCTGCTGGGAGCAGGCCATGCCGGCCGGACCCGAGCCGATAACCGCGACGCGCTTCCCAGTCTTGGTCGACGGGATTTCCGGCACGATCCAGCCTTGCTCGAAGCCGCGGTCGGCGATCGCCGCCTCGATCGTCTTGATCGTCACCGGCTGCTCGATCAGGTTCAGCGTGCACGACGCTTCGCAGGGCGCCGGGCAGACGCGCCCCGTCACTTCCGGAAAGTTGTTGGTGGTCTGCAGGTTCTGCAGCGCGCCCTGCCAGTCGCCGTTGTAGACGAGGTCGTTCCAGTCGGGGATCTGGTTGTTGACCGGGCAGCCGGTGTGACAGAACGGGATGCCGCAATCCATGCAGCGCGCCGCCTGTTTCTTGGTGCCGTCCTCGCCGAGCGGGATCATGAACTCGCGGAAATGGCGCACGCGGTCCGACGCCGGCTCGTAGCGCCGGTCGCTGCGGTCGATCTCCAGAAAGCCTGTTACCTTACCCATCTGTCTTTGCCCGCCTCGTCGTCCGTTTACCGCCGCAGCCAGTTTTCGATCCTCAGCCCTGCCACACGCGAGAATTCGCGCTCGTTGTCCGTCACGAGTGTCGCATCAAGCGCCATTGCATGCGCTGCGATCAGCATGTCGTTCGGTCCGATGGGGTCCCCGCGCCGCTCGAGGTCCAAGCGGATCGACGCATAATATTCATCGGACGGCGGTGCCAGCGGGGCAACGAACAGCCGCCCCATGATGTTTCCCATCTTCCGCGTCAGGTCTTCGGAGGCTCTCTTCAACAGCCCAAATTCGATCTCTGCACTGACGATGATGCTCGTCAGGACGTTTCGTTGGCCCGCAGCTTCGAGGCGCCCCGCTGCGCGGCCGTGCGGGTCTCGGACAATCGCGGAGATCACATTTGCATCGAGAAGGTAGGTCACTCGAAGCGAACCTCGTCGAGGGGAGGCAGTTTCTCATCTCCTTCGACAAACTCGCCGCCCGTCCACGGCTCGGCCGTCTTGAGGTATTCCACGAGTCCAGCCGTCTCAGCGGGCATCAGCAGAAGCCTTCCGTCCGGAAGCTGACGGATAACCACCTCATCTCCGGCGAATTCCCACTCCTTCGGAATGCGCACGGCTTGGCTGCGGCCATTGCGAAAGAGCCTGACCACCTTCTTCTCGGCGTCGTGATGGTGGGCGTTCATCCGGGCCTCCAGATGTCATATGACAAAACATATGACGCTCGTCCGGAAAATGCAATCGTGGGGCTCTTCCGCTGCTACTCCGCCGCCATCGCCGCGCCCATGCGCGCCTGCTCCATCTCGCGCAGGGCGCGGCGGTATTCGACCGGCATGACTTTCACGAACTTGGGCCGGAATTCCTCCCAGTTGTCGAGGATGTGCCGGGCGCGTGCCGAGCCGGTGTAGTGGAGATGGTTCTGGATCAGCTTCACCAGCCGCTCCTGGTCGTGGCTGGTCATGTCGGAGGTGATGTCGACGCGGCCGTGGCATTCAATGTCGCCGCCGTGATGGTGCAGGAGCTCCATCAGGTCGTCCTCCTCGGGCACCGGCTCGAGCTCGACCATTGCGAGATTGCAGCGCGTCGTGAACTGGCCGTCCTCGTCGAGCACGTAGGCGATGCCGCCCGACATGCCGGCGGCGAAATTGCGGCCGGTCCCGCCGATGACGACGGCGATGCCGCCGGTCATGTACTCGCAGCCATGGTCGCCGACACCCTCGACGACGGCGATCGCGCCGGAGTTCCGAACCGCGAAGCGCTCGCCGGCGATGCCGGAGAAGTAGCATTCACCTTCCACTGCGCCGTAGAGCACGGTGTTTCCGACGATCATCGACTCGTCCGGCTTAAAGCCGCCATTCTGGTGCGGACGCACGACGATGCGGCCGCCCGAGAGCCCCTTGCCGACGTAGTCGTTAGCGTCGCCGACGAGATCGAGCGTGACGCCGCGGGCGAGGAACGCACCGAAGGACTGGCCGGCCGTGCCGGTGAGCTTCACGGTGATCGTGTCGTCGGGCAGGCCTTCGTGGCCATAGCGCCGCGCCACTTCGCCGGAGAGCATCGTGCCGGTCGCGCGGTCGACGTTGCGGATCGTCGATTCGATGATGACCGGCTTCTCCTCTTCGAGCGCCGGCGCCGCCTCGGCGATCAGCCTCCGGTCGAGGATGTCGTCGATCGGATGGTTCTGGGCGCGCGTCCGGTGCATCTCGTGCTTCGGCGCCTCGGGCTTATAGAAGACGCGGCTGAAATCGAGGCCGCGTGCCTTCCAGTGGTCGACCAGCGGCTGCGTGTCGAGGAACTCGGTGTCGCCGATCAGCTCGTCGAGCTTGCGGATGCCCATCGACGCCATGATCTCGCGCGCCTCCTCCGCCACGAGGAAGAGGAAGTTGATGGCGTGCTCCGGTGCGCCGACGAAGCGCTTCCTGAGCACTGGGTCCTGCGTCGCGATGCCGACCGGGCAGGTGTTCAGATGGCACTTGCGCATCATGATGCAGCCGAGCGCGACCAGCGGCGCCGTGGCGAAGCCGAACTCGTCGGCGCCGAGCAGCGCGCCGATGATCACGTCGCGGCCGGTCTTGAGCCCGCCGTCGACCTGCAGCGAGATGCGCGATCGCAAGCCCTGCTCGACCAGGATCTGCTGCGTCTCGGCAAGCCCCATCTCCCAGGGCGTGCCGGCGTGCTTCAAGGAGGTGAGGGGACTTGCGCCGGTGCCGCCGTCATAGCCGGCAATCGTGATGTGGTCGGAGCGCGCCTTGGCGACGCCGGCGGCGACCGTGCCGACGCCGACTTCGGCCACGAGCTTCACCGACACCAGGCCGTTCGGATTGGCGTTCTTCAGGTCGAAGATCAACTGCGCGATATCCTCGATCGAATAGATGTCGTGGTGCGGCGGCGGCGAGATCAACCCGACGCCCGGCGTCGAATGGCGCACCTTGGCGATCGTCGCGTCGACCTTGTGGCCGGGCAGCTGTCCGCCCTCGCCGGGCTTCGCGCCTTGCGCGATCTTGATCTGCATCATGTCGGAGTTGACGAGGTATTCCGTCGTCACGCCGAAGCGGCCGGAGGCGACCTGCTTGATCGCCGAGCGCTTGGAGTTGCCGTTCGGCAGCCGCCTGAAGCGCTCCGATTCCTCGCCGCCCTCGCCGGTATTGGACTTGCCGCCGATGCGGTTCATGGCAATCGCCAAAGTCTCGTGCGCCTCGCGCGAGATGGAGCCGAAGCTCATCGCGCCGGTCGCAAAGCGCTTCACGATCTCCGCCGCCGGCTCGACCTCGTCGAGCGCGACCGGCTCCCGCCCGAGCTCGCTTGCGCTCTTGATGCGGAAGAGGCCGCGGATCAGGAAGTTCCGCTGCACTTGGCCGTTCATCAGGTCGGAATATTGGCGGTAGGTCTCGACGCCCCTGCCGCGCACCGCGTGCTGGAGCAGCGCGACGGCGTCGGGCGTCCACGTATGGTCCTCGCCGCGCAGGCGATAGGCGTATTCGCCGCCGACCTCGAGCGCGCGGCGCAGCACAGGGTCTTCGCTGAACGCGGAGGCGTGGCGGCGCAGCGTCTCCTCGGCGATCTCGGCGAGGCCGATCCCTTCGATCGTGGTCGAGGTGCCGAAGAAGAAGCGGTGCACGAAGTCGGAGGAGAGCCCGATCGAATCGAAGATCTGCGCGCCGCAGTAGGACTGGTAGGTCGAGATGCCCATCTTGGACATGACCTTCAGAACGCCTTTGCCGATCGCCTTGATGTAGCGGTAGACGACCTCGCCGGCCTCCACCACGTCGGGGAAGGCGCCGCCGGCATGCATTTCAAGCAGCGTCTCGAAGGCGAGATAGGGGTTGATCGCCTCCGCGCCGTAGCCGGCGAGAACGCAGAAATGATGCACCTCGCGCGCCTCGCCCGTCTCCACGACGAGCCCGACGGAGGTCCTGAGGCCCTTGCGGATCAGGTGATTGTGCACCGCCGCGGTCGCAAGCAGCGCCGGGATCGCGACGCGTCCGGCGCCGAGCAGCCGGTCGGACAGGATGATGATGTTGTAGCCTTCGAGCACGGCGCGCTCGGCACGCTCGCACAGGCGGTCGACGGCCATCGCCATCCCCTCGCCGCCGCGCTCGGCAGCAAAGGTGATGTCGAGCGTCTGCGTCTGGAAATGGTTGTCGGCGATGTCGCCGATCAGCCGGATCTTTTCCAGGTCCTCGTTGGTCAGGATCGGCTGGCGCACCTCCAGCCGCTTCTTCTCCGACGCGCCCTTCAGGTCGAAGAGGTTCGGCCGCGGCCCGATGAAGGAGACGAGGCTCATCACCGCTTCTTCACGGATCGGGTCGATCGCCGGGTTGGTGACCTGCGCGAAGTTCTGCTTGAAATAGTTGTAGAGAAGCTTCGGCTTCAGCGAGAGCACGGCGACCGGCGTATCGGTTCCCATCGAGCCGATCGCTTCCTGGCCGGTCGTCGCCATCGGCGCCATCAAAAGCTTCAGGTCTTCCTGCGTGTAGCCGAAGGCCTGCTGGCGATCGAGCAGCGCGGCGTTGGTCGTTGCGGGGCGCGAGCCGACCTTGGGAAGATCCTCAAGCACGATCTGTGTCTTCGCCAGCCAGTGCTTGTAGGGGTTGGCGGTCGCAAGCCGGCGCTTCAATTCGTCGTCGGAGACGATGCGGCCTTCCTCAAGGTCGATCAGCAGCATCTTGCCCGGCTGCAGGCGCCACTTGGTGACGATCTTCTCCTCCGGCACCGGAAGCACGCCGACCTCCGACGCCATGATGACGAGCCCGTCGTCGGTGACGACGTAGCGCGCGGGCCGCAGGCCATTGCGGTCGAGCGTCGCGCCGATCTGGCGTCCGTCGGTGAAGGCGATCGCCGCCGGGCCGTCCCATGGCTCCATCAGTGCGGCGTTATATTCGTAGAAGGCGCGGCGATCCTCGTCCATGAGCGGATTTCCCGCCCAGGCCTCGGGGATCAGCATCATCGCCGCATGCGCGAGCTCGTAGCCGCCCTCCACCAGGAACTCGAGCGCGTTGTCGAAGCAGGCGGTGTCCGACTGACCTTCGTATGAGATCGGCCACAGCTTCTCGATCTCGTCGCCGAAGAACGGCGAGGAGACGGAGGCTTGGCGCGCCGCCATCCAGTTCACGTTGCCGCGCAGCGTGTTGATCTCGCCGTTGTGGGCGACCATGCGGTAGGGGTGCGCGAGCTTCCATGAGGGGAAGGTGTTGGTGGAGAAGCGCTGGTGCACGAGCACCATCTGCGAGGCGAAGCGCTGGTCGTTGAGATCGGGATAGTAGGCGCCGAGCTGATAGGCGAGGAACATGCCCTTGTAGACGACCGTGCGCGACGACATCGACACGATGTAGAAGCCGCGGTCGACGCCGCCGGTTTCCTCGTGCACGACGCGGGAGATCATTTTCCGCAGGATGAACATCCGCCGCTCGAACGTGTCG
This sequence comes from uncultured Alphaproteobacteria bacterium, assembly GCA_963712925.1. Classification (GTDB taxonomy): domain Bacteria; phylum Pseudomonadota; class Alphaproteobacteria; order Rhizobiales; family Afifellaceae; genus DASWJZ01. The sequence continues at coordinate 62,272 of CAVQJW010000018.1, read as the reverse complement.
CCGGCCTCCGTCGCATCGCCGCGGCCGACAAAGATCTGGCGGTGGAACGGCTCGCTCGCCTTGATGGCGGCGCTTTGCGACAGCGACGAATTGTCGGTCGGCACGCTGCGCCAGCCGAGCAGCGTCTGCCCTTCATCCGCAATGACCCGCTCCACGATCAATTCGTAGTGCGCGCGGAGCGTCTCGTCCTGCGGCATGAAGATGTGGCCGACGCCATAGTCGCCCGCTGCCGGCAGCGAAAAGCCGAGCGCCGCGCATTCTTCGGCGAAGAACTCGTGCGGAATCTGCGACAGCAGCCCCGCCCCGTCGCCAACCAGGGGATCGGCACCGACCGCGCCGCGGTGGGTCAGGTTCTTGACGATCTGAAGGCCTTTTTCGACGATGTCGTGCGTGCGCTGCGGCTTCAGGTCGGCAACGAATCCGACGCCGCAGGAATCGTGCTCATAACGAGGGTCATAGAGCCCGCGGAGCCGCTCGGGCGGCAGGTCGCGCGCGCCAGAGACCGCCCGTTTCGCGGCGGCGCGCGCTTCATTCGCCCGCCCCTGCCGGGCTTCTGCCGCCGTCAACCGCTCGCTCATGGCTCCCTCACCTTCGCGGCGGACCGCCGCTTCGCCCCTCGCGTCGCCTGGAGGGCGCCGATCCTGAGGGGCCGCTCCTTTCGGCGCGGCTCAACTCACTCAAGACCGACATCGTTGCTGTTCGGTTGGCGACTATCCTGTCGCTTGCAACCGGCATGCCACGCCACTTTCCGCCCGCATGTTAGTCGAGGAGGGGCGGCTCAGTCAGCTTGACGGGACCGGTTAATGGGACAGTATTACTGTCCCATTTCCGAATGTCAATTCAACCGGCAAGACAGAACGGGAAATCCGGTCGGAGGACTGGAATGTGCCGCGGAAGACCGGGTCAGCCGCCGACGGCGCGCAGATTCCCGGCGGATTTCTTTCCGCTCCGCTCGTCCGTTTGCTCCTCGAAGGAGACTTTCTGGCCCTCGCGCAGCTCGTTCATTCCGGCGCGCTCAACGGCGCTGATATGCACGAAGACGTCCTTCCCGCCCTCGTCGGGGGCAATGAAGCCGTAACCCTTGCGGACGTTAAACCACTTTACGGTTCCGATCGGCATCTCGTTCCCTGCCAAAGCTCAAGCTCCCGGGACCGCCCCGGGCGGACGATGTCTGAAGAGAGCGCTTCCGGTGCGGGAGAGCGGTCGCAGCAGAGGTGATGGTTGCAATTTAAAGCGGCGGCGGGGGAGTGTCCATCGCGGCGTTCAGGGCCGCTCCCGCTGCCAAGGGCCGCCCAAGACGCCGGTTCACCAGGCTTTGATTTCCGTTCCGGGCGCTGAGCATCCATAAGCGGGCGTAAGCCGGAATGCTTCTGGCGCCGGCTCAAAGGTCCACCCGCCAGGCTCCAGTCGCCCCCCAATGCCGGCGGGTGGGCTCCCTCTTCACGGTCGCTCAAGGATTGCTCGCCCGGCCTCACGTCGGGTTGAGGTGTGTCCGCCCACGCGTCGCGCACACGTAATTTCCGTTGTCGCCCCGACTGCGGCACCATCGGCAACTGCTAGCATCGAACAATTCCTGAGCAACTGGAGGGACAACGAATGAAAGCACGCGAATTCACCGCCGCCGCCTTGGCCGGCGCATTGGCGACAGCGCTCGGCAGCATGGTCGTCAGCGCACCGGTTCTCGCCGTTGGAACCGAGGACTGCTACGGCATCGCGAAGGCCGGCGAGAACGACTGCGCAGCCGGCGCGCATGCCTGCTCCGGCCAGTCGACCATCGATTACGACGGCCTGTCGTTCAAGTTTGTGCCGACGGGCACCTGCACGGAGATGATGACCCCGGACGGGCGCCACGGAAGCCTGACGCCGATCACCGGCTGAGCGCGGCCTGCAAGCCGGCGGCCGGTCGCATGACCGGCCGCGGTTCCGATCTCTTGGAGCATCGACAATGAATCACAGAAACAACGTGCTCGTTGCAGCCGCATTGATGGCGGCGCTCGGCGCGGTCAGCGCGCCCGCCGCGGCTGCGGACATGGACAAATGCTACGGCGTGGCGCTTGCCGGAAAGAACGATTGCGCCGCCGGGCCGGGCACCACCTGCGCCGGAACGTCAACGCGGGACTATCAGGGAAATTCCTGGACGCTGGTGCCGGCCGGAACCTGTGAGACGATGGCGCTTCCCGGCGGGCGGATGGGTGCGGTATTCCCGGAAAAGGAATTCGAGGGCCTGGCGCGCGACCTTCCGGCCGGCGCGCCGCTCGATGCGCTGAAGCCGGTGCCGGGCATCGATCCCTATGCGTGAGCCGACGCGCGGTTTTGCGGCGCATGCGATACCGCCGCGCGCCGGCGTCGGGCTGAAGCCGCAGCATTACGGCGCGATCCTCGAAGGTCGGCCGGATATCGGCTTCTTCGAGGTGCACGCGGAGAACTACATGGGCGCCGGCGGGCCGCCGCACCGCTATCTGACCGCGATCCGTGAGCGCTATCCGCTGTCGCTGCATGGCGTCGGCCTTTCGATCGGCGCCGACCGGCCGCTCGACCGCGATCACCTGATGCGGCTGAGGTCGCTGAACGAGCGCTACGCGCCCGGCCTCTTCTCCGAGCATCTCGCCTGGTCGACCCACGATGCGTCGTTTTTCGGCGATCTCCTGCCCGTCCCCTACACCGAGGAGACGCTGAAACGCGTCGCCGATCACATCGACGAGGTGCAAGCGACGGTCGGCCGGCAGATGCTGCTTGAGAACCCCTCGACCTATCTCGCCTTCGCGGAAAGCACCTATTCGGAGATCGACTTCATCGCCGAGGTGGCGCGGCGGACGGGATGCGGGCTGCTCCTCGACGTGAACAACGTCCACGTCTCCTCCACCAATCAGGAGTGGGACCCGGTCGCCTATATCGACGCCTACCCGCTGGACAAGGTTCGCGAGATCCATCTCGGCGGCCACGCGCCGGAGAGCGACGAGGCAGGGCGGCCGCTCCTGATCGACACGCATGACCGGGAGGTCGATGCGCTCGTCTGGGACCTCTTCGCGCACACGATCGACCGTACCGGGCCGCTGCCGACGTTGGTCGAGTGGGACACCGGCGTGCCCGAGTGGCCGGTGCTCCACGCCGAAGCGGAGCGCGCCGAAGCGGTGCTGACCGATGCGGCCGGCGGGACGGCGCGACGTGTTGCGGCTGGCTGAGCGGCAGCGCGGCTTTGCCGCCGCGCTCACCGACGCCGCGGCGCCGGTGCCACCGGGTCTCGTCGGCCCGGACGGGATGCCGAGCGCCCGCCGCTTCGCCGTCTACCGCAACAATGTGGTCGTCGGCCTGTCGGAATCGCTGAAGCTCACTTTTCCGGCCGTCTGCCGGATCGTCGGCGAGGCGTTTTTTCTTGCCATGGCGCGTGCCTATGTCGTCGGCAATCCGCCGCACTCGCCGGTGCTGCTCGAATATGGCGAGGGATTTCCCGACTTCATCGCGGCGTTTCCGCCGGCGGCGGCGCTTCCCTATCTGGCGGACGTTGCGCGCATCGAGTGCGCCTGGAAGGAGGCCTTCAATGCGATGGAGGCGATGCCGCTTGCTCCCGCCGCGCTCGCAGCGGTCTCCGAGGAGCGGATCGCCGCTTTGCGCTTCACGCTTCATCCCGCCACGCGTCTGGTGAGTTCCCGCTATCCGGCGCTGACGATCTTCAGGATGAATGTCGGCAACGGCGTTCCGGCGCCGATCGATCTTGCCGCGGGCGGCGAGGACTGCCTGATCATCCGGCCGGGGGCGGAGGTGGAGGTGCGTGCGGTGCCGCCGGGCGGTGCCGCGTTCCTGCGCAAGCTCGCCGCGGGCGCGACTCTCGGTGAGGCGGCGAATGCCGGCCTCGCCGCATCGGAGGCCTTCGACCTGTCGGCCAATCTCGCCGGCCTGCTCTCGGCCGGCGTCTTCTCAAGCTTCGATCCCGACACGGCGCCGAGCGCCGACGTGCCGGCGCCGTGAGGCGGATCATCGCGTGGCTCGCCTGGCTCGGCGGCCTCGTCGCGCCGCCGCTTCTGAGAGTCGCGCTCGCAATCCCGTTCTTCCGCTCCGGCCTCACCAAATGGGACGGGCTGTCGCTGTCGCCGGCCGCCCGCTATCTGTTCGAGAACGAGTTCAAGCTGCATCTTTTCGGCACGGTCACCGATTTCCCGTTTCCGGCGATCGCGGCGCACCTCTCGGCGACGGGCGAGATCGTGTTCCCGATCCTGCTTGTGCTTGGGCTCGCAACGCGCTTCGCGGCCGTCGGCATCCTGCTCATGACGCTGGTCATCGAATTCGTCGTGCCGGACGGCTGGCTGACCTACCATCTTCCCTGGGCGGCGATGGCGTTTGCGCTGATCGCGCTCGGCCCGGGTGCGCTGTCGCTCGACCGGCTGATCGCACGGCGCGCGGCGCGCTGAGTCGCGCCGGCACTTGCCGCGCCGCGGCCAAGGCGGCATTAGAGCGCGATGCAGTTTGCAAGCGACAATTGGGCGGGTGCCGCCCCCGAGATCGTCGAGGCGGTCGTCCGCGAAGCCGCTCGCTCCGGCGCCGCCTATGGAACAAGCGACATCGACCGCGCCGTCGAAAAGCGCTTTTCAGAAATCTTCGAGCGCGAGGTGGCGGTCTATTTCGTGGCGACCGGCTCGGCTGCCAACGGTCTTGCAATGGCCGCAGTCAATCGGCCGGGCGGCGTGATTTTTTGCCATCGCGACGCCCACATGATCGAGGGCCATGAATGCGGCGGGGTCGAATATCTGACCGGCGGCGCGCGGCTTGTCGGGCTCGATGGTGCGGACGGTCGGGTCGATATCCGCGCGCTTGAGCGTGCGATCGCCACGGTCACCCCGGCTTCCGAGCACTACGGGCAGGCGATGGCTGTCTCCATTTCGCAACTGACCGAGGCGGGCACCCTCTATTCGCTCGATGCGATCCGCGCTACCGCGGCGGTCGCGAAGGCGAACGGCATTCCGCTTCACATGGACGGCGCGCGCTTCGCCAACGCACTCGTTCAATCGAATGCAACGCCCGCCGAAATGACCTGGAAGGCGGGCGTCGACGTCCTCTCCTTCGGCGCGACCAAGAACGGCTGCATGGCGGCCGAGGTGCTGGTGTTCTTCGATCTCGCGCGTGGCGCCGACATGCCGTTCCTCAGGAAGCGCGCCGGCCATCTCTTCTCGAAGTCGCGCTTCATCGCGGCGCAGTTCGACGCCTATCTCAAGGACGGGCTCTGGCTGAGGCTCGCGGGCCATGCCAACGCCATGGCCGACAGGCTGCGCACCGGGCTCGCGAAGACGGCGCATGCGCGCGAGGCCTGGTCAACAGGCGGCAACGAGGTGTTCGCCGTCTTGAGCAAGCCCGGCGCGACGCGGCTGATAGAGGCGGGCGCCACCTTCCACGAATGGACGCGCACAGACTGCGTCGATCTTGACGAGGGCGAGGGGGTGTTCCGGCTGGTGGCGGCATTCTCCACCAGCGCCGACGAGGTCGACCGCTTCCTGCAAATGCTCGGCTGAAAACGAAAGCGCCCCGGACATGCCGGGGCGCGGAAACGATATCTCGCCTGGCTTAGGCGGCCTTGGCGTCGATCTGCTTCGCCTTGTCACCGCCGATGGCGATCTTGCGGGGCTTCATCGCCTCCGGAATCTCGCGTACGAGGTCGATGTGGAGAAGCCCGTTGTCGAGGCTCGCACCCCTGACTTCGACGTGGTCGGCGAGCTGGAAGCGGCGCTCGAAAGCGCGCGAAGCGATACCGCGATAAAGAACCTCGCGGCCCGTCGCCTCCTTCTCTTCCTTCTTCTCGCCCGTCACGGTCAGGACGTTTTCCTTGGCCTGGATCTCGAGGTCGTTCTCACCGAAGCCGGCGACGGCCATGGTGACACGATAGGCATTCTCGTCGGTGCGCTCGATGTTGTAGGGCGGATAGGGCTGCGCCTCGCCGTTGGTGGCTGCATCGAGCAGGCCGAACAGGCGGTCGAATCCGACGGTCGAGCGATAAAGCGGGGAAAGATCGTAGGTACGCATCTCTGATGTCCTCCTTGAAGCGACAATTGCGTGATCCGGCTGGGAGCCCCCCAGAAGTGGCGGAGCTTGCCGGATTGCGGGTCCTTTGCAGGCACCCGCGGATTCAAGATGGTGAGGGGACGCCGGGCCTTCAAGGGCTCCGGGCGCCGCAAAATCGGCGCTTTCGGGGGCTCCCCTCCACGCCGCTTGCCCAGGAGGGCGCGGGGCTTAAATCGAGGTTCGATCCGATGGCCAGAATCGCGGCGATGACGGTGCTTTTCCTCGCCGCCGGCGCAACCGCTGCGGTCCCCGCCGCCGCACAATCCTTCAGCGTCGGCGTCGGGGTCGGCTCCGGCTATGGGCATCACCATGGACGGCGGCACGTCTACAACGAGCCGCCGCCGTTCTATGCGCCCTATGAGCCGCCGGTCGTCTATTCCATGATGCCGCCGGATGCCGTCTTCGATTCGCTGGAAGAGCGCGGCTACCGCGAGTTCAGCCCGATGGCCTTTCGCGACGGCGTCTACAAGCTCAATGCCGTCAACCGCCGGGGCGACGTGGTGGCGCTTGAGGTCAATGTCGTGACGGCCGAGATCATGCGCGAACTCGTCCTCGCCGAGCACCAGGGGCGAAGGCATGTGTCGCCGGCGCCCGTGGCGCCGGTCCCCGCGCCGAGCGTGCCCGAAACGCCGCCGGCGGACGGCCGCGATCCGCTCGTCGTTTATTGACCGAAGCGCAATTCAGCCGCGCCAGGCCCCGCCGGGCGGATCACCGCTGCCGCGAGGCCCGGGCAATCCGGGCGTTTTCGATGAACCGCGCCTGAACACCCTCTTCCGGGTCGGTTCAGGCCGCCCTCTTTAGGGTCCTCCACATCGGCATCGGGAGACCTCGATGGCCTTTTTGGAGGACCTCAACATGATCGCAACCAAGACCATCGCCGCCGGCATCATCGCCGTTGCCAGCCTCGCCGCCGTCCCGGCCAATGCCTCCGGGCTCACCGTCCAGTTCGGCTTCGATGGCCCGGGCTGGGGCGGCAACCACGGCCATCATGGCCATCACGGCCACCGCAATGACTTTCATTCGCGGCTCTCGGCCGACCAGATCCGTTGGATGCTGCGCGGCGACGGCTACCGCCGTATCCGCTTCTTCGACGATCACGGCCCGGTCTATCAGCTGCGCGCGAGCCGACATGGCCGCGACTACTTCCTGGTGGTCAGCGCCCGCGACGGCCAGATCCTCTCTCGCGAGCGTATCTGAACGATCTTGAGAATTCGGGCGCTGCTAACGCCCCCTCCGGCGCCCGGTGCGGCCGGCGGCACTACGCCGCCGGTCGCTCGTTCGTTGCGGCTTGCCCGCATTCTCCAGGCGTTCTATCCCCCGAGGACGAGTCTCCAGGCAACGGCCGGGAGCCGATCCACGCTCAGGTGGCGCTTGGCCGGTCTCATCGAAATTCCCTCTAACCCGATTCCGAAGGGCGCCGTCGTCGACACTGTTCCGACGGATGACGGAGTGGCGCTGCGCTATGCGCGCTGGATGCCGAACCGCTCGCCGGTGCGCGGCACGATCGTAATTCTGCACGGCCGCACCGAGTTCATCGAGAAATACTTCGAGGTGGTGAACGACCTCCGCCGCCGCGGCTTTGCGGTTGCGACGTTCGATTCGCGCGGGCAGGGGGGCTCCGGCCGGCTGCTCGGCAATCCGCGCAAGGGGCATGTGCGCGACTTCGCCGATCACGTGAACGACTTCGAGACGGTGATGCAGGAGATCGTGCTCCCGGACTGCCCGCCGCCTTATTACGTGCTTGCGCACTCGACCGGCGGCACGATTGCGCTGCTCTCGGCGGAGCGGCTCAGGACCCAGATCGATCGGATGGTCCTGACCGCGCCGCTTCTGGCGCTCCCCTACGGGACGCCGCGCATGCTCGCGCGGGTGACCGGCTTCCTCATGCATTTCGGGCTCGGCGAGGCCTTCGCGCCCGGCGCCGGCGCAACGGCGATGCAGACGCATCCCTTCCAGAGCAATCTCCTGACCAGCGACCAGGCCCGCTATCAGCGCTCACTTGCAATCGTCGACGCCGATCCGACGATCGGGGTCGGCGGCGCCACCATCGGCTGGGTCAATGCGGCGATGCGGGCCTGCACCCGGATCGGCGAGCTCGACTTCGCCGAGACCGTGCCGATGCCGGTGCTGATCGTGATCGGGGGCGCGGACAAGGTCGTCAGCAACCTCGCGGCCGAGGAGTTCTCCCGCCGGGTCAAGACCGCGGCACATCTCATGATTCCCGGCGCGCGGCACGAGATTCTCATGGAAGCCGATAAGTACCGCGATCAGTTCTGGGTGGCGTTCGACGCGTTCGTGGCCGGCCGCGCGTAGAGCAGAATCCCGAAAAGGGGGAACCGCTGCCCGGGCAAGATCATGCTCAGGACAGAGAAATGGAGCCTGGTCCCGGTTCAATCGGGAACCGGCAAGGTCCCACGCCGGCCTCGCCCGCCCTCCACAGGCTTCGTGCGGGGCTCGAACTTTTTGGCTTGCCTTTTGTGCAAAGCAGCATAGATTGTGCACTGCGATACGTTGGTATTGCAGCCCGCATTGGGCGTTTCCTCCCTAGACTTGGGCCGCGGCAACGCGGCCCTTTTTCTTTGCCCGGCTTGCTCTTGAGCCCGCTATTCGGCGGCTTCGCGCGCGCCGTCGGTTGCCGCCTCGACCAGCGCCAGGAGCGAGGCGGCAAGGGTCGCGAGATCGGCGGCGAGCCGCTCAAAGCCGCGATGCGGCTCAAGCCTGAACTCGTCCATGTAGAGCCCGCGATTGACCTCGATCTGCAGGGCATGCAGGCCGCGCGACGGGCGGCCGTAGTGCTCGGTGATGAAGCCGCCGGCATAGGGCTTGTTGCGGCAGACGGTGTAGCCGAGCTGCTGCAGCGTTGAGGCGGCGCAGTCGGTCAGCTCCGGCATGCAGCTCCCGCCGAAGCGGTCGCCGAGCACGAAATCCGGGCGCACGCGCACCGGTCCGCCGCGGATATTCGACGGCATCGAATGGCAGTCGATCAGGATGGCGAGGCCGAAGGCGACGTGCGTCTGCGCGAGCAGGCGGCGCAGCGTGTCGTGATAGGGGCGGTAGACGCGCTCGATCCGTGTGAGCCCCTCCTCGACGGAAAGCGGCCCCTTGTAGATGTTGGCGGCGTCGCTGACGACGCGCGGGATGGTCCCGAGCCCGCCGGCGACGCGGAGTGAGCGGACGTTCGCGTAGGAGGGGAGCCGCCCGTCGAACATCTTCGGGTCGAGTTCGTAGGGCTCGCGGTTCACGTCGATGAAGGCGCGCGGATAGACGGCGCTCATCAGCGGCGCCCCAAGCGCCACCACCGGCGCAAAGAGCTGATCGATGAGGAAATCTTCCGAGCGGCGGATTTCGCTCTTGTTCAGGCAGGTGGAGGCCAGGAAAGCGCGCGGATAGAAGCGGCCGCTGTGCGGGGAATTGAACACGAAGGGGACCGTCTGATGCGCCGGCAGGCCGATCTCGCATGCCGGCGGCAACCCCTCACCAGCCATGTCCTCCGCCTCGTCCCGCATCGCAAACACCCCATCGTTGCCGCGCGCCAATCTGCCGTGCCGGAGACCGTCTGTCCATCGAAAGGCTCAGATTGCGGGCCGCTCCGTGGCGCCGTTGCGGGCGCCGCGCTTACCCGATATTTACTGGGGATAAGCATGGTGTCCGCCCATGAACGCAGTCGACCCTCCGCAAAGAGGACAATTGATGGCCCGCATCCTGCTCGCGGAAGACGACGAGGACATGCGCCGTTTCCTGACGCGTGCATTGGAGAATGCCGGCTACCAGGTCGTGTCCTTCAATAACGGCCGCGACGCCTATGACCGGCTGCGCGAGGAGCCGTTCCACCTGCTTCTGACCGACATCGTCATGCCGGAGATGGACGGCATCGAGCTGGCGCGCAAGGCGAGCGAGCTCGATCCCGACCTTAAGATCATGTTCATCACCGGCTTCGCCGCGGTGGCGCTCAATCCCGACATGAAGGCGCCGCGCGACGCCAAGATCCTGTCGAAGCCCTTCCACCTGCGCGACCTGGTCGGCGAGATCGGACGGCTGATCGCCGCCTGACTTGGCGACAATCCGGCGGGCAGGTCAGCGGCCTTGCACCCCCCATGTCGAGACACTATACCCGCCGGGCCGTCTCCGACGGCGACCCCTTCAGGCGGGCGCGTAGCTCAGCGGGAGAGCACTACGTTGACATCGTAGGGGTCACAGGTTCGATCCCTGTCGCGCCCACCATTTTCTCATCAGTTTGCGGCACGCGCTTTCAAGCACATCCTCGGCGTCCCCGATTTATGCGCTTGACGTGCCCCCAGGAGGAGGCGACTCCGCTACTTCGACAGGAAGACGCTATCGAGCCCGGTCGCGATCGAATCGAGGGTGGAGAGGATCTGGTCCGACGAGGTGAGCAGGTAGAAATCGCCGGAGTCGCTGGCGCAGTCCTGCAGAAGCGTCGAGGTCGGGTCGCTGCCGGTATTGACCTGGATCGTATAGAGCGTGATCCCCGCGGCCTTGATGTTGTCGCAGGTGAGCTCCTGCCTCGCGTCGATCTGCGAGGCGTAGCTGTACCAGCGGTCCTCGGTGTTGAGCCCGTCCGACAGGATGATCATCGCCCTGCCGTATTCGGCGTCGGGATCGCTGATCTCAGGCACTGTGAACGGCCCTCCGCCGGCAAGCGACATCCAGCCCGCCTGCAGGCCGAGCGCCTGGTTGGTGTTGCCGGTCGCGTACATGTTGTCGACCAGGGTCGACATCGCCGACCAGTCATAGCTCAGCCCCAGCACCTGCTGCGGACAGTCGGAATAGTCCTCCGGAACGTAGAGGGTGGCCTTGTTGCTGGTCGTCGGGGTATCGACGTTGGTGTCGTAGGCTCCGGAGGCCGGGCCGGAGCTGTTGCCGCGGTCGACCACGCAGCCGGTCCAGGTATCGTGAGCGGGCACGCTGCAATGGCCGTGGCCATGCCCGTGATGGCCGCTGCTGTCGCAGCTGGAGTCCCAATCCGTCCAGTCGAGCCAGTTCGCTTCGTAATTGCTCGATCCGAGGTTCACGTCCTTGGCGAACGGGATGATCGAGACGTAGACGTCACCCTCTTCGCCGGCCGCCGATTGAAGCTTGCTCAGGAAATTGTGGGTCGCGCTCTTCAGCGCGGTCAGCTTGCCGCTGCTTGCCATCGAGCCGGTATTGTCGAGCACCAGCGCGACCATCAGCCCCTTCGAGCCCCAGCGCACCGACGCGCTGCCGCTGAGCGGAAGCGTATCGATGTTGACGACGCCGAGGAAATCGGTCGGCACATCGGCGTCGGCGCTCAGCGTCAGTTCCTGGTCGCCGGACGTGTAGTCGAGGTGGAGCTCAACGTTCTCCGCCTGCGGCTCGACGAAGCGTGCGTTGAAGTAGGTCTCGGCGTCCTGGTTGAGCTGTGCGGTGGTCTTGGTGGACGCTTCATGCGCCAGCGTGATCGATGTCGCATCGAGCGCGCTCTGCATCTGTGTCTTGATCAATGTGGAGCGGCCGTAGTCGAGGGCGCCGCCGAGAAGCGCGAAGAGCGGCACCGCCGCAAGCACGAAGATGACAGCTACGTTGCCTGCGTCGTCACCTTTCAGCCGAAAGGTCACGTCGAGAAAGGCCCGGAATCGCCCTCGATTTACACTTGCAGGCATATTCTCGTTCGGATGTTCGGTGTTTGCGCACGGACGATCGGCTCAATGCAAGTATTACGTGCCCCATAGCCCGATTTCTAACGAAGGTATCAGGTTAGGGTGTATGAAACGTCTGCAGCTATGGTTAACAATCCGGAAACTGAGGCCCGTGGGCGCGACTTTGCCGTTGCGAGCATGAGCGTCAAAGAACGCGGAGGGCGTCGGCGATCCAGTTCAGGTTGGGCGCGCGGAGAAAGCCGTAATTATAGAAGGCGAGGTCGGTGATGCCGGCGTCGCGGAGCGCTGATGCCGCGGCAACCAGCGCCTCGCGAACTCTGAAGATCCGGGAAGCCTGGCCGCAAAATGCCGCGGAGCGCACCCTTTCCCGCGATCCGCCGCTTCACATCAAAGGCGTCGGCCACGACGCGCAGCGGGTCCGGCTCGTAGAAGCAGGCCTCGATAATGCCGGCGGTCTCCGCGAGGGCGGCTAGGTCGCTTCCTTCGTACCAGGCGCCGGCGGTCGGTCTGGCGACGGAGGGGATGACCGCGACCGCGCAGTCTTTGCGCACGGCGGCGCGGATCTCTCCAACAAGCGAGGTGACAACGTCGGCGCGCCAGCGGGAGAACGCCGCAAGCTCCGCATCCCCCTCGACATCGGCAAGCCACATGGCCTTCGCCATGTCGTCTGGAAGGTCCATCCCGCTTTCGAGATAGCTTTCGATCGCCGCGGAGGTGCGCGTCCGCAATCCCTCGGCATCGATGCCGGCACTCGCCGCGCCCGCCAGGCAGTGCCCGCAGAAGCAGAGGCCGAGATTGCCCTCGAGCCAGACGTTCGACTTGAGCATCGCGAATTCGTGGTGATAGCCGTGCGCATAGGGAAGCCAGCCGGGCGTCTCCAGCGAGAGACCGATGACCGGATAGTTGTCGCTTACGTCCTTCGCCAGCGCGACGGCGTATTCGCGCGCCGCCGGGGCAGAGGGGCAGAGGCTGTAGACGTAGGGGTCGCCGAAACAGTTCCTGACCGTCAGATGCGGGTGGAGGGTGCCGAGCCGCGTGTTGTGAAGGAGCACGAGCCAAGCATTCACCGCCGTTCCGCCATGCGAGCAGAGTCCGAAGAGCACGTCCTTTTCGGCAACGAGGCTGTTCAGCGCCGGCTTCACCTCGCCGTAGCGCGTCGCGTCGAAGCGGAAATAGGCGGTGCCATCCTCCGGAAAGAAGACCTTGTGCCTGCCGCGCGGCCTGAGGAATTTCCCCGCATGATAAGCGGCGGCAAGCGTCACGGTGTTCAGCCCGAGCCCGGCGATCTCCGCGACGCTTTCGGCGACACCGCGCTCGGCGATGTCCCAGGCATAGGCGTAGATGGCGCGATAGGTCATGAAGCGGTGCCGGATCACGCCGGCTTATAGGCGATCGCTTCGATCTCGACCTTGATATCCGCCAGCATCAGATTGGCTTCAAGCGTGGTGCGCGCCGGCGGCTCCGTCGGAAAGTAGCTGCCATAGACCTTGTTGAAGGCGGCGAAATCGCCCGCGTCCTTCAGGATCGCGAAAGTCTTCACGACGTCGCCGAGCGCGCAGTCGGCGAGCGCCAGCGCCGCCTTGACGTTCTCCAACACCTGCTTCGTCTGCTCCTCGATGCCGCCCGCAACGATTTTACCGTCGGCGCCGGCCGGGACCTGGCCGGAGATATAGACGAGGTCGCCGGCTCTAACGGCGGGCGAAAGCGGCACATGCGACTTGCCGAAGGTCTTCTTCATCGTTGACGCTCCTTGAGGTGGGGAAACTCTATCTGACGGTGCCGAGCGCCAGACCGCGGACCAGGTCGCGTTGCAGCCGGGCCAAGACGATCGCCGCCGGCACGGTCACCGCGAAGGCTGCGGCCATGACGTCATGCCATTCGACCATATAGCGCCCGGCGACCAGCGAGAACACCTGGATCGGCAGTATGGCTGTTCATGTGGGTGTCTCTAAAGGATCTTCAGGTGGGAAATCGGCTGAACTGTCCGCGAGCAAATTTGGCGGCCGCCGCTCAAGCCTCAGCCATCACCGCGCGAATGGACGCGGCGGAGGTGACCAAACGGTCATATTCCGGCGGGCGCAGCTCGCCGCCCATGAACACGTGGTGCCGGCGGAACTGCATACCGCTCGCTGTGGGTTCCTGCGTTGCGAAATGGAGCTCGCGCGGCCGAGCGGCGCCGACGATCCGCCCGACGTTGCGGCTGGTGATTCCGCCGCCCGGCATGATCACGATCCGGTCGCCGGCGCGGCGAATAAGCTCGGTGATCAACGGGAGTCCTTCGAGAACGCTGGCCTCCTGTCCGGACGTAAGCACGCGTTCGACGCCGAGTTCGATCAGAATCTCAAGCGACGCAAACGGATCCGGCGTCATGTCGAAAGCCCGGTGAAACGTCACCGACAACGGCCGCGCCCGGGCAACCAGCGCGCTCGTCCGATTTATGTCGATCGTGCCATCCGCCAAGAGAAGGCCGATCACGACGCCATCGGCGCCTTCGGTCTTGGCGGTGTCGATGTCGGCTTGCATGATCGAAAACTCATCGTCGTCGAACAGGAAGTCGCCGCCGCGCGGCCGGATCATCACATTGAGCCCGATCCCCTCGACAGCCCGCGCTCGGCGGATCATGCCGCTGCTCGGCGTGATGCCGCCCTCCAGAAGATCGCTGCACAGCTCGACCCTATCCGCACCGGCCGCCTTCGCGGCGCGGACACCGCTCACGGAGTCCACGCAGACTTCAAACTTCACGGCTGCTCTCCTTCGGCCGTCGTTCCGACGACCGAAAGACCCGATCGCTCGGGAGAGCCGACGGTCGCGACGCTGATGGCTATCCCTTCACCATGCCTTCCGCCAGTCCCTTGAAGAAAAGCTTCTGAGCGAAGGTGAAGGCGATAATGCCGGGCATGACCACGATTACGTAGACGGCGGCGAGGTTCGGCCAAGCCCACTGCCCCTGTCCACCCTGGGCGGCGGCAAGGACGACGGGGATCGTGCGCTTCGCCTCGTCATCGATGAGCGTCAGGCACAGCAAGTACTCGCCCCAGGCGGTGACAAAATTGACGATGAAGACGACGACCAGGCCGTTGCGCACCATCGGCACGCCTATCATCCACAGCGTCCGCCAGTGGCCCGCGCCGTCAATCTTCGCCGCCTCGATCATTTCGTGCGGCACCAGCTGGAACATGCTCCGCATGATGAGTACGCTGATCGCGAGCTGGAGGGTGATGTAGGGCAGAATGAGGCCGCTGGTGTTGTTGATCAGGCCAAGCCAGTGCTGTGTCTCGTAGATGCTGATGATCGAGACGACGCGCACCGGGAAATAGAGCGACACCAGGAGTACGTCACGACGATGCCGGCGCCCTTGGGCCTGAGATGCACGAGCGCATAGCCGGCGAGAACCGCGCAGACGGTGGTAATCAGCACGGTCGCGGTCGTGACATAGATGCTGTTGAAGAGGTTGATCGGTAGCGTGTGGATACGCTCGAAGACGTAGGAGTAGTGGCCGAAATCGAATTTTCGCGGCCAGAAATCGCCGCGCATCGAGTCGGGAAGCGACTTCACCGACATCATCAGCACCCAGGCGAGCGGAAGTATGATGATCACCATGAAGAGATTGATGACCACGTGACGCATGATGGCGCCGCGGTTCTCCCGGTGCCAGCCAGGACCTGGGTCGGTCGCGATGCGGGAAGTCGAGGGGACGGCGCCATCGTGGGTGGCTTCGAGTGTCATTGCGCGATCAACCCCGCGGCCGGAAGATGCGGATCAGGAGCACCATGACGCACATCATGGCGACGGCTCCGATCATGCCGATGGCAGCGGCGTATCCCTGCCGCCAAAGGCCGGTCTTGAACGCCTGATCGTACATGAAGATCGTCCAGGTGTAGGTCGGCGAGGCCCGGTTGAATCCGCCGAAGATCAGATATTCGTCGATCACAGCCATGGCGGTGCCGAAACGCAATACGACGAGGATCATCATGATCGGCGCGAGGCGCGGACGCGTCACATGCCAGAAGACCTGCCATTCATTCGCCCCGTCTATGCGGGCGGCTTCCGGCAGATCCTTCGGAATTGCCGCGAGGCCGGCGAGGAAGAAGATGGTGTGGTAGCCGAGGCCCCACCACACTTCCATGATCGCGATCGAGGGCAGCGTCAGCGCCGTGCCCCCGAGCCATTGCGGTGCATTCTGCAGGGTGAACAGGCCGGTGGTCGAGACGAGGAAATGATTTATGGGGCCGACCTGGTAGTTGTACATCCACTTCCACAGCACGAAAATAAGCGTGCTCGGAATCACCGCCGGAATGAGCAGCACGACGCGATAGACTGTCGCCAGCCGTGCATTCGTCACCCGGTCGATGAGGATCGCCAGAAGCAGCGGCAGAATGATCGTTCCGGGCAGGAACATGATCGTAAAAAGCGCCGCGCGCCCGAGGCTCTTCCACATCAGTGGATCGCGAAGTGCCTCGGAATAATTGGAAACCCCCACCCAGTTGGCGGGATCGCTCGTGAGAAATTGGTAGTCGGTGAAGCTCAGCCAGAGGACGCGAATGATTGGCCAGAGCTGGTAGCCGGCAAAGAAGGCGAGCGTCGGCAGCAGGAACAGCCACGCGCCGGCACCTTGCCGAAATAGTGCCAGGTAGCCGGCCATCCTGCCCGGGTAAAGGCCCGCCTGGTCGGATGCGATGGTCTCGGCCATGCCCCTCAGATAATCAGATCAAGTGGCAAGGCGCACACCGGGACCCTGCTCGCTCCACCTCCAGCAACATACGTGCCGGACGCCACCAGTGCCTCCGGCGCGAACGGAGGATCGGAGCGCACGACATCGCCCGATCCTCCTTCGACTGCGGGCGACTAGCCCTTCTTCATCTCCGCCTGGACGGCGTCGACGACCTTCTGCAACGCCGCTTTCGGATCTGACTCCTCGCCCTTGAGATAAGTCTCCCAGATGGGCTTGCCGATCACGAACTGCTGCAGGCCGAAGAGGTGGTTGGTGATGGCCCGCGCCTGGTCGAGCTGGCTGCGCACCAGGCCCACGAAGGGCGGCATCCAGTCAGGCTTGTTGGCATCCCAATCGGCGTAGATCGACTTGTAGGGCGGCAGCTGGCCGGGATGGGTCCCTTGCGTACCGACGATCGAGTCCTTCCAGATCTGCTGGTCGTAGGTCAGCGCCTTGATGTACTCGGCCGCCTTCTCCTTGTTCTTGCCGTGCTTGAAGAGAGCGCAGCCCGTCGTCCAGAACACGGTCGAGCCCGCCCCGTTGGCGAATTTCGGCAGCGGCCCGAGATGCAGCTGGTTCGGGTCGTCCCAACTCGCGGCCATGCGGAGCGGGGCGTTGAAGTACTTGAAATAGAGGGCGACGCGCTGTGTGGCGAACGCGACCTCGTCCGGCGTGCCGTTCACGCCGCCGTCCGACGCACCCTCCAGGAGGATGTCCGGATTGGCCAGAGCCATGATCTGCTTCATCATCTTGAGCGCCTCGACGGAGGGCTCGCTGGTGAAGTCGAAAAGGCCCTCCGACGTGTAGCAGTCGGGACTCATGCTGTGCGCAATCGGCGCAAGCGAGCGCCAGCCGTGCGAGTCGAAGGTGGCGCCCCACGGGGCCGCACCGGAATCGACGACCTGCTTGCTGGCCGCGAGGAAGTCATCCCAGGTCGCCGACGCTGCGTCCGCGACGCCCGCCTTTTCCGTCAGGCCGGAATGCCAGGCCGACCCGATCACGTCGAGCAGGAACGGCCAGCCGTACATCTTGCCGTTGACGGTGTTCTCCTCACGGATGGAGGGGATGATGTCGTCGAGCACGTCCTTCGGGATGTAGTTGTCCCACGGCTCGATGACGTCGGCCTCGATCATTGCCGACATCTCAACGAAAGGAGTTTGGCCGACATAGACGTCCCAGGTGCTTTCGCCGTTCTTGGCCTCGGCCACGAAGCGCTCGATACCAAAGCCTTCGACCGGGGCGATCTGGTAGTTGATGCCGGGGAACTTGGCATTCACCGCCGCGATGCCGGGATGAAGATCCTGGATCCACTGATAGAAGGTCGGCGTCAGCGGGCGATCCTGCGCGAAGGCAGATCCAATGCCGGTCTTCGTGGCGGCGGCGACGCCGGCGAAACCCAAGCCGGCAACAAGGCTCCGCTCGATGAATTGGCGCCGATCGATCTTGCCCCGCAGCAGTTGTTCGCGAGACGCTTGCTGAAATAGGTGCTCGAGTTCCTTACGTTCGCTCATCACTTCGCCTCCCGAGGATTGGTTACGGTCTTTCGCGGGGACTTGCTCCAAGCGACTATCCGCCCAAGCGGTCCAGCCTGCAACGACAATCGCTCCCAATTGTGCTGTTCGGCTCGCCCTCCGCACGTCTCGACGCGCAGCCTCCTTTTTACTATCAGATAATATGTTCAGCGGCACAAGCCGCCTTCGCGGGAGAGAGGGCCGTGCATGCACGTTTTGGAGCGCTTTCGTCTCGACGGTAAGCGCGCCTTCGTTACCGGTGCAAGCCGCGGTTTTGGACGCGTGATCGCACTCGCGTTAGCGGAGGCCGGTGCAGACGTCGCGCTCTCCGCGCGCGGTGTCGGGGACCTGCAAAGCGCAGCGGCCGAGGTGCGCGGTCGGGGTCGCGAAGCCTGGGCTTTTCCGGCGAACGTTGCCGATCCCGAAGCCTGCGAGGCGCTCTGCGAGCGCGTTCTCGCAGAGCTCGGCGACATCGACATCCTCATCAACAATGTCGGTGGCCGAAACCTCGACGTCGCCGTCGAAGACACCGATCTCAAGACCTGGCAGACCTTCATCGACCTCAATCTCACGCACTGCTTCATCTGCACGAAGATGATCGGCGGCGCGATGCTGAAACGTGGTTCAGGCCGCGTCATCAACATTGCCTCGATCAGCGGGATGATCGCCAATCGCGGCATTGGCGGCCGGCACTACGAGACCGCGAAGGCGGCGCTGATTCACTTCACGCGTGCGACTGCGGCCGACTGGGCGCCGCGCGGCGTCAACGTGAATGCAATCTGTCCGGGTCTCTTCATGACCGAGCCCAACCGCAAGTGGGCGAAGGAACATCCGGAGGTGATCCAGACCTTCCTCAGCGCCGTGCCGATGGGCCGCGCCGGGGAGCCGGAGGAAATCGGCCCCCTCGCCGTCTATCTCGCCTCGCCGGCGTCGAGCTACGTCACCGGCGCCGCCTTTGTCATCGACGGCGGCTATACGCTCTGGTGAGGAACGGTGGCGCGGAAAGAAGGTCGTCGTTCCTAAATCACCATCGCACCCAAGTCGTCAGGAGGGTACGTTCCATCAAAAATTGAGGGAGGCCAACAAAGATTGAGGGAGGCGTATGGCGAATATTCGCGTCTTGATCGCCGGTGAATCGTGGACGACGCATTCGATCCACCAGAAGGGCTTCGACAGCTTCACCACGACCGAATATGTCGAGGGCGTCGGCCCTCTCCGCGCTGCGCTCGAGGGCGGCGGGTTCGACGTTGATTATCAGCCCGCCCACGTCGCGGCGCGGGAATTTCCGGCGACCGGCAAGGCGCTCTCCGCCTACAAATGCGTGATCCTCTCCGACATCGGCGCCAACACTCTTTTGCTTCACCCCGACACCTTCGCGCGCTCCAAGCCCCTGCCGAACCGGTTGCGCGCCGTCCGTGACTACGTCAAACGCGGCGGCGGCCTCGTCATGGTCGGGGGCTACCTCAGCTTCCAGGGTATCGAGGGCAAGGCACGCTACCACGGGACACCGATCGAGGAAGCGCTGCCGGTGGAGATCGAGGCTCGCGACGATCGCGTCGAGGCGCCGCAGGGCGTGAAGCCCAGGGTTCTCGACAAAGGCCACGCGATCGTGGCGAGAACCAAGGGCGACTGGCCTGCGCTTCTTGGCTACAATCGCTTCAAGGCAAAACCTGATGCGACGGTCGTGGCGCTCGTCGGGGACGATCCGCTTCTGGTTGCCGGGACCTTCGGTGAAGGTCGCGCCGTTGCTTTTGCTTCGGATTGCGGGCCGCACTGGGCGCCGCCGAGCTTCGTCGCGTGGGCCGGCTACGCGACGCTTTGGCGGGGCATCGTCGCATGGGCCGCGGCAGAGCTCTGATCATGGGCCGCCGCATCACGCCTCCCCGCCGGTCCACTGCCTTCGCCACAATCGACCTCGATGCGGCGGGCAGGCAAACCGGGTTCGTAATGGTGCCCCATTCTCCGCATGACGACGCGTGGGGCGTCACCCGCGTCCCGATTGCGATCATTGGAAACGACCAGGGTCCGACCGTGGTCCTTGAGGGCGGCAACCACGGCGATGAGTACGAAGGGCCGATCGTTATCTCAGAGCTGATCCGCGAGCTTGATCCAGGCGGAATCCGCGGCCGTCTCATTCTGATGCCGGCCAACAATGTGCATGCAGCCGTCGCAGGGCAACGCACCTCGCCTGTCGACGGGCTGAACTACAACCGCAGCTTTCCCGGCGATCCGCTCGGCAGCATCACCGAACAGATCGCGGCGTTTGTCAGCGACGAGATCTTTCCCGCGCCGACGCTTTCCTGGACCTCCACTCGGGAGGTTCATCGCTGAACATCATCCCGAGCGCCATCATCGAACCGACTGACGACGCCGACCTCCACCGTCGCAATGTCGCGGCGGCGCGTGCATTTGGCGCCCCGCTCACGGTGGTGATCGGCAACCTCGGCGATCCTCGCACCGCGACCGCCGCGGCCTGCCGCGCCGGGCTTGTCACCGTCGGAACCGAAATGGCTGGCGGCGGCACGGTTTCGCGCGAGGCGCTCGCGTTGTGCCGGCGCGGCGTGCGCAATGTGCTCGCGCATCTCGGCGTGCTTCCGCCGGGGGAGGCGGACCCGCCGCGCGGCGATGGTCGCGTGCTGGAACTTCCCGGATCGAGCGCCTACGTCTTTGCCACGATTGACGGTGTCTTCGAGCCAATCCACGCAAACGGCGACGAGGTGCGCGGCGGCGAGCCCGCGGGTCGCATCCATGTTCCCTGGAATCCGACGCGCCCGCCGGAGACGCTGGCGTTTCAGGCGGACGGGATTGTTTACGGGCAGCGGCAACCGGGGCGGGTCCGGCCCGGCAATTGCTGCGTCGTCGTGGCGGCGCCTTATCGCGGAGAGCTCGGTTGATTGACATCGCCTCGATCGGCTCTGTCGATGCGCGGCTTTATCCTGGGCAGCGGGCGTTTCGCCATGTTGCTTTGGCGCTGTTTTCCTGACCTAGCTTCAAAGCCCGTTTCGACCCTGTCTCTCGGATGGTTCATGATCGATCTTGCCGACCAACATGTCCTGATCACCGGCGCCGGAGGCGGCATCGGAACCGCACTTGTCGCGGCCTTTCGTGAGGCCGGGGCAAGGGTCTCCGCCTTCGACCTCGAGGAGGAAGCGCTTGCCAGAATCGACGCTTCCTACAAGGCGGCCTTCGACATCCGCGACGCCGATTCCGCCGCCGCCGCAGTGGGCGCACTGGTCGAGGCGGCGGGCGTTCCCGACATCCTAGTCAACAATGCCGGGTGGACGCGCGGCGAGACCATGCCGCAAGTCGACAAAGGGGTCTGGCAGGACGAGATCGCGCTCAACCTGAACGGCGCCTTCCATGTGTCCGAGCCGGTCTTGAACCGGATGGTGGCACGCGGGTCGGGCGTGGTTCTCTTCGTCGATTCGGTGAACGGGCTCTTGCATTTCGGCAATCCCGCCTATTCCGCCGCCAAGGCCGGGATGCTCGCCCTTTGCCGCGCGATCGCGGTCGAATACGGCGCGAAGGGAATCCGCTCCAACGCAATCTGCCCCGGCTCGGTCAGGACCGGCGCCTGGGACCACCGCATTGCCCGCGATCCCGGCATCATGGACGCGGTGACCCGCTTCTATCCGCGCGGGCGTATCGTTGAGCCGAGCGAGGTTGCGAATGCCGCCCTCTTTCTGTGCTCGCCGCTCGCGTCGGGCATTACAGGCGTGGCGCTGCCGATCGATGCGGGGCTGACGGCCGGCAACCTGCCATTCCTGCGTGACATCATGGTGCGGGGAGGCTGAGGCCATGTCGGAACTCAAACTCGTCGGCGTCAGCAAGCGCTTCGGCGGTCACGAGGTCGTCCAAGACCTCCGCCTGGCGGTGGCGCCTGAGAACGTGCATCTTTTCAGCACCGACCGCGGCCTGCGGCTCTGAGCCGCGTGAACCGGAGATAGAGATGGCAGCCAGTCCCAGGCCTTTGCGCGCATCGTCGGAGATCGCGGAGAGCGTCTTGAGCCGCATCGTGCCCATCGACGCGACGCTTGAGACGCTCGAGACGCCGACCGTGCTCGTCGACCTCGACGTCGCGGAACGCAACATCCGCCGCTGGCAGGAGCGCTGCGACGGCGCGAGCCTGAAGAACCGGCCGCATATCAAGACGCACCGCACGACGGCCTTCGCCCTCAGGCAAATCGAGGAGGGCGCGATCGGGATCACCTGCCAGACGATCGGCGAGGCAGAGGTGATGGCCGATGCCGGCATCGACGACATTCTGCTCACCACCAACACGCTCGGCATCCGCAAGCTGCACCGGCTCGGAACGCTCGCGAAGAGCTGCCGGCTTTCGGCGGTCGCCGATAGCCTGTTCGTTGCCGAAGCCGTCTCCGGCGCCGCGGCAGCGGCCGGCGGTGCGATCACGCTCTTCGTCGAATGCGACACGGGCGGCCACCGCTGCGGGCTTTCCGATCCGGCGGCAATCGCCGGACTTGCCGCGCAGATCACGAAGCTCCCCGGCGCAAGCTTCGGCGGGTTGATGACCTATCCGGCCGCTGGCGGGCGGACGCAGTCGGCGGCCGCACTCGACACGGTGATCGCCGCCTGCCTGAACGCGGGCCTTGCGGTTCCCGTCGTCACCAGCGGCGGCACGCCCGACATGTGGAGCGACGAGGGGCTCGGCCCGATCACCGAATACCGGGCCGGCACCTACATCTATAACGACCGCTCACTCGTCAGCCGCGGCACGGCGACGATCGAAGACTGCGCGGAGACGGTGCTTGCGACCGTCGTCAGCCGGCCGGCGCCGGATCGCGCCATCCTCGATTCCGGCTCCAAGGCGCTGACCAGCGATCTCCTCGGCCTGGAAGGCTATGGCGAGATCCTCGGCTATCCGGAAGCGCGCATCTATGGCCTGAGCGAGGAGCACGGCCATGTCGATGTGTCGGCCTGCCCCAATCCGCCGCAGCTCGGCGAGCGCGTACGCGTGCTCCCGAACCACGCCTGCGTTGTCGCCAATCTCTTCGACCGCGTCTTCCTGACGGCGGGCGGCGCGCTCCTCGGTGCGCTTCCCGTCGATGCGCGCGGACGCTCGGCCTGACGCGTCGGGGATAGGGCGACACTTCGTGCCGATGCCGACGCGACGCGTCGCTCCTGACCGCGAGTGGGCGGCCGCCGAGGCGGCGGCGGAGATCGTCGCCGCGGTCAACGCGAAGCCCGACCTAGTCCTCGCTTTGCCGACGGGGCACACCCCGCTTGCCGTCTATCACCGGCTCGCCGCGGCGTGTCGCGCGGGCGCCGTCAGCTTCAAGGCGGCGACGCTCTTGATGATCGACGAATATGTCGGCCTCGGTCCGGAGGATGCAGGGTCCTTCGCGGGCTACTTGAGAGAGCATGTCCTTGGGCGA
Organism: uncultured Alphaproteobacteria bacterium; assembly: GCA_963712925.1. GTDB lineage: Bacteria > Pseudomonadota > Alphaproteobacteria > Rhizobiales > Afifellaceae > DASWJZ01. The sequence continues at coordinate 38,973 of CAVQJW010000018.1, read as the reverse complement.
ACCGATTTCGATCCGGAGCGCGTGCATCTCCTGAACGGACGCGCCGCCGATCCCGACGCGGAGGCGTCGCGCTACGAGGCGCTGATCAAGCGCTGCGGCGGTTTCGATTTTCTCATGCTCGGGGTCGGTCGGAACGGCCATCTCGGCTTCAACGAGCCGGGCTCGCCGCGCGCCTCGCGCACCCGAGTCGTGGCACTGACCGCGGAGACGTTGGAGGCGAACGCGCCCGACCTCGCTGCGAGCCGGGCCGCGCCGACCCACGCGATCACCATCGGCCTCGGCAACGTTCTTGAGGCGCGGCATGTGCTGCTCGTCGCCTTCGGCCGGTCGAAAGCGGAGCCGATGCGGCAGCTCTTCGCTTGCGATGACAGCGAGAAGTGGCCGGTCGCGGCCCTCTGCGACCATCCGAGCGTGGTCGCCATCATGGACACGGAGGCGGCCGGCTGAAGGCCCGCCGCTTCGCTAGTCGAGCTCGATCGCCCGCTTCTCTTCGATGCTCTGCTCGGCCGCGAGCACGATTCTCAGACTGTTCACCGCCGCCTCCATCGATTCCGACAGGTCGAGGTCCTCCTGGATCGCCTTCAGGAAATAAGCCTGCTCGCGGTCGCAGAGCTCCTGGTGGCCCGGCTCGTCGGCCATGCTCATCAGCGTATCCGGCTCAGTGAACTCCTTGGTCTTCGGGTCCACCTTGGCGTGGTGCACGCGGATCGCGTCAGTCTTGGTGTGCTTGTCGATATCGGCGGAATCGGAGAGGTCCATGTCCTCGCCGCGGGAGGCCTGGTTGGCGGCGATCGACACCGCGCCCTTCGGCCCCACCACGTCCTTCACGAAGAACGCCTCTTCGCTCATCATCGGGCCCCAGCCGGCCTCGTACCAGCCGACCGATCCGTCGTCGAAGGTGACGTGCAGGTGGCCGTAATTCTGCTTCGCCGCCTCCGCCCAGAGCTTGGCGCCGATGCCGTGCACGCGCACCGGTTTGGCGCCGGTCAGCTGGCACATCACGTCGACATAATGCACGCCGCAATCGACGATCGGGATCGAGCGAGTCGATCAGGTTCTTGTGCCAGCTCCACGCCGGGCCGCTCGACTGCTGGTTCAGGTTGAGGCGCATCACCAGGGGCTTGCCGAGCGTCTTGCCGACCTCGATGAACTTCACCCAGGAGGGATGCACGCGCAGGATATAGCCGAGCACCAGCTTGCGCTTTTCTCGCGCGCCACCGCCACGACCTTCTTCGCGTCCTCGATATTGGTGGCGATCGGCTTCTCCATGAACACATGGCAGCCGGCGTTCATCGCCTTGATCGCATATTCGGCGTGCGTGTTCGGCCAGGAATTGATGGAGACCGCGTCGGGCTTCGTCTCCTTCATCGCCTGTTCGAAATCCTCGTAGAGCGGATAGCCGGAAAGCTCGTCGGGAAGCGTCCTGCTCGTGATCGAGCGGCTCATCAGCCCGGCGATCTCATAGCCGTCGAGCCGGTGGTAGGCGCTCGCGTGCGAGGCGCCCATGTTGCCGAGGCCGACGACGAGCACCTTCACCTTGTCGGGCATGACCCCTTCTCCCCTTTGGTCTTGTTCGAGAGGGCAGGCGGCGCGCGCCGCCCGCCCGTTCGTCGCGTTCAATCAGCCTTTGACCTCTTGGTCGAACATGTGCGCCTTGATCGATTCCACGTCGATCGCGGCCATGTCGTCCTTCAGCTGATAGGCGTCAGCGTCGGCCTTCACCTTGTCGTGGTCGAAGTCGTTGGCCGGGCCGATCAGGTCGTTGGTGCAGACGTCCACCGCCTTCACCGGGTCGGTGATCTGGCCGATCTTGTGGATCTCGTCGAAGAAGGCCTGCCAGCTCGACATGTCGTGCCACCCCCAGCCGCCGCGCTTCTCCATGTCGCCGCGGAAGACGTTGATCTGCTCGATGATCGAGGTGGTGCCGAGCTCCGGCCCGAGATTGCTGGCAAGCGTCGGGAACTGCTCGAACACCGCCTCCACCGAGGCGCGCGGATTCTGGTAGCCAAACTCAAGCCCCATCGCCCAGCCGCGGAGATATTGGCCGAGGAAGGCCTTGCGGTCCGGGTCCTCGAGGTCGGCGGCGCGCACCACGAAGGTGTTGGCCGGAAGCGGCGAGTTCTTGACGCCGAGCCAGTATTCGAAGTCGAGGTTCTTGGCGATCCACTCGGCGCGGAGCCCTTCCCAGGAGAGCGCCGCGTCGCCCTCGCCGCCGGCGAGTGCCGTTCCCCAGGTCGGCCAGCCGGCCTCGAGGTATTTCACCTTGGTGATGTCGACCCCCTGCACCGCGAGCATCGGATCGACGATCGACTGCCAGGCCTGCGAGCCGAGGAGGATGGTCTTGCCCTCCAGGCCCTTCAGATCGGTCATGCCCTCGCCCTTGCGGAAGGCGAGCGAGAAGGTGTCGCGCGCCCCCATGTGGAACACGGACATCAGCTTCATGCCGTTCTGGATGGCGAAGGAATAGACGCCGGGCGAGGGGAAGCCCATGTCGGCCTGCCCGACATCGACGAACTTCACCGTCGCCGTGCCGTCGGAGGGGCCGGGCTGCATATCGGTCTTGAGATCGCCGAAATAGCCGGCCCGCTTCGCCGTCCAGTAGGGATAGTCGTCGAGCACTTCGAGCGTGCCGCGCGGCGATATCCAGGTGAACGTGCCGTAGGGCTCGGCCGCCGCCGGGCTCAGGACGCCGAACGTGCCGAGCGCCGTCGCCGTGACCACCCCGCTTCCCGTCACCTGCAGAAAGGTGCGGCGGCTCAGACCTTCATTTCTCCATTTCGTCATGACACTCTCCCTTCCACTCTTACCGTCTCCCGAACTCTTGCCTTCCCGCGCGCCGTTGCTTCTCTCTCCGCTCACGCCTCCCAGCTCGCCCACTTCTTCCCGATCAGGAAGAAGAGAACGTAGATCAGGATGCCGAGGGTGGAGAGGATCACGACGACCGCGAAGAACTGCGGCATCTGGATCATCGATGAATAGGATGTGAGGCGGTTGCCGAGCCCGAAGCCGCCGCCCACCATCTCCGCGCCGACCGCGGTCAGAAGTCCGAAGATCGCGCCGATCATCAGCCCGACCAGGATCATCGGCAGCGCCATCGGCGCGCGGATCTTCCAAAAGATCTGCAGCACACCCGCGCCGTAGGAGCGGGCGAGCGCGATCTTGCCGCTGTCGACGCGGCGGAAGCCGGTGGCGGCGTTGATCATGACCATCGGGCCGGCGGCAAGCGCCACCGCAATGATGCGCGGCGTATAGCCGAAGCCGAAGCGCAGGATCAGGAGCGGCACCAGCGCCAGCATGGGCGTCGTGACGAGGAGCAGGATGTAGGGGGCGATCACTTTCTCCAGGAAGGGGAACTGCGTGATCACGGCGGCGAGCACGAGGCCGATCAGGGCGCCGATGGCGAAGCCTGAGAAGAGCTCCACCAGCGTGTCGCGAAGATGCGGCAGGATCAGTGGGAAATCCTTGACCAGCGCGACCGCGATCTCGCTTGGCGGCGGCATGATGTAGCTCGGCACGTGAAAGAACCTGAGCGCCAGCTCGGTGCCGCCGATGATGATGATGGCGACGACGATGATGGCGAAAATCTCGGCCGCCGAGCGCGTCCCCGACCCGGCCGCGAAGGCGGAGAGGTTTGCGATCCCGACGCTGCCGCCGTCGGCGGTCTTGCCCTTCGGGAACTCGGGAATGGCGTCTGGATCGGCCACCTTGCTCGTCACTCCTATTGCGCAGCCTGCTGCTGCATCTGATGCCTGGAAGCCATGCTCTTCCGCTCGCCGACGATCTCCATCTTGATCGCGTTGGTGAGGTCGAAGACCTCCTTCGTCGACATGATCTCAAGCGAGCGCGGTCGCTCGAAGGGCACCGGATATTCGGCCGCCACGCGTCCGGGCCGCGGGCTCAAGACGATGACGCGGTCGGAGAGGAAGATCGCCTCCTCGATCGAATGCGTGATGAAAACGATGGTGGTCGGCGCATCGAGCCAGATTTCCTCCACCAGGCGGTTCATCTCCTCGCGGGTGAAGGCGTCGAGCGCGCCGAACGGCTCGTCCATCAGAAGCACCGACGGCTTGAAGGAGAGCGCGCGCACCAGTGCCGCGCGCTGCTGCATGCCGCCCGACAGCTCGCGCGGGAACTTGCCGCCGAAGCCGTCGAGGCCGGCGCGGTTGACGAGGCTTGCGACCCACTCGCGGTCGGGCCTGGCGCCGGTGATCTCGAAGGGGAAGTGGATGTTGGCGTCGAGATTGCGCCAGGGAAGCAGGTTGGCGTCCTGGAAGACGATGCCGATCTTCGGCGTCGGGCCGACGATCTCCTTGCCGTCGAGCAGCACGTCGCCGGCGGTCAGGCTGTGCAGTCCCGACATCGACCACAAAAGCGTGGTCTTGCCGCAGCCGGAAGGCCCGACGATCGAGACGATCTCGCCCGACCAGACATCGAGGCTGCAACGGTCGATGGCGAGAAGGTCGCCGGAGGCGGTGTTGTAGATCTTCGTCGCCTGGCGGACGCGCAGCTTCGGGGTCCGTGTGTCGAGCGCGTTCATGCCCCCTCGAAATCCTCGCTGCCGGTCCTTGGACCGAGAATTTCATCCCGATGGATCAGGGGCGGGAGTGTGTAACTATCCAACTTATGAGTCAAGCGAACGCGGCTGAACCCCGGAAAATTAGCGGATGCACAGGCTAACTCGGTGTCGACCGGGACAGACTCGCTTGCAAGGTGTGTAACTTTCCTACATACTTCCGCGGTCAGGGGCTCGCCGAAAAGGCATCAAGGAGCCCGTCGACGGGAGGCAGCCTATGGTTGAGGAGCATGGGCGGAGTTGGCCGGAGCCCGACGAAGAGAGCGGTTCGCTCGACCGGCCGGCGCATCCGAAGCGTGTTCCCGATATCATCGCCCAGATAAAGGCAGCCTACGACGGTCTGCGGCCGGCCGAGCGCCGGGTGGCCGATGTCGTGCTCGACGAAGTGCGCTTCGCCGTCGATGCTTCCAATGCGGAGCTTGCCAGGCGCGCCGAGGTGAGCGAGCCGACCGTCACCCGCTTCTGTCGCGCGATCGGTTGCGAGGGCGTGCGCGACTTCAAGCTGAAGCTGGCGCAAAGCCTTGTCGTCGGCGGCCTCTATCTGGCGCACCCGCCTGAATCGCAGAACGACAACGGCATGCCGTTCTGGGGCCTCGTCTTCAGCGAGGCGCGCCACGCGCTCGACGCGGTGGAGCGCGAGATCGATCCCGACGCGGTGCGCGCGGCGGCGGAGTTGGTGGCGAATGCCGGGCAGGTGCTGGTCTTCGGCATGGGCGGCAGCTCGTCGGCGCTCGCGGCGGAGACGCAGAACCGCCTCTTCCGCTACGGCGTGACGGTGTCGGCCTATTCCGACCCCTATCTCATGCGCATGACGGCTTCCACCTTGAAGCCGGGCGATCTCGTGATCGCGATCTCGGCGACCGGGCGGACGCCAGAGGTCGTCGAGGCGGTCGAGCTTGCGCGCCACTATCGCGCCAAGGCGATCTGCATGACGGCGCCCGCCTCCGATCTCTCGCGCGTCGCCGACATCCGGCTGACCGTGTCGATCCCCGAATATCCCGACACGCTGAAGCCGACGGCGTCGCGCTTCGCGTTTCTCGCCATCATCGATCTCGTCTCCGTCGCCGTCGGCTATCGTCTCGGCGGCGCGGCGCGCGAGACGCTTCGCCGCATCAAATACACCGTGCTCAGCCACCGCGAGGGAACGGAGCATTCATCCTCGGTTCCGGCACCGCTGGCACGGAGCCCGGATCAGCCGCTGGATGACGACGCTCTTCGGGTGAGGGGGATGTTGGAAAAGGCACCATCGGCAGTCGCCACCCAATGGCTCGCTTCGTTCTCCAAGGCGCTTGCCACGGAGGATGTCTCGGCGGTGACGGCGCTCTTCCTGGAGGAGAGCTATTGGCGCGACCTGCTGACCTTCACCTGGAACATCGAGACGATGGAAGGGAAGGGGGCCATCGCCGCCATGCTGCAGGCGGCGCTCGCTGCGACGAAGCCGCACGGTTTTGCGCTGAAAGGCGAGGCGGCGTCCGACGGCGCCACCATCGAGGCCTGGTTCACCTTCGAGACCGAGGTCGCGCGCGGCGAGGGCATCCTCAGGCTCCGCGACGGGAAGTGCTGGACCATCCTGACCGCGATGACGGAATTGAAGGGCTTCGAGGAAAAGACCGGCCCGACGCGTCCGCTCGGCATCCGCCACCAGGCGGATCGGAAGCGCGAAACGTGGCTTGAGGCACGCGAGCGCGAAACGACAGAGCTTGGCCACACGCGCCAACCGTTCTGCCTGGTGATCGGCGGCGGGCAGGGCGGCATAGCGCTCGGCGCGCGGCTGAAGCAGATCGGCGTGCCGGCGATCGTCGTGGAGAAGAATGCGCGCGCCGGCGATTCCTGGCGCAAGCGCTACCGCTCGCTCGTGCTGCACGACCCGGTCTGGTACGACCACATGCCCTATATCCCGTTCCCCGACCATTGGCCGGTCTTCACGCCGAAGGACAAGATGGGCGACTGGCTGGAGATGTACGCCAAGGTCATGGAGCTCGACTATTGGACGTCGACAACCTGTGTCGCCGCCGCCTACGACGACAAGGCGAAGGAATGGACGGTGACGCTCGAGCGCGACGGCGAGGAGGTCACGCTGAAGCCGAAGACCGTGGTGTTCGCGACCGGCGCCTACGGCCCGCCGCGGCGGATCGAAGTGGCGGGGACCGAGGACTTCAAAGGCGAGATCCTGCATTCGAGCGACTATTCCGACGGCCGCAAATTCAAGGGCAAGAAAGTGGTTGTCATCGGCTCGGCCAGTTCCGGCCACGACGTTTCGGTCGACCTTTGGGAGGCGGGGGCGGATGTCACCATGGTGCAGCGCTCGCCGACGACCGTCGTGCGTTCCGATACGCTGATGGAGCTTGCCTTCGAGATCTATTCGGAAAGCGCGGTCGCGAAGGGGATCACCGTCGATGTCGCCGACATGTTGGTCGCCTCGACGCCTTTCGCGCTGCTCGCGCCGGGACAGCGCCAACTCTACGAGACGATCAGAGCCCGCGACGCGGATTTCTATGCTCGGCTCGGCGAGAGCGGGCTGGCGCTCGATTTCGGCGACGACGAGACGGGCCTGATGATGAAGGCCTACCGCACCGGCTCCGGCTATTACATCGACGTCGGCGCCTCCGAGCTGATCATGAAGGGCGAGATCAAGGTGAAGAGCGGCGTGGAGATCGCATCCTTCACGCCGTCCGGCCTTCGCTTCGAGGACGGCGAGGAGCTCCCTGCGGACGTGGTCATTTTCTGCACCGGCTATCACTCGATGCACGAGGTCGTGGCGGAAATCGTGTCGCGCGAGGTCGCCGACCGCATCGGCCCGTGCTGGGGGCTCGGCTCGGGCGTGCGCGGCGATCCGGGTCCCTGGCACGGCGAGCCGCGCAACATGTGGAAGCCGACGGCGCAGGAGGCGCTCTGGTTCCACGGGGGCAATCTCGCACTGTCGCGCTTCTATTCGAAATTCGTCGCGCTGCAGCTCAAGGCGCGGCTCGAAGGGATCCAAACCCCCGTCTATCGCGCGGCGAAGCGTAATGACGGTCCGGGCACGGTCGGTCTCCACTAGCGCCGGTTAGGAAGAAGGCTTCGATGGACTTTGATCTTCTGTTACGCGGCGGTCGCCTGATTGATCCGGTTTCGGGCATCGACGCTGAGCGCGATGTCGCCTTTTCCAGTGGGCGCGTCGCGGCGATCGACACGGGCATTCCGGCCGACCGCGCGAAAAAGGTGGTCGACGCGAGCGGCTCTTTGGTGACGCCGGGCCTGATCGACCTTCACAGCCACGTCTATTGGGGCGGGACCTCGCTCGGCGTTGACGCGGAGCGGCTGTCGGTCGGCAGCGGGACGACCACCTATGTGGACGCGGGAAGCGCGGGCGCCGCCAACTTCCTCGGCTTTCGCGCGCACGTCATCGAGCCAGCGAATGTGCGCATCCTCGCTTTCGTCAACATCTCTTTCCCCGGCATTTTTGGCTTCTCCACCAGCGTCATGTACGGCGAGTGCGGGGATCTCTGTGCTCCTCAATCCCCGCGAGGCGGTCGCCTGCGCGCGTGCCCACAAGGATGTCGTCGTCGGGATCAAGGTGCGCTCCGGGCGAATTGCCGGCGCCGGCACCGCGACCGCACCGGTCGAACTCGCAGTCGAGGCGGCGGACGCCCTGCAGCTTCCGGTGATGGCGCATATCGACGAGCCGCCCCCCACCCAGCCCGACGTGCTGCGGCTGCTAAGGCAATCGGACGTGCTGACGCATTGCTTCCGGCCGTTCCCGAACGCCGGGGTAACCGCGATCGGCGGCATCAAGGAGGAGGTGCTTGAGGCGCGTGAGCGCGGCGTGATCTTCGACATCGGCCACGGCATGGGGTCCTTCGACTTCGAGGTGGCGAAGACGATGCTGAAGGGCGGCTTCATGCCGGACGTGATCTCCAGCGACGTGCATCTCCTTAACGTCGCGGGGCCGGCCTTCGACCTCCTTGTCTGCATGTCGAAGCTCCTCGTGCTCGGCATGCCGCTGGTGGAGGTCATCCGCTCAGTCACCGAGCGGCCGGCGAGAGCGATCGGAAGAAGCGATCTCGGCGCGCTATCGGTCGGCTCGATCGGCGACGCGGCGCTACTTTCGCTGAAGCCGGGGCGGGTGGGCTATGTCGATTCCGTCGGCCAGACGCTGACCGGCAATGAGCGCCTTGTGAGCCGGGGGATCGTCTTCGGTGGCGAATGGCGTCCGAACGACGGCGCGGATTCATTCCGCGACGCTGAGACGCCGCGTGAGCCACCGGCCAAGACGCAGACGGAACTGGTGCAGCGGCATTTTAGCGCCACGCACTTCTGCCGACATTGAGCCAGCCGGCGGCAGGGCACGTAATTCCACAATTCGCTACGAGGGCCCGTTGGGGCGCGATCCTGAAATCGCTTCCTTCCGGCACAGTCTGCCCGCCGTCGACGACGATCGTCGTTCCGGTCACATATTCGGCTTCGTCGGAGGCGAGGTAGAGCGCGGCGTTCGCGACGTCGCGCGGCGTGCCGAGCCGTCCGAGCGGCACCATCTGTCTCCATGCTGGCGATGAACGCGGCGCTTCGATGCGCCTTCATGCCTTCCGTCAGGATATTGCCGGGCTCGACGCCGTTGACGGTGATGCCGTAGCCGGCGAACTCGATCGCCGCGGCGCGGATGAAGCCGTTGATGCCGGCCTTCGACGCGGAATAGTGGCCGTGGCCGGGGCTTGAGACGCGCGGGCCGGTGATGGAGGAGGTGAAGACCATGCGGCCGTAATGCTGCGCCTTCATCGGCTTCAGCGCAGCCTGCGCCGCGAGGAACGTGCCCTTCAGGTTGACGGCGAGCACGCCGTCCCATTCCTCCGGAGAGATATTCTCGATCAGCGTCCAGGGATAGATGCCGGCATTTTGGACCAGGATGTCGAGCCGCCCGAAACTGTCGACGGCCGTCGCGACGGCCGCTTCGGCGCTCGCCTTGTCGCTGACGTCGGTCTCGACGAAGACGCACGGCGCGCGTTCCGCGAGAGCGCGCCGCGGTCGCCGTTCCCTCCGCCGCCTCGGTGTCGGCGATGACGACGCGCGCGCCTTCCTCCAGGAAGCGCTCGGCGATGCCGGCGCCGATGCCGCGCGCCGCTCCGATCACCAGCGCCACCCGGTTCTCCAGCCTCTTTCCCATGCCGGTTTCCGATCGGTCAGAGATAACGCCGGCGGACCGAGGTCTTCAGCGTGTCGAGCAGGACCGCGGCAAGCACCAGCGAGCCCTGGATCATCTGCGTGTAGTGCGGCGGCATGCCCATGACGTTGATCGCCGTCTGGATCGAGGAGAGGAGCAGCACGCCGGCGAACACGCCGGAGAGCCGCCCGAAGCCGCCCTTCAGGCTGACGCCGCCGATGACCACGGCCGCGAAGGCCTGAAACAGCATGCCGATGCCAAGATTGGCGGTGGCACCGGCGGTGCGCGAGGCGAGCAGCCAGCCGGCGAAGCCGGCGAGCACGCCGGAGAGGATGAAGGCCGCCGCGACGGCCTTGTTGACACGGATGCCGGCGCGGAAGGTCGCGACCGGATTGCCGCCGATCATGACGAGATGCCGGCCGAAGGGCGTCTTGGTCAGGATGAAGGCGAAGACGACGTAGATCGAGGATCAGCATCCAGGCGAGGAGCGGCACGCCGAGCGGGCGCTCGATCGCCATGACGCGCATCGAGTCGGGAAGGCCATAGACCGAGCGGCCGCCCGACATCGCCACCACCAGCCCGCGCCCCCAGATGTAGGAGGCGAGCGTGACAATGAAGGCGTTGATGCCGAGACGGACGACCAGGAAGGCGTTGACCGACCCGACGATGGCGCCGACCGCAAGCGCCATCGCCAGCGAGACCGGCAACGCCAGCCAAGCCGGGTGAAGCGCAAAACCCGCACCGGCGCCGCCGGTGCCGAAGATGAGCGAGATCGTCATCGCCGCGAGCGCCATCACCGACTCGATGGAGAGATCCATGTGGCCGGCGATCAGCGTCAGCGACAGCCCGACCGCGATGATCCCGACGAAGGTCGACTGCTCCAGGATGTTGAGCAGGATCCCGATCTGCATGAAGTGCGGGATCGCCAGCGAGAACGCCGCGAGCACCACGACGAGGATGAACCAGACAAGGTTGTCGAGCACGAATTCAATGACGAAGCGCTGCCGCGGCGAAAGCTGCGCGGCATGGCGCATCGGCGTGCTCGAGGTGGTGGTCGTCATTTTGAGCCGTGCTGCAAGATTGTCGTTCCGAGGGGCGTCGTCAGCTGGGCGCGAAACAGGCGGCGCGAGGCAAGCCCCGCGCCGCCCGCGGTTTCGTTCGCGCCCGCGCTACTCGACGGACGTAACCGGCTCCGTCGGCGGCTTCAGGTTGCCCCAGAAGCGTCGGATCGTCGACGTTGTCCTTGGTGATCGCCGCACCCGGGATCTTGATGTTCGGTCCCCACGACTCGATCGTCATCTCAGACTGAAGCCCGGTCACGTCGTAGGTGCCGGCCTTGATCTCCTCCTTGTTCACCACCTTGTCGGCGAACATGGCGAGGGCGGCGGCCTGCGCATACATCGGCTGCTCGACCTCGACCTGCTCCCAGCCCTTGCGGATCAGGTCGAGACCGACCGGAGCGCCGTTGGAGCTGACGAGCATGACGTCGCCGGGCTTCTTGCCCTGCGCCTCAAGCACGGCCGCGACGGCGACCGCGAGAGTGCGCCGCGTGCACGAAGATGACGTCGATGTCGGGATTCGGTCAGCAGCTGGTCCTGCGCGATGTTGCCGGCGTTCGACGCTTCCCACTGCATCGCCGCGTGCGTGATGATGGTCACATCGGGGTTGCCGGCCATCTTCTCCTCAAAACCCTTCTGGATATCGAGGGTGTAGGGGTCGCCGGGATCACCCAGGATCTGCAGCACCTTGCCCTTCACCGAGCCGTATTTCTCGGTCAGCAGCCGGCTGATCTCCTGCGCCGCGATGTGGCCGATCTCGACCGTGCCGGCGACGGAGGTGAGATCGGTCGGGGTGGAGGTGATCTGCCGGTCGAAGATCATCACCGGAATGCCGGCGGCGCGCATCTTCTCGATGCCCGCCTTGGCGGCGTCGAAGTCGACGGCCGCGAGGATGACGGCGGACGGCTTCAGGTTGATCACGTCGTCGATCTGGTTCAGCTGCAGATCGCTCCGGTTCTGGGCGTCGAGCGATACGACCTCGTAGCCGACGTCCTTCATGAACTTGGTGATGGCGTCGATCGAGCCCGTCTGGAACTCGTCGAGGAGCGTTGGGACGAGATAGTAGATCTTGCCCTTCATCTCCTGAGCGGCGGCAGTCCCCGCCGCGGCCGTGAGACCGATCGCAACGACCGCCCCCACGAGCATTCGAAACAGCGATTTCATGCACGTCTCCCTTCTTCTTCACCAACGTTGCGACTGCCAGCGCGACCGATGTCCGCCAGTCATCATCCGCACGATCTCTTCCGGCGAGGTCGTGCCGGTTGCGACATTGCCGGCGACGGTGCCGTGCCGAAGCACGACAATCGCGGTCGGCGACCTGAAAGGCCTGCGCCATCACATGCGTGATCATGATCACGCCGATCCCCTGCGCGCGGACGCGCTCGATCATCTCCATGCCGCGCCGCGTCTGCTCCACGCCGAGCGCCGCGAAGGGCTCGTCGAGCAGCACCAGCTTGCCGCCCCAGTGGACGAACCGGTTGAGCTCGATTGCCTGGCGCTGACCGCCGGAAAGGTTCTCGACCCGCGTTCTGAGCGATGGAATGGACGTGCCGCCGGCGCGAGCGCCTTCTCTGTCTCCTCCTGCATCTCGCGCTCCCTCAGGATAGGGATGCCGAGCACGCTGCCGCGTCAGCTCGCGCCCCATGAAGAAGTTGGCGACGACGTCGACATTCGTGCAGAGCGAGAGGTCCTGGTAGACGGTCTCGATGCCGGCCTGCCTTGGCCTCGGCCGGCGAGGTGAAATTGCCGCTCCTCTCCGTCGAAGAGGATGCGTCCGCCGCTTGCCGCCAGGCCGCCGGCGATGATCTTGACCAGTGTCGATTTGCCGGCGCCGTTGTCGCCGAGAAGCGCTACGACCTCGCCGCGATTGACGTCGAAGCTGACGTCGGAAAGCGCCTCGATGGCGCCGAAATGCTTGGAGATGTTCTCCAGGCGGAGAAGCGGTTCGCCCTCGCTCATGCCACCCGTGCTCCTGCTTCATCGAGCATGATCGAGTCGTGCCGGTTGCGACCGACATCCTGTGTGAACATCAGACCGAAGCGCGGCGACAGAACGCCCGAGACGGCAAGCGCCGCCGCGCCGCGCAGCACCGCGTCGGGGCCAGCCGCCGACAGCGTCAACCGGTCCGCCGTCCGCGTCGCTCTGGCCGCGATCGAATTGGGCAACGGCGCCGCCGCCGCCACCAGCCGCGGCAGCAGCTGCGCGAGCGGCTTCGGCGCAAGCCCGCCGACGATGATCGTCTCGGGATCGAACAGGTTCTCGATGGTCACGATCGCCGCACGGAAGATCGGCGCGACCTCGGCGAGCCATTGGGCTTCGCCCACCGCGCGAGCGCGCCGCTCGAAGGCTTCAAATGACAGATAGCGCTCAAGGCAGCCGCGATTGCCGCAGGGACATGGATCACCGTCGAGGACGACGGGGATGTGGCCGATCTCCCCGGCATTGCCCCAGGCGCCGCGAAGCGCGTTGCCGTCATGGACCATGCACCCACCGAGGCCGACGCCAAAATAGAGACAGTAGAAGTTCCGGAAATCACGCCCGCAGCCATAGAGGCGCTCGCCATGAGCGGCAGCGGCGAGGTCGGCTTCGATGAAGGACGGCAGGCCTGTCGCCAGCGTCAGGCTATGACGGAGCGGGACGTCCTTCCAGCCCTCCAGCGTCGTTGGCCCGACGAAGCTCATCGAACTCGACGTCGAACGGGCCGGGCATCGCCATGCCGACGCCGAGCATCCTCCCCTTGGGCCGAAGGGTGCCGAAATCGCGCACCAGCGCTTCGATCTCGCGGAAGGCGGTTTGCGGATCGACCTGCGGCAGGTCGCGCCGGTCCCGGCCGACGACTTCGCCGGCGAGATTGATCAGCGCGGCCTCAAGGCCGAGCGGCGTGACGTGGACCCCGACCGCGAACCCGCCTTCGGGATTGAGCGAGAGGACGGACGCCGGCGAACCGCGCCCCTTCGGCGCCTCGCGCCGCGCCAGCAGAAACCCTTGGCGCTCCAGCTCGTGGACGATCGTCGATACGGTCTGAACGGTGAGGCCAACGCGCCTGGCGATACCGGCGCGGCTGATCGGCGCGTGCAACCGGATCGTCTCAAGCACGATCCGCCGATTGTACGGCCGGCCGAATTCCTGATTGGTTCCCCTCAGCGCCATCGGGCTTTCGCGCCCCCTTGCCGATGCTCCAACGCTAACGCAAGAAAATATTCAGTCAAATGGAATTATGAATTAACGATTGTGAAACCCTCAGTCGCGGCGATGCGGGAGACGCGCGTAACGCTGACGGCTATTCGATGATGCGATCAGGCCAGGCGAGGAGCGCCGCCTCCCGCCTGGCCGACCAGTCCGCGAAGCTTTCCAGTCTTGGCGGCTCCGTGCTGCAGCGGGAAAGCTCGGCAAGGATCCGCTCCGCGACGTCCTTCGCCTCGCCGTCGGAGAGGTTGCAGGGATCGAGCTCGAAATAGCCGCCGGCGATCTCGTCGTCGCGGACCATCACCGGCCGCTCGCCTTCCGCAAGCCGATCGGCGAGAGCCCAGGCCGTCGTGTTGGCGGTTTCCGGGTCGACGTGGACGCGCACACGGGTGATGGGATTTCCGGTCGGGTCGGGCGACAGCACGACGCGGATACCGGCACCGGCCGCCAGCCGTTCCATCCAAAGGGCGACCCGCGCCTCTTCGGCGAGCCGGACGGCCTCATGGTTCCGCTTTCTCCAGGCGGCAACGGCGGCGATCGCTCCGGCGATCCCCTCCTTGCCGACCTTCATGCCGCGCCCGATCCCCAGATTCTGAAGATAGGCGGCGCGGATCAGGTCCTTGCGGCCGGCGATGATCCCTGCGGTCAGTCCGCCGAGAAATTTGTGGGCGCTGTAGATGACGATGTCGGCGCCGGCGGCGATGAAGCGCCTCAGGTCGTATTCTGAGGCGGCATCGACGATGAGCGGGACCCTCCGGCGAGAGCATGCCGCCACGACCTCCGCTAATGGAATCTGTCCCGTCTGCTCGGTGTGATGTGAGACCACGAAGAGCATTGCCGTGATCGTGTCATCGAGCGCGGCGTCGAGCTGGTCCGCCGTCGCGTGCTTTGCCTCGCCGACGACGACCACGCGGGCACCGGCGAGGCGGATCGCCTGGTCGATCGGCGCACCATAGTTGATCAAATGTCCGCGCTGGATCACCACGCCGTCAAGCATTCCGCGGGCGTCAGGAAGCTGCCCGATCTTCTCAAGGTCGCTTCCGGTCATGGTCGCGGCGATCGTAAGCGTGATCGCCGCTGAAGACGATGCCGTCACGAAGCCGGCCTCAGCACCGGTCGCGGCCGAAATCGCGCGGCTTGCTTCGCGCTGCAATTCGTCGATCTCCACGAAGAGCGGCAGGATCGCGCTTGCTGATGCGATGGCCTCCGGCACGGCGGAGGATGCGCCGAGGACGGTCATCGTGCCGGATGCGTTGATGATGTGGCGCAGATTAAATGGGTTGGCGATGGCCCTGATCCCTGGGAGCGGTTCTTGGAGGCGCCAGGATGTCTAGAGCTGGTGCCGGCTTGGCGAGAATCTCGAAAAATGAAGGCGATGCACGGTCCGTGCTTTCTCTTCTCTCTATCTAAGTCGACCGCGATCCAATGTTAGAGACTACCGCAGCTGCGCGTTGATGCGTTCGATCGCATCGGAACCCGGACATAGGTCTTCGTAGCCTAGCGAATTGAGGGGAACGTCGACGGTGTTCAATCGCTCACTGAGATCATGGGTGCCCTCCTTGATATGGAGGAGGCCGGTGACGATTTCACCGGCTGCGCGCCGCTCTTGGAGAAACGCCATCGCCGCCAGACGATCGGTCGGATCGTAGCTCTCGTCGAGCTTGCGCAGGCGAATGATCGATCCGTCGTGCTGCATGACATCGGTTGTCGATCCGCTCGGATATTCCGCAGTGATTTCTTCACGCGGGATCATGACTTCCAGCGCGTTCACGGCTTCGTTGTGCTCGCGAACATAGTCGAAGCTCTTGGTCGAGCCCGGATGATTGTTGAAGGCGACGCACGGGCTGATCACGTCGAGGAAGGCGATGCCGTGGTGTTCGATCGCGCCCTTGAGGAGAGGCACGAGTTGAGGCTTGTCGCCGGAGAAGCTGCGCCCGACGTAGGTCGCGCCAAGCAGGATCGCCATCGATACGAGGTCGATGGGCTCATCGGCGTTTCCAACGCCACCTTTCGATATCGAGCCTGGATCGGCGGTCGCTGAAAATTGTCCTTTGGTCAGGCCGTAGACGCCGTTGTTCTCGACGACATAGACCATTTTCACCCCGCGGCGCAGGCAGTGGGCGAAGTGCCCAAGGCCGATCGAGGCTGAATCCCCGTCGCCGGAAACGCCCAGATAGATAAGGTCGCGGTTGGCGAGATTGGCGCCGGTCGCGACGGTCGCCATGCGGCCGTGGACGCTGTTGAAGCCGTGGCTTTGCCCAAGGAAATAGGTCGGCGTCTTCGAAGAACAGCCAATCCCCGACATTTTGGCCACACGGTGCGGCGGCAGATCGAGCTCGAAACATGCCTGGATGATCGCCGACGATATCGAGTTCATGCCCGCACCCGGCGCAGAGCGTCGAGACGCGCCCCTCGTAGTCGCGATGGGTGAAGCCGAGCTTGTTCTTCGGCAGGTGGGGATGGTGAAACTCAGGCTTCTGGACGTAGGTCATTCCGCCGCGTCCTCTTGCCGTCCGGCGAGCCAATGCCACTCATCGGCGATCGCCTGCCGGATGAAGCGTGCCGTGATCGGCGTCCCGTCATAGTGCAGGATCTTGACCAGCCGTGCCGGATCCAGCTCGCATTCATTGACGAGCAACGCACGAAGCTGGGCATCGCGGTTCTGCTCGACAACGAACACGCGATCATGCGCGAGGACGAAATCCGCGACCGCATCGGCGAATGGAAACGCGCGGACGCGAAGCATGTCGAGATGAATGCCTCCGGCGGCGAGATCCTCGAGCGCCTCGTGCATCGACGGCGCGGTCGAGCCGAAGCAGATCACGCCAAAGCGCGTCGGGTGCTGCGACTTCTTTTCCACAGGTGCGGGAACCAAGTCCTTTGCCGTCGCGAACTTTCGCAGCAGCCGTTCCATGTTGTCGACGTAGTCGGCGCCCTCCTCGCTATATCGGGCGTAGCGGTTGTGCGAGGTGCCGCGCGTGAAGAATGCGCCCTTGTCCGGATGGGTGGCCGGAACGGTGCGGTAGGCGATCCCGTCACCGTCGACGTCGAGATATCGCCCGAACTCGCGCCCTGCATCAAGCTCGGCCGCAGTCAGCACCTTGCCACGGTCGAAATGCCTGCTGTCGTCCCAGGTGAGCGGTTTGCAGAGCCATTCGTTCATTCCGATATCGAGGTCGAGCATCACGAAAATCGGCGTCTGAAGCCGATCAGCGAGATCGAAGGCCGTCGCTGCGAATTCGAAGCACTCGTGGGGATCTTCCGGGAACAGGAGCACGTGCTTGGTGTCGCCATGCGAAGCGTAGGCTGCCGAGAGGATGTCGGATTGCTGCGTGCGCGTCGGCATTCCGGTGGACGGCCCACCGCGCTGGACATCGAAAATCACCGCCGGAATCTCGGCGTAGTAGGCGAGGCCGAGAAACTCCTGCATCAGCGAAATGCCCGGGCCTGCGGTCGCGGTGAATGCGCGCGCGCCGTTCCATGTCGCGCCGATCACGATGCCGATCGCGGCGAGCTCGTCCTCCGCCTGCACGATGGCATAGCGGTTCCTGCCGGTGACTGGGTCGACGCGGAACTTCTGGCAGTATTTTGCAAACGCCTCGGCCAGCGCGGTCGAGGGCGTGATCGGGTACCAAGCGGCTACCGTCGCGCCACCGTAGACCGCGCCGAGGCCGGCGGCGGTGTTGCCATCGACAAGGATGCGGTCGCCGACGGCGTCGGCTCGCCTGACCTTGAGGTCGATCGGACCAAGCTCGGCACGAGCATGCTCGCGTCCCATGGCGAGCGCTTCGATGTTCGGCGGGATCAGCTTGTCTTTGCCCTTGAACTGCTCGCCGATCAGCGTCTCGACTTCTTTCGCGTCAATGCCGAGAAGCTCGGTGAGGGCGCCGAGATAGATGATGTTCTTGAAGAGCTGGCGCTGGCGCGGATCCGTGTAGCGAGCATTCGAGATCGCCGTCAGCGGCATGCCGATTGTTGTTACGTTGTCGCGAAAGCTCGACGGCGGCATCGGCCGCGTCGAATCGTAGAAGAGGTATCCGCCGGGTTCGATCTCGGCGACATCCTGGGCCCAGGTTTGCGGATTCATGGCGACCATCAGGTCGACGCCTCCGCGCCGGCCGATATGCCCGGCCTCGGAAACGCGCACTTCATACCAGGTCGGGAGACCCTGGATGTTCGACGGAAAGATATTGCGCGAGGCGACCGGGACCCCCATTCGAAAAATGGAACGCGCAAACAGCCGGTTGGCCGACGCCGACCCGGAGCCGTTGACGTTCGCAAACTTCACGACGAAGTCGTTGAAGCGAACTCCGCTCGTCACGGCGACGGCTGGCATGGGCGCGTTCATCGGTCGGGACCCGCTCATCGGTAGCACCCGCTCGTACCGGCCGCGTGCGTCATGTCGAGCAGGAATTTCTGCATGTCCCATGCGCCTGTCGGACAGCGCTCGGCACAAAGGCCGCAGTGCAGACAGAGGTCCTCGTCCTTGGCCATGATCCGGCCGGTCTTCAGTGGGCTCGAAATATAGAGGTCCTGCGCCAGGTTTTCAGCCGGCACTGTCAACCGAGCGCGAAGGTCTGATCTCCTCACCGTTTTCCGTGAAGGTGATGCAGTCAATCGGGCAGATGTCGACGCACGCGTCGCACTCGATGCAAAGCGGTGTCGTGAACACCGTCTGCACGTCGCAATTCAGGCAGCGCTGCGCTTCCTCGTAGCCGACCAGCCGATCAAACCCGAGCTCGACCTCCGCCTTGACGTCGGCGAGCGCGATTCTTCTGCTCGCGGAGCGGAACCCTCTTTCGCTGATCCAGCGTGATGGCGCTGTCGTAGCTCCACTCGTGGATGCCCATCTTCTGGCTGACAAGCGTGACATGCGGCGGTGGGCGGTCACGCACATCCGAGCCCTGACAATATTTGTCGATCGAAATCGCGGCCGCGTGCCCGTGCGCCACCGCCCAGATGATGTTCTTCGGGCCGAATGCGGAGTCGCCGCCAAAGAAAATGTGCGGGAGGGTCGACTGGTGCGTCACGGCATCGACCTTCGGCATGCCCCTTCTGTCGAACTCAAGACCGAGATCGCGTTCGATCCACGGAAAGGCGTTCTCCTGACCAATCGCGATCAGGACGTCATCGCATTCGAAGTGCACGTCGGGCTCACCGGTCGGCTCCAGTCGCCGGCGCCCCTGGTCGTCGTAGTGAGCGGCAACCTTTTCGAAGCGGACGCCGGTCAGCCTTCCGGCGTCATGGGTGAATTCCTTGGGAACGAGGTAGTTCAGGATCGGGATGCCCTCGTGCATCGCGTCCTCTTTCTCCCAAGGCGATGCCTTCATCTCCTCGAACCCGGAGCGCACGATGACCTTCACGTCGTCGCCACCGAGGCGCCGCGAGGTTCGACAGCAGTCCATCGCGGTGTTGCCGCCGCCGAGCACGATGACGCGGCGGCCGATCTTGTCGATGTGTTCGAAGGAGACGCTGGACAGCCAGTCGATGCCGATGTGGATGTTGGCGGAGGCTTCGACGCGCCCCGGAATAACGAGGTCACGGCCGCGCGGAGCGCCGGTGCCGACGAAGATCGCGTCGAACCCTTCCCTCCACGACTGCCCTGAGGCTGTCGACGCGCTCGCCGAAGCGCGTCTCGATGCCTCCCATTTCGAGGATATAGCCGACCTCCTCGTCGATGACCGACTCCGGCAGGCGGAAGCGCGGAATCTGGCTGCGGATCATCCCGCCGGCGCGCGTATCGGAGTCGATCAGAGTGAGCTGGTAGCCGAGCGGCGCAAGATCGCGTGCCACAGTCAACGACGCTGGTCCGGCGCCGATCAGCGCCACCCGCTTGCCGTTGCCCTTGCCGGCATGCGGCAGACGGTCGGTGATGTCGTCTTTGTTGTCGGCGGCAACGCGTTTCAGGCGGCAGATGGCCACCGGCTCTTGTTCGACTCGTCCGCGCCGGCAGGCCGGCTCGCACGGTCGGTCGCACGTCCGGCCGAGAATCCCCGGGAAGACGTTCGAGTACCAGTTGACCATATAGGCGTCGCCGTAACGCCCGGCGGCGATGAGGCGGATGTATTCGGGAACAGGCGTATGCGCTGGGCACGCCCATTGGCAGTCGACGACCTTGTGGAAGTATTCCGGGCTGCCGATGTCGGTCGGTCGCATACCCAACCCACCAGCGGCGTGCTTCCTGAAGGAGCCCCTGGCTGGCCCCTCCTCATTCCCTTGTTCAGCGATCGTCACTCTGACTCTGCCTCTAGCGGGCAATTCGGACGCGTCCCCGCTCCAACCCTCGCAAACATCGCGCCCTCAATAAAGGTATGAAAAATCAATTCCTAATGAGAATCTTCGGCGCGGCGGCGCTGTCTATGTCTCTCGAATCAGTGGCTTGTCCAGCCAAGAAGGTCGGAAAAGTGTGGCTTGGAGGCAGTATTCCCGCTTCCGCCGCCTATGCGGCCACAAGGAATTCTCAAGGGTCGGCGTCGATCGTGTCGGCCGTCCAGGAAGGCCGAAGCGCGGTGAGAGCTGGCATTACCTTTACTCTTGGCGCGGCCCAGGAATTGCTAGTCAGGCCAGTGTTTCGCATGCTCCCCGATCCACAGACATCTCGACGCATGTCCGGCCTGGCACGGGCGGCGTTCTGGGTTCTTGCCTGCATCGTTCTTTTGGCGGCGCTGGCGCCGGGCCGCGTCGCTCCGAACATCCTGCCGGACAAGGTCCAGCACTTTCTATCGTTCGCGGTGCTGGCGTTTGTCGGTGCCGCGGCCTGGCGAAGGCGGTCTCTGCTCATCCTCGGCATTGGCCCGATTGCGCTCGGGGGGGCCATCGAACTTCTTCAGGCAACGCCGTTTATCAATCGCGACGCGGAAGTCGGCGATTGGCTAGCCGACGCGCTCGGGACGCTGGTCGTTCTTCTGCCGGTTGCCTTCTATCGCGGTCGCCGTTCGTGAGAGTTGCGAACGGAGGAACGACAGTCGGGTCGACGCCAACGACCGGCACGCCCGAAGAGGCGCTGGGGCATCGTTCCAGCCGGGGCGGAAACCTGTTCTTCGAAAATAACGCGGAGGGAAGTCAAGCGGTTTGACGGTTCCTTCCTGAAGCAGCCAGATCTTCCTTGGAGCCGCGGTAACATCTTCCGGGCTCACGTATTTGCCGCAATTTTTTGCTAAGATTTTACGATTGTGCAAAATCATGGGCGTCATCATTGGCGCAGGTGAAGTTCATGCAGGTGGCTCGGCCGGAAGGGGGGCCGGAGCAATACCGAACTCTGACAGGCTATGCAGCCGACGCGGCGGCATTTCTTGGGCAGATGCGCTATGCTCTGGTCGTCACCGCTTTGGCGAGCGCAATGCTGCCCTGCGCGTCCGTCGCGCAGAGTTCCACCGAAATCAACGATCGGATCGCAGCTGCGTTTGACCTTGACTTGTCGAACATACGGAATTGACTGCGGCGCTGACGCTCCGCGCGCACGCGCGCCAATTCGCCTACGAGACCGATATGATCGCGCCGCTGCCTTACGACCTCAGGCCACGCCACAGTCGGCGACACACGGAATTGACCCCTGGCGCGATCGCCGATGGCCAATTCCACCGCAGACCGGACGCGAATGACATCGAGCTGGCGCGGCTGCCGAGGCCACGGCCAAGCGACCCGATCATCACCGGCAGCATTCAATCGCCCGCCATCGTGCATCGCAGGCGGATTTCCTCGACAAATTCGCGGGATCGTTCTCCGGGTCCGGCGAGGTCCGGCGAAGCGCCAACGAAAATCCCAATCATGTGCGATGCACGCTGACGGGCCAGCCGTCTGCGAACGGCATCACGATGGGCGGCAAATGTGGCGCGTTCATCTTCTCCAGAGAGATCAGCGCCGATATCCACTACGATCCGGAAACGGGGCGCTACGCGGGTGTCTATATCGGCTCTTCGATCGGGCCAGCACGACTTTCGGGCCGGCGAGTTGGCGATGCGATCGTGCTGACGATCACTTGGCCAAAGCCGGTGAATGGCGACACCAGCGCAACCATGACGATCCGCAATGCGGGCGACGGAGCGCTTATCATTACCGTAGCCGACCAGCTTCACCCGGGGGGCCCGGAAGCCGAGGTCACGCGGCTTGCATTCAACCAGATCTGACAAAGCGACGGTCGCTCCCGTTCGGCGTGCAATTGTCGGGGTAGCCGGCTTGCGCATGCGCCGGCTGCAACGCCACGCGTGAATTGCAACGGCCCGAAGGGCTTCCGCGAGGCGATCACGGCGGTCTTCCCCGAGATGGTCGTGCAGACTGCATCGTTCACCTGATCCGCCATTCGCTCGCCTTCTTACGCACGAAATATCCGACAGTCCCCTAAGCCGAAAGGCGACGGGAGGCGAACAAGCAGTTCATTAGGCGCGGATGCCGCGCGCAAACCGTCTTCGCGAAAGCCTTATGGATTGGCTGCGGCAAAGGCTTGGATGTGCCGGTCGATCACCGTGGCACATTGCGCCGGGTGGGTCGAAATCAGGAAATGCCCGGCACCTGGTTCGACATCCTTGACGTCGTTCGGGCGAATTTCAGGCGTGTCGCCATAGCCCGGCAGGCTGGTTGAAATCGTCCGGTAGGAGCCGTTCAACGCCTTTTGCACCCCGCGCCATGCGCTGTGGCAGCTGTAAGTCAGATCATTTGATCGGGGTTCGGGCTTGCCAATGCATGGGGCCAAGGCGACACTCTCAGCTCAACAAGCTAGTCGTCGGGTGGATGTCGGTTCAATTGAAGCCTCGAAGAGGAGTGGAAAGGTGACTTTCAGGTCGCGCGGGTCGGAGGGCGTGGTCGGCGCCGTCTGCGTCGTGCGCGACGCCGTCGACATCGGGGCGATCACGATCGGGCACTATCTGCGTCTGGGCTTCGATAGGATCGTGGTGACGGACGACGGATCGACCGACGGAACCTTCGAAGTGCTCCGCGCGATGGCGGCAAACGAACCGCGGCTGCGCGTTGCTCGTGCACAGGAGTCTGTATTTCGCTCTAGTTTCAATTTTTTTCGTGAATCCTCAGCGTCTTACGGATTCGATAATTGAGTTTATTGGCTCACCCGACGATGCACCGGGCGTGCGCTTACGCCGGCCAGCCCCAGAGCGATAACTGCGATTATCGGCTCGCCCGCCGACACGCCTGGTGTTCGGCTCAGGAAGCGGCCGAACGATGCGGGGCGGTGATATGGCTTCCGCGGCCCGAGTGGACGCTTGCAATTGCCCCCGAATTCGCCCAAATATTGGACCATTAAATGGTCCGCACTCGGAGTGCCATGCACGTACCGGTGACAGAAGCAAAGGGGCAGCTGACCGAGCTGGTTCGGCGCGCCGAGGCGGGGGATGAAGTCATCCTGACTCGTCATGGCCATCCCGCCGTGCGGTTGGTCGCGGTTAGGGCGGCACCCGATAGGAAGTCCCGCCGCGGACTTCTTGAGGCAGTGCGGGCATCCGCGTCCGCCAAGGCAGCGCCTGGTGCAAGCGCTGCTCGCAGTCAGGATTTCCTCTATGGGAGTGACGGCATGCCCGAATGATTGCGGTCGACACGTCGGCGCTGATGGCGATCGTGCTCAATGAATTGGAGGCGGATGCCTGTATCGTTGCGCTGGAAGCGGACGAGGATCTTCTTATCTCCGCGGCCACGATCGCCGAGGCACTGATTGTGGCTGCGCGGCGCAATGTCGGCGAGGAGATGGCGCGACTGATTGACGGACTTGGTTTCGAGATCGTCAGCGTGACACCGGCGTCGGCGAAGCGCGTCGCGCAAGCTTACGAAAACTGGGGCAAAGGCATGCATTCGGCCGGCCTGAATTTTGGCGATTGCTTCTCCTACGAAGTGGCAAGAGAGCACGGATGCCGACTGCTCTATGTCGGCGAGGATTTCAGGAAGACCGATGTTGAGGGTGTGCTCTAGGAAGACCCGTTGGTGGGTGATTGAATTCGGCCAACTTACCTCGTCATGCGCAAGATAGAAGCGATGCCGGGATGTCCGATAATCGAATTTTCGCGCTCACGCGGCTGCCAAGATGCGCTAATGAATTTATCGGCTCGCCCGAAGATGCGCCCGGCGTTCGGCTTCGGAAGAAGTCAAGCCAGGCCGGACGCTGACACAATCCAGCTGTGGCTTCTCGTCGAGATGCGATAATGAGTTTATAGGATCACCCCAGGACGGACCCGGTGTCCGACTCTGGCGGAAGCAGCCCGTCGAGAAATAGCAGTGCTACGGCTTGGCGCACTAATGGCTCTTGGACTGGCCTCGACTCTATCGGCCCAAGCGCAGTCGTCCACCGATTTGGCCCTGCCATCCGGGTCCTTGCTCCAGGTCGTGAATATCTGCGAGCAAATGGAGCGGCTGGCAAAAAGCCCGTTCCCATGTTTGAGAGTGACGCTTGGCGACGAGTTGCATGCTGGTTTTGCCGTCGTCCCCAGCCCCGGCGAGGCCGACGTTCTTCTGGTTCCGCTCAAGAAGATTCCGGGTATCGAGAGTCCCGAACTTCTCACAGACGGCAGTCCAAATTGGTGGCAGTTGGCGTGGAACGTCCGGGACCTCCTCATTGAGCGCAGCCCGCAGCAAATTTCGCGCGACGACATCGCACTTGCCATCAACTCCCGGGAGGCGCGCTCACAGGACCAGCTTCATATTCACGTCGCGTGCATCGATCCTGGCATGCGCCGCAAGATTGCTCCCTTCGAGCGCGCCATCACGCGCTCCTGGTCGTTATTTCCAATCCAGCTAGCTTCGCGAAGTTGGTGGGCCATGCGGCTGGACGAGGATGAATTGAAACCCAACCCATTTCGCTCGCTAAAGGAGCTGAGGTCTGTTGCGGGTGGCTCTATGGGCGATTGGGGAGTCACCGTCCTTGCCTGGACATTTGCTGACGGATCGGCCGGATTCCTTTTGTTTGCCACGCGCGACCGCCCCACCGATCGAGAGGAAGCCTCGGGCGCTGCTCTTCTCGACACCCGATGTGTCCTTTAGCGCAGAGGAAGTCTAGCTGTGAGCTTTCAGTAGGTTGTCCACCCGGTCCCGGGCGAGGAAGCTGGAGTTGCGAAGCTTCAGCGATTCCTCGGAGGACCGGATGAACATCCACAAGAATGCCCGGCTGACGCCGCTTGGTCGAGAGCGTGTTGTGAGACAGGTGCAGAGCGGGCAGACGCCGAAGGCCGCCGCACGAACCTCAGGCGTCTGCCCGCGGACGGTACGCAAATGGTGGCGCGCTTTGAGGCTGAAGGGATCGAAGGCGTCAGGGATCGTTCATCGCGGCCGCATCGTCTGCGCCAGCCAACGTCAGCGGCTATTGTCGAGCGGGTGGAAGCCCTGCGGCGCCAGCGCTGGACGGGCAAGCAGATCGCCGCCGAACTAGACATCTCGCCGGCGACCGTTAGCCGCATCCTCAGGCGTCTCGGCCTCAATCGCATCGCTGCATTGGAGCCGGCAGAGCCGATCCGCCGCTACGAACGCCAGCATCCCGGCGAGCTGATCCACATCGACATCAAGAAGCTTAGCCGCTTCGAGCGAACCG
The DNA here is from genome assembly GCA_963712925.1 of uncultured Alphaproteobacteria bacterium. GTDB lineage: Bacteria > Pseudomonadota > Alphaproteobacteria > Rhizobiales > Afifellaceae > DASWJZ01. The sequence continues at coordinate 13,498 of CAVQJW010000018.1, read as the reverse complement.
GCAATCGCATCACCGGCAAGCGCACCGGCAATGCTGCCTCGCGCGGCAGCGGCTGGGAATATGTCCACGTCGCCATCGACGATGCCTCGCGTCTCGCCTTCTCCCAGATCCTGCCCGACGAGCGCAAGGAAAGCGCCGTCGCCTTCCTCAAGGCCGCCGTCGCCTACTACCAAAGCCTCGGCGTCACCGTGGCGCGGCTGATGAGCGACAACGGCTCCTGCTAGCAGTTTGTGCTGCATTATGGCGATCTGACCGATGCGACCAACCTGATTCGCATCATCCAGCAGGTGCAGCCGGACGAGATCTACAACCTCGCGGCCCAGAGCCATGTGGCGGTTTCCTTCGAGACGCCGGAGTACACCGGCAATGCCGATGCCCTGGGAACGCTGCGGCTGCTGGAGGCGATCCGCATTCTCGGGCTGGAGAAAAAGACGCGCTTCTACCAGGCCTCCACCAGCGAGATGTTCGGCAAGGTGCAGGAGGTGCCCCAGAAGGAAACCACGCCGTTCTATCCGCGCAGCCCCTATGCGGCGGCCAAGGTCTACTCCTACTGGATCTGCGTCAATTACCGCGAGGCCTATGGCATCTTTGCCTGCAACGGCATCCTGTTCAACCATGAATCCCCGGTCCGCGGCGAGACCTTCGTAACGCGCAAGATCACCCGGGCGGTGGCGCGCATCAAGCTGGGTCTGCAGGACAAGCTCTATCTGGGCAACCTGGACTCGAAGCGTGACTGGGGTCATGCGAAGGACTATGTGAAGGCGCAGTGGCTGATACTGCAGCAGGATGAGCCGGATGATTACGTGATCGCCACCGGCAAGCAGTACTCGGTGCGCCAGTTTGTGGAGCGGCGTTCTCCGAGGTCGGCGTGACATCGCCTGGGAAGGTGAAGGCATCGACGAGAAGGGCATCGACGTGGAGACGGGACGCGTGCTGGTGGAGGTGGACCCGCGCTATTTCCGCCCGACGGAGGTCGAAACCCTGCTGGGGGATCCGTCGAAGGCGAGGAAGAAACTCGGCTGGATGCATAGGTCGAGTTCGACGCACTCTGCGCGGAGATGTACGCGAGGACCTTGCTTTGGTTGCTGAGGAAAAGCGTCGCAATTGGCCTCCGTCGCGCTGATTGCCCCGCACAGCGCAGCTTCGGTCTCGAAAGAGGAATTCAAACTCTGGCCGGTTCAAGCTGCGTCCCCTCACCTTGCGACTTGATAAAAACATCTGTTTTGAATTAACGTTCCAGCAACATTTCCAATCCGTGAACGCCCGCGACGCTTATACGGACCGCGGGATGGCGGAGGTAGCATTATGTGCGGTCGACGGCGCAGACTTATCTGCCTTTTCCCCGCGGCTTTTGTGCTGATTTATCTTGTCGTGTTGGCACCCTCTCCGTTGCTTGCCACACCTCAATACGACCAATCCATACTGGTTTTGAGCGGCGTTATCGGGCCCGGAGCATTTGCCCGCTTCAAGGCTGAACTCGACCGTAAGCACCCTGATGTGATCGCGGTCGACGGCCCGGGCGGCCGCGTTCTTGAAGCCGTGCTGATCGGCACCGAGATCAGGCGGCGCGGTTTGTCGACCGTCGTCCTGAGCGAACGATCCTGCGCCTCTGCGTGCACGATCATCTTCCTGTCTGGGCGCACGAAGACTTTGGGCGCCGGCGCGTCACTTGGCATGCATGCCGCGGCCAATGGCGGGCGGACCGCAGACGCACAGGGAACGACGCTCATGTACAGCTATCTGCAGCGTGTCGGCATGTCGACGGCCATGGCGAGCCAGATGGCGTCTGTCCCGCCGGATCAGATCCGATGGCTCACACAGCGCGAACAAAGAGCGCTGGGAATTAACGCCCGCCGTTGAGCCGCGTTGTCGGGGTCGAGGCTGCGTTGAAGTCCAAGACTTCGGCAACCCTCAAGAACAAGCGCCTGGGTCACGCTTTACCGACAATCAACCATCCAACACGCCGGTGGCCCTAGGCTAAGGAATAGGTAACGCGCCTAACGCAAATATGGGTGAAATAGGCACGAGTGGGGCAAGTCAAAATGCGCAAGTCTACAAAGGGCCGGCTGTTCGCGATCTTTGCGGCGTCCACCCTCTTGACATCGCCGGTGATGTCGAATGCCGCGATGGTAGTCTTCCAGTCGGCGACTTCGGAACAGACGCAGGCCTACGAACTGGCGGTCAAGGCGGGACCTGACGCGCTGATTGCGTTCATGAACGCTTTTCCGAATAGCTCGCTGATCCCGCAGGTCATCCAGGCGCTTGCAAAAGCAATCGGTGTAGAGAAGGCGGTGGAAGCCGCACTTGATGCCGGCGTGGAGACGGAAGTGGTCTTCACGGTCGCCGCCGAAATCGCGCCGAGGTTGTTCACTGCAACCGGGCAGATTTCAACCTCCCCGGGCAATCACGCCGGCAGCCATGGCAACGTAAACTCTGCATTAACTGGCCCCTACTAAGAGATGGTTAGCAAAGTGCCATATCGACCGCTCGTTGGGGGCAGGCAGTGGAGCATCAATTTCTGCTCTGTGTTGACTTACGATTTCCCGGGGGAACCTCAACCGCGGTCATAAGCGAGATCGAAACGCTCGCGCGCCGTTTCGAGCCCGCTCAGATTGGCATTCTTGTTATCGAGTTGGCGTTCTTCCCTCGAGGTACGCCGACTAACCAGGCACTGGCCTCGGCTCTCGAGGCCTCTCCGTTTCCAATTTACCGGTTCGACGACCTAAGAGGTGCGTTCATCGACTGGTGCCTGGAAGCCGAAGGCAGGCGCCCGAGGGGGGAGCCGCCTTGCCGTTTTCTCCATGCCCCCATCCCGTCGTTCACAATCCTTACATTGCGCCCGCTGTCGCCGATCTTGCGGGAAGGTTGTCGGCAGACCTCGCGCTTGTCGTCTGTCACCAACCCTATCTCTATGTGAGCGGCAACGCCTACTATTCCGCTGCCGAAATTGTGACGGCTGTTGATGCGCTTGCGCCCGAAATGCGCTTCGTCCCGATCGGTCAGGCTGTACGGAAGGGATTTGAACGGCACGGCTGGACAGAGGCGCACCTTGCCGCTTTCAATTGGCCGAACACGTTCGACTTTGCGGAAGCTGCGAGTCGGAACCTCCGTCCGAGGGCTTGTGGTCGCAGAACTCCGACCTGTCTTGTCATTGGTCGGCACAGCCGGCCCGAGTGGGACGAAGTGGCCGGACACGAAGGAAGAAATCAGCCGCATCTATCAGGACGGTGCCCCGCGGTGTGTCCGCTTTCTCGGCTGGGGATCCCATTGCGACAAGCTCTTCGAGAATGACATCCCGCCGAATTGGCAGGTTATGGCATTCAACGCTGTGCCGCCTTCCGAATTCTTGCGGAGCATCGACGCGTTCGTCTACTACCACCACACGAACTGGGTGGAAGGCTTCGGACGAACGACGCTTGAGGCGATTGCAGCTAGAGTGCCTTGCATTCTGGCGCCTGACTTCGCCGAGACGTTTGGCGGTGCGGCGCTTTATGCCACGCCTGCACAAGTGACCCGGTTTCTTCAAAAGTCTTGACGGGCGCAGGTCGACTCCGCGAGTGGGCGGCCTTCGCTCGTGAGTTGGCGGAGGGGTATTCGGACCGGAGCGCATTCTTGATGTCTACGATTGCTTGGCCAACACGGAACCGGCGCAGCGTAACAGGCTCGGTTTTGCGGAGCTTGCGCTGAAAGACTTGCAACGCCTTGCGCGCCTACGACTGGAATTGGGCTTCAAGCTGCAGGCAGAGCTTGGACTGACGAACGATAATACTGAGGGACCGAGCACAGCCGACAACATCTCCGTTGGCGAGCCACCGTCTCCGGGCTCGAACGACGCTGTCAGCACCGATTTCGCCATTTATATGGACTTGAGATCAGCCCGGTCGGATTCTTGGCGCAGCATAGAACTGGCAGAAACCCTAGCGCAGGCCGGGAATGATGTCGCTCTCGTACACGTGGAGACACCGGGGAAAGCCGATCTTGCGTCCTGCAATCCGCTCCTCGGAGAACTCTCGCACAAGGTCGCCGTCTACGGCGTGGGAGCGAAGTCCACGACCCCGTTACCTCTACATCAGGAGGGGGGCGATCGTTGCCGCTCCCCAGCATCTATTCGACGATACCGGACGACCGCTCTTTCAGGAGATCGGTACGGCCGATCGCCCCCGTCGTCGTCGCGCTGGTCGATCGAAATCTAACCGCGGCTTGGTTCGAGCGAGCGGGCAACTCTTTGACCTTGATGTGTGGCCTGCGGCCCAAATGGGCGCTTGTCGGATTGCGTATCGATGAGGTCGAGGGCGCTCCGGCGGAAGCGGTCGAAGCCCCCGAGCTCTTCGCTTTTGTCGCATCGCGAAATTCGGTCGACGGTCGCGAGCTTCTGCGCTACCTCGCGCCGCACGAGCAGGTGCGATGCGGACGCATCGGTCTGATGGATCAGACACAGTGGCGGTTCGGCGAAGCCGGACCGACGGAGGATTTCGAGGCGCTGCCGGTTTTCTGCTACGCGTCGCTGTCGGCGCGTCTTATTCCGGAACAATTGCGGGACAAGCCAGATTTCTATGTCTTCAAGGCGAGCGACATTGGCTTCCAACGGTTTCTCGAGAAGATCGGCTTTGTAACCGATTTCCCCTCTGCACGGCCAGCGACCCGATGCTCATTCCCTTGTGCGCGCGATACAGGCCGGCGTGCTGGCGGTTGTCGACGGGAGCCTGAGAGACCGGCTCGGCTCGCTTGCCCTTTATTCAAGTCCGGACGATCTGCGCCACACTGTGGAGAGGCTGGCAGCGGATCCCCAGTCGGTTACACGCGTCGGACTGTCGAAGGCGCGCGAGCTTGCCTTGGAAAATCGTGCGGTACGTGCAGTGCAGGCAATCGAAGCTCTCGTGCAAGCATCTGAATCGGGCGCATCGCCCCGGTCGTTAACGGCGCCGCCTCGATTGAATTTAGAGGCATCTTCGCGGGCGGAAGTGCTCCTTATGTCCTCAAATGGCGTAGGGCTCGGTCACCTGACCAGGCTCATGGCCATCGCCCGCCGGCTTAGGCACTCGGATCCGGTGTTCCTCACAATGAGCCAAGGATTTCGGGTGGTGGAGGCGGCCGGGTGGCCGGTGAAATACCTCCCGTTTCACGAGCTCTCCGGTTGCAACATCGAGCATTGGAACGACTGGCTGCAGGACCGAGATCGAGCAGATTTTGACTAAAAGGCGGCGTGTGCGGACCGTCGTATTCGACGGAAGCAACCCGACGGCCTCGTCAAGTCCTTCGCCGGTACCGATCTAAGGAAAGTCTGGATCGAGCGCGGGATGTGGAAGAAGGGCCATTTGAGCCTTGAGCACATCCTCCGCGGCAAGAACTTTGACCTGATCATCGAGCCTTCCGACATCGCCGATTTGGTTGCGTCGGAATCGCTCAAGTTAAGCGGCCTTCGACAAGGTTGTAACTGATCCGATATGGCTGCTCGAAAAGGAGGAGCTGCTTTCTCGAAACGAAGCACGTACAAGTCTCGGCCTTCCGGAGGATAAACCGTGCTGCCTCATTCAGCTCGGCTCCGGCACCAACCGAGATGTCGTTTCGCTACTCGCGGCGATCATCCCGACCTTGAAGCGAGCGGGTATCGTGCCCTGTATCGCTGAGTGGCTGATGGGTAGCGAAATTCCGCGCATCTGGCCGGGCGTCACCTACCTCCGTCTCTTTCCAATCTCACGCTATCTGCGGGCGTTTGATTTCTCGATATCCGCGGCCGGCTATAACAGCTTCCATGAGCTGATCGGCTTCGAGGTGCCGAGCATATTTATCGCAAACAATCATCATATGATGGATGACCAATCCGCCCGCGCCGAATTCGCCATGCTCCATGACGCGGCGATTTGGGTTGAGGAAGAGGCCGTCGCGAATATCGGATCGGCGATCAGCATGATCATGCGAGCCGACGTCCAGGAGATGATCGCCGAGGGGTGCAGAGCGTTGACGCCGAGGAATGGCGCGACGGAAGCCGCCCGAATCATCGACTCGCTGGCGACGGGAACGAAGTGGGGAACGTCCCTTGGTGGATCGGCCCTGACATCAGGGGGCCAGTTCGGCGCGGCGAACGTCGTGCCGTTGTTTTCGAAAGATGAGGCGGCCTAGGCCGACTGGATGATCCACATATGGCGAGAGATGTCGAAAAACTGGAGCCGCTGTTCAGGCGACAGCTCGCAATTGAGTTCGCCAAGAGCCCAAAGCGCCCTGTCGTCTACAGGCTGGACGCCGTCCGTTCGCTGACCGGCGACGCCAGTCACGAAAGCGACGCCGACGATCACCCGCTCCAACATCGATTTGGATGCGAAAAACCGATCCACGCCCTGGCCCCGTCGGCGGGCTATTTCAATGCCGCACGGGTGCAGCCGGGCGCGGGCACCTGGCTTCTGGTCGTGGGCGGGATGGATGCGAAGCGGTTTGAAAAGCTGATTTCCGTGTTGCTCCACGTGCAGTCGTCGAAGCGCTCGTTCCTGCCGATCTTCGTGCTCGACGATTCGGAGCATCTGGAGTGCTGCGCTATTACGGGTTCACATTCGAGGTCGTCTGCGACGAAGCCTATTCGGGCGCGACGCGCGAGGAGCAGATCGAGTTCTTCAAGGCCAAGTGGGGCGCCGTGCTCTCCATCGATCTCGACAACATCCAGTCCGACGTATTTGTGAAGATGCACTGACTAACCCTTTCTGCAGCAGGTCAGCGCAGAACAAATGCGGCGCAGGAACATCGGAGTTCGAGCTCCGGATACCATTGAGGACATGGGAAGGGTGATTGGGGCTCCGATTGTGCGCTGGCCCGAACGCGCCGCGATGTGGATGCGCGGCATTTATCTTCGAGATCCGGAACGCGGACGGATGAGCCTCTTCACGCCCTGCGTCCCGGTGCTCCCTGCAATCCCGGTCGACTGCGGCCGCTCGATCGCCAGATGCCGCAGCAGGTAGGGATAGTTCTTGTGGCGGGTGCCGCTCGCTCGTCTTCGGCGCCTGATAGATCGGCGAGAGCCCGATCTTGCGCATCAGACGCCGCACGCGCTTGCGGCCGACGCACCAGCCGAGCCGGCGCAGGTGGCGCGCCATCTGGCGGGCGCCGTAGAACGGGCAATCCAGGAACGTCTCGTCGATGAGCCGCATCAGCGCCAGGTTCTCTTCGCTCTCGCCTGCCGGCTGGCGGTAGAACGAGGCTCGCGAGATCGACACGAGTTCGCACTGGCGGACAATGGAGAGCCGCTTGTGATCGGGATTGATCATCGCCTTCCTCCGATCCAGGCTCAGCGATCGAAGGCTTTGGCCAAAAAATCGCGCTCCACCACGAGCTGCCCGATCTTGGCGTGCAGCTCCGTCACCTCGGCGTCGCGATCCGCCTGAACCTCAAAGCCCTTGTCGTCGAAGACCTTCGCCAGCTTCTCGACTGCTTGGCGCTTCCATTGGGTGATCAGGTTCGGGTGAAGCTCGTGTCGGGCGGCGAGCTCCGCCATCGTCCGCTGTCCCTGGATCGCCTCAAGCGCGACCTTCGCCTTGAACTCGGCCGTGAACCGTCTGCGCGTCCATGCCCTTCAAGGTCACCGGAATCCAGGTCGACGGCGGCTCCGAGTTCAGGGCCGACTTCGAACGAGCCTGCGAGAGCAAGGGGCTCAATCTCTATGTGCTCCCACCCAAACGGCCGCAGCTCAACGGCGCGGTGGAGCGCTGCAACGGCACCTGGCGATACGAGTTCTACGCCGCCTACGATCTCCCCCACCGCCTCCACCAGATGCAGCCCTTCCTCGATGCCTTCGCCCACCGATTTAACCATCACAGGCCCCACGACGCCCTCGACGGCAAAACCCCAGCCGAGTATCTCAAAGCCATCAGCAGCGGAAATGCCCCCGCGTCTCATATGTCCTGAACCCGGACATCGCCTTGACAGAGGTGGGCCCGTGACCCAATCTCTCTAGTGCGACCATTTTGGAGACGCGGACGCATGGGGGTTCCCGCGAAGCTGCCTCTCCAGGGCACTAGTCAATATGCAGGTCATCAGCTTTCCGGCTAGCACGTACTCCAATTCAAACCCTTACGTCAGTCAAATTCTCCAGTGCTTTCCTCCCGACATTCATGTGCGTGGATACCGCGCATGGGTGCCCTGGCAGAGTGCCGATATTCTGCATATTCATTGGCTTGAGGGACTTCTGCAGAAGCGCCTTGCTAGGCAGGTTCCGTCATTGACGCCCATCCTCTTCAAGATTCTCTGACGGGACGATTGACCGTGTCCGGCGCTCTGGCGCTCTCGTCTGGACGGTCCACAATCTCCGTCCCCACGAAGCTCCGGGCGCCCGGCTTCAGGAACTCTGGACACTGAGTTCGCGCGCTTTCTTGCACGTGTGGACGTAGCGATAGCGATGAGCCCCACGCAGTTGCCTATGCTCCGGGAAGCGTATCCTGGATACATCCGGACGCTTGGCGTATTGCGACGCATCCTCATTATCGCGCTGTGTACATCAGCTACGCGCCGAGAGAGATCGTCCGCCAGCAACTCGGAATACCCAGCAACGCATTCTTAACTTGCATGATTGGGTATGTACGAAGTACAAAGGTATCGTCGATTCGATAAAGTTGTTTAATAAATGCAGCAGGCGAGACGAGTATCTGTTGATTGTCGGTGACTGCCAGGATGAAGCGCTTCGCGCCGAGATTAAGGACACGATCCAGGGAAGTCGCACTATCACGATCCTCCGGCCTACTTCGCCCCACGAACTCGGTTCCTACTATCGAGCGTCGGACCTTGCCCTGTTCAACTTTACGGATGTTCTCAACTCGGGGTCAGTCCTGACCGCACTTTCACTCGATACGCCTATCCTTGCGCCCAAGACAGCCACTTTTCAGGACATTCTCGAGCGTATCGGAGACCCTCTGATGGATCAATCTGTTTGAAAGGCAACTCGACGCCGAAACGTTAGCGGCCCATATCAGCGCGCTTCGTTGTAATCCGCTCAGCGGAAGGCCGAATTGGAGGGCTTCGCACCCGATCTTGCCGCGCGACAACACGTCGACGCGTATCGGTATGCGCTCAGCCGACGACACAGCGCCGCGACGAAATGATGACGGAGGGGGAGGGGTATTCGTGGCAAAGCATGGCGTGGACACTCGCAAGGATTTGCACGCCACGGCCGTCGTCGACGAAGAGGATCACGTTCTGGGAGGCACCTTGCGGCGCCAACTGAACCGCCCCGGGTTTGCCGGAGGCCGTTTCGTTTGAGTTACGCCGCCATGCTGCTGGTTCTTTCGAGCATGGCGTAGTAGCGTTCCTCGGCTTCGGCCGGCGGGATGTTGCCGATGGGCTCCAGCAGCCGGCGATTGTTGAACCAGTCGACCCAGTTCAGCGTCGCGAACTCGACGGCCTCGAAGCTCCGCCACGGCCCGCGCCGATGAATGACCTCGGCCTTGTAGAGACCGTTGATCGTCTCGGCGAGAGCATTGTCGTAGCTGTCGCCGACGCTGCCGACGGAGGGCTCGATGCCCGCTTCGGCCAGACGCTCGGTGTATCGAATGCTGACGTATTGAGATCCTCTGACGCCCTTCTGTTTGTCAAGCGGCGATTCGGGTCTGGTTGATCTCCTTGCTGGCGGCGCGTGATGAGCGTGAAGACCTCGCGGGCGATGTAGCGCTTCAGGGCTCGAATGGCGTCGAGTTTGGAATGCCCTTCGGCGATCGCGCTGCCACGTAGGCCTTGGTTTTCGGATCGGTCCGAAGCGGCCGATGGCGATGATGTGCAGCGCGCTGTTGGCGGCGCGATCGCCGCCCCTGTTGAGCCGATGCCGGATCGTCTTGCCGGACGAGGCCGGAACCGGACTGACGCCGCACAGCGCTGCGAAGCTCGCCTCCGACCGCAATCGTTCCGGATTGTCGCCGGCCGTGAGCAGAAGCTGCGCAGCTCCGATGTGCCCGATCGAATTGCGGGCGACGAGGTTCGGGCGCCAGCTCATCGACGATGGCGCCGATCATCGCGTCGAGGTCCGCGATCTCGTCATGCAGTTCGAGGTAGCGGCGGGCGAGCGACTTGAGGCCGATGCGATAGGCGGACTCCACGTCGCGATAGGCGGTCAGATCCGGTCGCCAAGCGGCCAGGGTTCGGACGAGCTGCATGCGGGTCATGTTGCGCAGTAGGTCGCGCAGGCCGTCGGGGGCGCAGACGATGGTGTTGTGGATCATCTGCAGGGCGACGCGCCGCGCTGCAACGGCCGTCTTCCGGCAAGCCATGAGAACGCGCAGGGATTCGACCATGCCGTCGCGGCTTCGCGGCGTCACGGTCCGCTTGCCGGCGAAGGCGGCATGGGCGGCGTTCTGCGCATCGAGATCGTCGTTCTTGCCGCGCCGGCGGCGATCATGCTTGTCCGGCGTCGTGACCTCCAGAACCTCGATCCCGGCCTGCTGCATGAAGCGCAGCAGCCCTGCGCCATAGCTGCCGGTCGATTCGATGCCGATGCGCTGGAGTCTCGCCGAAGGATCGCATCCAGGCGAGCATCTGCCGATATCCCTGGCGGGTCGTGGCGAAGCATCGGTTCCCAGAACACGGTCCTGTTCATCGACGACCGCCGCGACGTGCAGATCCTTGTGGGTATCCACGCCGCCAACGACGCGCCGTCCTGTTCCTTCGTCGACCGTCCATTCCCAGCCTCCAGCTTTGACCGTGCATTAACGGCTTCGCCGAGACCGAATGCGCGGACAGGACAGTCACGAGACCATGGAGGTCAGGCCCTTCTCGGGTCACAGGCATCGGCGAGGCAAAGCCTCACCGCAAGGCGTTCCCGGGCGGTCGACAGGTCCGGGGAAAGACACGGCTGGTCGATCAGAGTGCGGGTCAGACCGCACCGAGGCACCTTGCGGCGCCAGCCTACCAGTCGGTCCATCGCTGTGAGAGTCAGGCCGCCCGGGAACTGGCCTGTATCTATTGACTGTCGCGAATGATGCACCAGGCCGGCTCTGTATGCAGGCCGTCGTTCGTGCAGAGCCTGCTCCAGTGCGTCGAGCACGAAGCTGGCGTGCGCCGTCCGACTGACGCGCCAGCCGACGATCCGGCGGGCGTAGGCGTCGATGACGAACGCCACATAGACGAAGCCCGACCAGGTGCTGACATAGGTGAAGTCCGAGAGCCACAGCCTGTTCGGCGCCGGAGCACGGAAGACCCGGTTCACATGATCGAGCGGGCACGGCGCCGCCTTGTCCTGCACCGTTGTCCGGATCGACTTGCCACGGATCGCCCCTTCAAGGCCCATCTGGCGCATCAGCCGGGAGACGGCGCAGCGGGCGACGTCAAAGCCTTCCCGCTGCAACTGCCGCCAGACCTTGCGCACGCCGTAGACCCGGAAGTTCTCCTCGAACACGCGCCGAACCTCGATCTTGAGGACCTCATCCCGCTTTGCCCGGGCAGACCGCCGGGAGGGATCGCGTCGCTTGGCGACGTGGTCGTGGTAGGTCGACGGGGCGATCGGCACCACCTTGCAGATCGGCTCGACCCCATGCGCCTCGCGATGATCGTCGATGAACGCGATCATGGCTTGAACCGGCGGTCGAGCTCCGCCTGGGCAAAATAAGCAGACGCCTTGCGCAGGATCTCGTTGGCCTGCCTGAGCTCCCGGTTCTCGCGCTCCAGAGCCTTCAGCCGCTCGCCGACCTCAGTGGGGACACCGGCGCGCACACCGCTGTCCACCTCCGCCTTCTTCACCCATTCATGGAGCGTCTGCGCCGTGCAGCCGATCTTCGTGGCGATTGACGTAACCGCCGCCCACCGCGACGGGTGCTCGCGTTCGTGATCGAGAACCAGCCGAACCGCACGGGCCCGGACCTCGGGAGAGAACTCTGTTCGTCGTCTTGCTCATCATGGCTCCACCTTCTCAAGAGTTGGAGCCTCCGGCAAACCCGGCGCGGTTCAACCTCCATCGCCGTGAGAGCCAGGCCGCCCGACAAATGGCCCCAGTTCTTTGACTATCGGACTGCGAGCTGCCCGGAAACCGCAGACTGGGACGGCCCAGTTTCCACCCGATCCTTTCACTTCGCCAATCGGAGCACATCATTAAGCGCATTGCGTTGCTCCTCATTCCAGGCGACGGCAGCGGTGAACGCCATTTCACCCATTCTTCGGCACAGATTTTCGTCGTCAAGCAGCTCCAGGATGGCGTCGGCAAAAGCGTTGGGATCCCCGTTTGATACGGTCCTGATTCCGCTCCGGAACCTCGCGCAACGAGTCCACGTGAGCCTACCTCCGTGCTAATGGACGGCACCCCACATGCCATGGCCTCGAGAACCTTGATGTTTATCCCGGTTCCAACGACCATTGAGTTCAGGAAATCGGCGCCTGCGCATAGAGATCCGCGACATGATCCACGAGACCGCACCGCTGAATGCCGTCAGCCTCCGCTATATCGTTTGAAATCGGACCTCCGACCAGCAACTTGAACTCCCGTCGCCGCTTCAAGACGCGCGGCAGCACCTCATGGGTCAGAAACTTGAGAGCAGCTACATTCACTGCATTTCGTGCGCCGATAAAAGCGGCTGCCGAAGCGGCGGGCAGTTCGATGCGCCGCGAAAGGTCCATGATGTGACTTATAGTGCGGACGCGATCGCCATCCGCACCCAGTCGGCGCGAGAAGTTGTCGGCCTCTTCGTCCTGGATGGCAACGACCACATCGGCTCGGCGCAAGCCGGCCTCTTCTTCCGCCAGCGTTGTTGCGAACCATGAAGGCCGCAGCTTCGCGTCCAGAAATGCCCGATGCCGATCGCCAAACACGTCATGCGTGTCGAGCACCCGGAGCGTCTTGCCGGAGAAGGCTTCGAAAGCCTTTGACATGAACACATACTCGACAAAGACGGCATCGAATCGTTCTCTCCTTCGAAGCATCTCAGCTTCGCCGTCGCGCTCGGATCGTATCGATGATCGAGAGGTACGCGATGACCAGCCTCGTGGCCGATCAGACGCAGCAGCGCACGCTTCCCCGGCCCAGATATAACTCAAGCTCGCGGGGACTACGGTCAAAATCTCATGAACCCTCCCGCCGCCAAGGTGCGACGCTAGCTCAAGGACACGCTCATTCGCCTCCTTCTCCCCGTTCAGAAACGCGTAGTGAACTTCGTGACCAAATCCCACCAGTCCACGAATCAGGCTAAGAATGCGTGCCCGGTTCCCCGAATTACAAGGCAGTGGATTTATATGAGAGAGGAAGAGAATCTTCATCGGTGGACCGAATTCGGCGGCGCTTGCATTGAAGCGCTGCCTTTCTGGGGAAATGCGACCTTACTCATGCTAAATTGGTTTAGACTGCAAAAGGTGGCCCATGTACATTTCCAAAGCCCATGTTGCCGCGCGAAGGGACGGCAAGGTGGACAACACCTTTACATATAGGAGGAGGGAACGTCGAGATATGCACGTTAGACACAATCGTCGGGGCAGCGAACCGATCTGCATATAGAGGTGGGTGCGTTTTCTGAGACAGTTTGGCGGCTTGGCTAAGGTGGATTCGCGG
>CAVQJW010000017.1:0-5447 GCA_963712925.1 uncultured Alphaproteobacteria bacterium | reverse complement strand
CCGGCGACGCAATATTCCGCCGGCAGCTTTGCGCAGCCGATCCGCCGCGTCTTCGGCACGCTCGTCTTCGCCGCGCGTGAAAATGTCGAGATGCCGCCGCCCGGCTCGATGCGCCCGGCGCGCTTCGAGGCGGTGCTCCGCGATCTGATCTGGGACTGGCTCTACGTGCCAGTCGCCGCCGGCGTAAGCCTCGCCGCCACCCGGCTCAACACGCTGCAGTTCCTCTCGATCCGCCGCTACCTGATGCTCGTTTTCTCGACCCTCGTCGTGCTCCTCCTGGTGCTCGCGCTGTGGCCCTGATCCGCGACCTCTTCGTGCAGGGCGCACAGATGGCGCTCGTGCTCCTGCTCGCGCCGCTCCTGACCGGGGTCGTGCGCAAGGTGAAGGCGCGGCTGCTGCGGCGCCAAGGTCCGCCGATCGTTCCGCCCTACCGCGACCTCTATCGGCTGCTCCGCAAGGAGGTTGTGCTCGCCCACAGCGCCTCCTGGCTCTTCCGCGTCTCGCCCTACTTGATCTTCGCCACGACCTGGGTCGCCGCCGCGCTGGTGCCGACCTTCGCGACCGGTCTCACCTTCAGCTGGTCTGCGGACCTGATCGCGATTACCGCGCTGATCGGCTCGGCGCGCTTCTTCCTGGCGCTTGCCGGCATGGATGTCGGCACGAGCTTCGGCGGCATCGGCGCAAGCCGCGAGGTGATGATCGCCTCGCTCGCCGAGCCGGCGATGATCATGATCACCTTCACGCTGGCGCTGATCGCCGGCTCGACGCAGCTTTCGACCATCGCTGAGTTCATGCTCTCGCCCGCGGCGGGCCTCTCCGTCTCGCTCGGCCTGGCGCTGATCGCGCTTATCATCGTGGCGATTGCCGAGAACGCCCGCGTGCCTGTCGACAATCCGGCGACGCATCTTGAGCTCACCATGGTGCACGAGGCGATGGTGCTCGAATATTCCGGCCGCCACCTGGCGATGATCGAGTTCGCGGCGTCGCTGAAGCTGCTCCTCTATGTCTCGCTCATCGCCTGCATCTTCGTGCCCTGGGGGCTGGCGCAGCTCCGAGGCCGGTCCGCTGGCGCTCGCTGATCGGCGTCGTCACCTATGCCGTGAAGCTCGCCGCCGGCGCTGCTGCTGCTCGGCCTCTTCGAGACGGCGATCGCCAAGATGCGCGTCTTCCGCGTGCCGGAATTCCTCGGCGGCGCCTTCATGCTCGGCCTGCTCGCGAGCCTGCTTCTCTTCGTGGTGCAGAGCCGATGATCGCGCAGGCTTTCCTTCGACGTTGCGCATCTTCTCGCGGGGAGCCTCGTCCTCGTCAGCCTGATGATGCTCTATCAGCGCCGGCTCTATGCGCTTCTGAACGTCTTTGCGCTGCACGCGCTGGTGCTTGCCTGCTCGGTCGCCTGGCAGGCCTATATCCAGCACGCCCCGCATCTCTATATCACCGCCGCGATCGCGCTGGTCTTCAAGGCGATCGTCATCCCGGTCGTGCTGCACCGCATGATCGTCCGCCTCGGCATCCATCGCGAGATCGAGACGGTCGGCGGAATCGGCCTGACCATGCTGGCCGGCATGGGGCTTGTCGCGCTCTCCACCGTCGTCATGCTGCAGGTGACGGCGGAGGCGGATCCGTTGGCGCGCGAGGATCTCGCTTTCGCGCTTTCCGTCGTGCTCCTCGGGCTGCTTGTCATGGTCACCAGGCGGAACGCCGTCAGCCAGGTGGTCGGCTTCATGTCGCTGGAAAACGGGCTGGTGCTCGCCGCGACCGGCGCCAAGGGCATGCCCTTCGTGGTGGAGATCAGCGTCGCCTTCTCCATCCTGATCGCCTTCATCGTCATCGGCATCTTCCTCTTCCGCATCCGCGAGCGCTTCGACTCGGTGGATATCGAGACGCTCGACAGTTACCGCGGGGAGCTGCAATGAGCGGCGCCGCTTTCAACCCGCTGTGGGCGGTGCTGGTCATTCCGCTCGGCGCCGCGGCGATCCTGGCGTTGCTGCCCGACTATCGGATTGCCGCGCGGCTCAACGTTGTTGCCACGCTTGCAACGCTTGCCGGGGCGCTTCTCCTCCTCGCCGGGCGGCCTGAACCGGGCGCCTATTTCCAGGTCGACGATCTGAACATCGTCTTCATCGTGCTTTCGACCTTCGTCGGCTTCACCACGTCGGTGTTCAGCGCCACCTACATTGCGCACGAGGTCGAGATCGGCCGGCTGACGCCCGACTTATCTCCGCTTCTACCACGCCATGTACCAGGTGCTGATGTTCGCGATGAACCTCGCGCTCGTCGCCAACAATATCGGATTGATGTGGGTGGCGATCGAGATCGCGACGCTCACCACGGTGCTGATGGTCGGCATCTACCGCACGCACGAGGCGCTGGAAGCGGCGTGGAAATATTTCATCCTCGGCTCGGTCGGCATTGCGCTGGCGCTGTTCGGCACGATTCTCGTCTATATGGCCGCGCGTCCGGTCGTCGGCGAAGGCATCGACGGCATGGTGTGGACGGTGCTCGTATCGCGCGCCCACGACTTCGACCCGGCGCTCCTGAACCTCGCCTTCGTGTTTCTGATCCTCGGCTACGGCACCAAGGTCGGCCTCGCGCCGCTGCATGCCTGGCTGCCGGACGCGCATGCCGAGGGCCCGACGCCGATCTCGGCGGTCCTCTCCGGGCTGCTCCTGAACGTCGCGCTCTACGCGGTGCTCCGCTTCAAGATGCTGCTTGCCGCCAATCCCGAAGCGCTGGCGCCGGGGCCGCTGATGGCGGTGCTCGGCCTCGTCTCGCTGATCTTCGCGGCGCTCATGCTCTACCGCCGCCGCGACATCAAGCGGCTCTTCGCCTATTCCTCGATCGAGCATATGGGGATCATCGTCTTCGCCTTCGGCATGGGCGGGCCGCTCGCCAATTTCGCCGGGCTTTTGCACATGACCATGCACTCGCTGACCAAATCGGGCATCTTCTTCTCCGTCGGCCACATCGCGCAGGTGAAGGGCACGCAGAAGATCGCCGACATCGGCGGGCTGACGGAGACGCATCCGTGGCTCGGCTGGGGGCTGGTGCTCGGCGTCGTGGCGATCGCCGGCATGCCACCGCTCGGCATCTTCATGAGCGAGTTCCTGATCGTCTCCTCGACCTTCGCTCGCCAGCCGATCCTCGCGATTCTGCTCGTCGCCGGTCTCTTGATCGGCGTCGGCGCGCTGTTTCTCCGGCTGAACGGCATCGCGTTCGGCGAGCCGCGCGGCTCCGTCGCCGCGGCGAAGGCGTCCTACGTGCCGATGTTCGTGCATTTCGCGCTGGTGCTATGCGCCGGCATCTTCCTGCCGGGACCGCTCGTCGCCTGGTTCCAGCACGTCGCGCATCTGCTCGGATAGAGGCGATGGTGCGGCTAGACGAAATCACGGCAAAGGGCACGAGCGTCAGAGCGGCGCAGGGCTGGCAGCGCGTGGTCGCCGACAAGGTGACCTGGAACGCGGCGAGCGAAGGCCTTGCCGCTGGCGACCTCACCCTCGTCGGTCTCTGGGCCGACGGGGAGAGCGTCCACATGGCGCTCGCCGATTGGGCGAAGGCGGAGATGGCGATCCTCAGCCTCCGCACGCGAGGGCGGTCGCTTCCCCTCCGTCGGCAGGGTTCATCCGCCGGCGATCCGGCTTGAGCGCGCGATCCGCGATCTGCACGGGCTCGTGCCCGGCGGCGCGCCGGACGAGCGCCCCTGGCTCGACCACGGACGCTGGGGTATCACGCACCCCCTCGGCGCTGCCGAACCGAGCGACGCGGGGGCGCAGCCCTACGCCTTTCTCCCGGTCGAAGGTGAAAGCCTGCACCAGATTCCCGTCGGCCCGGTGCATGCCGGCATCATCGAGCCGGGGCATTTCCGCTTCACCGCGAACGGCGAGACGGTCGTCCGCCTCGAAGAGCGGCTCGGCTATGTCCACAAGGGCATCGACGCCTTGATGCGCGGCGCCGACCTGACGCACGCCGCACGGCTGGCCGGCCGCATTTCCGGCGACAGCACGGTCGCCGACGCGCTCGCCTTCGCGCGCGCCGTCGAGGCGGCGCTCGGCACCGCCACGCCACCGCGCGGAAACTATCTGCGGGCGCTGATGGCCGAGCTTGAGCGGCTCGCCAACCATTTCGGCGACATCGGCGCGATCTGCAACGATGCGACCTTCCCGCTGATGCTTGCGCAATGCGGCATCCTGCGCGAGCGGGTGCTGCGCGCCGCCGATCTCTGCTTCGGCCATCGGCTGATGATGGACCGCGTCGTGCCGGGCGGTGTCGCGATCGACCTCTCGCCCGATGGCGTCAAGAGCCTGCGCGCGCTCGTCATCGAGACGCGCCGCACCTTCCCGCGGCTCGTCGAGCTTTACGACAACACTGCGTCGCTGCAGGACCGCACCGTCGCGACGGGAACGCTGAGCGCGGCGCTCGCCCACCAATTCGGCGCCGGCGGCTTTGTCGGCCGCGCCTCGGGACGGAGCTTCGACGCGCGCCGGACGCCGTCCTATCCGCCCTACGACGCGCTCGAATTCGCCGTTCCGGTCAGCGCATGAAGGCGACGTCAACGCGCGCGTCTGGATCCGCATCAAGGAGGTCGCCGAAAGCCTCACGCTGATCGAAAAGCTGCTCGACCGGCTGCCGGATGGGCCGATCGCCGTCACGCCGCAGACGAAGGGGAGACAGGGCGAAGGCGCCGCTCTCGTCGAAGGCTTCCGCGGCGATATTTTTGCCTGGGTCAGGCTGAGCGCAGATCTGACGGTCGAGCGCGCCTATCTGCGCGACCCGTCCTGGTTCCAGTGGCCGCTGCTTGAGGCGGTGATCGAGGACAACATCGTCGCCGACTTCCCGCTCTGCAACAAGAGCTTCAACTGCTCCTATTCCGGGCACGATCTCTAGGAGGCGTCATGCGAAGGACCCTCTTCGAAAACATCGTCAGCGGCCCGCTCACCGAGCCCGCGCCATCGGCCGACGACGCTGCGCTAGCGGAGCTTGCCGCCGCGTTCCAGCGCGCCTCGCGCAAGCGGCTCGGCCGCTCGCTCTCGATCCGCGAGGTCGACGCCGGCTCCTGCAATGGCTGCGAGCTGGAAATCCATGCGCTGAACAACGCCTTCTACGATCTCGAGCGGCTTCGGGCTGCACTTCGTCGCCTCGCCGCGCCATGCCGACGTGCTTCTTGTCACCGGCCCGGTCACCAAAAACATGGCGGAGGCGCTGGCGCGGACCTATGCCGCGACGCCGGCGCCGAAATGGGTGGTCGCGGTCGGCGACTGCGCACTGAATGGCGGCATCTTCGCCGGTTCCTACGCGGTTGAGGGCGGGGTTTCGGCCGTCGTGCCGGTCGACCTTCATATCCCCGGCTGCCCGCCCACGCCGACCGCGCTCTTGACCGGCCTGGTTGCGCTGCTTGAAGAGGCAGACAGGAACGGCGCCCGCGAGCGTTAGGTTCGCGCCGACGCCCGGCG
>CAVQJW010000016.1:0-38289 GCA_963712925.1 uncultured Alphaproteobacteria bacterium | reverse complement strand
GAAGCCGATGCGGACATGTCCGCCCAACAGCGCGGCGGCCGTGACGCAGGCCGTCTCGTGGCGACCGAACGCGCATGCGCTCCAATGGTGAAAACACGGAATTCCGGGCGTCACGAAAGGCAGCAGATCTGCCGGATCAGATGTCTGGCCGGCGGTGTAGCGGCCCAGCACATAAAGTACCGGAATATTGTCCCCAGGGGATCAGCCCGCGTTGTTTCATCTCTGCCAGTTCGCACGGCCTCGTCCGGCGTATAGAGGATGATCTGGGGCAGGATTTGCTCATGCTTCATCCAGGCCAGCAGATCGGCGAACGTGCTCTCCTCGGAGCCGTCGGGAACAAGCTCGCGCAGCGCCAGCGAAACGGCCTCCGGGTGGGTATCCCTGACGACGGCGCGCTGCTCGGCCGGCGGATAGACGCCCAATGCTTCACTCGTGACCTGGATCACCAGCCGGTCGCCGACTTCCGCGCGTATTGCGGCAATCGCGCCGCGATAGGCTTCGGCATTGAGGATATGACGGCCCTCGGAATTGCGGACATGCACATGGATCATGGACGCTCCGGCAGCAAGGCATTCGGCCGCCGTCCGGGCAAGCTCGGCGGCGCTCAGCGGGAGCGCAGGATGGTCGGCTTTCGTCAGCCGCCCGCCGTTCGGGGCGACGGCAATCGCCGCCGGTCTCGGAAGTCCAGTCCCGTTCACGCCTGCCATCCCATAGATGATCCAGACGGATCGCCGAAATACAATTGGATTTCACCTGCCTCGTCGCTGCCGGACGCAACGACGTGCGTCTTGCGGCAATGTCTCGCCCTATACCAGGATGGCGGCCAAACCGGCGCATATCGAACCGCATTGCGCAAAGGTCGGCCGCCTCGATCAATCCCGCGCCCTTGGGAGACCCTCGTGAGCCATCTTCTCTATCGCGACGCCAATGCCGTCATGCCTGTCGCCGTGGGCGGCGAAGGCATCGAGCATCTACGACCGATCCGGCAACGCCTATATCGACGCCTCCGGCGGCGCTGCGGTCTCCTGCCTCGGCCACGGCCACCCGATGTGCTGGCCGCGCATTGCAGCGCCAGCTCGACCGCCTCGCCTATGCCCATACCGGCTTCTTCACCACCGAGCCGGCCGAGCGATCTGGCCGACCGTCTGATCGCGGCCGCGCCCGCCGGGCATCGAGCATGTCTATTTCGTCAGCGGCGGCTCGGAGGCGGTCGAGGCGGCGCTCAAGCTGGCGCGGCAGTATTTCGTCGAGATCGGCGAGCCGCAGCGCCAGCGCTTCATCGCCCGCCGCCAGAGCTATCATGGCAATACGCTGGGCGCGCTGGCGGTCGGCGGCAACGCGTGGCGGCGCGAGCCTTCCGGCCGCTGCTGATCGACGACCGACCATATCGCGCCCTGCTTCGCCTATCGCGACCAGCGCGACGGCGAGAGCGAGGCGCCTATGGCGCGCGCGCTCGCCGACGAGCTCGAGGCCAAGATCCTGCGGCTCGGCGCCGGACCGGGTCGCGGCCTTCGTCGCCGAGACCGTGGTCGGCGCGACCGCCGGCGCGGTGCCGCCGGTGCCCGGCTATTTCAAGCGCATCCGCGAGATCTGCGACCGCCACGGCGTGCTGCTGATCCTCGACGAGGTGATGTGCGGCATGGGCCGCACCGGCACCCTGCACGCCTGCGAGCAGGACGGGATTCGCGCCCGACATCGTGACCGTCGCCAAGGGGCTCGGCGGCGGCTACCAGCCGATCGGCGCGGTGATCGTGCCGGAGCGCATCTACGACGCCATCGCCGCAGGGCTCGCGGCTTCTTCCAGCACGGCCATACCTATATGGGCCACCCGATCGCCTGCGCCGCGGCGCTCGCCGTGCAGGAGGTCGATCCGCGAGGACGGCCTGCTCGCCAAGGTGCGCGCGATGGGCGCCGAGCTTGACGCGCCGGCTCGCGCGGCGCGCTTCGGCAACCATCCGCATGTCGGCGACATCCGCGGCCGCGGCCTGCTTCAGGCGATCGAACTGGTCGCCGACCGCGACACCAAGGAGCCGTTCGACCCGGCGCTCCAAGCTGCACGCGCGGGTCAAGGCGGCGGCCATGGCGCGCGGCCTGATGGTCTATCCGATGGGCGGCACGATCGACGGCCTGCGCGGCGATCATGTGCTGCTGGCGCCGCCCTTCATCTCCGAGCGCCGCATATCGATCCATCGTCGAACGCCTGGGCGATGCGGTCGATGCGGCCCTTGCCGCCGTCGGCCCGTCAACAACGACTAATTCCTAGCCGCCGCATTTGCGTTCGTCTGTGCCACTGCACCGGTTGCCCGCAATCAGGCGCTTCGACAAGCGGGTCCGCCAGGATATCCGCGCCAAAACGCACCGGGTCGGTGACAGGCAGGCCGTCTCTCCTTGTGTCCGGGCGATCGCCTCCATTGCCGCACTCTCGTCCAGTCTGCTCGTATTCAGAGCAACCCCGATGACCTTGGCTTCGATCAGCGCGCCGTTCGCCGACGCTGTCATCTCGTTCAACGCGACGACGTCACGCAGCGGCGGAATTTCTATCTCGTCCGATGTGTCGAGATGCGTCATGCTGGCGCGATGGCACAGGATCATGGCGTTGGTGCAACTGCCGCGCATCAAAGGCAGGGTGGCCGTGCTACCCGGATGCAGGAGCGAGCCCTGACCCTCGACAATGACGATTCGTGGTCGGCGGCTTCCAGACCATGCGCTCGACGGCGCCGGAGGCATGGTCGACCCGGAACGCATCAAGCGGATGCCGGTGCCATGATCGAGATTCCGGCCGCCCGGTGGCGAGAAAGGCGCATCCGCGCCGCGTTTCGCGAGCACCCTGTAGAGCTCAAGCCCGGCCGTCATCTTGCCGACGGCCATGTCGGTGCCGACCATCAGCACGCGCCTGTTGTCCAGCTTCGCGGCGCGCGCGGTGGCGATCGCCGGCATGTCGCCAACCGGCGTGCGGATATCCCAGATCCACTGGCCGGGCTTGAGGTCCTTGCCGAAGACAGCATTGAGTGATCGTGCATGCCGTTGACGATGGAAAGGCCCGCATCGACGGCCTTCCGCAGCATGCTATCCATTCGGCCGGAACCCTGCCGCCCGACGGGGTCGGTGCCCAGCACCAGCACCTCGGCACCCATGGTGATCGCCTCGTCCAGCGTCGCCACGATCGGCACGTCGCTGTCGACATGTGAAAAAATCGCCGACGCTTTTCCCACGGCCTTGCTGTCGATGATGGCGATCGACGGGGTTGCGGCCATAACGCAGCACGCCCTCCGCCATCTTGGCGTTGGGCATGCCCATGGTGGCCTCGGCGAAGACGGCAATCGGCGGTTCGGGTCAAGCATCCTTCAGCCGCCCCCCATGGCCGGCAATGTCCTCGGGCAGGGTCACGCCGTCGACCATCGCTGCCCCGACGGCCGGGTCGGGGTCGAGGTTCAGATGCGAATCCAGATCGATATAGTCGAAAAGCTCGCCAAGCGAGGCGCCGGCCGCAATGGCAACGGAACTTTCACCCATGCAGCCGATCATGGTCTTCAGTCCGAAAGCGCGAGCGGTGGCAACGATCCTGAGCGCCTCTGTGATGCCGCCGCATTTCATCAACTTCAGGTTCACGCCATCGACACGGTCGGCGAAGGTCGGGGACGTCCGAGGACATCGCGGCAGCTCTCATCGACGAAGATCGGCAAGGCGCGATCCTTGAACAGGCCGACCAGCGCTTCTTCCTCGCCCTGTTTCAGCGGCTGCTCGACATATTCGACGCCGCGCTCGGCCAGCCAGCCCATCATGTGGCGGGCATCATTGGCGCCCAGCCGCCATTGGCATCGACGCTGCAGAACGACATCGCGACCTTGCGCCTTCTCGGTGTCGGCGGCGAACATCGCCTTGTCGGCGTCAATGCCCTTGCGGCGAACCGAGCTTGATCTTGAGTGCCCTTGCGCCTTGCGACAGCAGCAGCGGCACCCGCTCGCGCACGACGTCGGGAGGGTTGATGCCGATGGTGAGCGATGTCGGACGGCACGTCGCGCAAGGCCCAGCAGGCGATAGAGCGGCATCCCGCCTGCTTGGCTCGCAGGTCCCACAGCGCCATATCGAGAGCGGCAAGTGCGCAGGCCGCCATGCCGCCGGCAAAAGCGCTATCCCAGCTGCGGTGGATCGAATCCGGGTCGAGGCCGTCGGCGCAGAACGCTCTCAGCATCGCCTCGCCCTTCTCGGGTGTATCGGCGCCCTCTGTTGAGCCGGGCGCCATCTCGCCCCAGCCGGTAAGCGCGCCGTCGCTGACGCTGACGAACAGATTGTCCGAACCGGTGATGACACCGCGGCTGATCGCAAGCGGAAACCGCTTGTGCAAATGCAGTGTCTTGAAACCGATATTCAGCATGGCTGGCCCCGCCTCCTGCACGCCGGTCAGAACACGCTTGTCAGATTGTCCCCCAGCATGTCCGCGACGTAGCCGCCCTCCTGCACCAGCACAAGCGGCCTTTCCGCGGCGGCAATGGCCGCGCCGATCAGGGCGAAGCCCTCGGTCGTGACGCCGAGCCCCTTGAACGGATCATCGACATGGGCATCGAGCCCGAGCGCGACCACGATGACATCCGCGGCGAACGCGTCGATCGCGCGAAGCGCCTTGCCAAGCGTCGCAAGATAGCCGGCATCGTCGGTTCCGCGCGGCAGCGGAAGATTCAGATTGGCGCCGAGTCCGGCCGCCTCTCCGCGTTCCTGGGCGTGGCCCCAGAAGAACGGATAAAACCGCGCCGGATCGGCATGGATCGAAACGGTCAGCACGTCGCTGCGGCCGTAGAAGATACCTTGCGTGCCGTTGCCGTGGTGCACGTCCACGTCGAGGATCGCGGGACGCAGGCCCTGATCCAGCAGGCGTTGCGCCGCGATGGCGGAATTGTTGAGAAAGCAGAATCCCCCAGCCAGATCGGCGAAGGCATGGTGACCGGGCGGACGGCAAAGCGCGTAGACCGCGCGCTCGCCGCCAGCGACCGCGTCCGCGGCCGCGACCGCCGACTGCGCGGACCAGTAGGCGGAATTCCACGTTTCGGCGGAGATAGGGCATGCGGTTCGGCCTGATGGTAACCGGCCTGTCCAACCGCGGAGAGCGGATAGCCAGCCGTGCGGCTGGCGGGGTGGATGTTGGGGATCACCTCGTCGGAGGAGCCTTCGATCATGGGCCATCGGGCGTGGATCGTTCGTAGGAACACGAGGTATTCCGACGTATGGATTTCCGCGATCGGGCCGAGGCCGGCATCGGCCGGCGCTTCGAACCGGCATCCGGCGGCCTCGGCGCCGGCGCGAATGTCGACCCGCGCCGGCACCTCCGGATTGGCCAGCACCGCGCCGTTCGCCATGAAGTGCTTCGGATCGTGCGCGCGCTGGCGGTCGTCGAGGAAAGCTTTCAAGCCGTTTCTCTCATCAAGGTGTCTTTGCCAGGCTTGCCGGCAAAAGGGTCCGGTCTTTTTCGGCGCTCTTTGGGAATCTTCCATCTTTAGAACGCCGTTTTGTCCGCGCCCTTCAACCCCAGCATGGCACGGGCCTCGTCCGGCGTGGCGAACGTTCGGCCGAGTCCCTCGACCAGTCCGCGGATCTTTTCCACCTGCTCGGCGTTCGACTTTGCGAGTTGCCCTGGCGATGAACAGGCTGTCCTCCAGCCCGACGCGTACATGCCCGCCCATGCCCGCCGCCATCGTTGCCAGCGGCATCTGGCGCGACCGGCCGCCAGCACCGAGAACTGGTAGTCATCGCCGAAATATTTGTCGGCCAGCCGCTTCATGTGGGTGAGATTTTCCGGCTCGGGTGCCATGCCGCCCAGCACGCCGAAAACGAACTGGATGAAGATCGGCGTCCTGACCATGCCGCGATCGACGAAATGGCGCAGCATGACCAGATGGCCGGTATCGTAGCATTCGAACTCGAAGCGCGCGTTCCGCTTTTCGCCCATCTCGCTCAGGACATGGGCGATGTCGCGAGGCGTGTTCTTGAACACGAGGTCGTCGGATGCTTCCAGGAACGGCTTTTCCCAGTCAAAACGCCACTCGTGATAGCGCGCCACCATCGGGTAGAGCGCGAAGTTCATCGATCCCATGTTGAGCGAGCACATTTCCGGCTCGGCCCGCATTGCCCCTTCGAGGCGCTGATCGAGGCTCATGATCGCGCTGCCGCCGGTGGTGAGATTGACCACCGCGTCCGTGCCCGCCTTGATCTCGGGCAGAAAAGCCATGAAATGCCCGGCGCTGGCGGACGGGTGCCCGTTGTCCGGATCGCGTGCGTGAAGATGCAGGATCGCCGCGCCGGCCTTGGCCGCGCCGATCGCCTGACCGGCGATATCCTTTGCCGTGAGGGCAGGTGGGGCGACATCGTCGGCGTGTGGATCGAGCCGGTGATGGCACATGTGATGATGATTTTCGACATGCGTTCAGGCTGTGCCGGGTGCAGGCGCGACCCTAGCTCAGCCCCTTCTCCTCAATGAACTGGTCGAGCGACAACGTCAGCTTGTCGATGATCTCGCCGACCTGTTCCTCGGTTGTGATCATCGGCGGGGCGACGAGGAAATGGTCGCCGGAATAGCCACCGCGCGAACGGCGGGAATAGATGATGAGGCCGTTCTTGTAGGCCGTCTCGACCAGCCCGTCATAGGCGCCGATCTCGGCCGGCAGGGGCTCCATCGTGATGCGGTCGGAGACCAGCTCGAAGGCCAGCAGAAGGCCCGTCCCCCGGACGTCGCCGATCATCGGGTAGCGGTTCATCAGCGCCTTCATCCGGGATTTCAGCAGGCCGCCGATCTTTATCGAATTCGCCATCATGCCCTGGCGTTCGATCTCTCCGATCACCGCCAGCCCGGCGGCACACGCCAGCGGGTTGCCGGCATAGGTGAAGCCGTGCGCGAAGCCGCCCTTGGCCACCACCTTGTCGACGATCTCGTGGCGGGCGACCATGGCGCCGAGCGGCACATAGCCGCCGCCGAAGCCTTTCGAGATCGTCAGGATGTCGGGGGTGACGTTCCAGTAGTCCCCGGCGAAGAACTTGCCGGTGCGGCCGCCGCCGGAATGACCTCGTCATGGATGAGCAGCACGCCGTACTGGTCGCAGATCTCGCCGGGATCCGCTGCATGTAGCCCGCCGGCGGCACCAGCGCGCCGGTCGAGGCGCCGCCGACCGGCTCGACGATGAAGGCGAGCACGGTTTCCGGCGCCCTCCCTCAGATCGCGCTCTTCCAGCATGTCGGCGTAGTGGCGGCCCGTCGCCGGATCGTCCGGGTCCAGCCCGTCGAGATAGGCGCGCGGCGCCGCAATTTTCGGCATCGGCAGCATCATCGGCGTCGAACGGCGCGTTGAACGGCGCCATAGCCGGTCACGGCCGAGTGCGCCCAGCGTGGCGCCATGATAGGACGGGATAGCGCGAGATCACCTTCCAGCGCTGGCCCTCGCCGGGCGCCAGCGCATATTGCCGGGCGAGCTTCAGCGTGCTCTCGACCGCCTCCGAGCCGCCCGAGACGAAGAACACCCGGTCGAGCCCTTCGGGCGCGAGCTCCACCGTCTTCTCGGCGAGCTGCTCGGCGGGTTCGTTCTCGAAATGCAGCCGGTAGCCGAAGGTCGGACTTCTCCATCTGCCGCCGCATCGCCTCGAGCACCTGGGGGTTGGAATGCCCGATATTGGCCACCATCGCGCCCGACGAGCCGTCGAGCTAGCGCTTTGCCGGACCGTCCCAGATATAGACGCCCTCGGCATGGTCGAGCATCGGGCGGGGATGCCGCGACTGATAGAAAAGCTTGCTTTGATGTGGTCCATCCATGTCCCTCGTTCCGTCAGCTCACCCAGAACGCCTTTTCCAGGTCGGTGAACTCCGAGGCCGGACCTTCGAACTTGTTGCGGCCGAGTTCAAGGACATAGACGTAGTCGGCGATCTTCAGCGCGTGGCGGATTTCCTGGTCGACCAGCAGGATCGTCAGCACGCCCCTTGACCGCAAGGTCCTTCAGCATCTCATAGACCTCTTCGGCGAGCATCTTGGAAAGTCCCGCGGTCGGCTCGTCCACCAGCAGCATCTTTGGCTCCGACATCAGCGTGCGGCCGATTTCGACCATCCGCTGCTGGCCGCCCGACAACTCGCCGGTGATTTGTTTGCGCTTCTCGCGCAAGGCCGGGAAGCGCTCGTAGTTCTTCTCGATCTTGTCGCGCACCTGCGCGGTCGCGGCGGAAGGTCCAGCCCCCGAGTTCGAGATTCTCCTCGACCGTCATGTCCTTGAACACACCCGGCTGCTGAGGAATATAGGCAAGCCCGACCTTGATCTTCTGGTGCGGCGGGATGTTCAGGATGCTTTCGCCACCGAGCAGGATGTCGCCCTGGCTGGGCCTGAGGAAGCCGAAGGCGGCCTTCAGCGCCGTCGACTTGCCGACGCCGTTGGCGCCGAGGATCGTGGTGATCTGGCCCTCGCCGCGCCCGGATGTGAAGGTCCGACAGGATGTTGAGGTCGCGATAGTAGCCGACCGAGAGGTTCTGCATTTCGAGGACTGGCGTCGGCTCTTCGCTCATGCCGCGTCCTCCTCATCTTCGGTGCCGAGATAGGCCTCGATCACCCCCGGGTCGTTCTTCACATCGCTCGGGCAGACCGTCGGCGATCAGGTCGCCGAAGTTCAGCACCAGAAGCCGCTGGCTGAGCGAGAAGATCGAATCCATCTGGTGCGAGATCAGGATGATCGCCTTGCCCTCGTCGTTGACCCGCCGGATATAGGCGTAGATCACCTCCATCAGCCGGGGATGAACGCCCGCGAAGGGCTCGTCGAGGATGATCACGTCAGGGTTCAGCATCAACAGCCGGCCGAGTTCCAGAAGCTTCTGCTGCCCGCCGGAAAGCGCCTGTGCATATTCGTTGCGCAGATGGTCGATGGTCAGGAACTCGAGCACCTCCATCGCCTTGTCGGTCAGCTCGCCCGGCCGCGCTGGAGACCCAGGGCAAAGGCGGGGACGTAGAGGTTTTCCAGCACCGTCATGCGCCGGAAGGACCGGGTGACCTGGAAGGTGCGCCCAAGACCGGCGCAGCGCCACCTCGAAGGGCTGAAGCTGGTCGATGCGCTTGTCGTTCAGATAGACCGTGCCGCTGGTCGGTTTGATGGCGCCGTCGAGCACGTTGGTCAGCGTTGTCTTGCCTGCGCCGTTCGGCCCGATCAGTCCGATCAGCTCGGGCCCGTTGATCTCGAAGTTGACG
Source organism: uncultured Alphaproteobacteria bacterium (assembly GCA_963712925.1). Taxonomy (GTDB): domain Bacteria; phylum Pseudomonadota; class Alphaproteobacteria; order Rhizobiales; family Afifellaceae; genus DASWJZ01. The sequence continues at coordinate 29,086 of CAVQJW010000016.1, read as the reverse complement.
CCCTTCAGCACATGGTTGCCGCCGAAGCGTTTGTGCAGGTTGGTGACCTTGAGGCGAGATCATGGGCTGCTCTCACTCGCCGTCCGGGCATGGCCGGCGCGGCCGCGGCGCGTTTCGCGACCGTCTCGGCGGCTACGCCCTCGCGCTGGAAGCGCGTGATGAGCGGCGCGATCAGCCCGTTGCGGAAGAAGCGCAACGTGACCATCAGGAGCAGGCCGAAGAAGACCAGCCGCCACACCGTCATGTCGACGTGGATGCCGCCGATTTCGAAACTGGTGCGCAAGAACTCCAGCATTACCTGCAGGAAGATGGCGCCGACCGCGGCGGCGACGAAGTTCTCGATCCCGCCGATCACCGCCATGGCGACGACAAGGCTCATCTGCAGGAGGAACAAATTGTTGGGCGTTATGATCCGACATATGTGCCTGCACCGCACCTGCCGCGGCGGCCATCGCGGTGGTGATGGTGAACACCAGCACCTTATAGCGCGTGGTGTTCACGCCAAGCGCCGCTGCGGCATCCTGGTCCTCACGCATGGCCCGCACGAACAGGCCGAAGCGTGAATGGGCCAGCCAGCCGAGAATGGCGAGGCAGAGCAGCAGCAACCCCAGCATCGAGTAGTAGGGCGGAATCGCAGCGGTCTCGGAGAAATGGCGGCCGAAGACGGTCAGCCCGTGCGGGATAGAGCGGCGGAAGTTCCAGCCCGGCCTGACCGCGGGTGACCTCGATCTCGCCGAAGACGATGGCCTTGACGATCTCGGAAAAGCCCAGCGTGAACAGCGCCAGATAGGCGGCGCGGAGTCTGCAAGACAAGCATGCCCACCAGAAATCCGGCCAGTCCGCCGAACAGCGTGCCAAGCACGACGCCGAGAAGCACCGGCATCGGCGTGACGTGCACCGTGTCGCCCCATTTCTCCATCGCCTGGTGCAGACAGTCCTGCGCGAGCGTGGACGACGTCACGCCGATCGGGTTCACCACCACCAGCCATTCGCTGAATATGTTGGTTTCGGCGCAGATGCCGGTTGGCTGCGGTGAAAGATAGAAATAGTGGCAGATGAGCGCCGTCGTATAGGCGCCGATCCCCATGAAGCCCATATGCCCGAACGAGAACTGGCCGGCATAACCTGCCAGCATCGACCAGCTTGCCGCCAGAATGGCGTAGAAGAAGGCCGTTATGAGGATGTGCATCACATAGGGATAATTCCTGCCGGTATAGACCAGCGGAAAGACCAGCAAGAAGATCGCGAACAAGGCTGCGGCGATGTTCGGGACCTGCCTGCGCATCACAGTAAGCCCCCGTGTGCGCCGCTGGCGAAGCGGCGCCCGAACAGTCCTGTGGGACGCAGGAGCAACATCAGCGTCAGCAGGATCATGCCGTAGGCGGGGATGTAGGAGGCCGCCTTCTGTGCGTCGGGAATGCAGCCCGTGCCCGCGGCCTCGACCAGGCCGACGAGGATGCCGCCCACGAAGGCGCCCGGCAGCGAGCCGAGCCCGCCGAGCACGATGATGACGAAGGAGCGCATAGCAGGAATGTTGCCGACCTGCGGCAGCCACGAGAACGCCTGCACCAGAAGCCCGCCCGCCAGCGCGGCGATCATGCCGCCCATCGCGAAGGCCAGCATGTTCATCCGGTCGGGGTTGATCCCCGCGACCGCTGCGGCCTCGCGGTCCTGGCTGACGGCGCGCAACGCCTTGCCGGTCCAGGTCCGGTGCAGGAAATACATCAGCGCCAGCAGCACCAGGATACAGGCTCACCGCCGCGACCAGCCGCGGGTTGGAGATCGTGACCGTGCCGAAGAGCTCCACCCCGCCGCTGCTCGAGCGGATCCACAGCGGATCGGCGCCGTGCGGCCAGCGGATGCGCGGAAAGTCGATGAAGCGCTGCACCTTCACCGGGTTCGCGCCGGTCAGCGCCTGCACGAAATACTGCAGGGTGAAGGCAAGGCCGAAGGTGACCAGGATGCCGTATTCGACCGGCCGGTCGACCTTGCCATGATACATCGGCGTCAGCATCAGCCGCTCGAAGGCGGCGCCGATGAGGAAGGTGACCACGCAGGCGCCGAGCAGGCCGACAAGAGGATTGATGCCGGGAAACCAGACCGTGGTGATGTAATAGACCAGCATCCCGCCGATCATGTAGAACTCGCCGTGGGCGAAGCTGACGATGCCGAGGATCGAGAAGATCAGCGTCAGGCCCAGCGCCATGAATCCGTAGATGATGCCGATGACCAGCCCGTTCGTCGCCTGCGAGGCGACGAAGGAGCCGCTGGTGACGCAGATGTTGTCGGGATAGCCGAGCGCGAAGCCGACCATGGCCACGATGACCGTCAGGAGCCCCGCGCCGACAATCAGGTAATTGCTGATCCGCGGCGTCGTGAGCCACAGTGGCACCAGCCCCACCGGCCCGAGCGCGGCACCGCTCAGCGCGCCGACCAGAACCGTATTCGTCGTATCGAGATCCCGGGCCAGGTAGCGGCGGCGTATCAGCACGCTGCCGATGACGCCCCAGACGACCATCCACAGAATTACCGCCCAGAAGATCCCCGAATTTTCCACCCGCAGAGTCCGCCCGGCTTTGGAGTGAGAGGAGACAGGTGAACCGAGCCGGGAGGACGGCGGGGCGCGTCGGCGTGCCCCGGCCGTGGTCCCGGCTCAGCCCTTCTCACTGGTTACTCCAGACCGCGTCGCCGGTCTTGTAGCTATCGGGGTAGACGATCGTCGCGTCGGCCGAACTCTGCCCTTCCTTCTGGTACTGGATCATCGTGATCGCCACGTCAGGCCACTGGTGCCACCACTCGTCGCCCTTGCCGTCGGCAGACGGGTCCTTCTGAGTGCCGTAAGGGAAGTAGATCTTGCCCAGCGCGCCGTCGTACTGGATCTTCTCCAGCGCATTGACGATATCGTCGCCATTCGGTCGAGTTGGCATCCTTGATCGCCTGGGCGAGGATGCCGATCGAATCGTAGGCTTCTATCGCGTAGCTCTCGACCGCACTCTTGCCGGTCTTGGCCTTGTACTGCTCGGCGAACGCCTTGGCCTGATCATTGTAGAGACTCTCGGGCACGCCGATCCGCTCGATGAAGGCATCGTTGCCGTCAGGCACGTTCTTCCAATAGGCGGATCGACCAGCGCATCCTGGCCGGTCTCGAACGGCAGGTCCTGAGGCCCGATACCGGCGTCGGCGGCCTGCTGGGTGAAGTTGTAGGCCGCCTCGCCGGTCGCCAGCGTGATGATCATGTCCGGGTTCTCGGCCTTGATGCGCTGGACGATGCCGGCATAGTCCTGCGTGCCGATGTCGACCGAGAAGGTCACCGCATCGACGCCGCCCGACTTCAGCCCCTCGGTGGTCTCCTTCGCCGCCGGAATGCCGTAGTCGGTGTTCTCGGTCAGGATCGCCACCTTCTTCAAGTCCGGCACGGTCAGCGCGAACTTCCAGATGAGGCCCGAGGCCCAGGAGCTGAGCGGGGCGATGCGGAAGACGTACTTCTGCTTGTCGCCGGTGATCGTGTCGTTCCAGGTCTCGGCGTAGACGACCGGAATATCGCGGGCGTCGGCGACGTCCTTCGAAGCGACGCCGACCGAGCTGTGATAGCCGCCGCCGACGGCGACCACGCCGTCCTGGGTGATCAGCTTCTCCATCACCGCGGTGCCCTTCTCGGGCAGGCCTTCGGTATCGCCGATCACCACCTCGATGTCGGCAGCCGAGCACGCCGCCGGCCTTGTTGATGTCGTCCTGCGCGATCAGCATGGCGTCGCGCATCGCCTCGCCGCCGACCACTGTGCCGGGCGCCGATAATGGCGCAAGCCCGCCGATCTTGATCGGGCAGTCCGCCGCGGATGCGGCATTGGCGGCAAGTGCCAGCACGCTCGCGGCTGCGAGTAGCGAGAACTTGTCAATCGACAATTTCATGGATGAGCCCCCTGATATCCGGCAAGGTAACGAATGCACTCTGCCTGTTATCCTCAGCATGTTCGCCTGTTGCCATGGAAGCATAGCCACGCATGTCAAGCTTTGCAAACAAGGCTCCTCCTGATCCCGAGAATGAAACGCACCTGTGCGTTCGCCGAATCCCGACAGCGCGGCGCCGGACACCATCGGCAGTGACCTGCTCTAGCGAGAATGGGAACATCTTGTTGCCCTGCGAACGGATGCGCGCCGTCGGTGGCGCCTGCCTGCGGTCATTGGGCTTCGCTACCGCGCAGCTACCTTTCGCAGATGAGTGCGAGAGCGCCGCCGCAGGTGAGGTCAGAGCTGGTCCCGGATTTCTAGAGCGGCGAGGCGAGGTGGCGTCACCTCCTTCAACTCATGTGCGCAGGCCAGCGACTGACCTGCTTTGCGCAGCGGACGTGCTCTTTTCGCGCGGCACCGCGGAGTTGGCGGCAACAGAGTGGCGCAGAGCAGACCTTCAGCCTTTCTGAGCGCTCCGGGAGGTCAACAGCGGTCGCACAACTTGGGGCCGCGTCGGGGAGACGATCGACTTCGAAAGCACTGTGCACGGGGTTGTTCTTTGTTTTTTTCGGTGCTTCACCCCCCTCCGGACGAGTGAAGAATTCCGCTTTCGCCATGAGTGTATCGTTTGTTGAGACATGATATCGGGCAGGGCGGCTGTTTCGGCTCATGCCTCTGAATGAGAACAGCGAGTGACGATGGATCGAACCGGCACGGGCAAGGTTGCGCTGATCACCGGCGCCACGGGGCAGGACGGCGCCTATCTCGCCGAGTTTCTGCTTGACAAGGGCTATACGGTGCACGGCGTCAAGCGGCGCTCGTCGTCCTTCAATACCGGGCGGGTTGAGCATCTCTACCAGGACCCGCACGAGCCGAACCAGCAGTTCGTGCTGCACTACGGCGACATGACGGATGCGACCAACCTGATCCGCATCGTGCAGGAGACGCAGCCGGACGAGATCTACAATCTCGCCGCGCAGAGCCATGTGCAGGTGAGCTTCGAGACGGCGGAATATACCGCCAATGCCGATGCGCTCGGCACGCTCCGCCTGCTTGAGGCGATCCGCCTCCTCGGGCTGGTCGGGAAGACGCGCTTCTACCAGGCCTCGACCTCGGAGCTTTACGGCAAGGCGCGCGAGGTGCCGCAGTCGGAGACGACGCCGTTCTATCCGCGCAGCCCCTATGCCGCGGCAAAGCTCTACGCCTACTGGATCGTGGTGAACTACCGCGAAGCCTACGGCATGCACGCTTCGAACGGCATCCTCTTCAATCACGAGAGCCCGCTCAGGGGCGAGACCTTTGTGACGCGCAAGATCACGCGCGCCGTCGCCGCGATCAAGCTCGGGCTGCAGGACAAGCTCTATCTCGGCAATCTCGACGCGGAGCGCGACTGGGGGCATGCGCGCGACTATGTGCGCGGCATGTGGCTGATGCTGCAGCAGGCCGAGCCGGATGACTACGTGCTCGCCACGGGTCAGCGGCACTCCGTGCGCTCCTTCGTGGAGAAGGCGTTCGCAAGAGATCGGCGTCGGCATCGAGTGGCGAGGGGAGGGTGTGGCGGAGAAGGGGCTTGAGGCCGGTACCGAGCGCGTTCTGGTCGAGATCGACCCGCGCTATTTCCGCCCGACCGAGGTCGACCTGCTGCTGGGTGATCCGTCGAAGGCGCGCAAGAAGCTCGGCTGGATGCATACGGTCGAGTTCGACGCACTCTGCGCGGAGATGGTGCGCGAGGATCTGGTCGTTGTCGCGAGGGAAAGGCGGCCGCCGCATGCCGAATAGCGCTCTCTTTGACCTCACCGGCAAGCGCGTCTGGGTCGCCGGGCACCGCGGCATGGTGGGCGCGGCGCTGGTGCGGCGGCTTGCAACGCGAGAACTGCGAAGTGCTGACCGTCGGGCGCGGCGAGGTCGATCTTGTGCGCCAGGCGGAGACGGAGGAATGGATCGCCGCGGCGCGGCCGGACGCGATCTTCCTGGCCGCGGCAAAGGTCGGCGGCATCCTGGCGAACGCAGCCTACGCCGGCCGACTTCCTCTACGACAATCTGATGATCGAGGCGAACGTGCTGCAGGCCGCGCATCGCGTCGGCGTCGAAGAAGCTGCTGTTCCTCGGCTCAAGCTGCATCTATCCGAAGCTCGCGCCGCAGCCGATCGTCGAGGACGCTCTTCTGACCGGGCCGCTCGAGCCGACCAACGAGGCCTATGCCATCGCCAAGATCGCCGGCATCAAGCTTGCCGCCGCCTATCGCGCGCAGCACGGCGCCGACTTCATCTCCGCCATGCCGACCAATCTCTACGGGCCGGGCGACAATTTCGACCTCAAGACGAGCCACGTGCTGCCGGCGCTGATCCGCAAGGCGCATGAGGCGAAGCTCGCCGGCGCCGAGACACCTGACCATCTGGGGCACCGGCACGGCTGCGCCGCGAGTTCCTGCATGTCGACGATTGCGCCGACGCGCTTGTGTTCCTGATGCGCACCTATTCGGGCGACGGCGCACGTCAATGTCGGTTCGGGCGAAGACCTGACCATTCTGGAACTCGCCCGGCTGGTCTCGGAGGTCGTCGGCTTTGAGGGCGGCATCGTCACCGATACGTCGAAGCCCGACGGGACGCCGCGCAAGCTGATGAGCGGCGAGCGCGGCTGAAGGCGCTCGGCTGGACGCCGCAGACACCGCTGCGCGACGGCGTGGCGCGAACCTACGAGTGGTATCTCGAGCGGGAAGAGGCGCCGAGAGAAGCGCGTGCTGTCTGACGAAGCCGGACCTCAGACTCCTGCCGAACTCGTCGTCCAGCCTGATGATGTCGTCCTCACCGAGATAGGAGCCTGTCTGCACCTCGATCAGCTCAAGCAGCATCTTGCCGGGATTGGCCAGGCGATGCACGGCGCCGAGCGGGATATAGATCGAACTCGTTCTCGTTCAGTGTGTGCACCCTGTCGCCGACAGTCGCCTCCGCGGTGCCGCGCACGACAACCCAGTGCTCGGCGCGGTGCCGATGCTTCTGCAAGGAGAGCTGCTTGCCTGGCTTGACGAAGAGCCGCTTGACCTGGAATCGCTCGCCGATCAGCAGCGAGGTATAGCCGCCCCAGGGGCGATAGCTCGTCAGATGCTGCTCGGTCAGTTTAGCCGTTTGTGCATTGGCGGCGAGCGCCTTGACGATCGCACCGACATTTTGCGCGGCCGACAGCCTGCCGACGAAGACGGCGTCGGCGCTGACGATGACTGCCACGTCCTCCAGCCCCTCAACGGTCACGTGCGCGCCTTCGCTGAGCACGAGGGAGGACTGGGTATTGGAGATGAAGGTGGGGCCGCGCGAGACGTTGCTGGACGCGTCCTTCTCGGACGCCTTCCACACGGCGTCCCAGCTGCCGAGATCGGACCAGACGATATTCGCCGGCACGACCGCGGCGCGGCTGGTGCGCTCGAAGACGGCGTAGTCGATCGAGATGTTGGGCGCGGCCGCGAACGCGTCGGCGTCGAGCCGCACGAAATCGAGGTCGGCGTAAGAGGCGTCGACCGCGCGCGCCGCCGCCTCGACGACCTCCGGCGCATGAAGCGTGCCTTCGGAGATCAGGTCGCCGGCGCGAAACAGGAACATCCCGGAGTTCCAATAGAAGCCGCCGGCTGCAATCATCGCCTCGGCGTCGGAAAGCGGCGGCTTCTCGACAAAGCGCTTCACCTTGTGCGCGCCCTCGGCGATCGCCGCGCCGGCCTCGATATAGCCGAACCCGGTGGCGGGCTCCGTCGGCTGGATGCCGAAGGTGACGAGATTGCCGGCGCGCGCCGCTTCGGCCGCGACCGCCAGGCAGGTGCGATAGACGTCGTCGTCCGTGAGCAGGTGGTCGGAGGGGAGCACCAATATCAGTTGATCGTCGCTGCCGGCGGCCTGTTCCCTCGCATAGACGGTAGCGGCGGCGATCGCGGCGGCGGTGTTGCGCGCCACAGGTTCAAGCAGCACCGCCCCGAGCGTCACGCCCAGCTCCTGCGCCTGCTCGGCGACGATGAACCGGTAGGCCTGATTGGTAATGACGATTGGCGGCGCGAAGCGCGTTTCGTCGCTGACGCGGGCGAGCGTCTGCTGAAACAGGCTCTTTGCGCCGACGAGCGGAAGAAACTGCTTCGGCCAGCCGGACCGCGACAGCGGCCACAGGCGCGTCCCTTGTCCCCCGCACAAGACGACCGGGATTATTCGGGTTTTGTCGTTGGCCATCGCTGCCTGTGCTTAAAACGACCGTGCGCCTCCAGTCAGCAGCACTCGGGGAGACCCTCGTGTCGTGTCCATCGGCGGCGGTCTGTTGGTGTCCTTGGGCATGGGATGGTAGCGTGACCCCTGTCAATACTCACTGTTCTGCCGAGAGCATGGAACCGAAATTTGGTGACGCATTCGTCACCGCGGAGCCGGAAGTCGCGACGATCCGTTGCGGCGCCTTGCCAGGCAAGAGGTGATCTGAGATGGAGCCGCTTCATCGCGCCGCGCTTGCCGAAATCGGCGCCGTCATGGACCGCGTCGACGATAAGGACCTTGAAAGGCTCTGCCGGGCCATTGCCGATGCGCAGAAGATCGTGGTCTATGGCTGCGGGCGCGAGGCGCTGCAGATCAAGGGCTTCGCCATGCGGCTCTATCACCTCGGCCTCAATGTCGCGGTGGTCGGCGACATGACCGCGCCGCCGGTCGGCGCCGGCGACCTCTTCCTCGCGACCTCCGGACCGGGCGAGACGTCGACCGTGCTGGCGCTGCTCGGCGAGGCGAAGAGGGGAGGGGCGCGCACCTTCGTGCTGACCGCGGAGGCGAAGGGAAGCGCCGCGCGGCAGGCCGACGAGGTGCTCCTGATCCCGGCGCAGACCATGGCCTCCGACCGGGGGCCGGCCAAGACCTCGGTGCTGCCGATGGGCTCGGTCTATCGAGGGCGTGCTCTTCGTGCTTTTCGAGGTCGCGGTGCTGAAGCTCCGCGCCACGCTCAGCGCGACGCCGGAGGCGATGCGCGCCCGCCACACCAATCTGGAATAGCCGCGCGCGCTACTTCACGGCGCCGGCGGTCATGCCCTTGATGATGTAGCGCTCAAGTGCGATCCCGACGATGACGAGCGGCGCGATGGCGGCGGTCGAAAGCGCCGCCATCGCCCACCAGTTGATGCCCTGCGAGCCGGTCTGGCTCGCCACCATGACGGGCAGCGTCTTGGCGTCCGTGCTGGTCAGCAGCGCCGCGAAGAAATACTCGTTCCAGCAAAGCACCAGCGAGAGGATGAAGGCCGCGACCATCCCCGGCAGCGCAAGCGGCAGCACGATTCTCAGAAACGCGCCCCACACCGACAGCCCGTCGACAAGCGCCGCCTCCTCAAGCTCGATCGGAATCGCGCCGAACTGGTCGCGCATGATCCAGATGACGATCGGCATCACCATCAGCGTGTAGATCAGGATAATGCCGATGCGCGTGTCGAGCAGCGCCAGCTCCTTGTAGAGGACGAGGAACGGCATGGCGAGCACGACCGGCGGCAGGATGAGCTGCGACAGGAAGAAGAACGAGATGTCGTTGTTGCGCATCCAGAGGAAGCGATAGGAGAAGCGGCTCAGGCCATAGGCGGCGAGCGAGCCGAGCGCCACCGCCAGCGCCGACGCGCTGAGCGAGGTGATGGCGCTGTTCATGAAGCGCTTCAGGAACTCCTCGCGCACGGTGAGATGTCTGGAAGATCGTGCCCGGCGAAAGGCCGAGCGACTTCCAGCCAAGCCAGTTCGGCCTGAAGTCGAGCCAGGGCACGATGTGGCCCCGCATCACGTCCGCCGCGACCTTGAACGAGGTCGTCACCGTCCAATAGATCGGGAAGAGGCAGACCACCGCCCAGAGGATCAGGACGGCATAGATCAGGACGCGCCGCGCGACATGAAGCAGCCGGCCGCGTGCTGCGGCGGCCGCTTCGGCGGCGCCATCGTCGGGCTTCGCCATCGCGACGCCTGACGCGCTCATGCCCAGCCCCTCCGACTGCGGGCTCAGTTCACGTCCCGGACGCGGCGGTTCAGGACGCTCAGGAAGACGGTCACGGCGATCACGATGATCACCAGATAGACCATCGCGAGCAGCGTGCCGTAGCCGACGTTCGAGCGGTCGCGGTATTCGCGATAGATGAAGCTCGTCACCGAATCCGTCGCGCCGCCCGGGCCGCCGGAGGTGACGTTGATGATGATGTCGGCGATCTTCAGCTTGAAGATGATGCGGATGACGACGGCGGTGATCGATACCGGCAGCATCAGCGGAAAGACCACCTTCCAGAAGGACTGCCAGCCGGTCGCCCCGTCGATCTTCGCCGCTTCGAGGATGTCCTTCGGCAGCGCCTGCAGGCCGGCGAGCAGCATGATCATCATGAACGGGATGAAGGTCCAGGCGTCCATCACCATGATGGAGAGCCTGGCCATGCCGGGCGTCGAGAAGAAGGCCGGTGAACTCCAGCCGAGTGCGCGCGCGAGATGCGCGAGCGGCCCGAAGCGGTTCTCCATCATCGACTTTCCGACCATCCAGCTCACCGCGACCGGACTCAGCATCAAGGGCAGCAGGAAGGCGACGCGGAAGAATTTTCGCCCGCGGATATCGGAGTTCAAAAGCAGCGCCAGGCCGAAGGCGATCGCGTATTCCACCAGGACCGCGGCCACATAGAGCACCATGTTGCCGAGCGCGTTCCAGTAGAACGGGTCGTGCCACATCTGCCGAATGTTATCGAGGCCGTTGAATTGGCGGCCGGCGAAGGAACTGAGGTTCCAGTCGCTGAAGGCGATGTAGAGACCGAAGAGCAGCGGAAACACCACCATGGCTAGGGTGAAGAGCACCGCCGGAAGCACGAACAATGTGCGCTGCCCCTTCTCCCCGCGCGTCAGAACCTGGCTGACGCCGAGCGAGATGCCCCAGAACAGATAGGCGTAGAGCAGCGGCCGCCAGGTGGTGAAACCGAGGTGCACGGCACCCTGTGCATCCAGGATCTGCGCGACCAGCACACCCACGAGCACGACCGAGGCGAGGATCAGAAGCCCCCGCCCGACGCTCCTCCTGCCGGCCGACATGTGGTCGGAGGCAACCGTGAAGAGCCGGTCGACGTCGGTCACGGACGGGGTTCCCATGATGCTACTTTATCGGTGGTGCTGGCGCTGCGGAACCGGTCTTGACTCAAACGACCGGCTGGCGACGCCGAAACGCCGCCAGCCGTGTCTTTTGTGTGCGTGCCGGTGCGCCGATTACATGCCGAGCGAGGCCTTGTAGAGCTTGACTTGGCTGTCGCGGCCGATCTGATCGGTGATCTTCTCCCAGGCCGCGGCGATCGCATCCGCCGTTTCCTGTGCCGACTTGTACTGCCCGGCAATTCCCTTCACCAGCTCGTCCTCGCCGACCGAGTAATACTGGAAGATGCCCGGGATACGCGGCTCGATGGCACCGTTCGGATGGTTGTAGCTGTCGCGGTTTGAGCCGAGATAGTCCTCGATGAAGTCCCGGTCGTAACCCGCGGCCTCCCACTCATCGTAATTGAAGTGGGAGTTGCGGTAGGGCTGGAAGCCGGAAGGATAGGCGACCGTCCACAACGACAGGTCCTTGCCGCCAAGGTGCGCAGCCGCGCTCCAGGCCGCCTTGCGCTTCTTTTCGTCGCCGGAAACGCGGCTGGTGACATAGACGCCCCAGCCCAGGTAGGCGAGGTTCGGAGCGACGTTCTGCGTCTCCTCCCATTCGCCGGTCTTGGAGTTGTAGACCTTGTCGGCACCCGGGTTGATGGAGAAGCCGACGACGTCGCCCACGACCGAGCTGTCAGAGGTGCGGGCATTCGAGCCGACGTCGCCCCACCAGCAGACCATCGATCCGGTGCCGGCGAGGAACTGCTGGAAGGCCGTCGTGTTCGGATCGGCATTGACCTGGTCCGGCGGGTAGGCGTCGGCCGCGACGAGATCCATCACGTCCTGGATTGCCTGCACCCAGGCGGGGTTGTTGACGCGCGGCTTCATCGTGTCGGGGTCGAACAGCCAGGCCGGATCGTCCGGGTGCTTGCCGTAGGCCGCCGCACGATCGCCAAGGAAGTAGAACCCGAATCCGCCCCACTGGTACTTCAGCGGGTCGAGGAAGCCGAAGGCGTCGAGCCCGGTCAGCGGATCCTTCTGGCCCTTCACCTTCTTGGTGAAGTCGTCGACCTGCGTCCAGGTCTGCGGCACGTCGGTCATGCCGGTCGCTCCGGTGATGGCCGCGTCGGTGAAATAGTCCTTGCGGTAGGACAGGGTGTGGGTGTCGCCGTCGATGTTGACGCGGTAGGTCTTGCCGTCCCAGGTGCCGACCGGGGGCTTCAGGTAGTTCACGTAGTCGTCGACGTCGATCTGCTTGGCGACCCAGTCGGGCATCTCGTCGAGCAGACCTCGTCCGGCGGTGTCGCCTTCGAAGGGCGCGCCCATCTCGAGGATGTCAAAGTCCACCGTGCCCGTGGCGATCGACTGCTGCAGGCGTGCGTTGTAGTCGGCCTGGGCGAGGTCGATCCAGTTGATCTTGGCGCCGGTATAGGCCTCCCACGGCTTCAGGAAGCCGCGGAACAGGAAGTTGTGGAGGTTCTGGTTGTTGAGCCCCATGAAGGTGAGCTCTACGCCAGCGAACTCGCCCTCCGCCACGTTGGCCTTGGTCGCGCCGAGGCACATCTCGCCCACCTTCTGCCAATCCGCGTCGGTCGGAGAGCCCGCGCCAACGCCCGGGATCTTCAGAATCGCCGCGCGGAGGTCATCCTGCGCAAAGGCACGCGACATGGTGCCAAGCACGCCGGACGAGCTCGCCGCCGCTATCGCACCGGCACTGGCCGCGCCCTTCAGGATTTTGCGGCGACTGGCCTGCATGGCCATCAGCTGTTCATAGACATGGACTTTCACTGATATTCCCTCCCGTTTTGCGGCCGGAATTCTTCCGACCGCTATTTGTGTGCGTTTGCTTGATGGGGAGCTTGCGGGCGGTCGCGTTGCGGCAATTGTACGCGCGCTTCGACGTTTCTCCCTTCAACCCTCGCGAGCAACCGCAGGTCTTCTTTAAATCGTTTGTCAGGCAGTATGCCGCAGCCTCTGTGCGAGTCGACGAATCCGCGAGCTTTGCGCCAGCAGCGCCTCGACATCGGCGAGGCGCGGCATCGAGGGCGCCGTGCCCTTGCGTGTCACCGACAGCCCGGCGACGGCGCAGCCGAAGCGCGCCGCGTCCTCCGCCCCCATGCCGCGCGCGAGCGCTGCGGCGAAGCCCCCGTTGAAGGCATCGCCCGCGCCGGTGGTCTCGACCACCGGTCCCGCCTTGAAGGCGGGGACGAGCGTCGACCCATTCCGGCTGTGGAGAAGCGCGCCTGCCTCGCCAAGCGTGATCAGCGCGACGCCGACGCCCTTCGACAGGAAGAGGTCGCCGGCCTTTCGCGCCTCCTCCACGCTGCCGACGGCGATTCCGGTCAGGAGCGCCGCCTCGCTCTCGTTCGGCGTGACAAAGTCGCAGAGCGGATAGATCGCATCGTCGACCGGCACGGCGGGCGCCGGGTTGAAGATGGTGATGACGCCGGCATCTTTCGCAATCCTAAGCGCGCGAAGCGCCGACTCGGGCGGCTGTTCGAGCTGGGTGATGAAGACGGCGGCGCTCTTGATCGCATCCGCCGCGACGTCGACATCGGCGGCCATGATCGAACCGCCGGCACCCGGAACGACGATGATGGCGTTCTCGCCGCTCACCTCGTTCACGAAGATATAGGCAGCGCCGGTCGGCTGGTCGTCGACCAGTTCCACACGCGGTGTGATTCCCTCCTCACGCCATGTCGCGAGCGCGATTTCTCCGAAGGCGTCCCTTCCGAGCTTTGAGATGAAGGTTACCGCGGCGCCGACGCGCGCCGCGGCAACGGACTGGTTCGATCCCTTGCCGCCGGGTCCCATCTTGAAGCCGGAGCCGATGATGGTCTCGCCGATCTCCGGCTGACGCGCGGCGCGGAATGCGAGGTCGGCGACGAAGACGCCGAGAATGGCGACGCCGCGCTTGTTCGCAGCCATCTCGCCCGGCCTCAGGCCGCGTCGGGCGGGATCACGCCCTTCTTGAAGACGAAGCAGCCGTAGAAGCGCCGCTCGCCGGTCTGGATCACGCAATAGGCCTTCCTGGCGAGGTCATAGAATGCGAAGCGCTCGATCGAGCCCATCGGCCAGGAGCGTCCCTCCGCCGCGTCGATCTCTTTCTGCACTTCCGCCTGCACCGGCGGCACCTCGTCCGGCTTGCCGACGATCTCCATCCGGAGCGCCGGATGCTCGACAAAGGCGTCGAGCGGCATGACCGAGAGAATTGCCTTCGCGGCTCTTCCGGCGGTCACATTGTCAAGCCGGAGCAGGCGCCGGATCACCGTTTGCCGGGCGACCGAATCGGAGGGAAAGTTGGTGTCGGCGATGATCAGGTCGTCGCCATGTCCCATGGCGCGGAGCGCATAGAGAACGTCGGCGTTCAGAATCGGATCGATGGTCTTGAGCATGAATTTTCCCCGGTCTTATGGCATTCCGCATACACCAGAACCGGGCAGTTTCCCACGGCCGAAGGGGGGGAGAAATTCGATGCGCTACGAGATGATGCTGCCGCACCAAATCAGGAAGGCGATCAAGAACAACACGCCCGTGGCTCTGCCGCTCGGGGTGCTTGAATATCACGGCGAGCACATGGCGGTCGGCACGGATACGCTCGCCGTCGTCAAGATGCTGGAGATCGCCGAGACCAAGACCGATCTCGTCATCCTGCCGCCGTTCACCTACGGCGCCGCCAGCTACGCGGTCGAGGCGCCGGAGGGGACGGGCTCGCTGCATGTCGCGGCCGACGTGCTCTTCCCGTTGGCGCAGCAGATGTTCCACGGGCTCCTGCGCATCGGCTTTCGCAACATCCACGCTTTCATCCATCACCAGACGGAAAACTTTGCGGCCGGCATGCCGACCGACCTCGCCTTCAAGTTCGCGGCACGCCAGACGATCTTCGCCTTCATCGAGAAGGAGCGCGGCGAAGGCTGGTGGGGCGACAGCACGATGGCCGACTATTATTCGCAGCAGTCGAAGGGCGACGATCCGTTCAACTGGATCAAGGTCCATCCGCTGCTTACGGCGGAGATGATCGGCACCTATCCGTTCGACCACGCCGGGGAAGGGGAGACGTCGCTGATGCTGGCGCTTTGCCCGGAGGCGGTGGAGATGAAGCGCGCCTCAGGCCGCACCTGGTATACCCGGAGCGCCAAGAAGGCCTCCGCCAAGCTCGGCGCCAAGGGCCGCGACATGATCCTGAACGAGATGCTTCGCGCGCTCGGTGCGGCGAAAGCCCGCCCCTGATCCGCGGCACGCCGCACCCCTGCTTGATGTACGTCAAGGCGCTCGCCAGCCGGATGATCTTTGCTGCCGGTGGCGGTGGTCCGGCCGATTTCCGACTCTTGCGGACCGCCCGAATGGAGCAGGAGATTACCGTGGCGCATGTCGTGGTTCTCGGCGCCGGCCTCGGCGGTGTCATCATGGCCTACGAGATGAAGGCCAAGCTCGGCGCGGGCGACAGCCTCACCGTTGTCAATCTCGGCGGGACCTATTCCTTCGTTCCGTCAAACCCCTGGGTCGCGGTCGGCTGGCGCACGGCGGAGCAGATTTCGGTCGAGCTGAAACCGGTTCTGGCGAAAAAGAAGATCGATCTGAAGCCGCAGGGCGCCAAGCGCGTGCATCCGGCGGAAAACCGCATCGTCCTGAATGACGGCTCCGAGGTCGACTACGACTATCTCGTCATTGCAACCGGGCCGGAGCTTGCCTTCGACGAGGTTCCGGGGCTCGGCCCGCTCGCCAACACGCAGTCGATCTGTCAGGTCGACCATGCCGTCCAGGCGCACCAGGCCTTCGAAGCGCTGGTGAAGAAGCCGGGACCGGTGGTGATCGGCGCCGTGCAGGGCGCCTCCTGCTACGGGCCGGCTTACGAATTCGCTTTCATCGTCGAAACCGCGCTCAGGCAGAAGAAGAAGCGCGACCAGGTGCCGATGACCTTCGTCACGGCGGAGCCCTATATCGGCCATCTCGGGCTGGACGGTGTCGGCGATACCAAGGGCCTCTTGGAAAGCGCCATGCGCGAGCGGCACATCAAGTGGATCACCAACGCCAAGGTGACGAAGATCGAGCCGGGGAAGATGTTCGTCGAGGAGGTAAACGAGGACGGCTCAGTGAAGCGGACGCACGAGCTGCCGTTCGCATTCTCCATGATGCTCCCGGCCTTCAAGGGCGTGCCGGCGGTCTATGGGGTGGAGGGCCTCGTCAATCCGCGCGGCTTCGTCTTGATCGACAAGTATCAGCGCAACCCGGCCTTCCCGAACGTCTTCGGGATCGGCGTCTGCGTTGCCATCCCGCCGGTCGGCAAGACGCCGCTTCCGGTCGGCGTGCCGAAGACCGGCTTCATGATCGAGTCGATGGTGACGGCGACGGCGGAGAACATCGCCTCGCTTCTGAAGGGCGAAGAGCCGCGCGCGGTCGCCACCTGGAACGCCGTGTGCCTCGCCGATTTCGGCGACGAGGGCATCGCCTTCGTGGCGCAGCCGCAAATCCCGCCGCGCAACGTCAACTGGTCGTCGGACGGCAAGTGGGTCCACATGGCCAAGATCGGCTTCGAGAAATACTTCCTGCGCAAGGTCAGGAGCGGCCAGAGCGATACGTTCTATGAGAACCTCGTTCTCGACGTGCTCGGCATCAAGAAGCTGAAAGACATCCATCTGGAGGCCGCCGAGTAGCGGGTTCCGGTCAGCCAAGGAGTATCGGGAATGACTGTCGATCGCGCCGTTACGGCGTTTGCGGGGTTCATGGTGCTGCTGTCGGTGGCGCTCGCATACCTCGTCTCGCCTTATTGGACCTGGCTGACGGTGTTCGTCGGCGCCAACCTTCTGCAGTCGGCGTTCACCGGCTTCTGCCCGGCGGCCATGATCTTCAAGAAGCTCGGCGTGAAGCCGGGCCTGGCGTTTCAGTAGGCATGGTGTTCCTGGTGCAGCGGCAGCGCCAAAACCCTCTCCCTCAAGGGGAGAGGGTGCGCCAGTCGCTGGGCTTCGTCGCCGCAGCACTCGCACTTTTCATCGTTTCCCCCGCCTTCGCCTCCGAAATCGTCGCGCATGCGGAGACGGTAGTTGAGACCAAGGCCGTGTTCGGCCAGGTCGAGACGCGCAACATCGTGCCGGCGAGGGCGCGGATCGGCGGCACCATCCAGTCGATCTCCGTGACGGAGGGCAGCGAGGTCAGGGAAGGCGATGTCATCGCCGTCGTCGTCGACGAGAAGCTCGCGCTGCAGCGCCAGGCCGCCGAGGCCGAAGTGAAGGCGCTGCAGTCGCAACTCGACAACGCCAATACCGACCTGCAGCGCGCCGAGCAGCTTCTTTCGAGCGGCACGACGCCGCAAAGCCGCGTCGACGCCGCGCGCACGCAGGTCGAAGTGCTGACCAACCAGCTCGCCGCGGCAGTATCGAACCGCGCCGTCATCGAGCAGCAGTCGCGCGAGGGCGACGTGCTGGCACCGGCCTCCGGCCGCGTGCTCTCCGTGCCGGTGACGCCCGGCTCCGTCATTCTCGGCGGCGAGGAGATCGCGGTAATCGCCGGCGGCGGCACGTTCCTGCGCCTGTCGCTGCCGGAGCGCTTCGCCGCGCAGATCATTGAGGGCGACACGGTCACCGTCGGCGAGCGCGTGCTCTCTGAAAGCGGAACCGAAGCCGCCGCCGCGACCCGCGAGGGCCGGCTCGTGAAGGTCTATCCGGAGATCAAGGACGGCCGCGTCGAGGCCGATGTTGAGGTCGAGGGGCTCGGCAACTATTTCGTCGGCGAGCGGACGCTCGTGTGGATTCCCGTCGGGCACCGACAGGTGATCGCGCTTCCCGTCGCGGCGGTCGTCACCCGCCACGGCGTCGACACCGTGCGGATCGCAACCGATGCCGGCGAAATGGACGTCGCCGTGGTGCTCGGCGAGAGCTTCGCCGGCGACAATCAGGACAAAAGCGGCGCGCGCGTCGAGATCCTGACCGGGATCGAAGAGGGGGACCATGTCCTCCTCCCCTGACCTCCTGATCCACGCCCGGTGACGCTCATATGAAACTCGGCATTGCCGGCGGCCTGACGCGGAGCTTCATCAAATCTCCGCTGACGCCGCTCTTCCTGCTCGCCGCCTTCGCCTTCGGGCTGGTCGCGCTCCTGACGCTGCCGCGCGAGGAGGAGCCGCAGAATCTCCGTGCCGATGGTGGACATCCATGTCCGCGCCGACGGGCTTAAGGCGGAAGACGCGGTGAAGCTCGTAACCGAGCCGCTCGAAACCATCGTCAAGAGCATCGACGGGGTCGAGCACGTCTATTCGGAGACGCGCGACGACGGCGCCGTGGTCACGGCGCGCTTCAAGGTCGGGACCAGCGCCGACGCGGCGATCCTGCGCGTGCATGACAAGGTGCGCGCCAATCTCGACCGCATCCCGATCGGCATTCCCGAGCCGCTGATCGTCGGGCGCGGCATCGACGATGTGGCGATCGTCGTCGTCACGCTGACGCCGACGCCGGAGGCCGCCTCGCGCTGGACCGAGAACGGACTGACGCGGCTCGCGCGCGAGCTTCGGGTCGAGATCGCCAAGCTCCCCGACATCGGGCTCACCTACATCGTCGGGCAGCAGCCGGAGGAAATCCGCGTCGAGCCGGACCCGGAGAAGCTCTCGCTCTACGGCATCACGCTCGAACAGCTCGCCGGCAAGGTGGAGGGCGCCAACCGCTCCTTCGAGGCGGGGCTGATCCGCGACGACGGCAAGCAGCGCACGCTCGTCGCCGGGCAGACGCTGCAGACACTGTCCGACATCGGCAACCTGCTTCTGACGGCGCGCGACGGGCGGCCGGTCTATGTGCGCGACGTCGCCGACGTGGTGCTTGCCACCGACCCGAACGAGACGCGCGTCAACATGGTTGAGAAGGCGCCGAACGGCGGCCTGACGCGCGCGCCGGCCGTCTCGCTCGCCATCGCCAAGCGGCCCGGCACCAACGCCGTCGTCATCGCCGACGATATCGTGAAGCGGCTCGACGCGGTGCGCGGCCAGATCTTCCCCGAAGACGTGCAGATGACGATCACCCGCAATTACGGGGAATCGGCCAACGAGAAGGCCAATGAGCTGCTCTTCCATCTGGCGCTCGCGACGATCTCGATCGTCATCCTGGTGGCGGTCGCGATCGGCTGGCGCGAGGCGCTGGTGGTCGCCGTTGTCATCCCGACCACCATCCTTCTGACGCTCTTCGCGGCGCGGCTGATGGGCTACACGCTGAACCGCGTCAGCCTCTTCGCGCTGATCTTCTCGATCGGCATCCTGGTCGACGACGCGATCGTGGTGATCGAGAACATCGCGCGCCACTGGGCGATGCGCGACGGGCGCTCGCGCGCGCAAGCGGCGATCGAAGCGGTGGCGGAGGTCGGCAACCCGACTATCGTCGCGACGCTGACGGTGGTGGCGGCGCTCCTGCCGATGCTCTTCGTCTCCGGCATGATGGGCCCCTATATGAGCCCGATCCCGGCGAACGCCTCCGCCGCGATGCTCTTCTCCTTCTTCGTCGCCGTCATCCTGACGCCATGGCTGATGCTGCGTCTTGTCAGCCGCGAGGAGGCGGAACACGTTGCGCATGACGAGGAGCGGATCGGCTGGCTCGGGCGGATCTATATCAAGGTGGCGCGCCCGATCCTGACCTCGCGGCGGCGCTCCTGGACGTTCCTGATCGTGGTCGGCGTCGCGACGCTTCTCTCGCTCACGCTGCTCTACACGGAGAGCGTGACGGTGAAGCTCCTTCCCTTCGACAACAAGACCGAGCTGCAGGTGGTGGTCGATCTGCCGGAGGGCTCGTCGGTCGAAGCGACCGACCGCGCGCTGCAGATGGTCGTCGACCGGCTGGCCGACGTTCCGGAAGTCGTGTCATTCGAAACCTATGCCGGGACGGCGGCGCCATTCAATTTCAACGGCCTCGTCCGCCACTACTATCTGCGCGGCAATCCGGAGCAGGGCGACGTCAAGATCAACCTGGTCGGAAAAAGCGACCGCAGCCGTGAAAGCCACGCGATCGCGCTCGACATCCGCCAGCGGCTTTCAGGCCTCGACGTTCCGGACGGCACGGCGCTGAAGGTGGTGGAGCCGCCGCCCGGTCCGCCGGTGCTTTCGACGCTGCTTGCTGAGATCTACGGGCCGGACCCGGAGACCCGCCGCGCGGTGGCGGAGAAGGTGCGCGAGAGCTTTCAGCGCATCCCTTTCATCGTCGACGTCGACGATTCCTATGGCACACGGACGGCGCGCGCCAGGCTCGGCATCGACCAGGATAATCTCGAATATTACAAGGTCGAGCAGAGCGACGTTTACAACACGATCTCGGCGCTCTTCCAGGGCAAGACCGTCGGCTATTCGCACCGCGGCGGCGGGCGGCAGCCGATCCCGATCGTCGTTGGGCTGTCGAAGGGCGCGGCGACCTTGAGCCAGGCGGCGCTCTCAACCCCGGTGCCGGCCAACGTCATCCCCGGCGAGCGCTCGGTGGTCGAGCTCGGCGATGTCGTTTCGGTCACGCGCGAGCCGGCCTCCTATCCGATCTTCCGCCACAACGGCCGCGCGGCGGAAATGGTGACGGGCGAGCTCGCCGGCGAGTTCGAGGCGCCGGTCTACGGCATGATCGCGGTCGGCAAGGATATCGCCAAGGCCGACTGGGGCGATGTGCCGAAGCCGGTGGTCAAGCTGCACGGGCAGCCCGACGACGAGTCGCATCCGACGCTGCTCTGGGACGGAGAGTGGGAGGTGACCTGGGTCACCTTCCGCGACATGGGCGCGGCCTTCATCGTCGCGATTTTGGGCATCTACATCCTGGTCGTGGCGCAGTTCGGCTCGTTCAAGCTGCCGCTCGTCATCCTGACGCCGATCCCGCTCACCTTCATCGGCATCATGCTCGGGCACTGGCTCTTCGGCGCGCCATTCACCGCGACCTCGATGATCGGCTTCATCGCGCTTGCCGGCATCATCGTGCGAAACTCCATCCTGCTCGTCGATTTCATCCGCCATGCGCGTTCGCCCGAGCGGCCGCTGATCGACGTCCTGCTTGAGGCCGGCGCCGTTCGCTTCAAGCCGATCCTTCTGACCGCGCTCGCCGCCATGATCGGCGCGGCGGTGATCCTCGCCGACCCGATCTTTCAGGGGCTCGCCATCTCGCTCCTCTTCGGGCTTGCCTCGTCGACCGTGCTGACGGTGCTGGTCATCCCGGCGATCTACGTGGCGCTTCGCAGCGGGAGGCGGGCGTCGAACGAGCCCACTTGAGGCGCTAGCCCTTCGGGACTATTGCTCTCGGCCGCGACCCGACGGGCCGCCTCGTTCAGGTCACGGGAGGCAACATGTCAGCGTCTTCGCGCAGAACTGCACTCGCAATCGCAGCCCTTGCGGCATGCTTGGCGATCTCCCTTTCGTCGCCGTCCCACGCCAACCCGGCGCGAACGGAATGTCACGCCGTCGCCAACGTCGCAGGCGTGGTGGCTGACGAGTTGCTTGCCGTCACACTCGTCGAAGAGAAGGACAAGAAGGTCTGCATCTTCTTCGTGGCGCCGCCGCCGCACACTTCCACCGACCCGACCAGCGTTGCCGACTCCTTCGCGAACATGGTCGACGGCGAGCCGCTGAACTTCGTGACGGCCGTGCTCAAGAACGCCGGGTTCGCCGAGCTGCTGGCGGATTCCATGGTGCAGGCGCTCAAGGACGAGAGCGTGACGACGGACATGGCCGACGCCGCGGCGGCCTTGTCGGAGGCGATCAAAGGGGAGTCCGATACCCTTCTCCAGTGCAGCCTGGAGGCCTTTTCGAACGGCGCCAAGTTCGCTCCAGTCGAGGAAGGGGCGAGCTGCGGCCTGGACACCAGCAGCGGGAGGCGGTTCGTTGCTGAGGCTTCAAAGGGCGGGCTTTCGGTGCAGGTGTTCCTGCCGCTGAAGGCTTCCTGAGAAGCGAGGGACAGGACCGACCTGCGCGACCGACAAGACTGAGATCATTCGAATTTGTATTCGAACTCTATGGGAACCTTCCCCTGCGTTCTAACGACGAGCCTGTTCTTGCCGTAGGGATGCTGGAGATTTGTAAATGCAAAGTCTGGACGTATCCCAGTATGACCGGTTACGACCATCCCAGTTCGCTGCGGCAATAGTTCAATGCTAAGAATGCCCGGAGCGCGCGTCTCGACATACAGGTTTGCGGGCGGGTTAGGCGCAATGATCTGCAAGTCGAACTCTGTAGTAAAGCTGCCATCCAGATTTTCGCGGCCGTGCCATCCCAAGAGCTTCAATTCGGGGGCGGGAGGCTCCATTACATGGCCAATGTGGCCGACGCGATTGTCGTCTCCCATTGAGACATTGATATCGCCGAGTTTCTTGTCACTTTCGGTCATGACCAATTCGTCCGACGATGTTCGCGTCGCGCATTCGTACGTTGATATTTCCGTCGGAAGTAACCTTAGGACGATTCCTGAGCAATCTGATAGAGCCCGCAACGCCCATCAGCACGAGCAAGATTCCGAGACCGAGCACAAGTGGCTGCACTGGCTCTGGCAGATCGGGGAACATCATCGGGAGTGCCCATCCGAGGATGAGGAACCCCGTTCCCGCCACGGTCGACAAAAGCGTGCCCATCCCGCGATCATAGCGGGCGCCTGCCCGACTGCGAACTACATAATCGCTCTATTCAGGGCCGTCAGCGACCGCCGAATTGCCTTTCAGAGCACGCCGTCGGTCGGAACCGCGGTCGTTGCCTTGAACAGCTTCTCCACGTCCGCGGGGTGGCAGAGCTCGGTAGCGGGCGTCATGATGGTGGCGGTTCCGGCGGCCACGCCGAAGCGCACGGCCCTCGAGAGGCCCCAGCCCTTCTCCAGAGCGAAGACGATGGCCGCGACCATGCTGTCGCCGGCGCCGACTGCGCTCATCGGCGGGACTTCGGGCGCCATGAAGTGCTCGACCCGCTCGGCGGTGGCGAGCAGCGCGCCCTCCGCACCGAGCGAGACGACCACCGCATGCGCGCGCCCCTGCTTGGCGAGCGACTGCGCCGCATCGGCCTGCTCGCCGCGCGTAATGATCGGCTTCCCCATCATGACGGAGAGCTCGCGCTCGCTCGGCTTCATCAGATAGACGCCACGCTCCGGCGCGAAGCGCATCGCCCGCGACGTATCGAGGATCAGCTTGGCGCCGATGTCCGCGGCAAGCCTGGCAATGTCGGCCGAAAGCCGCGCGACCGGAGCGCCCGGCGGAAAGCCACCGCTCGCCACCAGAAAGGACGGGCGCGGGCTCAAGTCCGCGATCGCGTCGAGGCACTGGCGAAGCTCGGCATCCGAAAGGGACGGGCCGGGCAGCACGAAGCGGTACTGCAGGCCCGTCGTCGTCTCGTTGACCGTGACGCTTTCGCGTGTGGCTCCCATGATCGGAACGACGCGCTGTGTCAGACCGATCGCTTCGAGCGCATGCCGGATCATCTCGCCGTAGGGGCCGCCGGCCGGATAGACGGCAACAGCCTCGCCGCCAAGCCGCTTGATCACGCGCGCCACGTTGATGCCGCCGCCGCCCGGATCGTAGCGCGGCTCATCGCAGCGCAGCTTGTGGGTCGGCTCGACGTGCTCCGTCTCGGTGGAAACGTCGAGCGCCGGGTTGAGCGTCAAGGTCGCGATGGCGTGCATATTCAAGCTGCCAAGAAGGGAGGGCGCAGAGCCAAGCGCTATTCGGGCTCGAGCGAGACGACGGAGGGCGGCAGGATTCTGACGTGGTTCTTCACCTCGCGCACGCCTTCCGTCGTTTCCGCGACGACGCGCAGCGCCTGGCGCTCTGCGTCGGAGCCGACATTCCCCCACAGATGGCAAACGCCGTGCGCGACCGTGACGTCGACCAGCCCCGTGCGGATGCCGGCGTCCTCCTTGGCGGTTGCCATGATCGCCGCGCGGATATCGGAATCGTCGGGGCCGGTCTCGCTGATCCTGCCGGCGGCGAGACCCTGCAGGAGGTTGGCGCGGCTGACGATGCCGACGAGCCTGCCGTCGCGGGTGACCGGCGCGCGCTTGATGCCTTTCTGCTCGAAGAGCATCGCGATCCGGTCGAGCGGCTCGTGCTCGCCGACCGTCACGACGTCCTTGCTCATCACGTCGGCGACCTTCATACCGTGCGCCTTCTGAAAGTCGTGCGCCTTCTCCTCCGGCGAACTTGCCAGCGCCCGCCACCAGGGCTGCCGACCGGTGACCAGCTCGGCGCGGCGCATCAGATCGCCCTCGCTGACGATTCCGATCAGCCGCCCGGCGGAATCGACCACGGGAACGCCGCTGATCCGCCGCTCAAGCATGAGGCTCGCCGTCTCCGTGACGCTCGCCTCGGGCCCCACGGTCACCACGTCCGTCGTCATGACATCGCGTGCCTTCATGCCTTCCTCCCAGGGCGCCTCTTGAGGCCGCCGACCGCGCCGCTCAGATCGTTTCCACCACCGTCTGCAGCATACCCCGGACGTGCTCCGCAACCTTCTTCAGCGTCGGATTGTCGATCGCCGCCATGGACGCGACCGGGTCGATCGCCGAAACCTCGACACCGTCGCCGGTCGCGCGCACGATCACGTTGCAGGGGAGCATGGCGCCGACACGCGGTTCAAGCTTCAGCGCCTCGAAGGCCATTTTCGGATTGCAGGCGCCGAGAATGGTGTAGCCGCCGACCTCGGCGCCGATCTTCGCCTTGAGGGTCTGCTTGACGTCGATCTCCGTCAGCACTCCAAAACCCTGGTCGGAGAGCGCCTTCTTGGTCCGCGCGATCGCCTCGTCAATGCCGGTATTCGCAAGCGTCCTGTCGAGCGTGTACATGCTGGCTCCTTCAACTCACACCTAGCCACAGCCTCCCTCGGAGCGCGCCCGAGGCTCGGATTGGCTGGCGCCCTTGTCTCGTTCTATGTCGACGCGGAGACGAGCCAGGCGCGCGCTTCCGCCGCCTCGTTCAGCGGAAACACCCGCACCGCACCCGGCATCATGAAGCCGAAGGCGCGGATCGTGTGCGCGATCCACTCGACGTCGGTGACGACGGCGATCCGCTCCCAGCGCAGGAGATGCTCCACGCCGACCTTGAAATCCTCCCACATCGCGCCGGGCTCGATCCCTGTGAACTCCGGCGTGATCTCGTAATAGAGGCGGAGCTTGTCGTGCGACTTCAGCGCCTGCTCGACCGCCGGCACGAGCACCGCCTCGTAGTCACGGCGGGTGACGAAGCCCTTGCAGGCGAAGCCGAGGACATCGCCGGGGAAACCCTTTAGCTGATCGATCATCGGTAATCCTCAACGGTTCGTGTGAACATCGCCGTCAGCCGACGCGTGCGGGCGACTTGCGGCTTTTGCCACGCTTCGCCGGCCCCTTTTCCTTGGCGGCGACCCGCTCCTTCACCTCCATGAAGCTGTCGGGGCTGACGGAGATCGAGTCGATGCCGCAGGAGACCAGGAACTCGGCGAACTCGGGATGGTCGCTCGGCGCCTGGCCGCAGAGGCCGACCTTGGCGCCGGCCTTGTGCGCCGCCTTGATGACGCTGCCGATCATCCATTCGACCGCCTCGTCCTGCTCGTCGAAGAGGTCGGCAAGCTCGCCGGAATCGCGGTCAACGCCGAGGGTGAGCTGCGTCAGGTCGTTGGATCCGATGGAGAAGCCGTCGAAGCGCTCGGCAAATTCGTTGGCCAGGATGACGTTCGAGGGAATCTCGCACATCACATAGACCTGCAGCCCATTCCTGCCGCGCTTCAGTCCGTTCTCGGCCATCACGCCCAGCACCTTGTCCGCTTCTCCGACGGAGCGGCAGAAGGGGATCATGACGATGACGTTGTCGAAGCCCATGTCCTCGCGCAGCCGCTTGATCGCCTGGCATTCGAGCGCGAAGCCTTCCTTGTAGCGCGGCGAGTAGTAGCGCGACGCGCCGCGGAACCCGATCATCGGGTTCTCTTCCTTCGGCTCGAACTCCGCGCCGCCGACGAGACCGGCATATTCGTTGGTTTTGAAGTCGCTCATCCGGACGATCACCGGCTTCGGATAGAGCGTCGCGGCGATGCGCGAGAGGCCGCGCGCCAGATGCTCGACGAAATATTCGGTCTTATCGTCGTAGCCGGCGGTGATCGCGGCGATCTCCGCCTTGGCCGCTTCGTCCTTCAGCGTGTCGTAGCGCACCAGCGCCATCGGATGGACGCGGATGTGGTTGGAGACGACGAACTCCATGCGCGCCAGCCCGACGCCGTCGGCCGGAATCCGCCACCAGCGAGCGGCGGCGCCCGGATTGCCGAGATTCAGCATCACCTTGGTCTTGGTCTCCGGGATGTGCGTCATGTCGAGGGTCTCGACCTTGAAGGTCCCGATCCCTTCATAGACGAAGCCCGCGTCGCCCTCGGCGCAGGAGATGGTGACGTCCTGGCCGTCGTGCAGCAGATGCGTGCCGTCGCCGGTGCCGACGACGGCCGGCAGGCCAAGCTCGCGGCTGACGATCGCGGCATGCGAGGTGCGCCCGCCGTGATCGGTGACGATCGCCGCGGCGCGCTTCATGATCGGCACCCAATCCGGATCGGTGATCGTGGTGACCAGGATCGATCCGTCGACGAAGCGGTCGATCTCGCTCACGTTCTCGATCAGGCAGACACGGCCGGTGGCGATCGCATCGCCGATGCTCAAGCCGGTGACCAGCTTCTTGCCGTGCTCGCCCAGGCGATAGCGCTGGAACGAGCCGGTGCTGCGCCGCGACTGCACCGTCTCCGGCCGCGCCTGCACGATGAACATCTCGCCGCTATTGCCGTCCTTGGCCCATTCCATGTCCATCGGGCAGCCATAGTGCTTCTCGATCGTCGCCGCCCAGCGCGCGAGCTCCAGGATCTCAGGGTCGGAGAGCACGTAGGCCGCGCGCTCGGCCTTGGAGGTCGGCACGTTGCGGGTCGGGTGCTCGCCATGCGCGTAGATCATCTTGATGGCTTTCTCGCCGCGCTTCTTCTCGATGATCGGCGAGAGCTTCTTCTTGGCGAGCAGCGGCTTGTAGACCTGGTACTCGTCGGGGTCGACGGCGCCCTGCACCACGTTCTCGCCAAGCCCCCAGGCGGCGTTGATCAGCACCACCTTGTCGAAGCCGGTCTCCGTGTCGAGCGAGAACATCACGCCGGAGCCGCCGAGGTCGGAGCGGACCATGCGTTGCACGCCGATCGACAGCGCCACCTTCATGTGGTCGAAGCCCTTCGTCGTCCGGTAGCTGATGGCACGGTCGGTGAAGAGCGAGGCGTAGCAGCGGCGGCAATAGTCGAGCAGCGCCGCCTCGCCGCGGACGTTCAGGTAGGTCTCCTGCTGGCCGGCGAAGCTCGCGTCGGGCAGATCCTCGGCGGTGGCGCTGGAGCGCACCGCCACGTCGATGTCCTTGCGTCCGCCCTGGCGGCTCAGCTCGCGGTAGGCGTCGCGGATTTCCTTCGCCGTGTCGCTCGGCCAGTCGCCGTGCAGCACCGCCTTGCGGATCGCAGCACCGGTCTCCGCCAGCGTCGCCTTGCCGGCGGTGAGCTTGGCGAGCGAGTCGGTAATGAAGGACTTGAGCTTGTTCGCCTCAATGTAGCGCCAATAGGCGTCCGCCGTCGTGGCAAAGCCGTTCGGGACCTTCACGCCCTTGGCACCGAGCGTCCGCACCATCTCGCCAAGCGAGGAGTTCTTGCCGCCGACCTTCGCAACGTCGCCGCGGGCAAGGGTCTCGAACCAGAGAACCTGCGGGCTTTGCTTCTGCATTTTCATCCTCCAATTAGCTATGCCGCTCTTGCGCCTCTCAGCCTGAATTTCGCCTCGAAGGAATCGAGGAGATCAAGCCAATCTTCCATGAGGCGCGTCATCAAAAATCGTTTGCAGACCGTCTCTCTCGCCTTTCGCCCGAGGCGCTTGGCGAGCGCGCGGTCCTTGAGGAGTGTGACGATCCGTTCGGCCGCCTCCTCGACGCTGTCGACCAGGAAGCCGTTCACGCCGTCTTCGATCTGGTGCTTTATTCCGCCGACATTGCCGCCGATGACCGGCGTTTCCTTCCACATCGCCTCGGTCACGGTCAGGCCGAAACCCTCCTTGATCGACTTTTGCAGCACCACGGCGGCGCTTCGCTGCAACGCGTTGACGAGGGCTGAATCCTGCACCGACAGAATGCGGATGCGCTCGTCGGCGGTCTCGCAGAGTGAGGCGAATACCTCCTGGCCCTCCGGATCGTCAGTCGCGATGTTGCCGACCAGAACAAGCGTGCAGTCGACTTCGCGGCGCGCGATGTTGAAGGCGTCGATGACGCCTTGCGGGTCCTTCCACTTGTCGAAGCGGGAGACCTGCACGATGAGCGGCAGGTCGGTCGGGATGTCGTAATAGGCAAGGCGCTCGGCGATCGCATCCTCGGAAAGCTCCATGTTCGTGGTCGAGAACGGGTTGATCGCCGGCGGGATGAAGCGCTGCGGCACGCTCAGGTTCTGCGCGTATTCGGGAAGTGAGAAGACGGCCGCGTCATAGCGCTCGACGAGCGGCGCGAGATACGACCAAAGCTCCGCATTCGGCCGCGACAGGTCGATATGGCAGCGCCAGATCCACGGCGCCTTCTTCCGGTAGTGGCGGATCAGCGGCAGCGGCTGCGGATCGTGGACGATGACGAAATCGTGGTCGAGATGGATGCGCGCGGCGTTCTCGTATCCGACCTCTTCGTAGATCTGCGTCTTCAGGTCGGTGATGTTGATCTCCGCGCCTTGCAGGGCGTTGTGCATCTTCTTGGTGATGCTGAAGAAATCCGGGCGTCCCTGGATCACCCGCCAGCCGGTGCGGATGCCGGCGGCGTTCATCAGAAGGGTGAGCGAGGAGAGAATCTCCGCAACGCCGCCGCCGTAATAGGTCGAGTTGATGTTGACGACGTGAAGGTCGTAGAGGCGCTCCGCCTTGGCGAGAATGCGATCGACCGCCTCCGCCCCGATGAGGGGCACGTAGTCTTCAACTGAGGTCAGCTCGAATTGCGGCAGGTCGGGACTGTCGGGCGCCATCGATCGAGATCCGGGGTTTCGCTTCCATCTTAGACGGCGGATGTGGCGCCGTTTTGATCATGATCAATCGGCCGCACGATTTCTGGCCTTCATTGAAGACCGGCTGTCGGTCGGAGCC
>CAVQJW010000015.1:0-200307 GCA_963712925.1 uncultured Alphaproteobacteria bacterium | reverse complement strand
TACTGCACTTTGCCCGAGGATTGCAAGCCTGCAAAAAAAAGCGAACGCTCAGTTGAACCTCTAGCGCAACAAAGGGTCTTCTTTCCGCGGGGCAGCGGGCAATGTCCTATTGAGCAGTCTCCGCAGAAATCTGACCCACACGTATGATCAATGGAACCTCCAGGACCTTGGGGTGGGTAATTCCGTGCTCCCAAAGCCCGTCCTCGCCCCAACAGTCACCGTGGTCTCCGCAGATAACAGTTGTCGCATTAGAAAAGCGATCTATGAGCTCTCCGAGCACGTCATCCACATATTCGACGCAGGCCACTTGGCGTTTACGACACTCAGTCGCATCATTATGTGAGCCAAAAGGCACACAATAGTTCGCGGGCTGCCATGGAGCATCCTTGTAGAAATAAGGTGTATGAGTCTCCCCGACGTTTAGGAACATGAAGACAGAACGGCCTGGGTGTTCTCTTAACCTAGAAAGCAGCCATTCGACTTGCAGGTCAGCGCGATATCCTGAACTGGAATAGTGGAATTCGTCGAAGTCTCGTGTCAGCAGGACTCCAGCCGGTGTCGTTGGGTCGAACCATCCGACGGCGCCGGACCCCACTGCAAAGTAACCCTTGTTCTTAAATCCCTCTACGATTGAGCGTCCATCGAGGGTGAATAGCGGCTCCGCCTTTCCCATGAACGCCGGGCCAGCCAGCCGGAAAAGACGTCCCCATTTGGGATTGACAAAGGGTTCACGCAGCGAAGGAACCCCCGGCGTAAAACCGACAAACATCGCGGCGTGCGAAGCAAGCGTGAAATTTGCGGGTGCGAGGGCAAGGTGTAAATCACCGACCGACTTCATATTCGGTGCTCTTGCCGCTGAAAATGAATCGAAGCGGCAGGAATCGAGCGTGACGAGGAGGACAGAACTTGCGTCTAGCTTTTCCGATGACATCGGGCTTAACCAAGAGAGAGAGAATGGGCACGGTTGCTTGGCAGGCCCGCGACACTTTACGAGAGGGGGATGCAATTGAATGCATCCCCGCGATTTCTCACCCAGTTGAAGCGGAGCCAAGCGTCCTTCGGCCCCGTAGCGCAGTCGCGCGTTCAACTCGGGCCCACTACTGGAATTGCAACCACATCGCCGTTGTCGTTGATCTGATTGGTCCCAAAGGATGTCATCGTAGCGCCGTTCTGAGACTTCACGGAGCTGGCGTTGTCGGTGAGGATCGAACCTCCGATACGGAGTATGGCCGAGGCCCCGTTTGCGTTTACGCCGTTCCCATTACTGGAAATGGTCGACGAGCTGATCATGACCCTTGTTACGGCCCCGCCAACCGGGGTGAAAGATGTGGCGCCGGAAAACGTGTTACCGGACATCGTGCTGTCTGAAACTGCCACGGTGATCCCGCCGGTACTACCGGTTCCATCGGCGCGCACTCCAAGCAGGTTGTCGACAAGTGAGACACGGGTCAATGTAGCCCTCGCGACGCCAGTTCCGGTGGGCTGGACAATGATGCCCCCGCCAGTCGATGCGGTTCCGTTCTCGGTTACCGTCGTGTCTCTAACGAAAAGCTCTGCGGTAACCCCGTTCGGCGGAGCGAACTTGATGCCTGTTGCGGAACCGGCCTGGAACTGCGTGATATTGCAGTTCTCCACGTTCAAGGCAGCCCCGTTAATGAAGTTGATCCCGATAAGACCAGTGCCGGCACCTTCGATCGTCAGGTTGCGCAACGTCACCACGATTCCAGCACCGTTGACGTTAACCCCGTTCGTCCCCGATGAAAGAATGCCGCCGGTGAATGCGCCGCAATCGATGGTTATCGATTTGGTGATGGTGATGGTGCCGAAGCCACCCGGATCGAGGCAGTCGATGATGCCTGCCGCGGCGGTCTTCGAAATTGCACCGGCGAAGGTCTTGCACGGTGCCGTGCGGCTGCATGGATTGGCGTCGTCTCCGACGCCGGATACCCAGGTCCGCGCCGCCTGCGCCTGCGCCGGCGCGCGCTGCCCAGCGCTACCACCACCAGTGTGAGAAGAAGCCCAAAGAACAGACGGGTTCGCGTCATTTTGACCCCCCAAGCCGGGCGAAGCGGTCGCTTCGGCCCAATGCGGCCGCTGCTTATTCCTAATTGCGACAGCACGCAACAACATGCGGCAGCGCGATAGGCGAAATCGCTCTTAGCAGGCGTTTGCGTCCGCCCGGGGCAGGCCGGGAAATGATGGAACGCATCAAAAGAGAGGCAAAGCGACGCGCGATGCGCTAGAGGCCGAACGCCGAACCGCCGCTCCACTGGGCCCGACCGCGCGATGGCTGATGACAACCAGACGAAATCCAGACTGACGCCTCCCGCGATCATACTTGTCGAGCCGCAGATGGGCGAGAACATCGGCGCGGCGGCGCGCGCCATGGCGAATTTCGGGCTGACAGACCTGCGCCTCGTCAATCCGCGCGACGGCTGGCCAAACCGCAAGGCAAAGGCGTCGGCGAGCGGAGCCACCGGCATCATCGACGAGGTCAGGGTCTTCGACACGGCCGAGGCGGCGGTCGGCGGCTTGAACTTCGTCTATGCGACGACGGCGCGGGCGCGCGACCTGCCGAAGCCCGTCGCAGGTCCGCGCGAGGCGGCGGCCGAGCTGAAGAAGCGGGCCGGGGAGGGGCAGGCAAGCGGCGTTCTCTTCGGGCGCGAGCGCTGGGGGTTGACCAACGAGGAGGTGGCGCTCGCCGACGCCATCGTGACCTTCCCCGTCAATCCGCAATTCGCGTCGCTCAATCTGGCGCAGGCAGTGCTGCTCGTCGCCTATGAATGGATGGCGGTGGGCCTTGACGGCGCGCTTCCGGCGCGAAGCGCGATGCCGGATTTCGATGCGACGCCGGCGGCAAAGGCGCATCTCTTCGGCCTGATGCAGCATCTTGAGACGGCGCTCGACCCGACCGGCTATTTCCGCACGCCCGACATGAAGCCGACCATGGTGCAGAATCTGCGCGCGATCCTGCAGCGCGCCGGCTTTACCAAAGACGAGATCGACGTGCTGCACGGCGTGATCGGCGCGCTCGAGCGCAAGTCGCGGGAGTCCGAATGAGCGACGGCGGTCCAATCCTGATCTTCGATTCCGGCGTCGGCGGCTTGTCGGTCCTCAACGCCGTACGCGCCGAGCTGCCGGATGCCCGGCTGGTCTATGTCGCCGATGACGCGGCGTTCCCTTACGGCGACTGGGAGGAAGAGGCGCTCTCGGACCACATCGTTGCGCTGATGGGAGAGCTGATCGCCGAGCACGATCCGGCGGCGATCGTCGTTGCCTGCAACACCGCCTCGACACTGGTGCTTCCACCGCTTCGTGAGCGCTTCTTTGTGCCTTTCATCGGCACCGTGCCGGCGATCAAGCCGGCGGCGGAGCGGACGAAGACCGGGGTCGTCGCAGTGCTTGCTACGCCAGGCACGATGAAGCGCGACTATACGCGCGCTCTGATCCGGTCTTTCGGACAGGCCTGCCACGTCCGTCTTGTCGGCGCGCCGGAACTGGCGCGGCTCGCTGAGGCACGGATGCGCGGCGCGCCCTTCGACCGCGACGAGATCGCCGAGCAGATCGCCCCCTGTTTCGAGGAGATGGACGGCCGGCGCACCGACATCGTGGTGCTCGCCTGCACGCACTATCCGTTTTTGGCCGACATCATGGCGGAGCTAGCGCCGTGGCCCGTCACATGGCTCGACCCGGCGCCGGCGATCGCCCGGCGGCTCGTTGCGGTGCTCGAGGGCCGGCTGCCAGCGACGCACGGTGAGAGCGTCGCGGTCTTCACCAGCGGGCGGGCGCCTTCGCGCTCGCTCCTTTCGCTCCTTTCCCGCCATGGGCTCGCCGTCCCTCCGCGCCGCGCGGCCTCCGCGATTTGACTTCCGTCCGCCGAACCCTTACCTCACCTCGCGCGCTTAGGCCTTGCCTCAGCGCACCGCACCCGTGGGGTCTTTCCGAACATCCGGAATTTGGCGCGCTCCGCCAGCCCCTGTCGGCGTCGAGGCTCAGGCTTTGAGGCAGAGGAGGGCGCGTTTCGGCTGAAACGGCGTCTCCGCACATCAGGCGGCGACGCGGCGAAACGGTAAGGATGACGAGATGAGCAAGCGCACCGGCGCCAAATACAAGCTTGACCGCCGCATGGGCGAGAATGTCTGGGGCCGCCCGAAGAGCCCCATCAACAAGCGCGAATATGGCCCCGGCCAGCACGGCCAGCGGCGCAAGCAGAAGCTTTCCGACTTCGGCACGCAGCTCAAGGCCAAGCAGAAGCTGAAAGGCTATTACGCCAACATTTCTGAGCGCCAGTTCCGCAAGACCTACGCCGAGGCGGAGCGCATGAAGGGCGACACCTCGGAGAACCTGATCGGCCTGCTCGAATCGCGGCTCGACGCGCTTGTCTATCGCGCCAAGTTCGTGCCCACGCCCTTTGCGGCGCGGCAGTTCGTCAACCATGGCCACATCCAGGTCAACGGCCGGAAGGTCAATATTCCGAGCTATCGGTGCAAGGTCGGCGACACGATCACGGTGCGCGAGAAGTCGAAGCAGCTCGGGCTGGTGCTTGAGTTCGATCGAGCTCGCCGAGCGCGACGTGCCGGATTATGTCGAGGCCGACCATGCCAAGATGACGGCGCGCTATGTGCGGCAGCCGGCTTTCTCCGACGTGCCTTATCCGGTGGTGATGGAGCCGAACCTGGTGGTGGAGTTCTATTCGCGCTGACGCCCGTCTTGGGATTGCGCAGTCTGAGAAGGCCGCCTCCGGGCGGCCTTTGCATATGGCCCGTGGGTGCCTGCTCAGCGAAATTGCCCGCTGGGCTGCGGCGATTGGCGACGATCGCCGCGTTTCCGCCCCTGGTTTACCAAACACCTGACGCATCCCGCGCGTGTCTTCGTTTGCGCGGTATGATGTGAACATGATCACTCGGCGGCAGTTCGTCATCGGTCTCCTCGGCGGCGTTGCGTTTGGCGGCGGGCTCGGCGGCTACGCCTTCGGCTTCGAGCCGCGGTTCCGGCTCGTCGTCACCGAATGGGACCTGACGACGCCGCGCTGGACACACGATCGGCCGCTCCGGATCGTCATTGTGACCGATATCCACGCGGTCCGTCCCTGGATGCCGCCGGAGCGCATCCGCGAGATCGTCGCCGCCGCGAACGGGCTTTCAGGCGACATCATCCTTCTGCTCGGCGATTTCGTGTCCGGCCTCTCCCGGCGATTCCGAAGCGGCCGCGTTCCGGCCGCGGAATGGGGTCCGCCGCTCGCCGACCTTAAGGCGCCGCTCGGCGTGCATGCCATCCTCGGAAACCATGACTGGTGGTCGGATCCGGAAGCCGTGAAAGCGGAGCTTGAGGCGGTCGGCATTCCGCTCTACCAGAACCGTGCGGTGAAGCTCGGAGAGGCGACCCCCTTCTGGCTGGCCGGCACCGACAGCATGGTCGCGCATCCGCTCGGCCACGGCGAGTTCCGCGGCGAGGACGATCTGCCCGGAACGCTCGCGCAGATCACCGACGACGTGCCCGCCGTGCTGATGGCGCACGAGCCCGACATCTTCGTCCGTGTGCCGGATCGCTTTGCCGTCACGCTCTCCGGCCATACACATGGCGGTCAGGTCTCGCTTCCGTTCCTTGGCAGGCTCGTCGTCCCCTCAGCGTATGGCCAGCGTTTCGCCTACGGGCACGTGCAGGAAGGGGGGCGCGATCTGATCGTGTCGGCTGGGCTTGGCTGCTCGATCCTGCCTGTGCGGTTCGGCGTTCCTCCGGAGCTGACCGTGGTGACGCTGCGGAAGCCTCCTTCGGCCGCGGCCTGACGGCGGCGTCGGGTCCCCGGTGCTCTCCGCAGGGCGTTACTGCGCTGCAGTCGATGCCTCGGCGGCCGGGTCGTTCCGGCCGAAAAGGCGCCGCGCGTCGGTCAGCGCAACGACGCCGAAGCTCGAAAGCGACAGGATCAGAAAGCCGAGACTGAGCGGTAGCACGGTCCCGTCGAAGGCCTGGCCGACGATCGCGCCGAGCACCCCGCCGAGAAACGTCTGCAGCGAGCTCACGACCGAAGACGCCGTCCCCGCCACATGGCCGAGCGGGTCCATGGCGAGCGCGTTGAAGTTCGTGCCGATGAAAGCGAAAAAGCCGAAGGCCAGGAACGTCAGCAGGTAGAACGCCGCAAACGGCACTTGGCCGTCGTCGAGGACGGCAAAGAGCAGCAGGAGCGCCCCCGACACGGCGAAGCCGACAAGCGCCATGTGCGAGAGCCGGCGCATGCCGAAGCGCTCGACGAATCGCGAGTTGGTGAACGAGGCGACCGAGAGAAGCACCGCGCCGCTTGAGAAGATCAGAGGGAAGTACACACCCACGCCATATATCTCCTGGTAGATCTGCTGGGCGGAGTTCAAGAAGCCGAAGAGGCAGCCGAAGATCAGGCCGGCGCCGATCCCGTAGCCGGCGGCGATACGGTTGCTGATGACGATGCGGAACGCATCCGCCACCGGACCGACGCGAAGCGGCCTGCGATCCGCCTCCGCCATCGTCTCCGGCAGGCGCAGGAAACACCAGATCGTCATGAAGAAACCGAAGATCGCAATTCCGGCAAGGATTGCGCGCCAACCCGCGACGAGCATGACGGCCTGGCCGAGCGTCGGCGCTAAGATCGGCACGACCATGAACACCATCATGACGAGCGACATCACGCTTGCCATGCGCCGCCCGCCAAGAGGTCGCGCACCAGCGAGATCGCGATCACGCGGGTCGCCCCGGCTCCGATCCCCTGCACGCGCGCATCAGGAGGAGCATGGTGAAACTGCCGGCAAGCGCGGCGCCGCTGCAGCCGATGACGTAGATGACGAGCCCGACGAGGAGCACGGGGCGGCGGCCGTAATGGTCGGAGAGCGGGCCGTAGACCAGCTGCGACAGCCCGAACACCGCGATGTAGGCGGTGAGCGGCAGCTGCCGCGTATTCTCGTCAATGACGGAGAGCGCCTCGCGCCATCTGCTGCAGCGCCGGCAGGATCACGTCGATCGCCATGGCATTGAGCGCCATCAACAGCGCCACCATGGCGACGAACTCACCATAGGAAAGACGGCGCGCGCGGCGGGCTCGACCGGACTCTCGGGCATGGGTCCAATTCTCAAATGATCGTGGCCGTGCCGGAAACGCAAGCCCGTCGGTCTCGTTTCGGTTGGATCGATCAGAGGGAAGGTATCTTGCGGAGCGGATACGCCTATTCGGTGGCCGCGTCCACCGGCAGGCCGGCGCGCATCCAGTCGTTCAGCCCGCCGAGGTTGAACACTTTTCGATACCCGAACTCGACGAGCTTGCTCCGGCAAATGCTGAGCGCTTGCCGGAGGCGCAATAGAGGATGACTGGCGTCTCCGGTGAGAGCCGGTTCACGCTCCGGCGAGGCGGGATCGATCCGCGCGAGAAACGCCGCAAGTGGAATATTGATCGCGCCGGGCACCATGCCGCTCGCGCGAATCTCACCGAGCTCGCGCACGTCGATGATGACGGCGCCCTCCGTCTCGATCAACGCCTTGGCATCCTCGGCGTCGATCCACTCGACACTTGCGATCATGACGGGGTGCGGCGCGGGCGGTCCTCGCGCTCACGCCGCGGCGGAGACGCCTTTTTCCTCAAACAGGCTCTTCAGCTCGCCCGCCTGGAACATCTCGCGCACGATGTCGGCGCCGCCGACGAGCTCGCCCTTCACGTAAAGCTGCGGGATGGTCGGCCAGTTGGAGAAGGTCTTGATGCCCTGCCGAAGCTCGTCCGACTCAAGCACGTTGACGCCGGAATAGGTGACGCCGAGATAATCCAGGATCTGCACGACCTGGCCGGAGAAGCCGCATTGCGGGAAGGTCGGCGTGCCCTTCATGAAAAGCACGACGTCGTTCGACTTTACCTGGCTGTCAATCCAGTCGTGAATGGCGGTCATCTCGTTCTCCTTGGACCGGCGGGCCGCCCGTCAGTCCGGGGCGCTCGTCTGCAGCGCCAGCGCGTGCAGCGCCCCGCCCATGTTCCCTTTCAGCGCCTCATACACCATCTGGTGCTGCTGCACACGGCTCTTGCCGCGAAATTGCTCGGAGACCACCTCCGCGGCGTAGTGGTCGCCGTCGGCCGCCAGCTCGCGGATCGATATCCGTGCATCGGGCAGCGCCGCCCGGATCAGGTGCTCGATTTCGTTGGCGTTCATCGGCATGGCGGCAGGCTCTCCAGAGCGGGCCTGAATCGGCTCCGACAGCGCTCTCAATGTGGGCGTTGTCGCGACAAGGGTCAATCCGGCCATCGAAGCCCGGCTTGCAAGGACAGTGCCACCCGAAAAGCGCCGCGGGAACCCTAGCTCGCGCCCATGAAACGGGGAAACCAGCCCTCGTGGGCTTCGCGGAGCGCGTCGAGCGAAACGCGGCCGGCGCCCGGGATGTTGTCGTCGCCCAAGACGAGCGCATCGCCGCCCGTCGTCGCGACCCAGGGGGCGAAGATGCCGAGCGGCTTCGCCCGCTCCCAGACAATCTCGGCGTGATCCTCCTCGCGGCTGACCGTAGCAGGTAGCGGCCCTGGTCCTCGCCGAAGAAGGTCGGTGGCGGATCCTGGTTGATGAGGCCGAGCGAGGTCGCTCCGATCCCGGAGGCAAGCGCCATCTCGGCAAGCGCGACCGCAAGTCCGCCGTCGGAGACGTCGTGGACCGCCGTCGCCACGCCGTCCCTGATCAGCTTACGGACGAAGTCGCCCACCAGCTTCTCATGCGCGAGGTCGACGGGCGGCGGCGGCCCGTCCTCGCGGCGGAGTATTTCGCGCAGATAGAGCGACTGGCCGAGATGCGTGCCCCAGGCGGGCGGCGCGCCGACGAGAAGCACGATCTCGTCCTCTGCCTTGAAGGCGAGCGTCGCGCTCTTCCGCCAGTCCTCGATCAGCCCGACGCCGCCGATTGCGGGCGTCGGCAGGATCGCCTCGCCGTTCGTCTCGTTGTAAAGCGAGACGTTGCCGGAGACGATCGGGAAGTCGAGGGCGCGGCAGGCTTCGCCGAGCCCTTTGATGGCGGCCACGAACTGCCCCATCACCTCCGGCTTCTCCGGATTGCCGAAGTTCAGATTATCGGTGACGGCAAGCGGCGTCGCGCCGACCGCCGTCAGGTTGCGCCAGCATTCCGTGACCGCCTGCTTGGCGCCTTCGAACGGATCGGCCTCGACATAGCGCGGCGTCACGTCGAGCGAGAGGGCGAGCGCGCGCTCGCTGCCGTCGAGCCGCACCACCGCCGCGTCGCCGCCCGGCCGCTGCACGGTGTTGCCCTGGACGAGGTGGTCGTATTGCTCCCACACCCAGCGGCGGGAGGAGAGGTCGGGCGTGCCGACCAGCGTGAGCAGCGCTTCGGCGAGGTTCGGGCAGGGGGGCAGGCTCGACGCCTCGAGCGGTTCCGGCGCCTGTGGCTCTGCCCACGGCCGATCGTATTCCGGCGCCTCGTCGCCGAGCTCCTTGATCGGAAGGTTCGCCACCTCGTCGCCATGGCGGCTGACACGGAAGCGGAGATCGTCGGTGGTGCGCCCGACATCGGCGAAGTCGAGTCCCCATTTCCTGAAGATCGCCTCCGCCTCGGCGTGCTTCTCGGGGCGCAGCACCATCAGCATGCGCTCTTGGCTCTCCGACAGCATCATCTCGTAGGCGCTCATGCCCGGCTCGCGGGTCGGAACCTTGTCGAGGTCGAGCGCGATGCCGAGGTCGCCCTTGGCGCCCATCTCGACGGCCGAGCAGGTGAGGCCGGCGGCTCCCATGTCTTGGATCGCGACCACGGCGCCCGACGCCATCAGCTCAAGACACGCCTCAAGCAGCCGCTTCTCGGTGAAGGGGTCGCCGACCTGCACGGTCGGCCGCTTCGCCTCGATCTCATGGTCGAACTCCGCGGAGGCCATCGTCGCGCCGCCGACGCCGTCGCGCCCCGTCTTGGCGCCGAGATAGACGACCGGGAGGCCGACGCCCTCGGCTTTCGACGTGAAGATCGCGTCCTTCCTGGCGATGCCGAGCGCGAAGGCGTTGACCAGGCAGTTGCCGTTATAGCGGCGATGGAAATTCACCTCGCCGCCGACGGTCGGCACGCCGAATGAGTTGCCGTAGCCGCCGATGCCGCCGACCACGCCCGCCACCAGGTGGCGTGTGCGCGGATGCTGAGGCGCGCCGAAGCGGAGCGCGTTCAAGGCCGCTATCGGGCGCGCGCCCATGGTGAAGACGTCGCGCAGGATGCCGCCGACGCCGGTCGCCGCGCCCTGGTAGGGCTCGATATAGGAGGGGTGGTTGTGGCTCTCCATCTTGAAGACCGCCACCAGCCCGTCGCCGATATCGATGATGCCGGCGTTCTCGCCCGGGCCCTGCACCACGACCCTGCCGCTGGTCGGGAGCGTGCGCAGCCATGTCTTGGAGGACTTGTACGAGCAGTGCTCGTTCCACATGGCGGAGAAGATGCCGAGCTCCGTCAGGCTCGGCACGCGCCCGATCAGGTCGAGAATGCGCCGATACTCGTCCGGCGAAAGGCCGTGGTCGGCGACAAGCTCCGGCGTGATCTTAAGGTCGTTGGCAATAGTCATCGATCGCGGGCAGCGTGTCCTGGGAGGCGGCGCTCAGCCGTAGCTGTCATAGCCTGCGATTCGGTTGTCCAACAATGAGCGAAGCACGGTCAGCCCCGCGGCGACCTGCCGCCGCTCCGCCGGCGCGGAAAAAGCGATGCGGACGCGGTGGAACATCCTGTCGGCCTGCCCGCATTTATACTCGTCCTCGTCGTCGATCAGCACGCCCTCGTTGGCGGCGGCATTCTTGAACGTGCCGGAAAGCCACGGCTCCGGCAGCTTCATCCACAGGAAGGGGGCGCGGCGGTGCGAGGCGAAGTCGTAGCCCTCGAAGCCCACCCGCATCATGTCGCCGCGCGCCTCGACCTCGCGCCGAACATCGTTCCGGATGTCGTCGGCGGCGCCGGAAAGCACGAGCCGCGCAGCAATCTCGGCCAGGATGAAGGGTTTGCCGCCGGTCAGCATCTTGTAGGCGGTGAGGACGCGCGGCGCGAAGTGCGGCGGGCAGGCGACCCAGCCGCCGCGCACGCCGGCCGCCACCGATTTCGCGAGGCCGCCGACATGAAAAGTCAGCTCCGGCGCCAGCTCGGCGAGCGTGACCGGCTCTTCGTCGAGCAGCGCCGAATAGATCGCATCCTCGATCAGCCAGACATTGTGCTTGCGCGCGATCCTGACGATCTCGCGGCGGCGCGCTTCCGGCATCATCGTCAGTGTCGGGTTCTGCAGGCCGGGCATCAGGAACGCCATCTTGGGGTGCTGCTGCGCGCAGGTGCGCTCGAAGTCCTCCGGCTCGATGCCGTCATCGTCCATCGCCACGCCGATCGAGCGGCGGCCGATCAGATTGGCGCTGCGCGCGATCGAGGAATAGGTGAGCTCCTCGAAGACGATCCTGTCGCCGGGCGCCGTCAGCGCGGCAATAACCGAGAGAAGCACGGAATGGGCGCCAAGCGCTGGGACGATGCCGTCGATCGCCGGGGTCCAATTGCCGCGCCCCAGCCAGCGGCTGCCGGCCTCCGCCCAGCTTTGCGGAATCTTCCGCGTATAGCTGGTGACGTCGTGCGGATGCTCGCGCGTGATCTCGGCCGCGAGCTTGCCGACGAGAGCGGCCTGTCCGACGTCCGGGGCGGACGTGCTGTCCATCGTCAGCATGCCGGCCGGGACGACCACATTCCGCGTGCCCGCCAGCGATGACAGCGCGGCGTTTGTCTTGTCGCGATCGCGCTCCTCGCCGTCGAGGATAAAGGTGCCGCGGCCGACCTCGCCGTTGACGAGGCCGCGCTGGCGAAGGATCGCGTAGGCGCGGCCCACGGTGCCGACGGTGACGCCGATGTCGAAGGCGAGATTGCGCTGCGGCGGGAGCTTCGAACCGGCGGGCAGAGCGCCTTCGCCGATATCGCGTTCGATGCGGTTGGCGAGCCGCACGTAGAGCGGGCCCGTCTCCTGCGAGAGGTCGGGGAGCCAACTTGTCATGGAAACAATTTTGTAGATTGCATCGATCCGCGAGTCAATGTTATCGGCCAATCCGACAGATTGATCCCCTGTTTGAGCGAGAAATTCGATGACAATCGGTACAATTCGGCGGAACGGAGCAAGCGCAGCGTCGGGATTCGGCGGCGGGCGGAAGTGGATGCCGGGTGCGCTGGATGTCCTCACATCGCTCGTCGAATGGCTCGAGGTCAAAGCCGAGAAACGGCGGAGCCGCCGCGTCCTGATGACGCTCACCGACAGCCAGCTCAAGGATATCGGCGTTTCGCGCTCAGCGGCATCCTTCGAGGCGACGCGGCCGTTCTGGGACTGACGCTCTCGGACTGAGAGGAGAGAGGCGGGGCGCGGCTCAGCAGTCGCGCGCGCCGCCGGTCCAGCGCTTCACGTCGTTGCGGATGGAGTCGGCCGAACCGCCTTGCATCAGCGGGCCGAACAGCCTGACGTCGGTGCCGTGCTTCGCCCCACGCACGTCGATGACGAGGTCCGGCTTCTCGTGCGGCGCGTCCTTGGGAACGATCAGGATGCGGGTCGAGGTGCTGCCCGGTTCGGGGGCGTAGGAGTATGCCGCGAAGAGCTTGTGCTTGCCGTCGAACCAGCAGGTGCCGACCCGCTCCGAAAGGTGCTTGGCGACCGTCGTCTCGTCCTCGCCGGCATGAAAGAGGATGTAGTCCTTGGGTACGCTCTGGCAGCCCGCAAGGGTCAGCCCGAACGCCGTCACGGCCGCCGCGATCGCCGGCTTCGTCCTCACGCTGCGCGCTCCATCAGGCTGCTCGCGAGCCCCTCGAAGAGCGGCAGGCCGTCGGTCCCGCCCTGCGCGGTGTCGGTCAGGTCCTCTGGATGCGGCATCATTCCAAGCACGTTCCCGGCTTCGTTCAGGATGCCGGCGATATCGTTCAGCGAGCCGTTTGGATTGGTGCCCTCGGCATAGCGGAAGACGACCCGGCCCTCACCTTCGAGCCGCTCAAGCGTCGCCGGATCGGTGAAATAGTTGCCGTCGGCATGCGCGACCGGGCAGTGGATCACTTGGCCCGGCCGATAGGCGCGGGTGAATGGCGTCTTGATGTTCGCCACCTCGAGCTTCACCTCGCGGCAGACGAATTTGAGCGAGGCGTTGCGCATCAACACGCCGGGAAGGAGCCCGATCTCGCACAGCATCTGGAAGCCGTTGCAGACGCCGAGCACGAGCACGCCGTCCTTCGCCGCGCTTCGCCACCTCCGGCATGACCGGCGAGCGCGCGGCGATCGCGCCGGAGCGCAGATAATCGCCGAAGGAAAAGCCGCCCGGAATGCACGATCAGGTCGACGTCGGGAAGCTCGTCTCGCCATGCCACACGACCGCCGGCCGCGGCCGGTGGCGCGCTTCAGCGCCGCCGCCATGTCGCGCTCGCGGTTGGTTCCAGGAAACAGGATCGACGGCGGATTTCATCGCGGCCCCCACGTACTTGCCCGGCCGCAATCGGACGACGCCATTCGGGCCCTTGCTCGCGCGAGCGCCTCAACCGGCAGACCTCCGACCCGAAAGTCCTCGATCACCGTATTGGCGAGGAGCTTTTCGCACATCGCCTGACCTCGCTTCGCGCGTCGTTCGAATCGCAAGCTCGATCTCGAAGACCTTGCCTTGGCGCACGGATGCGACCCCGTCAAAGCCGAGTGCGCCGAGCGCGCCCTGGATCGCCAGGCCCTGCGGATCGAGCACGCCGTCCTTCAGCGTAACGAAGACGCGCGCCTTCATAATCGCGCAGATCCGCGTCGGGGCTCTTGCACCAGGACCGGGCCGCCCTTCAGCGCCCGGTCGTTCTCGTTCAGGATGCCGAGCCGCCGCGCCACTTCCTGGTACGCCTCAAGCATGCCGCCCATGTCGCGGCGGAAGCGGTCCTTGTCGAGCTTCTCGTTGGTGGTGATGTCCCACAGGCGGCAGGAATCGGGGGAGATCTCGTCGGCTACGACAATCCGCATCATGTCGTTTTCCCAGAGCCGTCCGCATTCCATCTTGAAGTCGATCAGGCGGATGCCGACGCCGAGGAACAGACCGGAGAGGAAGTCGTTGACCCGGATCGCCAGCGACATGATGTCGTCGATCTCCTGCGGGCTCGCCCAGCCGAAGGCGGTGATATACTCCTCCGACACCATCGGGTCGTTGAGCTTGTCGTTCTTGTAGTAGAACTCGATGATCGAGCGCGGCAGGGCGGTGCCTTCCTCGAGGCCGAGCCGCTCGGCGAGCGAGCCGGCGGCGACGTTCCTGACCACCACTTCGAGCGGGACGATCTCAACTTCGCGGATCAACTGCTCGCGCATGTTGAGCGCGCGAATGAAGTGGGTCGGAATTCCCATCCCGTTCAGGTGGTTGAAGATATATTCGGAGATGCGGTTGTTGAGCACGCCCTTGCCGTCCACGACGGCGTGCTTCTTGGCGTTGAAGGCGGTCGCGTCGTCCTTGAAATGCTGGATCAGCGTGCCCGGCTCCGGACCCTCATAGAGGATCTTGGCCTTGCCCTCGTAGATGCGGCGGCGGCGGCTCATGGCTCTCATGGTTCAGGAATATGTGGACGCTTGCGGCAGGACCGGCAAGGGGCGGAATCGCACGCTACCCTCTCTGTCGGGACCCTAGCGGAAAGGGCCTGCCGACACAATCAGCCTTGCGAATGCGACCGGGCAGCCTTGCGCATGTGACCGGGCAGCCCCCGCGAATGTGAGCGGGACGGCGCGAATACGGCCGGCATCGGCCATCTCTGCGTCGGTCGTTGCGCCTTTCGCCCGCCCCGGGTAGGGAAGGGTCGGGCCGCGAGGAGGATGACTGGATGACGACCTTCGACAAGCGCAAGGAAGGCTACGAGAACAAGTTCGCCCACGATGAGGAGTTGCGCTTCAAGGCCACTGCGCGGCGCAACAAGCTGCTCGGCCTTTGGGCGGCGGAGAAGCTCGGCCGCAGCGGCGACGAGGCCCAAGCCTATGCGCGCGAAGTGATCCGCGCCGACATGCAGGAAGCCGGGGATGCGGACGTGTTCCGCAAAATCCGCAGCGATTTCGACGCCGCCAAGGTCGAGCAGTCGGACCACCAGATCCGCCGCACCATGGACGAGCTCTTAGCCGTCGCGGTCGAGCAGATCGAAAGCGGCAACTGACGAGGAGAGGCGCGTGCCCGCCAGCAGTCTTCGCGCCCGGCTCAAGGCCGGCGAAATCCTTTACACGGCCTGGTCCGCCATCCCCGACCCGCTCGTCGCAGAGTTTCTGGCGCGCACCGGCTTCGACGCGGTAACGCTCGACATGCAGCATGGCTGCCACACGATCGAGAGCGTGATGCGCGGCGTGGCGGCGATCACGCTTGCCGGCAAGCCGGCGGTGGTGCGCGTTCCGGTCGGGCGCTTCGAGACGGCAAGCCGTGCGCTCGATTTCGGCGCCTCGGCCGTGATCGCGCCGATGGTGAACTCGGTTGCCGACGCCAAGGCTTTCGCCTCGTTCATGAAGTTCCCTCCAATGGGCGACCGTTCGTGGGGGCCGACGCGGGTGCTCGGATTGCAGGGGGGACGCGCCCCGCAATCCTATCTTGAGAACGCCAACGGCGAGACGTTGGCAATCGCCATGATCGAGAC
Source organism: uncultured Alphaproteobacteria bacterium (assembly GCA_963712925.1). Lineage (GTDB taxonomy): Bacteria > Pseudomonadota > Alphaproteobacteria > Rhizobiales > Afifellaceae > DASWJZ01. The sequence goes on along the minus strand of CAVQJW010000015.1, from coordinate 184,714 downwards.
GCGCGCCGCGCAGGCGGCGGTCGACGACATTCTCGCGGTCGAGGGCATTGACGGCGTGTTTGTCGGCCCCTCGGATTTCTCCATCGCCCTTTCGAACGGCGCGAAGATCGATGCGTCGAACGCCGACATGCTGAAGGCGGCGGGCGAGGTGGCGCGGAAGGCTGACGCCGCCGGCAAGATCCCGTGCACGCTCTGCCACTCGGCGGAGGCGGCGAAGCGCGCGCATGATCTGGGCTTTCGCTTCATGGCGCTCGCCAGCGACTTCACCTATCTGAGCGCCGGGGCGAATGCGCTCGTCGAGGGCGCGCGAAAAGCTGCCGCGGGCTGAGCCTAGTTGCCGCTCGGGGCAGCCGGCGTCGACGACGTCTCGGGCTGAGCGGGCAGCATGGCGTGGCCGCGCTCAAGCCCGCCCCAATAGAGGCGGGCGCTGATGACGATCACGAAGGTGATGAGCGCGATCAGGATCGGAAGCGCGTAGCTGCGCCGCGCCCGCGGCAGGCCGATTTGTGACGATCCCGGTCTGTGGCGGCCGCCCGGCGCCTCGCGCGACGGCAATTGCGGATCCGGATGGGTCATCTGCAACGTCCTTCTTCTTGGCAATCGCGTCGGCTTGAGAGTGTCCGCACCGCTTTGACGCAAGTCGCTTGTCAAAGACCGTAGCCGAGCACGCAAGAAGGGGCGCCCCAGCCGGGGGCGCCCCTTTTCGATACGCGTTTGGTTCTGCTCCCCTATTGCGGGGTCGGCGACGGCGCGGGCGCAGGCTCGGGTGCTGGCGCGGGCGCAGGCTCAGGTGCCATCGCGGGCGCAGGTTCAGGCGCGGGCGCGGGCGCCATCGCGGGCGCGGGCTCAGGCGCCATCGCAGGCGCGGGCTCAGGTCCGCGGGCCAGGTGCCATCGCAGGTGCCGGCTCCGGCGCGGGCGCCGGCGCTTCCGTCGCGGCAGGCTCGGGCGCCGGGGCCATCGGCTTCTCCCGTCCGTACATGAACCAGCCGATGACCAGCACGATGATGATCAGCGCGCCGACGATGAAATAGAGGGTGTTGTTCGAACCACTTGGTCGATTGTCAGCCATACGAGGTTCCTTTCCCGCGAAAGTAGTTCCGGTTGAGAACGCGTCCTTCGGCGGCTTCGTTCCGCGGCCGTTGACCGATTCCGTTCAGCGGGGAAGCACTACGCCGACGAAATGCCACTCACAAGTGGCATGATTGCGCTATGCGAAAAAGCCTCCGCGCCGGCGGCGGATGGCCGGTGGCTGCGGCATTCTGCTAAGCGCAGTTTAGCTTTCGTTCAGAAGTCTCCGAAAACACGGCGGAAAATCGTGTCGACGTGCTTGGTGTGAAAGCCCGGATCGAAGAGCGCGCGGATGTCGTCTTCCGCCAGAGCGGCCCGCACCTCCTTGTCGCCGAGAAGCTCGCTCAGAAAATCGGCGCCGTCGTTCCAGGTTTTCATGGCGTTCCGCTGCACCAGCCGATAGGCCGATTCGCGCGGCACACCCGCCTCGACTAGCGCCAGAAGCACGCGCTGCGAGTGGATAAGCCCGCCTAGCTTATCGAGGTTCCGCCGCATCGCCTCGGGATAGACGACGAGCTTTTCGATCACCGCGACGAGACGCGTCAGCGCGAAGTCGAGCGTCACCGTGGCGTCGGGACCGATCATCCGCTCGACGGAGGAATGCGAGATATCGCGCTCATGCCAGAGCGCCACGTCCTCAAGCGCGGGGAGAGCGTAAGCGCGCACCATGCGGGCGAGGCCGACGAGATTCTCCGACAGCACCGGGTTGCGCTTATGCGGCATGGCGGACGAGCCCTTCTGCCCGGGCGCAAAAAATTCCTCAGCCTCCAGAACTTCGGTCCGCTGCAGATGCCTGATCTCGGTCGCCAGCCTCTCGACCGACCCGGCGATCACCGCAAGGGTCGCGAAGAACATTGCGTGGCGGTCGCGCGGGATGACCTGCGTCGAGATCGGCTCCGGCTTCAGCCCCAGCGCACGCGCGACATGTTCCTCAACGCGCGGATCGACATTGGCGAAGGTGCCGACGGCGCCGGAGATCGCGGCGGTCGCGATCTCGTCGCGTGCGTAGAGAAGCCGCGCGCGGGCGCGGTCGAACTCGGCATAGAAGGAGGCGAGCTTCAGCCCGAAAGTGGTGGGCTCGGCATGGATGCCGTGCGAGCGGCCGATGGTCAGCGTGTCCTTGTGTTCAAGCGCGCGCGCCTTGAGCGCCGCCTTCAGACGGTCGAGGTCGTCAAGCAGCAGGTCGGAGGCGCGCTTCAGCTGCACGCTCAGGCAGGTGTCGAGCACGTCGGATGAGGTCAGCCCGAGATGCACGAAGCGGGCTTCGGGGCCGACGATCTCGGAGAGGTGGGTCAGGAAGGCGATGACGTCGTGCTTCACCTCGCGCTCGATCGCGTCGATCCGCGCAATGTCGAAGACGGCATCGCGGCCCTTCTTCCAGACAATTGCCGCTGCCTCCTTCGGCACCAGACCGAGCTCGGCCATGGCGTCAAGCGCATGCGCCTCGATCTCGAACCAGATACGGAATTTCGTTTCAGGCGACCAGATGCCGGCCATTTCCGGTCGGCTGTAGCGCGGGATCATCCAGGACTCCGTCTATGCCGGCAAGGCATAGCAGAGCCCGGCGATTCTTCAACGCGGCCTGCGCGCCGCCTCGTCGGTCACGCCCATCCTCCGGTCACGGCCCCCGCGGCCTTGCGGATATCGGCGATGTTCTGCGCGTAACGCTGCGGCCCGCCGCGGAAGAGTGCGGCTCCCGCGACGAGTACGTTGGCGCCGGCCGAGACCGCGGCGCCCGCCGTGTCGGGCGCAAGTCCGCCGTCGACCTCGATATCGATGTCGCGGCCGGCGACGAGCGTCTTCACCTGCCGCACCTTCTCAAGCATGGCCGGAATGAAGGTCTGCCCGCCAAAGCCGGGGTTGACGGTCATGACCAGAACCGTGTCGAGCCGGTCGAGCACGTGCTCGATCATGGCCGGCGGGGTCCCCGGGTTCAGCGCCACGCCGGCGCGCTTGCCCAGGCCGCGGATCGTTTGGAGCGAGCGGTCGAGGTGCGGGCCCGCCTCGGCGTGGACGGTGATTGAATCCGCGCCGGCCGCGGCAAAAGCCGGAAGATAAGGATCGGCCGGCGCGATCATCAGGTGCACGTCGTAAGGCTTCTTGCTGTGCGCGCGGATCTTCTCGACGATCGGCGGACCAAGAGTGATGTTGGGGACGAAGTGCCCGTCCATCACGTCGACATGGATCCAGTCGGCGCCGGCGGCGTCAATCGCCTCGATCTCTTCGCCGAGACGGCTGAAGTCCGAGGCAAGAATCGAAGCGGCAATTCTCAAGGGGCGGGTCATGCGAGGGCGCCCTAGCATGAGGCCGCGCGATCGGAAAGCCGCTTTGCCTTCAGCCGGATTCGCGGAGAACGGCGTAGCGCTCGTGCCAGGTCGGCACGCGGTCGCCGGGGGAGGGAGTGGCCTGAAAGACCGCCCGCGCGATCGCGCGTGCGAGCGCGGTGGTCGCTGCCACGCCGAGGAGCGCCAGTCCGACGCGGCCGTCGGTCAACGGTCGCTTCGCCGTCGACAGCGTGAACACGGTGTCGCCGTCGAAGGGCGTGTGCGCGGGGAAGATCGCAAGCGAGATCCCATCATGAGCGGCAATCGCCAGGCGCTTCGCCTCGGCGCGGGTCAGGGCGCAATCGGTGGCGATCACGGCGAGTGTCGTGCTGGCGCCGGGCTCAAGCCGCCCCTTGGCCACGACCTCGGCGGCGTCGGCCGGAAGGCGCGGGGGAAGGCCGAGGCCGCCGAACTCTGTATCGCGCTCAAACGGTGCGGCGCGAAAGTGCGGCGTCGCGCCGAGCGTCACGCGGCCGACCGCGTTGACGGCCACGTGAGCGGCGACGCGTGCGCCGTCTGGAAGCTCGGCTTCTGCCACGCCGAAGCCGCCCTTCAGGTCGGCTGTGGTGGCACCGGCGCCGGCGCCGACGCTGCCGAGCCCCGGGCTCCTGCCGCGCGACGCCTCCGCGGCGTCACAGGCTGCTCGGCCAAGCGCGCGGTAGGGCGATTGCCCGGCGCCTGGCGCGAGCGGCGCCTTGTCGCCGCCGTTCAGAAGATCGAAGAGCGCCGCGCCCGGAACGATCGGAACGCGCGCGGTTCCAACCGCGAAGCCGCGGCCGCGCTCGGCGAGCCAGTCCATGACACCGTCGGCTGCGGCGAGCCCGAAGGCGGAGCCGCCCGAGAGCACCACGGCATCGATCCGCTCGACCGTGTTCTCGGGCTTCAGGAGATCGGTCTCGCGGCTTGCCGGCCCGCCGCCCGCGACATGGACGGCGGCGACCGCCGGCTCATCCGGCAGGAAGACGGTGACGCCGGATTTCAATGCCTCGTCGGTCGCGTGGCCGACGGAGAGGCCCTTGAACGCGCTCATGCGCCGAGACTAGGCCACAAGCCGATGACTCCGAAGAGTATCAGGAAGATCGCGACGATGTAGTTCAGGATACGGGGGAAGATCAGGATCAGGATGCCGGCGATCAGCGCGACGATGGGCTGAATGTGGGCTGCGGTGACGAAATTCATGAGATGCTCCTTCGCTGGCCTCGCCGCGCCGTTGACGCGCGGACGGGACAGCCATCTAACACGCGGCCGGCAAAGACGCTCCCCGAGCGGCATTCTGAGAAGGCGAGCTTCGGCAAAAAGGGGGCGAAAAGAAAAGGCCCGCCCCGAAGGGCGGGCCCGAATCTCAAGTGCGAGCGCTCTATTGCTCGACGTAGGTGATCTTGCCGTCGTCGCCTTTCTTCCAGACGTACATCACGTAGTCGAGCTTCGTGATGTCGCCCTTGTCGTCATAGCTGAGCGGGCCAAGCACCGTCTGCCACGGGCCGGAATTGTAGAGCATCGCGGCAACCTTCGTCGGGTCGGCCTCGCCGGTCTTGTCGATCGCCTGGGCGAGGACCTGGATCACGGCGTAGCTGTAGAGCGTGTAGGCTTCAGGCTCGAATCCCGCGGCGCGGAACTCGGCGACGATGTCCTTCGCAGCCGGGTTGTTGCGGGGGTCCGGACCAAAGGTGTTGAGCACGCCTTCGGCGGCCGGTCCGGCGATCGCGGCAAACTCTTCCGACACGATGCCGTCGCCGGAGATGAACTGCGCCTTCAGGCCCTGGTCGGCCATCTGACGCACCATCTTGCCCGCTTCGGTGTGGAGGCCGCCGAAGTAGACGACGTCAACCTTCGCATCCTTCATGCGCGAGATCAGCGCGGAGAAGTCGCTGGTACCGACGTCGATGCCGTCATACATGACCTCGGTCATGCCGGCGGCGTTCATCGCCTTCTTGGTCTCGTCCGCAAGGCCCTGACCGTAGGGCGTCTTGTCATGCAGCACCGCGACGTTCTTGCCGGCATAGTTCTTGGCAATGTAGGCGCCGGCCACTGCACCCTGTTGGTCGTCACGACCGCAGGTGCGGAACATCATCAGGCTCGGGATCGGATCGTTGATCTGCATCGCCGGGCAGGCTTTGATCTTCATGTCGGTAACGCAGGGATTGGTCGCCGCCGGGGTGATCGCGAGAATGCCGTTCTCGGCATAGACGTTGGCGGCCGTCGGGATGGTGACGCCGGAGTTGAAGTGTCCGTCAACGAACATGACGCCGTCGCCGACGAACTTGTTGCCGACCGACACGCCCTGCTTCGGGTCGGACACGTCGTCGCCGAACTCGAGCTTGATCATCTGGCCGCCGAGAATGCCGCCGGCCTTGTTGATGTCGTCCGCGGCCTGCTGCGCGCCATGGGTAAGCTGCGCGCCGAAGGCGGCATTCGGGCCGGTCATCGGTCCGGCTACACCGATGGTGATGTCTGCCTGGGCGCTCCCCGCGAGCACCACGCCGGCCGCCACGACGGCGCCGGTCAGCCAAGAAATCCTCATCCTCACTCTCCCTGTGTTATGAACACGATGTCCTGCGGAGGCCCCGCGAGAGACCCCTTAATCTCTGATTTATCCGGGTTTCCGCCTCTTTGTCATCTGCTTTTCATTGCTTTGCGGCCGCAGTGCCTTGCCGCGGGCGCCAGTTGAACGGCCCGGCTCGCTCGTAGAGCCACGAATATTGCGTCACCATCTGTCTTGTTCGCGTCACACGGTAGGCGAAGAAGCCGACGGCAAGCAGCCAGATCGTGTCGACGGCATAATAGTGCGGCGAGAACATCGTCCCGGCGAACAAAGCGTGATGTACGAAGCGCACCGCCACGCCGAGCATCAAGAGGTAGAGGACGAGGAGCAGCGGCGAGTTCCATCCGAGCGCCGTCGCCCGGCCCGTCATCCAGGCCGCGGCACCGCCTAGCAGGCCGGTCACCAGCAGGAACAGCCAGGGGGAGACTTCTTCGTAGATCACGCCATGCATGGTTTCCCTCGGGGCCGGCTCAGCGGCGGCCGCCCTCCAGATAGGCGGCACGCACCTCCGGCTTCTCCAGAAGCTCCTTCCCGGTGCCGGTCATGGTGATCGCGCCGTTCACCATGACGTAGCCGCGCGAAGCGAGCTTCAGTGCGTGATACGCATTCTGCTCGACCAGAAAGATCGTCGTCTTCTGCTCGCTGTTCAGCACTCGGATGCTGTCGAAGATGTGGCGCACGACGAGCGGCGCCAGACCGAGCGACGGCTCGTCGAGCAGCAGAAGACGCGGCCGCGCCATCAGCGCGCGTCCGATGGCGAGCATCTGCTGCTCGCCGCCGGAGAGCGTTCCTCCGCGCTGATTGATGCGGTCCTTGAGCAGCGGAAAGAAAATGAAGACCTTCTCCAGTTCCTCGTCGAAATGCGCGAGGTTGTCGATCGCCGCGCCCATCTGCAGGTTCTCAAGCACTGTCATGCGCGGAAAGATGCGGCGCCCCTCCGGAGCCTGCGCGATGCGCATGCGCGCGATCTCGTGCGTCGGCAGACGGGTGATGTCGTTTCCTTCGAAGACGATTGCGCCGTCGCGCGCCTGCGGGTTGCCGCAGATCGTCATCATCAGCGTCGATTTGCCGGCGCCGTTTGAGCCGATCAGCGCAACGATCTCGCCTGGATAGACTTCGAGGTCGACTCCTCTCAGCGCCATAATGTTGCCGTAGAACGCCTTGACGCCGCGCACGGACAGCATCGGCGACGATTGCGCGGTCGCCATCAATGCTGCTCCAATTCGTGAAGGTTCTTCTCGACCTCGCGAACATCCTCGTCCTCGACGCCGAGATAGGCGGCGATGACCTTCGGGTCGTTGCGCACCGCCAGCGGCGCGCCGTCGGATATCTTGATGCCGTATTCGAGCACGACGATGTGGTCGGAGATCTCCATCACGACCGACATGTCGTGTTCGATCAGGAGCACGGCGGTCTGGTGGTTGTCGCGGATGCGCAGGAGCATGTCGTTCAGTTCGGCGGATTCATGCGGATTGAGCCCGGCGGCGGGCTCGTCGAGGCAAAGAAGCTCCGGCTCAGTGCACATGGCACGGGCGATCTCAAGCCGCCGCTGCGCGCCGTAGGGGAGGTCGCCGGCCGGATCGTCGGCACGCTCGACGAGGCCGATCTCGGCCAGCCAGGCGCGCGCGTCCTCGATCGCCTTGCGCTCGGCGTGACGGAAGTTGGGGAGCCCGAGGAGGCCGAAAATCGTCATGCCGGAAGCGAGCATCAGCTTGTTGTGCTGAGCGACGAGCAGGTTCTCAAGCACGGTCATGCCGGCGAAGAGGCGGATGTTCTGGAAGGTGCGCGCGACCTTCGCCCTGGCGGCGATCTTGTGGTCGGGCATGCGCTCAAGCAGGAACTCGCGCCCGCTCTTCTGCTTCAGCTGGATCATCCCCTCGCTCGGCTTGTAGAAGCCGGTGACGCAGTTGAAGACCGTGGTCTTGCCGGCGCCGTTCGGGCCGATCAGCGCGGTGATGTCGCCGCGGCCCGCGGTGAAGGAAACGTCGTTGACGGCGAGCAGGCCGCCGAAGCGCATCGTCAGATGGTCGACTGAAAGGATCGGATCGGTGATCCAGTTCTGACGGCCGACGTCCATCTAGCCGTGCCCCTCGCTGATCAGATCGCTGGAGATCGTTTTTCGCTCGCTGTGCAGGAAGACGGAGGGTCGGCGCGAGGACGCGAAGCCGCGCGGCCGCCAGATCATGATGCCGACCATCGCCAGGCCGAAGATCAGCATGCGAAAGAGGTCGGGATTGAAGTCCGAACCAAAGACCGACTTCAGGAAGGCGAGTTGGCGCAGGATCTCGGTGCCGCCGATCATGACGGCGGCGGCGACCGCGACACCGAGCATCGAGCCCATGCCGCCGAGCACGACGATCGCGACGATCATCGCGGATTCCAGGAAGATGAACGATTCAGGGCTGATGAAGCCCTGCCGAGCGGCGAAGAACGACCCGGCGAAGCCGCCGAACATGGCGCCGATCGCGAACGCCGTCAGCTTGGTGTTGCGCGTGTTGATGCCGAGCGAGCGGCAGGCGATCTCGTCCTCGCGCAGCGACTCCCAGGCGCGCCCGATCGGCAGGCGCCTCAAGCGCGTCGTCACGAGCGCGGTGAGGAGCGCCAGTATCAGGATCACGTAATAGAGGAAGATGCGGTAGTAGGCAGAGCTCATCGGCAGATGGAAGATCGTCGCGAAGCCGTGCGGCGAGGCGTCGAAGCGCAGGCCGAAGAGCGTCACTTTCGGGATGCCACCGAGCCCGAAGCCGCCATTCGTCACCTCGCGCCAGTTAACGATGACGAGGCGGATGATCTCGCCGAAGGCAAGCGTCACGATTGCGAGATAGTCGCCTCTGAGGCGAAGCACCGGGAAGCCGAGCACGATGCCCCAGGTCGCCGAAAGCATGCCGGCGAGCGGCAGGAGCACCCAGAACGACAGCCCGAAATGCGAGCCGAGCAGCGCGTAGGAATAGGCGCCGACCGCGTAGAACGCCACGTAGCCGAGATCGAGCAGGCCGGCGAAGCCGACCACCACGTTCAGCCCCCAGCCGAGCATCACGTAGATCAGGATCTGGATGCCGAAATTATCGACCCATTTCAGCGATCCTTGAATCCCGACCAGCATCAGGTACCGATCATCGGGTAGAGGAAGGTCGCGACGATCACACCTGGAAGCGCGAAGCGCCCGAACCGGCTCGGCTGCTTCTTGCGGAGAGCGGCGCGCGCCTGCCGGCGTCCGCGGCCGCTCGCCAGCGCCGGCTGCACGAAAAGGACGATGACGAAGCGGCCGACGGCAACGATGGCAACGACGATGAAGAGGAGCGGCCAGCGTGTCGCGAGCACGAGTTTGTTGTCGATGTTCTGCAGCGTTTCAAAGCCAAGCAGCGGACCGAACATGCCGAGCGCGACGATGCCGGCGAGGAGCGCGTCCTTGAGCGCATGGGCAACCGTCAGGTCGCTCGGACGGCGAGGATGCGCGGGCGTCTCGCCGGCGGCGGCGCGAATCCGCTCCTCGTCTTCGATCTCGGCGCCTTCGGGCCTGAATTCTGCGGCTGCTGCGAGATCGTCGGTCGTGTTCATGTCAGACCTTCTCGACCTCAGGCCTGCCAAGGATGCCTTGCGGCAGGAAGATGAGCATGATCACCAGGATGGAGAACGTCGCCACGTCCTTGTAGGCGATCGAAAAATAGCCCGACCATAAGGCTTCGATGATGCCGATCAGGAGCCCGCCGAGAACCGCGCCGGGGAGCGATCCGATGCCGCCCAGAACCGCCGCGGTGAACGCCTTGATCCCTGGCGTGAAGCCGTCGGCGAAGTTCACCACGCCGTAGTACATCAGGAACATCGTGCCGGCGACCGCGGCGAGTGCTGCGCCCATCACGAAGGTGAGCGAGATCGTGCGGTCGACGTTCACGCCGAGAAGCGCCGCCATGCGGCGGTCCTGCTCGCAGGCGCGCTGCGCGCGACCGAGCGCAGTGCGCTGCACGACCAGCCAGAAGACGACAAGGAGCACGGCGGTGACGCCGATGATGATGAGCTGGCGGACGGAGATCGTCACGTCGTAGCCGCCGCCATGGGTGAGCGTGAAGACGCCGCGCACGAGCGGCGGGATCGGCTTGTTGCGCGGACCCTGCGCGACCTGCACGAAGTTCGACAGCGTGATCGACATGCCGATCGCCGAGATCAGCGGCGCCAGCCGGAACGAGCCGCGCAGCGGCCGGTAGGCGAGCTTCTCGATCGACCAGTTCCAGAGGCCGGTCAGGAGCATGCTGACGACCAGCATCAGGAGCAGCGCGATCGCCACCGACCCTATGCCGAGCCAGGTGACGACGAAGAGGAAGACGATGAGCGCGATGAACGCCGACACCATGAACAGGTCGCCATGGGCGAAGTTCACCATGCCGATGATGCCGTAGACCATCGTGTAACCGATGGCGATCAGGCCGTAGATCGAGCCGAGGGTGACCCCGTTGATCAGCTGCTGGAGGAAATAGTCCATCCGCTCTACCCCCTCGCCACTGCCATGCGGACCCCGCGCCCCGACCGGACTTTCCGGCTACCCTGATTAAAAGGTTAGCAAGGCGTTGATCGCGGCACAACAAGGCGCTCCGCCACCGCCGTGGCATGGAAGACACATCCCTGAAGCCACATGCAAATGCCGTACCGGAGCCGCCAAATGCCATACCGGGGCCGGCGCTCTCGGGAAGGTTGCCTAGCCTGGCGCAGGGCGCTCAAGCTCGGAGCGTTCCCAGCCGCCGAGATCGGCGGCCGCCCGGTAGCTCGCCTGTAGGAAGCTTTCCAGCGCTCCGTCCGGGTCGGCACCTTGCCGCACGACGTCATAGGGGAGGAGATGCTCGTGCAGCGCCGGGTCATAGGCGGCGAAGGCGGGTCGGAGCGGCGCTTGTGCGAAGCCAGGCGGCTCGGGGTAGGCATAGGCGTAGAAGGCCGGCCGCTCGTAGACGCCGGCCGTGCCCGGCCAGAAGCCGCAGCTCCATACCTCATGCGAATAGGCTTCGCGCGTCACCCAGTCGGCGAGATTCGGGATGCCGCCCGGATGCTCCGGCGCGCGGCGGCCGGAAAAGCGGGTCAGCGCCAAGTCGAAGCTGCCCCAGAAGAAATGCACCGGGCTCGACTTCCCCAAAAAGCCGCCGCGGAAGCGCTTCAGCCCCATGTCGGCGACGGCGAGGATGCGCCACAGCCGCTCGGCAAGCGCCGGGTCGTAGTCGGAATGGCCGCGGTCGGTGTCGAAGCGCGTGGTGTCGGCGCACTCGACCGGCACCGGCCAGATCGCGACATCGATGCCGAGCGCCTCAAGCCGCGCCATGAACTCGGCATAGAAATCGGCGAGCGGCCGGGCGACGAGTTCCATGGTCTCGCGCTTCCTGTCGCTGGTCGCGATGACGAGCTGCCGGCTGCAGAAGTCGAAGTCGATCTGAAACGTGCGGGCGCCGTCCGGCATCGGCGAGGTCGTCAGCCCGCGCGGCGTCAGATAGAGGGCGATGTGCCACCAATGGTTCTCTTGCGGGGCGCGGGCGAGCCGGACTTTTCCGACGATCTGCGCCCATCTCTGGATGGTCGCGGCGGTCTCAAGCCAGCCTTCGCGCGGCGCCTCCGGCCAGGCATCGCTATCGGGCGCGCTCATCCGGCGGCGTGGTCCTTGATGACGGCCATCGCCTCCTTGAAGGCATGATTGGCGGACGGCACGCCGCAATAGATCGCCGACTGCAGGATCACCTCCTTGATGTCGTCCTCTGTCAGCCCGTTGTTGAAGGCGGCGTTCGTGTGCAGACGAAACTCGTCCCAGTGTCGAAGCGCGATCATGGCGGAGAGCACCATGCAGGAGCGCGTCTTCTTGTCGAGGCCGGGGCGCGTCCAGATCTCGCCCCAGGCATAGCGGGTGATCAGCTCCTGGAACTCGCGGTTGAAATCGGTGGTGCCGGCGCTGGCGCGGTCGACATGCGCGTCGCCGAGCACGGCGCGGCGCACTTTCATGCCGCTCTCAAATGTGTCGCTCATCTGTGTCCTCCGGCGAGAAAGTCGAGCACGATGCGGTTGAATTCGTCCTGCCGCTCGATGTTGGAGAGGTGCGCGCTCTCAAGCACTGCCTTCCGCGCGCCGGGGATGCGCTCCGCGATGTACTGGCCGGCCTCCGGCGTCGTCGACTGGTCATGCGCGCCGATGACGACGAGCACCGGCGCTTCGATCGTGCCGAGGAGGCTGCGCTCGTCCATGTCGCGCACGGCGGCGCAGCAGCCGACATAGCCGGCCGTGTCGTTGGCGAGAAACATCGCGCGGACGGGCGCGACCGCGTCGGGACGACGCGCGCTGAATTCCGGTGTGAACCAGATCGAGAGCACGCGGTCCGCGATCGCCTGCATGCCCTCTTCCGTCACCGTCTTGATCCGCGCGTTCCAGGTCTCCGGCGGGGGCATGAAGGCGGAGGTGTTGCAGAGCGCCGCGCGGCGGACGCGCTTCGGGTGGTGCTTGGCGAGCCACATGCCGGTCATGCCGCCCATCGAGAGGCCGCAGAATTCCGTGCGCTCGATCTTGAGCGCGTCGAGGAAGTCGATCACGTCCTCGCCGAGCCGCGCCAGCGAGTATGGCCCGGCCGGCTTGCTGAACTCGCCGTGCCCGCGCTGATCATAGCGGATGACGCGGAAGCCGAGGCCCGCCGCCTCCTTCGCCTGGCCGTCCCACATGTGAAGATTGCAGCCGAGCGAGTTGGAGAAGACGAGCGGCATGCCGCCCTCGCGGCCTTCGACTTCATAGTGGATTCTCGCGCCGTCGCGGGTCGTCGCTTCGGCCATCACCGCTCCTCGAACTCGCTTGCCGCCGCCTGAAGCGTGGCGCTTATCATCGCGTCGGCGCTGCCCAGATAGCTCCTCGGATCGAGCGCCCGGTCGATCTCCTCAGCGGAGATGTTGCCGGCGATGGCCGGTTCCGCCTTCGCGACCTCGGCGAGGGGGCGGCGGCTGCGAAGCGCCAGCTTCGAGACGGCCTCGATGCGATGATGCGCCTCTGCCCGGCCGATCGACTTGGCGAGCGCCATCATCAGGCTTTCGGCAAGCGGCAGGCCGAGCGTCGCGTCGAGGTTGGCCCGCATTCGCTCCGGATCGACTTCGAGCCCTTGCAGGATATCGCGCAGCCGCTCGATGCTTCCGGCGGAAAGCACGAAGAGGTCTTTCAGCGTCTCCCATTCCGCCGCCCAGGCGCCGGCCGAGCGCTCGTGCTCCTGTTCGAGGCCGAGCGTCAGCGTCGCGATGAAGCCGGCGATGCGGCGATGGTTGGCGCGGATCGCCGCGGCGCCGACCGGATTGCGCTTATGCGGCATTGTCGACGAGCCGCCCTTGCCGGGCGCCGCCGGCTCGAACGCCTCCGCCACCTCGCTTTGCATCAGCAAGGTCACGTCGGTCGCGATCTTCGCCGCGGCGCCGGAGAGGCCGGCAAGCGCCGTCGCGATATCAAAGATGCGCCCGCGCTCCGAGTGCCAGGCAATCGGCGCCTTTTTCAGGTGCAGCTTGGCGGCAAGCGCGTCGGCGACCTTCTCGCCGTCCGGCCCAAGTGCTGCGAGCGTGCCGGCGGCGCCGCCGAATTGCAGCGTCAGAGCATGCGCCTCGACCTCGCGCAGCCGCTCCGCCGCGCCGACGAGGCCGGAGAGCCAGCCGGCCGCCTTGAAGCCGAAGGTGATCGGCAGCGCCTGTTGCATCAGCGTGCGGCCGGCCATGACCGTGCCGCGGTGTTTTCCGATCAGCACGCGGAGCGCATCGGCGCTTGCCTTCAGATCGGCGCGGATCAAGGCGAGCGCCTGTCGCGCGCACAGCATGAAGGCGGTGTCGATCACATCCTGGCTGGTCGCGCCCCAATGCACGTGGCCGCGCGCTCGCTCGTTGACCTTGGCGGTCAGCGCCTTGACGAGCGGGATCGCGATATTGCCGGCAAGCGCGGCTTCCTTGCCGATGGCCTCCAGTTCATAGAGCGTCGCGTCGCAGGCGGACGTGATCGGCGCGACCGAGGTCGCGGGGATGACGCCGGCCTCGGCCTCCGCTGCGGCAAGCGCTGCCTCGACGTCGAGCATCGCCTGCACCACGGCGCGGTCGGCAAAAATGTCCTCGGCCGCAGCCGAGGCGAAGATCGCGGAGAGGAGAGGGGAGGAACCAGCCATTTCAGCCTGAGACCTACCGCATTTCGCCGCGCGGGGCAGCCCTCGTCACGTTCCGAGCTGGAAGCGCTCGAAACGATGCAGCTCTTCCTCGATGCGGCGCTTGTGGGCGCGGGCCGAGCCTTTGCCAACCCAGGTCCATTGCTGCACGAGGAGCTTCCCCCTCTCGCGGTCGGTCTTCAGGTCGATTGCCGCGACGATCTCGTCGTCCACCAGCACCGGCAGCGCGAAATAGCCGAACACCCGCTTCGCCTTCGGCACGTAGGCTTCGAAGACGTGGTCGTAGCCGAAGAAAAGCTTCAGGCGCTTGCGCTGGATCACCAGCGGATCGAAGGGCGAAAGGATGTGCACGAGATTTGATGCGGGTGACTCTGCTTGCAACACGTCCGGCGCCGCCCAGTGCATCTGCTTGCCTGCACCCTCGATCGCAACAGGCACGAGCTGACGGCGGCGGACGCGCGCCTCGATCAGCTTCAGTACGGCGGGCTTCTTCGGCGCGTCGAGATGGCAGATCGAATCGAGGCTGACGAGCCCCTGCGCGCGCAGCGCACGGTCAAGCAGATATTCGGCGATCTGCTTGTCGGTGGCGGCGCGCGGACGCGCCGTCCAGCCGAAGTGGCGGTCGATCAGCTCGTAGGTCTTGAGCATGCCCTCGCGCGCGCTGATCGTGACGAGGCCCATGTGGAAGGCACGCTGCAGCGCGCGCTTCGACGGCTTTCGGCTCGCCCAGGGGTGATGCTTCTCGACCAGCACGTCGTCGTCGATGTCGCGGATGGTGAGCGCGCCCTCGCGGCGCAGGCGGCGCATCACCTTGCGCACATCCTTCTGTGTCACCGGGCCGAACCACTTGTCGGGGTTCTCGCGCTCCGCCTTCATCGCGCGCAAGAAAAAGCGGAAGTCGTCGGTTGGCACATAGGCGAGAGCGTGCGTCCAATATTCGAACACGCTTTTGTCGTGCGCCTGCGCGCGGCGGAGATGTTCGCGGCGGTAGGCGGGATTGCGCGTATAGAGGATGTGGTGGTGGCAGCGCTCGATGACGTTGATCGTGTCGATCTGCACATAGCCGAGATGCCTGACCGCCGCCGGCGTCGCCTCCGCCCCGTCGCCGAACGGCGCGGCAACGTTCAGCCGCTGCGCATCGAGCCAGATGCGGCGGGCGAGGGCGTTCGGGACGGGCACGGGTCGGACGGTGCGGGGCATTTCTGGGCGGAACGCTTTATGGTTGTCGTCATTATCGGACCTGATTCGGCAATCGATTCCGAAAGCAGGCTCACCCACGACGGTCATGGAATGGCTGCTCGGGTCAAGCCCGGTCCATGACTACAGCTTGGGGTCCGCCAATTCCCTCGTGCGTCGACAGACCTGCTATCCTATATAGCGCTCGATCCATCGCAATTTCCGGGCCCGCATGCCTTCGCTTCCGAAATCCATCGACGAGACGCTGACGCTTCTTTCCTCCGCCGGCTATATCGCCGACCGGGCGCTTTCGACCGTGCTCTTCCTGTCGCTCAAGATGGGGCGGCCGCTCTTCCTGGAAGGGGAGGCCGGCGTCGGCAAGACGGAGATCGCCAAGGTTCTGGCCGAGACGCTCGGCCGCAAGCTGATCCGGCTCCAGTGCTATGAAGGCCTTGATGTCGCCTCCGCCGTCTACGAATGGAACTACGCGGCGCAGATGGTGGAGATCAGGCTCGCGGAAGCGGCGGGCGACGTCGACCGCGACACGCTGTCGAAGGACATCTTCACCGACCGTTTTCTGATCAAGCGGCCGATCCTGCAGGCGCTCGAGCCCGACATCGCCGGTCCGCCTATCCTGCTGATCGACGAGCTCGACCGTGCCGACGAGGCGTTCGAGGCGTTCCTGCTCGAGGTGCTTGCCGACAACCAGGTCACGGTGCCGGAGATCGGCACGATCCACGCCGAGCATCCGCCGATCGTGGTCGTCACCACCAATCGCACGCGCGAAATTCACGACGCGTTGAAGCGCCGCTGCTTCTATCACTGGGTCGACTATCCTGACGCGGAGCGCGAGCTGCAGATCCTGACGACGCGCGTGCCGGGCATCCGCGAGCGGCTTGCGGCGGAGGTCGTAGGCTTCGTGCAGCGGCTCAGGCAAGAGGACCTCTTCAAGCGGCCGGGAGTCGCCGAGACGATCGACTGGGCGGGGGCCCTGACGGAGCTCGACCAGGTGGCGCTCGATCCCGCGACCGTCTCCGACACGCTCGGCGTGCTCTTGAAATACCAGGATGACATTGCGCGCATGGAATCGAGCGCGACCAAGGCGATGCTCGACGAAGTGAAGGCCGAGCTCGCGGCGGCGGAATGATGATGATGGGCTATGCGTCTGCGGGAACCCTCTACCAGGGTGAGAGGGTGTCGCCGAAGGCGAGGGGTGAGGGGTTGCGGCGCCTGCCGTCGCCCGACTCCCGGCGCAGCATCCCCTCATCCGGCTGCTTCGCAGCCACCTTCTCCCCATGGGAGAAGGGGTCGCGCGTTGCCGTCGAGCGTGCCTTTGCATGAACGGCGAGCCTTCATCGACTCAGTCCGGCGGGTTCATCGCCGACAACATCGTCTATTTCGGGCGTGCGCTGCGAAAAGCCGGGCTGCCGGTCGGCCCGGCCGCGGTGATCGACGCGATCCGCGCGGTGGAGACCACCGGCATCCAGTCGCGCGACGACTTCTTTTGGACGCTTCACTCGATCTTCGTGAAAAAGCGCGAGCAGCGCGATGTCTTTCGCACGGCGTTCGAGCTCTTCTGGCGGCGGCGCGGGCTGATCGAGAAGATGATGTCGCTGTTGTCGCCGGTGGCGCCCGCGAAAGCCCAGAAAGAAGAGCTGAAATCCGCCGAGACGCGCGTGCGCGAGGCGCTCGGCCCGGAGCCCCGAGAGGACGAGAAGGAGCCGGAGGTCGAGATCGATGCGCGGCTCACGGTCTCCGCGCGGGAGGTGCTGCAGAAGAAGGACTTCGCGCAGATGACGAGCGCGGAGATCGCCGAGGCGAAGCGCGCTCTGGCGGCGCTTTTCCTGCCCGACGACCGGCTCACCACGCGGCGGCTGAGGCGCGCCGCACATGGCCGCATCGACCCGCGGCGCACCATGCGCGCGTCGCTTCGGGTCGGCGGCGAGATCATCATGCCGGCCTTCCGCGCGCGCGCCGAAATTAACCCTCCGATTGTCGCAATCTGCGATATTTCCGGCTCAATGACGCAATATTCACGCGTGATGCTGCATTTTCTGCATGCGCTATCGGAGCAGCGAAAAGTGCAGAGCTTTGTGTTCGGCACGCGGCTCACCAACGTCACCCGTCAGCTTCGGCTGAAGGACCCCGACGCCGCGCTCGCCGGCTGCTCCGACGCGGTGCAGGACTGGTCGGGTGGAACCCGCATCGCTTCCGCACTTCGGAGCTTCAACCGCGACTGGTCGCGCCGCGTGCTCGGGCAGGGCGCGACGGTGCTTCTCATCACAGACGGGCTTGAGCGCGAGGACAAGGGCGAATCCGGTGTCGACCTTGCGGCGGAGATGGACCGGCTGCACCGCTCCTGCCGGCGCCTGATCTGGCTGAACCCGCTTCTGCGCTACGAGGGATTCGCGGCAAAGGCGCGCGGCGTCAGGCTCATGCTGCCCTATGTCGACGAGTTCCGCCCGGTGCATTCGCTCGAGGCGATCGGCGAGCTTGTGGCGGCGCTCTCCAGCGGCAGAGGCCGCGGCGCCGATCCGCGCCGCTGGCTGGAAGCCGCCTGAGGATGCGCCGATGACCGCAAGCGAAGCCATCGCACTCTCCAAGGCAGCGGTCAGGCGGCGGTTTCACCGCTGGGAGATGGGTGTCGACGGCGCGATCCATGCCGCCGCCATCCTCGCCGGGCTGATCGGCGCGGTCGCGCTCATCATCATCGCGGCACATCGCGGCAGCGGCACCGACATCGCCGCCGTCACGATCTATTCGGCCGGGCTTCTGGCCATGTTCGGCTGCTCGGCCGCCTACAATCTCGGGCGGTACACCCGCCACGTCGATATCCTGCACAGGCTCGATCACGTCGGCATCTTCTTCATGATCGCCGGCACCTACACGCCGTTCACGGTCATCGGTCTGCAAGGGGCGTGGAGCTGGAGCCTGACCTCGATCGTCTGGTCGCTCGCGGGCCTCGGCATCCTTCTGCGCCTCGTGCACGGCAGGCTCTTCGCGCGACTTTCCGTCGGGCTCTATCTGGTGCTCGGCTGGCTCGGCCTCGTCGCCGTCCTGCCGCTGGTCCATGTGCTCGACACGCCGGCGCTGGTGCTGCTCGGCACCGGCGGCATTCTCTATACGCTCGGCATCGTCTTCCATCTCTGGGAGCGACTGCCGTTCCAGGCGGCGATCTGGCACGGCTTCGTGGTGGCGGCCGCGGCGCTGCATTTCGCCGCCGTCGTTATCCTGAGCGTCGTCGGGCCGACCGGCGGCCCGGCCTGAGCCTTTCTCGGCCGCAACGCGCCAGCCGCGGCTTTCCGGGTTGGCAAGGATTCATGCGCGTGCCATCATTCCACCGAGGGTCGTAGAAACCCGGGAACAACGCGCGGACTCGCGCGAAAGACGCGGCAATCTGGCGAACTTGCAAGGCGCAAACGCCAAGAGACTTATCTCAGAGTCGAAAAGGGAGGAGTGACGATGAAAGTTTCAAGACGCGATCTTCTGCGTACAAGCGCGGGTCTGGCGATCGGCGCCGCCGGGGCGAAGCTCTTCAAGGGCACGCCGGCCTATGCCGAAGACATGAGCTTCACGCCGGAGGACGGCGCTGCGCTACGCGTTCTTCGCTGGTCGAAATTCGTGCAGGGCGACGAAGACCTGTGGAACCAGAATACCCAGAAATTCACCGAGATGACCGGCGTGCCGGTGAAGCTTGAGGCGGAATCCTGGGAGGACATCCGGCCAAAGGCGGCGGTGGCGGCGAATGTCGGATCGGGGCCGGACATCATCTTCGGCTGGTACGACGATCCGCATCTCTATCCGGAGAAGCTGGTGCCGGTGACCGACCTCGCCGAATATCTAGGCAACAAATATGGCGGCTGGTACGACGCGCCGAAGCGCTACGGCATGCGGGATGGCGAGTGGATCGCTCTCCCGCTCGGTGCCGCCGGCGCCCGCATGGTCTACCGCAAGAGCTGGGTGAACGACGCCGGTTACGACGAATTCCCGACCGACCCGGACAAGATCACCGACATCGCCAAGAAGCTCAACGCCAACGGCCATCCGATGGGCATGGCGCTCGGCCACGCCGTCGGCGACGGCAACGGCTGGACGCATACCGTGCTGTGGGGCTTCGGCGGCAAGATGGTCGACGAGGGCAACAACGTCGTCATCAACAGCAAGGAGACGATCGCCGCGCTCGAATGGGTGAAGGAGCTCTACCAGTATTGGGTGCCCGGTACGCTCTCCTGGAACAACTCGAACAACAATAAGGTGTTCCTCTCCGGCGAGCTCTCCGCCACCAACAACGGCATCTCCATCTATTACGCTGCTCTGAAGTCGGACGATCCGAAGGTGCATGCGCTCGCCGACGACATCTATCACCAGGACATGCCGATCGGCCCCGTGGGCAAGCCGACGGAGCTGCATCTCTGCACGCAGGGGATGATCTTCAAGTATTCGAAATATCCGAATGCGGCGAAGGAGTACCTGCGCTTCATGATGGAGAAGCCGCAATACGAGGCATGGCAGGCCGCTTCGCTCGGCTACGTCTCGCACCCGCTCGATGCCTACAAGGACAACTCCGTGTGGCACGACGATCCGAAGGCGGTGCCTTACCGCGACGCCGTCAAGAACATGCTGTGGAACGGCTATTCCGGTGCGCTCGGCTATTCCTCCGCCGCGGCGATGGCTGACTACATCGTGGTCGACATGTTCGCTTCCGTCTGCACCGGCGACAAGAGCCCGCAGGAAGCGGCCGAGTGGGCGGAAAAGCGGTCGAACCGCTTCTACAAGGTCTGACGCTTGAGATCGCGGGCGCTCCAACCGGGGCGCCCGCAGCTTTCCCCGCCAGCCGGAATGTGCAGAGCATGACCGCCCAAAGCGAGGTCGTCCCCGCCGCTTATACGGAAAGCGGCTTTCGCCTCGCTTGGCTGATTCAGCACCGCAATTTCGCGGGCTTCTGGTTCATGCTGCCGGCGGCAGCGGTTCTTCTGATCTTCCTCGCCTACCCGCTCGGCCTCGGCGTCTGGCTGTCGATGACCGACACGATGATTGGGCGCCGGGGCTCGTTCATCGGACTGGAGAATTTCCAATATCTCTGGGACGACGGCGTGTTCTGGCTGTCGGTCTTCAACACCTTTCTCTACACGACCGTCGCCTCGCTCGGAAAATTCGCGCTCGGCCTGTGGCTGGCGCTCCTCCTCAATCGGCGTCTGCCGTTCAAGGCGCTGCTTCGCGCCGTCGTGCTTCTGCCGTGGATCGTACCGACGGTACTCTCGGCGATCGCGTTCTGGTGGATCTACGACAGCCAGTTCTCGATCATTTCCTGGGCGCTCGAGCGGCTCGGGCTGATCGACCGCTATATCGATTTCCTCGGCACGCCGAACAATGCACGCGCGAGCGTCATCGTCGCCAATATCTGGCGCGGCATTCCCTTCGTTGCGATCACGCTGCTGGCCGGCCTGCAGACCATCCCGCAATCGCTCTACGAGGCGGCGGTGATCGACGGCGCCTCCGGCTGGCAGCGCTTCCGCTACGTAACCTTCCCGATGCTGACGCCGATCATCGCCGTGGTGATGACGTTCTCCGTGCTCTTCACCTTCACCGATTTCCAGCTCATCTACGTGATCACGCGCGGTGGACCGCTGAACGCGACCCATCTCATGGCGACGCTCTCCTTCCAGCGTGCCATCCCCGGCGGCGACCTCGGCGGCGGCGCGGCTATCGCCGTCGCCATGATCCCGTTCCTGCTCGGGGCGATCCTGTTCAGCTACTTCGGCCTGCAGCGCCGCCGCTGGCAGCAGGGGGGCAGGGATTGACCGTGGCTGGACGGATATCCACATGCATGGTAGAAACAAGCGGGTTGAATTTCTACCATCCGGCGCCGCCATGCATCTCAACGTCAAAAACGACCGCGCGCACGAGCTTGCGACCAAGCTCGCGGAGCTTACCGGCGACAGCCTCACCGGCGCCGTCACGCGGGCGCTTGAGGAGCAGCTCGAGCGCGAGCGCAAGCGGCGGAGCGTTGAGGAGAAGGTTCAGGCCGCGCTTGCCATCGTCCGCGCTGCTGGCGGGGCCGAGGGGGATTCCAGCGACCACGCGGAAGTGCTCTACGACGAGCAGGGTCTGCCGCGCGAATGGTGATCGACGCGTCCGCTCTGATTGCCATTCTCTTCGAAGAGCCGGAGACCGAAGAGTTGCTCCGGCAAATTGCCGAGGCCGGACCTCGCCGCATGTCGGCGGCGAATTGGCTGGAGGCCGCAATCCGCGCGGACCACAGCGCGAATCTGAAACTGGGCCCGGCTTTGGATGCACTGGTCGAGGAATTGCAGATCAGCATCGAACCGGTCACTTACGAGCAGGCGCGCGTGGCTCGGCGCGCATACCTCGAATTCGGGCGGAGCAACCATCCTGCCCGGCTGAACTTCGGCGATTGCTGTGCCTATGCGCTGGCCAAGGCAACCGGCGAGCCGCTGCTCTTCAAAGGCCACGACTTCGGCAAGACCGACATAGCGTCTGCTTGAGTGCGAGGGGGGCGCCATGAGCGTCACCCTCGACGATGCCCGCGACGAAATGGAGCGGCGCCAGCTTTCCCGGCAGCGGCGCGGGAAGCGCGACGATCCCGGCGGCATGGACTATCTGGAATCGGTTCCGCGCCGGGTGGTGACGCTCTACGTGCCGCTCGCCGCCTTCCTCTTCGTGCTCCTCTTCCCGTTCTACTGGATGGTGCTCACTACCTTCAAATCGAACGAGGAGCTTTACAACTTCAAGGACCACAATCCGTTCTGGGTGGCGAGCCCGACGCTTGCCAACATCCACAAGCTGTTCTTCGAGACCGATTATCCGCAGTGGCTGTGGAACACGATGCTGATCGCGGTCTCGGCGACCTTCATCTCGCTCTTCTGCGCGGTGTGCGCCGCCTACGCGATCGAGCGCGTCCGTTTCTCCGGCGCGCGCACGACCGGAATGGTGATCTTCCTCGCCTATCTGGTGCCGCCCTCGATCCTGTTCATTCCGCTCGCGACGATGGTGTTCAAATACGGGCTCTTCGATTCCCCCTTCGCGCTGATTCTCACCTATCCGACCTTCCTGATCCCATTCTGCACCTGGCTGCTCATGGGCTATTTTCGTTCCATTCCCTACGAGCTTGAGGAATGCGCGCTGATGGACGGCGCTTCGCGGCTGCAGATCCTGGTGCGCATCCTTCTGCCGCTATCCGTGCCCGGGCTGATCTCGGCCGGCATCTTTGCCTTCACGCTGTCGTGGAACGAATTCATCTACGCGCTCACCTTCATCTCCTCGACGGAGAACAAGACCGTGCCGGTCGGCGTCCTGACCGAGCTTGTCGAAGGCGACGTCTATCACTGGGGCTCGCTGATGGCGGGCGCGCTGATGGGCTCGCTCCCGGTCGCGATCCTCTATTCCTTCTTCGTCGAGCACTATGTGTCGTCGATGACCGGGGCGGTGAAGGAGTAGAGCAGGGGCGGTGGGCGCTGTGCGCTCTCGACGCACGGAGCGCGCCGCCGATCGATGATAGAGAGGCGGCGACAGCCGACCGCAACCGCCTCCATGCCGGATCCCGACAAAAAGCCACGCCACCATTTTGTGCTGCTCTTTTGCGTGGGGCTGCTCGGCCTTGCGACGATAGGCGTGATCTTCTCGCCGGTGCTCTATCAGATGCTGCTCAAGGCCGGCGATACCGGGCGCGATCCGGCAATCGACATGCCGGCCACGGCCACGGGGACGGGGACGGGGGCGGCGGGCGAGACGATCAACGTCTCGTTCGACGTCAATGTCGGAGCGCCGCTCAACTGGACGATCCGCCCGCAGACGAGCCTCGTCACCGTCGCGGTCGGCAAGCCGACGCTCGTCTATTTCGACGCCAAGAATCTGGGCGACGCGACGGCCGTCGCGCGGGGCGTCTTTGATGTGTCGCCGTTCCAGGCGGCGCCCTATCTCTACGAGGTCGCGCATTTCTGTTTCGTCGATGTGAAGCTCGAGCCGGGCGAAGCGGCGCATGTGCCGATGCTCTTCTATTTCGACAAGGCGATCCTCGCCGACCGGCAGGCAACCGCAACGCGTCACATCACGCTCTCCTACAGCTTCTACAAGCAGGAGGGCGACCCGGAGCAACTGGCCGCGGCGGAGGATTTGCGTGCCGCGTCGGAAGCGGAGGAGGCGGCGATCAAGAGCGGCGGCACGCAGACCTTCGTCAACGACGCGCTGCGCGACTGATCGCGCGGACCGTTTGCGCGGAGACCGGCGAGAGAGGCGCTTGCGCCTCCGCCCGCGCGCGCCTACCTCTTCCGCGGGCCTCTTTTTCGCTGGCTAAGTCTCCCGGAGGACACCATGAGCGACGCTTCAATGGATCCGCATCTCGACGTGCTCGCCGCTGCCGAGCGCTGGCGCAGCGAGGGGCGCGACGTGGCGCTCGCGACGGTCGTCGAGACATGGGGCTCGGCACCACGGCCGGTCGGCAGCCATCTCGCCGTCGACGGGGAGGGGAACTTCGAGGGATCGGTCTCCGGCGGCTGTGTCGAAGGCGCGGTCGTCAGCGAGGCTTTTGACGTGATCGGCTCCGGCAGGCCGAAAATGCTCGAATTCGGCGTCGCCGACGAAACCGCTTGGCGGGTCGGCCTCTCCTGCGGTGGCAAGATTCGCGTCTTCATCGAGAAGATCGAGTAGCCTCGCACCACGGCCAGACGCGGCCATTCGACCTGCGAAGAAACCCGAAGGTTGTGTTCCTTCAACCTTGTCGGCTGAGTTCGCTTGCTCGACTGCTACGCTTGGCTGCAATCATGATCTCAGAGAATCGGCCGTCCTCAAGTGATTCGGTCAACGCACGACCACCGCCCGTCCGCGCAAGATCGAGGAGACACGATGATGGGAACGGAGCGCCGCGAAGAGCCGACGGGAACGCTCTCGACTTTTCCGGCCGCGCGCAAGGACGTTCAGATCGTCCTGGCGATGCTGGCGATTTCGGTCGTCATCTTCCTGGTGGCGGCGCCCTTCGCCAAGGTCCAGCTTCCGGCTGTCGAGCCCTTCCTTCCTGCCTACCAGTCGGCGCTCATTGTCACCGATCTCCTGACTGCGGTCCTGATCTACGGCCAGTTCGCCATCACGCGCTGGCGGTCGCTGCTCGTGCTTGCGAGCGGCTACCTCTTCTGCGCGCTCATGGAGATCGCACACGCGCTGAGCTTTCCGGGCCTCTTCGCGGAGCATGGCGTCATCGGCGGCGGCGCGCAGACGACGGCCTGGCTCTATTTTCTGTGGCATGGGTTCTTTCCGCTCTTCGTCGTCGCCTACGCGCTGATTGACGGCGACATGCCGGCCAAGCGTCGGCGGCTCGGTCACCCACTTGCGGCAATTGCGCTCGGCGTCGCCGCGGCCGGCGTGCTGGCGCTGGCGCTGACCTTGCTCACCACGCTCGGCCACGATGCGCTGCCCAAGATCATGAGCGGCAATCTCGACAGCTCCACGAAGGTCTACGTCGCCTCCGGCACCTGGGTGCTGAGCGTCGTTGCGCTCGCCGTTCTGTGGCGTCGCCCGCGGCGGACCGTGCTCGACCTCTGGCTCATGGTGGTGATGACCGTCTGGATCTTCGATGTCGCGCTCGCGGCCGTGCTGAACCACGGCCGTTTCGACATCGGCTGGTACAGCGGCCGCATCTACGGGCTCGCGGCGACGAGCTTCGTCCTGATGGCGCTGCTCCTCGAGCACGGCGTGCTGCAGGCGCGCCTGATCGCCGCGCGCGAGGCGGAGCGCCGCGAATTCCTGCGCGCCGAGGAGAAAGCCGCGGAGCTGCTGGCGGCGAACAGGGACCTTGAGGCCTTCTCCTATTCGGTGTCGCACGATCTGCGCGCGCCCTTGCGCAGCATCGACGGCTTCAGCCGCGTGCTGCAGGAGGATCATGCCGAAAAGCTCGATGGCGCCGGACGCGACTGCACGCATCGCATCCGCCGCGCCGCACAACGCATGGCGGTGCTGATCGACGATCTGCTGCGCCTCTCCCAGGTTAGCCGCGCGGATATCAGGCGCGCGGAGATCGATATAAGCGCGTTGGCGCGCGAGATTGTCGACACGCTGCGCGAGCGGGCGCCCGATCGCCATGCGGTTTTCATCATCGCCGAGGCCATGCAGGAGGAGGGCGATATCGGACTGATGCGGGTTGCCCTCGACAACCTCCTCGGCAACGCCTGGAAATTCACCAGCGGCCGTTCGCCGGCGACGATCGAGGTCGGCCGCCGCGTGGTCGACGGCGAGCAGGCCTGCTACGTCCGTGACAACGGGGCGGGCTTCGACATGGCGCACGCGGCGAAGCTCTTCCAGGCGTTCCAGCGCATGCACGACGAGCGCGAATTCCCGGGCACGGGAATCGGCCTCGCGATCGTGCAGCGGATCGTCACCAAGCACGGCGGCCGCATCTGGGCGGAATCGGAGCCGGGGCGAGGGACGACGTTCTATTTCACCTTGACCGACGCGGCGCGAGCCGCCGCCGCAACGCGTCTCGCTGCCTAAGCGGCGGCCGCCTGACACGGCAGCCGTTTCGGCGTCTCGCATATTCGTATACAACGATGTCGAACGGCGCGGGCGCTTGGCCGCCCGCGACCGGCCACTATCTATGGGCCAAGTCATGAAGCTTGATATTCTCACAAAGCTGAACCAGGCGCGGCTTGAGCGGCGCGCGGCGATCCTCGTCACCGATACGCAGGACGGCGCGGAACGGCTTGTCGAGGGCGCCGCACTCGACAAGGATCCGCTCGCCGCGGAGCTTCAGAAGCGGCTCCGCTCCGGCCGCTCCGGCATGCTGGAGGATGGGCGGACGTTCCTGACGGTCTGCGTGCCGCCGCCGCGGCTCGCGATCATCGGCGCCGTCCATATCAGCCAGGCGCTTGCGCCGATGGCGCGGCTCGCGGGCTTCGATGTCCGTATCATCGATCCGCGCACCGCCTTTGCGACGCCCGAACGGTTCCCCGACGCCGATCTCGTTGCCGAGTGGCCGGAGGAGGTGCTGAAGGAGCGGCCGCTCGATTCCTATACGGCGCTCGCGGCGCTCACCCACGATCCGAAGATCGACGATCATCCGATCGTTCAGGCGCTTGCCGCCAAGTGCTTCTATGTCGGCGCGCTCGGAAGCAGGAAGACGCACGGCAAGCGCGTTGAACGGCTGCTGCAGGCGGGCGCTTCGGCCGCCGATCTGGAAAGGATTCACGCGCCGATCGGCATCGACATCGCATCGCAGTCGCCGGCGGAGATCGCCGTCGCGATCCTTGCCGAGATTATCGCCGCGCTGCGTCGCGGGCCTGAGGCCGGGCGGATCGCCGCCTGAGGCCCCAATGAAATTCGGGCCGGTTCCGCTTGACGAGGCTCTGGGCGCGATCGCCGCCCACTCCGTCCGCTTGACATCGGGCGTCATCAAGAAGGGCACGCGCCTAACCGCCGAGCTGATCAAGCGGCTGAAAGCGGACGGCGTCGGCGAAGTGGTGGCGGCGCGGCTTGAGCCGGGCGACGTGCATGAGGACGAGGCGGCGCGACGCGTGGCCGGGCTCCTCGAAGGCGCCGACATTCGCCGCGACGCGGCGGGGACGGGACGCACGAACCTTTACGCCGAGCGCGCCGGGTTGCTGGTGGTGAATCGAACGGCGATCGATGACCTGAACCGGCTCGATCCGGGCCTGACGGTCGCGACGCTGCCGGAGTTCGCGCCGGTCGAGGCGGGGCGGATGGTGGCGACGGTCAAGATCATTCCCTTCGCAGTGCCGGGCGCGGTGGTCGATGCGGCGGCAAAGCTTGCCGGCGAGGCGATCCTTTCCGTCGCGGCGTGGCAGCCGCTCAAGGTTGGCCTTGCCGCGACGACGTTGCCGGGCCTGAAGCCCTCGGTGATGGACAAGACGCGCCGCATCCTCGAAGCGCGGCTGAAGCCCGCCGGCGCGACGCTCGTCGACGAGATCCGCGTGCCGCACGATGCCGGCGCGCTTGCGAGGGCGCTCTGCGCGCTCAGTGACGAAGGCGCGGAGCTGCTGATCGCCTTCGGCGCGTCGGCGATCACCGACAGGGCCGACATCATCCCGGCCGCGATCGAGGCCGCCGGCGGCGCCGTCCGCCATTTCGGCATGCCGGTCGATCCCGGAAACCTGCTGCTTCTCGGCGAACTCGATGGAAGACCGGTGCTCGGCGCGCCGGGTTGTGCCCGCTCGCCGGCCGAGAACGGCTTCGACTGGGTGCTGAACCGGCTGCTTGCGGGGCTTCCCGTCAGCGAGGAGGCGATCACCGGCATGGGCGTCGGCGGGCTGCTGATGGAGATCGTGTCGCGGCCGCAGCCGCGCGAGACGGTGGAAGACGAGACGGTCGGCGTTACGGCGATCATCCTCGCGGCCGGCCAGTCGAGCCGCATGGGCGGCCCGAACAAGCTGCTTGCGACTTTTGGCGGCAAGCCGCTTATCCGCCGCATCGCGGAGCGCGCGCTCGCCTCGAAGGCGGGGTCCGTTGTCGTCGTCACCGGCCACAGGGCGGACGCTATCACCGCGGCGCTCGACGGGCTCAAGGTCACACTTGTCCACAATCTCGATTATGCCGAGGGGCTGGCAACCTCGCTCAAGGCCGGGATCGCGGCGGTGCCGGCGGAAGCCGCCGGCGCGCTCGTGCTGCTCGCCGACATGCCGGAGATTACCGGCGCCATCATCGACCGGCTGATCGGCGCATTCCGCGGGAAGCCGCGCCCGGCGATCGTGCTTCCGACCTTCTCCGGCAAGCGCGGCAACCCGGTGCTGTGGTCGCGCGACTTCTTTCCGGAGCTGATGGCACTGACCGGCGACACCGGGGCGCGGCACATCCTTGCCCGCCACGAGGAGGCGGTCGAGCGCGTCGAGATCGGCGCGGCGGCGGAGGTCGACGTCGACACCCGCGAGGCGCTTCAGAAGGCCGGCGGCATTCTGGTCGAGTAGCCGCTCAGGCCTGTGGCGCCGGTCCGCCGCCCGCGCTCGTCGCCGGCGCGGCATGGACCGGTGGGCTCCAGAGGCTGTGGTTGAGCCGCCAGAGTGCCAGCGCGAAGCCGAGCGCAAGCACCCCGGCAAGGATGATCGTGACCGGCATCGCGCCGAGATGCTCGAACCACTGCGTATAGAAATGGATGGCGCCGAAGATCGCGGCGAGGTTGACCGTCCATCGCCGGTTGGCCCATGCCCCCCAGATGCCGACGCCGATCAGCGCCAGGGCCCAGAGCACCGCGTAGGCGGTCGAAGACACCGGACCGATCGTGGCGCCGAGCCAGTCGATCTCGTCGCCCCAGAGCGATGCGATCCAGAAGCCGAGATTGACCAGCAGAAGCGACGTTCGCGCCGCCACCAGGCAGAGCCGCTCATGGGCGTTGCTGAGCGTTCGCGAGAGGAGGTATGTGCCAAGCGCGATCGCGCTGAAGAGCAGGATCGTTGCGGTCGGCTCCTCGATGCCGAGGAAATAGGTGGCGTGCATGTAGTCGGTCCGCGCGCCGAGACAGGAGGAAAGCGCAAGCACGGCACCCACGATCAGCAGTTCGCTTTCGGCGATCGTGCCGGCTACCGCGAAGCCGACGGTAATCAGCAGGAAGCTCCGGATCGAGGCCTGGTCGAAGATGATGATGCCGCCGGCAAGGCCGAGAGCGCCGATCAGGATGGAGATGTTCGCAAGCAGCGCCCACTGTCGCGGCCCGCGGACGAGAAGTGCAAGTCCGGCGGCAAGCACGACAAGGCCGATCACGATGCCGACGACCGGGTCGGGCTTGAGCGCCACCGCGCCACCGGCAACCGCGATCACGCCGAAACCGATCAGGATGTTGAAGGCAAGCGCCCCGGTGCCGACGGCCGCGTATTGGACGAGGCGGTCGTGCTCCTCCTGCGTGATCCTTCCGTCTTGAAGCAGCTTAGAGAGGTCGAGCGTGACCTTCATTTACCGGGCCTCCAGCTCCACCAGGAGCAGTGAAATGATAGCACGGCCGCCGAAACGCGGCTCAGGTTGCCTGTGGAATAGGCCGAATGCTTCTCGCTTGGGCTATCAGCACTCTCCGCTCTCGGCTGCTAAGTCTCTGTAATCATTTGTTAATCATGGAACCGCAGGCTATCCTCCCGGATTGGAGCAAGCGAATCCTCGCTCCGCCAAGAAGGGGAAAGCGAATGCACGACCATGACTTTCGCACCGTGTTCTTGGGCGACGGGGCCGGTTATGGCCTTGCCACGGCGAACATCCTCTACGCCATGCCGGAGCGCCCGAAGCTCCTGCAGACCTTCGTCTGGCAGTTCTACGACGTTGCGCCGGACTATCCGCGGCTGATCAAGTTCCTGGATTTCTGGGTGGCGGAGATCGACGGCATCATCCATTCCGTCGAGGTGGCGCACCGCCAGCTCGCGACGGCGGCTGAGGTTCGCAACGCCCGCTTCCACGGCCAGCTGCACTAGCGGGAAGCATCCACGGCGCACCTGCCTTGCGCCGCAAGGGCTGGCGTTCTTGCGCCGCCGCCCGCTATTATCGCGCAACGCCGATCGAATGACATGCGCCTGACCCCTGACCATGTCGCGCGGCTTGCGCGCGCAGCCGCTGTTGCGGTCGAGGACGTAGCGCCGCCGCCGGGAACGGTTGCTGCCTCCGAAGCCGAGCAGATGGCGGATATCCAGGCGATGCTCGCGAAGAAACCGGAGAAGAACGGCGACGCGAGCGACACGGATATCTGGATCTTCGCCTTCGGCTCGCTGATCTGGAAGCCTGCCTGCGAAACGGTGGAGCAGCGGACCGGCGTCATTCGCGGCTGGCACCGCTCCTTCTGTCTTGGATGGGACCACTGGTTTCGCGGCTCGCCGCAGCAACCGGGCCTGATGCTGTCGCTCGATCGCGGCGGACAGTGCAAGGGCGTCGCCTATCGCCTGCCGCCCGACGCGATCGAGGCCAATTTGATGCTGCTCTTCAACCGCGAGCTTCGCTTCCGGCCGACGGCGCATCTGCCGCGCTGGGTGAATGTTGCGACAGAGGAGGGCGCGCTTCCGGCGATCGCCTTTGTCATCGACCGCAAGGGCGGGCGCTACGTGACCGGGCTCACCGACGAAGAGGTCGCCGACGCGCTGGCGACGGCGGTCGGGCAGCGCGGCTCGATGGCCGAATATCTGCACTCGACCGTCGCGCACCTTGAGGAGCTGGGCCTGCGCGACCGGCATCTCTGGCGGCTGCAGGAGATGGTGGCGGAGCGCATCGAGGCGGCGCATGACGCGGAAGCGGTGGCCGCTGCGCGTGCGGGGTCAGCGTCGAACGGCTGATGGAGTGGCGGAGCAACCCCTCCCCCAGCCCCTCCCCGCAAGGGGGAGGGGAGCGGTGGCGGCGGCCCCCGCAAAGGGAGCGGAGAGCTTTGCGGGGTTAGTTAGTTGGAGGCGACGTTCACCAGCACCGGATCGTCGCGATAGACGTCGGGGAAGAGGCGCTTCAGGTTCGCGATCTTCGGCAGGTCGTTATAGAAGATGTAGGCACTGTCCGGATGGATGGTCGCGTAGTTCTGGTGATAGTCCTCGGCCGGATAGAAGGCCTTGAGTGTATTCACTTCCGTCGCGATCGGCTGAGTGAAGACTCCGGCCTTGTCGAGCTGCGCGATATAGGCCTTGGCGATGTCGGCCTGCTCGCTGCTCGCCGCGAAGATCGCCGAGCGGTACTGCGTGCCGGTGTCGGGGCCCTGGCGATTCACCTGCGTCGGGTCATGCGCGACGGAGAAATAGATCTGCAGAAGCTTGCCGTAGGTGATTTGGCTCGGGTCGAATGTCACCTGAACCAACTCCGCGTGCCCGGTCAGGCCGGTGCTGACCGTGTGGTACTGCGCGGTACCGGCTTCGCCGCCGGAATAGCCGGAAACGGCGCTGATCACGCCCTTCACGTGCTGGAACACGCCCTGCACGCCCCAGAAACAGCCGCCGGCAAGGACCGTCATCTCGGAGCCCGGCGCGGAAGCGAGCGGCGCGTCCTTTTCGGCCGCGGGCACGACCTGCGCGGTCTCCGCAGCGGCGGGGCGCAGCGCGCCACTCAGCGGCACGAGCGCGGCAACGGCGAGAATGGCGATCGCGGGGGCGATCAGTGCTTTCAGCGAGAAGCGCTTTCCGGCAAGCGAAGGCATTTCAGACCCTCCCAAAGGTGTGGTGACACCTATTTGGCGGGCTCTATGGCGCTTGGGAAGGCGCTCACGCGTGGAATCACCGCCTCTTGATGCGAGTTGTACAGGCGTTCAAGCGGCGCCCGAACAGCGCCTCGGGCGGCGGACGCGGCGGACCGTGGTGGCTCCGGGGGCCGGGTTCCGGCTCAGGCGAAGCGCTCCGCCGCGCGCGCCTTGGCCTTCATCGCCTCCACCTCGCGGTCCCTCGGCGGGCTCGACGTGGTCAGCGATTGGATGAGCCGGCGGGCTGAGTCTGCGACCTCGTCGACGGCACGATTGAAGGCCGCCTCGTTGGCTTTCGAGGGATGGGTGAAGCCGGAAAGCTTGCGCACGAACTGGACGGCCGAGGCGCGGATTTCATCCTCCGTCGCCGGCGGCTCGAAATTGAAGAGGGTGCGGATGTTGCGGCACATGGCTGTTCCCTTGCGGTTATGCGCTCAGGCGGCGTTCTTGTTCCGGTCACGATCTTAGCGCCATTCGGAAGGCCTGTGCTAATCGCAAGCGAAGCGGTTTCTTGACATTCGCGCCGGCACGCCCTTTGCATCGCTCGTCTGCCCAGAACCCAGTTGCAATCGTGAAACGACCGCCCGAAGCCCGCGATCGAGTTGCCGTGCCGCAGCGCGCCAGCGCGGCGGACGGAGCGCTGTGCGCCAAGCGCTGAAAACGCCTTTGTCCGAAGCCTTCCAGCATTACGTCGAGCGCGCCCGCGAGGGGAGGACGAGCCTCTGGCGCTTCGCGCTCGGCATCGTGGTGATCACGCTGGTCTGGGGGCTGACGACGACGCTCGCCCTCAACGCCGGGATCAGGATGAGCGGCACCGCCGGGCTTCTGATCGGCGAGGGCCGGGAGGGATCCTGGGCGATCGTCCAGCGCTTCTTCCAGACGCCGACCGGCCTCGCCGCGACGCTTTCGTCGTTCCTCGGCATTTCGGTCGGCGTCTATCTCGTCGTCAAAGTGCTGCACCGCCGCGCCTTCGGAGGCGTGCTCGGAGCATCCGGCCGGCTTTCCGCCTCGGCATTCCTGCGCGGCTTCGTCGCGTCGCTGATCGCCTCGGCGCTTGCCGAGCTCGCCTTCTACTTCATCGACCCGTCGCTCACCCGAAGCAGCATGGCGACGGCCGTGTGGCTCGGCTGGCTTCTGCCGCTCGCGGCCCTTCTCTTCGTGCAGATCTCGGCGGAGGAGCTGGCCTTCCGCGGCTATCTCATGCAGTCGCTCGCGGCGCGCTTTCGCTCGCCCTTCGTGTGGGGCGTCGTTCCGGGCCTGCTCTTCACGCTGCTTCACTGGAACTCCGATTCGCCGCTGTCGATGAACGAGAGCCAGATCGTGACCATCGCCGCCTTCGCTGCGATCGCCGCGCTGCTCGTCTACCTGACCGGCAATCTCGGGGCGGCGATGGGCACGCATTTCGGAATGAACCTCTTCTCCATCCTGATCGTCTCGCATATGGGCTGGCTGAGCGGCGCGGCGCTTTTCGTCAGCCGGCCGCTCGACGCGCCTGGGTGGACGGGGGTGGAATCGCTCTGGCTCGCGGTGATCAACATCGCGAGCTTCGCGCTGATCCTGGCCATGCTGCTTCACCGGCGCTCGCCGCTTCGGGTGATCGGCGCCGGTGCCGCCGGCGCGACCACGCCGTTGGAGGGCGGCGCCCAACAGGATTTTTGAGCCGCCGTTACGACATGCTTTCCTTCAATGCCCTCGGCAATATGGGCCGACTTGGAAACCAGATGTTCGAGTTCGCTGCGCTCAAGGGGATCGCGCGGCGGCACGGCTACGATTTCTGCATCCCGCCGCGCGAAGCGTTCGGCACGATCGATGCGGACGTTGCAAAGTCTCCGACGCTCTTCGACATCTTCGATCTCAGCGACGTAAGAATCTGGCTTACCGAGTCCCGCACAATTGCCGAATCGACGCATGGCTTCGACAGCGGGCTCTTCAATCTCTGCCCGGACAATGTCGACCTCAGCGGCTATTTCCAGAGCCCGCACTATTTCTCGCACATCGCCGCGGAGATCCGGCGGGATTTTGGCTTTCCGGAAGCGCTGGTGTCGCTTTTGCGCGCGGAGCTTGCCGATCTCGCTTCGGGGTCCGGCACCATCGCGCTTCATGTGCGGCGCGGCGACTATATTGAGCGCCAGCATCTCCATCTTGTGCTGCCGATCACCTATTACGCGTCGGCGCTGGGACGCTTCGACGAGAATGCGCCGGTGCTTGTCTTCTCCGACGACATTCCCTGGTGCCGACGGCAGCCGCTCTTTGCCGGGGAACGCTTCACGTTCGTTGAAGGGCGCGACGAGCGAAGCGATCTCTGCCTGATGAGCCTTTGCGATGCGCATGTCGTCGCCAACAGCTCGTTCAGCTGGTGGGGCGCCTGGCTTGCGCAAGGCGGCCCGGTGATCGCGCCGCGCACGTGGTTTGGGCCGGAGCTTGCAATGTTCGATCGGCGGGACATCTATGACCTCTGTCCGAGGCACTGGACGGTGCTCGACATCGGAGCATGACGATGAATATCGGCGAAGCGGCGAAGGCGAGCGGGCTGCCGGCGAAGACCATCCGCTATTACGAAGAGATCGGGCTGGTGCGCGCCGACCGGCACAGCAACAATTACCGCGACTATTCGAAGACGGCGCTCCACAATCTGCGCTTCCTGGCGCGGGCGCGGGCGCTCGGCTTCTCGATCGAGGATTGCCGGCGGCTCCTGTCGCTCTACGGCGACAAGAAGCGCGCAAGCGCCGATGTCCGGCGGCTCGCCAAGGCGCATATCGAGGAGATCGACGCGAAGATCGCCGAACTTAACGCGATGCGCAAAACACTCTCCGGGCTGATCCGCGCCTGCCACGGCGACCACCGTCCCGACTGCCCGATCCTCGAAGATCTGGCGGGGACGCCGAAGGCGCAGGCGCGCGCGCACTGAACGCCCGAGTCCCTGATCGCGGTCGGTTATGGTGCATGGTCAACGCATTGCCGCCTTGAGGTTTTCTCCCCGTGACGAAGCGCGGAGTTTAGCTTAATCGGGAGGGCGAAGCGGCCGGAAATCTTGAGCGCCGCGAGGGGAGGCGCAGTCCGTTCGGCATGAAGACGCTCGACGTGATCACCATCGGCCGCGCCTCGGTCGACCTTTACGGCGCGCAGGTCGGCGGCCGGCTCGAGGACATGCGCTCCTTCAACAAATATGTCGGCGGCTCGCCCACCAACATGGCGGTCGGCACGGCGCGGCTGGGACTGAAATCGGCGCTGATCACCCGCGTCGGCGACGAGCACATGGGCCGCTACATCCGGGAGAAGCTCGCCTCAGAGGGCGTCGACGTGCGCGGCGTCAGGACCGATCCGGAGCGGCTGACGGCGCTGGTGCTGCTCGGCATTCGCGACCAGGAGCAGTTCCCGCTGATCTTCTATCGCGAGAATTGCGCCGACATGGCGCTGAGCGTCGACGACATCGACGCCGCCTTCATCGCCGAAGCGCGCGCGGTGGTGGCGACCGGCACGCATCTCTCGCATCCGCGCACCGAGGCGGCGGTGCTGAAGGCGCTGAAGCTGGCGCGCGAGAGCGGCGCGCGGACGGCGCTCGATATCGACTACCGCCCGAACCTCTGGGGGCTCGCCGGGCACGGCGCCGGCGAAAGCCGCTTCATCGAAATCGCAGGCGGTCACCGCCAAGCTGCAATCGACGCTTCACCGCTTCGACCTGATCGTCGGGACAGAGGACGAGTTCCACATCGCCGGCGGGACGACCGACACGCTGCAGGCGTTGCGGAACGTGCGGGCGGTGAGCCAGGCGACGCTCGTCTGCAAGCGCGGGCCGATGGGCGCCGTCGCCTTCGAGGGCGCGATCCCGGATTCGCTCGACGAGGGCGTATCCGGCGCGGGATTTCCGATCGAGGTGTTCAACGTCTTGGGCGCCGGCGACGGCTTCATGTCGGGGCTCCTGAAGGGCTGGCTCGACGGCGAGGACTGGCCGACCGCGCTCAAATACGCCAATGCCTGCGGCGCCTTCGCCGTGTCGCGCCACGGCTGCGCGCCGGCCTATCCGAGCTGGGAGGAGCTGCAGTTCTTCTTCAAGCGCGGGATCAGGAACAAGGCGCTGCGCAAGGACGTGGCGCTTGAGCAGGTGCACTGGTCGACCAACCGCGTGCGCGAGTGGCCGACGCTGCGCGTCTTCGCGTTCGACCATCGCAAGCAACTCGAGGAGATGGTGGAGGCGGCGGGCGCCGATCCTGCGCGGATCGGCCGGTTCAAGGAGCTCTGCCTTGAGGCGGCGCTGAAGGTCAGCGAAAGCGGCGCCGGCTACGGCGTGCTTTGCGACTCGCGGCTCGGCCAGGAGGCGCTCTTCAGGGCGGCGGGGACGGGGCTTTGGATCGGACGCCCGGTAGAGACGCCGGGGTCGCGGCCGCTTAAGCTTGAGATCGGGCCGGACTTCGGTTCCGACCTTGCCGAATGGCCGGCCGAGCACGTGGTGAAGGCGCTTTGCTTCTACCATCCTGACGACGACGCCGGCACCAAGGCCAAGCAGGAGGCGACGGTGATCCGGCTCGCCGATGCCTGCCGCGCCAACGATCTGGAATTTCTGCTCGAAGTCATTCCCTCCAAGGTCGCCGCGGTGAACGACAGGACGACGGCGGAGGTGATCCAGCGCTTCTACGATATCGGCATCTATCCCGACTGGTGGAAGCTTGAGCCGTTCCGGAGCCGCGCGGCATGGGCGAATGCCTGCGACGCGATCGAGCGAAACGACCCACATACGCGCGGCGTCGTCGTGCTCGGGCTCGACGCGCCGATGGAGGCGCTGAAGCAGAGCTTCGCGCTCGCCGCCGAATTCGATCTCGTCAAAGGCTTCGCGGTCGGGCGGACGATCTTTGGCGCGACGGCCAAGACGTGGCTGCGAGGCGGGCTGAGCGACGCGGCGGCGGTCGCGGAGATGGCGGCGGTCTATGCCGAACTCTGCGCCGCTTGGGACGACGCGCGGGCGAAGGCCGAGACGGAACGCGAAAAGCTGGAGGCCTGATCGATGGCAAGCCTGCTCGTCAAACCAAGCGGCGCGACCGGCAAGGTGCACGACGTGACGCCGAAAAGCGCTGGCTGGACCTATGTCGGCTTCGGGCTCTATCGGCTAAAGGCGGCGGAGACGGCGGCGGAGCAGACCGGCGACCATGAGGTGGTGCTGGTGCTGGTCGAGGGCAGGGCGGAGATATCTGCAGCCGGCGAGACGTTCGGAGAACTCGGCGGGCGCATGGACGTCTTCGAATGGACGAAGCCGGCGGCCGTCTACGTCCCGAACGGCAGCGAATGGTCGGTGAAAGCGACGACCGATCTGACGCTTGCCGTCTGCACGGCGCCCGGCAAGGGCGGACACAAGGCGCGGGTGATCGAAGATATCGGCGACGAGGTGCGCGGCAAGGGGAGCAACACGCGCCACATCCATCCGATCGCGATGGAGGACAAGGACATCTGCGACAGCCTGCTCGTCACCGAGGTGCTGACGCCGGCCGGCAACTGGTCGTCCTATCCGCCGCACCGGCATGACGAGGACGACTTTCCGGCGATCACCTATCTGGAAGAGGTCTACTATCACCGCATGAACCCGCGCCCGGGCTTCGCCGTGCAGCGGGTCTTCACCGAGGATGGCTCGCTCGATGAGACGATGGCGGTCCATGACGGCGACGTGGTGCTGGTGCCGAAGGGGCACCATCCGGTGGGTTCGCCCTACGGATTTGCGAACTACTATCTGAACGTGATGGCCGGGCCGCTCCGGAAATGGCGCTTCAAGACGCACCCGGATTTTGAATGGCTGATGAAGCAGTGAGATGCGCACCAATCAGTCGCAAAGTCGCTGCGAGTTCATTGCTTAAACAGGGCCACACCTGCGAAAATCGCCGTGAGCAATGCCGCAATCGCTGCAATAACGGACCCGATGGCGGCCCATTTCGCTGCTGACGAGGATTTGATGATCTCTTCGTTTCCTGCTCGAATTGCTGACACCAATTCTTCTTGCTGCTTAATTAACCTGGTAAGCGTGCTAATAACTCTTGTTGTGTTTTGACCGAAGTGCTGGAGAGAGCCGCGCCATTGATCTTCTGGCTCCACCGTCACGAAAGTGGTCTTTCGTCTCGATGGATTTGCGCGAGCCGATATACGGTGATGCAGTTCGCAATCGCGATCGCCATCTCTTCGAAGCGCGCAATATCTGTGAGCCTGCCCTTCGCAGCGAGGGAAGCACGCCTGTAGAAGGCCGCCAAAATCGAAGCGGCATACATCTCGGACTTTTGCCCGGCTCGTCGGTGAATGTCGGCGGCGCGCACAAAGGTGGCCCTGCTTTCATCCGCGGAAGCGCCAAACATTCGCGCGAGTTCGACCTCGACATTGAGGGATTCGAAGATTTCTTGTGCGCGGTAGCCGTCAGTTTGGATAAGCGATGAAAGGGCCTGGTTCAAGATGCTGCCAATCTCAAGGTTCGCGGCGGGATTGCTTTTCACGAACCCCGCTGCGCCGAGCATCATAACTTTCTCGGCCTTTTCGCTGAAGTAGCCACCTAGACCCACAGAGGAATCTCCCGAGCAAGATGTTACCTCGGGCGGTCTTTCAATCCAATCGTAGCCACAAAGTGAGATTGCCTGACCCGCGCGATCGTTGATTCGCGGGTCCGGTCTAGCCCAGAATCTCCGACACCTTGACGGCGCGGCCTTCGGTGGCGGATTTCAATGCCGCGTCGGCGAGCGCCAGTGCGATCAGACCGTCGCGGCCGCTGGGCGAAGCAGGTTTCTTGTCGTGGACGAAGTGGGCGAAGGCGGCGATCTCCGCCGCATAGGCCTCGATGTAGCGGGTCATGAAGAAGTTGTGGAGCGGCGGACGGGTGAAGCCGTCCGCATCGGCGATCTCGATTGAGACCGCGCGCTGATTCTCCGCGCTGACCGAGCCCTTCGAGCCAAGCACCTCGATCCGCTGGTCGTAGCCGTAGGTGGCGCGGCGTGAATCGGAAATGGTGCACTGCTTGCCGGACCTGGTGGTCAGGATAATCGACACGCTGTCGAAATCGCCAAGCTTGCCGATCGCCGGATCGGTCAGCACCGAGCCGGTCGCAAGCACCGTCTCAGGCTCCTCGCCGAGCAGGAAGCGCGCCATGTCGAAATCGTGGATCGCCATGTCGCGGAAGATACCGCCGGAGACCTTGATGTAATCGGCGGGCGGGGCGCCCGGATCGCGGGAGATGATCCCGACCATCTCCACCGCGCCGATCCGCCCATCGTCGATCGCCTTCCTGACGGCGGCGAAATGCGGATCGAAACGGCGGTTGAAGCCGACCATCAGCGTCGCGCCGGTCTCCTCGACGACGGCGAGGCAGGCCTTGACGCGGCCGATGTCGAGGTCGATCGGCTTCTCGCAGAAGATCGCCTTTCCGGCGCGCGCGAAGCGCTCGATCAGGGCGGAATGCGTGTTGGTCGGCGTGCAGATCACCACCGCATCGATGTCGGCGGCGGCCTCGATCGCGTCGATGCTGCGGACTGCGCAGCCATACTGCGCGGCGATCTGGTCGGCGGCGGCCTGGACCGCGTCGGCGACCGCGACCAGTGCCGCACCGTCGGTGGCGGTGATCGCCTTCGCGTGTACCTTGCCGATACGGCCGGCCCCAAGCAGCGCGAACTTCAGTGTCATGTCGGCTCTTCCGTTGAATGTCGCGGGCCGGCTGTGCGGCGGCAGGCGCTGACCTTTGTCAGGCCGCCTCCTCGTATTCCACGCCGGTCTTGGCACCGGTGATATAGGCGACGACGTCTTGCGGGTCCGTCTCAATCTTGTTCAGGTTGGCGACAATGCGCCCGCGCCGGAAGACGATGACGCGGTCCACGAGATCGAACACCTGCCGCATGTTGTGACTGATCAGGATCAGAGGCTCGCCCTGTTCCTTGAGCGTGCGGATGATTTTCTCCACCTGCGCCGTTTCCTGCACGCCGAGGGCGGCCGTCGGCTCGTCCATGATGGTGAGCTTGGAATGGAAGGAGGCAGTGCGGGCGATCGCCACGCATTGGCGCTGGCCGCC
The DNA here is from genome assembly GCA_963712925.1 of uncultured Alphaproteobacteria bacterium. GTDB lineage: Bacteria > Pseudomonadota > Alphaproteobacteria > Rhizobiales > Afifellaceae > DASWJZ01. The sequence continues at coordinate 145,301 of CAVQJW010000015.1, read as the reverse complement.
GGACATCCGCTCGATCGTGTTGCGGATATTGGGAATCTTCACACCGGTCTTCTGCAGCGCTGCCATGGTGGCCTCGCGCATGCCTTTGTAATCGAGCAGCGAGAAGGGGCCGAGCCGCAGGCGCAGCTTCTCGCGCCCGAGGAACAGGTTGTCGGAGACATCGAGATGGTCGGCCAGCGCCAGCGTCTGGAACACGGTCTCGATGCCGGCCTCGCGCGCTTCCAACGGGCCGCCGAAGTGCCGCTCGACGCCGCCGAACCATATCGTGCCGGACGTCGGCTGCTCGACGCCGGTGATCTGGCGCACGAATGTCGACTTGCCGGCGCCATTGTCACCCATGATGGCGACGTGTTCGCCCGTGCGGAGCGCGAAATTGGCGCCCTGCAAGGCGTGCACACCGCCATAGTGCTTGGTGAGGTCGCGGGTCTCGAGGATGATGTCGTCGCTCACGTCCGCCTCTCCTATGCACGCATGGCCCGACGCCGCTGTCGCCACTGGTCGAGCACCACCGCGCCCACGATGATCGCGCCCTTCACCATCTCCTGATAGTAGGCGCCGAGATGGATCGAGGTGAATCCGGAAATGATGACCGAGAAGATCAGCGCACCCAGCACGGCACCGAGGATCGAGCCGCGTCCGCCGGAGAGCGACACGCCGCCGATGACCGCCATGGCGATCGCGTCGAGCTCGTACATCAGCCCCATGCCCGACTGAGCCGTCAGGTTCTTCGAGGTCAACATGATCGCGGCAACGCCCGTCAGGATGCCGGCGATGGCGTAGACGAGCACCTTGTGCCGGTTCACCTTGATACCCGACATCCGCGCCGCCTCCTCGTTGGAGCCGATCGCGTAGCAGTGCTTGCCGTAGACGGTGTAGCGCATGATCAGCGAGAAGATGATGGCGAGGACGATGAAAACGACCGCGGGGTTCTCGCCGGGCCAGTGCAGGAGACCGAAGGTGGCACCGCCGACGGCGTCACCGTTCGACAGGCTGGCGTAAGACTGCGTGGGAAACGAGATCGGCTGGCCGTTCGACCACCAGCGCGCCACGCCGCGCGCCGAAACCATCATGCCGAGCGTGGCTATGAAAGGCGGAATCCTGGTGTAGGCGATGAGCAAGCCATTGATCATCCCCGCCACGAGGCCGGCGGCGACCCCCACGAGGATCGGCACGATCACCGGCAGGTCCATCGACCATAGCCCGAAGACGGCCTTCGGGTTGGGGTTTCCGTTGACGGTGGCGGTCTGGGCAAAGCTCATGACGATCATGGCCGTCGCCCCGACGACGGAGCCCGACGACAGGTCGATGCCGCCGGCGATGATCACCTGGGTCACGCCGATGGCGATGATGCCGGTGATCGAAACCTGCAGGATGATGATGTCGAGCCGCGCCTGGTTGAAGAGCCCGCTGAGATTTCCGCGCGTGTTGAAGAGGAAGCTGCCGCCGTCCATGCGGTTCAGGACTTCGAAGACCAGCGTGATCAGGACGAGGGCGATGAAGACACCGGTCTCCGGCGGCCAAGGCCTTTTCTTCGCGTCGAACGTCAGCCCGCCGACCCCATGCGCCCGTCCGGCCATGCCTCTTCCTCCCCTATGAAGCGGCCCCCATGAAGCTGCGAGGCAAAACCAGCGCCGACTGGCACTGCGCGGCCAAAACGCCGGGTCACCATCGAAGAGCGGCGCGCGACCGCGCCGCTCCCGTTTGCGATGGACGACCGCTTCGTCGTTGCTCTTAGTTCTTGCTCATATACTGGTCGATGTTAGCAGGGGTCACAAGCTCGAAGGGCACGTAGACCTTCTTCTCGACATGGTCGCCCTTGGCGAGCGCCAGCGCGGCATCAAGCGCGCCCTTGCCCTGTCCGGCGGCGTTCTGGAAGACGGTCACGTCAAGATCGCCCGCCTGCATCGCAACCAGCGCGTCCTGCGTGGCGTCGACGCCGGTGACGACGACGTCCTTCATGTCGAGGCCGCCGGCCTTCATGGACTGGATCGCACCGATCGCCATCTCGTCATTGTTGGAGAACACGGCATCGAACTCGGTGCCGGAGGACAGCCAGTTGGTCATCAGATCCTGGGCCTGATCGCGCGACCAGTTGGCGGTCTGCTCATCGATCACGTGGATGAACTTGCACATGTCGATGCCGAGGATGTCGTGGAAGTCCTTGGTGCGCTGTACGGCGGCCTGGTTGGAGAGCTCGCCTTCCATGATGTAGATGTTGGCGCCGCCGGCCTTCCCCGCCGCGCGCAGCAGCTTGCAGCCCTCGAAGGCGGCGAGCGTGCCGGACTCGATTTCGTTCGACGCGACGAAGGCCTGATTGTCAGGCAGGGAATCGACGTTGATCGGCTCGCGATTGACATAGACCAGCGGCACCCCCGCCTTGGCGGCGGCGTCGGTCATGGCCTGGGTGGCCGAGGTGTCGACCGGGTTGACGATGATGGCGTCGACGCCGGAGGCGACGAAGTTGTTGATCTGGTCGAGCTGCTTGGCGACGTCGTTCTTGGCGTCTTCGATCTGCACCGTGACGCCGTCCATCGAGTCCCCATAAGACTGGATGCCGTTCCTGAGCACGGTCAGGAAGTTGTCGTCGAACAGCGCCATCGAGACGCCGATATTGGCGGCCGCGGCGCCCGTCGTCATTGCGGCCGAGGCCGCCAAAGCAATCAGAAGACGTTTCATAGCGTTTCTCCCTTCTCTCACCCGTCCGTTCTTTGTTGTGCCGGCGGGCTTCATCCTCTGCCCTTGTGCGAGGAATTCCGTTTATGCGGTGTCTTCGATCAGGCGGCCTCGCTTTCGACGCCGTCCGACAGATATGCGGCGCTCGCGCTGATCGCCGATTGCGGGTCGGAAAGCGCGTGCACGCTTTCGGCAAACGGCTCGAATGAGAAGAAGCCGGCATAGCCGCCATCGATCAAGCGGCGGAGCTGGCCGGCATTGTCGAGGCGGTCTTTGGGGCCGACGAGGACACGATGCGCATCGCGCATGGCGGAGCAGGGGAGGCCCTCCTCCTCGACGCCCGAAATGTGCACAAGGCCGGTGCGCTCCGGGAAGATCTGCTCCTCGCCGGCGATTGCGTGATGGAAGGTGTCGTGGACGAGGCGGAAGGTCTTGTCGCCGCCGGTCGCGTCGATCGCGTCAACCGCCTCGCGCTTCAGGCGCAGCGAGGATTCGGCAAAGCCGAGCGGCTCCACCAGGCCGACGATCCCGCGCTCCGAAAGGATCGGCCGAAGCTCGCTCAGCGCCTTTCGCAACCCGTCGAGGCGCGCCTTGTCGCCGGGCCGGAACCGCCAGTCATTGACCGGGCAGAGCACGAGTGCTTCCGCACCCGCTTGCTTGGCGTAGTCGGCAAGCGTCTTCGCTTCCTCGGCGCGGGCCGCGGTCCAGTCGTTGAAGCGCTGCAGCGCATTGATGGAGAGGATGCGCACGGCGTGCTTTTGAGCGGTGGCGCGAATGACCGAGGCGGCGGTGCCGTCGCCGATCGCCATGCCGACAAGGTCGTTGCGGACTTCGACGGCGTTGAAGCCGAGCTCTGCGGCGAGCGCGAAGAGCGCCTCGACGTTCAGGCGCGCCGCCGCCATGTGATTGAGCGCAAAGCGAAGCTGTCCTCGCATGAGGCCGCGTCGTCCTCCCTGGCACCCGGAGCTTTCGCTCTCTCTTGAGCCGCCGCCATGCGCTTCAGGGCCGAAGACGCACGCAGCGCTCTCTTCGTCTCAATGCTCCGCGCCTGCGACCTTATCGTCAAGTGCGAATGCGCAAGAAAGAAAGAATCTGTCACGCCAATCTCGCATCGCTGAGACATCCATCCAAAACGGACAGCCCGCGACGACGGCAAAGCCGGGAGCGGGGCTGCTGGAGGTCAGAAGTTCTCCGACGTGTAGATCTCGAACGGGATCAGGATCTGGCTGGGCGATCCGCCGGCACCGTCGTCGATGGCGTGGAGCATGGCGTCGATCACGCTTCTCGCCAGGCGCTCGATCGGCGTGCCGATGACAAGCGTCACGATGTCGTCGTTCAGCGCCGCGCGCGTATCGGGCGTCAGCTCATTGACGACGACGGAGAGGCTTCCGGTCTTCTTCTCGTCGCGGAGCGCCGCGATCACCCCTTCCATGCCGCCGCCGGCGACGCAGATTCCGACCAGATCGGGATGCTTCTTCAGAAGGTCGAGCGTCGCCTCGTAGGCGATCTGCGGCTCCTCCAGGTTGACGATCGCTTCAAGCACGCGGAACGACGGCGCGTGCTCGCGGAAATAGGAGCGGAAGCCGATCTCGCGCATCTCGTGGCCAAGATAGCGGTGGCTGCCGACAAGGATGCCGACCTCGCCCGGCCGGCGCGTCGTGCGGGCGATGGTCCAGGCGGCCTGGCGGCCGGCCTTGCGGTTGTCAATCCCGACGTAGCCGGCCCAGGCAGGCGTGGTGAGGCCGGTCAGAAGCCCGAAGGTCGGAACGCCGCGGGCGCGAAGGCGCTCCACGACGTCGGTGATGCTCGGATGGTCGACGGTCACCACGGCGACGGCGTCGGCCCGCTCGCCCACCTCCGCCAGCTTCTCAGCGGTCGCGGCGGGCGTCAGCTCCGAGGCGAAGACGATCAGCGGCTGCCCGCGCACGCCGGGCGCGGAGTGAGCGGCATCCCTCAGAGCGGCGGCGAGCGCCTGATAGAAATAGTGGGTCTCCTTCTGCAGCACGAAGCCGAAGGTGCGCGGCGGCGCGTCGGGGGTCAGGCGCTGGCGAATCAACGCGGTCGCGTGGAAGTTGATCTTCTCTGCGGCCTCAAGCACGCGCCGCGTTGTTTCCTCGCGCACGGCGTGCCGCTGGTTCAGCACGCGGTCGACCGTCGCGACGGAAACGCCTGCAGTCCGTGCGAGGTCGGCGATGGTCGGCCGCTTGCTCATGATGCGGGGATGCAAGAAGCCATCGGCGGCATTCCTTCATGTCATGAAAGAATTTGCGATATTCTCTCATCCTCTCATTGAGCCTGTCAATCGGCTGAATTAGGGTGATGTTGTTCGGGCGCGGATCGGGCACAGCATCCGTTGCACTCATGAGAGCCCTGACGCCCGACCGCGCTTGCCGAGGAGACGATCTCATGAGTGTGCAATTTCAGCCGCGCGACTACAGCCTGACCGGGCCCGATTCGGCGCACGCCATCGAAGCGGGGCTCGCCAGTGCCGAGTGGTACAAGTGCCCGATCCCGCGCAAGCGCCTCAAGGAGCTGATGCAGCGGAGCGACCAGCCGGCGATCCGCGACACCGTGCTGTGGCTCGGCGCGATGGCCGTCTCAGGCGGGTTCGGCGTGTGGCTCTGGGGCACCTGGTGGTGTGTGCCGTTCTTCCTGATCTACGGCGTGCTCTACGGCTCCGCTTCCGACTCGCGCTGGCACGAGGCCGGACACGGCACGGCGTTCCGTACCCGTTGGATGAACGATGTCGTCTACGAGATCGCGTGCTTCATGATCATGCGCGATCCGACCGTCTGGCGCTGGAGCCATACGCGCCATCACACCGACACGCTGATCGTCGGGCGCGACCCGGAGATCGCCGCGATGCGTCCGCCACGGCTGATCAAGATCCTGGTCAACTTCGTCGGGCTGACCGACGTGCCGACCGCCTTCTACCAGATGGGCTTGCACGCTCTCGGCAAGCTGACCACCGACGAGGCGACCTACATTCCCGAGACGGAGCGACACAAGGTCTACCGCACTGCGCGCATCTGGCTCGCGATCTACGCGGCGACGGTCGCCGCCTGCTTCGCGCTCGGAAGCATCATTCCCGCCATGCTGATCGGGCTGCCGCGCTTCTATGGCGCCTGGCATTTCCTGCTGACGGGATTGACCCAGCATGCCGGGCTTGCCGAGGATGCGCTCGACCATCGGCTGAACAGCCGCACCGTCTACCTGAACCCGATCTCGCGCTTCCTCTATTTGAACATGAACTACCACGTGGAGCATCACATGTTCCCGATGGTGCCCTATCACGCGCTGCCGGCGCTGCACGAGGAGATGAAGCACGACTGCCCGCCCGCCTATCACGGGTTCTGGGCGGCCTATAAGGAGATCATCCCGACGGTGCTCAGGCAGCTTTTCGATCCGACGCATTTCGTGCACCGCCGGCTGCCCGACAATGCAGGACGCGGGACCATGGTGGTGGCATCTCCCGGCGTGGAGAAGAGCGCGGGGAAGCTGGCGGTCGCCTGATCCTAAGGTAGACTGGCCGTGCTCGGCCGGCGGCACCGGCCGAGCGATCATTTGCGGAAAGAGGGAGAAGCATGATGGCGGACGGCTGGGTTGCCGCTTGCGAGGCGGGCGACATTGAGGAAGAGGACGTCATCCGCTTCGACCATGAAGGCCGCACCTTCGCCATCTACCGCAGCCCCGACGACGAATATTTCGCGACCGACGGCCATTGCACGCACGAGAAGACGCATCTCGCCGACGGGCTGGTGATGGACGACATCATCGAGTGCCCGAAGCACAACGGCCGCTTCAACTACAAGACCGGCGAAGCGACGGGCGCGCCGGTCTGCGTCGACCTCAAGACCTATCCGGTGAAGGTCGAGGGCGGCACCGTCTACGTCGATATCGGCTGAGCGGAGGCGGGTCCGAGACGGCGTGATGGTGGCTTCCGGCATGGTGATCGTTGGTGCCGGGGAGGCGGGCGCCCGCGCCGCAGCCGCGCTGCGCGAGAAAGGCTTTGCGGGAGCGGTGACGCTGGTCGGCGAAGAGCCGCACCGTCCCTATGAGCGGCCGCCGCTTTCCAAGGCCGCGATGGTGAGCGAGGAGGAGCCGGGGCCGACCATGATCCTCGACGCCGCGCGCGGCGAAGCGCTTGGCATCGTGCATCGGCCGAATGCCCGAGTGACGGCGATCGACCGCGCCGAGCATTCGCTCAAGCTCGCCGACGGGCGCACGCTTTCCTATGAGCGGCTCTTGATCGCGACCGGCGCAAGAGCGCGGCGGCTGACCCTGCCCGGCGGCGAGCACGCGCATTATCTCCGCACCTATGATGACGCCCGGGCGCTTCGCCGCATGCTTCGGCTGGGGACGCGGCTCGTCGTGATCGGCGGCGGCTTCATCGGGCTCGAGGTCGCGGCAAGCGCCGTCAGGCGCGGTGCTGCGGTCACGCTGATCGAAGCGGCGCCGCGACTTTTGATGCGCGGCGTGCCGGCGGAGATCGCCGAGCATGTGCACGCGCTTCACGCCGGCGCGGGCGTGACGATCCACGTCGGCACGGGGCTGACCAAGATCGAGGCGCGGGGGAATACGTTCCAGGTCGCGCTTGCCGACGGCAGCGCGATCGACTGCGACGCGGTGGTCGCCGGCATCGGCGCCGTGCCGGAGATGTCGCTTGCCGAAGCGGCCGGCCTCGCGATTGATAACGGCATCGCCGTCGATGCGACGCTCGGGACCAGCGACCCCGATATTTTCGCGGCCGGCGACTGCTGCTCCTTCCCCTGCGCGCCCTACGGCGGTCGGCGCATTCGGCTGGAGGCATGGCGGAACGCGCAGGACCAGGGCTCAGCGGCGGCCGCTGCGATGCTCGGCTCCGGCGCGCCTTATTCCGCGCTGCCGTGGTTCTGGTCGGACCAGTACGATGAGACGCTGCAGATCGCCGGGCTCACGGACGAGGGCCGCTCGACGATCGTGCGCGATACCGGCGCGCTGCGCTTCAGCTTCTATCTTGGCGACGACGGCCGGCTGGTCGCGGCGGCGAGCGTCGGGCCGAACGCGGCGATCGCCCGCGACATGCGGCTTGCCGAAATGCTGATCGCCGCGCGCGCCGCGCCCGATCCGCAGGCATTGGCCGATCCGAACGTGAAGCTGAAGGCGCTGCTCAGGGGCGGCTGAAACCGCGATCGGCGCGGGAGACGAGGAACGAATGGCAGATTTCGACATCAAAGGGCGCGTCGCGCTCGTCACCGGCGGCGGCACGGGGATCGGGCGCGGCGTGGCGGAAGGGCTTGCGGCCGCCGGCGCGACGGTGGTGATCGCCGGGCGCCGCAAGGAGGTCGCGGAGCGCGCGGCGGAGGAACTGCGCGCCAAGGGCTGCGCGGCAGAGGGGATGCAGGTCGACGTGACGCGCGTCGCCGACATCGAGACGCTGATGGCTCAGATCAAGGCGCGCCACGGCCGGCTTGATATCCTGGTCACCAGCGCCGGAACGAACCGGCGGAAGCCGATGCTCGACTATGACGAAGAGAGCTGGGACATCGTCGTCGGCACCAATCTGAAGGGCGCCTTCTTCACCTCGCAGGCCGCCGCCAGGCTGATGAAGGAAGGCGGCTATGGGCGGATCATCGAGATCGGCTCGGTCGCCTCGCGTCTCGCCTCGCCGATGCAGAGCGGCTATTGCGCGAGCAAGGCCGGGCTCGACCGCCTGGCGATGGTGATGGCGATCGAGCTTGCGCCCCACGGCATCACCGTCAACGTGATCGGGCCGGGGCCTTTTCGCACGCCGCTCAACGAGCATCTTTTCAAGGACCAGGACTGGCTGAACCGCACCGTCGCGCGCCTTCCCATGGGGCGAGTCGGCGAGGCGACGGACATAGAGGGGCTTGCCGTCTTCCTGGCGTCGCCAGCGGCCGCCTACATCACCGGCCAGATCATCTACTGCGACGGGGGCTTGAGCACCGGGAACTGAACCGCGCGCGCCCTCCGCGCTTGTTGGGCGATCAGATCGATCCGAGGCCGCGGAAGCTGACCACTCGGCCGGACCGAATCGACGGCGCGCTCTCCCGACCGACGTGAGCAGCCAGCAACAGCCATCGCGGCGCCTCGTTCGCGGGCTGATCCGTCAGCGACCTCTTTTCAGATCGCTTTGAACCGGTCGCTCAGACGCGCGCCACCCGGCTTGGCGCCGGCAGCGCCAGAGTTTGCAGCGCGAGTTGGACGATTGTCCATGTAAATTGAGATTCCAGTCCATGGACAGAATCAGAGGCATCGACGCTAGTCGTGTGTCAATTGCGGCTGTCGGAGGAGGTCGAACGATCAGCGATTGGCTGCCTGAGCTTTTCCTGGCGGCGATCATGCGGCGCAGACGTTGTTGAGTAAGCCGCCGTCTAAACCGCGTTGACAGCCGTGCCAGGCGCAAACGCCGATGCAGGCGTACATGCAGGTGACATAGCCGCGGCGCCGGATGCGAGCCGGCCATTGCTGATGGATTGCCCCTCCGTGACACGAACGTCTCCGTGACACAAACTTCGATGGGACAAATGAAAACTCTCACCATCCTTCTCGTCGCTATCAGCTTCATGATCACCGCCGCCGGCGCATCGGCACAGGAAACCCTCGCATCGGCGCAGGACACCCAGGGCAGCGTCGCGGACCCGGGCGACAAATACTGGTCGACCGGATGCACCGGCCCGAGCCGCAGCTCCGACGTGCTGACCTGCACGGCGGTGCAGAGCATTCTTGTCGCTGACACCAAACAGCTCCTGTTTCAGATCAAGGTGTCCCAGAGGACCCGCCATTCGGCTCCAGCGCGGCGATAATCGCCGCCTGAACGGTCTTGTCCTGCGCCGCTACGGCGGCGGTCAGCGACAACAGGCGTTGCCGGGTGTCGTAGAGCTGATCAACTAGCGACAACACCACCGGCAACGTGTCCGGATCAATCTCAAGTTCATAGTGCAGCGTACAGATGAGGCGAACCCGCGCGCATTCCATGTCCGTAAAAAATGGCGTTCCCGCCTCCTGCCGCGGCACGACTAGCTCCTCACGGATCCAGGCTTCAAGATCGCTGCGTCTCAAAGCGGATATCGTCGCGACAAGGTCATCGACAAGCATCATGACAGCATCTCCTTGCGCGGATCCTGCTTAGTTTTCGCTTGCCAGGTCTCAAGGAACGCGACCAACTCGGGCTCTTCGGCTTCGGGCAGAACGACCTTCAAGGTGATCAACTGATGTCCGCGTTGCCCGGACTTTCGGTTGCGGATACCTCGGTCGCGCAGGCGCAGTGTGCTGCCGGCATTCGACCCCTTCGGGACAGTCACCGCCACGGGCCCGCCGATGGTCGGCACTTCGATCCGCGCGCCTAGCACCGCCTCTTTTAAGGTGACGGGGACCTCTACATAAATATTGTCGTCCTTGCGGTGAAAGAACGGATGCGGTTCGACATGAAGCTCAACATAGGCGTCACCCGCCGGTCCACCGCCGAAGCCCGGCATTCCCTGTTCTTTTAGCCGCAGTATCTGACGGTCCTCGGCACCCTCGGGGATCGTCACCCGCAGCGTCTTACCTTCCGGCAGCGTGATAGTGCGGGCAGCACCATTTGCTAGCTCCAGAAATCCGATCGGGAGCACATAGCTCACATCCTGGCCGCGCGCCCGGAACGTGCCCTGCGACCGGCGTCCCCTGTCCGCAAACGCTCGCGCTAGAAATTCTTGCAGTTCCTCGTTGTTGGCAAACCCATCCCGCGCTGCGTGCGAGGCATAGGCAGGACCGTCGGCGAAGTCGCGATAGAATCGCTCCTGCGGCCGCTCCGCTCCGGTGGCATCGATCTCACCCGCATCGAATCTCCGCCGCTTCTCAGCGTCTTTGAGCAGGTCGTTGGCCGCCGATATGTCCTTGAACTTTCCCTCCGCCTCCTTGTCGTCCGGATGCAGATCAGGATGGAATTTACGTGCCAGTTTCTTGAAGGCGTCCTTGATCTCCTTGCCGGTCGCAGATCGATTGACGCCGAGGGTCTCATAAGGGTCCTTCATGCACCTGATTCCATTTAAACCACATCACAACCAACCACGGATCGTCGCTTACGACCAATCGTTAAAGCCAGTCCCCAGCCACGCTAATAGAAGGTCGCCCTGGGGATGCCGAGCTTCTCCAGCGTTCGCTTCATCCCGCTGGTGCGACTGCTCGACCAGCCGGATGATCTCCAGCTTCTCGGATGCGGGGGATTCTTGTTCGTTGGTGCTATGGTCGCGGCGCGCTACAATCCGCAACTCAAACGCTTCCGTGACAAACTCGTCGCCGCCGGGAAGCCGAAGCGTGTCGCTCTCGTTGCCGTCGCCCGCAAGCCAATCACAATCCTCAACGCTATCCTGCGAGACCGACGCCCGTGGCAGCCAATCCCTGCTTGACCAAAACGACAGTCCCTCCCTTCCTCAATCCGATGAGTCTGCCTCATCGGCATGCACAGCTTCGGCGCATCGGCCCCGATCGAGGATCCGATCCGCATCTGGGTGGCCGGGTGCAGCACCGGCGAGGAGACCTACTCTCGTCGGGTCGCGGATTGGATGCTTGAGTTGGCAACATCGAAGGGCGACACCTTCGCCGTAGCCCTGTCTGGCGGCGCGACCCCGCGACCGGTCTATGAGCATCTGGCCGAGCCGCCGTTTCGCGACTCATTCCCGTGGGCCCGGACACATTGGTTCTGGGGTGACGAGCGATTCGTGCCGCATGACAGCGCGCTCAGCAACTACCGCATGGTGCGTGAGGCGATGCTGTCGCGCGTGTCAATTCCAGCCGCGAACATCCATTCGATCACCACGGACGGCGTCAGTCCCGAGCAGGCTGCTGCGGCTTATGAGGACGAACTCAAAGCCTTCTACGGCGCGCAGGAGCTCGACCCCGCACGACCGCTTTTTGATGTGACGCTTCTGGGACTTGGGGCGGATGGGCATACGGCCTCTCTGTTCCCGGGCACAACGGTGCTGGCTGAACGCCACCGTTGGGTTGCGGCTGTGGTCGGCGTGAAGCGGGAGGCGCGCATCACGCTGACCTATCCGCCGCTGGAAAGCAGCCGTCATGCGGCCTTTCTGATCGTCGGCGAAGAAAAGCGGGCGATCTTCAGCCAGCTGCGGCGCGGCGACTGCAATCTGCCGGCCGCCCGGTTCCGGCCGAACGGAGACTTGATTTGGTTCGCCGACCGCGCAGCGGCGGGGGCGGGGACATGAAGGAGGCCACGCCCAAGTGAGGGCATTGGACATAGGTCCAAAGCAGCGGGCGCTAACGCCCAATAGCGCTCGCGTAGCGAACCGGCGGACAGCGACAGAAGACTGCAACTCGTGTGAATAAGCGTCGAGACGTGACCCCGCGCGAATCTGACGCAACGCGTTGATTGGGCTGCGGTATTCGCGCTCGTGCTGGGGTCCCGATCGGCGCCGATCGGGACCCCAGCACGAACGAGAATCTATTCGCAATATCATACGGTTGGCAGTGATCTGGCGGGGGGGCAGTCTTCGGCTCTGACTCACACTCGAATGGTACGGCGGCCCTTACGACCCCGACGACATCAACCTGCAAATGATAACCGCGCGCCTCAGCCAACTCGCGCGACGCAGGACAATCGGCAGGGCCGCATACGAGAAGAGCAAAACCCGGCGCCACTGACGGCCGTCACCGGACGCTTACGAGTTTCACATGGATTCAGAGTTTGGAGTCCGTGGCAAGGGGTGGGTAATTACGACGCGTGTTCCTTGCCGCTGGTCCGACCGACATGCGGAAAGGCTTCAACGGTCTGGAGGCGCCAAAAGCTTGACATATGTCGGGCCGAGTTGGCCGAGGGCCGCTGCATCAGCCGACGACGTCACGATCTGGCCGCCCTCATCACCCGTGAACCACCGCTGGCGGCGCCGGGTGGCCATGAGTAGGCCCCCGGCTTACTCCGCTGGCTGCACGTCCACCTCCTTCACCCAGTTCGGCCGACGCATGGCGTGGAGAACAAGCGGCACGCCGCAGAACACCACTGTGCCGACGACCACCAGCGTGACGTACAGAACGGGCGAACCCACCGGCAGCTGCGCCGGAGGGAAGAACGCCACCAGGAAGCTGAAGAGAACGCCAAGGAAGCCGATGCCGGCGGCCAGCCACATGCCGACTATTCCGCCAAGCACCTTGAAAGGCCGCGCAAGCTTCGGCTCACTGTAGCGCAGCCGGATGCCGGCGGCGTACATCAGCATGTAGGCGACAAGATAAAGGGCGACCGTCATCGCCGAAACCAGGAAGAACACGACCGACACGTTCTTGATGACGAAATACAGGCTGGACATGAGCGTGACGACGACACCCTGCACCACAAGAATGTGCGTCGGCATTCCGTGGTCGTTCGTCGCGTGCAGCACGCGCGGTAAGTTGCCGTCATGCGCGGTGGCGAGCAACCCCTTGCTCGGGCTGCCGAGCCAGGCGAACACGCCGGCGATTGCGCCTATTCCTACCAGCAGCGCCAGGAACTGGGCGAGCCAACCGATGTGCCAGACGTTGGTAATCACAGCATTGAACGTATCGAAGACTCCGGATTGCAGGGAAATCTTGGCGTAGGGCAGGATCGCCGCCACGGGAACGGCGCCGATCGCGTAGAGAAGCAGGGCCACAATCGCGGCCAGCCCGATCGCCGCCGGAAATCCTGTCTTTGGATTCTTCATGTCGACGACATGAACCGCCTGCACCTCGACGCCTGCGAACAGCAGCACGATTCCCGCGAGGAACGCGATCGTGCCCAATCCGTTGATCGACGGCCAGAAGCGTGCATGTCCATTGTCCGACAGCGAGGCGTCGGTGAGGTGCTGCCATCCGATAGAATGCCCGGACACAATCCAGTAGCCAAAAAGGAGGAGAAGAACCGCGCCTGGAAGGACGGTTCCGATCAGGAATGTCCAATTGGCAATTTTGGCGAAGACTTCTACGCCTTGAAGCACGACGATCGTCGCCAGCCAATAGACGACGATGCAAAATATGCCGACATAGATTCCGTTCTTCGCCAGATCGGGAAGGCCGATTGTATAGGCGAGAGCAACGGCGCCAAAGGTCAGCGTGACCGGGTACCACACGACGTTCTGAATCCACTGCAGCCAGATTGCGAGGAAACCCCAGCGGGTGCCGAAGGCCTTGCCGACCCAGGCGTAAATTCCGCCCTTCTTATCGGCAAACGCGCCGCCGAGCTCGGCGGAGACCAGGGATGCTGGGATCAGGTAGAAGACGACGGTGAACGCCAGATAGGCGAACATCGTCATCTCTTCCTTGGCGAGCAGCGGCAGGCCGCGCAAGCTGGTCACGACGGCAGCCGCCGTCATGAGGCCGATCGAAAATACGCCCAGAGTTCTTTTGCTGTCCTTAGCCGGTGCCATGATGCGGCCTCCAATCTTCGATTGCACGTGAAGTCGTGAGCAACAATTCCCTCCTCGTTCCCTTCAGGTCAGGGACCGCGCGCCAGCATTGTCTCTCTTGACTTCGCGTCGTGCTTTGACGTCTCGCCTTCTGTCGGCTGCGCCGGCAGCTTTTCCTTCGGCAAGGCATGATGGGTGAAGGTCGCTCCCTCGGCTGCCGACGTCGGCTTGGTCGAGGGATGCTTCTGCAAATGGTCGACCGCGCGCCGGAAATCCTCGAGCAGCATGTCGGCCATGTCGCGGCTGAAGCCGTGCCGGATCAGCAGGCGCATCACCACGACTTCAGTGATGTTCGGCAACATCGTGTATGCGGCGGCTTGCCAGCCACGCATGCGCAGCCGCTCGGAGAGGTCGAACAGCGTGTAGCCCGGCTTGGCGCCGTCCTTGATCACCCAAGAGACGGCAGGAATGCCCTTGGCGCTGGAGCCGTCGAAGAACAGCTCGAACGGACCAAGCTTCTTGATTTCCCGGCCGATGTATTGGGCGGTGTCGTAGGCATTTTGCTGGATACGCCGATACCCATCGCGCCCCAGCCGCAAGAACAGATAATATTGGGAGACGATCTGGCCGCCGGGACGCGAGAAGTTCAGCGCGAACGTTGGCATGTTGCCACCCAGGTAGTTCACGTAGAATATCAGGTCTTCCGGGAGATCAGCTTCTTCGCGCCATAACACCCAACCCACGCCGAGCGGGGCCAACCCGAACTTGTGGCCCGAGCTGTTGATCGAATGCACACGCGGTATCCGGAAATCCCAGATGAGGTCGGGCTCGACGAAGGGCGCGACAAAACCACCCGAGGCGGCGTCGACATGGATCGGGACATCCAGGTGCTTCTCGCGCGCCAGACGATCCAGGGCCTCGGCGACCTCGGCGACAGGCTCGTACTGGCAGGTGAAGGTCACGCCAAAGGTCGGCATCACGCCGATTGTGTTTTCGTCGACGCGCTTGAGCGCCTCTTCCGGCGTCATGCCCAACCGGTCGCGCTCCAGCGGTATCTCGCGCAGTTCGACATCGAAATAGCGGGCGAACTTGTGCCAGCACACCTGCACCGGGCCGGTGACCAGATTGGGCTTGTCGGTCGGCTTTCCAGCCGCCTTCATCCGTTCGCGCCATTTGTGCTTCAGCGCCAGGCCGCCCAGCATGGCAGCTTCACTTGATCCGGTGGTCGAGCAGCCGGTCGCGTTGGCCGATTCCGGCGCATTCCACAGATCGGCGAGGATGTGGACGCAGCGCTTTTCGAGTTCCGCCGTGGCCGGGTACTCATCTTTGTCGATCATGTTCTTGTCGATCGACACGTCCATCAGCTGGTGAACCTCGGTGTCGAGGTAGGTCGTACAGAACGTAGCGAGATTTTGCCGCGCGTTGCCGTCGAGGATGAGTTCGTCGCTGACCAGCGCGTGCGCCACATCGGCTCTCAGCTCATCCGCGGGCATCCGATACTTGGGCACCGGTACGTCGGCCGCCACCGTTCCGTAGATGTCCGCATCGATCCGATTGCGGATGTCGTTTCTCTTGTGAAGTGCCATGTCGGACTGCCCTTACTGCTATCCGCTGCGCGATGTGCGCAGCGACACCGGACCACGGCCGCATCGGAGAAGGTGCGCGTCGTCCGGCTCATGGGTCTGAGGTCTGACGATAATCGCGGGTGACGTGGGGCTGTAGACTCGGAAATTACTCAGAGCCCGGCGCAAACGCCGACTGACCCGTTGTTGACCCGGCCGGCCGCGGCGCATTGATTCCGGCATGAAGTGTGCGGCCCGAGTCCAAACGCCGCCTCCGCATCTCGTGAAACGACGCGAGACGCTTCAGCCGACATTCCCCGGATGAACCGGCGTCGGAGCGAAAGATTGCAGCTCTTTGGCTGTTCCAGCAAGGCTGAAGCACCCGGTGCGGTGGGCAAAGCGCTTCGCGTGAGCCAAAATGCTCGGCTGCACGCCTGAAGGCGTCAATTTGGTCCTCATCAAGACGCACCTCTCCCGTGGTTCCTGCCGGTACGCATGACAACCGACCCGCTCACGCTGGCGCTGGATCAGGTGGCGGTCGCAGTTCCGCGATCAGTCGCAGGATTTCGACGAACAGGGTTCTCGGCACGGCGACCTCGGCCATCTGGAAGGCGACATAGCGGCCGTGGCGAACGATCTTTGCGCCGATCTTGATGAGCTTCTCGCGCAGCGTGGTCAGCGACCACTGCTCCGCCGCCTTGGGCATGGCCAGCGTTCGCAGGAAGTTGCCGAGATTATAGGCCAGCGCATGAAGCTGAAGGCGAACCGCATTGGCGGCGAAGGAACGGCAGGACAGGCGCGTCCACTTGATCGCACCCTTGCCCTCTTTGATGTGCTGCTCCGCAGTGCCGCGCTGATTGTAGAAAGCGACGACCCGCTCCGCCGGGCGCGACAGGTTGGTGACGATGAAGCCGACGCGGGGATAAAGCTCGCCCGGATGCCACTCGTATCCGGCTTCGAGACCTAGACGCGGCGGGAGATGGCATGCCCGGCGCGATCGTGGAGCTACGCCGTTTCAACGACGCGAGGAAGCACCAGCGGGTGGCGCTGGCGGTCCGATCTGATCTGCCGATCGAGGAACAGGTCTCCGCGGCCGGCGCAACATGGCTCGACCGACAGCTGGTCGCCTTCCAACCAGCCACGCTGAGCGAAAGCGGATTCGGGGCAGAGGCTCGCCACTCACTCCAAGCTCGGGGCGATCATCTGGTGGGCGAAGGGCTTAGCTCCCCGATCCACTTGCGCAGTACATTCTCGTGCAGCTCAAGGTCGCGTGCCGCCGGCGCGACCGACACCCCCCGATCCGCCACCAGCCTCAAGCTTGAACTCGCGGCTGAACTTCCGTCGTTGCATCTGACACCTCCGGCTCCTTGAAACACCCTATCTCGGCGTCCACGGAACCGGCAGCAGGCCAGCTGCCGCCGCCTCGCCAAGGACTTCGAAGCAACCATCGAAAGCGTAGTCGCCTGGCTCTACGTCGCCCACATCCGCCGACTCACCCGCAAACTGGCAAGACCTTGAAATCCAACCCATTCATTCCGAGTCAGACTCTAAGGGACGGAGATGGAGCGAGCTCGCGCTGACCGCTGTGATCCGGCTAGCCATCGGCGAGCCGAGCACGGGATTGAAGATTGAGCCGTTCCGCTTCGCATCCCATCATGTGCCGCCACGGTGAGCACGAAGAGAAGCGTGTCCTCCGAGGAACGGCCGGTCGGCTCGACGCCTTGACGGCATGGGTGCAATTAGAGAAGCGCTCGGCCTTGCCGTTGGTTTTGGGCGTGTAAGGCCTGGTGCGGACACATGGGAGGCAAGTGACGCAATCGCCACTGCTATCATCGGCAACCTCTGCCTCATGACGACGACGGATGCTTCGCGGGCCGCCACTGCGCTTCGATCTCCTCCAAACTCTTTCCTTTGGTTTCCGGCACAAGGAAAAACGCGAAGAGCCACGCGCCGACGCTGACCACACCGTACAGCCAGAACGTGGCCGGTTTGCCCAGCCCCTGCGTGAGCGTCAAGAACGACAAAGCTACGATCAGGTTGGTGATCCAGTTGGCGGTTGTCCCTAAGCTCATGGCCCGGCCGCGAATGCGCAACGGGTAGATCTCCGAAAGGATCAGCCAGAAGACCGGACCGAGTCCGACGGCGAACGAGCCGACATAAATCATGAGGCCGCAATCCATCCCAGGCTGGCTGACAATTGCGGCAGCGAAAACGCCATCCCCAGGACGAACAGGCTCAGCGCCATTCCCGCCAGGCTGATCAGCAAGAGCGGCCGGCGTCCGACCCGGTCGATCAGTTGCATGGCCACCAGCGTCAAAAGGACGTTGACGACACCGACGCCGACACTGGCCAGAATTGCAACCGACGCGGAAGACATCCCTGCGGCCTTGAAGATAGTCGGCGCGTAATAGATGACCGTGTTTATGCCGGTGATCTGTTGCGCAATCGCCTGGCCGATACCGACGATCATCGGTGCGCGCATCAGCGGACTGAGCAGTTCGGACCAATGTGCTTTCTGCTGCGCGGCGCCGTGTCGAATCGCGCTGAGCTCGCTCTCTACGTGTTCTGGCGCCCGGATCCGCTTGAGCACAGCCCTGGCTTCGTTCACCTGTCCGGCGCCAACAAGCCAGCGCGGACTGTCGGGAATGAACATCAGCCCGCCCGCGAAAGCGGCCGCTGGAATCTCCGCCAGCGCGAACATCCAGCGCCATGCCTGCGCTCCCGCGAAGGCGTAGTCGACCAGATAGGAGATGACGATGCCGCTGGTGAGCGCAACCTGATTGATCGAAACGAGCTTCCCGCGAACCTCGACCGGCGCAATCTCCGAAATGTAGAGCGGCGAAACAAACGAAACGATCCCTATGGCGGCGCTAGCAAGGACGCGGGCGGCAATCAGCCATGCCGTGTCAGGCGCCAGAGCGGCTCCGACCGCACCCAGGCCGAACACGATCGCAGTGCCAACCAACAGCCGGCGGCGACCGAGCCGGTCGGCCAGGCTCCCCCCGGCCAAGGCGCCGGCAAGCGATCCCAGCAAGACCGAACTGACGACGATTTCCTCAAGGCCGGAAGAAAGAGAGAAGGCGTTCTTGATGAACAGGATCGCCCCGGAAATGACGCCGATGTCGTAGCCGAAGAGCATGCCGCCCAACGCCGACACCGCCGCGGCGAGAGTGACGAAATTCCTTGCGTTTTCCGCGGCCTTATTTTTCATCGGCGTGTCTCCAGACGCAGCCCGTTTGGCCAACTCGTCGAACTCGCGCCTATAGGCTTGCGCTGCGAGCATGATCGGCTCGGATTGCGCCGTATAGGTGTGGACCACCTCGGCCAGAGCCTTCATGCCGATGCCGGCGCTCATGATGACAGCCATTTCGTTGATCATCTCGCTTGCCCGCGAGGCGACGATGGTCACGCTCAAGAATTCTGTCGAACCCTTCCGCGACGTGGATCTTGACGAAGCCAATGTCCTGTCCGTCGGTAATCGGACGATCGACATGTTGATTTTTTGTCAGACGGCATTCGCCTTCGGAGGTTGTCGGACGCTAACGCCGTGGTATCGGATCAGCTTCACAATGCGGCGGTCGAAGGCAGGCGGCGCTCATTGCGGCACCGAGGCCGGGCTGACCGTCCGCCCTGCGCGGTCCATTATTTCGTGACCTCTCATTCTCCACGCCCGTCCCGCTTCGCTTGGGCGACGCTTGCGGCCTTGCGCAGCCGTCCACGCTCCATAGGACGGATTAGGTTCTCCGCGCGTTTGCCCGCTAGGTTCTGCATTCCCTTGTGAGCGTGACGGCTATTGAAGGCGGGGGTCTTGTCCTCATTGGATAGCTTCATCGCCAAGGCGTTCTTCGCGCTTTCAACGAGAGAGACTTTCGAGGCCATTCGGCGGCGGCGTTCGGTCTCATTATTAAGGCGGCGCATAGCCATTGCGAGAACAGCCGCCTTGAGTTTCGACCCGTCATCGGCCTGCGACGGTGACGCGCCTTTGGGGCAGACTTGCCGCGTATTTCTCGGCGGCGCTGGTCGGCTTGTTTCTTGGCCTTCTCACGCCGATTGCGCATCAACTTCACAAGCTTGGAAAGGTCCTCGTCAGGTAGCTCCTGCAAGACCGGGTGGTGAGACCTCTCCACTAATTCCCGCTCGTCTGAACTCAGCGCCCGCGCTTCTTCTTTCTTGGTGATCGCCATCAATCTCTCCTGAAGCATGGTCGCCAAGGGATCATGCTAGCGCAGCGCCTTCAGGCCAAAGTCTGCTGCCGTTTACTACTCGCGAGCAGTTCCTTCGGGCCCGGGAACGGCGGGTGGATTTGGCTCTGGGACGTCAGTCATGGAAACGCGGAGGCGAAGGGCTGAAGCCTTTTGATTGATAACGAACGTTGCTAGCCCCCGGTCGATGGCCGGTCCTTTTAAGCTCGCAAGGCAGCTCCGGTGGCGACCCTCCGGGGTTGTCAACGCGCGCCTGTGGCAGCAAAATCAGATAATCAGGCGGATGCCGGTTGAAGTCTCAAAGGACCACCTTCCGGCGGACATCGCGTATGGAGAGGAGGCGTATGAACGAGCATTCCGCAAACCTGCAGCGCGATGCACTATCCGATCAGACGTCGGTCCCGAAGATGACGCGTTTGCTTCTCGGCAAATACGCGCGGCAATTCGATAATTTTCCTGTATCGTTCAAGGTCATTCTCCCCGACGGTTCCGTTCAGCTTTTCGGAAAGGATGCGCCGCGCTTCGAGGTCACGCTGAAAAACGCCAAGGCGTTGCGCGCGGTGAGCAGCATGGATGAGGGACGCATCGCCGATGCTTACGTCTCCGGCGATGTCGATATCGAGGGAGACATGCTGGCCCCTTATGCCTTGCGGGGGGCGATGAAGGATTTTCATCCCCTCACCACGATCTGGCGCTTCCTGCAGCCGCTGCTTTTTGGCCAGGTTCGCACGAACAAGCAGGCGATCACCGGTCACTACGAAATCGATTCGGAGTTCTTCCTGGGCTTCCTCGATCCCAAAACGCCCTGCTACACGCAGGGCATGTACGAGACGGCGGACGAAACGCTCGACGCAGCGACGCTCAGGAAGTTCGACTACTGCTTCGAGAAATGCGGCCTGAAGCCCGGTGACCATATCCTCGAGGTCGGCCCTGGCTGGGGCGCATGGTTCGAATATGCTTCACGCCGCGGCGTGAAATGCACGGGCATCACCATTTCCCAGGTCTCGATCGACTATCTGGCGGAGCGGGCGAAAGTCCTCGGCTTCGACTGGGAGCTGATCAATGTCGACCTGCTCGCATATGAGACCGATCGGACCTACGACGCCGTCGTCATCATGGGCGTGATCGAGCACCTGCCCGATTACAAGAAGGTGCTCGACAAGTTCGTCACGCTGGTCAAGCCGGGCGGCAAGATCTTTCTCGACGGCAGTGCCGACAAGGAGAAATACGCCCAGTCCTCCTACATCGTGAAATACATCTACCCCGGCAATCACAGCTACCTGGTTCTGCACGACTTTCTCGAGCAGCTTGCCAAGACGCCGCTGGAAGTCCTGGAACTGTTCAACGATCGCGTCAGCTATTTCCTCACGGCCAAGCAATGGGCGGTCAACTTCGACAACAACCGCGAGGCGATCATCGCCCGCTTCGGCGAGTTCAATTATCGTCGTTTCCGACTTTACCTCTGGGGCGCCGCCTACGAGTTTCTCTCAGGCGGCATGTCCTGCTACCGCATGATCCTTCAGTCGCCGGAGGCGTTTGAGATTTGACCCGGGGGACGTGCGGCGGCGACGGGCCCTCAACGCGACCGGCCGATCCAAGAGAAATAGGGATCACACATGATGTCCTTACCGGCGGGGCTCCGATGCAGATCGTACCACGGTAGAGGGTCGCCCTGGCGATACTGAGCTTCTCTCCAGCGTGCGCTTCGCCGGCAGTTTTGACTGCTCGATTAGGCGCTTCGCAGGTTCTTGCGCGAAGCAATGAACGGCATTTGAATACTTGGTGCCGTGTTGTTGTGAGGGTGCGACATGAATCGTCGTCTCGATCGCCTCGTAGCCAAGGTCGTGAGGCAGGGCCGATTGGAGGTCACCTGGGCCGATGGAAGCGTGTCTCATACGGGAAGGGGGGTGGGCACTCGGCCAAACTGCTATTCCGGGATGCAAGCGCGGATCGAGCGCTGCTGCGCAATCCGGAGCTCGCGCTCGGCGAAGCCTATATGAACGGCAGCATCGAGTTTCCCGACGACACACTGCTCGATTTCCTGATGCTTGCAGACGAGAACTGGAAATATTTCAGCCGTATTCCGATCGTCGCCGCGTTGGCAGCTCTCCGTTTCGCCGGCCGCCGTTGGATGCAGAACAATTCGATGATGAAAGCGCGGCGCAACATCGCCCATCACTACGATCTCGACGAACGGCTCTACCGCTTGTTCCTCGATTCCGACATGCAGTATTCGTGCGCCTATTTCGACCGGCCATCTGCCGCGCTCGAAGAGGCACAATGGGCGAAGAAGCGGCACCTCGCCGCTAAGCTCGCGCTCGAGCTTTGCGGACCGCGGTCAAGCCGCCCGCTGAGCGCCACCCTGTCCGGTGGTCCGGATGCCCGGTGCGTGCTTCTCTTTTGCCGGCTTGGAACGTTTCTTGTTCAGCATCCCCTGGACGAACGCGTTCCACTTTTTCATCGCGGCCCGCTTTTCGGGCATGTAACTCCAACGATCGTAGCTCTTCGAGCTCACGTCCTGGAGCGTGTGGTTTTGTATGCGATCACGGATTTCTTTCGATAGGCCAGCCTGGCCGGCCAGTGTCTTCCATGTTCTGCGCAGATCGCGGTTGGTCACGACTGGGATCACTTCGCGCTCCCGCTGACGCCACATGAAAGAATAGAGCGTGCCGTGGCTGACCGGCCTTGTCGGGTCTATTGCGGAGGGGAAAAACCAGCCGTGCGCGTTCGGCTTGATCGACGCGATTAGTTCGGCCGCAATCTCGGGGACAGGAATCGCATGCGGCTTGCCGTTCTTGGTCTTCGACCAGTCGATGATACGCTCCTTAGCGTCCCACTGGTCGACATGGAGACGGGCGATTTCCTCGACGCGCTGCCCGGTGAGCATGAGAATACGGACTGCCCGCGTGTAGGGCGGGTGAACCGGCGCGTCAGGACATTCAAGCCAGCGGTAGAGGCGCAGGAATTCCTCCTCATCGAGCCAGCGAGTTCCGGCTTTCTTGGGCTCGGTGGGAATGCCGGCTGCCGGGTTGTAGACGAGGCGGAAGCGGCGCTGCGACGTGCTGCGGTAATCGTGCTCCGATTTCATGCCCCAGCTATACGCGGATCGGATGTAGCTGCGGACGTGATCCGCCATCGAGCGCTTGCCGCGATCGTAGATCGGCCGAATGAGATCCGTAATTTCCTCGGGCTCGATTTCGCGAGCTGGCCGGTTGCGTCCGAGCGTGTCGGCAATTTTGTTGAGGCCTTTCTCAGCTTCCTTCCAGGACGGCTTTTCCGACGCTTTCAGGTGAGCAACATAGGCCTCGAAGAGATCAGCTACGGTACCCGGGCGTGTGTCACCAACGATTTTGATGCTGCGACCCTTCTGGATCGTGTCGGCGAAGTCGCGGGAGAAAATCTCTCGGGCTTTGCTGAGTGATATCGACGGGTATGAGCCTAGCTTCTTCTTGAGGCGCTTCTGATCGCGCCACTGTTGCGCCATCCAGTCCGCTGTGACGCGAGTTGGCATGGGCTTCATGACCAGGACGAGGCGCCCGGTCCCATGCCCCTCGCCGTCAACGAGGCTCAGCTGCTTCCCGGTCTGCTCAACCTGCGTCAGAGCGCGGCGTATCTCTCCGTCGGTAAGGCTCGGCACTGGGCTCTCCCATCGGCTCTCAAGTGGGGTCGCCAGACGGCTAGCAGGGGTCGGCGACTGGGGTCGCAAGGGCGACTGATCCCCCTCAAAACAGACCCCAATATGCAGCGGCGTCCCATGACAATGCAAGCCAGAAAAATCAATTGATTCAATGCGTAGGACCGTGATCGAGTGTGATCGAAATAGGTCGAGTAGGATGGTTGTGGACGAGGATGATGGCGGTGGCGGAGAGCTCGAGCGCGCGGCGCATCACCTCGCGCGGATAGACCGGCGTGTGGTCGACGGTGCCGGTCTGCTGCACCTCGTCGGCGAGAAGCTGGTTCTTCTTGTCGAGGAAGAGCACGCGGAACTGCTCGCGCTCCTCGTACGCCATGGCGGTGCGGCAGTAGCTCAGAAGCGCCGACCAGGAGGAGAGAATGGGGCGCTTGCGCACGGCCTCGCCGGCAATCCGCTCGGCGAACGCCTTGATCAGCTTGAGCTCGGAGACGACGGCGTCGCCGACGCCCGCGACCTCCTTCAGCCGGGCCGGCGGGGCGGCGACGATCTCCGCCAGCCCGCCGAAGCGCTTCAAAAGCGCCTTGGCGAGCGGCTTGGTGTCGCGGCGGGGGAGGGCGCGGAAAAGCGCCAGCTCAAGTAGCTCGTAGTCGGCAAGCGCCGCCGGACCCTTGTCGCGGAAGCGGGCGCGAAGGCGTTCGCGGTGACCGTGAAAGTGTGGGAACCCGCCGGCGTCTTCAAGCTGCGCCATTGGCCTCCCCGACCCGTCAGGCGTTCTGCCAGGGCAGCCAGGAGCGGCCGGACGGCGACTTTGTGAAGATTTCAACGCCCGTCTCGGTGACGCCGATCGTGTGCTCGAACTGCGCGGAGAGCGAGCGGTCGCGCGTGACCGCGGTCCAGCCGTCGGCGAGGAGCTTCACGTGCGGGCGTCCGAGATTGATCATCGGCTCGACGGTGAAGATCATGCCGGGCCTGATCTCCAGCCCTTCGCCGGCCTGCCCATAATGCAAGACGTTGGGCGGCTCGTGGAAGGCGCGGCCGACGCCGTGGCCGCAGAAATCGCGCACCACCGAGCAGCGCTCCGCCTCGGCAAAGGTCTGGATGGCGTGGCCGATGTCGCCCATGTGGCCGCCGGGGCGGACAACGGCGATGCCGCGCATCAGGCATTCATAGGTCACCTCGATCAGCCGCTCGGCGGCCCGCTTCGGCTCGCCCGCCACATACATGCGGCTTGAATCGCCGTGCCAGCCGTCGACCACGAAGGTCACGTCGATATTGACGATGTCGCCGCCCCTGAGCGGCTTCTCGTTCGGAATGCCGTGACAGACGACATGGTTGATCGAGGTGCAGCTCGACTTCCGATAACCGCGATAGTTGAGCGTGGCCGGCACGGCATTATGCTGAAGGCCGAAATCGAAGATGAAGTCGTCGATCGCCTGGGTGGAGACGCCGGGCCCGACCCGATCGTAGAGCGCGTCGAGGCAGAGCGCGGCGAGCTCTCCGGCCTTGCGCATGCCCGCGAAGGCCTCGGCATCATAGTAGGTGATGGCGTTTTGCTGGCGCGTGCCGCCGCTTACGATTTCCTGCATGGGTTCCGGCTCGATCTGATCCGTCGCATAAGCTAATGCATCGCCCGGCATCTTATAAGAGGCTCGGGTCCGTTAACGGGCTTTTTTGCGGGAAAGATCAATGGCTCGTGCACCGACTGCCGCCGTCCTCATCATTGGCGACGAGATCCTCTCCGGCCGGACCAAGGACCGGAATATCGGCTTCGTCGCCGACACGCTGACCGATATCGGCATCGACCTTGTGGAGGCGCGGATCGTCGGCGACAGCGAGGCGGCGATCGTGGAGGCGGTGCGGGCGCTTTCTGAGCGCGCCGATTTCGTGCTGACCAGCGGCGGCATCGGCCCGACGCACGACGACATCACCGCCGACGCGATCGCCAAGGCGTTCGGTTTGAGGATCGGGCAGGACCAGCGCGCCGTCGACCTCTTGCTCCCCTTCTGGAAGAGCCGCGGCATCGAGCCGAACGAGAGCCGGCTTCGTATGGCGCGCATCCCGGAAGGCGCGACGCTGATCAAGAACAGCATCTCGGCGGCGCCGGGCTTCATCGTCAAAAACGTCTTCGTCATGGCCGGCGTGCCGTCGATCATGCAGGCGATGATGGACGAGGTGGTAAAGATGCTGCCGGCGACGGCGCCGGTTCTTTCGGAGACGATCGAAGCGGGGCGCGGCGAGGGGGAAATCGCGGCGCCGGCCGCGGAGGTGCAGAAGGCTTATCCCGCCGTGCGCGTCGGCTCCTATCCCTATCACGACGGCGAGAAATACACGACGCGGCTGGTGCTTCGCTCGCGCGACGCGGCGCTCTTGAAGGAGGCGAAGGCGGCGCTGGAGGCTGCGCTCAAGGCGCTGTGCGAGTCCTCCCAGCGGGGCTCAAGGCGGAGCGGCTGTCGTGGGATAACCTCCCTCAAGGGGGAGGTTGCGCTCGCGTCCGGGCGCGGAATCGAGGAAGGGACAAGGAATGGCAGGCGAAAAGGCATTTCCAGTATCCTGGGAGGAATTCCATCGCGACGCGCGGGCGCTCGCCTGGCGGCTCGCCGGGACCGGGCCGTTCTCGGCCATCGTGTGCATCACGCGCGGCGGGCTGGTGCCGGCGGCGATCGTATCGCGCGAGCTTGAGATCCGCGTGATCGAGACGGTCTGCGTCGCCTCCTATCACGACTACAAGAACCAGGGCGACACCGAGCGTCCTGAAGGGAATCGGCGAAGAGGTCACCAAGGCCGGCGGCGCGGGCGGCGAAGGCATCCTGATCGTCGACGATCTGGTCGATACCGGGCGCACGGCCTCGACGGTCCGGGCGCTGCTGCCCAAGGCGCACTTTGCCACCGTCTACGCCAAGCCGATGGGGCGGCCGCTGGTCGACACCTTCATCACCGAGGTGTCGCAGGACACCTGGATCTATTTCCCCTGGGACATGGGCTATTCGTTCCAGCCGCCGATCGCGGGAAGCGCGGGGTAGGCTTTAGCCGAAGCGTTCCCGCGCGAGCTTCGTGCCCTTGCCGAGCGCTTGAAGCTTGGCGAAGGCAAGCTCCCAGCGCATCGGCGCCATGCCGCAGTTGGTGCAGGGTTCTATGCGCTCCTTCGGAACGAACTGCATCGCCTGCTCGATCGTCTCGGCGACCTCCTCCGGCGTCTCAATCTTGTCGCTGGCGACGTCGATCACGCCGAGGAGCACATCCTTGCCTTCGAGGAGCGCGATCAGATCCATCGGCACATGCGAGTTCTTCGCTTCGATCGAGACCTGGCCGATGCGGCTTTTGGCGAGCGCCGGAAAGATCGCCTCATACTGCCGCCACTCAGACCCGAGCGTGCCCTTCCAGTCGATGTTCTCCTTGATGCCGTAGCCGTAGCAGATGTGGACGGCGGTCTGGCATTTGAGGCCGTCGATCGCGCGGTGCAGCGCCTCGATGCCCCAGTCCTTCACCGCGTCCATGTAGACGTTGAAGGCCGGCTCGTCGAACTGGATGACGTCGACGCCGTCCTTTTCGAGCGCCCGCGCCTCCGCGTTCAGAAGCGCGGCGAAGGCCATCGCCAGCTTGGCGCGGTCGCCATAGTGCTCATCAGCGACCGTATCGCAGATGGTCATCGGGCCGGGCATGGTGATCTTGAGTTTTCGGGTCGTATGGGCGCGCGCGAGCCGCGCCTCCATCTCGTGCACGCGGCCTTTCAGTGCGAGCGCGCCGACGACGCGCGGCACCATCGCGGTATAGCGATTGTCGCGGATGCCCATCGCCACCTTGTGGGAGAAATCGATGCCGTCGACGAATTCGAGAAAGCCGTGCACGAAATGCTGGCGCGACTGCTCGCCGTCGGAGACGATGTCGATGCCGGCATCCTCCTGCAGCTTGACGACAAGCAGCGTCGCGTCGCGCTTTGCCCGCGCGAGGTCCTCGCCCTCATAGCGCCACGGCGCCCAGAGGCGGTTCGGCTCGGCGAGCCAGAAGGGTTTTGGGAGCGAGCCGGCGACGGTGGTCGGAAAGAGCGTGGTCATAAGGGGGAAGGTGCCACGGATCGGCGGCGAAGCGTAGGGGGCCGGGGCGCAGCCTCGGTGCGCCGGCGCGCGGTCAACTTGATCTTGAGCTTCGCGCAGCATACCGACGGGAGAGGCCGCGAATCGGCTACTCAAAGGGCTCAGCCAACTTCACCGGCGCGACGCCGCCCGTCATGCGGAATAGCAGGGAACGTCATGGCCAATATCGCCACCACAACGATCGGTCAGTATCTCGCGGCGCGTCTGCGCCAGGCCGGCATGGAGCACTATTTCGCGGTGCCCGGCGACTACAACCTCGTGCTGCTCGACGAGTTGTTGAAAAACACCGATCTCGCGATGATCAATTGCTGCAACGAGTTGAATGCCGCTTATGCCGCTGACGGCTATGCACGGGCGACCGGCGGCCCGGCGGCGGTCGTCGTCACGTTCAGCGTCGGCGGATTGAGCGCGATCAACGGCATCGCCGGCGCTTATGCCGAGTCACTGCCGGTCATCGCCGTTTCCGGCGGCCCCAACACCAACTCCGAAGCCGAGAGCGAACTGCTCCACCACACCATCGGGCTGGTCGACTACAGCTACCAACGCGAGATGTTCGCCCGCGTGACCGCCGCGTCGACCATCATTCGACACGCAGGCGAGGCCCCCGCGCAAATCGACGCCGCGATCGATACGGCGCTGCGCCTGCGCAAGCCGGTCTATCTGGAGATCCCGGTGCAATCTGGCGGGCGCGACGACGTCGGCGCCCGGCCCACGCACCCTTGGCAGCGCGCCGCCGGCCGATGCCGCTTCGCTGGTTGCCGCCGTCGACCACGCAGCCGACGTTCTGAACGCCGCGGTGAAGCCGGTGCTGGTGGCCGGCGTCGGTCTGCGCACCAGCGGGGCCGAGGCCGCCTTTGCCGAACTCGCCGACGCCTGCGGCTATGCCGTTGCCGCCATGCCGAACGCCAAGAGCTTCATCTCCGAGGCGCACCCGGGCTTCATGGGCACAGTCTGGGGGCCGGTGAGTTCGCCCGGCTGCGGCGAGATCGTCGAATCCGCGGACCTGGCGCTTTATGCCGGGCCGACGTTCACCGACTACACCACGGCCGGACACACCGACGTGCTCGACGCCAACAAAATGATCGTCGCCCAGCCGACCGGCGTTACCATCGGTAGCCAGTCGTCCTACGGCGACGTGCCGATGACCGCCTTTCTTGCCGAACTTGCCAAGAAGGTGAAACGGAACGGCGCCTCGCTTGATGCCTTCAACCGCATTCGCGAGGAGGTCGCGCCGCCCGCGGGCGGCGGAGACAATTCCATCACCACCCGCCAGATGTTTCGCAGCGTCGCCAAAATGCTGACCAGCGACAGCGCGGTCGTCGCCGAGACGGGCGACTCGTGGTTCAACGGGATGCGTTTGAAACTGCCCGAGGGCGCCCGCTTCGAGGTCCAGATGCAGTACGGCTCGATCGGCTGGTCGGTCGGTGCGACGCTCGGCTACGCGCTCGGAAGCCCGCGCCGGGTCATCACTCTGGTCGGCGACGGGTCCTTCCAGATGACCGCGCAGGAAGTCTCGACGATGATCCGCTACGACCTGAAACCGATCATCTTCCTGATCAACAATGGCGGCTATACTATCGAGGTCGAGATCCACGACGGTCCCTACAATCCCATCAAGAACTGGGACTATGCCGGGCTGATGAACGTCTTCAATGCCGGCGAGGGCAAGGGCTGGGGCACGCGCGTCACCACCCAGAACCAGCTCGACGCAGCGATCGC
This sequence comes from uncultured Alphaproteobacteria bacterium, assembly GCA_963712925.1. Classification (GTDB taxonomy): domain Bacteria; phylum Pseudomonadota; class Alphaproteobacteria; order Rhizobiales; family Afifellaceae; genus DASWJZ01. The sequence goes on along the minus strand of CAVQJW010000015.1, from coordinate 116,066 downwards.
GCAGGCGCTGGCCAACGACGGGCCGAGCCTGATCGAGGTCGCCATCGGCCGCGACGACTGCAGCAAGGAACTGCTCGACTGGGGCCGCCACGTCGCCACCAACAACGCGCGTCCGCCGCGAATCGGATAGGACGGGAGGGGCAGGTGCCTCGCCGACCCTGCCACGGATTGGCGGCAGAGTCCCAGGGGAGGGGCAGGAGGGACTCGTGAGCCGAACGCCGGGGGCTTGCTTGCCTGGCGCCGGCGCATTCCGGCCCGGCTGAAGCGCTGTTGGGCGCGTTTGGCGAGCGCCGAACGAAAACGGCACGGCGCGCGGGTTTTCCGTTAGCATGGCCGCCGGCCGCCAGCCGATTCCGGCCAAGCGACGGGGGAGGCCATGCTCAACCTTGAGGACTTCTTCAACCGCACGAATATCCTCGACATCAGCTTCTTCAATTTCCGCAATGCCATCACCGCCTGCTACTTCGCCGACCGCGAGTTCCGCGTCCTCAAGATCAACGACAACTTCAAGACGTTCTTCCCGGTGCTCAGTAACGTCTCGAACGCTTTCTTTCCCGACGTGCTCGAACAGCTCGGCGTGGAGGCGACCTACATCGACAGCTTCTCCGACCAGCTCAAGACCGAGGGCCGGGTGTTCATTCCGCATATCCCGCTCAAGGTGGATGGGCAGGACCGTATCTTCTCGCTGATGTCGACCTTCACCAACGATGCGACCTTTACCTATCTCAACGGCGTGCAGGGGCAGTTCGTCGACCGCACGGCCGAATGGCAGTTGCGGCGCGAACGCGAGCTCTTGCTTGAAGAGAAGCTCCGCGACCGCGAGCTGATCGAGGAGAAGACGCGCGAGCTGGAACGCATTGCAAACCGGCTGGCGAAATATCTCTCGCCGCAGATCTCGGCTCGATCTTCTCCGGCAAGAACCAGGGCGCCGATCCGCTGGCGCGCAAGAACCTCACCATCTTCTTCTCCGACATCGAGGGCTTCACCGACATCAGCGACGGCATGGAGCCGGAGCGGCTGTCGTTCCTGATCAACACCTACCTGACGGAGATGTCGAACATCGCGATCGAGTTCGGCGACACCATCGACAAGTTCATCGGCGACGCGATCCTGGTGTTCTTCGGCGACCCGGAGACGGACGGCGACCGCGAGGACGCGCTGAAATGCGCGCGCATGGCGCTTGCCATGCGCGAACGCGTGCGCGGGCTCGATTCGCTCTGGCGCCAGAACGGCATCTCCAACCCGCTCAGGGTGCGCATGGCATCAACAGCGGCTATTGCACGGTGGGGAATTTCGGCTCCGAGCACCGGCTCGAATATACGGCTCTCGGCAGCGCTGTGAACCTCGCCTCGCGCCTGCAGACGGCGGCGGCGGCCGACACCATCCTGATCAGCGACTCGACCTATCTGCTGCTTGAGGATTTGGCGGACTGCGAGCGCCTCGCCGACATGCAGCTCAAGGGCTTCGCGCGCCCGGTCGGCTGCTATCGCCTCGATGGCCTGCGCGGCGATTCCGGCGAGGACGGCCCGATGACGCGCGTCGGCAAGCACGTCGCCGTCAGCATCCCCGACCGCAGCCGCATCCGCGAGGCGATCGAGGAGCTGCGCCGCATCGAGCATGAGCTGGAGCGGCATTTGGGACGGTGAGGGGAGGCGGGCGCGCGCGGCATTCGACCCAACTCTTCCTCATTGGCGCGCCATGGCCGCCGAAGGCGTCGCACGACATCGCTTCCCGTCAACTTGATCTTGACTTTCCCGCGGCATAGCCGAGGGAACGTGAGGCGGGCGTGGCGGAATTGGTAGACGCAAGGGACTTAAAATCCCTCGGCCGAAAGGTTGTGCCGGTTCGAGTCCGGCCGCCCGCACCACGCTGCCGCTATGGAGCGCCCGCGCGCTGCGGCGATCCGGTCAAAGTGTCTCGACTTCAGACAGGGAGAAGGAGCTTCCCTCGGGATTTTCGCCGATCGTCAAAGATGTGTCGCTATCGAATCGGTAGGGCGGCACCGGAAGGTTGAGCGGCGCCGGGACGCCGCGAAAGACGCGTCCGGCGAGGTCGTATTTCGAGCCGTGGCAGGGGCAGAAATATCCGCCCGGCCAATCGGCGCCGACGGAGCCGACGGTGGGCTTGTAGCCGGGGATGCATCCAAGATGCGTGCAGATGCCGACCACAACCAGATACTCCGGCTTGACCGAGCGCGACCAGTTCTTCGCGTAGGCCGGCTGCTGCCTCTGGTCGGACTGCGGGTCGCGCAGCCTTGACAGAAGGCCTTCCTGCTTGAGCTCCTTCAGGGCGGCATCCGTGCGGCGGAGAATGAAGATCGGCTTCGATCGCCAAAGAACGACGATCTGCTGGCCCGGCTGAAGCTCGGAGAGATCGACCGCCAAAGGCGCCCCCGCGGCGAGGGTGTCGGCCGCCGGCTCCATCTGATCGATGAACGGCCATGCCGTGAAGACGGTGCCCACGGCGGCCACCATGCCGGTTGCCAGAAGCAGAAAGTCGCGCCGATGAACCTTCGATTCATTGGCCATGGAGGCGTTGTCGGCAACGGCGGAATGATCGGTCATGCGAACAAGATGCGGTTCTGGTCGGCGGGTGACCACGCAGCATGAATCCGCGCGAGGCACTGCCAGTTCCCGCGGCCCGTCGTCGCGCGCGGCCTGGAAGCGGCCGGCCGGCTCAGGGTCGCGAGGGCGTCGAGCAAGGTGTGTGGAGATTTCACCACGCTGCGGCCATGCCGGTCAATGTTCCGCCGGGCAGAAACAGAAACATGGCTGACGAGAGTCCGAACGATCCGCATTGCCGGCTATCCGGTAGCGTCGGCATCGAGTGCTGCCCCTGCTTCGATTCGCTGCGGGTGCGTGAAGACCTCGAAGCCGTCGTCGCGGGCGACGCCGACAAGGGTGATTTCCGCCGCCTCGGCCATGCGGACGGCGAGGGCGGTCGGGGCGGAGACGGCGACCAGGATCGGGGTTCCGAGCACGGCCGCTTTCTGCACCATCTCGACTGAGACGCGGCTGGTGAGAACGAGCACGCCGTCCGCGGCGCTGATCCGGGCGAGGGCGGCGGCGCCGATCAGCTTGTCGAGCGCGTTGTGGCGGCCGACATCCTCGCGCGCGAGGATGAGCCCGCTCCCCGAACGCCAGAGCCCCGCGGCATGGACGGCGCGGGTGTCGCGAAAGAGCGGCTGCGCATCGCGAAGCGACCCTGCGGCCGCCGCGATCGCGGCGGGAGTGACCCGAAGCGCGCCCCCGACCTTCAGCGGCGCGCGCATTGCGGCGGCGAGGCTGTCGACGCCGCAGAGCCCGCAGCCTGTTGGGCCGGCAAGGAAGCGGCGGCGTGCGGCAAGCGCCTCGCCGCGCGGCGTCTTCAGCCACATCTGCAGCTCCACGCCGTCGGACGTCGGAAGGACCTCGAGCGATTTAATCTCGCCTGGCCCTTCGACGATCCCTTCCGTCAAGCTGAAGCCTATGGCGAAATCCCGAAGATCGGCGGGAGTTGCCATCATCACCGCCTGCGTCGCGCCGTCATAGGAGAGCGCGACGGCGGTCTCCTCCGGCACGGCGCGCTCGCCGGCGTCAGGCTTCCCAGCGCGAAATGAAATAGCCGGCAGGCGAAGAAGGGGAGCCGGGAGCGGCGCGGCTTCGTGCTCGTCCGCGGCGAGCGCCGTCATCCGGCGGGCACCTTCTTTGCCGGATCGTCGGCCGGGTTGATGCGCTTCACCGCCTTCAGCACCACGGGGTGGAGCCCGGCGCCGCCCGACACAGCGTAAGCGAAAAGCTCGCTCCGCATGCGGTTCGTCCAGAAGGAGCGCAGATGCTCGGCGATGCTGTCGACTGCCTTCTCGTCGCCATAGGGGGCGAAAAAGTCGCCGACCTGGTTCGCCACGCGAATGAGCTTTTCGAGCTTTTCGCTCACGTCAGCGCTCCTGTTCCCGGCTACTCGGCAGCGTCGAGATGCGCCTCGACGCGGCGCATCGTGCGCGCTTCTTCCTCGAAATGCTCCTGCCAGGCGGAAGGGCCGTTGGTGCGGCGCACTTGGACCGCCGTGACCTTGTATTCGGGGCAGCTTGTCGCCCAGTCGGCAAAGTCGGTGGTGACGACGTTGGCGCCGCTCTCCGGATGGTGGAAGGTCGTATAGACGACGCCCGGCTGCATCCGCTCGCTGACCAGAGCGCGAAGCGATATCTCGCCGGAGCGGCTGTGGATCGCCACCAGGTCGCCGCTCTGGATGCCGCGGTTCTCCGCGTCGAGCGGATGAATCTCAAGCACGTCCTCGTCGTGCCAGGCGACGTTCGCGGTACGCCGCGTCTGCGCCCCGACATTATACTGCGAAAGAATGCGGCCGGTGGTCAGGATCAGCGGGAAGCGCGCGCCGGTCCGCTCCTCGGTGGGCACGAACTCCGTCAGCATGAAGCGGCCCTTGCCGCGCACGAATTTTTCGACATGCATGACCGGCGTGCCTTCGGGTGCCGCGTCGTTGCACGGCCACTGGATCGAGCCGAGCCGGTCGATCTTGTCGAAGGAGACGCCCTTGAAGGTCGGCGTCAGCGCCGCGATCTCGTCCATGATTTCGGAGGGATGCGAATAGCTGCATCTCGTAGCCGAGCGCGTTCGAGAGCGCGACCGTCGCCTCCCAGTCGGCCATGCCGGAAAGCGGCGCGATCACTTTCCGCACGCGGCTGATGCGGCGCTCGGCATTGGTGAAGGTCCCGTCCTTCTCCAGGAACGTCGCGCCGGGCAGGAAGACATGCGCGAATTTCGCCGTCTCGTTCAGGAAGATGTCGTGGATCACCACGCATTCCATGGCGCGGAGGCCGGCGGTGATATGCTGCGTGTCCGGGTCGGACTGCGCGATGTCCTCGCCCTGGATGTAGATGCCCTTGAAATTGCCGTCGACCGCCTCGTCGACCATGTTCGGGATTCGCAAGCCCGGCTCGTCGGAGAGGCCGAGACCCCAGAGCGCCTCGAAACTCTGGCGCACCGCGTCGTCGGAGACGTGGCGGTAGCCGGGGAGCTCGTGCGGGAAAGAGCCCATGTCGCACGAGCCCTGCACGTTGTTCTGGCCGCGCAGCGGATTGATGCCGGCGCCGACCTTGCCGACATTGCCGGTCGCCATCGCAAGGTTCGCCATGCCCATGACCATGGTCGAGCCCTGGCTGTGCTCGGTGACGCCGAGGCCGTAATAGATCGCAGCGTTGCCGCCGGTCGCATAGAGCCGCGCCGCGGCGCGGAGCTCCGCCGCCGGCACGCCGGAGATCTTCTTCCAGCGCCTCAGGAGAGTTCTTCTCCTCGGCGATGAATTTCGCCCAGGCCTGGAAATCCTCCATCTCGCAGCGCTCGCGCACATAGGCCTCGTCGACGAGGCCCTCAGTCACGACGACATGCGCGATGGCGTTGATGACGGCGACGTTGGTGCCGGGGAGGAGCTGCAGGTGATGCGCCGCGTGGACATGCGGCGACTTCACGAGGTCGATACGGCGCGGGTCGATGACGATCAGCTGCGCGCCCTCGCGCAGACGCTTCTTCATGCGCGACGCGAAGACCGGATGCGCGTCGGTCGGGTTGGCGCCGATCACGACGATCACGTCGGCCTTCTCGACCGAGATGAAATCCTGCGTGCCGGCGGAGGTGCCGAAGGTCGACTTCAGGCCGTAGCCGGTCGGCGAGTGGCAGACCCGGGCGCAGGTGTCGACATTGTTGTTGCCGAAGGCGGCGCGCACCAGCTTCTGGACGAGGTATGTCTCCTCGTTGGTGCAGCGCGAGGAGGTGATGCCGCCGATCGAGTCGCGGCCGTATTTTGCCTGGATGCGCTTGAACTCGGAAGCGGCGTGGGCAATCGCCTCGTCCCACGTCACCTCGCGCCAGGGGTCGGTGATCTTGTCGCGGATCATCGGCTTGGTGATGCGATCCTTGTGGGTGGCGTAGCCCCAGGCGAAGCGGCCCTTGACGCAGGAATGGCCCTCGTTCGCCTTGCCGCCCTTGTAGGGCACCATGCGCACGACCGTGTCGCCCCGCATCTCCGCCTTGAAGGAGCAGCCGACGCCGCAATAGGCGCAGGTCGTGACCACCGAATGCTCCGGCTGGCCGATCTCGATCAGCGACTTCTCCGAAAGCGTCGCGGTCGGGCAGGCCTGCACGCAGGCGCCGCAGGAGACGCATTCCGACGCGAGGAAACCCTTCATCCATCCCGGCCGCGACCTTCGAGCCGAAGCCGCGGCCCTCGATGGTCAGCGCGAAGGTGCCCTGCACCTCCTCGCAGGCGCGCACGCAGCGCGAGCAGACGATGCACTTCGACGGATCGAAGGTGAAATAGGGATTGGTCTCGTCCTTCGGATCAAGCGGCGTTGGGCGTGCCGTTCGACTTCGCGAAGACTGGTTCTCGCCGGCATAGCCGTAGCGCACGTCGCGCAGGCCCACGGCGCCGGCCATGTCCTGCAATTCGCAATCGCCGTTGGCGGCACAGGTCAGGCAGTCGAGCGGATGGTCGGAGATATAGAGCTCCATCACGCCGCGGCGGATGCGGGCGAGCCGGTCGGTCTGGGTGTGGACGACCATGCCCGGCGCGACCGGCGTCGTGCAGGAGGCCGGCGTTCCGGCGCGGCCCTCGATCTCGACCAGGCAGAGCCGGCAGGAGCCGAAGGCGTCGAGCATGTCGGTCGAGCAGAGTTTTGGGATCTGCGTCCCGGCCTCCATCGCGGCGCGCATGATCGAGGTGCCCTCCGGCACGCTGACCGGCATGCCGTCGATCGTAAGCGTGACCAGCCGCTCCGACTTCGAGCGCGGGTGTGCCGTAGTCGATCTCGTGGACGAGGGCCATTGGTCTCTCCTCTGGCCTTCTATTCCGCGGCTTCGGCGCGCCGCGCGGCGGCCGCCGCGAAAAATCCTCGGGATAATGGTTGAGCGCGCTCATCACCGGAAAAGGCGTAAACCCGCCGAGCGCGCAAAGCGATCCGTAGCGCATGCGTCTCGCAGAGATCACGAATGAGCGCGAGATTCGCGTCGACCTCCTCGCCGGCGACGATCCGGTCGATCACCTCGACGCCGCGCGTCGAGCCGATGCGGCAGGGCGTGCACTTGCCGCAGGATTCGACGCGCGCAGAACTCGAAGGCGAAACGGGCCTGCTCGGCCATGTCCACCGTGTCGTCGAAGACGACGATGCCGCCGTGGCCGATCAGCCCGTCCTTGGCGGTGAAGGCCTCGTAGTCGAACGGCGTGTCGAAAAGCGCTGGCGGGAAGTAGGCGCCGAGCGGGCCGCCGACCTGCACCGCGCGCACCGGGCGGCCGGAGCCGTGCCGCCGCCGATATCGTTCACCAGCTCGCCGAGCGTCACGCCGAACGCCGTCTCGAACAGCCCGCCGTGCTTGACGTTGCCGGCGAGCTGGATCGGCATCGTGCCGCGCGAGCGGCCCATGCCGAAGTCGCGGTATTTCTCCGCGCCCTCCGAGAGGATGTACGGGACGGCGGCAAGCGTCAGCACGTTGTTGATGATCGTCGGCTTGCCGAACAGGCCCTTGTGCGCGGGCAGCGGCGGCTTGGCGCGCACCTGCCCGCGCTTGCCCTCCAGGCTTTCGAGCAGCGACGTCTCCTCGCCGCAGACATAGGCGCCGGCGCCCATCCGGACCTCAAGGTCGAAGGCTTTGCCGGAGCCGGCGACGTTCGACCCGAGAAGCCCGGCGCGGCGTGCGGCGTCGATCGCCGCGTTCAGCGCGATCTCGGCATGCGGGTATTCGGAGCGGAGATAGATGAAGCCCTTGGTCGCGCCGATCGCGATGCCGGCGATGGTCATGCCTTCCACGAGCAGGAAGGGATCACCCTCCATGATCATGCGGTCGGCGAAGGTGCCGCTGTCGCCCTCGTCGGCGTTGCAGACGACATATTTCTGTGCGGCGTCGGCCTTCTGAGCCGTCTCCCATTTGATGCCGGTCGGGAAGCCGGCACCGCCGCGCCCGCGCAGGCCCGACGCCTTTACCGTCTCGACGATCTCGGCGGGCTGCATGTCCAGCGCCGCGCTGAGACCTTGATAGCCGCCATGCGCGCGATAGTCGTCGAGCGAGCGCGGATCGATGACGCCGCAGCGTGCGAAGGTGAGCCGCGTCTGCCGCTTCAGGAAGGGGATGTCTTCGCTCGGCCCGAGACAAAGCGCGTGGGTCTTGCCCTCAAGCAAGCCGGCGTCGACGAGGCCGGCGACATCGTCGGGCTTGACCGGCCCATAGGCGATGCGGCCCTCAGGCGTCTCGACCTCGACCATCGGCTCCAGCCAATAGAGGCCGCGCGAGCCGTTGCGGACGATCTCGATTGCCTTCCCTGCGGTCAGCCGCTCAAGCTCGGCCGCGACGCGGTCGGCGCCGACGGCGACAGCGCCGGCATCGCAGGGCACGAAGAGGCGCACGCTCATCGCGCGACCTCCGCCGCGATCTCGTCCGCCGCCCGGTCGTCGATGCGGCCAATGACCGTGCCGTCGAGCATCGCGGAGGGGGCGCAGGCGCAAAGGCCGAGGCAGTAGACCGCCTCGAGCGTCACGCGTCCGTCGGGCGAGGTTTCGCCGAAGTCGATTCCGAGCGCCTCGATCAGCCGCGCGGCGATCCGCCGTCCGCCTGCCGACTGGCAGGCCTCGGCGCGGCAGAGTTTCAGGACATGCCGCCCCGCCGGCTCGCGGCGGAAGTCATGGTAGAAGGTGACGATGCCAAAAATCTCGGCGCGCGAGATGTTGAGCGCCTCCGCGACGATCGGCAGCGCGAAATCGGGAATGCAGCCAAGCTCCGCCTGCACCTTCTGCAGGATCGGCAACGCGGCCCCGTCCATGTCGCGGTGGGTGTCGATGATGCCGCGAACCAGCGCTTCGTCGCTCTCGACCGGCATGCGCGTATCCTTGATTGCCAATTCAAATCAACAATCAGACAATTCCCCGAAAATCAATAAAGCAGGGCCGTTGTTCGATAGAAAAGTCCTATCGATCCCGAGCTGTTTGGCCGCTATCGGCGAGCATCCCGGCGGGAGCACCGGCAAGGATGGCGGCGAGGCTCCGGACCTCCGAGACGAGCGCCAGCGCGAGCGGTGTCATCGGCTCGCGATGCGGCACCACGAGGCCGACGGTGTGGGTCGCCTCGGGGTTGACGATCGGGATGGCGCGGATGCGGTCGCTGCCGCCGAACATGCCGACAAGCCGCTCCGGCAGCACGCTTGCCCATTGCCCGGTGCGCACATGTGAGACGAGAACGATCATCGAGTTCAATTCAAGCGTCGTCACCGAGCGCGCGCCGGAGCCGGTCAGCAGCGCGTCGATGATGCGACGGTTCTGCATGTCGGGAGTCAGCAGGCAGAGCGGCACCTCGCCGACCTCCGTCCAGGTGACCGTGTCGCGCCCGGCGAAGAGGCTCGCCGACGATGTGACCAGCCGATACTTCTCCTGATAGAGCGGCACGCTGTTGACGCGACCGAGCGGCTCGTTGTCGAGATAGGTGATGCCGGCGTCGACTTCGAGGTTCTCAAGCATACCGAGGATCTCGATGGAATTCCGCGACAGGATGGTGAAGCGCACGTTCGGATGGCGCTCGCGATAGGGCGTCGTGATCTGCACGACCGTGGTGAGCGCCGTGGGTATCGCTGCGATCTTCAGGTGCCCGGAGAGGCCGTGCTTGAGCGCCGCGATCTCCTGCTTGAGGGCGCGGCTGTCGCCGACGATGCGGCGCGCCCAGTCGAGCACGCGCTCGCCTTCCGGCGTGAAGGAATGGAAGCGCGAGCCGCGCTGCACGAGGAGGACGCCGAGCGTGTCCTCAAGCTGCTTGACGCCGGCGGAAAGCGTCGGCTGCGAGACGCCGCAGGCTTCCGCCGCCCGTCCGAAATGCCGCTCGCGGGCAAGCGCCAGGAGAAATTCCAGTTTGTCGATCACCGGGGAAGTCTACAGCATTTGCGCCCGCTCGCGTGCAGCCGGTATGGCGCTGCGGCGCGCCGGCGCTATTGCCTCGGCGCGGAGGTGGGCGCGCGTGCGTTCAGGCGGCGGAGCGCCGCTTCAGCGGATAGTCGGAGCGCTCGTAGAGCGCGTGGATCGCGCGGTGGTCGAAGCAACTCTCCCCAACCTCCAGAATGGCGCCGGCGAGGTGCTTGTCCGGAACCTCCTCAACGGCGAAACGGATCGCCTCGGCGGCATTCGGAAAACGGCGATAGCCAATCGGCGAACGGCGCATCGACCTCGCCTGCGTGATGAACATCTCCGCCGGCAAAGTGTAGTCGAACGCCTCCATCGCGCCGCGCGGATTGGGATAGACGGCCGTGGCTCCGTTCCGTCTCATTTCGGCCGCCCGGGGCGCGTGAGAATCCTTGACCGGTGCGGCGAGCTCCGGCGGACGCAGATATTTCGGCCCGCTCTGCTTCTTCTTCTCGGCTTTCGGCTTGCGCGTTTCCTTGTTTCCGTGCTGCTGCCCTTTTGCCATGACGAGGCTCCTTCGCTCGTGTCGCTGAAGTGCTGTCCGTCGGCGTCAGGAAAGATCGACTCTGGACAGCTGGCTTTCCCACACGACGCGCTGCTGCGTGCCGGGCGATGCCTGCACGCGGTATTGCCGGTCGCCGCGCTCCTCCGGGAGCAGCGCAACAACTCTATAGAGGCCGGAAACGCCCTTGTTGACCGCTCCCGCCGAGAAGCGCACCGTCTGGCCAACCTTGAATCTATGAATCTCCATGGAAGCTCCTTCGCTCGCTCGAGGTTCTCGAAGACGCGGGGGGAACCCCCCGCGTCTCCGCTTAGGCAAGTCGACTAGGGATGCTGCAGATTCGCGGCGGCGTCCTTGCCGGTGCGACGATCCTGCTCGACGTCGAAGGAGATCTTCTGGCCTTCGACCAGTCCGCGCATGCCGGCGGCTTCGAGCGCCGTTGCATGGACGAACACATCCTTCGAGCCGTCGTCCGGCGCGATGAAGCCGAAGCCCTTTTGTGAATTGTAGAATTTGACCGTTCCGGTTTTCATTTGGTGTCCTTTCACTGACGGCGACGCATCAGGCAGGCGCATCAACGCGCCTGGCTTGGTTCAGATCGAGATTTGGGAAGATTGCCTGAACGTGCGCCCGGCAGTACCAAGGCGAAGCGGCCAAGTTGTCCGGCCAAAGATCGATAGTCAAATATCGTCCACTATTGCGAATTATTCAAGGCCGGAGGCGGGATTTTCTGAGATTTCTCGGCGGAAAACCCTGATTCCGCGCGGATTGTTTCTGATGTTTTCAGGTCAGAACTTGCCTCGAACTCCGCAATGTTTCATCGGCTGGATTGGCAGCTGCGCGGGGGCGCGCGGCCTGACCTTTTGCGGTGCCCATGGGCCTCGATCGCTCGTTCCGACCGGCGCGACCGTGGCGGCGCGAAAGCGATGAAGCGCTCCGATCTGCGCTTGCGGCGCAGGATTGACAGCGTCGCGCATCGCAGGGACTAGAATGCGCCTGCGGCGCGGCCGAATGGGCGGGCAGGGCGCGGGTAATGCGACGGGGGGAGTCGATGAAGCCGGTCGGAGTGGGGGTGATCGGCTGCGGCGTCATCTCCGGTGCGTATCTCAAGGCCGCGAAGAGCTTTCCGATCCTTGCCATCAAGGCGCTCGCGGACGCGGTTCCGGCCGCGGCCGAGGCGCGCGCCAAGGAGTTCGGGCTGAAGGCGGTGAGCGTCGAGGCGCTTCTCGCCGATCCGGAGATCGAAATCGTCATCAACCTGACGGTGCCGAAAGCGCATGTCGAAGTCGGACTGAAGGCGCTTGACGCCGGGAAGCACGTCTATTCGGAAAAGCCGCTCGGCGTCGCCTTCAAGGACGGCAAGACGCTGATCGAGCGCGCGGCGAAGAAGCGGCTTCGCGTCGGCTCGGCGCCCGACACGTTCCTCGGCGGCGCGCACCAGACCTGCCGCAAGCTGATCGACGCCGGCAAGATCGGCGAGGTCGTCGGCGGAACGGCCTTTTTCATGTGCCCGGGCCATGAGCGCTGGCACCCGGCGCCGGATTTCTATTACCAGGTCGGCGGCGGGCCGATCCTCGACATGGCGCCCTATTACCTGACCGATCTCGTCAACCTGCTCGGGCCGGTGCAGCGCGTGAGCGCCATGACGTCGAGGCTCAGATCGACGCGGCCGATCCTCTCAAAGCCGCGGCGCGGCGAGACGATGACTGTCGAGGTCCAGACCCACACAGCCGGCACGCTCGAATTCCGCTCCGGCGCGATCGTCCAGATTTCGATGAGCTTCGACGTTCCGGCGCACAGGCATCTGCCGATCGAGATCTACGGCACCAAGGGCACGCTGGTCGTGCCCGATCCGAACTGGTTCGGGGGCGAGATCGAGTTCTCCGCCGAGAAGGACAAGTGGCGGAACGTCAAGACCGAGCTTCCCTATGCCGACGACAATTACCGCTCGATCGGCGTTGCCGACATGGCGCTCGCGATCCGCAGCAAGCGGCCGCATCGCGCGAGCGGCGACCTTGCGCTGCATGTGCTTGAGGTTATGGAGGCGGTCGGGCGCTCCGCCGAGACGCGGCGCGCGATCGAGATCAAGACAGCGCCGGAGCGGCCGGCGCCGATCGGCGAGAGCCTGATCAAGCGCAAGCTTGCGGCATGAGGGGCGAAAGCGGGTCGCCGAGGCTGAACAACTGGCAGGGGTGAGGCAATGCGGGAAGCGCTGATCGTGTGGGGCGGCTGGAGCGGCCATGAGCCGGAGCAGGGCGCGAACATCATCGCCGGCATGCTCGAGGGCGAGGGCTTCAAGGTGCGGCTCGAAACCACGACCCGCGCCTTCGCCGATCCGGCGATCCGCGAGCTCAGCCTGATCGTGCCGATCTACACCATGTCGAAGATCGAGAAGGACGAGGTGCAGAACCTCACCAAGGCGGTCGAGGAGGGCGTCGGGCTCGCCGGCTATCACGGCGGGATGTGCGACGCCTTCCGCGACGCGGTCGACTACCAGTTCATGTGCGGCGGGCAGTGGGTCGCGCATCCCGGCAACATCATCGACTACCGCGTCGACGTTACGAAGCCGGACGATCCCATCGTGCAGGGGATCGAGAGCTTCCCCTACCACTCCGAGCAGTACTACATGCACGTCGACCCGGCCAACGAGGTGCTGGCGACGACGACCTTCTCCGGAAAGCATGCGTGGTGGACGAAGGACGTCGTCATGCCGGTCGTGTGGAAGCGGCGCTACGGCAAGGGGCGGGTGTTCTATTCGTCGCTCGGGCATGTCGCGAAGGAGTTCGAGGTGCCTGAGATGAAGACCATCCTGCATCGCGGCATGCTGTGGGCAGCACGCGGCGACAACGAACGCTGAGTGCAAGACAAGGCCCGCCGGCGGAACCGGCGGGCCTCGCATTGACCGGTGAGGGTCCTTAGAGCGCCTTCACTTCATAGGTCGGCGCGTTCTTGAGCTGATCTTTCGTCGTGTCGAGGGCCACGATGAAGGCGCCGGACTCGTCCCTCCGCGTCTGAAGCTGGTCGAACGAGATCGCCACCGGCTTCGCCCCGATGCCGAGCCAGCCGCCGACATCGACCACCACGGCTTCGATCGTCCCGTCCTTCTTGAAGACGAGGTCGTCGATCTTGCCGATCGTCTTGTCGTCCGGGCCATAGACCGTCGCGCCTATCAGGTCGCTTGCGGCGATATCCTGCGCGGCCGGCTGCAGGGAGGTGCCGACCGAGCCGGTCACCAGCGGCTGGTTCTGGTCGGGCGCGTTCGCCGCCATGTTGCTGTCGTTCGCCGTACCGCTGTTCTGGTCGGCGGGCGCCGTGGCGTTGTTCGCATCGGCCGGGGCCGGGCTGTTCATCGCGGTCGCGGCATTCTGATCAGCCCCGGTCGCGGCGGGGACGTCAGTCCCGGTCGCGGGAGGCACCGCGCTTGCCGCGGCCTGCTCCTGCGCAGACTGATACTGCGGAAGCTGGCTCAGCTGGTCCTTGGTCATGGCGACCGTGACATGCACCTGCGGCACCTGCTGGTCGCTGGTCGCGGTTGCGTCAGGCGTGACCGTCCCGATCTTGATCTGCTCGAACGGGATCGCGACCGTCTTGGCGCCGACGCCGAGGAATCCGCCGACGTCGATCAGCGCCGCGCGGGTCTTGCCGTCCTGCTCAAGCACGAGGTCGGAGACCTTGCCGATGCTCTCGTCGTCCTGTCCGTAGACCGACTGACCCATCAGCGTGCTGGCGCGGATCTGATCGGGGTTGAAGGTCTGGAAGTCGCTCGCCGCCGTCTGGTCCGCTGGCGCATTGGTCATGTCGCTCGCAGGGGCGTTGGTCATATCGTCCACGGCGGGCGGGTTGGCGGCCATCTGGTCCGCGGGCGCCGTCGGCGCGAGTGCCGGCGCAAGCGCACCGCCGGAACTGTCCGTCCCCGTCGGGGCACCCGTGACTGCCGTGTTCTGCGCCGCCTGCTCTTCCGCATATTTCGCGGCCGGATCATAGGCCGTGCGGTCGAATTCCGGCGCTGCCTCAAGCTGGTCGCGCGTCGCCGCATAGACCAGCCGCACCTCGCCGTCCTTCACCATGACCTGCAGCTTGTCGACCGGAACGGCGACATTCTTCTCGCCGATACCGAGGAAGCCGCCGACACCGATGACGGCCTGCGTGACCTGGCCGTTCTGGTCGACGATGAGATCGTTGACGTCGCCGATGTTCTCCGCGTCGTCGGCGGCGCTCGCATAGACGTTGTCCCCGATCAGCACGCTCGCCAGCAACGGCTGATCGAGCGTGAGGCCGGTCTCGGAAGCTGAGCTCTCCGCCGGCCCGGCAGTGAGATCCTGCTGTGCCGCGGGGGGCTGAGCCGACTGCGTCTCAGCGGCGGAAGCAGTGGAGGCGGTGAAAGCACCGCCGCTCATCAGTGCCACGACTGCGACACCTGCCATCAATCTGCGGATCATGTCCGACCTCCTTTTTCGTGCTATCGCGATCTTGTTCTTGTGAAACTGTGGCCGCGTGGCGCTTCGATGCGCCTTGCTGGGCGGCCATCGCCCCGACAATGCTTGCGGGGTCGGCACGTTCCGTTGGAGAGACGTTTTTCGACGCTGCGGCGCAGCGGTTCCTACTCGGGCTTCCAGCCGAACAGCCAGTCGAGGCGGGCGAGTGCAAAGTTCGTCGGCAAAGCGCGAAGCACTGTGTTGCGCAACAACGCCGGAACGCCGCGCAGACCATAGGCGTTGAGATTGGAACGGGCGGTCCGCGCGACTTTGATAACGCGCGCACGCCGCGCGCTTTCGTAATTCGCGAGCGCGCGCCCGGGTCGTGTAGGATCCGTGGCGAGCTTCGCGGCGAGCACCCATGCGTCCTCGATCGCCTGTGCGCCGCCTTGTGCCGCGCTTGGCGCCATCGCATGCGCCGCGTCACCGATCAGCGCCACGCGGCCTTTGCACCACGGCACGTGCGGGTCGAGCTCGAAGAGCGGCGAGGCTATCCAGTCTGGCGCGGTCTCGACCAGCCGGCGCGCATTGCCGCCGAACGGCTGAAGCGGCGGCACCGCGTGGCTCGCCGCGGCGATGACGACAACGTTCAGGCGGGTGCCGCTCACGACCGGGTAGTGCACGAGATGCGCGCCGGCGCCGAGCCACAGGCCGACGACATTCGTATCGACGGCCCTCGCGGCATCACCGATCGGCACAAGCGCGCGCCAGGCCGTCAGGCCGAACGGCCGCGGACCGGGGTGGCGGAAATGGTTTTGGCGGATGCCGGAGCGGATACCGTCGGCGGCGACGAGCACGTCGAAACTCTCAGCCTCACCGGCGGCCGTGAAGGCGACGCTGTCGCTTGCCCGCACCTCATCGACCTCGGCGCCGAGACGAAGATCGATCACCGGCTGACGCCTTGCCGTGGCAAGAAGCGCCGCCTGCAGATCGGCGCGGTGCATGGTGCAATAGGGTGCGCCGTAGCGGCTTCGCGCGTCAGGCCCGAGCGGTACCCGCGTGAGCACGGCACCGCTTCCCGCATCGCGAATGACAAGTGCCTGCGGCTCGCAGACACGCGCCATGAGTTCGCTCGCGACGCCGAGACGCTCGAGGACGGTCATCGCGTTCGGTGAGAGCTGGATGCCGGCGCCGATCTCGCGCGGCTCCGCGACGCGCTCAAAGAGCACGACCTCGAAACCGTGCGCCGCAAGCGCGACCGCCGCGGTCAGACCGGCGATTCCCCCACCGGCGACCGCGACACGCATCCGGGCTCGGGGGCTAAGGGCGCGGCTCAGGCGGCGGGCTGGTAGAGACAGCCCTCCGGCCGCGACTCGGTCGGCTTGAGCGACGCATCGAAGCGGTAGACCGTCGAACAGTAGGGGCAGACCGTCTCGTCGGTCTCGCCCATGTCGATGAAGACATGCGGATGGTCGAAGGGCGGCGCGGCGCCGACGCACATGAACTCGTGGGCGCCGATTGCGATCGAATGGACGCCGCTGTCGTTCTTGAAGTGCGGGACGATAGTGTCGGCCATTCTGGGCTGGTCTCCGGCAGGTTGCTGCGGCGCACAGAATAAAGGGGCGGGACGGCGGAGAACAGGGCGGCCACGGATTTTGTTGCCGCACCTTGCCCCGGCCTTCTTGCCGATGTCCGCGGCTCGTGTAGCGTCCGCGCCGGTTGAGAGCGCAAAGGAGAAGCGGGAACCGTGCAGGTCTTCGATTCAGACGGTGTCGAGATCGCCTACATCGACGAGGGTGCGGGCTTTCCGACGCTCCTGATCCACGGCTTCGGGTCGAACCACGCGGCGAACTGGGTGGCGACCTCATGGGTGCGCGACCTCCTCGCAGCCGGGCGGCGCGTCATCGCGCTCGACAATCGGGGGCATGGGCGAAGCGGCAAGCCGCACCAGCCCGAGGCCTACCGCGTGGCGCTGATGGCGGACGATGCCGGGCGGCTGCTGGACCATCTCAAGATCGGCGAGGCCGACGTGGTCGGCTATTCGATGGGCGCGCGGATCGCGGCGGTGCTGGCGCTCCGGCATCCCGAGCGCGTCAGGCGCGTCGTCTTCGGCGGGCTCGGCGACGCCATGGTCAAGGGCCTCCCCGGCACCGAGGCCATCGCGGCGGCACTGCGTGCGCCTTCGCTCGATTCCGTCACTGATCCAAATGCGCGCGCCTACCGCATCTTCGCCGACCAGACGAAGAGCGACCGCCAGGCGCTAGCCGCCTGCATCCTCGGCGCGCGCGAGCTGGTCACGCCGGAGGAGCTAGGTCGGATCAAGGCGCCGGTACTGGTCGCCGTCGGCAGCGACGATACCATCGCCGGCAGCCCCGAGGCGCTTGCAGCGCTGATCCCCAAAGGCGAGGCTTTCACAATTCCCGGGCGCGACCATATGAAGGCGGTCGGCGACAGGAGGCACAAAGAGGCGGTGATTGCGTTTCTGAACCGAGACGCCGAGGGGAGCGCTTCACTTTAAGGTGCGCGGTTCTCCCACCGCCCGGCGTCTTGGCGTATAATGGCGGCGCGAATGGAGGCAACGATGAGCGTGACAACCACCGGTCCGGCAGTCAGCGCGGTCGAGTCGCTTGACCCGATATGGACGCGGCTTCGCAGCGAAGCCGAGGCCGTCGTCGCGCGCGAGCCGGAGCTCGCCGGCTTCGTCTACACCTATGTCCTGAACCATGGCCGGCTGGAAGACGCGGTCGCGCACCGGATCGCCGACCGCCTCGACAGCGCCGCCCTTGATGGCGACATCATCAACCGCGCCTTCGGCGAGATGGCGGCGGCCGATCGGGACTATCCGATTGCGCTCCGCGCCGATCTGGTCGCCGTCTTCGACCGCGATCCCGCCTGCAGCCGGTTCATCGAGCCGGTCCTCTATTTCAAGGGTTTCCACGCCATCGAGGCGCATCGTCTGGCGCACTGGCTCCATGGTCGCGGCCGGCGCGACTTCGCCTATCTCCTGCAAAGCCGTATCTCGGAGGCGTTCCAGGTCGACATCAATCCGGCGGTGCCGATGGGCAAGGGCATCTTCATCGATCACGCGACCGGCGTCGTCGTCGGCCAGACCGCGGTGATCGAGGACGACGTTTCGATCCTTCAGAATGTCACGCTCGGCGGCACCGGCAAGGAGACCGGGGACAGGCATCCGAAGATCCGCCGCGGCGTCCTGATCGGCGCCGGCGCGAAGATTTTGGGCAACATCGAGGTCGGCGGCTGCTCGCGCGTGGCGGCCGGCTCCGTGGTGCTTAAGCCGGTGCCGGCGCACGCGACCGTCGCCGGCGTGCCGGCGAAGGTGGTGGGGCAGGCGGGCTGTGCCGAGCCGGCGCGCAGCATGGACCAGGTGCTCGCCGAGACCGACGGCAATAGCGGCCAGAACGGCTGACGCGACTTTTCCTTTTCCGGGCGCCGGTTGTGCGGGCTGGCGGGGCGGTCTAAGAAGGCCGCCGTCAGCCATCCGGGGCAGCTCTGTGACCATCGAGGAATTGAAAAAGGTGGAGCGCTATCTCCGCCGCCTGTTCTCCAATGATCGGATTGCGGTCAAGGCGCGGCCGCGCAAGGACGATTCCGCCGAAGTGCTGATCGGCGAGGAGTTCATCGGCGTGATCTACCGCGACGACGAGGACGAAGAGCTGTCCTACAATTTCACGATGGCGATCCTCGATTTCGACCTGAACGCCTGAGTCAGGTTAACTAAGCCGGCACTCGAAGCGACGCTCCGCGCCGCCCGCGCTTGCGGGAGGCCGTTTCCGCGGCTACTCTCCCCAAAAGTTAACGAATAGTTAACGCCTGGGGGCCAGTCTTCTCGTGTCCGAACTTGGTGTTTTTGCGTATTGCGGGGCGATGGGCTTTGTCGCTGCGGCGACGATCGCCACGTTCTATCAGTGGATGACGTCGGAGAGCGCCGAGCTTTTCGCGGTGCGCCCGAGTTTTTCCGGGCTCGCCTTCGCGGTTCTCCTCAGCATGTTCTGCGGACCTTTCATCGTCGTGCGCAAGGTGGTCACCGGGCTCCGCTCGCACGAACTGAAGATGCTGCCGGCCGTGATCGGCGTGACGATCGCGGGGATGTGGAGCGTCTGCGCCGGGATCTTCTACGTGAGCCTGCTCGTCGCGACGTAGAGCGGCGCGTTTCCTGCCGCGCAGCGCCGACGCATCATCGCGCAGGGGCGATGACGTTCAGCGCCGCGCATCGAAATCCAGCCGCACTTGTAATTCGCGCCGTTCGACACGAAGCGCTAGATCCGCCGGCGTCACGCCGGAAGTCAGTGCGAAGTCGCCGTGCTTGGCGTCGACCATCGCGTGTCGCCGACCGACACCCAGCGGTTCGGGTCGTCGATCGATTGCCGCTTCACGTAGCGATAGGCGGTCTCGTACCAACGCTTGACCTTGTCGGTCTTGTTGTCGAGCACGAAGTCGCCGTCGCTGGTTCGCGCGATCAGCACCGCATGGCCCTCACCGACCTCGTCGAAGACCACTGTGATCAGCAGCGAGCCCGTCGGCCAGCCGCGGTCGACCAGCCATTTGCGCTTCAGAAGCGCGTAGTCCTCGCAATCGCCATAGGAGGTCGGCAGCGTCCACACCTCCTCGCGATGGTAATATTGCAGGTCGGTGACCGGAATGACCGTGTGGTTGACGAGGGTGTTGACCTCCTGCAGGTCGCGCCAATGCGTGGTGGAGAGCCTTTCCGCGACGTCGCTGCCGTGGACGACGCACTGATCGGCGAAGTGCCGGCAGAAATCGATGTAGCCGACCGGCGGATTGCTCCAGCCGCTTATCGGCATGGAGATGCTATCGGCGCCGGCGGGGCCGGCAGTGAACGCCGCCAGCGCGGCGAATGCAAAAAAACCGGCCAAACTGGGCCGGCATAAGAACGCGGACATTATTATCGCCCCCCATTGCGAGGGAGATTAGCAGAATTTCGATTGCGGTGGAGCTAAAAGTTACGATCAACGAAATATGAAGCCGCGAAAATTTCCACGTGGCGCGGATTTCTGTGCCAATTCGAAACAGCGGCTAGAAAAATTCCTTCTCGATCGTCTTTTCGATCGCGGAGTTGGACATGAGGCGCAGGAATTCGATGCCGATCCCGTCGTCGAAATGGCGGATGACGCGCGCGCCGAGACGCCCGAGACGGACCGGCGAGCCGAGCGGCGGCCGAAGCGTCGTCGCGAGTGCGGCGCCGGACAGTGACATGTCGACGACGTTGACGCTGTGTGATGCGCCGTCGGGAAGAACGATCGTGGCATCGCTGCGCTTCGGGGTGCGACGCAGGTGGCGGCGGTCCTCTTCGAGACTGAGCACGTGACGGTTGGCAAGCCAGGTCAAGGTGTCGGCGAGCTTGTCGCGCTTGCGCTGCGAGGCGCTGATCGACATGACGAAGCCGTGTTCGACATGCTCGAGGGTGACGCCCTCGACGCGGCCGATGTCGTCGATGTAAGCGATCACGCGTTCGCCGATCTCGCCGCTGAACGGGCTCACGAACACCGCGTCGCCGGGTGAGATTGCGAGCAGCTGGCAGGGGCATTCGCGCTGGTCGGAGAACATGCAGCGGCCGAGCAGGCTGAGCTGTACACGCTGAAAGCGCCGCTTCGAAACCTCGGAAGCGGGCGGTGTATTTTGAACAGCTTCCAGCGCCGGCATGGCAACCCCGTTGGATCCAACTTATGCGGGCGGTTGCGGCCCGACGCGGAAGCTATGCCGTTGTCGTTAAATATCTGTAAGCGATTAGCGGACGCGCCGCGGCGCGGCCCGCGGCCTATTTGCCGCCGCTCACTACCGTCAGATGCCCATAGCGGCGCGGTTTTCCGTGTGAGGCGTGCATGAACGGGAGCGGCGATGCCAAGCTTTGGATAGCATCGTTCAAAGGCGCCTGCGGCAGGAAGCGGACTGAGCGCAGCGACTGCGCAACGATGCGCGCGCGAATCCGGTTCGTCTCCTCGTGTCCGCCGATTCTGAGCATTGAGCCGATCGCGCCGGCGGTGCCGTTCTCGCCTGCAAGTGGCAGGAGCAGCATCTCAAACGAGATGAAGCCGCTGCCCATCGTTTCGCACATCACACCGGCGACAAGTCCGGTCGAGCGGAATGCCCTGGCACGCAGGTCGCTCTTCAGCGTGCGCCGGTCGTCCGGCGCCCACAGCAAGAGGAAATTCTCGTCGGAGAGGTCGCGACCGTAACGCCTGGCAATCGAGGCGCCGCAGAAGCGGAAGCGGAATTCGGGGGTTTCGGAACTGTCGAGATCGATCAGAAAGAGCGAGGGGAGTATCGGCGCGAGCTCGGCCGCACGGATGCCGCTTGCCCGAACGGTCGCGTCGCGGCGGCAGCTCAGCCAATAGTCGTAAAGGGCTGTGCTCGTCTCATGTTTCATAACGCCCCCGACTCCCGGTGCTCGGCGGCCGCTCTACCGGCAGCCTGCCGCAACGCCTGGGTCTCAAGAGGTGACACGTGACGCCGCGGAGGCGGGCGGAAACCAATCGTTAAGGTTAACGAAAGCTGACGATTGCGAAGCGGCGGGCGTCGGCGTCCACTCGCCAGACCAGTTGCTTGAGACTTGAGTTGCTTGAGACTGGGGCGTCAAAAAAGCGGGCAGGGGTTCGGAAGCCGCCGGGTGTGAAGCTCGGCGGTTTTCATTTTGTCGCGGTGCCCTGCTCACTGGCCGCTTGCGTGAAGCGGTCCGCGCCGGGCATGACCGGGGCGCATGAATCGCACGCCCGCCATCAATCTTCCGCCCGCCGTCACCTGGCTCGCCCTGGCCTTCATCGCCGTTCAGGTCGTGCGACAGGTCATCGGCGAGGCGTCGGACACCTGGGTGCTTGAGACCTTTGCCTTCATCCCGGCCCGCTACGGTGCGCTCGGCGCGGCGCTTCCGGGCGGCTTCGGGGCGAAGCTCTGGTCGCCGGTCACCTACGCCTTCCTCCACGGCGGCTACGTTCACCTGATCGTCAACCTCGTATGGATGGCGAGCTTCGGCGCGGCGCTGGCGCGGCGCTTCGGGAGCGTCAGGTTTCTGCTCTTGAGCCTCATCTCGACCGTCGCCGCGGCGGGATTTCACGCGCTGACGCATCTCGGCGACGACACGCTGGTGATCGGCGCGTCGGGCGCCATCTCCGGCATGATGGCGGGGACGGCGCGCTTCGCCTTTGCGCCGGGCGGCCCGCTTGCCGGCGGCCGCGATCCGACGGCGTTCAACGTGCCGGCGGAGCCGCTCCTCGCAGTGCTTCTCAACGGCAGGGCGCTCGCCTTCATCCTCATCTGGTTTGCCATCAACATCGTGTTCGGCTTTGCCGGACCGCTGGTTTCGGGCGTCGCCGGGCCGATCGCGTGGGAAGCGCATATCGGCGGATTCCTGGCGGGACTCCTGCTTTTTCCGCTGCTCGACCCGGTCAAGAGGCCCGCCGCCGCCTGAAATCGGCTGGCGGAAGCGCCTGCGGACCACTAAACTGAGGATAGTGCCCCCTTGAGAGGGCGAGCCCCGTCCTCTGGAGGCCAGACGCGGGAGGATCCGATGCACGTTGGACGGATCATCGAGGAGAAGGGCAGCGACGTCCTCACCGCCGCGCCCACGGCCACTCTGGCCGAAATCGTGGAGACCCTCGCCAAGCATCGCGTGGGCGCCGTCCTTGTGACGGAAGGCCGGGCGATCCGCGGCATCATCTCGGAGCGCGACATCGTGCGGGCAGTCGCCAAAAGCGGCGGCGACTGCCTGAGCGAGACCGCAGCCGATTGGATGACCGCCAAGGTTGTCACCTGCCGGCCGGGGGACTCGGTCAACGACGTGATGCAGATGATGACGGACGGCCGCTTTCGCCACCTGCCGGTCGTGGACGGCGGCGCGCTCGTCGGCATCATCTCGATCGGCGACGTCGTGAAGCGGCGGATCGAGCAGGTCGAGTTCGAGGCGGAGAAGATCCGCGAGTACATCACGACGGCTTAGGGCTCGCGCCTCAGTCGCCGGCGTCGCGGCTTGGGGAAACCTCGGCAAACCGGCGCTCGACCGGCCCCGCGCCAAGCGGGATGCGCCGGTAGAAGCAGGTTGTGCGGCCGGTGTGACAGGTGCCTTCGCGCTTCTCGACATCGGCGCGGACGAGGATCACGTCCTGGTCGCAGTCGGTGCCGATCTCGGCGACGCGCTGCAGCGAGCCGGACGTCTCGCCCTTCTTCCAGATCGCCTGACGCGTGCGGCTGAAATAGTGGACGAGCCCGGTCTGAAGCGTCAGGCGGAGCGCCTCCTCGTTCATCCAGGCGAACATCAGCACGTCGCCGTTCTTGGCGTCGAGCGTGATGCAGGGGATCAGGCCGTCGGCATCGAAGCGCGGGGTGAAGCGGTCGGATTCCTCGATTGCCGCCGGCGCGGCGTCTGAGCGCGCGGACATCGTCGCCGCTTCGGGGGCTAGAGCCTTTTCCATTCCGATTAAATCAGAATGGAGGCTCTATCTTTTTGCTGGAGCATGATCTCTTCCGAAAACCGGTGACCACTTCTCGGGATCATGCTCTAGCGCGACGCCGGGCGCACGAGGGACAGGAACTTGTCGCGCTCCGCCGCATCCTGCTTGAAGACGCCGGTGAAGCGCGAGGTCATGGTCGAAGCTCCAGCCTTCTTCACGCCGCGCATCGACATGCAGAGATGCTCCGCCTCGATCATCACCGCGACGCCGCGCGCGCCGACATAGGTGCCAAGCGCGTCGGAGATCTGCGCGGTCAGCGTTTCCTGCGTCTGCAGGCGGCGCGCATAGATGTCGACGAGGCGGGCGAGCTTCGACAGCCCGACGACGCCGTCGACGGGATAATAAGCGATGTGCACCTTGCCGAAGAACGGCACCATGTGGTGCTCGCAATGCGAATAGAACGGGATGTCGCGGACAAGCACCATGTCCTCGTAGCCGTCGATCTCCTTGAAGGTGGCGGAGAGCGCGTCTGCCGGATCGCGGTGATAGCCGGAATAGAGCTCCTCGAAGGCGCTGATAACGCGGCGCGGGGTGTTCAGAAGCCCCTCGCGGTCGGGGTCGTCGCCGGTCCAGGCGATCAGCGTCCTGACAGCCGCCTCGGCTTCCTCCCGCGTCGGCCGCGGCCCATCGGCGCGCGATCCGTCGGTGAGCGGCGCGTCCGGTTTCAAGACTTTCACGCGGGCGTCCATCGAAATCCATCCTTCCGCTCGCCAAGGGTTGGCGGCAGCGCTAAACAACACCCTATATAGGGGATCGGGGCACGCATCACCAACCGGGTAACGGCCCATTCTGGATGTTGGACGACATCTATAACGCGAAGATTCTGGAGCTTGCGGGGAACATCCCGCGGATCGGCCGGCTCGCCGAGCCGGACGCGAGCGCCCGCGCCCATTCAAGGCTCTGCGGCTCAACCGTGACGGTGGACGTGAAGATGGCCGACGGAAAAGTCTCCGACTTCGCGCATGACGTCAAAGCCTGCGCGCTCGGCCAGGCGTCGTCCTCCATCATGGCGCGCCATGTCATCGGCGCGACGCCCAAGGAGCTGCGCGATGTGCGCCGGGCGATGTACGAGATGCTGAA
Organism: uncultured Alphaproteobacteria bacterium; assembly: GCA_963712925.1. Taxonomy (GTDB): domain Bacteria; phylum Pseudomonadota; class Alphaproteobacteria; order Rhizobiales; family Afifellaceae; genus DASWJZ01. The sequence goes on along the minus strand of CAVQJW010000015.1, from coordinate 91,661 downwards.
GGACAACGGCGCGCCGCCCGACGGGCGCTGGGAGGAGCTCAAATATCTGGAGCCGGTGCGCGACTATAAGGCGCGCCACGCCTCGACGCTCCTGACCTTCGATGCCGTCGTCGACGCGGTGAACCAGATCGAGGCCAAGGGCGCCTGAGCCAAAAAAGGGGGGAACGATGCCGTTTGTGAATATCCGGATTCTCAAGGGTCATTCGCAGCAGCGGAAGGACGAGATCTCGCGCCGCGTGACGGAGGCGATCCGCGAGGTGGCGGAGCTGCCGCCCGAGGCACAGATCTGGGTGACCTGGGAAGACATCACGGACGAAGACTGGTTCGTTGACGGCCGGTCGGTGAAGGTCGCCTTCGCAAAGACAAGCTGAGATGAGCGCCGAGATCCGCGACCCGCGCTTCCTGACGGCGGTCGGCAGCGCGGTCGAGGTGGAGCGCGTCGCGACGGGCTTCATGTTCATCGAGGGCCCGCTCTGGCACCCGCGCGGCAAGTTCCTGATCTTCAGCGACATGCCCGGCAACATCATGCGCCGCTGGAGCGAGGCTGAGGGCGTCACGACGTTCCGCCAGCCGAGCAACATGGCGAACGGCAACACCTATGACCGCGAGGGCCGGCTCGTGAGCTGCGAGCATGCGACGAGCCGCGTCACCCGCACCGAGCCCGACGGCACGATCACGGTGCTTGCGACGCACTATGATGGCAAGCAGCTGAACAGCCCGAACGACATCGTCGTCGATCGCCACGGGGCGATCTATTTCAGCGATCCGACTTTCGGGCGGATGGAGTATTACGGCGTTCTACGCGAGCCGGAGCTTTCGTTCCGCGGCGTCTACCGCATCGATCCGAAGGACGGCAGCCTCGCGCTTCTCGCCGACGACTTCGACCAGCCGAACGGCCTGTGCTTCTCGCTCGACGAGAAGACGCTCTTCGTCAACGACACGATGCGCGCGCATATCCGCGTCTTCGACGTCAAGGCGGACGGCACGCTTTCCGGCGGCGCAGTGTTCGCCGAGACGGTCGGGGAAGGCGAGGGCGGCCCCGACGGCATGAAGATCGACAGCGCCGGGACACTCTTCTCCTGCGGGCCGGGCGGCATTCATGCCTTCGACCGGGACGGCGTCTCGCTCGGCGTGATCCGCATGCCGGAGCACTCGGCGAACTTCACCTGGGGCGGCGACGATTACCGCACGCTCTTCATCACCGCCTCGAGCTCGCTTTATGCGGCGAAGCTCGCGGTTCCGGGGCGCCCGGTCTTCTGACGTGCCAAGCGGCGGGGAGGGGTGCCGCTTGCGATTGCGGCGGTCCGCGCTCATATCCGCTGCGTGAGCGAATTCGGCACGCAACACATCGAGGCGGCGGCGCGGCGGTCGCGCGCTGCCGGCTTCGCCCACCGCCTCATCTCGGTGCCGGCGCTTCTCGCGCGCGGGCTGATCAAGCTTTACCGCTACACGCTGTCGAGCATCGCCGGGCGTACCTGCCGGCATCTTCCGACCTGCTCCGAATACGCCGACATCGCGATCGGCCGCTTCGGGCTTTGGGCGGGCGGCTGGATGGCGCTCGCCCGATTCTCGCGCTGCCGCCCGGGCGGCACCCACGGCTTCGACCCGGTGCCGGAAATCTTGCCTGAGAATGCGCGCTGGTTTAGGCCGTGGCGCTACGGTCGCTGGACGGCCAGCTCCTGAGGCCGGACCGCCTCATCTTCAATTCCTGACGTGTCGGGACGTGCGCTGGAGCCGCGCGCCGCGCAAGAGACTGCCGGAGAGCAAATGGCAATTCTCAGAGTTCCGGGCGACCCCAGGATGGATGTCGCAGACGTGCATTTCGTCCGGTTCTTCGCGATTTCGCCTGGGCACAAGCTGCGCCGCGTCAGCTATGACGCGACCGGCATGGATTCGCACGAATGGGTGCACGAGGAGATCGACGCCGACGGGGCGATCGTGGCGAGCTACACGACCAATTTCGCGGTCGGCAACGACGGAGCCGCGGCCTACTACACGCGGCGCGGCGCGGACGGCGCGGCCAAGCAGGGATGGATCAACGACATCCTCCATTTCATGGGCAAGGGTGCATAGGCGACAAGGCTCGCCCAACAGGACTGAGGACATGATCACGATCTCTCTTCCCGACGGTGCCAAACGCGACTTCCCGGAAGGCGCGACGGGCACGACCGTGGCGGAGGGACTCTCCAAGTCGCTTGCCAAGAAGGCGGCCGCGATGAAGGTCGACGGCGTGCTCGCCGATCTCTCCGACCCCGTGCCCGACGGCGCGAGGGTCGAGATCGTGACGCGCGACGATCCGGCGGCGCTTGAGCTGATCCGGCACGACACCGCACATGTGCTTGCCGAGGCGGTGCAGGCGCTCTTTCCCGGTACGCAGGTGACGATCGGCCCGGTGATCGAGAACGGATTCTACTACGACTTCTTCCGCAACGAGCCGTTCTCCACGGAAGATTTTTCCGCGATCGAAAAAAAGATGCACGAGATCGTCGCCAGGAACCGCCCCTTCTCCAAGGAGGTGTGGGACCGCGAGCGCGCCAAAAAGGTGTTCCGCGACAAGGGCGAGATGTTCAAGGTAGAGCTGGTCGACGCGATCCCCGAAGGCGAGAACGTCAAGATCTACGCGCAGGGCGACTGGTTCGACCTCTGCCGTGGTCCGCACATGCCGTCGACCGGCTTCGTCGGCGACGCGTTCAAGCTCACCAAGCTCGCCGGCGCCTATTGGCGTGGCGATTCAAGCCGCCAGCAGCTGCAGCGCATCTACGGCACGGCGTGGGCGACGAAGAAGGAGCTCGACCAATATCTCACCATGCTCGACGAGGCGGAGCGGCGCGACCACCGCCGCATCGGCCGCGAGATGGACCTCTTCCATCTGCAGGAGGAGGCGCAGGGCTCGGTGTTCTGGCATGCCAAGGGCTTCACGATCTGGCGCGTGCTCGAAGCCTACATCCGCCGGCGGCTCGACGCTGACGGCTACATCGAGGTGAAGACCCCGCAGCTTCTCGACGCCAAGCTCTGGGAGCAGTCGGGTCACTGGTCGAAGTTCCGCGAGAACATGTTCGTGGTGCCCGATCACACGCCCTCGATCGAGGAGCACGGTCCGATCATCCACGGCGAGGTCGAGCGCTGGATGGCGCTGAAGCCGATGAACTGCCCGGCGCATGTGCAGATCTTCCGACAGGGCACGAAGTCCTACCGCGACCTGCCGATCCGCATGGCGGAGTTCGGCTGCTGCCACAGAAACGAGCCGCACGGCGCGCTGCACGGGCTGATGCGCGTGCGCCAGATGACACAGGACGACGCGCATATCTTCTGCACCGAGGAGCAGGTGACGGACGAAACGAGGCGTTTCCTCGCGCTTTTCGCGCGCGTCTACGGCGACATGGGCCTCTCCGACATCCGCTACAAGCTCGCGACGCGTCCTGCGGTCAGGGCGGGCGACGACGCGACCTGGGACCGGGCGGAGAGGTCGCTCTCCGATGCGCTCACCGCCTCGGGCATCAGCTTCGAATACGCGCCGGGCGAGGGCGCCTTCTACGGACCGAAGCTGGAGTTCCACCTGACCGATGCGATCGGGCGGACCTGGCAGTGCGGCACCTATCAGCTCGACTACGTGCTGCCGGAGCGACTCGACGCCATCTATATCGGCGAGGACGGCGGGCGGCACCGCCCGGTGATGCTACATCGCGCGGTGTTCGGCTCTTTCGAGCGCTTCATCGGCATCGCGCTCGAGCATTATGCCGGGCGACTGCCGCTGTGGCTCGCGCCGGTGCAGGTCGTGGTGGCGACGATTACCTCCGACGCCGATCCCTATGCCGAAAAAGTGGCGCGGGAGCTGCAGGCCGCAGGCATCCGCGCGAGCGCCGATACGCGCAACGAGAAGATCAACTACAAGGTCCGCGAGCATTCTGTCGGCAAGGTGCCGGTGCTCTTTGTCGTCGGACGGCGCGAGGCGGAGGAGGAGACGGTGTCGATCCGCCGGCTCGGCGAAAAAGAGCAGAGCTCGGCGTTGCTTGCGGACGCGATCCGTAGCCTGGTCGCAGAAGCAACGCCGCCCGATGTCAGGCGCGGCGGCTAGGGCAGGGGTTCGACTGGCCGGGAAGGAAGAAGCCCGGCGGTGACGACAAGACCGGGCGGATCGAGCGCCGGTGTCTCAGTCGGAATCCTGCTCGGCGTTGCCCGGATCGAGCGGCACCTGGTCGGTGGGCACTTCGTCGGTCGGCGTCGTGTCGCCGCCTATGGTCACCGTCGAACCGCTGTCGGTCGGCGCGACCGTATCGCTGTCGGCGGCGAGCGGCTGGTCGGCATCAAGGGGCGGAGCAGCCGCGGGGCCGGTCTCCGGCTGCACCAGGTCGGAAAGGCTCACCTCGACATCGCGGTCGATACCGGTCTCGACGTTGAAGTCGCGCGAATACATCTCGTCCTGGTGGCGGGCGACGGCGGTATAAGTGCCGGCCGCGAGCACTATCGACGGGAAGGCGCCGACGCTCTCGTGCACCTGGATTCCGTCTTGGGTGGTGACCGACCAGCTCGTGTTGGCGAGCGCCTCGCCGCCGGCAACCGCGACGAGCTTCAAGGTCACCGCGGCGCCGGTGTGGCGCATGACCGCCTCGGTTAGCTTGCCGGCCTTTACCTCGATGTCGGCGTTCACGACGGCGTTGATGTTCCCGTAGTGGCTGACGACGTGATAGGTGCCGGCGGAAAGCCGCAAGATCCGCCCGGGCTCAGCGTCCGCGACGAGCGTGATGAAGTCGCCCTCGCCGTCCTGCTGCTGGACTTCCAGGGTGAGCTGGTCGGGCGGGATGGGCCGGCCGTCGCCGACCACCGATTCAAGCTTCAGTCCGCCGGCATCAAGCACCAGCGACTGTGTCTGGTCGGCATTGACGACGGTGACGCGCCTGGTGGCGCCGGCGCGGCCGAAGGCGGCGTGCACCATGTAGTCGCCGGGCGTGAGCTCCACTGCGACGGTTCCGCTCGGCTTCGTCTGGGCGACCATTGCAAGATTGCCGTCCGCATCGGGCACGGTGCTGAAGACTCGCCAGATGATGCCTTCGGTGAGCGGCGCGCCGTCGGCGACGAGCCGGGCTTCGAGAATCAGCTGGTGATGGCGGCCGGTGGCGGCGGCGGCGTTGAGTGCCGGCTGAGCTGGTGCCGGCGCCGGCGTGACCTGCGGGGCCGCGAGCGTATTCGCGGGGGCGCCCATCCCGGCATCGAGGCTTGGGGCAACCAGCCCTTGCGAGTAGATGTCGGCCGCCGGATCGTCCGCCGTCTGCGCGCCGGCGCCCGCGGCGGCGAGGGCGAAAGCAAGCGCCATGAAGACGCGCGCGACGATTGATCCAAATGTCGTCATCGGCCGCCCAGAACTCCCCTCCGGTCAATTCCCGATCGGTGCACGGCGCCCGTGCGAATGGCGCTTCCGCGAGAAGCCGTGGTAAGCCCGCCAGAATGGCGAATTCAAGACATGAAAGGCCTCCCATGGACGATCGCCTCGTATCCTATCTTTCGACGCGCCGCACCATTCCCGCGGCGCAGCTCGGCGAGCCGGGCCCGGATGCGGACGCACTCCGCGCCATGCTGACGATCGCCGCGCGCGTGCCCGACCACGGCAAGCTCGCGCCCTGGCGCTTCATCCTCTTCGACCAGGCGACGCGCGAGAAGGCGATCGCCGGGCTGGAAAAGATCGCGGCGAAGCATCCCGACGAGAAGGAGCGCGCGATCCGCACGGCTAAGGCGAAGGGTTTCTCGGACGCCCCGCTGGTGGTCGCGGTAGTCTCGTCGCCAATCGCCGACCACCCGAAAATCCCGCTCTGGGAGCAGCAGCTTTCGGCCGGCGCGGTGGCGCTCAACCTGGTTCACGCAGCGAACGCCTATGGGTTTTCCACCAACTGGCTGACCGGGTGGTACGCCTATGACGACGAAGCGAAGGCCTGGCTCGGGCTGAAAGAGGGGGAGAGGATTGCGGGGTTCGTCCATGTCGGGACGGCGAAAGTCGAGCCGGTGGAGAGGGACAGGCCGGATTTGGGGGAGAAGGTGGGGGAGTGGGACGCGGGGGCAAGCGCACCCTAAGCGCGGCGCGAAATCACGCTGCCGATTCCGGTTCCTTTGAGCTCGGCTTTTCGTTCATTTCAGATTCGGTTGGCTGTGCGTCCGGCCCCACCGACTGGGCTTCGACGGCGGAACTCTAGAGCCGACGCAGGTTCCGCTGGCGCCTCTATGGCTTCGGGTTGCGCAGGCTCGGCTGCCGGGTCTGGCGCCGGCATGCGGCCGGCGCGGTCAAGCAGGCGCTCGGCGGCTTTCAGGTGCGGGCGGTCGAGCATTTTTCCGTCGAGCGCGATCACGCCGGCGTCACCGGCTTCGGCGAAGGCGGTGACCACCGCCTCGGCGCGCACGATCGCCTCGATCGAGGGCGTGAAGGCGTCGTTGATGAGCGGCACCTGGTCGGGATGGATCGCAAGCTTGCCGGAGAAGCCGTCGCGAAGTGCGGTCTCGCAGTCGCGCGCCAGGCCCTCAAGGTCATGGAAGTCGGTATGGACGGTGTCGATCGCGGCGACGCCGGCGGCCGCCGCCGCGAAGAGCACGAGGCTCCTGACCGTCTGGAAGGGCGCGGTCCATTCGCCGTCGTTCCGCGATTGCTGCGCGCCCGTCTCGGCGGAGAGATCCTCAGCACCCCAAGTGAGGCCGGCCAGCCGCGCGCTTGACCCGCGATAGCTGCCGAGCCCGAAGACAGCCCGGCCCGTCTCCGTCACGATCGGCAGGACCCGCGTCGTCCCGTCCGCGATCCGGTGCAGCGCCTCGCGCACCGAGAGACGTGCGTCGAGCAGCGTGACCTCGGCACCGCTCTCGGACTTCGGCAGGACGATGCCGTCGGGGGCGCCGACCATGACGACGTCGAGGTCGCCTTCGGAGAGCGGCGAGGCAAGCGGATTGATGCGCACATAAAGACGGGGGCGCTCGGCGATGCCGCGATGCTCCTGCAGGAAGGCGAGCACGGTCCGCCGTGCTTGCTCCTTGGCGTCGAGTGCGACGGAATCCTCAAGGTCGAGGATCAGCGCGTCGGCGCCGGAGCGGAAGGCTTTCTGAAGCTTCTCCGGCGCATCGCCCGGAACGAAGAGCAGCGAGCGCATCGCCTAGGCCGCCTCTTTCTTCATCAAGGCATGGCGGCGGCAGATCGCGACCAGCGTGCCGTCCTGCTTGAAGCACCTGTGCTCGAACTCGACGATGCCGGCGTCGGGCCGCGACTTCAATTCGCGCTTCGCCATCACCTCGGTCGTGACATGCACCGTGTCGCCCTGAAAGAGCGGAGCGGGAAAGCGCACCTCGCTCATGCCGAGATTGGCGATTGTGGTGCCGACCGTCGTGTCGTTGACGGAGATGCCGATCATCAGGCCGAGCGTGAACAGCGAGTTCATGAGCGGCTGGCCCCACTCCGTCTCCGTCTCGCAGAAGTGCCGGTCAATGTGGAGCGGCTGCGGATTGAGCGTCAGGCTGGAGAACAGGACATTGTCCATCTCGGTGACGGTACGGCGCAGCGGATGGTGGAACAGCCGCCCGGCCTCGAAGTCCTCAAAATGGAGACCCGCCATCTGATCACCCCTTCAGGAGACTAGCGGCTGCGGCGAAAAGCGCAAAGCCGTCCGCCCCCTCGCAACGATTCATTAAGCCTCTCTGTGCACCATCCGTTAACGCAATCGACGGGGGACAGGCACTCCATGGGCACGATCGTCGACCAATTCTTCGGCTGGGCGCGGAACGCGCCGGTTGCCGGGCGGGTCGGCGCCGCAAGGGCACTGGCGCGCGCCTTTCTGTCCGAGGGGCTGAGCGCGGAGGAGCGCGAGCAGGTCGAAACGGCGATGACCTTTCTGCTCGACGACGGCTCGGTCGAGGTCCGCCTGGTGCTCGCCGACGCGCTGGCGCGCAGCGAACTGGCGCCGCCCCACATCATCATGACGCTCGCCTTCGACACGGAGATGATCGCGACGCTGGTGGCGGAGCACTCGCCGGTGATCCTCGACAGCGAGCTGGTCGACATGGTGGCGATGCGTGGCGAGGCGATGCAGATTGCGATCGCCAAGCGGCCGTTCCTGTCACGCGCGGTCTCCGCCGCGCTCGGCGAGGTCGGCACGGAGGCCGCCTGCACGGCGCTGGTGCAGAACTCCGGCGCGCGCATCCCGCGCTTCTCGCTCGACCGCATGGTCAGCCGCCACGGCGACAGCCCGGAGTTCCGGCTGGCGCTGCTTGAGCGGAGCGATTTGCCGCTCGATGTCCGCCAGGTGCTGCTCGGCAAGCTCGCCGGCGCGCTCTGCGAGCTGATCGTCAGCCATCAGTGGATGGCGCCGGAGCGGGCTGCGGCGGTGACGCACGACGCGGAGGAATGCGCGGTGATCGCCGCTTCCTTCGAGGCGCCGGCCGACAACCTTCCGGCGCTGGTCGAACAGCTGATCGAGGGCGACGCGCTGACGCCGGCCTTCCTGATCCGCGCCGTCGCTTCCGGGCAGACGCTGCTTTTCGCGGCTGCCCTTTCGCAGCTCGCGCATGTGCCGGAGGACCGGGTGACGACGCTGATCGCGTCGGGCCGCGCGGGAAGCTTCCGCGCGCTCCTCCACAAGGCCGGGCTGCCGCCAAAAACCTTCCCGGCCTTCACCGCGGCGATCGACGTGATCAGGAGCGGCGACGGCACAGTCGGCGTGAAGGGCGACTACCGCCGCGCGACGCTTCTGATCGACGCCATCGTCAACCGCTACCAGAAGCGCCCGGACCGCGAGCTCGACCAGATCCTGGCGCTGCTTCGCCGCTTCGCCCGCGACGCCAAGCGGAGTGCCGCGCGCGATTATGCGGAGCATTTGCGCGAAGCGGCGTAGGGCGGGAAGGCGCGCGAGCATGGGAAAGGCCCGGCCAAGCCCCAACCCAGCCGCGTCGTAATCCGATTGCATGGGGGAGCTCCCGCGGCCGTCTTGCAGGTGCCCACCAGGGTTTTAGGGCGTCAATTCGACAACATAGGGTTGCTCTCCGAGTGCCGGTCGGCGCATAACTTCTCCAATGTCCCGGGGTGCTGCGCGAGCGGCTGGCGATGAGCTTTGATTTACGCGACGAAAGCGGTGGCGTCGGCGATCCGACCGTCGCGGCGCTCGGCGGCGCCTATGAGAATGCCGCCGCGATCGCGGCCGATGAGACCCTTTCGGACGGCCCAGGCTCTGAAGTTCTCGAAGGCGGAACCGGCACGAACACGATCATGCTCTCCGACGACGGCGAGCCTGACACCGTCGTCGTCGGTCAGGGGATCGACATCGTCTATGGCGGCGCGGACATCGACCGGCTGGTTTTCCGGGTCAGCTACCTGCCCTCGTATCTTGACGGGCCGCCTGGGACGGCCGCCGGCCTCGACCCTGCGACGGCCGCCATGTCAGGGATACCCTTGCTCGGTGGCATCGAGAACGGCCCGGACGGGCAGGAGGCCGTCTACGTCGGCGCGATCGGCCCGGTCATTGTGGTCGGCAGCGACGGTTCTTCAGCTGCCACCGTCGATGAGACGACGACCTACTTTTCAGAGTACGGGTTCAGCTCTTCGTATGTCTATGAGGGCGACACGGTCCACTATTTCTGGCCGGGTTTCACGATCGACTATTTCTTTTACGACGCGGCGGTCCACCACCAGCTGGAGAATACCGCCGGCGATGGCGTGATGCAGCCGGGCGACCTCCTCATCATGCTTTCGGGCGTGACCGCGGATCAAACGCCGAGCTATGTGCTTCTCAAGGATTTCGACGCGGGCGATTTCGGGATCGCCTTCTTTCCGGAGCAATTGTGGACGCCGGCACCGGGAGAAAGCCTGCTCGCGCCGACGCCGGAGGCGGTCGCCGCCATCAATGGCGACGGAAACTACGTCACGCTTCCGCCGACCGAGATCGTCGACAACACATACACGGTCGACAGCCTCGATGAGCAACTCGTCATCGAGGACTATGCCGGCTGGCGCGACCGGTTGATCCTGCCGGACGGGTACGATCCGGCGACGCTGCTGGTGAGCTTGATCCCGCAGACGACTGATGTCGTGCTGTCGACGCCGGACGCAGACGGCTCCGTCACGATCAGTCAGGAATTCAATGGCGTGCTGCCCTTCGGGATCGAGCAGATCGCCTTCAGCGACGGAACCTTGTGGGGCATCTCGGACCTTCAGGCGCGCTACCTGGAACACGCGGCGACGGAGGGGGACGACTGGATTCTCGGCTTCGACACCAGTGACACCATCGACGGCCTCGGCGGCAGCGATACGGTCAAATCCGGCGCCGGCGACGATGTCGTTACCGGCGGCCCCGGCGACAACTCGCTCGACGGCGGCGCCGGCACCGATACCGCCGTCTTCTCCAGCGATCACGGCGACTACGCGGTCAGCTACGACGCTGGGACCGGGGCTTCACAGTCACGGACCTCCGCGCGGGCTCGCCCGACGGCACGGACCACGTTGTCAACATAGAATTGCTTCGCTTCTCCGACGGGGTCTTCGGTCCAGAGCAGTTCAGCTCGCATCTGCTGATGACCCTCATCGATACCGACAACTCGAAGCCATGGGCCGAGGATTACGTAAGCTACGACGGTCAGGGCAGCCTTGCGGGCGAAAGCGTCAGAACGGACGGCGGCACGAATTGGGCAAACGCCTACGATACGGACGGAACCCAGCCCTGGATCTGGAAGTCGATCGCCTACGCCGCGGACGCCTCGCGGCTCTCCGAGGGACCAACGACGACGGCAGCCACTGGCTGACGCTCTTCGACGCCGGCCACCTCTATCCCTGGGCGGAGGCGACGATCAGCTTCGACGCCAACTGGAGTTGGACCGGCGTGACCGGAACCAACGACGACGGCTCGCACACGGTCACGAGCGCCGACATCGCCGCCGCTTACGACTCGCTCCTTTGGTTCTCCACGCCCTACGACCCAAATCACGACGCGGCTCCCGTCGACCAGACCCTCTTCGGCGGGCAGGGAACCGACATCCTCTACGGCTTCGGCGGCGACGACACGCTCGACGGCGGCGGGGGGAGCGATATCCTGTCGGGCGGCTTCGGCGACGACATCTTTGTCTTTCACGCCGGCGAGGCCGATGGCGACACGGTGCTCGACTTCGATGCGCACGGCGAGGCGGACCTTTTGAAGCTCGTTGGCTACGGGCCGGGCGCCAGCCTGACCCAGACCGACGCGACGCATGTCGAGATCGACTATGACGGCGGCGCGGCGCAGGAGATCATCGCGCTCGCCAACGCCGCGGCAATCCAGGCCGGGGATTATCTTTTCGTCTGAGCTTCGGACACCGGCGGGAGGGCGGCGGTTCGCCGAAAAGTTAACGCGTCTTGGGGCGAATCGGGCGCGCGTTTCTTTACCATTCGTTTCACACCCGCCCCTAAAGATTGCGGCCATCCCCAGCGGCTTGGCCAGGGACGTGTATGGTTGCGTATCGACCGGTCCGCCCGTTTCTGCGGGCGCTCATCCTCGTTTCCTTCGCGGCGCTTTCGGGCTGCGGGCACCTGATGTCGGTCGGTGCCTCGCGCAGCGACCGCGAGTGCCTCGCCCGCGTCATGTACTTCGAGTTCGATCCGCTCAAGCGACGAGGGGATGCTGGCGGTCGGCACGGTGGTGATGAACCGCGTGGAATCGTCCAAATATCCGAACACGATCTGCGGCGTCGTCGGCCAGAAGAACCAGTTCGCGGCGGGAGCGCTGACGCGTCCGATGCCGGCCGGCGCGAGCCGCGACCGCGCCTTCCGCGTCGCCGACCAGGTGATCCGCGGCAAGCGGCATCGCGGCGTCGGCAAGGCGATGTTCTTCCACACCGCCGGGCGCACCTACGGCTACTCGAACATGCACTATGTGGCGGTCGCCGGCGGCAACGCCTTCTATGAGCGGCGTCCGACTGGCCGCAACTACATCCCGCGCAGCGTGATCGCCGAGGCCGGTCCGCGCGACTCCATCTCCGCACCCGGCGGATGGGGGCGCTCCACCGTCTCGCCCGGCGGCATCATTCCGGGGCCGATCGAGGTGGCTGCGGTCGTGCCGGCGCCCGAACCGGTCAGGCGGCGGCGCCCGGAGCCGGTCCTCGCCACGGCCTATGCGCCGCCTCCGCCGCCGCAGCCGACCAGCATCGAAGAGATCATCCTCGCCAGCAACTATTGAAGACATCGCGGTTGCGATGCGGCTCACGAATCCACCGCTCGCGTCGGCCGGCTAGGCGGACTCCGTGCGAATTTCAGTCCGCATCTCGCGCGGCGTCGCGCCGTAGCGCTTCCGGAACATGCGATTGAAATAGGAGAGATCGCCGAAGCCGGCGGCATAGGCGATCGCCGCGATCGTCAGATGATCCGAACGCGAATCCGCGAGCATGTGGCGCGTTGCGGCAAGACGCGCGTGGAGCACAAACGTCGAAAACGTGGTTCCTTCCCCCCTGAACAGCATGTGCAGGTAGCGCGGCGTAATGTTTTGGCGCTTGGCGACGGCCATGATGGAAAGTTCGTGGTCTGCGACATGTGCGGCAACATCGGCTTTGACGGCGCGGAGCCGTGCGGCGCGGAGTCCGCGCCGGGATGCGAGTTCGGCGCCGTCGCGTGTCGCGCCTATCGCGAGGGCGATCAGGTCGTGAACATGGGTGACAGCGGCCCGGCTGAGATCGGAGCTGGCAAGAGTCGCTGCATCCGAAAGGACGCCGAGATAGCCGGCAAGCAGTCGAAGCGCATCGTTATCCGCTGCGATTCGGCTCGGTATCTTCGCCTCGAGGTTCGGGACCAGAGCGGTGAGCGGCTTGAGCGGAACGACGAGACCGACATGCCGCCCGTTCGCACTGGGAAGAGCAAGATCGGCCGGCTCCGTATGGGAGCACGTGGCCGCGTCGCCGAAGCCGAGTTCCAGCGCGCGGCCGCGCTGCGATAGCAGAGCCGGCCCGGCCCAGCCGAACATCAGTCCGAACTCCCCGGTGCCCGGATCGATCATCGCGCGTGTGCGTCGCCACTGCGAGGCCGAGATCGCGCATGAGGCTATCTTGAGGCCCGGCCACATACGGATCGTCGCGTCGGCCTCGAAAGACGCCGGGTCGTTCGGCTCGATATCGAGGCGAAGGAACTTCCGCGCGAACTCTTCCCGCCATCTCGTGACGCTGCGCCGGTCGGGCGTGGAGCCGGTTGCGACGCGAAACCCCGCAGCGTCCGTGGTCTGTGGGCCCATAGGCAGCCGATCAAAGTATCCGTCCCTTCGCCCCCATTACTAACAGTGAATGAAGAAAAAGTGCGAAATTTCGCTCTACGCCCGTTTCATTTCTCTCCAGTCCAAGAGGAGTTACGCCCCGCTCGAATACTTGTTGAATTCGATTTCGGGAGGGGTTGATGCGATCATATCGCACCGGGCTTCTCGCTTGTTGCGGATTTGGTCGAGCCGCAAGCGATTCGAACTCGGCGACAGGCCGAGTCCTTTCGTTTCGCCAAGCAGAGGCTGCACCGCAGACGTCTGGTGCTGCTGGCGACGGTCCTGCTAACCGTCGCGGCCCCCGCCGCATCGCAGGGTAGCGGTTCATGCGGGCTTTCCGCGGCGCTCTGCGCGATCATCGACGGCTGGAACCACGACCGCTACACGAACTCGGGACAGCCAGTCGGTTCGACGTCTTCCCCGTCGTCAAGCGGCACGTCGGGCGAGAGCAGCAGCGGCGCCTCCGGCTCCAGCCGCGGCACCTCCGGCCAGTCGAGTGGCACGTCGGGTAGCTCCGGCCAGAGCAGCGGCAATTCGTCAGGCGGCACGAGCGGGACCTCGGGTCAAAGCAGCGGCTCATCCGGCCAGACGTCGAGCGGAGCCAGCGGCGGAACGTCAGGCGGCACGAGCGGGTCGAGCGGCGACAATACGTCGGGCGGCACGAGCGGGACCTCGGGTCAGAGCAGCGGCTCATCCGGCCAGACGTCGAGCGGAGCCAGCGGCGGGACGTCAGGCGGCACGAGCGGGTCGAGCGGCGACAATACGTCGGGCGGCACGAGCGGGACCTCGGGTCAGAGCAGCGGCTCTTCCGGCCAGACGTCGAGCGGAGCCAGCGGCGGGACGTCAGGCGGCACGAGCGGGTCGAGCGGCGACAATACGTCGGGCGGCACGAGCGGGACCTCTGGTCAAAGCAGCGGCTCATCCGGCCAGACGTCGAGCGGAGCCAGCGGCGGGACGTCGGGCGGCACGAGCGGGACCTCTGGTCAAAGCAGCGGCTCATCCGGCCAGACGTCGAGCGGAGCCAGCGGCGGAACGTCAGGCGGCACGAGCGGGTCGAGCGGCGACAATACGTCGGGCGGCACGAGCGGGACCTCGGGTCAGAGCAGCGGCTCTTCCGGCCAGACGTCGAGCGGAGCCAGCGGCGGGACGTCAGGCGGCACGAGCGGGTCGAGCGGCGACAATACGTCGGGCGGCACGAGCGGGACCTCTGGTCAAAGCAGCGGCTCATCCGGCCAGACGTCGAGCGGAGCCAGCGGCGGGACGTCAGGCGGCACGAGCGGGTCGAGCGGCGACAATACGTCGGGCGGCACTTCGGGCGAGCCGTAGGGGGTGACCTTGGCGATCGTTGCGTTTCTTCGACAGCCGGAGATTGCCGCCGCCGCTCCCGAAGCGGAGGCGCCGTCCACGCGGCCGCGCTCGGCGACGAGCGAGCTGACGGCGCTCTCAGGGCTCGGCGCGGGGATTTTGGCGATGCTGCTTCTGCGCGGCGCGGCGTTCGCGCTGCCGATGAAGGCGCTCGGGGTTGTCGCCGCGACCGCCGCGCCGATGATCATTGTTGCGCTTCATCGAAGGCGCGAAGAGCCATCGGCGGCGCCGCTCAATCTCGTCAATCCCAACCGGCTCGTTCGCAAGCTCGTCGGTTTTGCGGCCACTCTTGGCGCGCTCTTCGGGATCTATTGGCTGCTGCCGGAATACGCGGGCAGCTTCTACGCCCCGGTATGGGCAGCCGCACATGCTCTCGCGCCGTGGCTCGCGATCGCTACGCCGATCTACATCGTCTACACCGATCGGCGGCAGAGCGATCCGGAGGATGCCTATGCGCAACTCGGCGCGCTGCTGATGGCGCAAGGGCCGCTGCCGGATTGGAGCACGCTCGCGCAACACGCACGCGGGTGGATCGTCAAGGGATTCTTCCTGCCGCTGATGTTCGTCTACCTTGTCGGTGACCTGGATCTCTTCTGGCGCACAGACTTCGCCAGCGTCTTTTCGAGCTTCAGCGGCTTCTACGACTTTGCCTATAACGCCAGCTATCTCGTCGATCTGCTGTTCGCCGTCGTCGGCTATTCGCTGACGCTGCGCCTGCTCGATTCACACATCCGGTCCGCCGAGCCGGCTTTGTCAGGATGGGTGATCTGCATCATCTGCTACCAGCCATTCTGGAGCGTCTTCGGGCCCTACCTGGCATACGAAAGCGACAAATTCTATTGGGGCGACATGACCGCCGGGCATCCGGTTCTCTATGCCCTGTGGGGTTCGGCCATCCTCTGCTGTCTGGTGATCTATACGCTTTCGACGGTGTCGTTCGGGCTGCGCTTCTCGAATCTCACGCATCGCGGCATCATCACCAGCGGCCCCTACCGCTGGACAAAGCATCCCGCCTACATCGCGAAGTGTCTTTCGTTCTGGTTGATCTCGGTGCCGTTCCTGTCGAACCAGGGACCGAAGGCTGCGATCACGCAGTCGCTGCTGCTGGTCCTTGCCAACGCGATCTATGTGGCGCGGGCGATTACCGAAGAGCGGCACCTCGCGCGCGATCCACTCTACAAGGATTACCAGGACTATATCCGCCGGCACGGCCTGTTCGCCCGTATCTTGCGCCTACCCGGGCTCCGGCAGCTCCGCCGCTCCGAATTCGGGGCCCTTTGGTTCGCCGATGCGAGCGGGAAGCCGGCGAGCCCTTCGGTCCCGTGAACGTCCGCCCGGGAGAGCTCCGATGCGTCAAGTCCTCCTCTCGGCAATAGCCGTTCTTCTTGTCGTTCTAGGGTCGGCAGGAGCGTCCGCGACCGAGTGCTTCACCGGAACGGAGACCGTCGACGGCGACACACACTCCATCAATCTGCGAAACCGCTGCCAGCGATCCATGTACTGGCGGATGTGCATCACCTATACCTGGCGCGGCACGCAGCACTTCTCCGGTGCGCAAAACCCACGCACGGCAACCCGCTATGATGTGACGGTTCCGCAGGCCGGCGGCTATTTTCACTGGCATGCCATATGGTCGGAAGGAACGCCCGCCGAACCTTCTTGCGATCCTCCCCGCCCTCAGTAGCGGAACTGCTCGGTCAGGATGCGCTCGTCCCAGGAATGGTCGCGGTCGAACATCAGAAGCGATGAGGCGTTGCGGTCCTCCTCGACCCGCACATCGACGACGCTCTTGAACTCGACATGGTCGGCGACGGCGTTGACCGGCCGCTTCTCCGCTTCAAGCACTTCGAAGGCGACCTTGGCATGGTTCGGCAGAAGCGCGCCGCGCCAGCTCCGCGGGCGGAAGGCGCTGATCGGCGTCAGCGCCAAGAGCGGCGCGTTGATCGGCAGGATCGGCCCGTGGGCGGAGAGGTTGTAGGCGGTCGACCCGGCCGGGCTCGCGAGCAGGATACCGTCGCAGATCAGCTCGTCGAGGCGCACCTTGCCGTCGACGATGATCCTGAGCTTCGCCGCCTGATAGGACTGGCGCAGCAGCGACACCTCGTTGATGGCGCGCGCCGTATGCGTCTCGCCGTCGGCGCCGGTCACCGTCGCGAGCAACGGATGGATGGTCTCAGTCTTTGCCGCGGCAATCCGCTCCGTCAGCCCCTCGGCGTGATATTCGTTGGCGAGGAAGCCGATCGAGCCGCGGTTCATGCCGTAGATCGGCTTGCCGGTGCTCATCGTGCGATGCAGCGCCTCGAGCATCAGCCCGTCGCCTCCGAGCGCGACCAGCACGTCGGCCTCCTCCGGCGGCACGTCGCCGTAGCGGGCGCGAAGGTCGACGGCGGCGGCCTTCGCCTCCGGCGCGTCGCTGGCGAGGATGGCGATCTTCGTCATTGGGGGGTTTTAGCAGAGGGATTGGGGAATGGGGATTGGGGATTGGGGGGAAGAGGGAAGGAGGAGAGTAGGGGAGCGGGGCAGTAAGGCAAGGGCAGGAGGGGAGCGCGGATGACGCCGTTGTGCGGCTCGATGCCTTAATGCCTTCCTGCCTTGCTGTCTTATTCCCGCAGAGGCCCGGGCGCCTCGCCGGATTGCGGAAATGTAATTGGGAAACGGCATGCGCCGGGCGCATCGTGCGCCGCCGTCGGCAGCTCCGCCGGCGGGGAGGGAGTTTGCCATGCGCATGATGATGAAGGTGACGTTTCCGGTCGAGGTCGGCAACCGCGCTATCAAGGACGGCAGCCTGGCGAAGATCGTCGAAGCCACGCTCGGAAAGCTGAAGCCGGAGGCGGTCTATTTCGCCGCCGACCACGGCGTCCGCGGCATGATGGCGTTCTTCGACCTGAAGGACGCGTCCGACGTTCCGGTGATCTCGGAGCCGCTCTTCATGGGGCTCGACGCCACGGTCGATTTGGTGCCGGTGATGAACCGCGACGACCTGATGAAGGGCCTGACCGCGGCGATGCAGAACCTCTGAGCGAAGCGGCGCCGCGGGCCGGATCGGGCGCGGCGCCATCTTTCCGCCGCCTCGCGGCCGGGCCGGCGTCATCCCCGCGACGCAGTCGAGGAATAATTAACAATCGGCATTCTAAATGATGAACGGCCCGGTTTTCGGGACGATCGGGGAAGGGTCTGCCACATTTCAAGGTTAACCCTCTCCTGAACCGTCCCTTTTGCGTTGGTAACGAGTCAGCTACGTCCATCATCAGACCGGAGCCGGCCGATGGACCGTTTCGTGCGGGCTCGCCAGTCGAGGGAGAACGGTGATGGGTAAGCTCAATATCGGCGTCGAGATCCGCGACTTCGATCTGGAGCGAATGGGGTTTTCGCTTTCGGTGCTCGACGACACGAAGAAGAAGCAGACGTCGGAAGCCTATCTCAGGATGACGCTGACGGAGCTCAACACGTTCCTGAAGGCGCTGAAGTCGGCGGAGCGCGACATTGACGTTTCGACGGTCGAGGCGTCGGGCGTGTCGAAGCTGCCGACCGTGAAGGTCAGCCGCGACCGCGCCGCCGAGGGCGCCCCCGATTTCCGCGACGAGAAGTTCATCGCAGCGGAGTAGGGCGACGCAAGCGCGCATGGCCGCGGCGGGCACATCAATCAGAGGGTGATCTGAAGGCGGCGCGCGTTGCAGCAAGCGCGCGTCTCGGCGTTCTTTGGCCGGCTTCTCGGATTATCTCCGGACAAATATTGCGGTCCGTGTCGATGTCGGCCATCGGGCGCGGCTCGTGCCAGGCGGCGCACTCATAAAACGTGAGACCGATTGGATCGGACCCGCTTCCGCGTGCGGATGCACCGCCGACATCGTGGATGCTGCTCTGAAAGTTCGATAAGCGCGCCAAGAGCGGTCGTTGCACACAGCAGTCGGCAATGGCCGAAACGAGGCCTCCAGCCAGCCTTTGCGTTTATGATATGCCGCTCACATTGAGCGAAGCGATCACTGATCCGCGCTATCAGTCTCACCGCAACTTGCAACGACGGAGGTGTGAGCCATGGAGATGGCGTATCGAGACCGGTGGCAAGCTGAGATTGCCGAGCTGCAAGGGATCCTGTCTGGGTTTGGCCTGAGAGAGGATTGCAAGTGGGGAAAGCCCTGCTACACAATGGATGGACGAAACGTCGTCATCATTCAAGGCTTCAAAGACTATTGCGCGCTGGGCTTCTTCCAGGGTGCGCTATTGAAGGACCCGAAGAAGCTGCTGGTGCAACTTGGGCAGGTTCAGGCAGCGCGGGTGATGAAGTTCACCAGCGCCAAGGAGATTGCGACGAAGGCGGCCACCATCAAGGCCTACATGCGCGAGGCCGTGGCCGCCGCCAAGGCCGGATTGAAGGTCGAGACGAAGCCCAAAGAGTTTCCCGTGCCCGAGGAGCTGAAGGAGAAGTTCCGCAAGGATGCGCGGTTCAAGCGCGCGTTCGACGCGCTGACGCCGGGTCGGCAAAGGGGATACCTGTTTCACTTCGCCGGTGCGAAGCAGTCCCGGACCCGGACTGCGCGGATCGAGAAGGCGATGCCTGCGATCTTCGAAGGACGAGGGTTCCTGGAGCGACGATAGATCGTGAAACGACAGCAACATCGCCGCTCCAGCATCCACCACGCGTCGCCTGCATCCGGCTATGGCTAGTTGGTGAGTCCACGGCCTGGTTGCCCGACGGATTCACGGGCTCCTGTCGTCACGTGGCGCCAAGCGTTGCCTTAAGGAAGGACAGCGCCTTCCTTTCACCTTCCATGCGGGCGGCGAGATCGTTCCGCGGCCAGCCGTAATCGGAATCCTCATGCTCGACGGAGATGGTGCCATCAAAGCCTGCGGCCTCGGCCTGGCGCAGGAATCTCGGCCAGTCGAGCAAGCCGCTGCCCGGCAGCCTGTAGCGCCACCACTTGGCCCCGTGATAACCAACCGCCTGAAGCCGCGCTGCGTCAATCGAGGTGTCTTTTGCATGCAGAATCTTCACCCGCCGCTTCACGTCCTCGAACGCCGCGTAGGGATCAATGCCGAGCCGGAGCAAGTGCGAAGGATCGAACTCCAGCCCAAAACGGGGGTCCGGGATGAGATCGAAGAGCCACTTCCAGCCGAGTGGCGAGATGCCAATGAACGCGTTCTCCGGTCCGGGCCAGTTCTCGATCGCAATGTTCAGTCCACGTCCGGTGGTCTGCTGGATCAAATCGTTGGCCAGGTCCGCGAAGCTCTTGTAGTTGTCTTCCTCCGCCGTCGTGGCATCGCGTCCCGGAAAAATCACAAGGACAGGGATATTCGCATCGTCTGCTGCCCGGGCGAACTCCGCCGTGAGCGATCGCAACTCGTTGCGCCTTTGAACATCCTGATCAAGTTGGTTGCCGAAAAAGGTGATTGCGGAAAGGAGGAGCCCACGCTCACGTGCCTTGGCGGCGGCGCCAGCGACATTCTCAGGCGTTTCGATATGCCCGCGAATGTCGATTTCGATCGCGTCGAAACCCGCTTCCTTCGCGAAGTCGAGAACCTCCTCCAACGGTCGGTCGTTGAACGTCGAGGTGTAAAAGCCGATCTTCATCCTGCACCTTCTCACTGCCGCACAAGCGACGGTCATCTTCCACGATCGGGTTCTCTTCGGCTAAGACTCGCGGACGCAACACCCAAGCGGCTCGCTTCGCCGACGCCCGCGCGGAGCAACTTTCAGGGACCCGTCCAATGCGCCTGCTTATTCTTGGTACCGGAGGCATGGCCGCACGGCATGCCGAGAATTTCTCTGCCATGAAGGGCGTGAGCGTCGCTGGCGGCGTTGACATCGTTCCCGAGCGACTTGCCGCCTTCTGCGCTGAACACAAGATTTCCAGGAGGTTCGGAAGCCTTCAAGAGGCGCTTGCCTGGGGCAAGTTCGACGCGGTGGCGAACGTGACACCCGACAAGATGCATCACCCGACGACGCTGCAGGCGGTTGCGGCTGGAAAACATGTCTTCTGCGAGAAGCCGCTTGCCACCGACGCGACCAAGGCGATGGAGATGACAGAGGCGATTGGCAAGGCCGGCCTCGTCGGGATGGTCAATCTGACCTACCGCAATTCTCCGGCGCTTCAGAAAGGCCGGCAGATGGTCCTCGACGGCCAGATCGGCGCGGTGCGGCATCTTGAAGCCTCGCATCTTCAAAGCTGGCTGGTGGGCAAGGCATGGGGCGACTGGAGAACCGAAAGCAAGTGGCTGTGGCGTCTCTCAAAGAAGCACGGCTCGAACGGCGCGCTCGGCGACATCGGCATCCACATCGTCGACTTCGCGTCCTATGGATCAGGACTGGACGTCGCGCATGTCTTCGCGCGCCTGAAGACGTTCGACAAAATGGCGGGGAACAGGATCGGCGAATACGGCCTCGATGCGAATGACTGCTTCATGATGAATGTCGATTTCACGAATGGCGCCGTTGGCACGATCCAGGCAAGCCGCACAGCGGCCGGCCAACTCGATCAGCTGAGGCTCCGCGTCTATGGCGAGAAGGGGTCGATCGAGATGATCTACGACACCGGGCGCTCCTATCTCCGCGCCTGCATGGGGGCGGACCTCGACACCGCCAATTGGCGCGATATTCCGTACGATCCCGTCGAAACCAACTATCAGCGCTTTGCCCGCGCGGTTCAAAGCGGGAAGACCATGGAACCCTCGTTCCGGCGAGCCGCTGAGATCCAGAAGGTGCTCGACCTCGCGCAGGTCTCCGATCGGAAGCACAAAGATGCGTCAGTGGCTTGAGGCCCGCTCGCGCGGACGGCAGTTTGCCGCGTTTGAGCGCGGCGCCCATTTAGCTAGATTGCCGGACGAGCAGGGCAAAGAGACTTTTGCGGGGGATTCTTGACGTGCTTGCGGATTCGAGTACCCGGGGCCGGGGCGGCGCACGCGAACGGAAGCGCACGACGCTGAAGACGATCGCTGAGGCGACCGGTTTCGCGCTCACGACGGTCTCTCGGGCGCTTAAGAACGAGGCGGATATCGGCGCAGAGACTCGCGCAAAGGTGCAGGCTGTGGCCGCTGAGCTCGGCTATCGCCCCGACCGCGCCGCGCGGGGCCTTCGGACCGGACGGACCCTGGTCGTCGGCCTCGTCCTCGACGAGACGCTCGCCGTCGCGGAGTTCGAGAAGCGCATCATCACCGGCGCATCGAAGGTCATCTACGACGAGACCTCCTACAATCTGGTCGTGCTGCCGCATACCGACGAGTCGGACCCGGTGGCCTCCGTCCGCTATTTCGTCGAGGACGCCCAGGTCGATGGGCTGATTTTCGCGCATACCATGCCGCAGGACGAGCGCGCGCATTACCTCATCGAGCACAATGTTCCCTTCGTCACGCACGGCCGGACCGCGATCAAGCATCACGCTTATGTCGACTTCGACAACTACGCGATGACCAAGCTCTCCGTCGAACGGCTGGTGCGGAAGGGCCGGCGGCGGATCGCGATGATCCCGGCGACGCCGCACCTGACCTGCGCGAGCCATTTCGTCGACGGCTTCCGCGACGGTATCCGGGAGACCGGCGTCGAGGGTTTCTTCGTTCCCGATCTCTACCTGAACGACGACCCCGCCACCTTCCGTGCGGCCGGGCGGCGCTTGGTCGAGACACGCCCGGTGCCGGATGGAATCGTCTGCGGCATCGAGACGGCTACGATCGGTCTTCTGGCCGGCCTGCAGGACGGCGGACTGGTCGTCGGCCAAGACATTGACGTGATCGCCAAGAGCACGTCGGACATCCTCGACTATCTGACGCCGCCGATCAACTCGTTTCACGAGGATTTGGTACTTGCAGGCGAAACGCTGGCGCGCTTCCTGATCAAGCGCGTCCACGGCGTTCCGGCCGAGGAACTCCAGGCTGTCGACGCGCCTCGCCTCTGCGTCCGGAGTTGAAGGCGATCGTTAGCGCGCCCGCTCGAGCTTCCAGCTATGCAACTGGAATGGCGTAAACGACATATTCGCCTTGCCGGCCGGCTCTTCGAGAAGATCGACTTCGCCGCCGATACGCCAACCGTCGGGCAGCTTGACGTCGATGGCGCCGCGGGCTCCGGCCGGCTCGTAAGTCCGCAGAATCAGCGAGCCGCCATCCTCAGCCGGCTTGAAGCCGCTCAGCCCAAGGGCCACGCCCTTGATCGCGAGCGGTTGCCACGTCGAATTCCTCCGCCGCAGCGACGAAGCTGTGGAGGAGCGGCTGGTTCAGAATCCTCCGCCTCGGCCAGCACGCCGCCCGTCAGCCAGTCGCCGCTATGCGGAAGCAGCGCGTAGGTAAAGCTTTGCGCACCTTCGTCGGCGAGCGAGTCGGGATTGACCGGCGAGCGCAGCAGGCTGATCCCGACCTCGTTTCCAAGCGCGTGGTGGCCATACTTGCCGTCGTTCAGGAGAGCGACGCCGAAGCCCTGTTCGGCCAAGTCGACGAAGCGGTGCGCCGCCACCTCGAACTTCGCCTGGTCCCAGGGTGTGTTGCGATGCGTCGGGCGGCGGATGATCCCGTGCGCGCACTCGAAGATGGCCGTCTCGGAACGGATTGCCAGCGGGAAGTTCGCCTTGAGAAGAATGCGCCGCTCGTGCCAGTCGATGTCGGTCTTGAACTCGATGCGTGGCGAGTTGGCCCAGAGCCGTAGCGTCTGAGTGATCGTGCTCCCGCGGAATTCTCGAACGATGCGAAGCGCGGCGCGATGCGGCCCGCTCTCGACGATCTCGGCTGGTCCAGCCGCGGCGATCTCCTCGCTCTCCACCGCGTAATCTTCCTCGATGTCCCAGGCGTCGAAGAGCCTCGGCTTGTCGACATAGGCGCAAATCCGATTGCCACGGCCGGCAAGGCACTCGCGTTCCGCGCGCTTGTCGAACACGCTTTGCAGCGTCCCGTCAGGCGCCAGCACGACGCGCAGAAACTGATTTTCGAGCCGGTCCTCGCTGACCGACAATCCGTCGGGCGGCGCCAGACTTTCCTCAAGCGCGACGATTGCCGAGAGACCCGGAACGTCTCGATCGGCGGCGATCACGCTGCCCGCGTCGACCTTCTGGCCGCTTGGCAGCAACTCGCCCGAACGCAGCCGCAGCGGTCGCGCCGAGAGGTCGGGATTGACCGCGAGCACGCCGCGCTTCGAGCCGTCCCTGACAACACTTTGGGCGATCGCGTCGAGATGCGGACGCTGCGCGGCGATGCCGGCGGCGGCCACGCCCGAAAGCTCGGCTTCCGCCGTCTGGTCCACCTCGCGGATGCTCGATCCGGGAAGGATATCGTGGAACTCATTGCGGAGGAGCATGCGCCACTCTTGCTCCAGCGATGCAGCCATCGGGGCGCCAAGCATTGCCGCCAAGCTGGCGAGCGTCTCGGCGGTGATCAGCGCACGCTCTGCCCGGCGGTGGAGATATTTCGTGCGGCCCTGCGTCGTCAGCGTTCCGCGATGGTATTCGAGGTATATCTCCCCGACCCAGACCGGGAGCCTCTGTCCTTCGCCGGCGCGCTTCACGATCGCGGCGAACCAATCGGAGACGTTGACCTGTCGGACGGACGGCATTGCCGGGAAGTCGCCGAGCTGGCCGGCCCGCTTCAGCATCTCCTCCGTCGGACCGCCGCCGCCGTCACCCCAGCCGAACAAGAGCAGGCTTTCCGGATTGCTCTCCTTGTCCTGATAGTTTCGCCAGGTTTCGACTGCGGCGCGAGGGCCGATCCGGCCGTTATAGCCGCCAGCCGGATTGTCAAAGGTGTGCATCAGCACGCGTGAGCCATCGAGTCCCTCCCACCAGAAAAGGTCAGACGGAAGCTTGTTGCGCTCCGACCAGTTGGTCTTGTGGGTGAAGAAGCTGTCGAGACCGGATAGGCGCAGGAGCTGCGGCAGCGCGGGCGAGAAGCCGAAGCAGTCCGGCAGCCAGTTCACCCGGGTGCGCCGTTCGCGGCCGAAGGTCCGGTCGAAATAGCGGATGCCGTAGAGGAGTTGGCGGACAAAGGACTCGCCGGTCGGCATGTTGGTGTCCGGTTCGACCCACATCGCTCCGATCGGTTCCCATTGACCGGCTGCGACCTTTTCCTTGATGCTCGCAAGAAGCGTTGGGTCGTCTTCCTCAAGCCAGGCGTAGTACTGCGCCGTCGACTGGTTGAAGCGGTAGTCGGGGAAGCGGTCCATCAGGTCGACGGCAGTATGGAACGTGCGTACCGCCTTGCGGCGCGTTTCATCGATCGGCCACAGCCATGCAAGGTCGATATGCGCATGGCCAGAAGCGCCGATCGATCCGGCTTGCGGGTACTGGTCGCGCAACCTGTGCAACGCGGCAACGAGCATGTCATGTGCTTCGACCACCGATGCGATGGCGTCGGCATCAAGAGGCCGCGGATGCTGCAACAGGTCGCGCGGCAGCCGCCAGAGACTCTGCTGCGCGGGACTCGATGCGACGCGCGCAATGTAGTTGGCGGTGTCGGTCGGCCACCGAAGATGATGGAGCGCTGCCTCGGCTGCGCTGATCAGCGGCGCAATTACGTCATGCGGCCGCGAATGGTCGGGATGCGGCCGGAAGGGATGATGGCTTTCGAGCGGAATCTGTTCGACCGCGTAGCCGCCCATGACCTGGGCAAGCTCAACCACCTGAGTGGCGCGCAGAATGAAATCCTCAAGGTCGGAACTCGATCCAGGCAATCTCGGCGCGCGCGATACGCGCGTCCCGGCTCGGCACGCCAAAGGGAAGGCGGGCGACGCATTCGGCGGAGACCGAGAAGTGGCGCCCCGGAACCGGAAAGCTCGTGTGGTACGGGTCGAGCCCGAATTTTCTAGCGTTGCCGGAATCGTCGCTGATCGTGAGCAGACCCTCGCCGCCGAGATCGAGCCCCAAGCGCGTGTGCTCGACCGCCCATTCATCCGGAACAGCTACGCCGGGGTGTGCGAAGACAGATGTCCCTTCGAGGCTCGGCCATTGCTCTCCGCGGCGGTGCGGCTTGCCGTTCAGCGTCCAGTTGTCGAGCGGCAGCGTGCGCCGCGCCACCCACCACTCGAGTTCGCCGATGCGTCTGCGCAGACGCCGCAAGCGATGTTCAAGGTTGAGATAGCTCACGCGTTCCCCCGTCTTCCATTGTTCGGCATCGTGCCTGCATGCCGTCCCTGTTGGTGAAGTGATTTAGCCCGCCATTTGGCGACCTGCAACGTTGCAGGTCGTCCCCTGACGTGCCTATAGTGCCGCTTGCAAGACCCGCGGCTGCAAGTCGGGTCCGCCGGAATCCACGGCCCTAAAGGGAGGAAACGATGAAACGTCGCAGATCGATTCTGAGCCTGTTCCTTGCTTCGACGATGCTGTGCGGCCTGACCGCCGCAGCCCTCGCCGAAAACCTCGTCAGCGATGATCACGTCGGCAAGAGCGATGCGCCGAACGTGCTGACCTTCCGCGGCAACCCGAACCAGACAACGAACAGCCCGAGCCCCGAGCAGAAGGCGGCGTTCGTCAAGGTGTGGCAGGCCTGGGCCGAGAATCATCCCGACTGGCAGATCAACTTCGAGTTCTTCACGCCGGATATCGGCAGCGAGCATGCGCGGCTGCTTGAACAAGCGCGTGCCGGACGCGCTCCCGACTGCGTAACCGTCGACTCCTTCCAGCTCGGCCTCTTCGTCAAGAACGGCGTCTTGAAGCCGCTCGACGATTACTTCAGCAAGGAAGAGGTCGCCGACCTTTTCCCCTTCATCCGCAACGGCATCACCGGCCCGGACGGTCACATCTATGCATGGTGGTGGGGCACGGACCTTCGCGTGCTGTGGCGGAACACTGACCTCGTGCCCGACGCGCCGGCAACCTGGGATGACCTGAAGAAGGCCGCGCTCACCGCCGTCAGCAACGGCGCGTCTGAAGGCTATCTCTTCAACGGCGGGCGCTGGGAAGGCACGACCTTCGACTGGCTCGCCAATTTCTGGAGCCAGGGCGGCAAGCTCGTCGACGATTCCGGTAAGCCGATCTTCGGGGAAGGCGACAACCGCGACAAGATGCTGAAGGCCCTGAACTACTACAAGGACCTCGTTGACAGCGGCGCCTCGCCGAAGCGCGTCGCGACCATCAAGGACTATAACGACTTCAACGCCGCCGCCCTCGCCGGCACCGCGGCGATGTTCGCCGGCGGGCATTGGCAGTATTTCCAGATGAAGGAGCAGATGCCTGCTGACGAGTTCGCGAAGTGGAAGGCTTCCGAGCTGCCCGGCCCGACGGCCGACGAGCGCGCCACCGGCACCGGCGGCTGGACCGTTGCCGCCTTCAGCAACGACCCGAAGAAGGTCGAGGCCTGCGCTTCGATCATGCGTGAGGTCTATATGGGGCCGGCCAACACCGTGATCGGCGACCTGCCGACGCGGGCATCGCTGTTCAACAGTCTGCCGAAGTTCCAGACGCCCTACTATAACCAGCTCCGGGAGTATCTCGCGAACGGTCACGCGCGGCCCGGCGTTCCGATCTATCCTGAGATCTCCAACCGAGATTCAGATCATGATGGGTGACGTGCTGACCGGCACGAAGTCCCCCGACCAGGCTCTCGACGACGCCTGGAAGGCGGTTAACGACGCCTACGCAAAGATGTAGGCTTCACAATTCGGGGGGCGGCTCCTCCGGGAGCCGCCGCCTTTCCCGCCGCGCTCTTCGGGCGCGCGTGCGTCCGGTGGCTGAGGGGCCAAATCTATGACCGAACGCGCGATTGTTACCTCCGACACCGCGGCTTTGCCCGCGCGGCGGGCGCGATGGCGGCCCGCCGAGCGTCCCTGGATCTGGCTGCTGCCGCTCGCCCTCCTCCTCCTCATCTCCTACGTCTATCCCGCCATCGACGTCATCCGCTTCAGCTTCACCGACGCGACGCTGCTCAACCCGCAATACGAATATACCCTCGATACCTACGTCAACGTCGCGGCCAACCGTGACCTGCCCGGCATCCTGCAGGTCACGCTGATCTTCGTCGTCGCGAGCGTCGTGCTGCAGCTCGTTCTCGGCCTGCTCGTCGCGATGGCCCTGCATCGCGGCTCGAAGCGCCGCCTGCCCGGCGTCTCGTTCATCCGCATCGTCATCCTCGCATCGTGGATCGTCCCCGGCGTATCGGCGGGGATCGTGTGGCAACTCATGTTCAACGAAGCGAGCTACGGCTTCATCGACGGCGTCCTCCGGCTGATCGGGCTGCCCGCGGTGGCGTGGCTCTCCGATCCCAAGATCGCGGTCTGGTCGGCGGTGCTCGCCAATGTCTGGCGCGGCACGGCCTTCAGCATGATCCTGCTTTATGCCGGACTGGTGGTCATCCCCGCGAGCCTCTACGAGGCCGCGGCCGTCGACGGCGCCACCGCGTTCCGGCAGTTCCTGCACGTGACGCTGCCGCAGCTTCGACCGATCCTTCTGATCAACACGATCCTGATCAGCATCTTCACCTTGAACACCTTCGACCTCATCCTGCCCTTGACCGGCGGCGGACCGGGGCGCGCGACGGAGGTGCTTGCGCTCTACGCCTACAACACCGTCTTCCGGAACTTCGACCTTTCGAGCGGCGCCGTGCTCGCCGTCATCCTTCTGCTGGTCAGCCTCGCCTTCACGTTCTTCTACGTGCGGCTCCTGCCGAAGGAAACCTGACCGGTGACCGTGTCGCGACGCACGCTGATTGCGGATATCGGCACCTATCTGGCCTATGCCGTGATCTTCCTGTTTTTCGCCGGGCCGCTGCTGTGGCTCGTCTCGCTGTCGATCCGCAACGCGAGCGAGGTCTATGTCAGCAACCTCCACATCATTCCCAACCACCCGACATTTGAGAACTACGTGTCGGTGATGAAGAACGCGCTGCTTCCGGTCTATCTCTGGAACGGGCTGAAGCTTTCCGTCGGCGGCGCGCTCGGCGCGATGCTCTTCGCAACGCCGGCGGCCTACGCACTGTCGCGCTTCCGCTTTCGCCACAACAAGCTGGTGATGATCGGACTGCTCGCCTTCCAGATGATCTCGCCCTTGGTGATCATGGTCCCGCTTTACCGCTACATGGACCGGATCCGGCTCACCGACAGCCTGTTCGGCGCGGCGCTGATTTACGTCGCGATTTCCGCGCCGCTCTTCACCTGGATGCTCAAGGGTTTTCTCGACGGCATTCCGCAGAGCCTCGAGGATGCCGCGATGATCGACGGCTGCACGCGCTGGGGCGCGTTCCTGCGCGTCATCCTGCCGCTGTGCCTGCCCGGCCTGACCTCGGCCTTCGTGCTGAACGCCATTCTCGGATGGTCGCAGTTCATCGTGCCCTTCATTCTGATCAGCAAGCCGGCGCTCCTGCCGATCGCCGTCGGCATCTTCAATTTCCAGGGCACCTACAGTCAGACGGCGACCCAGTTCCTGGCCGCGGCAAGCGTCGTTTCGATCATTCCGGCGGTCATCGTCTTTCTTCTTCTGCAGCGCCTGATCGTCGGCGCGCTGACGGCTGGCGCAGTGAAAGGCTGAAGCATGACGAATGTCGCCATCAAGAACCTGTTCAAGAAATACGGCGAGCTCCAGGTCGTTCACGGCATCAACTTTGAGATTGCCGACGGGGAGTTCGTCGTGCTGGTCGGACCGTCCGGATGCGGCAAGAGCACGATCCTGAGGATGATCGCCGGCCTTGAAAGCGTGACCGGGGGCGAAGTTCTCATCAACGGCGAGCTGGTCAACGACATGCCGCCGCGCGAGCGCGATGTTGCCATGGTGTTCCAGGACTACGCGCTCTATCCGCACATGTCGGTCCGCCAGAATCTTGGATTCGGCTTGCGCATGCGTGGCGCCAGGCCCGACGCGATCGCGGCGGCCGTGAAGCGGACCGCCAAGATCCTGCAGATCGAGAACCTGCTCGACCGCAAGCCCAAGGCGCTCTCCGGCGGACAAAGGCAGAGGGTCGCCATCGGCCGCGCCATTGCGCGCGAGCCCACATCTGTTCCTCTTCGACGAGCCGCTTTCGAACCTCGACGCAAAGCTGCGCGTCGACATGCGCACGCAGATCAAGCGGCTGCACATGACGTTCAAGACGACGAGCATCTACGTGACCCATGATCAGGTCGAGGCGATGACCCTCGCCGACCGCATCGTGATCCTCAGGAGCGGCGTGATCGAGCAGATCGGCCGGCCGTCAGAAGTCTACAAGTCGCCGCGCAACATGTTCGTGGCAGGCTTCATCGGATCGCCGGCGATGAACTTCCTTGAGGCGAGCCTCGAGGCAAACGGGGCCGGGCTGTCGGTGGTGCCAAACGGGGGAACGCCGCTGAAGGTGCCCCCGCATCTTGCCGAACGCTATGGCAGGCACGTCGGCGCCAACGTCGTGCTTGGCCTGCGACCTGAGCACCTGACCAATGCGTGGACACAGGAAGATCGCGAGGCGCTTGCGCCGCTCCCGGTCAACATCGAGATCGCCGAGCCGCTCGGCGCCGACACGCTGATCTTCAGCAAGATCGGCGAGCGGGAGATCGTCTGTCGCGTCACGCCGGAAGCCGGATCAACCTCGGGCTCCGACATTGTCCTTCACGCGAACATGAACCACATGCACCTTTTCGAGCCGGAGAGTGGGATCTCGCTCTGAGCGGCCTGCCGAACGGTCCGCTTCGCCGCGGCGCGGGCCGCGGGCGGCGTTCACGAAGGCCGTGCCCGGTTTCATCTTCGCAAAACGTCAGTTGAAGTCAGCTTGCGACAAGGTGTCCGCCACCGACGTCGCGGAGTACAACCCGCTCGGCGGATGCGCCCGCCGGTCGTATGACGCTCGTGACTTCAACTTCTGCATCGAGCAGCCGCTCACGCCGCCTGGTCGGGTCGGCGATCGGGACAGCGTCGAGAAGCCGCCGCGTGTAGGCGTGCCGCAAATCCTCGAAGACCTGCCGACGCGTTCCCATCTCCACGATCTGGCCGCGATACATCACGGCGACGCGGTGAGCGATCTGCTCGACCACCGACATGTCGTGCGTGATGAAAAGGTAGGCGACACCGTCCTTGTCCTGCAAAGCCTGCAGGAGGTCGAGCACGCGGGCGCGCACCGAGACGTCGAGCGCAGAGACGCTCTCGTCGGCGACAATGACCTTCGGCGACAAAGCGAGGGCGCGGGCGATCGCGATCCGTTGGCGCTGACCGCCGGAGAATTCGTGCGGATGGCGACGCATTTGTTCGGGCGTGAGTCCGACGCGGCGAAACAGGTTCGCGACCTGCGCCTCAATCTCCTTGCCGCTTGCAACGCGGTGCACGACAAGAGGCTCTGCCACCAGCCGGCCCACTGTCATGCGCGGATCGAGGGAGCCGTAGGGGTCCTGGAATATCATCTGGATGTCGCGCCGCAGCGCCTTCATCTCGGCGGTGCTCAAGCCGCGCGCCGCCCGTCCGGCGACGTTGATCGCGCCTTCGAAGGGAACGAGGCCGAGAAGCGCCTTGCCGGTCGTCGACTTTCCGCATCCGGATTCGCCCACGAGCGCCAGCGTCTCCCCCTCTGTGATGGAGAAGGAGATGGCCTCAACCGCGTGGATTTGTGCGCGGCGGCGGAGGATGCCGCCCTTCAGGTCGAAACGCACTGTGAGGTCGCTCACCTGGAGGATCGGCCGTGGCGGGTCTCCGGGCGCTGCGGGCGCCGCGCGGAGCGGGGTGTCGGTGCCGCTCATCGCGCCGAGCCGTGGCACGGCGCTTAGCAGCATCCTGGTGTAGTCGGCTTCGGGCGCAGCGAAAATCCGCTTGACCGCGCCCGTCTCGACCATGCGCCCGTCGTGCACGACGATCACGCGGTCGGCCATCTCGGCGACCACGCCCATGTCGTGCGTGATCAGGATCAGCGCCATGCCGAATTGCCGCTGCAGGCCGCGGATCAGGTCGAGGATCTGCGCCTGGACGGTCACGTCGAGCGCCGTCGTCGGCTCGTCGGCGATCAGCACCTTGGGGCGGCCGGCAAGCGCCATGGCGATCATGACGCGCTGGCGCATGCCGCCGGAAAGCTCATGTGGATATTGGCGAAGGCGGCGCTCCGGGTCAGGGATGCGGACCGCGGCAAGCGTTTCGAGCGCGCCGGCGCGCGCTTCGCCCTGCGAGGCCTGACGGTGTGCCCTGATCGTCTCGGTGATCTGCCGTCCGATGGTCAGGACCGGATTAAGCGAGGTCATCGGCTCCTGAAAGATCATCGCGATCTCACCGCCGCGAACCTGACGCATGGTGGCTTCCGGAAGCGAGAGCAGGTCGCGCCCGTCGAGCCAGACTTCCCCTTTCGCGACGCGCGCGATGTGTTGCGGCAGGAGGCGCATGATCGAGAGCGATGCCATCGACTTGCCGGAGCCCGATTCACCGGCGATCGCCAGCGTCTCGCGCGCCGCGAGATCGAACGACAGGCCATCGACGACGACGCGCGGACCGGTTGGCGTCGCGACTTCGGTGGTGAGGTTGCGGACCGAAAGCAGCCGGCTTTCGGTCTCAACCGCGTTTCCGGCGTCGACGTGATCCTGACCGGCGGCTCCCGATCGCGGCGCGTTCAATCAAATACCACGCGCGGAAAATACATCGAGACGACCCAGTTCGGCTGGTCCACGATCTCGCTGATGCGGAGGTCGGCGCAGACCGAGCAGAGCATGTAGGCGTCGACCGTCGCCAGTGCGTGGCGCGCCGCGAGGAGGTCGACCATTCTGCTGACGGCGTCGCGCGCGCCCTGCATAAGGTCCGGCCCGATCCCGGTCGTCACGTCGTAGCCTTTGGCATCCAGGTGACGGGTGACGGGGCCGGGCGTCGTGAAACGCGGCGACGCCAGGTTCGCGCCCTTCTCGAGGTCGAGAGTGAGCACGGCCTTCATCGGGCTTTCGATCGCGGTGCCGCACACCTCGCCGTCGCCCTGCACGGCATGCGTATCGCCGACCGAGAAGAGGGCGCCGGCGACTTCGACGGGCAGGTAGAGGGTGGTGCCGGGCGACAGGTCGCGGATGTCGAGGTTGCCGCCAACCCGTCGCGGCGGAACCACCGAGTGGAGGCCCGGCTCAGCCGGCGCGACGCCGATCGTGCCGGCGAAGGGCTTGGTTGGCACGCGTGCGATCGGCGAGAAGACGGCCGGCGCCTTTCCTGCCGCGTCGAGGCTCCAGATCTTCAGCGCCGGCTCGGTAAATTGATCGGCAAGCAGGCCGAATCCCGGGATGTTCGCCGTCCAGCCGAAGGTCGAGGGTGCAAACTCTTGGATCGTGACCTTGAGCGCATCGCCCGGCTCCGCCCCCTCGACATAGATCGGGCCGGTGACGGGATTGACCCGCGCAAAGTCGAGCGCCGCCACGTCGGCGAGCGTGCTCTTTTCCGAGAGCTGCCCGCCGGACGCGTCGATGCATTCGAACTCAAGCGTAGTTCCGGGCGCCAGCCGCTCGACGGGGGACAGCGAATTGTCCCAACCGAAGTGGTGATGGCGCCCGTGGATCGTGTGCGACACGGGATTATTGGGCATCGGTCGCGTAGACGTGCTCGTAGTTCACCGGGATATGAATCGGGTCGTTGAAGAACGCCGGATCCCCCGCGATGCGCGGCGTTTGCATCGTGTAGCGAACCTCGTCGAAGACCGGGACCCACGGCGCGTCATCCATGATCTTGATGAAGATCTGGCGCCACAGGTCGTAACGCTCATCCTGCTTCGCCGGATCGATGATGGAGTCGGCCTGCTTCGCCTCCGCCTCGCGATCCTTGTTGCAGTACCACGACCAGTTCCAGCCGCCCTGGACCGCGCCGTCGCAGCCGAGGATCGGGCCATAGAAGTCTGACGGATCGGGGAAGTCGGCGATCCAGGCCATGCCGCCCGACCACACCATCGGCGCGGTATCGGGCGTGCCGCCGGCGGCGATCACGTTCGCCTGATCCAGAATCTTGAGCTGCACGCGGATGCCGACCGCGGCAAGGTCTTGTTGGATCGCCTGCGCGATGCGCGGGTTAGGGTCGATGTTGTTGGCGTAAAGCTCGGTGTCGAACCCGTCGGCATAACCGGCTTCGGCGAGAAGCTTCTTCGCGCCGTCCGGATCGAAGGCATAACCCTTGTAGTCCTTGTCGTAGCCGGGGATGCGCGAGGGGAGCGGCTGGTTGGACGTGATCGCCCGGTTGTTGATGAGCTTGACGATGCGGTCCTTGTCGATCGCCATGTTGACGGCCTGCCGGACGCGCACGTCGTCGAACGGCTTCATCTGAACGTTGATCGCCACGTAGACGGTCTGGAGCTGCGCCCCCGAAGCGACGTTCTTAGCCTGCTCGGGATCGCCCATCACCTCGGCGAACTTCGCCGGCGGGATGCCGTCGCCGAGAATATCAATCTCGCCCTGCTGCAAGCGCAGCAGCGACACCACCGGTTCCTGGCCAATCTGGAAGACGATCTTGTCGAGCTTCGGCACGCCGGGCCAGTAATAGTCCTTGTTGCGCTCAAGCACGATCTGCTGCCCGAGCGTCCAGTCGGACATGTAGTAGGCGCCGCTGCCGTCGGGATGGTGGCCGTAGTCGGCGCCCCATTTGTCGACGTCTTCCTTTGCGACGACCGACGCGAAGTTGAGCGCGACCTCATGCAGGAAGGTCGCGTCCGGATTGGCCAGCTCGATCTTCACCGTATAGGGATCGACCGCCGTGACGCCGGTCAGATGGTCGGCCGTGCCACCTGCCACGTCGTCGTAACCCTTGATCGAATGATAGAAGCCGGCGCCGGGGCTCTGCGTCTTCGGATCGGCGGTGCGGTTCAGCGAATAGACGACGTCATCCGCCGTCAGCTCGCGCCCGTTGTGGAATTTCACGCCGTGGCGGAGCTTGAAGGTATAGGTCAGACCGTCCGGCGAAACATCGAAGGACTTCCGCCAAGTCCGGCCGCAGCGTCGTTGTGCCGGGCTCGTAGTCCATGAGCCGGCTGTAGAGGCTCTTGATGATCGACCAGTTCTGCCAGTCGTAGCCGATCGCCGGATCGAGCGTCGCCATGTCGTCTTTGAAGGCGACGATCATCTGGCCGCCCTGCTTGATGCTTAAGTCGTCGGCGGCGTTTGCGATGGAAGCCGCTCCAAGAGCCGCCAGCGCAAAACCGGCGCAACAAAGGTGTCTCATTACGCACCCCCTATCCTGAGTAGCAGTCACAGTTCAGTGGACCTTGATGCGCGGATCAATAAGTGGCGCGATCACGTCCGCGAGAAGATTGCCGATGACGATGGCGCAGGCGGAGACCAGTGTCACCCCCATGATGATGGGGATATCAATGCGCTGAATCGCCTGCCATGCAAGCTGTCCGATTCCGGGCCAGCCATAGACGCTCTCGACCACCACCACACCGCTCATGAAATAGCCGATGTCGATGCCGATCATGGCGACGATCGGAAGTAGCGCGTTCGGCAACGCATGCGCGAACAGAACCGTCGCCCTCGCCAGTCCCTTGGCCCTCGCGGTGCGCACATAGTCCTGGCGCAGCACATCGAGCATGGAGGAACGCATCATGCGGGAATACCAGCCGGCGCCGAGGAGGCCAAGCGTCAGCGACGGCAGGACCAGATGCCGGAACGAGCCATAGCCGCCGATCGGAAACCATCGGAGCTCCACACCGAACAGGTAGAGAAGGATGATGGCGGTGACGAATTGCGGGGCGGAAACGGCGACGAAAGAGAGCACCATCAGCACCTTGTCGACGGCGCGGCCGCGATTCAGCGCCGCGAGCATGCCGAGCGTCAGCCCGATCGCCAGCTCGCAGAAGATGGCGCCGACCATGAGGAGCAGCGTCGCCGGCAGCCGCGACAGGATCAGCGCGGTGACTTCGCTCTTCTGCACATATGAGCGCCCGAGATCGCCATGCGCGAGCGCCGTCAGGTAGCGCCAGTATTGCTGATAGAGCGGCAGGTCGAGGCCGAGCTGATGGCGGATGTTCTCGACCACCTCCACGCCTGCGCTGCGGCCGGCGATCAGCCGCGCAGGGTCGGCAGGGAGAAGGTAGAGCAGGACGAAGGTGACAACGGTGACGCCGAGCAGGATGAGGGTCGACTGCAGTATGCGGCGGCCGAGATAGAGGACCATCAGTAGCGGCCCTTCTGCGTCGGATCGAGGATCTCGCGCAGCGCATCACCGACGAGATTGAAGGCGAGCGCGAGCATGATGATGCTGAGCCCCGGCACGAAGACCAGCCAGGGCGCGGACGTGAAGTAGGTCTGGTTCTCGAAGATGATGTTGCCCCACGAAGGTGTCGGCGGCTGCACGCCGACGCCGAGATAGGAGAGCGTCGCCTCAAGCAGCACCGTGGTGGAAATGCCGAGTGTCCCCCAGACGATGAGCGTGGGGACGAGGTGCGGCAGGATATGGCGGAAAAGGATGCGGGCGCGCCCTGCGCCGATCGCGCGTTCCGCGACAATGAATTCGCGCTCAGCCAGCGAGCGCGTCTCCGTATAGACGATGCGCGCAACCTGCACCCAGTTCACAAGCGCGATGACGAGCGCCACGATCCACAGCGACGGGCGGAACAGCGCCGCAAGCACGATCGCAAGCAGGAGCGCGGGGAACGCCATCATCAAGTCGGTGAAGCGCATCAGGATCATCGCCAGCCAGCCGCGGAAGAACCCCGCAATGATGCCGATGAAGGCGCCGATGGCGACCGCGATGCCGTTGGCGACGATGCCGATCATCAGCGACGTGCGGGCTCCAAAGATCAGGCGGGAGAGAAGGTCCCTGCCGAGAAGATCGGTGCCGAACAGGAAATGCCCGTTCGGCGGCAGCGGAGCACCTTGGAGCGTCAGCCCGTCGAAGAACTGCTCGGATGGATCGAACGGCGCCACGACGGGCGCCAGCACCGCGACAACCGCGACGAGCCCGATCAGGAGCATGCCGAAGACCGCGAGGGGGCGCCGCCACAGTCTGGCGATCACGTGATCGCTGCGAAAGAAGCCTTTGATCGAGGACGGTCCCCGATCTGAGGGCGAAGCGAGGGACATCTACCTGCCAGGCACGGGAGGTTCGAAACCGTCGATCTTCGCCATGCCCAACCGTTTGTCCATGCCCTTCCAGCCAGGGCATCAGGCGAAGACGATGACAGCCGGCGCCAACACAATCAACAACAGCACGAAGGCCAAGACCGCCTTTGCAGAACGGGATGTGTCGGACATGGGTCTTGGCGACAATCCGGTCCGACCAGCGGTGCCGGTTCCTGCGGCGGGGATACCGAGCTTGGCGCGAGTTTGGCGCTTGTCTCCCGTGCCCGGCGCGATCAGAGCAGGTCCAGGATTTCGACCGGCTCGGCGTCGTATTTCCCGGTGCGATAGTCGGCGATGAGATCGGTGAAGATCACCCCGGCGCCCGGGAAGCCAATCATCTTGCAGCTCGCCTTGTTCTTGTTGCCGCCGCGGATCGGGTCGGCGAAGTAGCCCTCCACGGTGAGCTGCAGAAGCAGGCTGAAGAACGTGGCGTTCGGTACCGTCGCGAGCTCGGCCTCGCCGAATTCGACGTCGTGGAGGACAGCCGCCCGGTCGGAGTCCGAGAGGTCGGAGAAGAACGTCTTGCGGGTGCGAAGCGCGTAGGCGTCGACGTCCGCAATGCCGACCTTGATGAGTTCCGACGGCGTAAGCGGCAGCTGGCAGCCCCGCTGCGGTGTGCCGTCGGCGAACGGTCCTTCGAGATAGAGGCGACAGCTTTTGCCGAAGGAGCCGGCCAATTGCCGGTCGATGAAGGTGGCAACGCCGAGTTCAAGCGCACCAGGCCCGAGCCGGTCGGAGGGAATGAGGGTGTCGACCGCAGCTTCGACGAAGGCTGAACTCGTCGGAGTTGAAGAAGACATATCCGGCCGGCAACGGCGAGAGATTCGCGGCGCCCGCTGCCGGTGCCGGCAGCTCGGTCGCGGCGTCGGCCGCCAGCGATTCCGCGACGGGAAATGCGCTCGCCGCTCCAGCAACGCCGACGAATTTCAGAAAATCGCGATAAGCGACATTGCCGTCTTTGCCGGATTGTCGGGTCATGGTCGTCTCCTAATCCTCGTCGTGTGGCGTATCGAAGCCGCCCATCGCTTGGGTTACCGTCCCGGTTGACCGCGCCGGCTGGCTTCGAACAGGAACCAGACCCGTCTTTCGGTTTCGTCGATCCAGGTCTCGAGAAGGCTGGCGGTCGCGACGTCGCGCAGCTCGCCGCACAGATCGTGGGTCCCGCGCATCCGAGCTGCGAGTTGGGCATTGTCGTCGCGCAGCTCCGCCAGCATGTCTTCGGGTGTGACGTAGTCGGCGTCGTTGTCGAGGACGTGCTGCAGATCGCTGATCTGCCCGACCGAGCGCAGCGTTGTGCCGCCGATCTTCCGCGACCGCTCCGCAATCGGGTCGGTCATCGCAAAGAGCTGCGCCGCCTGTTCGTCGAACATCAGGTGGTAGTCGCGAAAATGCGGCCCCGAGACGTGCCAGTGGAAGTTCTTGGTCTTGAGGTAGAGCGCGAACACATCGGCAAGCAGCGCCGCGAGCGCGCCACCGATGATCTGAACGGCGTCGAAGGAGATATCCGTCCGTGTCTTCAGCGGCGCAATACGCCTCGCGTTCGCTTCCCGTCCGCTCATGTCGTCCGTCCCCTGCACAAGAGTTGGGTGCGTCTTGCAGCTCCAACCTTCGATGGCGGAGAAGAGGACCGCCACGAAGGTCATCGATTGCAGCGTGACGATTTCACGGATCTGCGAGACGGTATGTCACGATCGCTGCGCGCCTTGGCGAAATCGGTCGCCGACAGCAGCGACCGCATCCGACGCCGGGTGCTCGGCCGGCGTGGCAGCGGCGGCGCGGTAGAAAGCGCGAATGCGGCCCGCGCTGCGCGCTGAAAGGTTTTGTTCTGGGTGGGGTCCCTTCCGGTGCCGATCGGACCTCCGCACTCATTCCCACAGTAATTGCAAGAAGTTGGCCTGATTTCCGCCGACGTCCCACTTCGTCCCCGCCGCAGGGGGTCAAAGCTGAAAATTGCACGCCGAATGACAATCGGGGGACTCCCGCGCCAGGCCAATCTCCGTGCAAGGTGAGAAGCCTGTCCATGGATTGGGCCGGCGCTCCACCGCAGCCTCTGGCGTCAGCGCCGTCTGATTCGGGGGCAGATCATGCATGAACATCCTCTCCGTCGGCGCCTTCGCCGCGCTGCAGGGCTTCGGGCAGCTCTCCGACGCCACCACCAGCTACGGCGGTTCCGCAAAGCTCGCCATCGGGTTCTGACATGCACGGCAAAGGGAAGAGGGCCCGCCATGAAGGCGAGATTGTCGATCGCCTGCGGTCTTGCGCCACTTGCCTTCCTGGCGCTGATTTCCGCGCCCGCCTGGGCCGACTGCACGGCGAGCGGCACGACAGCCACCTGTACCGGCAGCGATCTGGGCCGATCAGCTATACGCAGGCGGATGCCGTCGACGAGATCGTCGTGGAGAGCCTGACCGGCGATGTCAGCGGCTCGGACGGGATGGCGATCTCTCTGAGCGAAGCGGGTGACGACGGGTCGGGTGACAGCGACGACGGCGCAGATGCGTTGCCGGCGACGGTGACCTTCGCCGGCACCAACGGCAGCGACACCTACGGCATCAGCGGCGCGACGGACACCAGCGTCACCGTCACCTCGACCGGCGGTGCGGGCCACAGTGGGAGCTGAGCAGGAGCCGACACGAGACCGGGGCGGCGACGGGGGAAACGGCGCCGCCGGGGGCGATGCGTCCTTCACCATGACCGGCGGCTTCATCAGCCAGACCGCAGGCGATAGCGGGATCGTAGTATCGAGCACGGGCGGCGCCGGTGGCCAGGGTGGCGAAGCCCGGGCGGAGAATAACGACAGCGATGAAACCGACCGCAACGGGCGGCGATGGCGGAACGGGCGCCATGGCGGGCACGGCGACGTTACGCTCAGCGGCCTTTCCAACCCCGACGGCAGTGACGGCATCGACTTCTCCGGCGTGGCGACGGGGATCAGCGTCGCCAGCACCGGCGGCGCCGGCGGCCAGCGGCGGCGAGGCATTCTGTAACGCAGTCTACAAGCACTCATACCTGCAAGGGTATTCCGGCATCGGCGGCGACGGCCGCTGCGGCCGGCGATGCCACGGCGACCGTCACCGACACCGACATTTCGATCACGGACTTCTCCGGCACCGGCATCGAGGTGCTCAGCACCGGCGGCACGGGCGGAAGGGTGGGACGGCGAAAGCCGACGAGGCGGTAGATACGGTCTATCGAAAACTTCACCGAGCGAACGACTACGGCGAGGGCGGCGCCGGCGGCGCCGCGGCGGCGGCCTCGCTCGAGTTCGACAGCAGCGTCGTGGAGATCACCGACGACAGCGATGCCAGGCGCTTATGGCATCAATGTCCCCAGCGCTGGCGGCGACGGCGGCAACGGCAACGACAACATTGGCGAAGACGGCGGTGGTCACCCAGGCTTCGGCGACGGCGGCGCCGGCGGCAACGGCAGCGCTGCCACGCTGACGCTGACCGGTTCAACTAGATCGCGGCGACGCTCTCGGCTGACGATGCGGTGGCCGTCCTGGTCGCATCGACCGGCGGCGACGGCGGCTCTATCGGGGAACTCGAGGACGACTAACTCCGCTTTATGGAATACTGATGCCGCCGACGGAATCACCGGCGGCGACGGCGGCTATGCCGGGGCGGTGTCGGCCACGCATGGATTCCACATCCACCCTGGACGTCACGACGACCGGCGCCGGCGGCTCGATGGGGGCGCTCACCCTGCTGAGCCAGGGCGGTGACGGCGGCAAGGGCGGTTCGGGCGGCCTTTACGGCGATGGCGACGGCGGCGCCGGCGGTACGGGCGGCCGGGTGACCGGCAACCTGACGACAATCCTCGCAAAGACGTCGGGCGAGGACGCCTACGGCGTCTATCTGGCAAGCCTCGGCGGCGACGGCGGCACGGGCGCCGCGACCGACGGCTCGGGCGGCGACAGCGACCCCATCGACGTGTCGATCTCCTCGGCCACGGTGACCACGAGCGGCGTTGGCTCGCACGGCGTCTTCGCGATCAGCCAGGGCGGCAACGGCGGCGATTCCAGCAACAGCGGCAACGGCGGCGACGGCGATTTTGTCACGCTGCACGTCACCAGCGGCACCATCAATGTCAGCGGCGAGGATGCCTACGGCATCGCGGCGATGAGCCTTGCCGGCAGTGCCGGCAGCGGTTCGACGGCGACACGGCGGGCGACGTGAAGCTGATCACCGGGGCCAGCGTCACCGCCTCGGGCAGCGGCGGCATCGGCCTCTATGCCGAAAGCACCGGCGGCACCACCAACGGCACGATCGACGTCACCGTCGACTCCGGCGCCACGATCACCGCCTCCGACGACGCCACGGCGGCGATCAGCTTCGTCAACGGCGACAGCAATACGCTCACCAACAACGGCACGATCACCACCGACGACCTGACGACCTCGTCGATCTACGCGCTGTCGTCGTCCGGTGCCGCGCTTGCCGTCACCAACAACGGCACATTCAGCGGGCCGGTCGACTTCATTCCAGCTATGCCAACTCGTTTGCAAACGGCAGCGGCGCCACGCTCAACCTCGACCACCACTTTCGATCTCGGCTCCAGCGGCACGTTCACCAATGACGGCACGGTTTCGCCCGGCGGTTCGGGCACGGTGCGACCAGCAAGTTCAGCCGGCTCGTTTCGAGCAGGGGAGCGACGGCACCTATCTGGTCGACCTCGACGGCAGTTCGACCGACGAATTGATCCTCGCGCCAGGAAACGGATCGTAACGACTTGATGGCGGC
This sequence comes from uncultured Alphaproteobacteria bacterium, assembly GCA_963712925.1. GTDB lineage: Bacteria > Pseudomonadota > Alphaproteobacteria > Rhizobiales > Afifellaceae > DASWJZ01. The sequence goes on along the minus strand of CAVQJW010000015.1, from coordinate 50,421 downwards.
GTGACGGTCAATGTCGTCTCGGCGTCCGTCGTCCGGACGGCGTCCTCGGCCATCGCCGTGTTCCGAGGCGGGGAGCATAGACCTCAGGCCTCGCGGTGACCGATACGGCGACGGCGAGCTACACGGTCACCCAAGAGACATCCGACTTCCTGCCGCCCTCGGCTGGCACTTTGCCTTCAGCGATGATGACTTGCTCGGCTCGGCCAATAGCAACCAGTCGGCGCTCGCCAACCATCTGCAGCAGATCGTGGAGAGTGGCGGCGGCGGGCTCGGCAAGGAGCTCTCCAGCCTGCTCAACATCGTGTCGGCGGAGGACTATCTCGCGGCGCTCGACACGTTTGCCTCGCAAGTCTCCTCCGACGGCCAGCTGACGGCGCTCTACTCGAACATGCAGTTCTCAGACGCGCTTCTGAGCTGCGCCGACTATGGCGGCGCCTACCGCTTCGTCAGCCAGGACCAGTGCGCCTGGCTGAAGGCCGGCGTCATCCGCAGTGAGCGGGATGGCAGCTCCGAGAACCGTCCCTTCGACCAGACCGCCACCCAGTTCGCCGGGGGGGCGCAGGTGCAGGTCGCCGAGGACTGGCATGTCGGCGGCGGCTTCTCCATCGAAGACCAGCGGCTCACCGTCGACGACATCGCCGAGAGCCAGGGCACCTTCTACCAGGGCGGCCTCGTCACCAAGCGCAGCTTCGGCAACACCATCCTCTCGGCGTCGCTGTCGGGCGGCTACGGCGCGTTCGACATCACCCGATACCTGGCCTCCATGGACGTGGCCAACGGCACCGAGCCGCTGTGGACCGTGTCGGGGCAGCTGAGCGCCTCGCATGCCTTCACCGGCGGCGGCGACTGGTACATCAAGCCGCGGGTCGACCTCGGCATCGACCATGTGGTGATGGAGGCCTACACGGAGACGGGGGCGGGCGGCGCCAGCCTCAGCATGGAGCGGAGTGCCGCGACCTATGTGAGCCTGCAGCCGGCGCTGGAGCTTGGCGGCGAGATCGACGCCGGCAACGGCTTGCTCATTCGGCCGAGCGTGTCGGTCGGCCTCACCCGCTTCCTCACCGATACGGCCCCCTCTGTGACTGCGAGCTTCGCCGACACCCCCGCCGGCGTTGCGCCGTTCACCATCGCGAGCCAGTTCGACCGGACCTATGTCGACCTGAAGGGCGGCGTCGACCTCCTCACCAAAGGCCCCTTCACCGCCTCGCTGCAAGGCTTCGCCCAGCTCTCCGAGACCACCACCAGCTATGGCGGCTCCGCCAAGCTCGCCATACAGGTTCTAGAGGAGGGTCAGCCGCTGGTGGCTTCGATGAGCTCTTATACTTCAGCAGGCTTTTTCATCAGCGTCTCGGCGTCCGTCCCTCCGCCGTGTTGAACCTGCCTCAGGCGGCAAGACGCCTGTCGCGCGCCGCATCCCGCCGGACGCCGCGGCCGCAGGCGAAAGCAAATGGGGGACTGGCTCAAGCTCATCTGAAACCGATCGCCCCGGTGCGCGCCGTATCTTGGATAAGTCATTGAAAAGATTGGTGCGGCTGAGGGCACCAAACTGACCATAGAACGTGTTGGCATTATTAGTTTTCTGGCCCTCTTTCTGATGCAGATACCAACATCGATACCAGCAGGCTGGTTGCTCGCGCCAGAAGTTCAGCATCGTACGAGCGTTGCTCCGATAAGATACTAAGTGCTCGCCCTGTCGAGATGCTCGCTAGTGTTGCATCAAGGAGCGGGCCATTCAGTCAACATTTTTGACGACCGGATGCGCGTGCTCCTCCGCCCAAACGGCCATTGCTGGGATTTCGCGCGCCGCCTAGTGTCGTTCTCCTGAATTCAGCGGCTGCTTGGCGCATCGGGAGACCTGGTTGGCGCGCATCTTCATCAGTCATTCGAGTGCCAATGATGACGAGGCCGTGGCTCTGCGCGACTGGCTGATCGCGGAAGGCTGGGACGACCTCTTCCTTGATCTTGATCCGACGCGGGGTATTGCTGCCGGCGAGCGCTGGGAACTGGCGCTCAACGAAGCCGCCAACCGCTGCGAGGCGGTCATCTTTCTGATCAGCCCCGCCTGGCTCTCGTCGCGCTGGTGCTTGAAGGAGCTGGGCCTCGCCCAGAGGCTGAACAAGCGGATTTTCGGCGTTCTGGTCGAGACTGTGGCAGTCGAGGATTTGCCAGTCGATCTCAGCGCAGCCCATCAGCTGGTGAACCTGATCGCCGGCAGCGATCATCGCATGCTTGGCGGACGGCGTGCGGACGGAAGCAAGGTCCGTGTCACCTTCTCTCAGTCTGGGCTGGCAAAGCTCAAGACAGGGCTTATGCGCGCCGGGCTCGACGCTCGCTTTTTTCGATGGCCACTGGAGAACGATCCCGAGCGCTCGCCCTATCGCGGGCTGAAGCCCCTGGAGGCAGAAGATGCCGGCATCTTCTTCGGTCGCGAGGCACCGACCGTCGAGGCGCTCGACAGGCTGCGTGGCCTAGCCGGGACAGCATCGCCCCGGTTGCTGGTGATCCTTGGAGCGTCAGGGGCAGGCAAGTCGTCGTTCCTGCGCGCCGGCCTTGCCCCACGGCTGATGCGCGACGACCGCAACTTCCTGATGCTGCCAATCCTGCGGCCGGAGCGCGCAGCGCTCTACGGCGAGGCCGGGCTGCTTCGCTGCCTGGAGGAAGCGGCGAGGATGCACAGGCTCGGCAAGAGTCGGGCGGACATCAGGACAGTCATCGAGTCGGGGACAACGGCGGTCGAGGCTCTTCTTGCAGAGTTAGCCGAGAAGGGGACTGTGCTCGCCCTCGACGGGGGAACTCCCGCCAAGTCACCGCGCGTGGTGCTGGCGGTGGATCAGGGCGAAGAGCTGTTCCTGTCGGAAGGCCAAGACGAAGCTGCTGCCTTCCTGATGCTGATCCGCGACCTTGCCACCAGCGAACATTCCAATCTGATCGTGCTCTTCACCATCCGCTCGGACGCCTTCGAACAGTTGCAGACAGCGCCTGCACTGGATGGCTTGAACCCCCAGACCTTCAGCCTGCCGCCGATGCCGCGCGGTGCCTATCAAACGGTCATCGAAGGCCCGGCTCGGCGTCTCGCCGACACCGACCGTGTGCTGAGCATCGAGCCGGCGCTGATCGCGGCTCTTCTGGCCGATATCGAGGCAGGCGGCGGCAAGGACGCGCTGCCGCTCCTCGCCTTCACGTTGGAGCGCCTCTACGAGGAATACGGCACCGGCGGCAGGGCGACGTTGACCCTTGCCCACCATCGCGAGCTTGGCGGCATCCGGGGCTCGATCGAGGCAGCGGTCAAAGGTGCGCTCGAAGGGGCCGACGCTGACCCGGCCGTGCCGAAGGACACCGCCGCGCGGCTGGCGCTGCTCCGCCGCACCCTGATCCCATGGCTGGCGGGCATAGACCCGGAAACAGGGTCGGCGCGTCGACGCGTTGCCCGGCTGTCGGAGATACCGGAGGAAGCGAGACCGCTGGTCGAACACCTGATCAACGCGCGGCTGCTCTCCACGGACGTGACGCCCGACACCGGCGAGCGGACCGTTGAGCCCGCCCACGAGGCGCTCCTCAGGCAATGGGGGCTGCTGCAGGATTGGCTGGAGGAGGACTCCGTGGCGCTCTCCGTCCTTGAGGGCATTCGGCGCGCTGCGCGTGACTGGGCTGCCAATGCCAGGGACGAAGCCTGGCTCGCCCATACCGCTGGACGGCTTGAAGACGCTGAGGCGGTTGCCCGGCGCGCCGACTTCGCCGGCATGCTGGAGCCGACCGACCGCGCCTATCTTGCAGCTGCTCGCGCCACCGAGACGGCCCGGCGCGACCGCGAGTTGGAGGAGGCGCGTAAGCTCGCGGCAGCGCAGGAGGAAGCTGCCGACCGCCAGCGCGCAAGTGGCCCGACGGACGCGCATGGGGCTGATCGCCGCTAGCACTCTGGCGCTCCTGGCAGTCGCGTCCGCGATCGTCGCGGTGTTTGGATTCCAGCGGGCCCGGGAGGCAGCAAACGAGGCGAACCGCCAGACGGAAATTGCGGTCCTCAAAACAACCGACGCGTACCAACAGGCGACAATTGCCAAGGAGAAGACGGCCGAAGCCTTGCGCAATGAAAGCGTCGCACTTGCAACGCTTTCGACGGTGGCGCTGGATCAAGGCTATCCGGCAGACGCGGTGCAACTGGCGCTCGCGGCATGGCCGCGGACGGGAGACGCAGACCGACCGATGCTCAAGCGCACGGTGGAGAGTTTTAAATCGGCCTTGGCGCAGTTGCGGCAGCGCTTTGTGCTCCAGCACTCAGGGCCTGTCTTGTTCGCCGCCTTCTCGCCCGACAGCACCCGCATCGTGACCGCCTCCCGGGACGGCATGGCGCACATCTGGGACTCAGCAAAAGGCACTCAGATTGCACTCCTCAAGGGGCACGAGCAGGATGTCTTGTTTGCGGCCTTCTCGCCCGACGGCAGGCGGGTTGTCACCGCCTCTGAGGACAAGACCGCGCGCATCTGGAACGCAAACACAGGCGGCCAGATTACTGTCCTCAAGGGGCACCAAGGCGCCGTCTTCTCCGCCGCGTTTTTGCCCGATGGCACCCGCATCGTGACGGCCTCTCGAGGACAACACCGCGCGCATTTGGGATGTGACGACAGGCGCTCAGCTTGCGGTTCTGAAAGGGCATCAAGGCCGGGTCTTCACTATTGCCGTCTCGCCCGACGGCACCCGCATCGCGACTGCCGCTGACGACAACACCGCACGCATCTGGGATGCAGCAACCGGCGCTCGACTTACGATCCTGAAGGGTCACCCGTGCCTGGTTCGCTCCGCCGCCTTCTCGCCCGACGGCGGCCGCGTCGTGACGGCTTCTGGCGTTAAGGTAGCATGTATCTGGGATGCAACCACAGGCGCCCAGCTTGCGGTCCTCTCTGGGCACCAGGATACAGTGCTGTCCGCCGTCTTTTCGCCCGATGGCACCCGCGTCGTGACGGCTTCTGCCGACCACACGGCGCGTGTCTGGGACGCATCCACAGGCGCTCAGCTTGCCGCTCCTCAAAGGACATCAAGAAGACGATCAATTCCGCCGGCTTTTCGCCCGACGGCACTCGCGTCGTAACCGCGTCCAACGACGGCACGGCCCGCATCTGGGACGCAGCCACTGGTGATCAGCTTGCGGTTCTGAAGGGACATCGCGGCGTGGTCTGGCTCGCAACCTACTCGCCCGACGGCACCCGCGTCGTGACCGCCTCCGAGGATACCACCGCGCGCGTCTGGGACGAAGCAAAGGGCGCTCAGGTAGCGGTCTTTAGTGGGCATCAGGGACCGGTTTTCTCTGCCGACTTTCTCGCCCGACGGCGCACGCGTCGTGACCGCCGCTGACGATAACACCGCGCGCGTCTGGGATGCAGCGACAGGCGCTCAGCTTACAGTTCTTCACGGGCCGGGCTGGATCAAATCCGCGGCCTTCTCGCCCGACGGCACGCGCATCGTGACAGCCTCCGACACCGCACGCATTTGGAACGCAAGCAGCGGCGATCAGCTCGCAGTCTTAGGCGGTGATCAGGGCTTCGTCCTGTCTGCCGCCTTCTCGCCGGACGGTACCGGATCGTGACCGCCTCCGACCTCGGCGGCGTATGCATCTGGGACGCAAGGACAGGCGCTCGGCTCGCGAATCTCGTGGGGCACCGCCTCGACGTCAGGTCTGCTCAATTTTCGCCGGACGGCAAGCGCGTCGTAACGGCCTCCGACAATTCCACGGTACACATCTGGGACGCACGACCGGCGATCAGCTCGCAGTCTTCGATGAGCGGGCCTTTGCATGGTCAGCGGCCTTCTCGCCCGACGGCAACCGCATTGTCACGGTCTCCGACACAGCTCGCGTTCAGGGCGTGCACATGAACACACAGTTTGCTGTACTCCACGGGCCGGGCTTGATTACCACCGCTGCCTTCGCGCCCGACGGCACGCGTATCGTGACCGCTAATGACAACGGCACCGCACGCATCTGGGACACAACCACAGGCGCTCAGCTTGCAGTCCTCTCTGGGCACCAGCATGCAGTGCTGTCCGCCGCCTTTTCGCCCGATGGCACCCGCGTTGTGACTGCCTCCGAAGATGGCACGGCCCGCATCTGGGACGTCTCGCGTTTCGAAAAAGGCGATGGATTGACGATTGCCTGTCAACGCCTCGGCAACGACACCGACCTCGCCCGAGTTCGCCAGCGCTACGGTCTCGGCGAACTCGCCCCGATCTGCGGCGATCATCCGTCCTTGCCTTTGGATTGGAGTAAGCTGGAGTGAGGAATCTACTGCAATAACTGCCTGGATGAATTCTGGCACGGGCCGGTAAAGGAGCATCGTGCCTTCACGCCACCCGCGTCGCCAAGGTGCAGGTGCTGGAGCTGGCCCGCTGCGAGTGGATCGAGCGGCGCGAGAACGTCATTGCCCTCGGCCCAAGCGGCACGGGCAAGACCCATGTCGCCCTCGGGCTCGGTCTCGCCGCATGCCAGAAGGGCCTGACCGTTGGCGCCGCCGCCCTCGTGCACAGTTGATGGAGGCTCGCGACGAGCGTCGCCTTCTGCGCCTCCAGAAGCAGATGGCGAACCAGAAGCTGCTGATCATTGACGAGCTGGGCTTCGTGCCGCTGAGCAAGACCGGCGCCGAACTGCTGTTCGAGCTGATCTCCCAGCGCTACGAACGCGGCTCCACGCTGATTACCAGCAATCTGCCGTTCGACGAGTGGACCGAGATCTTCGGCTCCGAGCGCCTCACCGGCGCGCTGCTCGATCGGCTCACCCACCACGTCAACATCCTCGAGATGAACGGCGACAGCTACCGCCTCAGTCAGAGCCAAACCCGAGCGGCGAAGGCAGACGGCTAACCGAAGCGCTCATCCCCTTCCAAAGGAAATGCTCAGCACGCGGAGTGGCCGACTTTTGCGCCGCCATTTGGCAGGATCTTGCTCCGCCGTTGACATCTGACCTGAAACGGAGCTGTCGTGAGCGCTTGTTCATTGCCGTATGTCGGATTGTCTTACGCCCGATTGCACGGAATGGACAGGCATCCGCCCTGTCTCCGAAGGCAAAGGCCGCAGGTTCGAATTCCGTCTGGCACGCCAATCTTTTCAATGGCTTAGCGGGCATCCGAGCCCCTCTTCGTCGCGCGTCACGAACGTCAGCTTAGCCAATACGGCTGAGCTTCAGCCCCTCACTGAGGAATGCCGCCCGAGCTGAGAAAAGAAGCAGCCATTAGCGGTGCAAGGATGAGCTGACGCCCTGGTTTCATCTTGTTCGCTTCACTCGCGGGGTGATAGTGTGCGTATATCGCCAAAATGCGCGCGCAGAGACCAATCCCCCTTAAAACCAATCTCCCTTTAAAGAAGCTTGGAGGAATTCGCATGGGTGCGAGTGCCATCGTGCGGAAACGAAACAAGAAGGTTGATCGGTTGGACGAGGACCTCGTGCGCGGCAGCGCATCCGAGACGAACGCGATAATCCCCGAAAACGACCGCGACTATGTCGCCTCTTTCGCTCGCGGACTTGAGGTCATCCGCGCGTTCACGCGGACCCGTCGTTCGCTGACCATGGCCGAGGTCGCCGAACGCACCGGCATGAACCGCGCCGCGACGCGGAGGTTTCTCCTCACGCTTGTTCGCGAGGGCTATGCCGAAACGGTCGGAAAGCAGTTCCAGTTGCTGCCGAAGATTCTCGACCTCGGATTTTCAGCGCTCGCGTCGCTCGGCCTCACGACCATTGCCCAGCCGGTCCTCGACGATCTCTCCGAAGCGGTCGGTGAATCCTGCTTTCTCGTGCTCCTCGATGGCGATTCGGTGATTTACATTGCGCGTGCGCATCCGCGCCGGGTGATGGTGGCGAGCATAGATATCGGCAGCCGCGCGGCGGCCTACACGATGTCCTCCGGCAGGATGCTGCTTTCCGCGCTTTCCGACGACGAGCTGGAAGACTACCTGAACTCCGTCAAGCTCGCGCCGTACACGCCGCACACGGTGACCTCCAAGGTCAAACTCAAGGCGATCATCGAGGAGGCGGGAGAGGTTGGATATTGCATGATCGACCAGGAATACGAGATCGGCCTCATGTCCATCTCCGTGCCGGTCCGCGATCGCTCAGGCGAGACCATCGCGGCCCTGAACGTCGCCTGCCCGAGCTACCGGTTCACGCTCGACAGCATGCGCGAGAAAGTGCTTCCCAAGCTGCTTGAGCACGGCGCGACGATCACCCGCTTCCTCGCCTACCATGCCAAGGGGCCTCAACGTATGTAGCTGGCGCCGTTCACGTCGAGCGTAGCACCGGTCAGATTGCGTACGCGGCCGGTTGCGAGAAAGGCTACCAGATAGCCGAGCTCCTCCGGCGGCACCCATTCGCCCATCGTGAGTGTCGCCATGACCGCTTGCTTGCCGCCGAGCGTCGCCGCGCTCTGTTCCGACATCCGCGTATCCACGACCCCCGGCGCGATGACATAAGCGAGAACGCCATCCTTTGCGTAGCCGCGCGCAATCGTTTGTGTCGCTGCCTTTATTGCCGCCTTCGACGCGGCGTAGGCGAGGGTGCGGGGATTGGTGCTTCCGCGCTGTCCGTTCCAGCTCGATATGGTGACAATCACGCCGCCGCCGATTTCGCGGAAATGCTTGACTGCATCGCGCATGAGCCGGGCAGGGGAGAGCACATTCACCTGCATCGTCGTGTCCCAGGTGCGATCCCATTCTGCGTCGGGGTCATCGATTCCTCCCGCGTGCAGAAAAACGGCGGCATTGTTCACGAGCACGTCGACGCGGCCGCGCCAGGCAATCGCCTGGCGCCACACCTTCTCGGCCGCGTCGGGAAGGGAAAGATCGCCGTGCACCAGGTGGCGGCGCGCCTCCGGGATCGACCTCGTGGCTTCTTCCGCGCCGGCACGGTCGGAGTTGTAGTGGGCGATCAGATTTGCCCCGGCTTCGCCAAGCACGCCGGCGGTGACAGCGCCGACGCCCTTCGACGCTCCGGTCAGGAGAATTGTCTTGCCCTTTAGATCAATCATGGCACGCGGCTGCTCCGAAAACGAAGGCGTAGGCATAGCACGAACCGCTCCCGCGCGCACAAGCGTGCGGGATTCGCACATTCTTGCTTGCGAACAGCGCGGCCCGAATTCATACCTTCCCCGAAGTCGAACGCTCACCAGTTAGAGAAGGACACCCTCTTGGATTCGCAGGACGGCGGGTTCCGTCAAATCGCAATCGTCGGCGCGGGATCGATCGGCGTCGGATGGGCGGTCGTGTTTGCCCGCGCCGGGCGACAGGTCGTGCTCCATGACAGCGATGCCGAGCGGCTCCCGCCCGCGATGGCTGAAATGCGTCAGCGGGTGGACGAGCTTGCTCGGTTCGCGCTGATCGATGCACCGGCGGACGTGATTGCCGACCGGGTGACGACCGTCGTTGACTTGCGGGACGCCGTTGGAGAAGCGGACTACGTTCAGGAGGCGGCGTCGGAGAACCTCGAGCTGAAGAGAGCGCTCTTTTCCGACCTCGACACGCTTGCGCCCGTTGACGCCGTCCTCGCCAGCTCGTCGTCCGCGATCGTCGCTTCTTCGTTTGCTGGCCACGTCGCGGGGCGCCACAGATGTCTCGTGGTGCACCCTGGAAACCCGCCGTATGTCCTGCCCATCGCCGAGGTGGTCCCCGCGAGCTTCACTTCCGCGCCGCTCGTTGACCGGGTTATGCGGCTGCTCGATGCGGTTGGAATGGCGCCTGTTCTCGTCCGGCATGAAGCGGAAGGGTTCGTGTTCAACCGGCTCCAGGGCGCGCTGCTGCGCGAGGCCTACTGCCTGGTGCGCGACGGTGTCATCTCGGTTGCCGACCTCGACAAGGTCGTGCGCGAAGGGCCGGGTCTTCGCTGGGCGTTCATGGGCCCTTTTGAGACGGCCGATCTCAATATCCGCGGCGGGATCGAGGCGCACGCCAAGCGCATGGGGGCGACTTATGCGCGTCTCGGCGCGGAGCGCGGGCAGAACGATCCCTGGACCGACGATCTCGTCGCGAAGGTCACGAGCGAACGCCGGGCGCTCTTACCGCTCGACCAGTGGCAAGCCCGAACGGCATGGCGCGACCGCCGCCTCATGGCTCTGGCGCGTTTGAAGGGCGACATGGAAGAGCCTTGATCCGGCTGGAACAAGGTGCGTCGAGCAGCGGCGCTTTGCTTGACCGTTTCGCACATTTGTGCGAATCGTAATCAATCGGTTTTCCGCTGCCTTATCCCGGCGACCCGGCCGGCTTTCCCGCCCGCGCGTCCACGACGAAAGGACCCCATGGCGCATCCATACATGGCGAACTCTACGCCGGAAGCGCAGCGCGAAATGCTGGACGCGATCGGTGCTGAGAACATCGCAGAGTTGTTCGAACAGATACCGGGTGGCCATCGCCTCGCGCGCCCGCTCAATTTGCCGCCCGCCCTCGCAAGCGAAATGGAACTCGAGCGGCACCTTCGCGGGCTCCTGTCGAAGAACCAGAGCTGCGAGCAGGCGCTGAACTTCCTCGGCGCCGGCTGCTGGCAGCATTATGTGCCGGCGGCGTGCATGGAGGCAGTCCGCCGCCGCGAGTGGCTGACCTCGGTGTTCGGATCTCCGATGTCCGACCACGGGCGAAACCAGGCGTGGTTCGAATTCTGCAGCCAGCTCGGCGAGCTGCTCGGCATGGAAATGGTCGGGATGCCGGTTTACAGCTGGGGTTGTGCGGCCGGCCACGCAATTCGCATGGCGTCGCGGCTCAACGGTCGCCGCGAAGTCCTGGTGGTGCGGGCCATCGACCCGGAGCGCCTCTCCGTGATCAACAATTATTGCGAGAGCCCCGAAATGGCGAGCCACATCACGGTGCGGCTCGTCGACTATGAGCCGGCGACCGGACGCATCGATCTCGCCGATCTGACGCGAAAGATCTCCAAGAAGACGACCGCGATCTATTTCGAGGTCCCCTCCTATCTCGGCATCATCGATGACCAGGCAAGGGAGATCGTCGCGCTTGCGCACGCCAACGGCGCGGAGGCGATCGTTGGTGTCGACCCGATTTCACTTGGCGTGCTCTCCAGCCCGGCCGAATACGGGGCCGACATTGCCGTCGGGCCGACGCAGCCACTCGGCGTGCCGATGAACTGCGGCGGAGGGGTGGGCGGTTTCATCGCAAGCCGCGACGAGGTTCGCTATGCCCGCGAATACCCAACCTTCCTCGTCAGCATCACCGACACGGTCGAGCCGGGCGAGCGCGGCTTCGGCTTGAGCCTTTTCCACCAGACGTCCTACGGACTGCGGGAGAAGGGCAAGGACTGGACCGGCAACTCCACCTACATGTGGACCATCGCAAATTCCGTCTACATGGCGATGATGGGGCCTCAGGGCTTCCGCGACGTGGGCGAGATCATTCTGAGGCAGGCGCAGTTCGCGGCGTCGCGGCTTAGCAGGATCCCGGGCGTGCGCGTTGCCTTCCCACGACACTTCTTCAAGGAATTCGTCATCACGTTCGAGGACAGCAGCAAATCGGTTGCCGAGGTGAACAAGGCATTGCTGGCCGAGGGCATTTTTGGCGGAAAGGACCTGTCGGCAGAGTTCCCGGAGCTAGGCCAGAGCGCGCTTTACTGCGTCACCGAAATGCATACGCGCGGCGACCTTGAGCGTCTTGCGGCAAGCGTAGCAAAGGCCGTGCAAGCATGACGCATCTGCGCAGCTATCACGCTCCCGTCTGGGATGAGCCGGTGATCATGGAAATGGGCCGCCGCGGCAGGCGCGGCCTGCTCTTTCCGGCCGCGGGGGAATCGCTTGCCGGCGATGATGGCGTCGACGCGCTCGTCCCCGCCGCGATGCGGAGAAAGACGCCGCCCGCGCTGCCGGAGCTTTCCGAACCCGAAGTGCTGCACCACTATGTGCGGCTGTCGCAGCAGACTCTGGGCATGATCGGGATCAGCCTCTTCGGCACCTGCACGATGAAATACAATTCGTCGCTCGGCGAGGCGCTTGCGGCGCGTCCCGAGCTTGCAAGCCTGCACCCCTATCAAGACCCGAGCACGCTGCAGGGCGTCCTGGAGATCATCCACGGGCTCGACCTTATTTTGCGCGAGCTCTCGGGGATGGACCAGTTCGTGTTCCAAGCCGGCGGCGGCGCCGATGCCGCCTATCTCAACGCCTGCGTTGTCAGGGCCTACCATTCGGCGCGCGGCGAGCTTGAAAGGCGAAACGAAGTCATCACGACGATCCAGGCCCACCCGTGCAACGCGGCGACAGCCGCCGCCGCGGGGTTCAAGGTCGTGACGCTGATGCTTGAGGAGAACGGCTATCCGTCCGTTGAGGCATTGCGGGCCGCGGTCTCCGACCGCACCGCCTGCCTCGTCATCAACAATCCGGACGACATGGGAATCTACAATCCCGACATCAAAATGTGGATCGATATCGTGCACGAGGCCGGCGGCCTCTGCTTCTACGATCACGCCAACTTCAACGGTGTGATGACCAAGCTCAGGGCGCGCGAGCTTGGCTTCGACGCCTGCATGTTCATGCTCCACAAGACATTCGGCGCGCCGAAGGGCGGCGGCGGTCCTGCGGTCGGCGCCTACGGCTGCAGCGAGGCGCTTGCCCCATTCCTCCCCACCCCCGTGGTCGTCAGAAGCGGCGATACCTACGTCCTTGACGAGAAGCGTCCGCAAAGCATCGGCCGCGTCCGCGAGTTCTGGGGCAATATTCCCCAGGTCGTTAAGGCCTATGCCTGGTCGCGCTGCATGGGTGGAGAAGGGCTCGCGGAAGCGTCGGATCTTTCCGTCCTCGCCAACAACTACATGGAGAAGCGACTTCTCGCCATTCGCGGCATCACGCGCTCCCACCCGGATATAGACAAATACCGCCTCGAAATGACCCGCTACAGTATGGAGACGTTGACCAGGGAAACCGGGGTCACGGTCGTCGACGTGCAGAACCGCATGGTCGATTTCGGCCTCGATGCGTTCTGGCTGAGCCACGAGCCGTGGCTGGTGCCGGAGCCGTTCACCCCGGAGGCCGGCGAGATGTATTCGAAAGAGGACATCGACTACTGGATCGACGTCCTCGCGCGGATTTCCGAGGAGGCCTATTCGAATCCGGAGATGGTCAAGTCGGCACCGCACAACCAGGCGATCCACAAGCTGCATACCGACGACCTCGATTCGCCCGACGGTTGGGCGACCACTTGGCGCGCCTATGTGCGGAAGCAGCCGTTCTCTGTGCGCAGCGCGGCTGAATAGGGTCGAAAAATCCGAAGCCGGCTCCGCGATCGCGGCGAGACACAAAGCGTGCAGCAAAAAACGATCCTGACCTGCGCCGTCACCGGCAACATCACGACGCGGACGCAGCATCCCGGCCTTCCGGTGACGCCGAAGGAAATCGCCGAGGCGGCCGTTGCTGCGGGCAAGGCGGGCGCGGCGGTCGCGCATGTTCACGCTCGCGATCCGGAGACGCAGCGCGGCAGCATGGACGTGGAGCTGTTTCGCGAGATCGTGGCGCGCATTCGCGACAGCGGCTCCGACATTGTGATCAACCTTTCCACGGGAGAAGGCGGACGCTTCGTTCCCGATCTCGACGAGCCACGGATTGCGGCTCCCGGCACCACGCTGGCCCGGCCGGAGAAGCGCGTCGCGCATGTTGAGATGCTCAAGCCCGAAATGTGCTCGCTCGATTTCGACACGATGTATTCGGGGACCTCGGTGGTCATCAACACACCGCGCAACATCGAAATCATGGCGCGGCGCATCCAGGCCGCCGGCGTGCTGCCAGAGCTGGAGACTATTTGACGGCGGCGATCTGCAACTCGCCAAGCACCTGATCAAAGCAGGGCGTGCTGAAGACGCCGGTGTTCTTCCAGATCGTGCTCGGCGTCAGGTTCGGCGCCGCCGCCGATCCGGCGACGCTGTTCTATTTCGCCGGGCAGCTGCCGCGCGATTCCATCTGGTCGGCCTTTGCGCTCGGCCGCAACGAATTTCCGCTGCTCGCGCAGTCCTGGCTGCTCGGCGGTCACGTCCGCGTCGGACTGGAGGACAACGTCTATATCCGCAAGGGCGTGCTCACGCGGGATAATGCCGAGCTCGTCGAGAAGGCGGTCACCATCGTTGAGAATCTCGGCGGCGCGATGGCGACGCCGGCCGAGGCGCGCACGCTGCTCGGCCTGGCGCAGCTTGCCTGAGGCGCCCGCGGACCGCGGACTCGGCAGGCAGGCCCGCATCGCTTTTGAAGGCGCAGCTCTCCCCGCAAGGCGCGCTCCGCTGTTCGGATTGCGTCAGGCCGCGCGCTGCGTGACGAGCTTGGTATTGAAGAAGGGCTCCAGTACTTCCGCGCCGCCCTCGCTGCCGTAGCCCGAATCCTTGATCCCGCCGAAGGGAATTTCTGGCAACGCAATGCCCTGATGGTTGATCGCCAGCATGCCGGCTTTCGACATCCGCGCCTAGCGCCGCCATGGTCTCCGACGACCGCGCATAGGCAAAGGCGGCAAGACCGTAGTCCAACCGGTTCGCTTCCTCGATAGCATCGGCATATTGAGCGAACGGATTGATGATGGCGAGTGGGCCGAATGGCTCCTCGTTCATGATGCGGGCGTCGGTTGGGACGTTGGTCAGCACCGTCGGCTCGAAGAAATAGCCTTGGTTGCCGATGCGGTTGCCGCCGGTGCGCAGCTCCGCACCCTTCGCAACCGCATCCCCGACAAAGCCCTCCATGGCCTCGACGCGGCGGGGCATGGGCGAGCGGACCCATCGTGGTTTCCGGGTCCAGGCCGTCGCCGACTTTAACTGCGCGGGCGGCGGCCACGAACTTCTCGACGAACGTCGGATAGACCTGCTCTTCGACCAGGAACCGCGTCGGCGCCGCGCAGATCTGCCCGGCGTTGCGGAACTTGTGCTCCGACAGCATCGCCGACCGCGGAATCCATGTCGGCGTCGGCGAAGACGAGGGCGGGCGCATGCCCGCCGAGCTCCATCGTCATCCGCTTCATGTGCTCGTCCGGCGATAGCCGCCAGCTCCTTGCCGACCGCGGTCGAGCCGGTGAACGAGACTTTGCGGATGACCGGGATGCGGGATCAGGTAGCTGGAAATCTCCGCCGGCACGCCGAAGACGAGATTGATGACGCCGGCGGGCACGCCCGCATCGGCGAAAGTGCCCGCACCAGCTCGGCGCAGGACCCGGGGGTATTCTCCGGGCCCTTCAGGATGACGCTGCAGCCGGCGGCGATCGCCGCGGAGATCTTGCGCACCGCCTGGTTGATCGGGAAGTTCCAGGGCGTGAAGGCGGCAACCGGCCCGACGGGTGTGCGCACCACATTCTGTTGGACGCCTTCGCTCCGCGCCGGCACGATCCAGCCATAGGCCCGGCGCCCCTCTTCGGCGCACCAGTCGATGATGTCGGCGCCGGACAGCGTCTCCCGCTTCGCCTGGGCAAGCGGCTTGCCCTCTTCGAGCGTCATGATCTCGGCGATCGCATCGCTGCGTTGGCGCACGATCTCAGCGGCGGTGCGCATGATCTTGTAGCGCTCGAACGCCGCAACACGACTCCACGTCTTGAAGGCGCGGTCGGCCGCGACCAGCGCGCGATCGAGGTCGGCGCGCGAGGCGTGCGCGACCGTCCCGATCTTTTGTGCGGTCGCCGGATTGACGACATCGATCACCGAAGAGTTGGAGCCGGCGGTCCAGTTGCCATCGATGTAGAGCGATATGTCGGAGTAGCCACGCTAGAGTCCTCTCTCCCGCTTCGGTACGTTGGCGATCATGCCGCGAGCCCTTGTTCCGTCACCATCGCAAGCGTGTCGTCGAGCGACGCCTGGAACCGCTCCACGATATCGTCGATCTCTGCCTCGGTGACGATCAGCGGCGGGGAGAACGCGATGGCGTCCCCGCCCATCGGCCGCGTGATCAGCCCATGATGGAGGGCACGATTGGTGAGGTATGGTCCGACGCCGGCGGTGGCTTCGAAGGAAGTCTTTGTCGCCTTGTCGCGCACGAGTTCGATGGCCCCGATCAGCCCGATTCCGCGAACTTCGCCGACGAGCGGATGGTCGGCGAATTCCCGCAGCCGCTCCTGCATGTAGGTGCCGACCCGATTGACCCTGCCTAAAATGTCGTCGGCCTCGTAGATGCGCAGCGCCTCGCGGCCCACGGCGGCCGCGACCGGGTGACCTGAATAGGTGAAGCCGTGGCCGAACGTCCCGAGCTTCTCCAACTCCTTGACCATCGCCTGGTAGATCGGCTCGCTGATCATCACCGCCGACAGCGGCTGGTAGGCGGCCGTCAGGCCTTTCGCCATGGTGATCATGTCCGGGCGAAGGCCGAATGTGGTCGAGCCGAACATCGCGCCGGTGCGGCCGAAGCCGCAGATGACTTCGTCGGCGATGAGCAGGATGTCGTAGCGCTTGAGCACCGTCTGGATCGCTTCCCAATAGCCTTGCGGCGGCACGATCACGCCGCCGGAGCCCTGCAGCGGCTCGGCAATGAAGGCGGCGACCGTATCCGGGTCCTCGGCGAGGATGCGCTCCTCGAGCGATTTGGCGAGGCGCGCGGAGAACGCTTCTTCACTCTCGCCGTCCTCGGCGAAGCGATAGTGGTGCGGACAATCGACGTGGATGATCCCCGGCAGAGGCAGGTCGAAATCACGATGCGTGTAGGGAAGCCCGGTCAGGCTCGCCGCGAGAGCCGTGACGCCGTGATAGCCTTTGAGCCGCGCGATCACCTTCTTCTTCTTTGGCCGGCCGAGGGCGTTGTTGTAGTACCAGACGAGCTTGACGGCGCTGTCGTTCGCCTCCGAGCCGGAATTGGCGAAGAACACCTTCGACATCGGCACCGGGGCGATCTCCAGCAGCTTTTCGGCGAGTGCGATGCCGGCCTCATGCCCCTTGTGATGGAATTGGTGATAGTAGGGCAGGCGCTTCATCTCCGCATAGGCCGCCTCGACTAGGCGCATCTCCGAAAAGCCCAGTGACGCACACCAGAGCCCGGACATTGCCTCGACGTATTTGCGGCCGCTGTCGTCATAGACGTAGATACCCTCGCCGCGCTCAATGACGAGCGGGCCCACGCTCTCGTGCGTCTTCAGGTTGGTGTACGGGTGAACGACACTGGCAATGTCGCGCATTGCGGTGGAGTTCTTGCCTGACGTCATGGATCAATCGCCTTCTAAAGCTTGGGCTGGTCAGCGGGGGTGCGGCTGAACTTCAACTATCGGTTCACGAAACCACCTTGCAGACGACGGATTGATCGCGGCCGGTCTCAACTCGCAAATATCCGCAGAGATTCGCGTCGAGCGCCGGGTCGCCGGTGTCGACGAAAAGGCTTCGCTCGTTAAGCGCCAGCAATTTACTGAGGCTCGAGATGACCGTGATGCCGTCGCGGCCTGCCCGCTTGATCACCTCGGCACCAAGCTGCTGGTTGCCTCGACCGAACAGAAATCCCTGGCCGCCGATGACGCTGACGACAATCCGCGTCGGTCGTTCTGCGGTGAGCGTGAGAAGCGTGGCCTCGTCGAGGTCGGACCCGATCAGGCGCCCGTTCAGGACGGCGTCGACCCCGAGCAGCGTTCCTTCAAGACCGGCAAAGCGCAATGCCCTTTGGGTCGTCGTCCCCGGGCCGAAAAGATAGACGCA
This sequence comes from uncultured Alphaproteobacteria bacterium, assembly GCA_963712925.1. Taxonomy (GTDB): domain Bacteria; phylum Pseudomonadota; class Alphaproteobacteria; order Rhizobiales; family Afifellaceae; genus DASWJZ01. The sequence goes on along the minus strand of CAVQJW010000015.1, from coordinate 32,828 downwards.
ATCGGGTTCAAGCGTGTCGGCGATCCGCCGGCAGAGCGCGTCGAGCGCCGCCTCGTCATCCGGCGCTCCGAGCGCCTTTGCGTGCTGGATTCGCAGCCGCTCGTAAGGCACCCGCGCGAAGCCGTAGAGCCTTGTTCAGGATCCGTCCGCCGCCATCTTGTTCGTCGTCACGGTCCATGATCTCCGCGTCGCGGAGACAGGCTTCGCGCGCCGCCCCCGCCACATACCGTCCAGCGACTTCACCGGCGTTCTCCGGCGTCGTCGCAAAGACGGCGGAATGCATCTTAACGCCGGTCGGGATGCCGAGGATCGGAACGGCCGTGCCGGTCGCGGCGAACACATCGCGGGCGGTGCCGTCGCCTCCGGCGAAGAGAATGAGATCGACGCCCGCCGCAAGCATGCCGGACGCGGCGCTCTTGGTGTCGTCGGCGACCGTGGAAGCCCGCTCGCCGACGATGAGAAGCACCTCCGGTCGCAGGCCGAGACCGGCGGCCGTCCGCTCGCCGAGCTCTCCGTCGCCGGTGACGATGCCGATCTTTGGTGAGACCGCCGCAAGGCGGGTGAGCGCGCGTCGGGCGCGCTCGGGCGCGATGGGAATGGCGCCGCGGCGCAGCGCTTCCGCGACCGCTTGCGCTCCGTCGGTACCCCTCAAGCCGACTTTTCCGCCCAACCCGGCGATCGGGTTGACGATCAGTCCAACTCTGGTCTCGGTGCGAAGCATCGGGGCTTTCGATCTTGCTCGGCGCGGCCGCGGCGAGGCGGGTTGTCGTGCGCGCATGGCGAAGCAGCAGGAAATCTCCGTTCGAACTCTACACCACTTTGTTCGCAGTGCTAACATTTGTTCGACGTATTCGCACGCCAACTCCGCTTCTCCTTCGCTCCGGCGGAGCGCGCGAAAGCGCATCGCCGCCCGATATGGCGGCATCAGCGGCAGAGGAGTGGGCGTGGTCCCGCGCACAGCGCGCAGGGCCTCGTCGACGCGCCGTCGACGAAGCTCGGCTGCGGCTGCTGCGCATCGATACGGATGCGCCATGGTCCGCTCCGCCCCGGCGGGCGGCGCGGAGCGTCAGGCGGCGGCGGCGCGTTTGCCCTGCACCGCCGGCATGGCGTTCAGTTCGGCGATCACGGCGAGGATCGCCTTCAGCCGGCGCCGCCCTTCCTCTCCGAGCTGCTTGAACGTCGTCAGCGGAGCGCGCACGTCGCCGACCGGGTAGCCCAGCGCGCCGGCGAGGGCCTTCGAGTAGCACTGGTGGCCGTAGAGCGGGTGCCCTTCTTGAATGAGGTGGTCGATCTTGTTGATCAGCCCTTCGATCCGCTTGGCGTCCTCGAGTCGTCCCTCGAGCATGAGGTTCCAGATTTGCGAGGAGGCGCGCGGAATGTAGTTGCCGTAAGGATTGACATAGCCGACCGCTCCGAGGCGGAACGACTCGTAGATGCGCTCGCCGGCGAAGACATTCATGACGCCATTCGTCTCCTCGATGACGTCGAAGACCCGTCCGACATCGAGGCTTGCTTCCTTGATGTAGCGAATGTTCTCGAGTTCTCGGGTCAGCCGGCCCACCAGCTTCGCCGACATGTCGACACGCGACGTGAAGGGATTGTTGTAGAGCATGATCGGCATAGACACGGCTTCACAGATCGCCCGGTAGTAGTTGAAGATCTCGTCCTCGGTCGGCGTATAGTAGTAGGGCGGCAGGATCATCAGGCCGTCGGCGCCGAGCTCTTCCGCCTCGCGGCTATAACGGACGGCCCGCGGCGTGTAGGCGTTCATCGTTCCGACCAGTACCTTTATGCGTCCGTTGATGTGCTTGATGGTGGTGTCGACCAGCAGGCGGCGCTCCTCGTCGCTGATCGTCAGGAACTCGCCCGTCGATCCGAGCACGATGACGCCGGGAACGCCGACCTCCATCTGCCAGTCGAGAAACCGCTTGAGGCCTGGGACATCGATGGCCGAGCCGTCCTCGACAAACGGCGTGACCGTAACCGTGTAGCTGCCGAGAAATTTCTCTGTCATTTTGTTGCCCTCTACATCGGCTCGGCGCCGAGTGTCTCAGCGGCTCGCCGATTTGTTTGGATCGCCATGCGAACGATAGTTATTATATCGCACATATTCGTGCCACACCTTTTTTCCGAACGCGCCGAGATGCGAACATCATGAAGACAGACGTGCTGATCGTCGGCGGCGGCCTTACGGGGTGCGCCCTCAGCTATTTCCTGGCCAAAGCCGGCGTCAAATCCTTGCTCGTCGAACGGTTCGACCTCAATACGCAAGCCTCCGGCAGTAATGCTGGAAGCATACACGCGCAAATAGAATACGGTCTCTTCAAAGAGGACGAAGCGAAATGCAAGCGCGTGGCGGCAATTCTTGTCCCTCTGCTGCGCAAGGCAATCGCCCTCTGGGAGAAGACGCAAGGGGAATTCGACGAGGATTTCGAGTTCGACATTCTCGGCGGACTGCTGGTCGCCGACCGCCCAAATCAGATGCGGATCATCGAAAGGAAGGCGGCGGTCGAGCGTTCGCTCGGCCTTTCCGTCGATGTTCTTTCGACCGGCGACCTGCGTAGCGTAGCGCCCTATGTGTCGGACATGATGATCGGCGGCGCGCTATGTGCGACCGAAGGGCAAGCGAATGCACTGGTCGTGACCACCGCCTTCGCACGCGCCACAGCGAGCCTTGGCGCGACGATCATGACGCAGACGCAACTCGTCGGCATCGAGCGGAATGGCAGCGGGTTCACGGCCGAGACCGACAAGGGTCGCATTGCGGCGGAGCGCGTGGTCAACTGTGCCGGTGCCGCAGGCGGAGAAGTCGCGCGGCTCGTCGGCATCGAGCTGCCGATCTTCGGCGATCCAATTCAGGTCAGTGTCACCGAGCCGGTGGCGCCGCTGGTGCGCCATCTCGTTTATTGCGCCGGCGCCCATCTGACGCTGAAGCAGAGCCGGCGCGGCGCGCTGATCATCGGCGGAGGCTGGCCGGCGCGCCGCGACGAGGCCGGTCGGCTAGGGCTTAAGTCCGAATCGGTTCGCGGCAATCTGCGCGTCTGCCAGGATGTCGTCCCGAAGTCTGGAAGCATCCGCGTCATCCGCACATGGCCGGCTGTCGTCAACGACACCGCCGACACGCTGCCGATCATGGGGGAGGTCGCCTCAATCCCCGGATACTACGTCGCGAGCTTTCCGCGCATGGGCTTCACCGGCGGTCCGATCACGGGACGGATCGTGGCCGACATGCTGCTCGGGAATGACCAGGAGCTCGACATCGCGCCGCTCTCGCCTAACCGGTTCCGCTAACGGAACGCAGTTTGGCCTTAGCAAGCACGGCGCGCGTCGCCTCCATCGCCAGGGCGGCCCGCTTCTCCGGCGGGAGATGCACATGGGCCTCGCACGGTGACTCCACGCTGATCGCGAGATCGGGAGGCAGCGCATCCAGAAATTCGGTGAGCGGAAACACGCCGTGGCCAGGCAACAGCCGGTTCGTGCGTCCCTCGCGCAGCAAGTCCGCCTCGCTGAACGCTTGCCATGTCTCCAAGGAATTGCCGTCGCAGAGCTGCGCATAGCCGATCTCGCGCGCGTCGATGCGCTGGATATCAGCCGGCGTCTCCCCGGCGCGCACCAGATGCAGCGCATCGATGCACATGCCGCTCGCAGGATGGTTCAGCCGTTTCAGCCAGCGATCGGCCTGCTCCATGGTGCGTAACGGGCGAAACGAGATGAACTCCAGGATCGCCTTCAATCCGAATCCGCCCGCGATGTCGCAGTACCTGCCGAAGTTGTCGCAGGCCCGCTCCTCGTTCGTGTCGTTCCCCATCACCAGGATGAATGCGGCGCCGAGGTCAGCCGCCGCCTCGATGGCCGGCGTGACGACGGTGAAATCGACGTCGGGCACCAGCGCGAAGATCTCAACGTCAAGCAGGCGCATGTTGAGGTCGGAAAGCCGCTGCTTGACCTTGCGCCGCTCATCCAGGTCGCGGACCAGCTTCGCCCCCAGGCGTTCGGGCGGATTCATGCATAGACCGACGGCACCGAATCCTGCCTTGGCGGCTGCCTCGATCAGATCGAGCGGTTCGGCTTCCGGAAGATTCAAGCTGGCGTAGGAAAGAAGAGCCATATTCAAATCCGGGTGCTGGTGAAGCGAGGCGGCGGTGCGGCCTCTGGGCGAATCTTGCAGCTTTCGGGGACGCGGGAGTGCCCGACCTTGAGTGCGAGTAGCGCACATTCATGCGAAGCACTCAAGCCTAATTGGCGGCGGCAAGCACCGGCGCCGAACTTTGGCGCGGCTACGGTGTTCGGCAGAGCCCCCTTGTCGCTGTCCCTGTGACCCGCTCCCCCTCTTCAGAAGGGCCAATGCTGGCATATTGCAGCGATGTGCGTTATGCGAACATTTGAGCGTAAAGCGCGGAGGCAAGACAAATGATCGATTTCTACGGCATGGGGAGTCCCAACGTCGTCAAGGTTGCCATCGCTCTGGAAGAGATCGGCGCGCCCTATGAGGCTCATCCTGTCGACATCTGGGAGGGCACGCAGTTTACGCCGGAGTTCGAGAAGCTCAATCCGAACCGCAAGGTCCCCGTCATCATCGACCGGAGAGAGGACCTGAAGGATCCGGTGGTTGTCTTCGAGTCAGGCGCGATCCTTCTCTACCTCGCCGAAAAATCAAATCAGCTCTTGCCGGCCGACCCGATCAAACGAATTACCGTGATCCAATGGATGATGATCCAGATGACCGGCGTCGGCCCGATGTTCGGACAGTTTGTGCATTTCGCCCGTTATGCGCCGGGCGGAAACGAATACAGCCTGACCCGGTATCACAATGAGCTCTTGAAGCATTATGAGCTTCTCAACAGACGGCTCGGTGAGGTGCCCTATCTCGGCGGCGACAGCTACTCGATCGCCGATATTGCGACCGTACCCCTGGATCCTGAATGCCTGGACCAGCCCCGCGGAACTCTATTCCGGCAAACCGAGCCCGTTTCCAAACGTCGAGAAGTGGGCGGCCGAACTTCGCAAGCGGCCGGCGGTCGACCGCGCACTCGCGGTCGTGGACGGACTGAAGAAGCAGGTTACCCTCGGACCGAACGCGACGCCCGATCAGCGAGATCGCGTTTTCAGTCGCGGAAAGTTCTCGCGGGTCTAGGGCGCGGTCGCGCTTCGCCGCCGCTAGTGCCGGAGGATCTTGCTGACGAAATCTCGGGTGCGCGTTGCCGTCGGAGCGTCGAATATCTTCGCCGGTGTTCCTTCTTCGACCGTGCAGCCGTTGTCCATCATCACGACCTTGGTCGAAACCTCGCGCACGAATGCCATCTCGTGACTGACGATCAGCATCGTCATCCCGTCGGATGCAAGCGCGCGGATCGTGTCGAGGACGTCGGTGACGAGTTCGGGATCGAGCGCCGACGTCACTTCGTCCAGCAGCAGGATTTCCGGCTTCAGCGCCAAAGCGCGCGCGATCGCGACCCGCTGCTGCTGGCCACCGGATAGCTGGTCGGCGTAGGAGCGATGCTTATCGGCCAACCCGACCTTTTCCAGAAGCCCGGTGGCTTCACGTTCCACCTCGCGACGGTCCCGCCCCCTGATCTTGGTCGGCGCAATGGTCACGTTCTTCATGACGGTCATGTTCTGGAACAGGTTGTACTGCTGGAAGACGATGGCCATGCGATTGCGCACGTTGCGGAGATTGTTCCGCGAAGAATAGTCAACGTGCGCGCCGTCGAGGATCACGTCGCCGCTTGACGGCTTGGTCAGCCCCATCAGCGCGCGCAACAGCGTGCTCTTGCCGGATCCCGAAGGTCCGATCAGCGAAACCACTTCGCCCTTCTCGATCGTCAGGCTGAAGTCTCGCAATACGGGAACGTCACCGTAGGAGGCGTTGAGGTCCCTAATGCTTAGATGTGCCACCGTCTCCAACCTCCGGACCGCAACAAAGATCAAGACGCAGACTATCAGGATTCCAGCCGGTTCCAACAAGCACGCTCGCGCGCCGGCCGCGCGTCGACCCCGGCGTTGATATCGAAAGGTCACGCATCTTCGGTCGAGGCGTGATGAGCGCCCGCGGGCGCAGCGTCGATCTGCGTGACGGCGGAGATCGGCATCGGCTTGAATGGCATGCGGGGCGCAAAATACGCGAATTCGTCGACGCTCGACTTGCGATGACGTGCGACCAGATCGACGATCAGCGAACCGCAATAGCGGCCCTGGCAGCGACCCATTCCGGAGCGCGTGCGACGCTTGACCGCACCCGCCGTGGCGTCGCCGTCCTCGATCGCCTGCAGGATCGACGCGAGCGGGATTTCCTCGCAGCGGCATAGAAGGGTATCCGCTTCGGCGAACTGATCGATGATTTTCGGCGCGCGGAACAGCGTCCACAGTGCCGATTGAAAGCGGCTGGCCCTCTTTTCGGCGCTGACTGCCGCCTCGATCTCCTGGCGGTCGCGCACCTTGCGACCAAGATCCTCCGCCACATCGGCGCCGGCGATGAGCCCGCTTGCTTGCGCCGTCCGTGCTCCCCCGAGGCCGGCGGAGTCGCCGGCGATCCAAACCCGCGACACCGAGCTGCGGCGGCGCCCGTCGACCTCCGCCGCGAGATGACCTCGGCGGGTGTCAAACCGGTGGGCGCAGCCGAGAGAGCGTGCAATTTCGTTTGAGGGCAAGAAGCCGAATCCCACACAGACCGCGTCAACCTCGAAACTCGTCTCGGAGCCCACAACCGGCCGACCATCGTCGTCGATTTCGGCGATTACCGCCCGCTCGACCGAATTTGCTCCCTCGGCCCGCACGATCGCGTGCCGATAGAAGATCGGCACCCCCGCGCGGCGCAGTTCGCGCTGATAGGCGAGCCCGTCGCGCAGAAGGTCAGGGGCGGTCGCGGCCATTACGGCAAGGCTTACCGCTGAGCGCCGTCCGGGGCGGCGCGCCGTTTCCGCCAGAGCCACAACGCTGACCCCGGCGCGAACGAGCTCCGCAGCCACTTGTAGATTGAGCGGTCCATTGCCGCTGAGGAGCACGCGCTTGCCGGGCGCGCTTTGGTAGGATCGGAGCAGTGTCTGGGCGGCTCCGCTTGTCATAAACCCGGGAAGCGTCCAGCCGGGCATCGGCACGCCAAGTTCGTAGGCGCCGGTCGCCAAGACGATACGTTGAGGTTTAACGATGATTGTCGACGTCTCGCTGCCGGCGACAATCTCGTCCGGCCCGAACGCCGCCCAGACGGTAGCGCCCGAGAGATAATGTACGCCCGCTTTCTGTGCGCGCTGGATCAGCGCCCGGCCGTTGCGGAATTGCTTGTCGATCCGCATTTCGTCGACTTCAAAGCCATCGGCCGGCTGCTTGTAGAATTGACCACCAAGCTTTGCGCGTTCATCGATAAGCAGCACGTCGAGGCCGGCTTCCGCAGCGACTGCGGCGGCGGCGAGCCCCGCTGGACCGCCGCCGATCACAAGCACATCCGGAGAGAGGCGCAGCGTCTCGCGTGCGCCGGGCGCGGAAATCGGCTCGGGCCGAGCGGCAAGCGGCTCGACCTGCATGCCGTCTTGCACCAGCGTCATGCAGGCGCGCTGGTTGCCTGTGCCTTGGATGCAAACGATGCAATCCTGGCAGACCCCCATGCCGCAGAACATGCCGCGCGGCGCGCCGGATTCTGTCGTGCGGCATAGCTTCTCCCCCGCGCCTAAAAGCGCCGCCAACAGCGACTGTCCGGCCATCGACTCGATGGTTCTCGATCCGAAGCGAAACGTGATTGGCTCGCCAATTGCAGCGACTCCGCTTGACAATTCGCCGGCAGAATTCATGAGCGGCCCCCGGTTACGGCCGCCTCACGCACTGGCAGCTGCCAACGTCTTCAGCGATGCCTCGTCGAGGTCGAGGTCGATGGCCGAGACGATCTCGGCGAGTTGCGCGACGCTCGTCGCGCTGACGATCGGAGCGGTTATCTCAGGGTTGCTCAGGACCCAGGCAATCGCGATTTGCGCCTGCGATGCTCCGGTTTTCTCCGCCACCGCGTCGAGTCCGGCGAGGATGCGGATGCCGCGCTCGTTCATGTAGCGCGGACCGACGCGACCGGAGCGCGGCTGCGCCGAGTGATCGCTGTCGGGGCGATATTTTCCGGTCAGGAATCCCTGCGCGAGCGTGTAATAGGAGATCACGCCGACCTGCTCGTCTTTGACGACGCCGGCAAGTCCCGATTCGAAATCGCTCCTGTCATAGAGGTTGTAGATCGGCTGGAGACTTTCATAGCGCGGCAGGCCTAGTTCATTGCTGAGGTGCAGAGCTTCCGAAAGCCTGGGCGCCGTGAAGTTGGACGCGCCGATCACACGCACTTTGCCCTCGTCGATCAGTTCCGCGAAGCCGCGCAGCGTCTCTTCCATAGGCGTATTCTGATCATCCGCATGGGCCTGATAGAGATCAATATAGTCGGTCTGCAGCCGGCGCAGCGAGTCTTCGATCGCGCTGCGCATATAGGTTCTGGAAAGCCCCGACTTGCCGGCGCCCATCGACATGCCGAACTTGCTGCTGATGAGAACCCGGTCGCGACGCCCGCGCTCGTGCAGCCACTTGCCGATGATCGTTTCCGACTCGCCGCCCTGGTTTCCCTGAACCCAGCCCGAGTAGACGTCCGCGGTGTCGATGACGTTGAAGCCGGAGTTGACGAATGTGTCGAGGATCTCGAACGACCGCTTTTCGTCAACAGTCCACCCGAACACATTGCCGCCGAAGCAAAACGGGGCGATTTCGAGACCTGAATGACCGAGACGTCTTGCTTTTCTCATCACCGCCCCTTGATTTCTCCGCCTGTGCGACCCGGCTGACCGCCGGGCTGTGCGAAATGGAGTCCGCCGCTGACCTGGTAGGTGGGCCAGATCTCCATCAGGCTGATGTTGACGTGCCACGGCGCATCGATGGCGAAGGCGATCGCGTTGACGATGTCAGCCACTTTCAGCGTGTCAAAGCCATCCAGAAAACGCTCGCGCGCTATCGCCTCGCCGCCATGCGTCTTGGCGAAGATCTCGGTCTCCGTGCGCCCCGGGCAGACCTCGGTCACTCGAATGCGGGTTCCGTGCAGGTCGATGCGAAGCTGCTGGGAAAGTGCGTGCACGCCTGCCTTGACCGCGTGATAGGCGGCATGGCCGGGAAAGGAATGAAGCCCCGCGATCGAGCCGAGGTTGACGATGTGCCCGCAGTTGCGGCGCATCATCCCGGGAAGCGCGATGCGGGTCAGCTGCAGCACCGCGGCAAGATCGACATCGACGATGTCGTCGAGATGCTCGGCGGTCGCGGTGGTGATGGAGTCCGGCCTGTTGAGGCCGGCATTGTTGACAAGAATGTCGATCGCGAGGGTGCCGAAGGTCTGCTCGAGCGCGGCGGTATCGCGAACGTCGATCGCGTGAGGGATGCAGCCGGTCGCTGCCTTCAAGGCATCGAGTTGGTCCTTGCGCCGGCCGAGCGCATGGACTTCGAGACCGTGGCTCCGCAGTCGCTCCACCACGCCCTTGCCGATGCCGGACGTGGCGCCGGTGACAAGAGCGCTGCGATAATCGCCAAGGGACATTTCTATCCTCCGCGTCCTGTCCGGCTGCTCATCGGTTCGCGGACGGTCGGCGAGGACAGGTCATCAAGCGCGCCCGGCACCCGCGCTTCCCGCTGCCGGACCGTCCATATTCGGTGCGACCCAGCCGGCAGGCGCCGGCAGTCTTTCGTTCGGAAAGAGATTGAGCACGAAGCCGGCGGAGTTGCCGTTCATGATCTGACGGCGCTGGGCGACGCGCCACCCGGCGGGCGTCCGCGTGAAGACATCGCGATACTGCGCCCACACGACCGCAGTGGACCCGTCCGGCCGCTCGTGCCAGGCGATCACGTAGCTGTTGACGTCGGCTTCGTCGCCGTTGTCGCGGAAGGTGATCTGGATGTTGGAGAGATGATGCGAGGTTCGCTTCCACCGCCACAGCCGCTCGAGCGCCTTGCGGATCGCCGACTTGCCGTAGCTTCTCAGTCGCTCTTCGGGGCCGTATTCGACAACGCAGTCCTCTGTGAAGATCTCGGCGAGGGTGTCGAGATCCATCAGGTCGAGCGTGCGGCAATATTCGTTGAGTAGGAAGGCGATCTCTTCGCGATCCGCCATCTTCTGCAGCGTCAAAGCGGTCATACGGCGGCTCCTTAGTCAGGGACCGTCACGACGCAGGGCTGATGTGTCAGACCCCTGCGCCGCCGCCCAGGGATGCGGCGACGATCTGCTATTTCAGCCCGGAAAAGGCAGTGGGCTGCAGGATCGTCGTCGAGATGTCGGCGACCAGCGGACCTCCGCGCTCCGACTTGTCGCGCGCTTTGTGCCATTCGGTGTCGCTGACGAAAGCCGGCCACTTGGCTTCGCGCTCCGCCAGCGATTCCCAGCTCAGCATGTAGAAGAGTTTGCTGCTCGATTCCCCCAGCGCCACGGTCCAGAATCCGACAGGTCGAATGCCGTATTTCTTCCAGAAGCCAAGCACAACGTCATCGAACCGCTTGAGAACGGCCGGGAGCTTTCCCGGCAGACAGCTGTAAACCCGAAGCTCATAGATCACCGGCGATGCCCCCAGTCGTGCGTGCAGTCGGGGCGACTAATACACAGGGCGGAAGAGCCGTTCAAGAAATTTGTTCGTATCGCGCACATTTGCGCGCTATCCATCACAAGGTTCGGCCGCCGTCGATCGCCACGACCTGGCCCGTGATGTAGGCGGCCTCGTCGGAGCATAGGAAGAGCGATGCGCCGACGAGATCGGTCGGCTGCCCGCCGCGGCCGAGCGGGATTGCGGCGACCCTGCTGGCAAGAAGCGCCTCGTCGTTCATGATGAAGGCCGCAAGGTCTGTCAGGATGAGGCCGGGCGCGATGGCATTGACGTTGATGCCGTGGACGCCGAGATGCTTGGCGAGCGACAGCGTGAGCTGGCGCACGCCTGCCTTCGAGACGTCGTAGGCCGCCTGTGGTCCGGGCGAGGCGCGGAAGACCGTCGTTGATGCCGTGTTCAAGATGCGACCGCCGCTCTTCTGCGCGATCATCATGTTCGCAGCCTTCTGGCTGCACAGGAATATTGAGGTGAGATTGACCGCCAGGATGCGGTCCCAAAGCTCCGGCGAGCAATCGAGGAAATTGTCCTGTGGGCTGGTGATGCCAGCGTTGTTATGGAGGACGTCGATGCGTCCGAAGAGCGCCGAAACCGAGTTGAACAGGTTCTCGATGTCTTCGCGCTTGGAGAGGTCGGCCCGGATGAATGTCGCCATCCCTCCGCTGCGGACGATGTCGGCGGCAGTGGCGCGTCCGACTTCCTCCAGATTGTCGACGATCGCGACCCGGGCGCCCTCTTCGGCGAACCCTTGCGCAACGGCGCGCCCGATTCCCTTGGCGGAACCGGTCACTACGGCAACTTTTCCCTCGAACCTGCTCATCGGTCTCGCGCCCTGAATGTGATTGCGCCGCCTTTTCTTCGCACAAAAGTTCGCAATACTCCATGGCGTGCGATGCATGACGGATGTGTGCGATATTCGCACACATCATTCGGCTTCATGAGCGAGACTTGCCGTGCGCTCAAAAGTGCGAACGCATCAGCGCCCGCCGAGAAGCTCCGACAGGGGTTGGCGCACTTGACAGGTCTTTGAAAGGCACGCATCGTAACATTTGTGCGGCATGCGCACGTTAGACTTGCCGCGAACGCATCTTGCGGCGGCACACGCCTCTTAAATGCGCGTCAATCGTCGTCGCAAACGCGGCGGGGGAGCGTTGCAACACCGGGGGCAGCACCGGGGAAGGAGTTCACGATGAAAAGGCTTCTCTTGCTTGGAACCGTGCTTGCGGTAGCGGCCGGACTGGCGGCGACCACCGCTGACGCGCGGACACTGGAGCAGATTATTGCGGACGGCACGGTCCGGATCGGCGTCACGGCGAACTTTCCGCCCATGAGTTCGTACGATTCCAATCAGCAGCTTGAGGGCGTCGACATCGACGTGGGCAACGCGTTCGCAAAGGCGATCGGCGTGAAGGCAGAGTTTGTGCCGACCGAGGTTGACCAGCGCGTGCCCTTCCTGGTTTCCGACCGCATCGACATCTGCCTCGGCGGCCTGACGCGCACGCCCGAGCGCGCGAAGCTCATCGACTACACGCTTCCGCTCAGCACGGAATCGCTGCAGGTCCTGACCACCGACAAGGTTGAGGGCAAGACCTGGGAAGACCTGAACAAGGCGGGCATTCGCTACACGGCGGTGCACGGGACTTGGACGCTCGACTGGGCCAAGGAACATCTTCCGAACGCCACGGCCGTCGTCGTCGACGGCCCGAGCGACATGGTTCGATCGATCGCGCAGGGGCGGGCTGATGCGCTGATCGACAATCTCGACTACTTCCTGGGCCTGACCAAGCAGTATCCGAACGTCAACTGGGTGGTCTATCCGGATCCGGTCAAGGGTTCGGTCGGCTATGTCGGCGCCGGCGTGCACAAGGGCAATGACGGCCTCAGGCTCTTCCTGAATGTCGTGATCTACGGGCTCGAGAGCTCCGGCTTCGTCGACGACGCCTGGCAGAAGTGGTACGGTCATGCAATGGCCGTCCCGGTTGTTCCGAACCCCTACTTCTGACAAGCGAGGGCTTATCCTTCTGACCGCTGGTGGCCGCGTTTGGCGGCCACCAGCATGCGTCTCGGTCGAATGGGCTACACCTATCAAACGACCCTCGCGATCGCCTACCTGGGGCCGCTCCTCAGAGCTTCCCTCGTTTCCCTTGAAATCTCTTTCATCGCGTTTTTCGGCGGCGCTGCCATCGGCGTCGTGCTGGCGGCGATCAAGCATTTCGGCGGCGGGATCGCGAGGAGGCTCGTCGACGGCTACATCTCGGCGCTGACCAACACACCGCTGCTCGTCCAGATATATTTCCTGTTCTTCGTGCTGCCGGATGCGGGCATCCTGCTCTCCGCATTCACCGCCGCCACCATAGGCTTCACGCTCAACGCGGCCGCCTATCTTGCGATCATATTCCGCGGCGGGTTCCTTTCGGTGCGGGTCTCCGAGATGGACGCCGCCGAGACGCTTGGCATGAAGACGCCGCAAATCCTGTGGTACGTCATCATTCCGCACATCGCGAAGGTCCTCTACGCGCCGCTTTCGAGCTTCTATATCTGGCTCCTCCTCGGCACCTCGATCGCGGGGATCTTCGGCACCGCCGAGCTGACCGGCACGGCGATCGACATTTCGGCGAATACCGGAAGAACCTTGGAAGTGTTCACCGACGCCGCGCTCATCTACATCGCGATGACCGTCGTTGGCAGCGGCGCCCTGGCGCTCATCGGCCGCTACGTGTTTCGCGTCAAGGCGAAGATATTCTGATGTTCGATCTCTTCCTCAGCCAGATCCCGACCTTCTTCACCACGCCGATCATGCTGTTCTTTCTGCGTGCGGCGGCAACGACGATCGTCATGTGCGTGGTCGGCTTCTTTTGCGGCTACGTGTTCGGCGCCATCGTGGTGGCGATCCGCATCACGCATTCGAAATGGCTGCTGCCGCTGCGCTTCGCCGTCATTCTCTACGTCGAAATATTCCGCCGCATTCCCTTCCTGGTGATCCTGTTGATGGTCGTCTTCGGCGGTGAGAGCCTCGGCATCCACATGCGGACGATCAGCATTGCGATGGTGGCAATCTGCCTGATCACGGTGGCCTTCATATCGGAGATCATCCGCGCCGGCGTCGAGGGCGTGAACGTGACGCAATGGGAGGCGGCCGAAACCATGAACTTCTCGCGCCTGCGGACGCTCTTCGTCGTCATTCTGCCGCAGGCCTGGCGTGCGATCCTGCCGCCGTCCGTCGCCTATCTCGTGGGCTTCGTCAAAGACACGTCGCTTGCATCGCAGATCGGCGTCGTGGAAATCACCTTCGCCGGCAAGGTCTTCTACAACAAAGGCTTCTCATCGCTGCTCGTGTTCGGGACGGTGCTCGTCCTCTACTTCGCGATCTCCTGGCCGCTGGCAAGAGCTGGGCGGGCGCTCGAGGAGAGGCTGACGCGCCGACACCGCCTCGAGAAGACGCACCCGTAGCGGGGCCCGTGCAGCGCCCGCGTGGAGAAGGGCCTCAGGGCTGGGCGTGGTCGCCGCGGCCGAATACGCGGTCGAGATCCTTGGCATCGGCGTCGAACACGGAGGTGATCCTCGGCCGCAGTGCCTCGTGCAAGGCCATCGCGCGCGCGACGGCCGGACGCGCGGAGATCGCGTCGAACCAGCGCACTAGGCTCGAATATTGGTCCTTCGTTGAAGCCAGGATACCGCCGATTCCGACAAAACGGTTCGTGGTCCACGGGAACATAGCAATGTCGGCGATCGAATAGCTCTCCCCGCCGAGAAAGGGCGATTCGGAGAGCCGCCGTTCCAGGACCCGATAAAGGCGCTTTGCCTGGGTCATGTAGCGCACCAGGCCGTAGTCGCTTCCGGCGGGCGCGAAATTCTTGAAGTGGACGAGCTGGCCGAACATGGGTCCCTGACCCGCGACCTGGGCGATCAACCATTGGACGGTGTCGAACCGCTCGCGCGCATCCCCGGACAGGAACTTGCCTGTCTTGTCAGCCAGATAGAGCAGGATCGCCCCGGACTCAAAGACGCTATAGGGCTCGCCGCCTGGTCCGTCATGATCGACGATTGCCGGAACCTTACTCGTCGGGCTTATCTTGATGAAGTCATCCCCAAACTGCTCAGAGCCCCTGCCAAACACATCAACTGGCTTGATGTTATACTTGAGCTCCATTTCCTCTAGTGCGATAATGATTTTCATAACATTTGGACTTACTGCGCTATAGAGATCGATCATCGACGCTTCTCCGACCCGCCTAGAACGCGGCTGGCTTACCACGGGCCGACCGCGAAAGGCAAAGTCTTGTGCGCTTCGCAACCATCTGTGCGCATGTTGCATCGAAGCATGGATCTGCCGCCATGCCGTAGGCGTCAGACGGGGACACCGCTGCTCGAAGGCCGCGCGCTCTTGTTCGTAGAGCGCACGACGGATAGAGTGCGCAACGGTCAACCCACGCTCGTCGACCGCTCGGGGCGGGGCCTTTCTTAGATAGGCGCGCGCGGCCACAGGAGAAGACATGGCTGATCTGAAGGGCAAGATCGCCGTCGTTACCGGTGGCAGTCGCGGTATCGGGCGGGCTGTCTGCCAAGCCTTCAGCGATGCCGGCGCCCACGGCGCAGCGCTCGATGTGGTCTTTGCGAAGGGTGCGAGCGCGCTGCCGGAGCACTGGCTTGCCGTGCAGGCGGACGTCACGCAGGAAGGCGACCTGGTGGCGGCGTTCGAATCCGCCAGCCGCCACTTCGGTCAGGTCGACTTTGTCGTCGCCAACGCGGGCATCGTCCCCCCATGGCGGGAGACCGCCCACATCGACCTTGAAGAATGGGATCGCGTCTTCGCCGTCAATGCCCGGGGCGTGATCGCCACGATCAAGTCCGCCGTTCCCCACTTGTTGAAGCGCGGCGGCGCAATCGTAGTTCTCTGCTCGTTCAATTCCTTCCGCGCCCATCCGCAGCAATGTGCTTACGTCGCCTCCAAGCACGCTGCCTTGGGTATTGTCCGCACCACTGCACTCGATCTCGGTCGCCATGGAATTCGCGTGAACGCCGTTGCCCCGGGCGTCGTCCCGACCGAAGCCCTGCGGGGTCGCGTGGATCGGCGCGCCTCGGCAGCCGGTCAACCGTCCGAAAGCATCTTGGACCAGTTCGTTTCGGCCACTGCGCTGAAGCGGCTTACCACCGAGGCCGAAGTCGCAAACGCGATTGTCTTTTTGTGCGAGGATCGGGCGTCGGGAATCACAGGCGAGATGCTACGGATCGACGCCGGCCTTGGATAGCCGGCGTAACCTTGGTCCTGTCTGCAATACCGCTCTGCATGTGACGCTTCGCGCTCGTGTGAGGGCGTGGGATAAGCAAGCCACGATAATCAACCGCTGTACCCCGGAGCCTTCATGACGCCGCATCTCTTCTCGCCGCTTTCCGTTGGCGGCTTCGAACTTCGCAACCGTATCGCGGTGGCGCCGATGTGCCAGTACTCCGCTGACGACGGCTCCGCCACCGACTGGCACATGCAGCACTGGATGACACTCGCGATGTCGGGTGCCGGGATGGTGACGATCGAGGCGACGGCGGTGGAGCGGCACGGCCGCATCACGCATGACTGCCTCGGGCTCTATACCGACGACAACGAGGCGGCGGCGAAGCGCACGCTTGATGCCGCCCGGCGCGTCGCGCCGGAGGGGACGCGCTTCGGGATCCAACTCGGCCACGCGGGCCGCAAGGCCTCGACCCGGCTCTTGTGGGAGGGCGGTGGGCCGCTGCAAGCGGACGAGGATCCGTGGCAGGTGATCGGGCCGTCCGCAATTCCTTATGACAAAGGCTGGAACATGCCGAAGCCGCTCGACGCGAAGGAGATTGCGCGCCTGGTTGAGTTTTTCGCGCGCGCCGCGAAGCGCGCCGAGCGCGCCGGCTTCGATTTTGTCGAGTTGCATGGCGCGCACGGCTATCTGCTGCATCAGTTTCTTTCGCCCATCTCCAACAGTCGGGAGGACGAGTACGGGGGGTCGCTCGCCAACCGTATGCGATTGATCCTGGAGGTCGCGCACGCCGTGCGCAGCGCGCTGCCGAAGAGCATGTTTCTTGGCGCGCGGCTTTCGATCAGCGAATGGGCCGAGGGCGGCTTCTCGCCCGACGAGGCCGTTATCCTGGTCCGCGCCTTGAAGGATGCGGGCGTTGCCTATGTCTGCGCGTCTTCCGGCGGCAATTTTGCAAAGGCACAGATCCCGCTGGGGCCGCTCTACCAGGTGCCCTTTGGGGAGAAGATCCGGCGCGAAACGGGAATCGTGACGCGTACCGTCGGCCTTATCACCGAGCCGGAACAAGCCGAAGCAATTGTCGCGGAGGGGAAGGCGGATTTGGTGGCGCTCGCGCGTGCGATCCTTGCTGATCCGCGTTGGCCCTGGCGAGCTGCTGCGGCCCTCGGGCACGAAATCACGCCGCCGCCGCAATATGCCCGCGCCATCCCGACGATCGCGAAATGGGCGGCGCCGGCCGAACCGAAGCGGGCGCGCGCGGTATAGCAAAGAAGAAGGAGCGGTTCCCGCGGTGAGAGATGGCTATCAGCAATCTCTCGCGCGTTTTGGGCGCGATCCTCAAGGCGATGGCGTTCCTGTCGGGCATCAGCCCGGAGGAGCAGGCTGACTTCCGCCGTCAGTGGGCGCACGAGAACCACCCCGTCGAGGTCGCACGGCGTGAGCACATCACGCGGGCGATGGCGGCTGTCGAGACGGGCAGCAGGCTGCTGCTGTCTTACAGCCTGTCGCTGTACTCGTCGCGCGTCGTGGAGCGCGGCGAGGCGGCGGAGCGTCGTGCTGCGGAGGCCGGCCGCTCGGCGTCATCGGCGGCGGTGCACTGAGAATACCTCTCGCGGCTGTCGCTTCCTTGTGGCCGCTGAGCGCCTAACAGCGTTTCGCATGCCGCTGTTAGCGCGAGCGCCCGGAGTAGATGCCCCCTCGTCGTCGGCTGCTCCGGGCGCGCCCTCTCCGCCTGCGCTAGCGGGTCGAGGCGATGGCGCGGGATGCGCTGTCGTGAGCCCGGGGCGGTGCCGCAATCGTGCTGCCTCGGGCAACCCTCTATCTGCCGGCACGCTGTGCCGCCCGATCGATCCACGAGCCTATGTTACGGCTGCCGTCATCGGCGATGTAGTGGTACTCGTCGGCATTCAAGGAAAGACGACTGACATAACCCGGCGCGCAATCGGAGAGCCACTTCGGCAGCGTGACGGGAAGGGTGTAGTCCTCATACCGATACCATCCCCACTGATACCCCTGCCTCGTCCATAAGGGCTTCAATTCGAAGAGGTAATATTTGGCCGGAGTCCAAATGTCCGGCTGCACCTTGCCGACGGACATGTAGGTTAGCGGGTTGGCTCCACGTGCGTGCGGGACTTTGGCTTGGTGGTGCCGGATACCGTTGAGGTGCACGGCCAAGAGACCTCGACCGTCAATGATTGCCCGCGCGATTTCGTAGCGGACCCAACGTCTGGACCATGTCTCTGCGCCGACGAGAACGCAAACCGCAGAAGTGTCGCAAACACCTTCTCGAATGAGACGCTTGACCGCCTCGTCGCCCTCCAGCTTTTTGCTTTCCCAGAGGCTGCTGTCGTAGAAGGTTCGCATAAAGACGCTGTTCGCCGGACGCCTGATCTTCCAGGCGTTTCGTACGACGTTGACGCGCATGATGTCGTCGAAGTGGAAGGAGAAGAACGCCTTGCGCTTCGTCGGCGGGGCGTAAAGGCTCGCGAGCGTAGACCTGGGCACGCCAAGCCCGGGCGCGTTCAGAAGTCCCTGAGTTTCAAACAAGCCTGCCATTTAGATGTGTCCTGCGACTAGAACTACCAACACCACTGCCAGCGCTAGTGGACCGTAGAAAGTGATGATGGACCAGCTTCGGAGAGTCCGCCCGAACGGAACGTCGGGGGCTCCCTCCAAACCAACCGCGAATGTAGGGTACGCTTGTCCAGTCCTCTGCTCGCACTTGATCGAACAGCCTGCGAAAGCGGCGCTCAATTCGCAGATATTGGGCGTCCAAGAGGGCGAACACGAGAATAGGGGGGAGACTCAGTAGCGCCGCGCTCGGTTTGCCGAGCGTCACCGCAAATCCACACACGGCGGTCGTCAGGGTGATGCAGAAGTTCTTGAGGGTGGCGCCGTGCGTGGATACCCGACCGATGATTGCCTGTATCATCTCCAGCTGCTTGACCCTCAAATCGGCAATCTTGTCCGGCTCCAAATTCAAGATCCCGTTCGGCTGCTACTTCTTCTTTTTGTCCGGCCGCTGCGTAAGAGCAGACCCCGCGGCGGTCTTCGAGTCCTTCCCGGTGCGCTTGTCCTTCAGGACGCGAGAGGCGGCGCTGCGGGCTCGCTTGCTCGTCTTCTCATTCTTAGCCATGTCACGGCCCTCAACACACGATCTATAGTGTCCCTAGCCGGATAGAGCACAAGATATTGAGCGTTGCAACCGAAAAAAGCGATTTCGGCCGACCACACGCGCGAATTCCTTGTTCTTGATACGTTCATAGCAGACGATGCGCGAATGATCCAGCGCCATAAGCGTCACCCCGAACTGTTCCCTCTCCATCGCGACGCGTTGCTCCCGGCCCTGGGGCAGTGCCGCAAGGCCATCATCCATTCCCATGTGAAGCTGACCCCCCGAAGCCCGCAATATCGAGCCGGCGGTGAGGTGATTGCCGCTATCGACTCATTGGCCACGGAGCTGACCGGCGATCCGCGCTACTTTCATATCGGATCGAGCACGCCGTGAGACCGCGTGGCCGAAATTGTGTTGCCCCGATGTTGTCCCGGCACGATTTTGTGCTGATTTTTGGTTGCCCCGATCGGCGTCTAAGTTATTGAAATTGCGATGGTGCCGGCTGAGGGACTTGAACCCCCGACCCCCTGATTACAAATCAGGTGCTCTACCAACTGAGCTAAGCCGGCGCAGGCTCTCTCCAGCGGGGAGGCCGCTTTCCGCGATATGTCAGTCGGCGGGCGCTGTCCAGCGCACGCCGCCACGGTGCGGTGAGCGTGTGTGCTGCGAGGCTCGGGCGCGCACTCCTATCTATATAGAGTAAAGTGTTGAGAACGGCTGAGCGCAAGAAGCGGCGCTGAGAGTGCCGCTGCGGGCCCGCAAAGAGCAGAGCGGAAATGGAAATGCGCGACCTGATTCCGATTGGCCTGATCGCCGCCGTGCTCGGCGGTGCGATCTTCCCGGCGGGCGTTCCGGCCGAGGCGGCGCCGGTCGTGCCGGCGTGGGCGGATGGCGGAGACGTGTTTCAGGTGGTCGACCGATTGGAGATGCGCTCCTACCAGCCCTATCAGACGCTGCAGTTCGGCTTCCGGCCAACGCCGCCGGTGCAGCGCGGCGTGCGCTCGAGCCGGCCGGAGATCGTCATGCCGCGGCGCGTCACGCCGCTGGTCGAGAACGGCCCCGGCGGACCGCGTCTCTCGCTCGGCTACGCCTATTGCGCCGACCGCCCGACCGGCACAATCGAGATGCGCGACGGGCCCTACGGGGCGCATCCGCTGGCGCGGGCGACCTGCCCGTAAGGACGATCAGTGCGGCGGGTGATAGGCGTGCGGGCCAGAGTCCGTGCCGGACGCCGTGCCGCCGGGCGCAGACGCATCGACAGGGCTTTCGTCCGCCTGAGCGATCTCGGGCCTTGGAGCAGGTGCAGGCGGCGGGGCGCGATGCCGGACCCGGCCGAACGTCGGCTCGGTGCAGCGGACGTGGATGCGCAACGGTGCGGCGAGCTGGCGGAAGGCCAGGCACGGGTCGAAGCTGCGGCGTGAGCTCGGCGCGTAGGGTGTCGACGTGATGCTCCCGGTCGTGACCGGCTCGTCGGCTTCCACCGGCACGTCGGGTCGTGGGCGTGGCAGCCGCGCCTCGACGATCGGCGCGGGATTCTTTGCGGGGGCCTGCGAGAATGTGCCGGCCTGGTTCAGGTCGGCGGGCATCTCCGTCAGGACGGCAATGTGGTCCTGCTGCGGCGCGCCGGCGGCGGCCTCCTCATCCGTGCCGCCATAATAATAGGCGGCGGCGCCGCCGAGGGCGGCGAGCGACAGCCCGCCCCAGAGCATCAGCGTGACCTTGGCGACGCGCGCAAAGCGGGCGAGCCGCGACGGCTCCGCCAGAAGCTCCTCGATGCTCAAAACTCTGCGCTGACGAAAGACCATGCCGCTCCATGCGTCCGCGGCCCTTGCCGCTCCGCCACCAAGGGTCGGCCTTTATGGTTGCCATCCTGTTAAAGCGCGTCAGCCGGCGCGGGTGAGGGCGTAAAGGGCAAGTGCGGCGGCGTTCGAGACGTTGAGGCTCTTGATCGGCCCAGGCATCGCGAGCGCGAGCAGCCGGTCGCACTTGTCGCGGGTCAGCCGCCGCAACCCCTTGCCCTCGGCGCCAAGCACCAGCGCCAGCTTTGTCTCGCCGCGCGCGGCTTCGAGCGGCTCCGGCGCCTCGCTGTCGAGGCCGAGGCGGAGAAAGCCCAAGTCGGCAAGTTGGTCCAAGGCGCGGGCAAGGTTCTTCACGCGAACGAGCGACGCATGCTCAAGCCCGCCGGAGGCGGCCTTCGCGAGAACGCCCGACTCCTGCGGCCCGTGGCGCTCGGTCAGAATCACGGCCGCCGCACCGAAGGCGGCGGCGGAGCGGACGATCGCCCCGACATTGTGCGGGTCGCTCACCTGGTCGAGCACGACGAGGAGTTTTGCCTCGGCAAGATCGGCGAGATCCGGCTCGGGGAGGGGGTCGGCAAGGACGGCGATCCCCTGATGCACGGCGCCGGCGCCGGTGAGCCGCTCGATGTCGCGCGCCTCGACCGGCGCTGGCGGGTCGGCGATCCCCTCGGTGCGAAGGCGCTCGGCGGCGTTGCGGGTCGCGAGAACATTGCGAATCCTGCGGCGCGGATTGGAGAGCGCCGCGAGCGCGCTGTGCCAGCCATAGATGACGCTTTCGCCGGCGGCATCGGGCCTTGCGCGCGTTTTCTTGCGATGCGGTTTCATTCAGTCCTTCGCCGCATGGGCGCCCGGGCTCCTGCCTCGGGCGGCATCCTGCTTGGCATTTCAGAAGGGCGCAAATCGTGTGCGGGCGCGAAGCAGGGATGGTGGGAGAGGTAGGACTCGAACCTACGAAGGCTGACGCCAGCGGATTTACAGTCCGCCCCCTTTGCCACTCGGGACACTCTCCCGGACCGGTCGCCCGTCCGGCTCACGAACCGAAGTCCCGCGGACGGACGGTTCCCTGATCGGGCGGTATATGTGCTGAGAGCGGCCGGATGTGTCAACAACGCGCCGGCGCGCTATCGCGGACAAAGCAGGCGACGGCTCCAGCCGGGCTTTTCCGCGCAGGCGGCTGTGGTAATAGGGCGCCGCGGCTCAAGGCGCCGATCGGTGCGTTGCCGAGCGACCGCGGGCCGCTTATGTCTCGGCCGATCGCGGGTGTAGCTCAATGGTAGAGCAACAGCCTTCCAAGCTGATGACGAGGGTTCGATTCCCTTCACCCGCTCCATTCCACATGTCAGAGATCAGATGTCAGAGGACGGAAATCTCGAGCCGTGGCTCTTGCAATCTGCCCTCTGTTGTCTGATTTCTGACCTCCGATAGGGGTATAGCTCAGTTGGTAGAGCGACGGTCTCCAAAACCGTAGGTCGGGGGTTCGAGTCCCTCTGCCCCTGCCAGCCCGCTCACGTGAGCGGCGGAGGCTGCCGCGCCGGAGCCAAAATGGCGAAGGCGGGCGATATCTTCCGCAGCCACGGCCCGGCAGGCCAGCCTGCGGCTTGCAACCGTGAGCGGGAGCAATGGAAAAGCGCGGTTTTATCGCGCTCGGGCAATGTGTTAGAAGCCCAAATTAATTCCGGGACCGGCTCTTGCGCGGGCCGGCGAAGTCGCCTATTTAGGTGTTTCGCAGGCGCGCGATCCCTTTCGCGCGCCTTCGAATTCGCGGTATGACACGATTTAACCCGTTCCAGTTCTTTCAGCAGGTGCGAAGCGAAGCGGCCAAGGTGACTTGGCCGACGCGGCGCGAGACCGCCATTACGACGTTGATGGTGTTTGTGATGGTGTTTCTGGCGACGGTTTTCTTCTTCGCCGCCGATCAAATCATGAGTTGGGGCGTCGATTTCGCACTTGGCACGGCAAGCTGAGCCGACAACGGATCTCTTGATGGCGAAGCGCTGGTACATCGTCCACGCCTACTCGAACTTTGAGAGGAAGGTGGGCGATTCAATCCGCGAGAAGGCGGCGGCCGCAGGGCTCAGCCATCTGATCGACGAAATTCTGGTCCCGACCGAGAAGGTCGTGGAGATGCGCCGTGGCCGCAAGGTCGATTCGGAGCGCAAGTTCTTCCCCGGCTACGTGCTGGTGAAGATGGACATGACCGATGAGGCCTATCACCTCATCAAGAACACGCCCAAGGTCACCGGATTCCTGGGCACGGACAATCGGCCGACGCCGATCCCCGATTCCGAAGCCGAGCGCATCATGGCGCAGGTGCAGGAGGGCGTGGAGCGGCCGAAGCCGTCGGTGAGCTTCGAGATCGGCGAGCGCATCCGCGTCGCCGACGGTCCCTTCGCCTCGTTCGAGGGGAACGTGGAGGAAGTCGACGAGGAGCGCGCGCGGCTCAAGGTGGCGGTGTCCATCTTCGGCCGGGCCACACCCGTCGAATTGGAATACGGGCAGGTCGAGAAGGTCTGACCGTAACCCGCGTGGAAGGCCGGCCGCCCGCGCCATCGGGCGGCGTAAAAGCCGCACCACGCACCACCCGAGGCGCCGTGCCCTTCTGGGTCGGCCGTAAGAACGGAGTGAGACATGGCAAAGAAGATCACGGGTTACCTGAAGCTGCAGGTGCCCGCGGGTGCCGCCAACCCGTCGCCGCCGATCGGGCCGGCGCTCGGCCAGCGGGGCCTGAACATCATGCAGTTCTGCAAGGACTTCAACGCGGCCTCGCAGAACCTGGAGAAGGGCGCGCCGATCCCGGTGCTTCTGACGATCTACGCAGACCGCAGCTTCAGTTTCGAGATGAAGACGCCGCCGGTGTCGCATCTCCTGAAGAAGGCGGCGGGCCTCGCCAAGGGCGGCCAGACGCCAGGGCGGGCGCTGATCGGGCGGGTGACGCGCGACCAGGTGCGCTCGATCGCCGAGGAGAAGCTCAAGGATTTGAACGCTCGCGACATCGACGCGGCGATGAAGATGGTTGAAGGCTCGGCCCGGTCGATGGGCCTGGAAGTGGTGGCCTGACATGAGCGCAAAGGGAAAACGGCTGCGCAAGATCAGCGAAGGCGTCGACCGCGACCAGCTCTATCCGCTCACCGACGCGGTGAAGATGGTGAAGGAGCGGGCGGTGGCGAAGTTCGACGAGACGATCGAGGTGGCGCTCAATCTGGGCGTCGATCCGCGTCACGCCGACCAGATGGTGCGCGGCGTCGTCAGCCTGCCGAACGGCTCCGGTCGCACGGCGCGGGTCGCGGTCTTCGCGCGCGGCGACAAGGCCGACGAGGCGACGAAGGCGGGCGCCGACGTGGTCGGCGCGGAGGATCTGGTGGAGAGCGTGCAGAAGGGCGAGATCAATTTCGACCGCTGCATCGCCACCCCCGACATGATGCCGCTGGTCGGCCGGCTCGGAAAGATCCTCGGACCGCGCGGGCTGATGCCGAACCCGAAGGTCGGCACGGTGACCAACGACGTGACGCAGGCGGTCAAGGACGCCAAGGGCGGCGCGGTCGAGTTCCGCGTCGAGAAGGCGGGGATCGTGCATGCCGGCGTCGGCAAGGCCTCGTTTTCCGCTGAGGCGCTGACCGAGAACATCCGCGCCTTCACGGAAGCCGTGAGCAAGGCCAAACCGTCCGGCGCGAAGGGAACCTATTTGAAGCGTGTCGCCCTGACCTCGACACAGGGTCCGGGCGTGCGCGTCGATCCGGCATCGTTTTCAGCGAGCTGAGGTCGCACACGAATCCGCCCGGGCAAGGTGTTGTCCGGGCTCAAGAGTTTCGCCCAAGGCACTCGAAGTGCCGCGGGCGAAGACGGGTTGACCGATAGGCCAGCCCGGTCCTGTCCGAGACTGCAGGTGAGCTTCGGCTCTTAAGCCCTCCAATTCCCTGAAGAAGGGGGGCCTGCATGAGACGGGTTCGAGAACCGATTTTGAGCGTTCGCGCCCGGAGCCGGTTTGAACCTCTCGTCCTTCGCTTCTCGACAAGAGAGGCGAGGGCCCGCGCCTCCAAAAGAGGTTCGGGGGACAGGCACTCACCGTCGCCCGTCCCTTCCGAATCGCAAGGAGGCCGGGCGGCTAGGCGAAACGGCCCTGGGCCCGCAAAGCAGCGGGTCCTCGGTCAGATGAGGACAGAGGCAGTGGATAGAGCTGAAAAGAGCGAAACGGTCTCCACCCTCAACCAGGTGTTTTCGAGCACCGGGATTGTGGTGGTTGCCCACTATTCCGGCCTTAACGTCGCCCAGATGACGGCCCTTCGCGGCCGCATGCGGGACGCCGGGGCCAGCCTCAAGGTCGCCAAGAACCGCCTCGTCAAGCTTGCCCTCAAAGGTACTGAGGTCGAACACATCAGCGATTTGTTCCAGGGACCGACGGTCATTGCCTATTCGGCCGATCCCGTCGCCGCTCCGAAAGTCGCCGCCGAATTCGCCAAGACGAACGACAAGTTCGTCCTGCTCGGCGGCGCCATGGGGGCGACCAACCTGGACGCCAAAGGCATCGAGGCGCTCGCCACGCTGCCGTCGCTCGATGAACTGCGCGCCAGGCTCGTCGGCATGCTGCAAACGCCGGCGACCAGGATCGCAGGCGTGCTGCAGGCACCCGCCGGGCAGCTTGCACGCGTGTTTTCGGCCTACGCCGAGAGGGACGAGGCGGCCTGACGCCGATCTTGAACACCTGAGACCAAAGGTTCGAACCGACAAGGACATAAGAAAATGGCTGATCTTTCGAAAATCGTGGACGAGCTCTCCGGCCTGACGGTGCTGGAAGCCGCCGAGCTGTCGAAGCTGCTCGAAGAGAAATGGGGCGTCTCCGCCGCCGCGCCGGTCGCGGTCGCGGCGCTCGCCGCGCCGGGCGCCGCGGCTCCGGCGGCTGAGGAGCAGACTGAGTTCAACGTGGTCCTGACCGCAGCCGGCGACAAGAAGATCAACGTGATCAAGGAAGTGCGCGCGATCACCGGGCTCGGCCTCAAAGAGGCCAAGGATTTGGTCGAGAGCGCTCCGAAGGCGGTTAAGGAAGCGGTGTCTAAGGCCGATGCCGACGCGATCAAGAAGAAGCTCGAGGACGCCGGCGCGACCGTCGAGCTGAAGTAAGCGTTTTCAAATACTTCCGGACGCGGGCTCATCCGCGTCCGGAGCACCCGGCCGCAAGGTCGGATGCGTTGAATGGCCGTGAGGCCGAATTCGAATGCGGGCATTTGCCCGCGGCACCGCTGTCCCGATGGGCGCATCGAACCATGCGCCTTTCCGGACAGAGGTTCGAACGAGATTGGCGAGGACCTTTAATGGCGAGAGCAACCACTGCGAAGAAGGTAAACTTCTCCGGCCGGCGCCGCATCCGCAAGTTCTTCGGGCACATCACCGAAGCGGCCGAGATGCCGAACCTGATCGAGGTTCAGAAGTCCTCCTACGACCAATTCCTGATGGTCGAGGAGCCGAAAGGCGGGCGCACGGACGAGGGCCTGCAGGCCGTCTTCAAGTCGGTGTTTCCGATCTCCGACTTCGCCCAGACGGCGATGCTCGAATTCGTGCGCTACGATTTCGACGCGCCGAAATACGACGTCGAGGAGTGCCGGCAGCGCGACATGACCTATGCGGCGCCGCTCAAGGTGACGCTCAGGCTGATCGTGTTCGACGTCGATCCCGATACGCAGGCGAAGTCCGTCAAGGACATCAAGGAGCAGGACGTCTATATGGGCGACATGCCGTTGATGACTGACAACGGCACCTTCATCATCAACGGCACCGAGCGCGTCATCGTCTCGCAGATGCACCGTTCGCCCGGCGTCTTCTTCGATCACGACAAGGGCAAGACGCACTCCTCCGGCAAGCTGCTCTTTGCCGCCCGTATCATTCCCTATCGCGGTTCCTGGCTCGACATCGAGTTCGACGCCAAGGACATCGTGCATGCGCGCATTGACCGGCGCCGCAAGATCCCGGTGACGTCGCTTCTGATGGCGCTCGGCATGGATGGCGAGCAGATCCTCTCCACGTTCTACGAATTCGTCACCGTCAGCCGCGACGGCGACGCGTGGCGGCTGCCGCTCGACCCGGAGAAGCTGCGCGGCACCAAGCCGACCGAGGACCTGATCGACGCCAAGTCCGGCGAGGTCGTGGCGGAGGCCGGCAAGAAGGTCACCGCGCGGCTCGCCAAGCAGCTCAAGGAGAAGAAGGTCAAGGCGCTGCGCGTCACCGACGAGGCGCTTATCGGGCGCTACCTCTCCGAAGACGTCGTGAACACGCAGACCGGCGAGATCTATGCCGAGGCCGGCGAAGAGATCACCGCCAAGCTCATCGCGACGTTCGCCGAGCTCGGCCAGAAGAAGATCAATCTGCTCGAGATCGACCACGTCAATGTGGGCGGCTACATCCGCAATACGCTCGCGGTCGACAAGAACCACAGCCGCGAGGACGCGCTCTTCGACATCTACCGCGTGATGCGGCCGGGCGAGCCGCCGACGATCGAAACCGCGGAGGCGATGTTCAAGTCGCTGTTCTTCGATTCGGAGCGCTACGACCTTTCCGCCGTCGGCCGCGTGAAGATGAACATGCGCCTCGACCTCGACGCGGAGGACACGGTGCGGGTGCTGCGCAAGGAAGACATCCTCGCGGTGATCAAGACCCTGGTCGACCTGCGCGACGGCCGCGGCGAGATCGACGACATCGACAATCTCGGCAATCGCCGGGTGCGTTCGGTCGGCGAGCTGATGGAGAACCAGTACCGGATCGGCCTGCTTCGCATGGAGCGCGCGATCAAGGAGCGCATGTCGTCGGTCGAGATCGACACGGTGATGCCGCAGGACCTTATCAACGCCAAGCCGGCGGCCGCCGCGGTGCGCGAATTTTTTGGCTCCTCGCAGCTCTCGCAGTTCATGGACCAGACCAATCCGCTGTCGGAGATCACCCACAAGCGTCGCCTGTCGGCGCTTGGCCCGGGCGGGCTCACACGCGAGCGTGCCGGCTTCGAGGTGCGCGACGTGCACCCGACGCACTACGGCCGCATCTGCCCGATCGAGACGCCGGAAGGCCCGAATATCGGCCTCATCAATTCGCTCGCGACTTTCGCGCGGGTGAACAAGTACGGCTTCATCGAGAGCCCCTACCGCAAGATCGTCGACGGCAAGGTGACGGACGAGGTCGTCTATCTCTCCGCCATGGAGGAGGCGAAATACACCGTCGCCCAGGCGAACGCCCAGCTTGACGACAAGGGCCGCTTCGTCAACGACCTCGTGACCTGCCGCCACCAGGGCGACGTGTCGCTGATCCCGCGCGAGAAGGTCGATCTGATGGACGTGTCGCCGAAGCAGCTCGTTTCGGTGGCGGCGGCGCTGATCCCGTTCCTTGAGAACGACGACGCCAACCGCGCACTGATGGGCTCCAACATGCAGCGGCAGGCGGTGCCGCTGGTGCGCTCCGAGGCACCGCTCGTCGGCACCGGCATGGAGCCGATCGTGGCGCGCGATTCAGGTGCCGCGATCGTGGCGCGGCGCACCGGCGTCGTCGACCAGGTCGATGCGACCCGTATCGTCATCCGCGCAACGGAAGAGCGCGACGCCTCGAAGTCGGGTGTCGACATCTACCGGCTGCAGAAGTTCCAGCGCTCCAACCAGTCGACCTGCATCACGCAGCGTCCGCTGGTGCAGGTGGGCGACGCGGTGGCAGGTGGCGAGATCATCGCCGACGGCCCGTCGACCGATCACGGCGACCTGGCGCTCGGCCGCAACGTGCTCGTCGCCTTCATGCCGTGGAACGGCTACAACTTCGAGGAACTCGATCCTGCTTTCGGAGCGGATCGTGCGCGACGACGTCTTCACCTCGATCCACATCGAGGAATTCGAGGTGATGGCGCGCGACACGAAACTCGGCCCGGAGGAGATCACCCGCGATATTCCGAACGTCTCTGAGGAGGCGCTGAAGAATCTCGACGAGGCGGGGATCGTCTATGTCGGCGCCGAAGTGAAGCCGAGCGACATCCTGGTCGGCAAGATCACGCCGAAGGGCGAGAGCCCGATGACGCCGGAAGAGAAGCTCTTGCGCGCCATCTTCGGCGAGAAGGCGTCCGATGTGCGCGATACGTCGCTCAGGATGCCGCCGGGAACCTTCGGCACGGTTGTCGAGGTGCGCGTCTTCAACCGCCACGGCGTGGAGAAGGACGAGCGCGCCATGGCGATCGAGCGCGAGGAGATCCAGCGGCTCGCCAAGGACCGCGACGACGAGCAGTCGATCCTCGACCGCAACATCTACGGTCGACTGGCGGAGATGCTGAACGGCAAGGTCGGCACGTCCGGCCCGAAGGGTTTCAAGAAGGGCACCAAGATCTCAGACGAGGTGCTGGAAGCCTTTCCGCGTTCGCATTGGTGGCAGCTCACCACCGCCGACGACAAGCTGATGACGGAGATCGAGCAGCTGCGCGCGCAATATGATGAGAGCCGCAAGCGTCTTGAAAGCCGCTTCATCGACAAGGTGGAGAAGCTGCAGCGCGGTGACGAACTGCCGCCCGGCGTCATGAAGACGGTGAAGGTGTTCGTCGCGGTGAAGCGCAAGATCCAGCCCGGCGACAAGATGGCCGGCCGCCACGGCAACAAGGGCGTGGTGTCGAAGATCGTGCCGATCGAGGACATGCCGTTCCTCGAGGATGGCACCTATGTCGACATCGTGTTGAATCCGCTCGGCGTGCCGAGCCGCATGAATGTCGGACAGATCCTCGAGACGCATCTCGGCTGGGCCTGCGCCGGCCTTGGCTTGAAGATCGGCAAGCTGGTCGAGGACTATAAGCAGAACGGCGACATGAAGCCGCTGCGCACCATGCTGGGCGAGCTCTACGACGACAACGAGAAGAACGAGAAGGTGAGCCAGTTCGACGACGAGTTCGTCGTCAGACTCGGCGAGCAGCTCGGCCACGGCGTGGCGATCGCAACGCCGGTCTTCGACGGCGCCAAGGAAGAGCACATCGTGGAGCTGTTGCAGCAGGCGGGGCTCAACACCTCCGGCCAGGCGCGGCTTTGCGACGGGCGGACCGGCGTGGCCTTCGATCGCGAGGTGACGGTCGGCTACATCTACATGCTGAAACTGCATCATCTGGTGGACGACAAGATCCACGCCCGCTCGATCGGCCCCTATTCGCTGGTCACCCAGCAGCCGCTCGGCGGCAAGGCGCAGTTCGGCGGCCAGCGCTTCGGCGAGATGGAGGTGTGGGCGCTCGAGGCCTACGGCGCCGCCTACACTCTGCAGGAGATGCTGACGGTGAAGTCGGACGACGTTGCCGGCCGCACCAAGGTTTACGAGGCGATGGTCCGCGGCGACGACACCTTCGAAGCCGGCATCCCGGAGAGCTTCAACGTGCTCGTCAAGGAGATGCGGTCGCTGGGCTTGAACGTCGAGCTGCGGGACAGCGATCAGAAACGGCAGATCGCCGATCAACGCGAGCAACGGGACGCCGCCGAATAGACGGCGTTCCAACGCCCCTTCCGAAGGGGCATGCGCTGAGACGAATGCGTGCCGCGGCGTGAACGCGGAAACCGTCCCCGACAACGACAGGGGACATGCCAAACGGCCAAGGAGTGACCATGAATCAAGAGGTCATGAACATCTTCAGCCCGCAGGTGCCGGTGCAGACCTTCGACCAGATTCGCATTTCGATCGCGAGCCCGGAGAAGATCCTGTCCTGGTCCTTCGGGGAGATCAAGAAGCCGGAGACGATCAACTACCGGACCTTCAAGCCGGAGCGCGACGAACTCTTCTGTGCGCGCATCTTCGGCCCGATCAAGGACTACGAGTGCCTGTGCGGCAAGTACAAGCGGATGAAATACAAGGGCATCATCTGCGAGAAGTGCGGCGTCGAGGTGACCTTGGCGCGTGTGCGCCGCGACCGCATGGGCCATATCGAGCTTGCCGCGCCGGTGGCTCATATCTGGTTCCTGAAGTCGCTGCCCTCGCGCATCGGGCTCATGCTCGACATGACGCTGAAGGACATCGAGCGCGTTCTCTATTTCGAGAACTATATCGTCGTCGAGCCGGGCATCACGCCGTTGCAGGAAAAGCAGCTCCTGAGCGAGGATGAATTCCTCGAGGCGCAGGACCAGTACGGCGCCGACAGCTTCACCGCCATGATCGGCGCGGAAGCGGTGCGCGAGATGCTGATGGCGCTCAATCTCGAAAGCGAGATCGTACGGCTTCGCCAGGAGATCGCCGAATCGAAGTCGGAACTCAAGCCGAAGAAGCTTGCCAAGCGGCTGAAGCTGATCGAGGCCTTCGTCCAGTCCGGCAACCGCCCGGAGTGGATGATCATGACGGTCGTCCCGGTGATCCCGCCGGATCTCAGACCGCTGGTGCCGCTCGACGGCGGCCGCTTCGCGACGTCGGATCTGAACGATCTCTATCGTCGCGTCATCAATCGCAACAACCGCCTGAAGCGGCTGATCGAGCTCAGGGCGCCGGACATCATCATCCGCAACGAGAAGCGCATGCTGCAGGAGGCCGTCGACGCGCTGTTCGACAACGGCCGCCGCGGCCGCGTCATCACCGGCACCAATAAGAGACCCTTGAAGTCGCTCTCCGACATGCTGAAGGGCAAGCAGGGGCGCTTCCGCCAGAACCTGCTTGGCAAGCGCGTCGACTATTCCGGCCGCTCGGTGATCGTGGTCGGTCCGGAATTGAAGCTGCATCAGTGCGGACTGCCGAAGAAGATGGCCTTGGAGCTGTTCAAGCCGTTCATCTATGCGCGGCTCGACGCCAAGGGCTTCTCCTCGACGGTGAAGCAGGCGAAGAAGCTGGTGGAGAAGGAGAAGCCGGAGGTCTGGGACATCCTCGACGAGGTGATCCGCGAGCATCCGGTGCTCTTGAACCGCGCGCCGACTTTGCACCGTCTCGGCATCCAGGCCTTCGAGCCGGTGCTGATCGAGGGCAAGGCGATCCAGCTTCATCCGCTGGTCTGCGCCGCCTTCAACGCCGACTTCGACGGCGACCAGATGGCCGTGCACGTGCCGTTGTCGCTCGAGGCGCAGCTCGAGGCGCGCGTCCTCATGATGTCGACCAACAACATCCTGCATCCGGCGAACGGCCAGCCGATCATCGTGCCGTCGCAGGATATCGTGCTCGGCCTTTATTACCTCTCCGTCATGCAGGAGAAGGAGCCGGGCGAGGGCATGCTGTTCGGCAACATGGGCGAGCTGGTTCACGCGCTCGATTCCGGCGCCGTGACGCTGCACGCCAAGATCAAGGGCCGCTATCGCGGCGTCGATGCCGACGGCAACGCGACCTCCGAGATCCACGAGACCACGCCCGGGCGGATGATGATCGGCGAGCTTCTGCCGAAACATCCGAACGTGCCGTACGATCTTTGCAACAAGCTGATGACCAAGAAGGAAATCAGCCGCATGATCGACGCGGTCTACCGCCATACCGGGCAGAAGGAGACGGTCATCTTCTGCGACCGCATCATGCAGCTCGGCTTCACGCAGGCCTGCAAGGCGGGCATCTCGTTCGGCAAGGACGACATGGTCATCCCGGAGACGAAGGCCAAGCTCGTCGCCGAGACGCGCGCGCTCGTCGGCGAATACGAGCAGCAGTACAATGACGGCCTGATCACGCAGGGCGAGAAATACAACAAGGTGGTCGACGCCTGGGCCAAGTGCACCGACCGCGTCGCCGACGAGATGATGAAGCGCATCGAGTCGGTGGAGTTCGACAAGAAGACCGGGCGGCAGAAGCCGGTGAACTCCATCTACATGATGAGCCATTCCGGCGCGCGCGGCTCGCCCGCCCAGATGAAGCAGCTTGCCGGCATGCGCGGCCTGATGGCGAAGCCGTCGGGCGAGATCATCGAGAGCCCGATCATCTCCAACTTCAAGGAGGGGCTGTCGGTGCTCGAATACTTCAACTCCACGCACGGCGCGCGCAAGGGCCTCGCCGACACGGCGTTGAAGACGGCCAATTCCGGCTATCTGACGCGCCGTCTGGTCGACGTTGCGCAGGACTGCATCATCACCGAGGAGGATTGCGGCTCCGAGAACGGCCTGACGATGGAGGCGATCGTCGATGCCGGTCAGGTCGTCGCCACGCTCGGCTCGCGCGTCCTCGG
>CAVQJW010000014.1:0-129369 GCA_963712925.1 uncultured Alphaproteobacteria bacterium | reverse complement strand
TAGACACGTGCGCTCGGATATGAGGCGACGTTCCTTCTCCGCGAGCGCAGCGTAGAGGTGCAGCATGAACGGATCGGCATCGGCTCCGAGTTCGGCAACGATAAAGGGAACACGCTGCGCCATCAGCCTGGAGATGAAGGCCACGTCGCGCGACAGCCGGTCCAGCTTCGCGACGATGACCGGGCACTTGCCGGTACGTGCGGCGGCGAGGGCTGCAGCCAGTTGTGGCCGTCGGTCGAGCGCATCGGCGCCCTTGCCGGTCTCTACCTCGACGTACTCGGCGGCGAGTTCGATGCCTTCCGCCTCGGCGAAGCGGTGATGGCCTCCCTTTGGGTATCGATTCCGAGGCCGGACTTCCGCTGTCGCTCCGTGGAAACGCGGTAATAGGCGACGGCCAGCTTCATGACCAAAACCGCATACCACCGTTTGCCGTTTGGTCGTAGCGCCAATGACAGGCGGGGCGGCGGCCAGGAACTGGCTAGCTGGCAAGCTAGGAGCTACCTTAAAGGCCCCGACCGCTCGGCTTGTTCAAAACACCACGGCTACATGAGCGGTTTTCTGATTGGGGAGCGGGAAGGGTAGGGCCGCTGCCCCAGCGGGCCGCCCTTCAATTTCCTCGCGTGTAGCCGCGCGCTTTTTGGCAAACCGTCGCCCGCCGGCGCCGTCATAAATTTCAGCAATGGGGTCAAATCCGGAAGCCACCGCCGCTGCGCCCCAGGTCGGCAACGAGCCGATTGTGTTGAAAAACTCTCGACCCATATTGTCATCTGAAAACGGCAGGAATCGTTTTCTCCCCAGCCCGGTTCGTCGCTAAAGCGATGGCGCATGAGATACCCGGCCTCCGAGTTGAGCAGTCGGTTCTCCAGGGTGAGATCGGCCACCACCTCCTTCAGGGCGGATGCCTCACGCCGCAGGTCTTTGACTTCATCCGACGTTGCAGCCCGCACCGTGTCGCCGGCCAGCCGTTTCTTGCCGGCTTCAAGGAAGTCCTTCGACCAACGGTAATAGAGGTTCTGGACGATCCCTTCGCGGCGGCAGAGCTCGGCGATGCTCTCCTCGCCGCGCAGGCCCTCCAGCACGATGCGGATCTTATCTTCTGCCGAAAAATGTCGCCGCGTCGCCCGGCGAATGTCCTTCACGACCTGTTCCGCCGGCTCTCTATCCGGCCCGGATTCCCTCTCATCTTCGCTCCCTCCAAGGGCTACGATGAGCCGGAAATCTCCCTTCCTCAATCCGCTAATTCTGTCTCACAGGCGCTGACGCCGGACACGGTGATACCCCAGCGCTGCGGTCGGTTTGCCTCCCAGGACTCGACACCTTGCGCGCGAAGAAAGATCCAAGCGGCTGCCGCAAAGGAGCCGGCCACCACGACCACGAAGCTCAGCCACGTCAGTGTGGTCGAGGCCGGGATCAAGCCAGAGACCAAGGTAAAGCCGAGTCCGATTTTTCAGGAGGACGAGTGGGCTGGCGAGGGTCAGTCGTCCTGTTGCCTTGGCGTCGTAGCCTTGTGCAACCAGAAGCTCTTGAAGTGGCACAAGGCATGCAAACGCAAGGAGCACGCCTACGCCGGTCGCTACGGGCGGCGCTACCGTGCGACCGATGAAGAGCACCCCTATGAGCGTGCCGGTGGCGACGCTCGCCAGAAGAATTCCGGGCATCCATTCGGCAAATTTGATGAGGAGAAATGGCATGCCGACATGCGCGACATACACCAGCATCATCGGGATGAGCGCCAAGTAGTAACCAACGGCAAGTGTAAGGAGAACGAGTTACTTTTGCGGCGAGCCAGGCGCTTCTTTCGACAGGGGCCGTAAATACACTCTCCACGAACACGGTTCGCTCTCGGACCGGCGATGCTGGCGGCGGCAATCGGGATAAACCCGAGCGGAGCCAGGAAGTAGGCAACGATGCCATAGCCGTCGAGCCAGGTATCCAATGATTTTTGTGGGGTTACTTCCGTAAGCCCGACTGAATTAGCGCCGAATTAGAGGGTGCCCAAATACTCGACGGTCAGTCGTCATGTCCGGCTGCTCGGCATCAGAGGCGTGCCGGCATTGGGCTAATTCGCCTCTAACTCGGACCCTGTTTGCTAAGCGGGCGTACATAGGGGTCTGCAGCATGGGACCGCCTGCGGGCGTCGGACCGAAGCAGGGTCGGGTTAGCGT
Organism: uncultured Alphaproteobacteria bacterium; assembly: GCA_963712925.1. Classification (GTDB taxonomy): domain Bacteria; phylum Pseudomonadota; class Alphaproteobacteria; order Rhizobiales; family Afifellaceae; genus DASWJZ01. The sequence goes on along the minus strand of CAVQJW010000014.1, from coordinate 127,204 downwards.
CAGGTGGCCACCCGTGGGCATTGCCATAGCAATGGCGGCGGCGTTGTCGTGTGGGCCTGCCTCGGCTCAAAACCTGGTGGAGTTGCGCCTCTGCCCACCGATCGTAATGGAAACGTGTTTCATCGGCTACGTGACTTCCGCGCATAGAGTTGCTGTACTTCTCTCGTCGATGGATAGCGACCCCTTGGTGGGCGAGGAGGTTGAAGTCGACACGACCCCGCCAGGCGCTCCCGCCACGACGCTCGATCTCTCGCAGCAGATAGGCAGTGTGGTGATGTTGGACGCGACCGGTGCGGACCGCATTTATTCCGCAAAGCTCGTGTCAGTGGCTGACGCACTGTTGACCGCGCTTTACATGAGCATGTTCCTCCAGCGGCCTTCAGACAACACCTCACCGCAATGAAGGATCGAGTCAAAAAGCCGCCGGAGAGCCCAGCATGAGAGACAAGGGGATCACAGGGGAAGTCGACGCTACCGAATGCCAAGCCGCCGCCAATTCCTGCTGATGACCGGATGCCCGCGGGCCGTCAGCCTGCCGCCGACTTTGGCCGCCGCGAACGTGCTCGTCCTCGAGGCAGGTTGCGCCTCCATTCTCATCGCAGGCCCAGCGTTCTTCGCAGCGGTCAGGTGAGAGGCAGTTCCAAGCAGGGAGCGGGTAAGATGGCTGCTCCATCACGCTGAATAGTTACCCACCCTCACGCAGGAGGAGAACTGCGGAGGTGTCCGTGCGCTCTTCAGTGACACGCACTGCAAGAACGGTAGATGCTGCCGCCGCTGCAAAGAGCAACCCGAGATAGAGCCAGGGGATCGTCATGTGTTCGGGCGGCGGATCAAAGGCCCCGGTCAACAGCTTGACCAGAATCCACGCGACAGTTGCGCCAGTGAGCCCTCCCACGATCGACCCCCCGACAAATATCAGCAGCGCCTCGCCTCTGACGAATGCGCCAATCTGCGATGGCTTTGCGCCGACCGCTGCCATGATGGCAAAGCTCCTGCGCCTGTCGAGGACGCCGAGGGCGAGGATGAGCCCCGCGGCGCATGCCACCAGCGCGATCGCATAGCTCAATTCGAGACGAGTTAGCCCAGTGAGATCGATTGCAGTCAGGCTGGACCCGATCAGCTTGCGTGTTTCAGTGATGTCTCTGACCTTTGCTCCCGGAATGTCCTGCACTTCCGCAGCGACCCGTTCGTGCACCGCCACGGGATCGCCGTCTACTCGCATCAATACAATTTCGGAGGCGGGGTTTCCGGTCGCCTTAGCGACGTAAGTCGCATTCGCGACGAGAAAGGAATCGCTTGGGGCGGTGGGAAACTCTCGCACAATCCCGACAAAGCGAAACGGAACAACGTGGTATTGATGGTCTGCGGCACTCTGAAGCCGGAGATTGATCGCGTCCCCTGACTGGAGCTGGAAGTCAGTGACGGTTTCGTCGGACACGAGCACGCCATCGGGAGCGGCGCGCAACGCATCAAGAGATGCCCGCGCGTCGGCATTCCCGAAATAGGCGTTCGACATCGTTGCCGCCTGCTCGACCGTCCCCGGGTCGATGCCATAGAGATCCTGAAGGTCGGTCCCGACATAGGCAAACCGGTGTTGCATTGGCACCGCTGCCACGACGCCCGGCACCGTAGCTAGCCGCGCCAGTGCCACCCCGGCTGGCGCGGATGAGGTGCCGGTCACGGTGACGTCGGCTCCGTTTGTCAATTCCGCATCGACGCGTGTCTGGGCCTGATAGGTCGTGTTGAAGATTGCCGTCGAGATCGCAAAGGCCAAAGCGAGCGCGGTTAGCGCGACGCCTGCCGCGATACGACCGGGCTGCCGCGCGAGCGCCACGGCGACGAGCGTTGCGAGTCCACCGGAAACGGACCGCAGGGCCGGTCCCAGGGCAACTCGACCGCGCCTAAGGCAGAACCGCGTCAGACGCGTCGATAGAAGTGCCATGCCGAGCCAGAAGAACAGTGGCGCGAGAAACGCCCAATAATCGACGGAAATTGCCGCCACGCCCTCGGAGGCAAGGACGATTTGATAACCGGAGGCCGAGGTCTTCCAGAACACGATCGCAGAAAGCGCGAGCAATGCGAAATCGATTTGGCCGCGCGCCCAGAGGACCGGACCATCCAATGCCTCTGACCCGCGCGCTGAAACGATGCTGATATGCCGAGCGGCCCACCACGCCGGAGTGAGGACGGCCATCAGCGAGAGGACCATGCCTGCACCGGCCGCAACTCCAAGCCAGGTAAGAAGATGGATGCCGGCGAGCGGGCCGGAGAGCACGAGCCGCGACGCGTACTAGCCCGATCAAGACTCCAAGCAGTGACCCGCGAGGCCGAGCATAAGCGCCTCCGCCGCTGCGATCTGCAGGAGGATGCCGAACGATGCGCCGCGCAGACGAAGTAAGGCTTGATCCCTTCGCCGTCTCTCGGCCCCCGATCGCGCCACCGCAAGCGTCAGAAGTACCGCCGCGCCGGCCCGGGTGCGCCGAAGAAGAGAAACAATACGCGCGCATAGACGGCATCCTCACGCGTGCTGTCGAGAATTGCTGCGAGGTTGTTTGCGAGGAGCGCGCTGCCGGCAACCCGGGCCTCGAAGTTATGACCTTGCCCGGAAGCGTCGAGAAAAGCTGTTTGCGGATCGGTGGGAAGGCGCGCCCGGTCGAGTAGTGCATGAATTTGCAGCCGGTACGCTATCCGGCCGAATTTCTGCCTCCGGATCGAAGAGCGCGTGCCATTTCTCCATCGGCAGGAGCAAGACATTGTCCGGGGGCGCTTGCGGGGCGGCGCCCGCAGGCACGCCGATCGCCTGGAACATCGAATCCGCATTTGGCAGATCGACCACCCCGTCGACCGTTACCTGTGCATCCGGTAGTCCAGGTCGATGGATGGTCACCGCGTCTCCGGGGGCCACGTGGAGATTGGCCGCGGTCTGCTGGGCGATCAACGTGCCGGGGCGTCCCAACAGAGGCCGGATGTTTCCGGGAAAGTCGGAGCTGTAGGATGCTTGGAGGCCGAGCACTTTGCCCGGCCCGGTGACTTGAACCGTGCCCGCGCCGGACGCCTCCAGTCCGTCGACCGCCGCGTAGCCGACAGCCGCCGTCTTCGCGATCGGCGCCGCGCTGCGCATCTCGGCGATTACGGCATCGATCGAGGCGCCGGGGACAAGCTCAACCTGCCAGTCGATCGGGAGGTCAGTCGTTGCACGCGCGGTCATCTCGGCGGCGCTCGATTGCATGAAGGCTCCGAGCACAACAATCAGGCTCACCGTAATTGCGATCCCGCCGACAGCCGCCGCTATTCCGGGTGCGCGTGTCTTCAACAGGCCGGCCAGCCAGGCGACGATCGTAGAGCCTAGGCTCGTCATGTTGGGCTTAGCCATCCATGGTCGATGTGCCAGACGACATCGAATGAGCGAGCTACAGTGGCATCGTGCGTAGCGACGACGATTGCGGCATCGATCGTGCTTGCCCATGCAAGGAGGGCTTCGATGGTGGCTTGTGCTGTTATCTGATCAAGCTGCCCTGTTGGCTCGTCGGCAAGCAGTAGCCGCGGCCTGCTCGCCATCGCTCTCGCAACGGCGACACGCTGCGCTTGTCCGCCAGAAATTTGGTCGGGAGTCGCTCCGCTAAGTCCGCCAACCCGAGCTGCTCCAACGCCGCCGCGGCGGTCGTGCTCGCCTCCGCTGTGTTGCCCAGAACGAAGAGCGGCAATGCAATGTTCTCAGCCACGCTTAAGAACGGCACGAGGCTCTGTACCTGCAGCGCGATAGAGACCTTTCCCGGCCTGAGGTCCTTGCGCTCACCGAGTGCCGGCCATTGCAACGTGCCGCCGGTCTGAAGATCGAGGCCCGCGAAAAGGTGCAGAAGCGTCGACTTTCCGCTTCCGGACGAACCCATAATAGCGATGCGCTCGGTGGCCTTATCGCGCATGTGGTCGGCGCAAGAGCCTGCAGCTCCGCACCGCCTTGCAGGAAGACGCGGGTAAGGTCGTGCGCGGAGACGAGGATGTCCGGATCTCCGCCCCTAGGCATTGACCAGCCTTCCGTCACGTAGCTGGAGGACGCGGTCCGCCGCATGCGCTACCGCCGCGCTGTGCGTTGCAACGAGGATCGCGGTGCCCTGCCGCTTGCGCTCGCCAAGTTCCGCAATGATCTGTTGCTCGGTTTTCGCATCTACCTCTGCCGTCGGTTCATCACAGAGCAAGATCACCGGCAAAACCGAAAGGGCGACAGCCAGCCCCGCTCGCGCCGTCTCGCCACCGGAGAGCTGACCGGGGAGCGCATTCCAATGGCCGGAAAGACCAAGTCGGGATGCCAGGTCCATGATCGCGGCGTCGCCGTCCCCTTTTCCGGCGAGCGCTCTCTGCAACCGGATATTGCCGGCGACCGTCAGGTGATCGATCAGATTTCCTGACTGCATCAAGATGCCAATATGGCTTTGCCCGGATTGCAGCCCGGACCTTCTCCGACCGCCGGCTCAGGCGATTACCGGTATGTCGACATGGCCACCGTCCGGCTCGTCGAGGCCCGCGATAAATTGTAACAGCGTAGACTTGCCGCTTCCGGAGGGGCCCAGAAGAGCTACGAGATCGCCCTTCGAAAGCGAGACGCTGACCCCTCGAAGCGCCGCAACCTCCGCGTCGCCAGAGTGGAAGAACCTGTAGAGCTCGAATGCCTCGACGACCGACACGTCACTTCCACTTGAAAGCATTTGCCATCATCGACCAGTCGTCGACGTTATCCGCTCCCTTCGGAGCCGCCATGTCGAGCGATGCGAGCTTGCCGTCCCTATAGAAGAGATAGCGGTCGTGCTCGAGCCGCACCTGCTTGTTCGTCACAGGATTGGGTTCCGAGTTGGAGGTGTAGGTGACCAGAATTGCGGAGCCACTTTTGAGCTTGACCTCCTTGACCTTGCTGACCTTGACAGCCCGACCAGTGCTTTCGAGTCTGGCAACTGGGCCGTCTTTACGGATCGACCGTTGGGCTTGTCGCGAGTGACGAGACGCCAATGTCGATTGTGTTTACTTGTCCGAGAAGCGCACGGAGCTCGAAGCGTCGGCACGAGCCCAGCCCTCTGGCACCTTGATCGTGAAGCCGAGAGGCGAAATTCGGAGGTAACAAAGACCTGAGTATCAGGGATATCGCCGGGCGGATTGTGTTCAGCCGCGACCGGTTTTTCAGCAGCGGAGGCGGCCGAAATACCGATCGCGAATATTACGGCTGAAGCGCCGATTAGCCAACGGTGCGTGGTGTCAATACGCGTAACCATTCGCAGTCTCCATCCGACTTCCTAAGTGTCATGTCCCGACCATCGACGGCACGCAGCGCCGCCGGCTCTTGCTTCAGAATGTGTCCCTTGAATTAGCGTCTACTTAGGCGGCGGGCGGGCGTGTGTTCCTGGGACAAAACGCGCCGGCCTGGCGGTCTAATCTTCCCCTAAGCCGTTTGTGCCCCATTACGGTCGAACACCTGCTCATCGGCTACGTGACGGCCGCGAATAGGATCATCGCCCTGCTGTCGTCTGAACGCAGGATCCCCTGATCGATCGGGAAGTCGAGCTTCCATCGGCCCGGCGAACGAGCCGCGACCGCCTTTCCTCGGATCTGATCTTGGCAGTGAAGTCGGACGTTTTGTGATGTTGGATGAAATTGGGGACGCTCCGATTGACAACGCAGACGATTGTTTACTTGCCGCCCCATCCTATGGCGCTTGGCACTTTGGCCGCTCCTCCAGGATAGCCCCACTGAGGCCCGCAAGAGCACATTTGGCTCTGAACCATACGTGAAATCCCATGCGTGTCCTGCTTGTAGAAGATGACGCAATGATCGGTCGAAGCCTGGACAAGGCTCTTTCGGAGGCCGGCATGGCCGTCGATTGGGTCAAGACCAGCGGCGACTGTCAGGTTGCCGCTCGCAATACCGCTTACAATCTTCTGCTTCTCGACCTCGCGCTTCCGGACGGCTCCGGCCTGGAGGCTCTAAGGATCTTGCGCAAAGAGAAGGTCGACGTCCCCGTGATCATCATCACGGCGCGAGATGATGTGCCAACGCCGGGTTGGGGCTTGGATGGCGGCGCCGACGACTACATCGTCAAGCCGTTCAGCTTCGACGAGCTTAACGCGCGGATCCGCGCGGTGTCGCGCCGGCATCAAGGGCGCGCTGAGGCGATCATAGTAGCAGGCGAGGTCATCCTGACCCGTCGCGGCATCAGGTGACGTATCGTGGCGCGACGACGGTCCTTCCGCGAAAGGAGTTTGCGCTGCTGTGGGCGATGGCTGAACGACCCGGCAACATTCTCTCCAAGGCTCAACTCGAGGATCGTTTGTACGATTGGGGCAACGAGGTTGAGAGCAATGCGGTTGAGGTGCTGATCCACTATGTGCGGAAGAAATTCGACAAGGACATTGTCCGCAACGTGCGAGGGATCGGCTGGATGATCCCCGAGCCATCTCCGTGACATCGCTACGGGCGCCTGCTCGATCTGTTGATCGGCCTCCTGACAGTGGTCGGCGTGCTGGCCGGGCTGGCGGCCTACTGGCTTGACCGCAATGAGGTTGCAGATGCGCTGGACGCACAGCTCGCGCAGATCGCGCTCAACGTGGGAAACACCGATCACCCAGCGACTCCGCGGATCGGTGACGGTTATCGGTTCGATCCAGAGGACGCGTTCGTCGTCACGATTTGGGACCCCTCGGGTGCCCGACACTCTCCGCCCCTCGCTCTACTTTTCGAAACCAGTCAAGGGCGGCTACGCGGACGTGCAAACATCCGGAGAGGCGTGGCGGAGCTTTTCGCTTGTCGCTCCCGACCGCACGGTGGAGGTCGCCCAGCGCGTGATCGTCCGCGAGGAATTTGCGACGAATTCGGCACTCCGCGCGGTGGTGCCGTTCTTGGCGCTCATTCCCCTCTCCGCGGTACTCGTCGGTTGGATCGTCGCGCGGGTCCTGCGACCGCTTCGGTCGGTGACCGCCGAGTTGCGGCAATGGGAGAAGAAGGGGAGCGCATCGCTGTCTCTCAGTCACGTTCCAGACGAGATGATGCCCCTTGCGTTGGCGATGAACGATCTCATCACACGCCTGCGCGAGCAACTTGAGTTCCGCAAGGCATTCATCTCCGACGCTGCGCACGAACTGCGGACGCCACTAACGGCGCTGCGTCTGCAGGGACGGAACCTTCGCACTGCCGCTGCGACCTCCGAACGGGAGGTTCTTGCCGCGGAGATGGAGTGTGGCTTTCGACGCATGTCGGAAATGATCACCCAGATGTTGAGCCTCGCCCGTGTCGACGGCGAGGCTCCGAGCGCCGAAAGCCGATTATGACGATCTCGAACAGGCCATCGCCGGGTCGGTGCAGGCGCTCCTGCCCCTCGCAAATGAGAAGGGCATCGACGTCGGGCTGATGGCACTTCATCGCGCACATGTCCGAGCCGATCCCGGCGACCTCCGCACGCTTATTGGTAGCCTTGTCGACAACGCCGTGCGCTACACACCCGCCGGGGGGACGGTCGACTTGCACGTCGCGGTGAATGGACAGGAGACAGTACTCGAGGTCAGGGATACGGGCCCCGGCATTCCTGACGCGCTGCTCGACCGCGTCTTCGACCGTTTCTACCGCGTTGCCGGCTCGGGCGCCGAGGGAAGCGGCCTGGGTCTTTCGATCGTGCGGACGATAGCGGGGCGATGCGGGGCAAAGGTCTCTCTGGAAAACCGCGCGGACGGAGACGGTCTCGTTGCTCGCGTATGCTTTCCGTCCGTGGACTGAGAGCTCGCTACAGGCTAGGCAGCATCAGGTGTGCATTTATTCCCGCCTAAAAAAGGGACAGTTCGGCGGGACCGACGAAGCAAGCCTAGCACTGATGAGACGTGCCATTTCCCGCCATGCGCTGACCTGAGCCCGCGAGCATTCAGCGCTTCAGCAATGCCGGATAGCGTCGAAACGCCAGAGCGTCTTATCGCCTCGATCACGGGCAAGATGTTTCTGGCAAAGCGATTCGCTTTTCTCGTCGGCCTGCGCTTGGCGACCAAGCGTCGCGGCGTGAGCAGCATTGCGGGGATTGCCCAAGCGAGCACACTGAGCCTTTCGCTGGGCAAGGGCAGCGCGTGTGCGTTCGGATATGAGCCTACGCTCCTTCTCCGCGAGAGCAGCGTAAAGATGCAGCATGAAAGGATCGGCATCGGCTCCCAGCTCAGCAACAATGAACGGCACCCGCTGCGCCATCAGCCCGAGATGAAGGCGACATCGCGAGACAGCCGATCGAGCTTCGCGACCACGACGGGGCATCTGGCCTTGCGCGCCGCCTCCCGTGGCCGCCGAGAGGTGAGGGCGCCTGTCGAGCGCGTCCACACCCTTGCCCGTTTCCACCTCAACGAACTCACTGACGATCGTCATGCTTTCCGCTTCGGCGAAACGAGTGACAGTGGCGCGCTGGGCTTCGATGCCGTGGCCTGACCAGCCCTGGCGCTGGGTTGAGATGCGGTAATAGGCGACGGCTGATTTCACGTTACGCCCCAGAGACTTAGACTACCAAACGGCATACCACCGTTTGCGGTTTTGTCGTAGCGCAAAAACAGTCGGGGCGGACGGTCAGGAACTGGTAGCTGGCAGGGCGGAAGCTGCCCTAAGGCCGCGACCGCCGGCTTGTTCAAAACACGACGGCTACACGAGCGGTTTGTGATTGCGGAGCGGGGAGGGTAGGGCGATGCCCGACTGGGCCGCCCTTGGATTTTTCTCGCGTGTAGACGAGCGTTTTTGGCAATCGCCGCCTGAAGGAGTCCGTTTTATATCCGGAAGCAGTCGGCGCTGACGACAGCTTGGATTTCCGAGAAGCGGCGCATTCCGGAAGTCGGCCGAAGTCAGAGGCGCTTCCGGAGATCAGCCGTTAATGGACACTCGCGAGCCATTGCGCCAAGCGTTTCATGAGTTCAGCAACCTGCAATCGGTCAGAAGCACCGAACATAGCCTGTTGTCATGAGCTTCGCCGGGCGTGAGGCCGAGGCCCACCGGCAGGCCATCAGCATCACGACCGCATATATCTTGCTCGTCAGTCCGCCTCGCGAACGACCCATGTGTTGCTCGCGATTGTCGGCGATACAGGCACCGTGCTGGTGCACGCGCACGACCGACGTGTCGATCATTTGCACCGCTGCGTCATGAGCAGCGGCGACGGCCTCCATAATGCGGTCCCAGACGCCCGCCCGGCGCCAACGAACGAAGCGATTGTAACAAGTAGTATGAGGACCGAAGCTCTCCGGCAGATCGCGCCACGGCGCACCTGATCGCAAAACCCAAAAGATGCCGTTGAGAATGCGCCGGTCGTCTACTCGGGGAACGCCACGTGGCTTGTTCGGGAGCATCGGCCTGATGACGCTCCATTCGTAGTCGCTGAGTTCATACCGCATGATTCGTGCTCCTCTCGGGAGCCTTGAACCACATCCATGCGGTGGCGCTCAAGACCGGATCGCCACTTCCGGAATCTGAGCAACTGCGGACATGACGCTGATCCGGTTGGAGGGGCATTTTTGACCCATTCCAGACAGTTCTGCTCACCGCCAATCCCCTCGGAGAGCAGCGGGGCAATGGATTTGGCTCGATGGAGGCCGAACCTGACCCTTCCCGGTTCCGCCGAGCGCGTGTCCACAACGGCGCGCGTCAAAGCCTGATTTCCAGGGAGGTCAAAACGACGCGAGACGATCCGACCTTCGACGTAGCCGGTTTGCGCTACCCACTCGCGGACTTGGCACGCTCTTCGTCGCACGATTTTACGTGGATCATGTTGGGGTTGTCTCTGAGCTCCGCAGCGGTCGCGCAAGCCCGGAGCCCGGCCTTCCTGGCGCCTTCTGCAACTAGCTCGGTCTCATGCTCGCCGTTGACCCACCACTTGGTGAGAAACTTCTCCGCGGTCCAGCCCGGGTCCTGTTTGAGCACCTCCTCTGCAACTTTCTTGGCCTCGTCCGGTTGGCCTAGGTAACCATACAGCATGGCAAGAAAGGATTTTTCGTTTATGGAGGGGCCCGTCACAAGCTTTACATACTTGAGCGATTTATCGAACTGTTCTTGAAAGAAGTAAGCCCAGTATAGACCATAATTATACCATTGCGGGTAGTGCGGATTCAGCAAAATAGCCCGCTCCGCGAGGGGGACAGCCCGTGCAGAGTTGCTAGCAGCAATGTTCATGGCAATCAGCGCAAGAGTGTCGGCATCGTTTGGCCCAAGGGCTTGCGCTCTGTCAAACTCGACAAGCGCTTGGGCCATGTTACCATTCCAAGCGAGGGCCTGGCCGAGAGCGCCATGCGCCCTATTGTTGTTGGGATCGAGCTCCACGGCTTTTTGTGCCGCCTCCATCAGCTTTGAAAGTGCCTGCTCGGAGAATCGGCAAAGCCATAGCCATACATAGTCCCAGTGTCCAGCGTAGGCAAGCCGACGTAGGCCCGTGCCATCTGCGGATCGAGCTCGATAGCTTTGCGGAACAGCTTTTCTCCTTCGATCAACCCGTCCTTGGTGACACCTCCACCGGAGTTAAGGCCACCGCATCGGCCATCAAATAGGTGTCATAAGCCGTCAGGCTGTTGGGGGGCTTGTGCTGAGCGACCTTAACTAGCGATTTGCGAATGACGCCGACCTGCGATCCAAGGTGTTTGCGATCTTCGCAGTGACGTCGCTCTGCACCGCGAAAATATCTGGGCCGGCCGATCGTAGCGCTCAGACCAAATGTCGGTGCCTGTGGCAGCGTCAACAAGCCGCGCCCTGATGCGAACGCGATCGTCGATCGCCTGGAGGCTGCCTCAACATACCGCACGCCCAGGTCCGCGCCGACCTGGCGGATGTCCACGGACTTGTCCTTGTAAGCCTCGGTCGAGTTGCGCGCGATGACGAGAACTGCTGGTAGCTCGCCAGGTCGGTGACGATGTCCTCGACCAGCCCGTTCGCCAGACGCCCGGTCGCCGCGTCGTCGCCGATGCTGGCGAAGGGCAGGACCGCGATCGACGGCTTGGCGGCGGCCGGGCCGGCCGCCATTGCCACCAGGCCCCGCCGCCGAGCGCCGCGAGCAGCAGGACGGCCAGCGCCGCCATGAGCAGGCGGCGCGACGCCCGCGGTCGCCGGCGGGCGGCCGCGGCGATCGCGGCCGGCGCGGCGCCGTCCAGCCGCAGCCGGTAGACCCGCACCTTGCGGCTGATGTTCTTGACCTGGTGCTCGCCGGTGGACTCGAGCGGCAGGCCCAGCGTCCCCTGCAGCTCGTCTAGCGGTGCCGGAGACGGCGACGCCGCCTGGCTCGCCGAGCTGCTCCAGGCGGGCGGCCATGTTGACCCCCTGCCATAGCTGTCGTCCTCGACCAGACGACCTCGCCGAGGTTGACGCCGATCCGCACCTGGATGCGCTCGGTCCCGGGCGCGGCCGAGTTGTGCGCCGCCTGGCCCTTTGCATCGCCGCGGCGCACGCGACGGCGTCTACCACGCTGGAAAACGCCGCCAGCATGCCGTCGCCCATCAGCTTGACGACCCGGGCGCTCGCGCCTCCGATTTCGGGTCGAACCGGTCATTGCGGCCTGCTCGCAGACGCTCGAAGTCCAGCCTCGTCGGGCTCCATCTGCGCGGAATAACCGACCACGTCGGCCGCGAGGATCACCGCGAGCTTACGTTCCAAGGTAACGGCCCCCTACGGGTGAGACCGAACTTGCCAGCTAACGATTACACTAGTGTGCGAAACAGCGCCATCTTTTCGACGCCGGCCATCCAGGTTTGGCCAATGCAAAGTCCGGTCCTGGCGCATTTCGGAGGGGCCGTCGGCCCGCGGCGAATTCCGAACATCACTGCAAACCTCATCTTCGCCCGGATGACGGTCGGTGCATTTAATGAGTTCACACCCTAGCTGTCGGTCAGCCCGCCTTTACGAGCCGGACTATTTCGCTGCCCCGCGACCGGCCACAATGTCCTGCAACCGCTCGTCCCAAGAGTGCAATACGTGGGCCTTACGCTCGATGAGGTCCGTGCGAACGTAATGGCGAACCAAAGTTCGCGTCTCTTTGCCGCGTGCCTCGTGACCGATCACCGCTGCGACGAGATCAAGCGCCACGCCCATTTCGGCCAGCATGGTCGCCACCGTGCGCCTCAGGTCATGCGTGGTGAACTTGTCGATAGGCAGCTTGCCGCGCCGCGCGAGCAGGTAATGGCCGACGTGGGCGGCAGTCAGCGTGGTTCCGGTCTCCGCCGTGAACAGCGGTCCCGATTCGATAGTCAAGAGCCGCCTGTCTATGATCCGTCGCGCCATCCCGACAATCGGCGTGACGCGCGGTCGTTTGTTCTTCGAGCGTGCCGCGGGTAGTGTCCAGTTCCACTGTCCGCGATCAATCTCTTCGGCACGAAGCCCACTGATCTCGCCACAGCGCGCGCCGGTCAGAAGCTGAAGCTTCAATATGTCGGCAGCGTCGCGGGGCAGGGCGCCGGTGTCGAGCCATGTCCAGATCGCCTCGATTTCTTCGACAGTCAGCACGCGGTCGCGCGGCGTCCCGGGATCGTAAGCCTTCAAACCAGCCGTTGGGTCGGTCTCGACGATGTCCTGCGATAAGGCCCATCGGAACATCGCGCCGACGGTTTGCCGGCGTTTCTCGGCTTCGCGCTCGATGCCCTGGTCTGCTACGGCATCCAGCATTTCCCGAATGTCACGCCGGCGGATATCGTCAGCATGCCGGGTGAGGATCGGCGTAAGCGCCCGGTTCAGCCGACGCTCGATATCGGTGGCCGTGCGCAACCGGCCGGTGACGCGCCTTCGCACATAGAGCGATATCAGTTGCTCGATGGTAAGGCGCGAAGCCGCCGCGGCTCGGCTCTCCTCCTCCTCGGCGATCAGGTCGCGACCGGCCCGCGCCGCGCTGGTGAGCCCGTTGGCCCGCTCGCGCGCCCTTTCGAGGCTCACATCGGCGATACGCCCGAGCGACACCCGCCGCACCTTCCCCGAACCGCGAATCCGAAATGCCAGATCCCACGTCTTGACGCCGCTCGGCACCACACGCACCGCCAACCCGATGCAGCGCTGATCAGGTACTCGATACGGCGCTTCCGAAGGCCGCAGCGCTTCAATCGAACGATGCGTAAGCGAAACCGCTGCGCGCGTGAGTCCCGAACCGCTAGCCATTTCTCAGCCCCTGTTTGTTCCGTCCATCGCAACGCTGTCGCAACAGAATTGGCGGCAACGCGCGGATCGTTCCGAACGGCGTTGAACAATAACCCATTGTTCTATCAACACAAAATGAACACCGCCGGACGAGGACGAATTGCCCTGAACAGATATACAAGGGCTGGATGCAGACGGTGGCGCTCGGACTTGGCACCGGCATTTCGCCCGCCTTGCGTCTGCCGCTAAGGGAGCAGCTTGCCGTGCACGGCATTCTCTCGGCCGGTGTGGTTGGGCTGCTTCTTTATCCGATTTCGCTGCTGGTGGTCGGGGTCGGCGCGGAGGATCTCGTAGACGGCTACTGGCCGTCCAGCCCGCGGACCTGGCTGCTCCTCGCCTTGAATTTGACGAACCTGGCGGCGGTGCTGCTGGCGGCGGCGGTCTCGGCGGCGCGTGGCCTGAAGGCCGCCGGCGCGCTCCGCCTTGCCTGGCACATCGTGTTTCTGCCGTTCTACTGGGCGCTCATGTCGCTCGCCGCGTGGCAGGCGCTCTTTCAGTTCCTTCGGCGTCCGACGCTGTGGGAGAAGACGCAGCACGGCGTCGCCCGCGACCGCCGCATGCCGCCGCACTCCGCGACGCTTTAGCGCTTTCGGTCGAGCCAGCGCCGGCTGAGCCGCTCGTAGCGCTCGCGCACGATGGTGGCGAAATCGATCACGCCCCTCAGGACCGGCCAGGTCTGGGCGGCGGATGCCGGCTCCGACGCAAGCGTCAGCCCCGCCGCTTTGACCGCGCCGCTTTCCTCCGTCTCGCGCACGATCAGCTCCAGGAACCCGACCGGCACCCGGTCGCCGACCTCGGCATTACCGCCGAGCCGCTCCACCAGGAACGTGCCGATCGGGGTTGCCGGGTCGCCGGGCGGCTCGACGCCATAGGCCTGCGCCAGCTCGCCGAGCGTGTGGTTGGCGTCGATGGTGAACTCGCCGAAGAAATCCTTGTCGTCTTCCTCCACCGGTGCCGGGCTGGCGAAGAGGCGGTCGAGCAGCCGGATGTTGTTCGGCGCGGTGAAGAGATAGATGCGGTCATCCGCTTCGATGCGACCGGCATATTGCGGGCGCATCGACTGCCCTTTCCTGACGACGAGCGACGGCCGCGCCCAGCGCGGGATACGCTCGCCGCGTGCGACCGGACTGTCCGGCACCACGTGATAGACGACAAGCTCGTGGTTGGCGGTCCCCGGCAGCTCCAGTTCCACCTTGTCCACCGGGCCGAGCGTCGGCGGGATGATCAGGCCGAGTTTTCGCGCCATCGGCCGGATCGTCCAGCCCTGGATGAAGAGCGAGACGAGCACGATCAGGAATGCGGCGTTGAAGATGTCCTGGCCGTTTGGAAGTCCGACCATCAGCGGCAGGATTCCGAGGAGCAGCGACACCGCGCCCCTCAGGCCCACCCATGCGACAAAGGCTGTCTCCTCGCGCTGAAAGCGGAACGGCAAGAGGCAGAGCCAGACGGCGACCGGCCGCGCGACGAAGATCAGGAAGATCGCGAGCGCCACGCCGGCGATCAGGATGCGCGGAAACTCCGATGGCGTCGCCAGAAGGCCGAAGACCACGAACATGCCGATCTGCGCGAGCCAGGTCATGCCGTCCTGGAAGCGGCTCAGAAGAGGCCCTGGCGAAGCCGCCGGTTGCCGGCTGTGAGGCCGGCCACGTAGACGGCGAGGAAGCCGCTGCAATGGACGACGCCGGCGACGCCGAAAAGCACCAGCGCCGAGGCGAGCACGACGACCGGATAGAGTCCCGATTCAAGATCGAGCCGGTTGACGAGCCTGACGATGGCAAAACCGCCGGCAAGACCGAGCACCAGCCCAAGCCCCATCTCCCGGATGAAGGCGATGATGAAGGTGGTGGTGAATCCGGTCTCCGGCGCGCCCGCCACGAGCAGCTCCGCCAGCGTCACCGTCAGGAAGATCGCCATCGGATCGTTGCAGCCGGACTCCACCTCAAGCACCGAGCGCACGCGGTCGCGGAGGTGGATGCCGCCGACGCGCAAGAGAAAGAAAACCGCCGCCGCATCGGTCGAGCTCACCACCGCGCCGAGCAGGAACGCCTCCAGCCACGGCAATCCGAGCACCACGCGCGCGGCACTTCCGAAGAACAATGTCGTGAGCAGAACGCCGATCGTCGCCAGCACGACCGATGGAAGCGCCGCCTGGCGGAAGGCCGACAGCCTGGTGCCGAAGCCGGAGTCGAAGAGGATGATGGCGAGCGCAAGGCTGCCGACAAAATAGGCGGCCGGCGCGTTGTTGAAGGTGATCCCGAGCCCGTCCTCGCCGGCGATCAGCCCGATCGCCAGGAAGATCAAGAGGATCGGGGCGCCGAAGCGGAAGGCGATCCAGCTCGTGAAGACCGCGGCCATGACAAGCCCGGCACCGATCAGGATCGCCACGTACATGGTCTCAAGCGGCATTCTTGCCTCGGCTGCGGCAACGCATTCGGTCGTGGGTTCGCGAGGGCATGACCGCGGGAAGGCCACCCTTCGCCAGGCTGTCATGCACGGGGAAGCAGTCTAGCGTTGATTCGGGAAGAACTGAATTTCTGCCGTCGGCCGGCGCGGAAGCCCCAAAGCAAAGGTCGGGGCTTTGGGAGAAGCGCGGCGCGCTAGATCGTCACCTGGGCGCCGATCTCCACCACACGCTCGGCCGGGATATGGAAATAGTCGGTCGCCGAATCGGCCGAGCTCGCGAGCGCGATGAAGATCTTGTCCTGCCACACGGGCATGCCGGAATGCGGCGACGCCTTGAGGCTCCGTCGCGACATGAAGAACGAAGTCGACATGATGTCGAAGGCGAGGCCGAGCTTACGGCAGGCGGCGATGCCTTTCAGGATGTTCGGCGTCTCCATGTAGCCGAAGCTCATGGTGATGAGCTGGAAGCTCGGCGAGAGCTCGGAGATCGTGGCGCGTTCGTCCGGCGCGACGCGCGGCCGCCCTTCGGTGCGAATCGTCAGGATGATGTTGCGCTCGTGGATGATCTTGTTGTGCTTCAGATTGTGAAGCAGCGCGGTCGGCGCGCCGTCGGGATTGCCGGTCAGGAAGATCGCGGTTCCCTGCACGCGCGGCGGCGGCTTGGCGTCGAGGCGCGTGACGAGATCGTTGAGCGATACCTCGATCCGCCGCGTCTTCTCGGCGAGAATGGCGGTCCCGCGTCGCCAGGTGAGCATCGTCACCACCAGCGCGCCGCCGAAGAGGATCGGCATCCAGCCGCCGCTCATGATCTTCAGGCTGTTTGCCGACAGGAATCCGAGCGCGATCAGCACGAATGGGCCAAGCGTTGCGAGCGCGGTGGGAAGCCGCCAGCGCCAGCAATAGTGCAGCACCACGATGCCGAGCGTCGCGTCGACCATCATCGTCGCAGTGACCGCGATGCCATAGGCCGCGGCAAGATGCGCCGAGCTGCCGAACAGCAGCGTCAAGAGCACGACTGCCGTGAACAGGAGCCAGTTGATGCGCGGCATGTAGATCTGGCCGGTTGTCGTCTCGGATGTGAAGAGGATGCGCATGCGCGGCAAAAGGCCGAGCTGGATTGCCTGCCTGGTCAGCGAATAGGCGCCGCTGATCACCGCCTGGCTCGCGATCACTGTCGCTGCCGTGGCGAGCACCACCACCGGGATCAGCGCCCAGTCGGGAAAGAGCAGGAAGAACGGGGTCTCGCGCGCCGCCGGATCGGAGAGCACCAGCGCCCCTTGGCCAAGGTAGTTCAAGGCGAGTGCCGGGAAGACCACGCAGTACCAGGCGGCCTGGATGGGCTTCCGGCCGAAATGCCCGAGATCGGCGTAGAGCGCCTCGGCACCGGTCACGACCAGGAACACCGCGCCGAGCGTCACGAAGGCGATGAACCCGTGAGTGATGAGAAAGTGGATCGCATAATAGGGATTGATCGCCAGGATCACCGAGGGGTGATGCGCAAGTCCGAAGAGGCCGGAGATCGCCAGCACGATGAACCACAGCCCGGTGATCGGCCCGAAGAAGGCCGAGACGCGTCCGGTGCCGGTGCGCTGCACGGCGAAGAGCCCGACCAGGATGACGAGCGTCAGCGGCAGCACGATTTCCTCGAAGCGCGGCATCGCGACGGCCACGCCTTCGACCGCCGAGAGTACGGAAATGGCGGGCGTAATCGTCGCATCGCCATAGAACAGCGCCGCGCCGAGAATTCCGAGGAGCACGATCCACGCCGAGGGCTTGGGCACGCTACGCTGCGCGAGCGCCATAAGCGAAAGCGTTCCGCCTTCACCGTGGTTGTCGGCGCGCAGCAGGATCAGCACATATTTGATGGAGACGATGAGGGTCAGCGTCCACAGGATCAACGACAGCACGCCGAGCACGGCCGCGCGCGTCGGCTCGTTGCCGCCGGCTGCCGCCGCGATAGCTTCGCGGAACGCATAAAGCGGGCTCGTGCCGATATCGCCGAAGACGACGCCGAGCGAGCCGAGCGCGAGCTTGAGAAGGCCAGGATGGGCCGCCTCCGCCGTCGCCGAATGTCCGTTGTCCAGGGCCTCGCCGGTCGAGGCCGCGTTAGCCGCCATCAGCTTGCCAACCAGTCTTTGGGTCGCGTCGTTTAGCAGAGCATGCGCTGCGATGCACGTTTATCGAGCGCATGCGTCAGGCCGGGAGCCGGCCGATCAAGGCTGCGGCGGCGGTGGCGGGGGAGGCTGCGGCGGCGGCGGCGGTGGCGGCGGAGGCGGGCTTTGCTGGGTGTATGTCGGCTCAGGTGTCTGCGTCGGCGTCGGCGGCGGGGTCGTCGTCTGCGGCAGCGGCGCGTTCGTCGTCGTCTGCTGGGTCGTGTTCTGCTGCGTAATCTCCGGCAGCGTCGTCACGTCGCCCGAGGTGATCGCGCTCGTCTGCACCTGTCCGCTCGAAGGGTCGACGCTGACCTTCATGCCGGGAGAGACGGTTACGGTCTGCCCCCCCTGCAGCGTCACCTGCACATGGCCCTGGAAGTTCGAGATCTTGAACCCGTTGCACGTCGCGGCGTCCGTCGTCGTGCCGGCGTTGTTGTTGTTCAGCCCGCAGAGGCCGACCTCGCCGGCGACGATCGTTCCGCGAATGCCGATGGTGGCGGTCGGAACCTTGAGCGTCGCGCCGTGATTGTGGCTGATCTGGCCGCCGACGAAGCGGAACGAGCCCTTGGCGATCGAGGCAACGAAGGTGCCTGTGTCGGCGCTTGGATTGTAGACGAACTGATCGATCGTGATGTCGCTGCTTGGCCCGATGCTGAGCGTCGTCTTGTCGAGGAAGAGCACCTGCATGGAGCCGTTCGTATCGGTCACGATGTGCTCGTCGAATACGACGTTGGAGCCGATCTCGAGCTTGCGGGTGCTGCCGCCGGGCGGCGTGCCGGTCGCCGACGGATTGACGGCGCCGGCGGTCCCGACGTCCGCTGCAAGCGCCGGTGCCCCGGCGGCGACGGCGAGAAGGCTCGCCGCGGCAGCGATTCTCAAAGCGCGAAGTCGATGCATGTCGTACCTCAGAACCGCACTCTCGGGCCGGAGCTTACTTCGAAATTCTTGTAGTTGTACCGGCTCGAGATTCGAATCGTTTACGGTGTATTGCACCTGCAACCCGAGTCCCAGATTCTCGACGATCGGAATATCGAGTCCGGCGCCCACTCGCCACTTGAAGTCTTTACGTTTCGTGTTCGGATCCACCAGCGGGTCCGGCGCAGCATAGTCCGTTTGGCTCACGCCGCCAAACGGCGTGAACGTCCAGCGCATGCTGCTGTCACCGCCGGAAGGATTGAACGCGAGGTTGAGGGTGAAGTCGAGGAAATACTCGTCGTAGCTGTACTTGTCGAGCTGCGCCTCGTCATGCTTGAAGCCGCCCGTGCTGAACCAGGTCACCATCTCGCCGAGACTGCCGTCACCGTGCATTCCATAGGTGAAAAGGTCACCGGTCTCGCCCGCGACAGTGGGATAGTTGCCGGAGTTGTAATATTTTTCATTCTGATATTCGAAGAATGGCGTGAGCGCGACCGGCCTGGCGATCGCCGCGCGCAGCTCCACGCCGCCGCCGAGCGTGCGCTCATAAGGATCCCCGCCGAGCATGATGCCGTGGACGATGCCATAGGGCTTCACTGAAACCGCCGACGTCTCGTTCGAATAGAGGTTCAGCCGCGGTCCCGCCTGCAGCTCGCCGTATCCGTAGTCGAGACGATCCACCTTGTACTGGTCGGCGTAGTAGGTGGTGAGGCGGCCTTCGAGAACGGCGCCGTCGATCGGCTTCGAGAAGTTGAGCCCGACGAGGCCGAAGCCGTTCCAGTCGGGCGTCGCCGTCTCGGTGATGTTGTTCGCCGCACTCGCCTGGCCCGGAGCGACGTTGGCGTTCGTCTGGTAGCGCACGCCAATCTGCGCGTAGCCGCTCCACGGCGAGGGCTCGCTTAGCTCCTTCGCCTTTTTCAGACCGGATTCGGCGCTGGTGCGGATGATCGGCGTGATGGATTCGCTGGCAAGCGCGGCCTTGAAATAGGTCTCGGCCACCACCGGCGTGCCAAGCTGAAGGTAGAGGCTTCCGAGCTGATAGTTGATGGAGGGGTCGTCGGGATGGGCGAAGAGCAGCCGCTCGAGCGCGCCGATCGCCCGCTCGGGCTCTTTCAGAGCGAGCGCCAGTTGGATGAAGCGGCGGTTGGCGGCTTCATTGCCGGGATCCTTCAGGAGCTGCTGGAAGAGCGCTTCGTATTCGCTGCGCAGCTCGGGCGAGCCGGTCTGAGCGGAGGCGGCGGCCGGGCACGCTAAAAGCCCCCCCGTCACCAGCGCGACGCAGATTGCTACCCGCCAGCTGCTCAACGCTCCCGCCAACACCTAGCCCCCGAGGCTAGCAAAAAAATGCCGGCCGACGTTTCACGCCGATCGCGGCAGACCGAAGGGAAGAAGCCTATCGCACGTGCGAAGCGTTTTCCGGCGTTTCTGGTCGGCGTCGCGGCAATCGAAGGGAGTGTTGCGTGTCAGCCACAATTGCGACACGGCTCTTGCCCAAAAGCCGGGCACTTCTGCGGGTTATCCCCACATGAGAGACGGGGCGCTCGCGCGGATCAGCTGATGAACGAAAAGTCGTCGGAGCCAAGCGTGCCCGGTGCCACGCCCTCGAGGAAGGCGACGGCTTGGCCGCCGATCGAGACCTGGGTTCCGGCCACCCCGCTGACCGTCATTGCCTGCAGCGTGATGGCGGTCGAGGTGAAGCCGGCGAAGACCATGAGGTCGTGGCTCGTCGCGCTCTCTACCCCGAAATCCTTGACGATGCCGACCGGGTTCCCCGGCGAGAACACGAAAGCGTCTCCGTCCGCGCCACCCCAGCCGGTATCCGTGCCCGCGCCGAAATAGAGCGTGTCGCTGCCGTTGCCGCCGGAATATTGGTTAATGCCGAGCCCGCCGTAGAGCGTATCGTTGCCGTCGCTGCCATAGAGGAAGTCGTTGCCGCCGTCGCCGTAGAGCGTGTCGTTGCCTTCGTCGCCGACGATCGTGTCGTTGCCGGGTCCGCCGTGGATCTCGTCATTGCCGGGCCCGCCCCAGGCCTGGTCGTCGCCGGTCGAGGTGCCGACATTGTTCAGGTCGTCCAGCCAGATCGTGTCGTTGCCGTCCTGGCCGTAGACGAAGTCGCTGCCATTGCCGCCGATCAGCGTGTCGTTGCCGTCGCCGCCATAGATCGTGTCGACGCCGTCGCCGCCGTCGATGGTGTCGTCGCCGGCGTCGCCCCAGCCGGTGTCGTTGCCGTCGCCGAGCGACAGATGGTCGTTGCCGTCGCCGCCGACCAGCTCGTCGTTGCCGCCGCCGCCGATCAGCGTGTCGTCGCCGCCTTCGCCCCAGAGGTGGTCGGCGCCGTCGCCCGGCCCGCCGTCGAGCGTGTCGTTGCCGTCAAAGCCGCGGATGCTGTCATCGCCGCTGCCGCCGGTGACGACGTCGGGGCCGGCGGAGCCGTAGATAGTGCCATCCTCTCCGACGGTCACGGGGCCGGGGTTGACGGTGATCGCCACCGTGTCGACATCCGCCGCGGCGATGCCGTCGGTGGTCGATATCGTCAGCGTGTCGGTGCCGACGAAATTCGTCGCCAGATAGTCGAAGCTCGCAAGGACGCCGTTCACGTCGGCGACCGCGCCGGAGATCGTCACCGCGTCGGTGCCGTTGCCGGTGATGGTGACGCCGCTTGCCGCCGACAGATTGAGAATCCCGTCGGACACGGAAAGCGTCGTGCTGACCGTGGCGTTGTGGTCGATATCGGCGACCGAGAGCCCGCTGACCGACACCGCCGCATTCAGATTGTCGAACGCGAAGGGCGCCGGCAGTGTGGCGTTCTCCGCCGGGTCGTTCATTCCGTAGACGACAAGCTTCGCGGTCGCCGTGTCGCTGCCCCCGTTGCCGTCGGAGACCGTGTAGCTGAAGGTGTCGGTCACCATCTCGCCCTGCGCCAGCGCCTGCAGCGCCGCGGCGACGGTGTAGGTGATCGAGCCGTCCCCGTTCAGCAGCAGCGCCGAATCGAGCGCGCTCGTCGCGTCGACCGACAGGATCGACAGCGCATCACCGTCGACGTCGGTATCGTTGCTGAGCAGGGTGATCGCAGGGATCGCGACGCCCGCTGCGTCCTCGCTGCTGCCGCCGAACTCCGCCTGCACATAGGCAAGCGCTGCGCCGGAGCCGTCGTCGTAGACCGCGCCGAAATGATCGCCGAGCCAGAACAGCGTGTCGTTGTTCGCGACCGGGTCGGTGTTCGACGCCTCCACGTTGATGATCGCTTGTGCCGTCGCGGTGTCCGCGCCGCCATTGGCAGTGCCGTCGCCGTCGACGAGCGTGAACGTCAGCGTGCGCGGATCGGTGGAGGGATGCGCCGCGTCGTTGGAATAGATGATCGCAAGGATCAGCGCCTCGACACTCCCAGGGTCGGCGGCCGCGTTGAAGCTGACAACGAGGTCGCCGCCATCCGCGCCGCCCGAGACCGTGCCGATCGTGCCTTCGCCGTAGAAGAGGACGCCGCCTTCGCCGACGGAGAAATCGTTGTCCTCCGAAATGCCGAGCTGATCGTTGCTGGTGCCGTTGGCGCTGAACGCGACGGTCAGCGAGCCGCCGCCGAAGTCGGAGGAGTCGATATCAAAGACGAGCCCGTCGGGCGCGATGGAGGCAGCGCCGTCGCCACCCGTGTAGCTGAGCTCGACGCTCGTCCCCGGCCCTTCGCCGTTCAGGTCGATCACCGGCGCGTCGTTCACGGGCGTGACGTCAAACGTGATCGTATTCGATGCGGCGAAGGCACCGCCCTGGTCCTCGACCTGAAAGGTGAACGACGCGTAGCTTTCGCCATTTGCGTCTTGCGCCGGTGCAAACGTCAGGAGGCCAAGGTCCGTGGCATCGATGACCTGCCCGGGTGTGACGTCGGTGCCGTTGAGCTGCAGCGTGTCGGCTGTCGGCAGCGCGTTGATCCGCACCGCCGAAAGCGAGTCGCCCGTGTCCGGATCAATGAACGCGAAGTCCAGCGCGGAGAAGGTGTAGGTGGTGTCCTCGTTGGTGGTGATCGTGTTGTCGGCGCTCGACGGCTGGTCGTTGACCGGCGTCACGTCGAAGGTGAAGGTGTTGGGGCTGGCGCTGAAGCTGCCGCTGTCGTCCTGGACGGAGAAGGTGAAGGACGAATAGTTGCTGCCGTTCTCGTTCAGCCCCGGCAAGAATACCAGATTGGCGATGTCGGCCGCTGCGATGACCTGCCCGGCAGTGACGTCGATGCCGTTCAGTTGCAGCGTGGCGTCGGGGTCGAGCGACAAGGTGTCGATCCTGACCGCCTGAAGCGCATCGCCCGTATCCGGGTCGGTGAAGCCGAAGTCGTTCGGACCGAAGGTGTAGGCGGTGTCCTCGTTGGTGGTGACGGTGTTGTCGGCCCCTGATGGCGCGTCGTTCACCGGCGTCACGTCGAAGGTGAGGGTGTTGGGGCTGGCGCTGAAGCTGCCGCTGTCGTCCTGGACGGAGAAGGTGAAGGACGAATAGTTGCTGCCGTTCTCGTTCAGCCCCGGCAAGAATACCAGATTGGCGATGTCGGCCGCTGCGATGACCTGCCCGGCAGTGACGTCGATGCCGTTCAGTTGCAGCGTGGCGTCGGGGTCGAGCGACAAGGTGTCGATCCTGACCGCCTGAAGCGCATCGCCCGTATCCGGGTCGGTGAAGCCGAAGTCGTTCGAACCGAAGGTGTAGGCCGTGTCCTCGTTGGTGGTGATCGTGTTGATCGGCGCCCGGACGGCGGGTCGTTGACCGGCGTCACGTCGAAGGTGAAGGTGTTGGGGCTGGCGCTGAAGCTGCCGTTGTCGTCCTGGACGGAGAAGGTGAAGGACGAATAGTTGCTGCCGTTCTCGTTCAGCCCCGGCAAGAATACCAGATTGGCGATGTCGGCCACCGCGATGACCTGCCCGGCAGTAACGTCGATGCCGTTGAGTTGCAGCGTGGCGTCGGGGTCGAGCGACAAGGTGTCGATCCTGACCGCCTGAAGCGCATCGCCTGTGTCCGGGTCGGTGAAGCCGAAGTCGTTCTGACCGAAGGTGTAGGCGGTGTCCTCGTTGGTGGTGATCGTGTTGTCGGCGCTCGACGGCGGGTCGTTGACCGGCGTCACGTCGAAGGTGAGCGTGTTCGGGCTGTCGCTGAAGGTGTTGTGGCTGTCCTCAACGGAGAAGGTGAAGGCGGAGTAGCCGGTGCCGTTCTCGTTCGCCCCCGGTGTGAAGACGAGGTAGTCGAGCAATTCGACGTCGATGGTCTGCCCGGCGGTGACGTCGGTGCCGAAGAGCTGCAAGGTGGCATCGGGGTTGAGCGACAGGCTGTCGATCCTGACCCCGTAAAGCAGGTCGCCGGAATCCGGGTCGGTGAAACCAAAATCTGCCGCGGAGAAGG
This sequence comes from uncultured Alphaproteobacteria bacterium, assembly GCA_963712925.1. Classification (GTDB taxonomy): domain Bacteria; phylum Pseudomonadota; class Alphaproteobacteria; order Rhizobiales; family Afifellaceae; genus DASWJZ01. The sequence continues at coordinate 103,205 of CAVQJW010000014.1, read as the reverse complement.
TGTGGGGCGTGTCCTCGTCGATGGTGACCGTTTTGTCGGTCCCCGAGGGTGCGTCGTTCTCCGGCGTCACGTCGAAGGTGAGCGTGTTCGGGCTGTCGCTGAAGGCGCTGTTGCTGTCCTCAACGGAGAAGCTGAACGAGGCGTAGCCGCTGCCGTTCTCGTTCGCCCCCGGCGTGAATACCAGCAGGCCTATGTCGCCTGCGGCAATGACGTCGCTCGCGTGAACTGGGTTGCCGTCGAGACTGAGCGTGCCGGCCAAAGGCAGCGTGTCGATCCTGACCGCGGCAATCGCGTCGCCGGAATCCGGATCGGTGAAGCCGAAGTCTGCCCCGGAGAAGGTGTAGGCCGTATCCTCGTTGGTGGTGACGGTGTTGTCGGCGCCCGACGGCGGATCGTTGACCGGCGTCACGTCGAAGGTGAAGGTGTTGGGGCTGGCGCTGAAGCTGCCGCTGTCGTCCTGGACGGAGAAGGTGAAGGACGAATAGTTGCTGCCGTTCTCGTTCAGCCCCGGCAAGAATACCAGATTGGCGATGTCGGCCGCTGCGATGACCTGCCCGGCAGTGACGTCGATGCCGTTCAGTTGTAGCGTGGCGTCGGGGTCGAGCGACAAGGTGTCGATCCTGACCGCCTGAAGCGCATCGCCCGTGTCCGGGTCGGTGAAGCCGAAGTCGCTCGAACCGAAGGTGTAGGCGGTGTCCTCGTTGGTGGTGACGGTGTTGTCGGCGCCCGACGGGGGATCGTTGACGGCGGTGATATCGATCGTTGCGGTCTGCGTGGTCGATCCCAGCGCGCCGTTGCCATGGCCGTCCGTGAGCACAATCGTTAGATCGACCGACGACACCGGCGCGTCCGAGGTGTTCGAATAGAGGATCGCGCGGGTCAGAGCTTGCACCGCGAGCGGCGTCGCGTTGCTGTTGAAGGTGATGACCAGGTTGACGCCGTTGACGCCGTTGCCTGAATTGATCGCGCCTATCGTATCGCCTTCATAGGTGACGTTAGTGCCGTCGAAGCCGATCTGGCCGGAACCGGTGCCCTGGTCCTGGATGCTCAGCTGGTTCGCGTCATTGTGCGTGCTGTATCCGATGTTCAGGATGCCGGCGTCGAAGTCCGGCGAATCGACGTCGGACACAGCGGCACTCGGCGCGATGGCGACGAAGCCGTCACCCTCTGTGTAGGCGACCGTGACGTCGAGCCCGTCGCCTGAGCCGTTCAGGTCCAGCACCGGCGCGTCGTCCACCGCCTGGATGGTGACTGTGACGTCGGCCGTCCCGGTCCCCGCTCCGCCTGCGCCCTGCGACCCCGAATTGCCGTCGTCGAACACATAATGAATCGCAACGCTGCTCGGCGGCGCGTCGCTCTGGTCTGCGTAAACGATGTGCTGCAGGACGTTGTTGACGAGCGCCGTCGTTGCGGCGGTCTCCGAGCTCGTGAAATTGACCGTCAGCGTGCCGCCGCTGTCGGAGAAGGTCGCGAAGGTCTGGCCGCCCGATTGCAGGTTGCCTCCCGATACCGAGAACAGCGTGCCGGGTGGCGTGTTGAAGCCGAAATCGTCGTCCGCGTTGGCGCCGCCATCGCGTGTGATCGTCAGGCTTGCGCCGGCGAAGTCCCCGGCGCCGCCGTTGAGCGCGCTGAGCTCCGCGTCGGAAACGCTCGCATCCTGGTCGAGGTATGAATACGCCTGCTCGGATGCCGACACCGGCCCGGGCCCGATATCTGAAAGAACCGGCGCATCGTTGACGGCGGTCACATTGATGGTCGCGTTCGAAACGGTCGATCCGCCGTCGCCGTCGGAAAGCGTGAAGGAAAGCTCCCGCGCTGCCGCCGAAGGATCGTCGGAGCTGTTGGAGTAGAGGACGGCGTGTGTCAGCGCTTCGACGGCTTCAGGCGTCGCTGCACTGTTGAAGTTGATTGTCAGGCTGGTGCCGCCGCTGCCGCCTGCGAACGTACCGATGGCGGTGTTCTCATAGGTGACATCGCTGCCGTTGACGCCGATCTCTCCCGTGCCGGTGCCCACATTGTCGATCGTCAGCTGATCGTTGCTCGTGCCGTTTGCGGTGAACGCGACAACAAGGCTGCCGGTATCGAAATCGGACGAATCCGTATCGGTGACCGTGGCATCGGGCGCGACGAGGGTCGCCGCGTCGTTCTCCGTATAGGCGAGCGTGACGTCGGTGCCACTCGTCCCGCTGTCCAGGTCCAGCACTGGAGAGACGTTCGGGGGCGAGCCCACATCGATGAGGCCGCCGTTGAGGCCTTGAGTGAAATCGAAATAATTTGGGTCATACGCGGCATTGTCGCCCGTATAAGTGTTGTCGAAAAGCTGGAAACTGATCGTCCCGTCCTCGGAGTCTACCAACGACTGATAGAAGTCATCAAGGAAGGTTGGGTCGTCAGAATAGAACCAGCCGGTGTTGAGCTGGTTGTTTGGGAACCCCGTTTCTCCGGATGCGATCGTGGTGCCGTCGCCCTGCGTCTCCTCGGTCGTGACGTCGCTGAAGTTGCCGAGTGGAACGCCGTTCAGCTCCAACGTGTTCTGCTGATAGTCAAAGTTGCCAGATGCCGTGTCTCCGTCGGAGAGCGTGATGCGCACGGAAACCGACTGCAGCCCACCTCCCAGGGCATCGATCACACTTGCACCGAAGCCGTCCTGGATGCCGATCGTGCCCGGGTTACCTTCGTACTCTGTTGGTGTCCCGGTATCGAAATATCCCTTGAAGAGCTCACTGGCCGCAAGTTGGCTGATGACCCGGGCGCCGTTCAGTCCAACCAGTTCAAGAACGACGCCTCCGACGGCCGAGACCGATCCCGGGAGGTCGTAGCCCGTGGGCGTTGTGGTGGTGAACTCGCTCACGCCTCAGCCTCGCCGGATGAGGCATCGCTCAGGCAGGCTCCGCTCGCGAAGCCGCCGGCAGGCGCATTCGGAACAGGCGAGAGCTGGAGCGCTGGCATCGTGACGTGATTCCCCCCGGCTCGTTGGCGGCACGCAAATCTCCCGCCCGCCAACGGCGGCACGTGGAGTCCTGCTGCGGCCTTATTGGTGGCTGCGTCTTCGCGACAGAGCGCAACCCTCCCCATAATGATGTTAACGGCTTGCTCACCTTTGTGGCAAGCTCAACCGCCGGCGATAGGTTAAGCCCCGAGCGGCAAATGCGTGCTTTCCATAGGTGCGTCGAGGATGCTGCCGGCTGGATGTCCCAAGACGGGACAGGACCGAGGTCTCTGCCTACGGAATGTGCAATGACGCTTCTTCATGACGGACGCATCTTCGCCTGCCGCAGCGATCGCGATCGTCAAGGCAAGGGGCAATCTTGCGCCACGAGCACCGCTTGGCCCCTCCGTGAGATCCGTCGCCGCTTGCACGAAAAGCCCGCAGCTCAGCCGTTTAGCCTGTTGGGCGATTGGTCGCGCCGATCCTGTCCGGCTCTTCGTGTTTCGACTATAGTTTCAGGATCATGAAATCTCCGGCCGCGCCTCGAGGGAAGGGAGAGCTCGCCGCTGCGCTTCGCGCCTGCCGCGGCGCGTTCGCCGGTGTCGCGGTGATGAGCGGCATCGTGAACCTGCTCTATCTCTCGGGCTCGTTCTTCATGCTGGAGGTCTACGATCGGGTGCTGCCGAGCCGCAGCGTGCCGACGCTGGTCGGTCTCGCGGCGCTGATCGCGCTTCTCTACAGCTTCCAGGGAATTCTCGATTTCGTGCGCGGCCGCATTCTGGTGCGCGTCGGCGCGTCGCTCGACGAGAGCCTCAACACGCGCGTCTATCAGGCGCTGGTGGACCTGCCGCTTCGCGCCGGTCAGCGCGGCAACGGCCTGCAGCCGCTCCACGATCTCGACAACATCCGCGCCTTTCTGTCAGGGCCCGGCCCGACGGCGCTCTTCGATCTGCCATGGCTGCCGCTCTATCTTGTCATCTGCTACCTCTTCCACCCGATGCTCGGTTATATCGCCGGCGGCGGCGCCTTGGTGCTGGTTACGCTCACCGTTCTGACCGAGGTGCTGACGCGGCAGCCGATACGCCAGGCCTCCGAGCTTGGAATTCGCCGCGGACTGCTTGCCGATGCGAGCCGCCGCAATGCCGAGGTGCTCCGGGCGATGGGTCTTGGCCGCCGCGTCGGCGCGCGCTGGGCGGAAGCCAATTCCCGATATCTCGCCAGCCAGCGCCGCGCGTCCGATGTCGCCGGCGGCTTCGGTTCGCTGTCAAAGGTTCTGCGCATGATGCTGCAGTCGGCAGTGCTCGGAACGGGCGCCTATCTCGTGATCAAGGGGGAGGCGACGGCCGGTGTGATCATCGCGAGCGCCATCCTGACCTCGCGCGCGCTGGCGCCGGTCGAGCTTGCGATCGCCAACTGGCGCGGCTTCCTCGCGGGGCGGCAGAGCTGGCGGCGCCTGTCGGAGCTCTTGCACGCTTTCCCCGAGCGGCTTTCCCAGACGCCTCTGCCGAAGCCGGTCGAAACGTTGAGAGTTGAAAGCGCGAGCGCTGTGCCGCCCGGCTCCCAGCGCCTGGTGGTGCAGGACGTGAGTTTGTCTCTTTCGAAGGGCCAGTGCCTCGGCGTGATCGGCCCGAGCGCCTCGGGAAAATCGTCGCTGGCGCGGCTTCTGGTCGGGGTGTGGCAGCCGGCGCGCGGCAAGGTGCGGATTGACGGCGCAGCGCTCGACCAGTGGCATCCGGAGGCGCTCGGCCGGCACATCGGCTACCTGCCGCAGGACGTCGAGCTCTTCGCCGGCAGCATCGCGGAGAACATCGCCCGCTTCGAGCCGGAGCCCGATTCCGATGCGATCATCGCCGCCGCGACCGCCGCCGGCGTCCACCGCATGATCCTGAGCCTCGCCAACGGCTACGACACCGAGATCGGGGAGGGGGGCGCGGTGCTCTCCTCCGGCCAGCGGCAGCGGATCGCGCTTGCCCGCGCGCTTTACGGCGAGCCGTTTCTGGTCGTGCTCGACGAGCCGAACTCAAATCTCGACGCGGAGGGCGAGGAGGCGTTGACCCAGGCGCTCTTCGGCGTGCGCCAGCGCGGCGGCATCGCGGTCGTGGTGGCGCACCGGCGCGCGGCGCTCGCCGCGGTCGACACGGTGCTGGTTATGAATGGCGGCCGCGTGCAGGCGCTTGGACCGCGCGACGAGATCCTGGCCAAGGTGCTGCGCCGTCCGCCGCTCAATCCGCCGGCGGCGTTGAAGGTCGTCGGCGACACGCACGGGAACCAGTCGTGAGATCCACACCACGCTCATTGGTGCACGTTTCGATCCGGCGGCATCTGCTGATCGGCATCATTGCCATCGCCGTCCTGATCGGCGGCGTCGGTGGCTGGGCGGCGACCACGCAGATTTCCGGCGCGGTGATCGCCTCCGGCCGCCTCGAAGTCGAATCCGACGTGAAGAAGGTGCAGCATCCGACCGGCGGCGTTGTCGGCATGATCGCCGTTCATGAGGGCGATCGGGTCAAGGCCGGCGACCTGCTGATCCGCCTCGACGAGACGCAGACGCGTGCCAACCTGGCGATCGTCGAGCGGAGCATTGACGAGCTTGAGGCGCGCCAGGCGCGCCTTGCGGCGGAGCGCGACGGGCTCGACGCCGTCGCCTTCCCCGCTTCGTTGACCTCGCGCGGCGACGATCCGGAGATCGCCAGCCTGATGGCCGGCGAGCAGCGGCTCTTCGAGATACGCCGCAATGCGCGCGAGGGCCGCAAGGACCAGCTGCGCGAGCAGATCCGTCAGCTGCATGAGCAGATCGGCGGTATCGAGGCGCAGGAACAGGCAAAGGCCACCGAAATCGAATGGACCAACCGCGAGCTTGAGGGCGTGCGCAGTCTCTATGCGCAGAATCTCGTGCAGTTCGCGCGCGTCACCGAGCTTGAGCGCTCGGAGGCGCGGCTCGAAGGGGAGCGCGGCCAGCTCGTCGCGTCGGGCGCCGCCGCCAAGGGCCATATCAGCGAGATTGAGGTGCAGATCCTGCAGGTCGATCAGGACCTCGCCACCGAGGTCGGCGCCAACCTCGCCGATATCCGCGCCAAGCTCGCCGAGCTGGCGGAGCGCAAGGTCGCTGCCGAGGATCAGCTGAACCGCACCGAAATCCGCGCCCCGCAGGACGGGCTGGTGCACCAGTTGGCGGTGCACACGATCGGCGGTGTCATTCAGGCGGGCGAGCCGATCATGCTGATCGTGCCGGACAACGATGCGCTGATCGTCGAGGCGCATGTCCGGCCACAGGACATCGATCAGCTCTCGCTCGGCCAGGTCGCGTCGCTGCGCTTCACGTCGTTCAGCGGGCGGACGACGCCCGACCTGAACGGCGACGTCAGGATGATCTCGCCCGACATCAGCACCGACCAGAAGGGCTCTGTCTTCTATACGATCCGCATCTCGGTCGCGCCGAAGGAGCTGTCGAAGCTCGGCTCGGTCAAGCTGGTGCCAGGAATGCCGGTCGAGGCCTTCATCGAGACGACCCCGCGCACCGTGCTCTCCTACTTCGTGCGCCCGCTCTACGACGCCATGAGCAAGGCATTCCGAGAGGGCTGAGCGACCTGCAGCGGTCCCTGGCGGTCAGTGTCGAAGCTTGCAAGGAGTGGGATGGAGCGGGCGATCGGGATCGAACCGACGACATTCAGCTTGGGAAGCTGACGTTCTACCACTGAACTACGCCCGCGTTCGGCCGCGAAGATCGGGCCGGCCGTCCATGCTGTCAAGCTATCGTGCGATCCGCCGTGTTGTCGGCTGAACCACCCGGTGCCGCCGCCGGCTTCACCAGCCGCAGCACGCGGATATAGCCGAGAAACACCCTGACCTCCTCGATCGGCCCGAGACCTTCCGCCTCGATGATTCGCTGCAGCTCGCCGGCGAGCTGCCCGCGCACGTATTCGTAGGTGTTGAAGCGCATGGGGAAGGCGGCGATCTGGCCGAGCACACCGACGGGCGTCGAATAGTCGGTGATGATGAGCCGGCCGCCCGGCGCAAGCAGCCGCCACATGTCGAGGAGCGCTGCTCGCTTCACCTCGGAGGGGAGGTGGTGGAAGAGGTAGGAGCTTGTCACCGCGTGGGCGAAGCCGTCGGGCAGCGGCAAATCCTCCGCTGCCCCGACCCGGAAGTCGATGCTGACGCCTGCCTCATGCGCGCGCCGCCGCGCGATCGCGATCATGCCGGGCGTCGCGTCGATCCCGACAATGTCGCCGAGCGGTCGGTCGTCGATGAGATGCATCGCGGCGGTGATGGCGAGCCGGCCGGTGCCGCAGCCGACGTCGACCAGCCGCTCGCCGCCGCGCAGCACCGCCGCCTTCAATGTGGCCCGCAGGATCGCGTCGAGATTGCCGACGCTGATCAGGTTTTCGAGAATGTCCACGCTGCGTTGCCGCCCGTCGACGCGGATGCCGAGCGTCGCCGGCCCGGCGATCTCGCCTGCCTCGAGGCGGACGCCTTCCGCCAGCTCCGCCGGCGCCGCAAGCACGCGCAGCGTGATGGTGATCAGCGTGCCGACGAGGAAGAACAGCGCCCAATGCGCGTCCTCCACCAGCCAGGCCTTGAGCGACATGCGCTCGCCGAGCAGGTCGGAGGAGAGCTCGAAGAAGGTGAAGCCGGCGACGACCAGATAGAACGCGTTGCTTTCGCGCCGCAGCGCGGTCACGAGCGAGACCGGCCCCTCACCGCGCTTCCATAGGAACGGATTGGGCAGGAACAGCGGTATGCGGCGCGCCCAGTCGCGGTAGGCATCGCCGAAACGCTCTTCCAGCGCGGCCTCGTTACGGGCGACGATGCGGCCGTACCAGAGGAAGAAGCCGACGCTCACCACGGCCACGAACCAGAGAGCGCCCGGCACCAGCGACAGGCCGAGCAGCGACACGTAGGTTCCGAAGTAGTGCGGGTAGCGGACCACCGAATAGGCGCCGGTCGAGGGCAGCGTCTCGCCCGCGAGTTCGGTCGCGGCGCCTGCCGCCGGCAGCGACGCGACGGCGAGAGCGCGGATCGCCACTCCGGAAAGCGCGAGAAGCAGGCAGAAGGCCTGCCAGCCGTTTTCGAATCCGCGGCTCAACCCCCGCTCGAACTCGCCTGCCTGGGCCGCGGCGATCAACGCCGGCGGGATGAGCAAAGCCGGCACGTACCACCGAAAGCGAAACAGCCAGTCGTCGTGCCGCGCAAATCTCTGCATCGCATAGTCCTTTATCCGGCGCGCACGCGGTTGGCGTCGCGATTGATTGTCTCAGGGGGCGCGCCTCAAGGTGCGCGAAAATGCTTCGAGAGCTTCAGGCCCTGCGCCTGATAATTCGAGCCGAGTGCCGGGCCGTAAAGCGCGTCCGGAGCGGCCGCCATCTTTTCGTAGACGAGCCGGCCGATCGTCTGCCCGTGCTCCAGGATGAACGGCACTTCGTGGCTTCTGACCTCCAGCACGGCGCGGCTGCCGTGGCCGCCGGCCGGCGCATGCCCGAAGCCCGGATCGAAGAAGCCGGCATAGTGCACGCGGAACTCGCCGACGAGCGGATCGAACGGCACCATCTCCGCCGCGTAGAGCGCCGGCACATGCACCGCCTCGGCCGAGACGAGGATATAGAACTGCGCCGGGTCGAGCACGATCTCCGCGCGCTCGCGCGCGGTGGATCGGCTCCCAGAACTCGGCGACGTCGTAGGCGCCGACCTTGTCGACGTCGATGACGCCGGTGTAGCGCTTGGCGCGATAGCCGACGAGGCCGGCTCGCGTCGCCTTGAAGATCGATCGACAGCGCCAGCCCGTTGATGAAGCGCGGGCATTGCCGCTCGCCAGCGTCTCCTCGGCGTGCAGCTCTGGAGCGCCGCGTCGTCGAGCATCGCGCCGCCGCGGCGGAAGCGGATCTGCGACAGCCGCGAGCCGGTCCTGACCAGGATCGGGAAGGTGCGCGGGCTGACCTCGAGATAGAGCGGGCCCGCGATAGCCCTCCGGCATCTTGTCGAAGGCGCGCGCGGAATCGGTGATGACGCGGGTGAAGACGTCGAGCCGGCCGGTCGAGCTTTTCGGGTTGGCGCTTGCCGCAATGTCGGCGGGAAGCGCCAGGCTCTCGAGCAGCGGCACGATATAGACGCAGCCCGTCTCCAGCACCGCGCCGTCGGCGAGGTCGAACTCGTGCAGCGCCGAGCTGCCGGAGCTTCTCGGCGACGGAGAAGTCCGGGCCGGGGAGGAAGCTCGCGCGCACCCGCGTCGCCTTCCGTCCGAGCCGCAGGTCGAGGCTCGCCGGCTGCACCTGGCGCTTCGGCCGGCGGCGCGTCCATCCGCGATCGCGCCGTCGGCGATCAGCCGCCGGATCGCCGCGTCGGGAAGGATGCCCTGCTGGTCGTCCGTCGCCCGTCATTGTCGCGAGAGCCCTATCGGACGCGCGGCATTGACGCCAAGGGCGGTGGGCGCTAACCAGGGATGTTCCGTGGTGAATTTGGGCCGGCCGGCTTGCAGCCACGTTAAAACGAACTTGCTAAAAGGCCGGAGGTGGAAACCCCCGGTCTTGCGCTTTCGAGGAGAGCGCGGCCGGGTTTTTTGTTGGAGGTTTCCACCATGGCGTCCAAGACGTCGCCGCAACGACAAAAGCGCTACCGCCCGGCGACCGAGCTGGTGCATGGCGGCGCGATGCGCTCGCAATTCGCCGAGACCTCCGAGGCGCTGTTCCTGACCCAGGGCTTCGTCTATCCCGACGCCGAGGCCGCCGAGGCGCGCTTCAAGGGCGACGATCCGGGCTTCGTCTATTCGCGCTACGCCAACCCGACCGTCGCGATGTTCGAGGAGCGCATGTGCCTGCTCGAAGGCGCGGAGGCCGCGCGCGCCGTCGCGAGCGGCATGGCCGCCGTCACCGCCGCGCTGCTTTGCGATTTGAAGGCTGGCGACCACGTCGCTCGCCTCGCGCGCGCTCTTCGGCTCCTGCGACTACGTCATCGGCACCCTGCTGCCGCGCTTCGGCATCGGCTCGACGCTGATCGACGGCCGCGACGTCGAAGCGTGGAAGAAGGCGGTGCGGCCCGAGACCAAGGCGCTTCTTCCTGGAAAGCCCGTCCAACCCGACGCTTGAGCTGATCGACATCGCCGCTGTCGCGGAGATCGCGCGCAAGGCCGGCGCGCGGCTCATCGTCGACAACGTCTTCTCCACGCCGCTCTTCCAGCGTCCGCTGAAGCTCGGCGCCCACACCGTCGTCTATTCGGCGACCAAGCACATCGACGGGCAGGGCCGCTGCCTCGGCGGCATCGTCCTCTCCGACGAGGAGTGGATCGAGGAGAAGCTCTTTCCCTATCTGAAGCACACCGGCCCGTCGCTCAGCCCCTTCAATGCCTGGGTGCTGCTTGAAGGCGCTTGAGACGCTTGAGGTGCGGGTGACGCGCGCAGGCCGAGATCGGCGGCGAAAACTTGCCGAGGTGCTGGCCGACCATCCGGCGGTGGAGCGCGCTCTACTATGCCGGCCATCCGAGCCATCCGCAGTACGCAGCTCGGCCGCCGCCAGATGAGTCGCGCGCGGGCAACATGATCGCCTTCGAGGTGAAGGGCGGCAAGCGCGGCGCCTTCGACATGCTGCGCGCGCTTGAGATCGTGAAGATCTCCAACAATCTCGGTGACGCGAAGAGCCTCGTCACGCATCCGGCGACGACCACGCATCAGCGGCTGAAGGACGAGGAGCGCGCCGCGCTCGGCATCGGCGACGGCCTGGTCCGGCTCTCGGTCGGGCTTGAGGACCCGCTCGATCTGCCGAGGATATTACGCAGGCGCTCGACGCGCGCGAGCGCTCCGGCGCTCAGGGCGGTGTCGGGGTAGAGGTGCGCCAACCCTTCGAGGGAGAGGGTGTCGGCGAGGCCGACCGGGAGAGGGGGAGCCCGCGATCTAGCGACGGCGCGAAATTGCTGACCTCCCCCTCATCCGGCTGCTTCGCAGCCACCCTCTCCCCATGGGAGAAGGTTACGCCGTGTCGCCCGCCTACCCGAACGTCCGCCAGGCCAGCAAGATCCTTGCCGCCGCCGTCACCAGCGTCAGCGCCGCAAAGACGTAGGCGATCGGCGCGAACGCCGCCGGGAAGAGGCAGAAGAGCACAAAGACGACGATCGTCTCCGTCGCCTCCGCCAGCCCGGCGGTGAAGTAGAGCGACTTCTCGCCCGCGCGCCTCGCTCTCAAGCTTCGCGCTTCTCCGCCATGATCGCGTAGGCGAGGAAGCTCGCGCCGTTGACGTAGAACGCGAAGAGAAGCACCGCGCCGGCGACGGCGTTCTGCGCCGGCTCGGCTACGACGAAGCCAAGCGGGATCACGCCGTAGAAGGCGAAGTCGAGCACGATGTCGAGAAAGCCGCCGCGGTCCGTCTTCTGCGTATGGCGCGCCACAGCGCCGTCGAGCCCGTCGCAGAGCCGGCTCAAAAGCAGGAGCACGAGCCCGAGGAGATAGAAGCGGAAGGCGATCGCGCCCGCCGCCGCGATGCCGAGGAGAAAGCCGGCACCAGGTGACCTGGTCGGCGGTAACGCCGCTTTCGCGCAAGGCGGCGCCCGAGCCGGTCGAGCGCCGGGCCGATCAGCGTCCGTGCGCGTCCGTCGAGCAAGGCGATCCTCCGAAGCCCATTCGCTCTTCCCGTTTAGGGGAGAACGCGCGACAATGCGATTGCCCCCCGCAATTCACGGAACCGCGATTCCCGGAACGATGCTGCGTCCGCTTCTTCTTCTTGCCCTGCTTTCGGCGCTCGCCGCCCCGCTGTCATCGGCGGCGGCGCAGGGTGCCGGCGCGCAGGCGGACACCGTCGTCGTGCCGAATTTCTGGGACCCGCGCGCCAGCATCGAGCGGCCGTCGGCGCAGGAGATCGGAACGATCCGCTTCCTGACGACCGACGACTTCCCGCCCTTCGCCTTCCGCGACCGGCGCGGCATCCTGATCGGGTTCGACATCGACCTCGCGCAGGCGATCTGCGACGTCCTCAAGGTGCAGTGCGCCATCCAGACGCGTCCCTTCGATACGCTGGTCGACGGGCTGAAGGACGGCACCGGCAACGCCATCATCGCCGGCTTCGATCTCGGAGAGGGCGCCGCCGAAGGGCTGATCGCGACCCAGACCTATCTCAAGATCCCCGGGTCGCTTCGTCGTCCGCAAGGACGCGACCTTCGATCGCCGAATCGGCCGCGGACCAAGCGTTTCGTCGGCGTCATCTGCAACAGCGCGCATGCCGCCTATCTCGCGCACTTCTTCCCCAACCTCCACGTCGCCTGCTTCTACGGGCCGAGCCCGGCGCTCGACGAATTGAAGGACGGCACGCTCGCGGCGTTCTTCGGCGACGCGCTCAGCCTCTCCTTCTGGCTTAACGGCCCGGACTCGGCCGATTGCTGCCACTTCTCCGGCGGCGCCTATCTCGACGACCGCTATTTCGGCCCGGGTCTCGCCATCGTCATGAAGGCCGAGGACCGGGCGCTCAAATTCGCGCTCGACTACGCGCTGCGCGAAGTGCACCGCTCCGGCACCTACGAGGAGCTTTATCTGAGGTATTTCCCGGTCGGGCTGTTCTAGGACTGCCCCCCAACCTTCACCCAGTGGGAGAAGGTTTCCGCGGCGCCGCCCTACCCCGCCGCCAGCCGTCGCGCGAACTCCGCGACCGTGCGCGAATAGACGTCGGACTTGTTCCACTCCTTGATGATCGCGAAATTCGGTTGGCCCGGCATCCAGCCGGCGCCCTTCTTCCAGCCGTGGCCGCGCAGGTAGTTGGCGGTCGAGGCGAGCACGTCGGCGGTCGAGTGGATCAGGTCGGCGCGGCCGTTGCCGTCGAAGTCGATCGGCGAACGCGTAATAGGAGGAGGGCAGGAACTGCGTCTGCCCGATCTCGCCATGCAGCCCGCCCACCATCTGCGCCGCCGTCAGGTCGCCGCGGTCGATGACGCGCAGCGCGTCGAGTAGCTGTCCGCGGAAGAAGTCGGAGCGGCGGCAGTCATAGGCGAGTGTCGCGACCGCGCTGACGACGGAGACCTTGGCATTGCTGACGGCGCCGAAATCCGTTTCCAGCCCCCAGATCGCCACGACGACCTCCTTCGGCACGCCGAACTGCTGTTCGATGCGGCTGAACGTGCCCGCATTGCTTTGGAGACGGCTTCGCGCGCGCGCCATGCGCGGCGGGATCATGCGCCCGGAGAACTGCGCGAAGCTCTGCCGGAAGACATGTTGGTTGCGGTCAAGCCGGATGGTCGCCGTGCTGTAGCGTGCATTGCCCAGCGCCGAGTTGATGGTGCGCTGGGAGATTCCCTGCGCCCGCGCATCGCCCTTGAACGCCTGAACCCACGCGCTGAAGCCCGCGCTCGTATTTCCGCAGGATGCCGCGCCCGCTGGGGCGGCGAATGCCGCGGCAAGGAGGAACGCGCCAAGGCACAACGATGGTCTCCGCATGGATCACCTTTTCGAGCAGCTACGCACCAATGCTATGGCCGACAGCCCGAGGACAGGCAATCGCGGCGTAGCACCGACGTTAATCGCGGGAGCTGTCATGACACTTTGTTGATTCCGCCCGAACCCGCCACTAAGGTCCGCCCGCCGCCGCGGCCGGATCGCCCCGGATCGAATGCCGGCCGTCTCGAACCAAGAGCGTCATGAGCGAATTCCCGGCCGAATGGCTCGAAGCCGCGCGCGTCTCCAAGGCCTGGCCTTTCGAGGAGGCGAGGAAGCTCATCGAGCGGCGGAAACGGCTCAAGAGCGCGGCCCCGATCCTGTTCGAGACGGGCTACGGCCCCTCCGGCCTGCCGCATATCGGCACCTTCGGCGAGGTCGCTCGCACGACTATGGTCCGCTACGCCTTCCGGCTCCTGACCGACGACCAGGTGCCGACACGGCTGATCTGCTTCTCCGACGATCTCGACGGGCTTCGCAAGATCCCCGACAACGTGCCGAACCCGGAGAAGCTGCGCCCGCATCTCGGCAAGCCGCTGACAGAAGTGCCGGACCCCTTCACCGACGACTACCCGTCCTTCGGCGCCGGCAACAATGCTCGGCTGAGAGCGTTCCTCGATCGCTTCGGCTTCGAATACGACTTCATGAGCGCGACGGAGACTTATCACTCCGGCCGCTTCGATCAGACGCTTCTGACGATGCTTGCCCACTACGACGAGGTGAAGGCGATCATCCTGCCGACGCTCGGAGAAGAGCGGCGCGCCACCTATTCGCCGTTCCTGCCGATCTCGCCACGCACCGGCATCGTGCTGCAGGTGCCGACGGTCGCGCGCGATCCGGAGGCCGGCACCATCACCTATATCGATCCGGAGACCGGCGATGAGGTGACCACCGCGGTCACCGGCGGGCGTGTGAAATGCCAGTGGAAGGCCGACTGGGCGCTTCGGTGGGTGGCGCTCGGTGTCGACTACGAGATGTCGGGAAAGGATTTGATCGATTCCGTCACCTTGTCGTCGAAGGTCTGCAAGGCGCTTGGCGGCACGCCGCCCGACGGTTTCAACTATGAGCTCTTCCTCGACGAGCACGGCCAGAAGATCTCGAAGTCGAAGGGGAACGGCCTGACCATCGACGACTGGCTCGCCTACGCCTCGCCGGAAAGCCTGTCGCTCTTCATGTATCAGAAGCCGCGCGCCGCGAAGCGGCTCTATTTCGACGTGATCCCGCGCGCCGCCGACGACTACTACCAGCTGCTTGGCGCCTATCCGCGCGAGGATGTGATGCGCCAGCTTGCGAATCCGGTCTGGCACATTCACGCCGGCCACCCGCCACAGGAATCGATCCCGGTGCCGTTTTCGATGCTCTTGAATCTCGCGAGCGCGTCGAACACCGAGGACGCCGATATCCTCTGGGGCTTCATCACGCGCCACCGTCCGGGCGTGACCAAGGCGAGCGAGCCGGTGCTCGACCGGCTCGTCCACTACGCCGTGCGCTACTATCATGACTTCGTGAGGCCGACGAAGCGCTTCCGCGCTCCCGATCCGGTCGAGCGCGACGCGCTCTCAGCGCTTGATGCCGCGCTCGCCAGGCTGCCGGCCGACGCCAATGCCGAAGCGATCCAGAATGCAGTCTACGAAGTTGGCCGCTCCTTCGAGCGCTATCAGACGAAGGACAAGCTCGGACCGGACGGGCGCCCGGGCGTCGCGCTCACCTGGTTCGCGACGCTCTACGAGCTCCTGCTCGGCCAGGAGCGCGGGCCGCGCTTCGGCTCTTTCGTGGCGATCTACGGAATTCCCGAGACGCGCAAGCTGATTGAGGGTGCGCTCTCCGGCGCGCTCGCCGCTCAGCCGCTCGTCGCGACGTCTTCTGTCTGACCCGGCCGGCTGTCGCTCCATAGGCCGAGCTTGGCGTCGTGCGCCGCCTTCTCCGCCTCCTTGTAGGCGTCGCCGCTCCGCTCCGCCCAGCCCGTCGCGACCAGCCATTGCGATATGTCGTCGCCGGCGACATTGCACGTTGCCGGGTCGGGTATGGCGTCAGTGCCGGCCGGCACCTGGCACTCGATGGCCCGGCCGTGCAGGAAGCGGCGGAGCGCCGCCCGAGCCATCCGCCCGCAAGGCCAAGCCTCGGAACCCTCGCCGCAGCTCTTGTCGAGCGCCGGCGCATTGATCCCGGCGAGATGGATTTCACGGTCGTCCGCCTTGATCGTGCCGGCCGAGACGACGATCGGATTGAAGAGCCGCACATCATGCGCTTCGGGCGGGTGTTCGTCGGCCGGCGGCGCTGGCGGAGAAATGCGCGTCAGCGGGCCGTGCACCGGCGGCGCCGCGGTCATGTTGGCCGGCGTCACGTCGCGGATCGTGGGTGCTGCCGCGCTCTGCGTGTCGGGGGCGGGCGTGTCGCCGCCGCGGAGCTCGAAGCTCGCGGAACCGTCGAGCGGAACGGCATTGACGGATGCGGTCTCGGCGGGCGCGGCGTCCGATGTCGCTACCGGCTCAGTCGGGGTGACGGCATCGGGCTGTCTCGGCCCGAGCGCCACATAAACCGCGACAAAGGACGCGGCGCCGAGAAGCACGAGCATGAGCGCACGAATCATAACCCCGGATGATGCTCCCCTCGCTGCGAATGTCCAGGACAAGCGGGCCAGAAGCTGCGCCGGCACTCTATTGGCTCGCCCAGAGAATCCGGGCCATCCATTCGACGTCACGTGAAGCGACTATGCGGTCGGCATGCTCCGCGTTGAGCGAACCGAGCTCAAGCGCCGCCGCCGTCTTCTTCTTCAGGATCTTGGCCATGACCTCGCCCTCGACGGTCTTGACCACGACGCGGTCGCCCCGGCGCACCTGCGCGGCCGGCGACACGATGATGACGTCGCCGTCGCGATAAAGCGGCAGCATCGAATCGCCCGACACGACGAGCGCATAGGCCGTCTCGTCGCTGACGCCGGGAAAGGCGATTTCGTCCCAGCCTTGTCCCTGCGGAAAGCCGCCGTCGTCGAAAAAGCCGCCGACGCCGGCCTGCGCGAAGCCGAGCAGCGGCACCGGCCGCTTGTGCCGCCGCGCCGCGCCGCGCAACTGCAAGGCGCCCGCAATGTCGTCTCTCGCGCCGTCGTCGGCGCGTGCCAGCGCGACGAAGCTCTCCAGCGTCTCCCCTGTCGCCGCCAGCACCTTGGCGATCGATTCCGTCGACGGCCAGCGCGGACGTTTATCGTTGCCGATGCGCTTGGAAGGGTTGAACGCCGTCGCGTCCAGGCCGGACTTCTTGGCAAGTCCGGACGGGCTCAGGCCGTGCCGTTCGGCGATCGCGTCGATCGCGCCCCAGACTTGCTCGTGGCTCCACATTGGCGCCCGTTCCCCCGACTCCTCCAGGAATATAGTCCTTTTCGAGGGGGGCCGACAGTCACTAAAGACAAGGCTGTTGATAGCGCGGAGAAAGCCGCGCTCGGCCTCATGCCGCCTTGTCTCTCGACGGCGGGAAACGCCCGTAGAAGGTCTCGCCCTTCTTCGCCATCTCCTTCAGCAGCGCGTTCGGCAGGAAGCGCACGCCGTGCCGCACCGCGAGCCAGTCGGCAAGCTCGACGAACCGCTCCGCACCCATCCCGTCGATGTATGAGAGCGTGCCGCCGGTATAGGGCGCGAAGCCGAAGCCGAGAATCGAGCCGACATCGGCCTCGCGCGGATCGGTGATCACACCCTCCTCGACCGTCCGCGCAGCCTCGAGCGCCTGCGTGACCAGGAAGCGCTGCTTCAGCTCCTCAACGGAGAAATTGTCACCGCTCTTCGGCGTGGCGAGGTCGGCAAGATCGGGCCAGAGCGCCTTGTCGCGTCCGGCATAGTCGTAGAAGCCCTTGGAATTCTTACGCCCGAAGCGCTCGCGCTTCACCACCAGCTCTTCAAGCAGCGTCTCCTGCCTGGGATCGATCAGGATCTCGGTACCGGCGTCCTTCTTGGTCGCCTGCAGGATCTTCCAGGCGAGGTCGATGCCGATCTCGTCCGTCAAGGAAAGCGGCCCGACCGGCATGCCGGCCATCTTCGCGACGTTCTCGATCATTGCCGCCGGCACGCCTTCGGCGAGCATCAGATGGCCTTCGAGCAGATAGGCCATGACGCAGCGGTTGGCGTAGAAGCCGCGCGAATCGTTGACCACGATCGGCGTCTTCTTGATCTGCCGCACATAGTCGAGCGCGGTCGCAAGCGCCTGGTCGCCCGTCTTCTTCCCAAGGATCACCTCGACCAGCATCATGCGGTCGACCGGCGAGAAGAAGTGGATGCCGATGAATTTCCCGGAATCCTTGTAGGTCTCGGCGAGTGAGGTGATCGGCAGCGTTGAGGTGTTGGAGGCAAAGACCGCGTCGTCCGAGAGCACGGCCGCGGTCTTCTTGGTCGCCTCCGCCTTGACGCCGCGCTCCTCGAACACCGCTTCGATGACGAGATCGGCGCCTTGAAGAGCGGCGAAGTCGGCGGTCGGATGGATGCGACTGAGCAGCGCCTCCTTCTCTTCCGCCGTCGCTCGCCCGCGCTGCACGGCCTTGGTCATCAGCGTATCGGAATGCGCCTTGCCCTTTTCGGCCGAGGGCATGTCGCGGTCGAGAAGCACGACCTCGATCCCGGCAAGCGCGGAGACATAGGCGATGCCCGCCCCCATGAAGCCGGCGCCAAGCACGCCGAGCTTCTTGATCATCTGCGGCGCGATGGCCGCCGGCCGCCGCGCGCCCTTGTTCAGTTCCTGCATGGAGACGAAGAGCGAGCGCATCATCGCCGCCGCTTCCTTGGTCTGCAGCACGTGCGCGAAATAGCGGCTCTCGACCTTGAGCGCGGCGTCGATCGGGAGCTGCAGGCCTTCGAACACCGACTGCAGCAGATAGCGTGCGCCCGGATAGTTGTCGTAGGTCTCCTTGCGATAAAGCGCATTCGCCGCCGGCCAGAGCTGGAAGCCCGCCGCCGAGAAGACGCGCGCCGCGCCCTCCGGCTTCCACCCTTTCTGATCCCACGGCTTTACCGGTGAGAGCCCTTTCGCGATCATCGCCTTTGCCGTCTCGACCAGCTTGTCGCGCGGCACGACCTCGTCGACGAGTTTCATCTGCTTCGCGCGCTTGCCGTCGATGCCCGAGCCCTTGAGCAGGAACTCAAGCCCGGCTTGCGCATCGGCCAGACGCATCACCCGTTGCGTACCGCCGGCGCCGGGAAAGATGCCGATCTTGACTTCCGGCAGCGCCATCCGCGTCGCCTTGTCGTCGGCCATGACGCGGCCGTGGCTGGCGAGCGCAAGCTCCGTCGCGCCGCCCATGCAGGTGCCGGCGATGCAGGTGACGAACGGCTTGCCGCATGTCTCGATCCGCCGGTAGAGCCGCTGCATGCGCGAGGAGTCTTCGAGAAGGTCGCGCTTCGCCGCCATTGGGTCTTGCTTGAGCCGCTTCTCGAAGATCGCGAACAGCCCGTGGATCATGGTGATGTCGGCGCCGCCGGAAAAATCCTTCTTGGCCGAGCGGATCACCACGCCCTTCACCGCATCGTCGGTGGCCGCCGCCTCGACGATCGTTTCGAGCTCGTCCATCACCTTTTCCGTGAAGACGTTCATCGAGCGGTCGGGCATGTCCCAGGTGACGAGGGCGATTCCTTC
This sequence comes from uncultured Alphaproteobacteria bacterium, assembly GCA_963712925.1. Lineage (GTDB taxonomy): Bacteria > Pseudomonadota > Alphaproteobacteria > Rhizobiales > Afifellaceae > DASWJZ01. The sequence continues at coordinate 84,263 of CAVQJW010000014.1, read as the reverse complement.
GTCTGCGGTCCCGACCGAGAAATTCTCATATGCCATGGCACTGTCTCTCGCGAATTGCGGATTAAATCTTAGCGAATAATCAAGCCTTTAGCCCGATCCTACCCGTTGTCGTTGTCTGCCCAGGGGTCAAGCAGTGGTTGGAGACACGGAGCTCGATTTCGATTTCACCATGGCGTTCCAGCCGATCGTCGATGTCGGCGCCGAGCGCGTCTGGGGCTACGAGGCGCTGGTGCGCGGCGTCCGCGGCGAGTCGGCGTCGACCGTGCTCGAAATGGTTGACGCCAACAATTGCTACCGCTTCGACCAGGCGTGTCGCGTCAAGGCCATCGAGACCGCGGCCAACCTCTTTCCGACCGGCGAGCGGCTCAAGCTCTCCATCAACTTCATGCCGAACGCCGTTTACGAGCCGGCGGCCGGGCTGAGCGGCACGATCGACGCGGTTGAGCGCTGCGGCATGCGGCGCGAGCGATGTGCTCTTCGAGTTCACCGAGCAGGGAGATGTCGACGACCCCGGGCATGTCGCGAACATCGTCGCGGAGTATCGCCGGCTGGGCTTCATGACCGCGGTCGACGACTTCGGCGCCGGCCATGCCGGGCTTGCCATGCTTGCGCAATACCAGCCCGATCTTCTCAAGATCGACATGGAGCTGGTGCGCGACATCGACAAGAGCCGTGCGCGGCAGGTCATCGTCGCTGGCATCGTCGCAATGGCGCAGCACCTCGGGATCAACCTTCTCGCCGAAGGCATCGAGAGCGAGGACGAGATCGCCGTCCTGCAGGCCGCCGGCATCGATCTCATGCAGGGCTACTATTTCGCACATCCAGGTTTCCAGTCGCTGCCTGACGTCGACTTCGCGGCGGGCGCAAAGAAGCTGCGCGCCTCCGCCTGACCGACACCGCTCGGAAGCGCCACTCAAACCCGCTCGATGATCGTCGCCGTGCCCATGCCGGCGCCGATGCAAAGCGTCACAAGCGCGGTCGAAAGGTCGCGGCGCTCAAGCTCGTCGAGCACGGTGCCGAGGATCATCGCGCCGGTCGCGCCAAGCGGATGGCCCATGGCGATCGCGCCGCCGTTGACGTTCACCTTCGCCGCATCGAGGTCGAACGCCTGCTCGTAGCGCAGCACCACCGACGCGAAGGCCTCGTTGATCTCGACAAGGTCGATATCGGAAAGCTCCATGCCGGAGCGCTTGAGCAGCTTCTTCGTCACGTCGATCGGCCCGGTCAGCATCAGCGCCGGATCGGAACCGATATTGGCGAAGGCGCGGATTTCGCGCACGCGGCGTCAGGCCCATCGCCTTGCCGCCCGCCTCGTTCGCCACGAGCACCGCCGCCGCGCCGTCGACGATGCCGGACGAGTTGCCGGCGTGGTGCACGTGCTTCACCTTCTCGACTTCCGGATGCGCCTGGATGGCGACGGCGTCGAAGCCGCCCATCTGCCCGAACACCTCGAAGGACGGGTTGAGCGCGGCGAGCGCCTGCATGTCGGTCGTCGGCCGCGGATGTTCGTCGCGGTCGAGCAGGATCAGCTCGTTGATGTCGGTGACCGGCACGACCGATCTTGCGAAGCGCCCCTCGCTCCACGCCACGGCGGTGCGCTTCTGGCTCTCCACCGCATAGGCGTCGCAGTCGTCGCGGCTGATCCCGTATTTGGTGGCGATCAGATCGGCGGAGACGCCCTGCGGCATGAAATAGGACGGCACCGCGACTTCCGGATCGACCGGCCAGGCGCCGCCCGACGCGCCGATCCCGACGCGCGACATCGATTCGACGCCGCCCGCCACCACCACGTCGTGGTAGCCGGTCTTGACCTGCGCCGCCGCCATGTTCACCGCGTCGAGGCCGGAGGCGCAGAAGCGGTTGATCTGCATGCCCGGCACGTGCGCGCCGTAATCCGCCGCGAACACCGCCGCGCGTGCGACGTTGCCACCCGCCTCGCCGATCGGATCGACGCAGCCGAGGATCACGTCGTCGACGAGATGCGTGTCGAGGTCGTTGCGGTCGCGCACCGCCTGAAGCGCCGTCGCGGCAAGCCTGACCGTCGGCACCTCGTGCAGCGCGCCGTCCGCCTTGCCTTTTCCGCGCGGCGTTCGGACGGCGTCAAAGATGAATGCTTCGGACATCAAATCCTCCGGTCTCCGTCGCCATCCTTGCGGCCGATGATACGCATTGTTCACCACGCCCGAATGACTGAGACGGTGCGGCCCAGTCGCCACTCGCGCCGTCGATGCGCTTTACGATTCTTTCAGTCAAGCGCCGGACGATGCGACGGCGCGCGGGCAGGGCCCTGGCGCGCCACTGCGCAGGGATTGCCGAGATGACCGACCCGATCTCCCGTTTCGAGCGGAGCCTCACCTTGGTCAAGGCGAGCTGGAACGTGCTTTGCTCCGACGGCGAGCTCTCTGGTTCTCCCCTTGCTTTCCGTCATTGCGACGATCGCGATCTCCGGCGTCTTCCTCGGCGTGGGCTTCCTGGGCGGCGCTTTCGACGGGCTTCAGAACGGCGCCGTGACACTGCCGCCCTCGTTCTATGCCGCGCTCTTCCTCTTTTACGTCGTGCAATATTTCATCGTCATCTTCTTCAACACCGCGCTGGTCGGTGCGGCGATCGAAAGGCTGGAGGGCGGCGATCCGACCGTCGCCTCGGCCCTGGCACTGGCGCGAAGCCGCGTCGGCGCGATCCTCGGCTATGCCGTCATCTCCGCCACAGTCGGCGTGCTCTTGCGCATGCTTGCCGAGCGCCTCGGCATCATCGGGCGCTTCATCGAAGCCGGCATCGGGCTGGCCTGGACTGTGACCACCTTCCTTGTCGTGCCGGTGCTCGCGGCGGAAGGCATCGGCCCGGGTGAGGCGATCAAAAAGAGCGCCACGCTGCTCAAGAAGACCTGGGGCGAGAACCTGATCGGCAATGCCGGCATCTCGTTTGCGCTGTCGGCACTGACCTTCGTCGTCATTCTCTTCGGCGTCGGCTCCGGCGTTGCGCTGCAAAGCCGCGGTCATCCGATGCTCGCCATTCCCTTCTTCGCGGTGACGATCGCCGTCGTGCCGGTGCTGATCCTGGTCGGCGCGGCGCTCACCGGCATCTACAGCGCCGCCGTCTACCGCTACGCCGTCACCGGCAAGCCGCCAGCGGGTTTCGACCAGCGCATGATCGAAGGCGCTTTCAGAAAGAAGGGCAGCTGAGCGGCGGCGGGTTCAGGCCGCTTCCACGGCGATGTGGAGCTTGCGGCCAAGCACAGACAACGCTTCTTCCAGCCGGGCAGCCTTGGTCGCCGCGTCCGGATCGAGGATGCGCCGCGCTTCCTTCTCGTCGATCCCGAGCATGCGCGCGAACTCCGACTTGGAGAGGCCGGAGTCCATCCACGCCTCGACGACGGCGATCTTGAGGATGTCGGTCGCCTGCGGCGCCACGAGCACGCCCGATCGGCGCTTCGAAACGGGAAGCTCGCGGCCTTCCTTCAGATAGCCGAACAGCGCGACGGCCAGCGCCTCCTGAGCGCTGCGCAGTGCATCGTCGCGGTCTTCGCCGAAGGTGATCGCTTCGGGGACGTCCCGGAAGGTCGCGAGCACGCCGCCGTCCGGGTCGTTCGCCAACGTCACCGCAAATCGATAGTCTCTTTTCACGAGCATCCAGCGTCGGTCATTCCAAACCAAGCTGCCTACGCACCAATTTCGTGTATCCGGGCTTGAGTTCCCCGCTCTTTACCGTGCTGGCTCTGCCGCCAAGGTACACCCGATAGTGGCTGCCTTTTCCGGCGGCCACCTCGATCCGAAAGTCCAATCGCAAGGCTTTGGCCTCGCGGCGCAGGAGACGCAGGAATTGTTCTCTTTTCAACGCATTGTCTCCTCGTCGGCGGTCCCCGCCGGCAAGCCAAAGTGAACATAGTCCTCTCCTGTGCTATCGGACAAAAATATCCGAACGCCCGCTGTCCGTCAATAGGGGCGGGGCCAGCCCTAAAACGCCTCGGCCTTCATCGCCATCATCGTATCGGCGCCGCTTGAAATCCGCGCGAGATGCGCCGCGGTTTCGGGCATCGTCCGCTCCATGAAGTAGCGCCCGAGCGTCAGCCGCATCTCGTAGAAGTCCGCCTTGCCGTCCGCGCGCTCTTTCAGCTTCGCAGCGCTCGCCTTTGCCATCATCGCCCACATGTAGCCGAGCGCCACCAGCCCGAAGAGGTGCATGTAGTCGGTCGAACCGGCGCCGGCGTTGTCGGGCTTTGCCATGGCGTTCTGCACGAACCACATCGTCGCCTGCTGCAGGTGGTCCAGCCCGACCTTGAGCGGCTTCAGATAGGGCGCGAGCGCTTCGTCCTCGGCGTTCTCCTTGATGAACGCGCCGACCTCGCCGAAGAAGGCGCGCGTCGCGCGGCCGCCATCTTTCGGCAGTTTTCTGCCGACGAGATCGAGCGCCTGGATGCCGTTTGCGCCCTCGTAGAGCATGGTAATTCGCGCATCACGCACGAACTGCTCCATGCCGTGCTCGGCGATATAGCCGTGGCCCCCGAAGATCTGCTGCGCCTGGACGGCGTTGCCAAAGCCGGTGTCGGTGAACACGCCCTTCAGGACCGGCGTCATCAGCCCCATCGCGTCGTCCGCCGCCTGCCGGTCGGCTGCGTCGCCCGACTTGTACGCGACATCGCCCTTGAGCGCCGTCCAAAGCACCAACGCCCGCGCCGCTTCATTGAAGGCGCGGATCGACATCAGGATACGGCGGACGTCGGGATGGACGATGATCGGATCGGCTGTCTCTTCCGGCTGCTTGGCACCGGAGAGCGCCCGACCCTGCCGGCGGTCCCGCGCATACGCGGCGGCGTTCTGGTAGGCGACCTCCGACAGCGCCAGCCCTTGCACGCCGACGCCGAGCCGCGCCTCGTTCATCATCGTGAACATGGCGCGCAGCCCCTTCTCCCGCTCGCCGACGAGCCAGCCCGTCGCCCCGTCATAGTTCATGACGCAGGTGGCATTGCCGTGGATGCCCATTTTCGTCTCGATCGAGCCACAGGAGACGGCGTTGCGTGCGCCGATGTTGCCGGCCGCATCAGGAAGGAATTTCGGCACGACGAAGAGCGAGATGCCCTTGGTGCCGGCCGGCGCGCCTTCGATCCGCGCCAGCACCAGATGCACGATGTTCTCCGAAAGATCGTGCTCGCCGGCGGAGATGAAGATCTTTTGGCCGGTGATCTTGAAGCTGCCGTCGTCGGCCGCGACCGCCTTGGTCCGGATCAGGCCGAGGTCGGTGCCGCATTGCGGCTCCGTCAGGTTCATCGTGCCGAGCCACGCGCCGGAGATGAGTTTTGGCAGATAGAGCGCCTTCTGCTCAGGCGAGCCGTGCAGGGTGATTGCGGCGATCGCACCCTGCGCCAGGCCGGAATACATGCCCCAGGCCATGTTGGCGGAGGTCACGAATTCGTTGACCAGCGCGGCGAGCACATAGGGGAGACCCTGCCCGCCAAAGTCGGGATCGGCCGCGAGCCCGATCCAGCCGTCAGCCGCGTAGGTGTGAAAAGCCTCCTTGAATCCGGTGGGGGTCGTCACCGAGCCGTCTTCGTGGCGCGTACAGCCTTCGATATCGCCGACGCGGTTCAAGGGCTGCAGCACGTCCTCTGAAAAGCGTGCCGCCTCAGACAGCACCGTCTCAACCGTGTCGAGCGGCGCGTCCGCGAATCCGGGAAGGTTGGAGAAGCGCTCGTAGCCGAGCACATCCCTCAGGAGAAAGAGCGCATTCTCAACCGGTGCACTGTAGATCGGCATGTCTCAACCCGGCTTTCCGCGCATAGAGGCCTCGGCGTGTTTGCGGCAATGCGCCCTATTCGGCCGCTTCAAGCGCTTCGGCGCCTCCCATCCGATCGCTCAGCATGCCAGAAACGATGCTGATGGTCCGCGACAATTCGTCAATCGCCTGCTCAACGTCGCGTTTTTGCCCGCGCAGGACCTCGATTTGCTGTCCGAATCGGGTAAGCGCCGCCCTGAGCTGACCGGTCTGCCCGTCCTTGAGATCGTAGAAATCGATCATCTCTTTGATTTCATTGAGGGAAAAGCCAACCCGCTTGCCCAGGAGGATAAGCTTCAGCCGCGCCCGGTCGCGCCGGCTGTAGAATCGGCTTGTCCCCTGGCGCCGCGGATGGATCAGATCCTTATCCTCATAGTAGCGGAGCGTTCGGAGCGTGACGCCGAACTGCTTCGCGAGGTCGCCGATTGTGAAGGTGTTTTGCATGGCTTTCCCGGACGTTAGCGTCGAGTCTGCTGGCGGCGCGTGAGTCTCCCGGGGGAGTTCTTGCCACGTGCTTACGTTTACGTAAATGTCAAATCCGCAGGGATAACAGCCGCGTTCGCCGGCAAAAGGTTCTATAAGAGTTGTGGTTAATTTTTCGGAAATGCCGACCTGTGGTTAACCAGCTATTTACCTTCGTTACCATCATCTTCACGTTGAGACAGAATACGGGTGATTCGTAGTCAGGGGTGGCATGCGGCTAGGCTACGTTTCGCCTGAGGAGTGTCGATGAGCGCGCGATCCTGGTGGGGCGGCTGGGCGAAGCCCGCTGAAGATCAAAACGAAGACGAAAAGGCGGGCAAAGGCGACCCGCCTTCCGACGCGTTGCTCGACGCCCGCTTTGACAAGAGCGGAACCCTTGCCTCAACCGACGAGAGGGGTCGCAAGCGCGTGCTTGGATCGGCTGAACCTGCTGACACTGACGTCGACGAGCTCGACATCGCGGTGCGCAAGCTGTCGGAGGGACTGGAGGCGCTTGAGCGCGAAAGCCGCGGGGCGCAGCGACCGGCAGCGTCAGCCGCACCCGCCAAGGCGGCTGCCGCTGACGTTGGGGGCAGCCACGAATTCGTCACCTACAGCCTAGATCGTCTTGAGTCGCGGCTTGAGGCGCTGAGCCGTAGATTGCAGCAGCGGACGCAGGCGGCTCCGCCTGCCGTGCCTCCCAAACTGCCGCCAATGCCGGCGGCCGACGAAGGTGAAGCGGAGGAGCGGGCGGCGATCGGCGCCGACCTCCTCTCCGATCCGCCCCTCACCATGGTGCCGCTTTCCGAGATCGAGGCGCAGCTTGCCGAGGCGCGCAGCCTGGCGGAAGCCGAGGAGCGTCGCGCGGCAGAGGCGGGTGCCGAGGAGGAAGAGCACCTGGAAGCGGCCGAGCGTGCGCATCGCGAAGCGGAAGAGGCCGCAGAGAATCTCCGTCAGGCGGAAGCGGCGGAAACGCGCCGCCAGTCTGAAATCTCCGAGGCGCGGCGGCTTGCCGAGGCGACCGAGGCGCGGCGCAAGGCCGAAGTGGCGGAGGCGCGTCGCGCCGCCGAGGCGGCCGAGCTGAAGCGCCAGGCGGATCTCGCCGAGGCGCGGCGCCAGGCTGAGATGGCCGAGGCGCGGCGCAAGGCCGAGGCTGCCGCCGCGTCGGAAGAGCGTCGTCGGCAGCACGAGGAAGCTGAGGCCGCGCGCCAAGCCGACCTCGCGGACGCGCGCCGCCGGGAAGAGGCCGTTGCGGCGAAGATCGAGGAAGTCGAAGAGAAACGGCGCGTCGCGGAGATCGCGGCCGCGCGCCGCCAGACCGAGCAGGCGGCGGCGATCGAGCGCCAGTTCGCCATCATCGAGGGCCGCATCGACGCTCTCCAGAACGGTTTGGACGAGAACCAGGTCGAGCCGGTTCGCGGCGAGCTCCTGGAGCTTGTCCAGGAGATGGCCGACCTCTCCCGCAGTGGGCGCTCGGCCGCCGAAAGCCTCGACCAGATCAGCGCGCGGCTCGACGAGATGGAGGTCAAGCTCCACGCGTCGCGCAATCTCGCCAGCAACCGGCTCGGCGACATCCAGGACCGGATCGGCGGGCTTGTCGAACGGCTCGACGAAATCGAGGTCGAGATTCCGGGCTTCGACGCCATCCGCGAGAACCAGAGCGCGATCTTCGAGCGCTTCGATCGCATGGAAGGCTTGGTGGAGCATCTCTCTTCGCCGACCGAGCTTTTCGATCGCATGGAGGGCATGCGGCGCCAGTTGCAGGCGATGGCGTCGGAGCAGGGGGTGATGCGCCTCGAGGCGCAGATCCTGAAGCTCGCCGATCGGGTCGACGCGCTGCCGGCCGACCTGAGCGGCACTGACGCCTTGCAGCGGCTCGAATCGCAGCTCGGCGCCTTCGCTACCGAGTTTGTCGAGGCGCGCCGGCAGCGCAAGGCCGTCGCGACGGAGTTCGACGACCGGCTCTCCGATCTGTCGTCGCAGATTCGCGATGTCGGCGAGAGCGCGCGCACGCCGGACCTCTCCGGCATCGAAGAACAATTGTCGGCGCTTTCGAACCGCCTCAATGCCGACCGGGAGCGCACCGGCGAAACCTTCTCCCGCTTCGAAGAGCGCCTCGGCAAGCTCGGCGAGGCGATCGAGCGACAGGAAGAGCAGGCGACCGCCGAGATCCTCGACGGCCTGACCCAGAAGATCGATGCCATTTCGGAGGCTATCGACGCGCAGGATTCATCCGGCACGCGTCGCGACATCGAAGTCCTCGATGGCAAGCTCGGGCATCTGAGCGAGCAGCTCGCGACCCAGTCGGAGCAGCTCTCGCAAGACCAGATGCAGCCGATCCGCGCGCGTCTCGACGAGGTGCAGGAGCAGCTCGAGGAACTGGGAAGGCGAGCGCAGGATGCGAATTCGCTGTTCCGCCCCTTCCTGCAGAAATTGCAGGAGATCTCCGACCGGATGAGCGTGCTCGGCGCCGAGGGTGCGCCGACGCCGATTTCGGAGCGCTTCGACACGCTGGAGGAGCGGCTGACCGGTCTATCCGGCAAGGGAGGGCCGGACCCGCGCGCTTTGCAGACGCAGCTTGATGGCGTCATCAGCCGCCTTGAGACTCTCAAGGGCAGAAGCATCGATCCGGCGCGGCTGCACGATCTCTTCGACCGCGTCGATTCGGCGATCCGCGCGCTTCCCGAAGAGCGCTTCGATCGGATCGAGCGGCGGCTTGCCGAAGCGGCGTTCCCAACGGAACGCTTCGACCGGCTGGAGAAGAAGTTCGCCGAGACGTCCGCCGGCCTTTCCGCCGAGCGGCTCGCGCGGCTTGAGAGTCGGCTCGACGAGATCGGCGGCATCTTTGGGGCCGGAGGCGATCTTCTGACACAGGAGGATCTGACCGACCTCCGCTCCGACATCGTGGCGCTTCGCCGTGAGCTTCGCTCGATGCCGGGGGCGGGCCAGGAAGGTGCGAGCCTCACGGAGATGGTGCGGGCGCTGGCGAAACGCGTGGACCGCCTCGCTGCCGAACCGCCGATCACCGCCGCCGACCTTGAAGCGCAGATGGACCGCATCGCGGCCGTCCTTGAAGACCCGAGCCACGGCCGCATGGCGCTCGCCCATATCGAGACGAGCTTGAAGACGATCGAGCGGCGTCTTGAGGATACGAGGCGCGCGCTCGGCCAGGAGGAAGAGGGCGAGGTTTCCGTCCACGCCGACGAGTCGGAATCGATCGCTCGTGCGCTTTCAGATGACGTCACCGCCCTGAAGAGCTCGTCTCAGCAGACGGAGCGCAAGACTCGCGACGCCATCGATGCGGTGCAGGATACGCTCGAAGCCGTCGTCAAGCGCATGGCATTCCTCGAGCGCGATGCCGACAAGGCCTCTGCCGCGGAGCGCGAGGTCGGCGAAGTCGCAGAGGAGCCGGAGCCGCAGGACCAGCGGCGCACCGTCATGCCCGAGCCGGACGATCAGCCGCCATCCGGCCTGCTCAGCCGCCTGACGTCGCGGCAGCTTCTGAAGCGGGCGACCGGCGGTCGCGCGGAATCGTTCTCGCCCGAGCCGGAGGAAGGCGACGAAGGCTCGGACTTCCCGCTTGAGCCGGGCACCGACGCGCCGCTCAGCTCGGCGCTCGCCGACGCGCCAAGCTCCGACACGGAGTTCATGTCGGGCGCGCGCAAGGGGCGTCTCACGCACGCCTATCCGGACGCCGATCGCGACAGTGCGGGCGGGCATACACCGCTCGTCGACGACGATTTCCTAGCCGCCGCCCGGCGCGCCGCACGCGCCGCCACCTCGGAGACCTCAGGTCCCGGGCAGGAGACGGGCGCGGTGCAAGGAAAGGGCAGAGGCCGGCGCCTCTTCGGTCCGAAGGGCCGGCGCGTCTTGCTCGGCACGGTGCTCGGTGTCGTACTCGTGGTCGCGGTCGTGCAGATCGCACGCACGGAGTTCTGGCACTCCGGTGAGGCGCCGCTCGCCTCGCTCCCTGCGACGACGGCACCTGCCGGAGAGCCGCAGTCGGCCGCGGCGCCTCAGTCTACGGATTCGGCCACGACGGCGGATTCAGCCATGACGACGGCGCCCGACACGAGCGCGCCGTCGCCTGATTCAAGCGCAACGGATGAAAGCGCCGCCGCAACCCCGCCTGCCGCGTCGACCTCCGGCGATATTCGCCCCGAGGAGAACGAGACCGCGGCGACGAACAATGCTGCGCCGCCGCCGCCGGCCACATCATCGGAAACCATGCCCGACACGTCGTCGTCGGCGTCTTCTTCTCCTGACGCCACGACCACCGCGCCGGACACGAGTGTCGCGTCGGTCGCACCGACTGAAACGCCGAGCGCCGCCCCGACGAGCGAGGAGCCGGCAGCGCTTCCGCCGGCGATCGGGCCCGATCGGCTGCGCGAGGCGGCGATGGCCGGCGATGCGGTCGCGGCGTTCGAGGAAGGCGCACGCTATGCCGAGGGGAGGGGGACCACCCCTGACATGACGGCGGCGGTCGCGTGGTACACGCGCGCCGGCAATTCCGGCCTCGCTCCGGCGCAATATCGCCTCGGCTCGATCTTCGAGAAGGGGCTCGGCGTGCCGCGTAATCTGACCGCGGCACTTGAGTGGTACAGCCGCGCCGCCGACGTGGGTAACGTCAAGGCGATGCACAATCTCGCGGTGCTTTATGCCGAGGGCGCTGGCGGCCCGCCCGACCTTGAGCACGCCGCGACACTCTTCCGGCAGGCGGCGGAGCATGGCGTGCGCGACAGCCAGTTCAACCTGGCGATCCTGAATGCCCGCGGCCTCGGCGTGCCGCAGGATCTGGTCGAGGCCTACAAGTGGTTCGCGATCGCCGCGAGCTCCGGTGATGAGGAAGCCGCCAAGCGGCGCGACATCATCGCCCAGGCGCTTTCGGAGAGCGACCTCGCCGCGGCGAAGGCCGCCGCCGCCGCTTTCCAGCCGGCGCCGCTCGTCGCCGAGGCGAACGAAGTGCAGATGCCGGATGACGGCTGGGGCGACGACTCAAGTTCGAGCGTCGGGACGAAATCGCAGAACGACCTTGTCGCCCTGGTGCAGAAGCTTCTGTCGGAGAACGGCTACGATCCAGGTCCGGCGGACGGGCTGCTCGGGCAGAAGACCATCGACGCGATTACCGCGTTCCAGGGCAAGGCTGGGCTGCCGCGGACCGGCCAGATCGACGACAGGACGGTGGCCGCGCTGCAGACGCCGTCGACCTGAGCGAAATCCGAGTCTTCTACCGGCTCTTCATTTGACAGTGCCGCTTAGGCGGCGCTTATTCGTTTGGGGCCGCAGCAACGAAAAGAACTCCGAGCGCCGCGGGTGCAGCTTTACCTCCCCATTGCCGAGCTCACTGTTAACATGTTCCTGTTTCTGGGCATGGGCGGAGCGGTGGGATTCCTCTCCGGCATGTTCGGCGTGGGCGGCGGCTTTCTTCTGACCCCGCTTCTGATCTTCACCGGTATTCCGCCCGCTGTGGCGGTGGCGTCCGTCACCCCGCAGATCGTCGCCTCGTCGACGTCGGCAGCGCTCTCCTATTGGCGCCGCCGCCTGATCGACGAGAAGATGACCTTGCTGCTCGTCTCAGGCGGCCTGGTGGGCTCCGCGCTCGGTGTCTTTGCGTTTCGCGCTTTGCGCCTGGTCGGGCAGCTCGATCTGATCATCTCCCTCGCTTACGTGGTGCTGCTCGGCTTTGTCGGCACGGTCATGCTGCGCGAGTCGGCCCGCGCGCTGTGGCGGAGCCGCAGGGGGCGCGCCGCGCCGCCGCGCAACCCGAGCCACCACAGCTGGGTGCACGGCCTGCCGCTCAAGATCAGGTTCCGCCGCTCGAAGCTTTATGTGAGTCTGATCCCGATCGTGGCGCTCGGTCTCGGCATTGGCTTCGCCGGTACCGTCCTCGGCGCCGGCGGCGGTTTCATCCTGGTGCCGGCGCTGATCTACCTGCTCCGCGTCCCGACCAACGTGGTGATCGGCACCTCGCTCGCCTATACGCTGATGACGATGGCCGTCGCCACCGTGCTTCACGCGACCACCAACAAGAGCGTCGACATCATGCTCGCCTTCCTGCTCATGGCGGGCGGCGTTATCGGCGCGCAATTCGGGGCGCGGGTCGGGCAGGTGATGCGCGGCGAGCAGCTCCGCGCGCTTCTGGCGCTGCTCGTGCTCGGAGTCGCGATCCGCGTCCTGATCGCGCTTTTCGTCAGGCCCGAGGACGTCTTCTCGATGAGCATGCTCGGGGGAGCGCTTTGATTCGGCGTCTCCTTCACTTGGCGCCCCTCCTGGCGGTGATGCTGATCCCCTTCCCCGGCATCGCCGTGGCGGAGAGCCTCGTCTCGACGCTCTCCGACGACAATGTCGAGATCACGTCGAACTTCACCGGCGAGCAGATCGTCATCTTCGGCGCGGTGCGCGGCGTTCCCGCCGATGAAACCGCCTACCAGATCGCGGTCGTTGTGCAGGGGCCGAGCGAGGATGTGGTCGTCCGCGAGAAGAAGCGGGTCTTCGGCGTCTGGGCGAACCGCCAATCGCGCGAGTTCAAGGACGTGCCCTCCTACTACGTAATGCACTTGAGCGAGAACTTCAGCCAGGCGGTCGATCCGGCGCTGCTTGCGCAATACCGGCTGGGCATCGCCAGCCTCCCCTTCGTGCAGGATGCGAACGCCGACGCGACGACGCAGCGTTTCGCCAAAGCGCTGGTCGACATCAAGGCCCGCCGTTCCCTCTATGTGGAGCGCAAGAACGAGGTGAAGTTCCTTGCGCCGAGCGTCTTCCGCACGACGTTCTTCCTGCCGAGCGACATTCCGACCGGCGACTATCGGGTCGGCGTCTTTCTCTTCCGCGACCAGGCATTCCTCGCCGGCACCAACGAGACGCTCGCCATCGCCAAGGGCGGCTTCTCCGAGCGCATCGCGCGCGCCGCGCTCGACTTCCCGCTCGCCTACGGCCTCGTCTGCGTCATTCTTGCGGTCTTCACGGGCTGGCTCGCCGGCGTCGTGTTCCGGCGCAATTGAATCCGCCGTCAGTCCGGACTGAGCGCCTCGCGCGCCACGGGGAAGAGCCGGTCGTCGCCGATCAGGAAGGCGCGGAACGCGCTCGACGTGAAGAGCGATGCGAACGCCCAGTCGAGCACGTTGAGCCCGCCCGTCAGGATCCCGAAGGCGGGAAGGATCATGCGCGCGCCGTCGGTCACGAACGCCCGGCAGCGGATGCTCCGTCCCTTGCCGCGCACCTTCGCCGCCGGATGCAGATGGCCGGCGACTTCGCCCTCACAGGCGCGCTCGAGCGGCTCGTGGCGGAAGGTCAGGCCGTCGAGCGTGATCTCCGCGGCGATGCTCCCCTTGATGTCGTCGGGAAGACGCGGGTCGTGGTTTCCGCTGATCCAGATCCATTCGCGCCCCCGCTGCATCGTGGAGAGCCGATCGAGATCGCCCTCCGCCAGCCGCGCATAGCCGTCGGAATCGTGGAAGCTGTCGCCGAGCGAGATGACTCGCTTCGGGTTGCGCTTCAGTATGAGCGCGGCAAGCAGCACCAGCGTCGCCGCCGTGTCATAGGGCGGCAGGAACATCCCCCGCCGGGCGAAGGACGAGGCCTTCTCAAGATGCAGGTCGGCGACCACCAGCGTGCGGCTCTCCGGCAGGTAGAGCGCGCCGGCGGAATCGATGACCACGGGTGTGCCCGCGAGCGTCGTGCGGATCTCAGCCATGCCGCGCGGCGCGTCCCGCTCTTCCCCTTCTTCCCGCGGCGCGGGTAAGGGCCCCGCTTCGGGGGTGCTCGCGATTACGGCCGTCTGCGGCGTCAAGTCGTGGCTCCTCGCCCATCGCCTCGCGGATCAGCGCCTCCGCCGCATCCGCCAAAATATCGGTCTGCGCCTCGCCGAAAACCGGCTCCTTGCCGATCTGCAGCATGACCGGGACGGCAAGCGGCGAGACGCGATCGAGCCTTTGATGCATGATTCGGCCCTTGATACGGAAGAGCATTTCGCCGAGCCGGCCGATATCGAGCAGCCCTGTTGCGGCGTCGGCACGCGTCGCCTGCAGGAGGATGTGGTCCGGTTCGTGGGAGCGGAGCACGTCGTAGACGAGGTCGGTCGAGACGGTCACCTGCCGGCCGGTCTTCTCCTCGCCCGGATGCCGCCGCTCGATCAGCCCGGCGATGACGGCGCAATTCCGGAAGCTGCGCTTCAAGAGATAGGACTCCGCCATCCACGCCTCCAGGTCGTCGCCGAGCATGTCCTCGTCGAAAAGCACCGCAAGCGACGGTCGGCCCTTGTCGAAAAGCTGGCCGAGGTCGCGCAGCGCCCAGACGGCGAGCGAATAGTCCGTCGCGACGAAGCCGAGCGGACGGGCGCCGGCGCGCTCGAGCCGGCGGGTCAGGAGCATGCCGAGCGTCTGGTGCGCAAGCCGCCCCTCGAACGGGAACGCCGCCATATAGAATTTTCCGTGATGCGGAAAGGTTTCGACCAGAAGGTCGGACGGCCCGGGCAGCACCGAGCGCTCTTTCTGATATTCGAGCCACTCGCGCACCTGCTCCGGCAGCGCCTGCCAGCGCGCCGGATCGGAGAGGATGGCGCGCACCTGGGCGGCGAGATAGGTGGTGAGCGGGAACTTGCCGCCCTCGAAGGAGGGGATCGACGCGTCCTCCCTGTCGGCCGGGCTCGCATAGGCCTCGTTCTCGCGGATGCCTTCAAAGCGCAGCACCCGCCCGGCGAAGCGAAAAGTGTCGCCCTGCGTCAGTTGCTCGAGGAAATATTCCTCGATCTGCCCGAGCACCTTGCCGCCGCGAACGGCGCTCGTGCCGGGGCGCGGCTTGCCGAGCCTGACGCGCAGCATCGGCTGCTCGACGATTGTGCCGACATTCAGCCGGTACTGCTGCGCGATGCGCGGATGCGTGATCCCCCACCGGCCCTTATCCGGGCCATCCCTGCGCCGCCTGATCTTGGCGTAGCGCTCGTAGGTGCGAAGCGCATAGCCGCCGGTCGCGACGAAATCGACGGCGCGCTCGAACGTCTCCCATGAGAGGCCGCGGTAGGTCTGCGAGGAGGTGATCTCCTCGAAGAGCGACACGGCGTCGAACGGCGCGGCGACCGCCATGCCGAGGATATGCTGGCAGAGCACGTCGAGCGTCCCTGTTCGGAGCGGCGGCGTGTCCTGGTGGCCGAGATAGTTGGCGTCGAGCGCGGCGCGGCATTCCAGCACCTCGAAGCGGTTGCCGGGGACGAGGATGCCCTCCGAAGGCTCGTCCATGCGGTGGTTGGCGCGGCCGATGCGCTGCGCCAGCCGGCTCGCGCCCTTCGGCGCGCCGACATGCACCACGAGGTCGACGTCGCCCCAGTCGATGCCGAGATCGAGCGTCGAGGTTGCGACGACCGCGCGGAGCTTGCCGGCCACCATCGCCGCCTCGACCTTGCGCCGCTGCGTCTTGTCGAGCGAGCCGTGATGCAGTGCGATCGGCAACGCGTCGTCGTTGGTCCGCCACAGCTCCTGGAAGAGCAGCTCCGCCTGCCAGCGCGTATTGACGAAAAGCAGCGTCGTCCTGTGCGCCTTGATCGCCTGATAGACCGCGGGGAGGGCGTAGCGCGCAGTGTGGCCCTGCCAGGGAACGCGCGCGTCCGCCGCCTCGAGGATCGAGAGCCGCGGCTGTGCGCCGCCCTCCACGACGATCTTGTCGGCGAGGCGACGCGGCGCGCCCGGCTCCTGCGCCATCAGCCAGGCGCAAAGATCGTCCGGCTCGGCGACCGTCGCGGAAAGCCCGATCGTCTTCAGTTCCGGCGCAAGCTGCCTGAGCCTCGCCAGGCCAAGCGCCAGGAGATCGCCGCGCTTCGAGACGACGAGCGAGTGCAGCTCATCGAAGATCACCGTCTTCAGACGCGCGAAGAAGCGCCGCGCATCCTTCGAGGCGATCAGCAGCGCCACCTGCTCCGGCGTCGTCAGGAGAATGTCGGGCGGATCGATCTTCTGGCGCTGGCGTTTATAGACGGGCGTGTCGCCGGTGCGTGTCTCAAGCCGGATCGGCAGGCCGATTTCCGCGACCGGCGTTTCGAGGTTGCGGTGGATGTCGACGGCGAGCGCCTTCAAAGGCGAGACATAGAGCGTGTGCGGACCGATCAGCGGCGCGCCCGGCTCAGCCACCTTCCGCTCGGGCTTCCCGGCCAGATCGACGAGACTGGGAAGAAAGCCCGCGAGCGTCTTTCCGGCGCCGGTCGGGGCGATCAGCAGCACCGATCTTCCGGCCTGCGCCTTCTCAAGCAGCGCAATCTGATGCGGCCGCGGCGCCCAGCCGCGCTTCGCGAACCAGGCGGCGAATTCGGCCGGCAGAAGCGGCGTTGCATCAACCGGTCGGACGGGCGCGGTCATGGCGAACAGAGGTAGAACGGGGCGGGAGATGAGTCCAGCTGGCGGCGCCGGATACGGGAATCGTCGCTCCGCGCTCGCGCCAGCCGCTGCGCATTCGCCCGGCCTGCCCTATGGTCCGCGCATGCGTTTCACCGAGCTCGTCTGCGCCACGCCCGCCGGCATCTATTGCCCGCCCGGCGATTTTTATATCGACCCGACGCGGCAGGTTGAGCGCGCGCTGATCACGCATGGCCATTCCGACCATGCGCGCCGCGGCCACGGCGCGGTGCTCGCCACGAGGGAGACGCTGAAGATCATGGCGGAGCGCTACGGCGAGGACTTTGCCGGGAGCGCGGAAACCGCGACCCTGGGCGAGACGCGCAACATCAACGGCGTCAGCGTGACCTTCCATCCGGCCGGCCATGTACTTGGCTCGGCGCAGATCGCGGTGGAGAAGGACGGCATGCGCATCGTCGCTTCGGGCGACTACAAGCGCCGCCCCGATCCGACCTGCCAAAAATTCGAGCCGGTCAAATGCGATGTCTTCATCACCGAGGCGACCTTCGCGCTTCCGGTCTTCCGCCATCCCGACGACCGCGCGGAGATCCAAAAACTGCTCGCCTCCGTCGCGCAGTTTCCCGAGCGCACGCATCTCGTCGGCGCTTATGCTTTGGGGAAAGCGCAGCGCGTCATCGCGCTCATCCGCGAGGCGGGATACGACGCGCCGATCTACATCCACGGCGCGCTCACAAAGCTCTGCGATCTCTACGCGGCGGAGGGGATCGACCTCGGGGTGCTGGAGCTCGCCACCTTGGAGAAAGGCCGCAAGAAGGACTTTGCCGGTACGATCGTGGTCGGTCCGCCCTCGGCATTTCAGGACCGCTGGGCGCGGCGCTTCGCCGATCCCGTCTCCTGCTTCGCGTCGGGCTGGATGCTGATCCGCCAGCGCGCCAGGCAGGGCGGAGTGGAGCTGCCGCTGGTCATCTCCGACCACGCCGACTGGGACGAGCTCTGCGCCACCATCCGCGAGGTCGCGCCGCAGGAGGTGTGGGTCACGCACGGGCGCGAGGAAGCGCTGGTCAGATGGTGTGAGCTTCAGGGCTTGCCGGCAAAGCCGCTGCATCTGATGGGCTACGAGGATGAGGCGGAATAGGGTTGTCCGCCGCCGGATATTCCGGACGCGATGTTCGGAAAGGCCCCTTTTCTAACCGTCGGAGCCGCCTCGGCTTTCGCCGAAATTGCTCGATGTTGAACACGGGCCGAACAGGGTGACTTCGAATGCGAAATAGCAACGGAGCCGATCAGAACGGGCGATGCTCGCGCGCGCTAAGTCGCATGCTGAGCGTCGAAGCCCTGGTCGCGCCGCAGGAAGTGCGGGTGACGCACGGGCGGGTCCGGTAGTGCAAGCTTCAGGGCTTGCCGGCAAAGAGGCGGAGTGTGAGGCGTGCGCAACGAGCGGGGGCTGCTACCGGGCTGTGACGTTGAAGCGGTCACGTGCTATATATTAAAGCGCACGGCTGGCGCGGTCTTATAAATGGACCGCGCCGCCGCTCCTTACCCCCGAATGCGCGCATTACCGTCGCGGCCGAGACATGGGGGTATGCGCCGAAGAGCAGCGGCCTCTTGCAGACTGCTGCTGCCTTAAAACAATTTGGTCTCATTGATGATCTTGGGAGCGGGAGCGAGCGGAAGGTTCAGGTTTCCGATTTGGGATGGCGCATTCTGGTGGATAAGCGGCCCGGTGCGCGCGAGAAGGCAATCCGCGAAGCAGCACTGATGCCGCGTTTGATTGCGGAATATGCTCCTATCTGGCTTCCGGAGCGTCCCGGTGATAGCCACTGCCTCAGCGAACTCCACCTAGATCGCGGCTTTAATCCCGAGGCAGCAAAGACATTTCTCGGTGTATTCGATAAGACGGTTTCATTCGCCAATCTAAACGTGACTGATACCGCGCCCCCTGTCGGCCCAACAGGTCCGGACGCAGATAGCGGTTACGTCGCGGTGGAAGAATCTCCTCGTGGTGGTTGGAGCGAGCTCGACCGGGAGACGAACCGGCAAGTCTCAAGGCGTCCGAACCGCGCGACATTCCCGCTTCCGGAAGGCGTCGCGGCAATCGAATTGCCGGAAGGCCTCTCAGCTGAGAGCTTCGAAGATTTGAAGGCTTGGATTGACGTGATGCTACGTCGAGCGGCGCGCGCCTCCACCAAGGCTCAACAGAAGGAAGGAGAAGAGTGATGGCAGCAGAGATCAAGGCCGGTGACGTGGTGCAACTTAAGTCCGGCGGACCCCCAATGACCGTGGAGTGGACGAGTACCAGCCAGGGTGGGAAGCCCTTCGCACGGTGTGTTTGGTTCGACGGCACGGAGAAGAAGGATGCCGCCGTCGATCTGGTTGCTCTCAAGCCGGCGGAAGAGCCACCCGGACCCGTGATTGCGTAGGTCGGGTTGTGCGCCTCAAGTGGTTCGCCGGATCGAATTCCTACGTCCGCTCCTCACCGTTGGCGTAACCGGCGCGCGTGCCTGAGCGCCAACGAACACGGCCCCACCGGTCCATCGTGAGATCGACGAGCCGCTTCAGATCGTTGTTCGACTGGTTGGAGCCGGTGACGCCGACGCCGCCGAGCTCCTTGGCCAGCGCCTCGCCCTTTCCCGAGGAGGAAAGGATCGCGACGCCGTAACCGTCCGCGGCGAGCTTGCGCGCCGCCGCCGCGCCCATGCCGCTGCCGCCGGCCGTGACGACCGCCACTTTCTCTGGCATTGATCCTTGCTCCGGTTGACTGCCGGGGACGATAAGGGGGCGGGCCGCGATGACCAAGACAGCCGAATCCGAAATCCGCACGCTTCTTGCCGCCTACGCCGCCGGCTTCGACGATGCCGATCCGGAAGCGGTGACGGCGCTCTTCGCCTGGCCGGCCACGATCTGGCAGCTCGGCAAGGGGAACGTCTTCGAGGATGCCGACGCGCTTCAGGAGAATGTCGACGCGCTGATCGACGTCTTCGACGAGGCGGGGATCGTGTCGATGCGGCCGGAGATCGAGACGCTTCACGTCGCCGGCGAGGCCGCCTTCGCCTCGGTGCTCTGGCAGCAGCACGACGACAAGAGCGAGCTGCTGCACGAATTCTCCTGCCAGTATCTGCTCGTCAACCGCGACGGCGCCTGGAAGATCGCGACGATCGTCAACGAGGACGCGGAGGAGTGAGCCGCCGTGTCCCGCCCCTTTCCAGCCGTCATGCCCGGACTTGGATAGCGGGCATCCATTCCGTAGCCGTCGAGACCACGCGACTGTGCCGGCATGGATTGCCGGGTCAAGCCCGGCAATGACGACAGAATCCTGGAGGCTGGACAGTCGCCTTCCGTTGTGGCTGCGTCATGCCTTCGTCCTGGAGCATTTTCGATGCCGCTTTCTCTCTGGCTCGCCTTTACCCTTGCCACCATCGCCCTCCTCCTGATCCCCGGGCCGACGGTTCTCCTCGTCGTCTCCTATGCGCTCGGCCAGGGCTGGCGCACGGCGTTTCCGATCGCGGTCGGCGTGGCGCTCGGCGACTTCACGGCGATGACGCTGTCAATGCTCGGGGTCGGCGCGCTGCTCGTCGCCTCCGCCACGATCTTCACCGTTCTGAAGTGGATCGGCGCCGCCTATCTCGTCTGGCTCGGCATCAAACTTTGGCGTGCCGGCGGGGCGCTTGCCGCCGAGCCGCGTGAGACCGCCGCGTCGGCGAAAAAAATGCTCGGCCATGCCTGGCTCGTCACCGCGCTCAACCCGAAGAGCATCACCTTCTTCGTCGCCTTCCTGCCGCAGTTCCTGTCGCCGCACGCGGATTTCTGGACCGAGATGATCATGCTTGAGGCGACGTTCCTGTCGCTCGCCTTCCTGAATGCGCTCGCCTACGCGGCGGCGGCTTCCCGCGCGGGCGCTCTGGTCCGCAATCCGCGCGCCGTCGGCCTGGTCAACAAGATCGGCGGCACCTGCCTGATCGGCGCCGGCATCGCCGCGGTGTCGATCCGCGCCTCGCAATAGATACTTCGAATGCCGTCATTGCCGGGCTTGACCGGGCGATCCATTCCGTGAACCAACGAAGCTTGCAAAAACGCTGAGGAATGGATGCCCGGATCGGGCATGACGACAGCCATAGAGGAAGGAGCGACGGAATGGATGTGCGCGCCGCGGTGGCGTTCGAAGCCGGCAAGCCGCTTGAAGTGACCACCGTGCAGCTCGAGGGCCCGAAGGCGGGCGAGGTGCTGATCGAGATCAAGGCAACCGGCATCTGCCACACCGACGAGTTCACGCTCTCCGGCGGCGATCCGGAAGGGCTCTTCCCCTCGATCCTCGGACATGAGGGCGCCGGCATCGTCGTCGACGTCGGTCCCGGCGTGACCAGCGTGAAGAAGGGCGATCACGTCATCCCGCTCTACACGCCGGAGTGCCGCGAGTGCCCGTCCTGCCTGTCGCGCAAGACCAATCTCTGCACCGCGATCCGTTCGACGCAGGGAGAGGGCGTGATGCCCGACGGCACATCGCGCTTCTCGCTCGGCGGCAAGACGCTGCACCACTATATGGGCTGCTCGACCTTTGCGAATTTCACCGTGCTGCCGGAGATCGCGGTGGCGAAAATCCGCGAGGACGCGCCGTTCGAGACGGTCTGCTACGTCGGCTGCGGCGTCACCACCGGCATCGGCGCCGTCATCAACACCGCCAAGGTCGAGGAAGGCGCCAAGGCCATCGTCTTCGGTCTCGGCGGCATCGGGCTCAACGTCGTGCAGGGCTTGAAACTCGCCGGCGCCGACATGATCATCGGCGTCGATCTGAATCCGGCCAAGAAGGAATGGGGCGAGCGCTTCGGCATGACGCACTTTGTCAATCCGAAGGACGTCGGCGGCGAGCTCGTGCCTTATCTCGTCAACATGACCAAGAAGGGCGCGGACCAGATCGGCGGCGCCGACTATACGTTCGACTGCACGGGCAACGTCGCCGTCATGCGCCAGGCGCTTGAGTTGTGCCATCGCGGCTGGGGCGTCTGCGTCATCATCGGCGTCGCGCCGTCGGGGGCTGAGATTTCAACGCGCCCCTTCCAGCTCGTCACCGGCCGCGTCTGGAAGGGCACGGCTTTCGGCGGCGCCAGAGGCCGCACCGACGTGCCCAGAATTGTCGACTGGTACATGGAGAAGAAGATCGCGATCGACCCGATGATCACGCACAAGCTCACGCTGGACAAGATCAACAAGGGTTTCGATCTGATGCATGCGGGCGAGTTGATCCGCAGTGTGGTGGTCTACTGATCGAGTGCCCGGCCGCATTCCAGTGTCGTCATCGCCGGACTTGATCCGGCGATCCATTCGGTGATCGAGCCGGCCATCGCAAGTTACGGAATGGATGCCATGGTCAAGCCATGGCATGACGACGGCAAAGCGGTGTGTCGCACGCAGCACCCGTGCAAGTAAGCTTAAAAATGCGTTTCGCTGGCCCCGCCGCGGACTGATCGCGTAAACCTCCCGTTAACCGGAAACGGGAGGCCAGAATGTCCGAGTCCGAAAAATCACCGGAAGTGGAGCGTCGCCGCGTGCCGCGGCTGCGCAGCCTGCTCTCCGGAATCATCGTCGACAATCACGGCTGCACGCTCGACTGCACGGTCAGGAACATCTCCGCCTATGGCGCGAAGCTCGTCCTTGCCGATGCATTCCGCCTGCCAGACTCCTTCAACCTCAAGGTCCCGCATCACGATCAGATCCACCATGCGAAGGTGATCTGGCGGAAAGGCGATGCGGCCGGCCTTGAGCTTTCCGACGTGGAGGACGTCGTTCATCCGGCGCGTCATCAGATGACGCCGCGGGAGATGAAGCGCGCGCATCAGAAGGAATTGGACGCCGCGCAGTTCTAAACGCGATTCCGCTTGGGGGTGGGGAAGCCTTCTCCCTCTTCGGAGGGGGAAGGCGCTCGCGTGCATTAACCTTCCCCGACATTCTTAATGGATCGTTACCAGCCGCCCGGGCGATAAAGAATCCGTTAACGAATTGTCAGGGGGATGACCGATGTTCGTTGAACGGCGCGCCGAGCCCAGGATCCGCAGTCTGCTCGGCGGTCAGATCAGCTTCAACCGCCGGCAGAGCACCATGGACTGCCTGGTGCGCAATATCGCGCCGCACGGCGCGCTCGTCGTCTTTCCGCACACGTCGCTGATCCCCACGGAGTTCACCCTCCACATTCCGCATCGCGCGGAGGAATACACGGCCAAGGTCACCTGGCGCCACCACGACCGCGCCGGCGTGACGCTCTCCGACATGGAGCGGGTCGAGATTCCGATTGAGCACGCCCAGCGCATCCGCTTCCTGGAAATAGAGAACCGCCGCCTGCGCAAGCAGATCGATCCCGGCGTCTGGTAGGCAGCAGGGCAATAAGGCCGTAGGGCGGGTGGGGCAGTAGCGCTCCGCCCGCCCCCTATTGCCCTATTCCCTTATTGCCCTACTGCCTATGTCATGCAGGCTTTCGCCAGGCTTCTCGACCGCCTCGTTCTGACGCCGAGCCGCAACGGCAAGCTCCGGCTGCTCACCGACTATTTCCGCGTGACGCTGGATCCCGACCGCGGCTACGCGCTTGCGGCAATCACCGGCGACCTTTCGATCGCGAGCGTCAAGCCGGCGATGCTCCGCGCGCTCGTCGTCGAGCGCATGGACGAGGTGCTCTTCGGCTATTCCTACGACTATGTCGGCGATCTCGCCGAAACGATCGCGCTCGTCTGGCCGGCCCGCGGCGAGACCACGGAGACGCCGCGCCTCTTTGAGGTCGTCGAAGCGCTGCGCAGCGCCTCGCGCAGCGATGGGCCGCGGCTCGTCGAGCGCTGGCTCGACAGGCTCGACGCGTCCGGCCGCTTCGCGCTGCTGAAGCTCGTGACCGGCGGTCTTCGCGTCGGCGTCACCGCGCGCCTCGCCAAGCAGGCGCTCGCTCGCATGGGTGGCAAGGACATCGTTGAGATCGAGGAGATCTGGCACGGGCTGACGCCGCCTTACGTTGATCTCTTCGCGTGGCTCGAAGCAAAGGGCGAGCGCCCGGTCTCGGCGGCGCTCGCGCCGTTCCGGCCTGTCATGCTCGCGCACCCGCTGGACGAAGCAGAGCTCCAGAAGCTCGACCCGAAGGACTATGCCGCCGAGTGGAAATGGGACGGCATCCGCGTCCAGGCAGTCGCCGAAAAGGGCATGCGACGGCTTTATTCCCGCACCGGCGACGACATCTCCGGCGCCTTCCCCGACATCCTCGAGCTGCTCGAATTCGAAGGCGCGCTCGACGGAGAGCTTCTGGTCGGTCGCGAGGAGGAAGGAGCGATCGCCGTCGCGCCCTTCGGTGATCTGCAGCAACGGCTCAATCGCAAGACCGTCTCGCAGAAGCTCGTGAAGAGCCACCCGGCCTTCATCCGCGCCTATGACCTGCTCGTGGCCGGCGGCGAGGATCAGCGTGCGCTCCCCTTCGCCGAGCGGCGGGTGAAGCTCGAGGCCTTCATCGCGAAGATCGCGACGCCGCTCATCGACCTTTCGCCGCTCGTTGCGTTCGACGATTGGGACACGCTGGCAAAGCTCAGGCTCGATCCGCCGACTGACAACCGTATCGACGAGGCAGCGGAAGGCCTGATGCTGAAGCGCTGGGACTCAGCCTACCTGCCGGGCCGCGCCAAGGGGCCATGGTTCAAGTGGAAGCGCGATCCGCACGTGATCGACGCGGTGCTGATGTATGCGCAGCGTGGCCACGGCAAGCGCTCGTCGTTCTATTCCGACTATACGTTCGGCGTCTGGACAGGCGCCGAGGATCAGCCCGAGCTGGTGCCGGTCGGCAAGGCCTATTTCGGTTTCACCGACGAGGAGCTGCGCGAGATCGACCGCTTCGTCCGCAACAACACCATCGACCGTTTTGGGCCGGTGCGCGCCGTCCGAGCCGAGCCGCAGCACGGCCTGGTTCTCGAAGTGGCGTTCGAGGGCTTGAACCGCTCGACTCGCCACAAGTCCGGCATCGCCATGCGCTTCCCCCGCATCAATCGCCTCCGCTGGGACAAGCCGCCCGCCGAGGCGGATCGGCTTGAGACGCTGGAGACGCTGCTGCCGGCCCCCAACCCTCTTCCATAGGGAAAGGGTGTCGCCGAACGGCGACGGGTGAGGGGTTGCGGCCACTCACGGAGGAAGCATCCCCTCATCCGGCTGCTCCGCAGCCACCCTCTCCCTCTGGGAGAAGGTCCTCCGCGCGGGAGCGCCGCGCCTTGTCCCGCCGCCTCGCCGGCTTTACCTAGAGCGTCGGCCCAATGCAGGACGAATCATGCAGGCACTGACGCGCTTTCTTGGCGACACGCCGCTTCGGGTGGCGATCCGCCTTGTCGTCCTCTCCTTCGTCGTCGGGCTTGTGCTCTCTGCGCTCGGCATCCGCCCGTTCCAGATCTATCAGTGGATCGAGCGCGCGGTTCAGCACATCTACAACATGGGCTTCGCCTTCTTCGCCGATTCGTTCGACTACCTCGTCGCCGGCGCGCTGATCGTGGTGCCGCTCTTTGTCGTGGCACGCCTCTTCAGGCTCGGCGGCCGGCGCCGCGTCGATTGAGCGACGACAAGGAGAACAGCCGGGCCCGTCCCTTTGCGGTGACCCACGGCCTGGTCTTTCGGCTCGCCGTGCCGATGACGCTTGCCTATCTCTCGCTGCCGCTGGTCGGCATCATCGACACGGCGGCGATCGGGCGGCTCGGCCAGGCGGCGTTGGTCGGCGGCATCGCCGTCGGATCGATCGTCTTCGACATCATCTTCACGACGTTGAATTTCCTGCGCGCCGGCACCACCGGGCTGACCGCGCAGGCTTTTGGCGCCGATGATGCCGCGGAAGTCACGGCGGCTCTTTTTCGCTCGCTGCTCGTCGCACTGGCAAGCGCCGCCGCGATCCTCATCCTGCGATGGCCGATCATCGAGCTCGGCGTTGCGCTGATGGATCCGGGTGCCGCCGTCGAGCCGCCGATGCGCATCTATCTCTATGTCCGTGTCTGGGTGGCGCCCTTCGTGCTGGCGAACTTCGTGCTGCAGGGCTGGCTGCTCGGTCTCGGACGCTCAGCGACGGTACTCGTCGTGCAGACGGTCTTCGCGTTCTTGAACGTCACGCTGTCGCTGTGGTTCGTGCTCGGGCTCCGCCTCGGCGTCGCCGGCGTCGCCTGGAGCTCGATCGTCGCCGAAATCGGCGCGCTCCTGATCCAGCTCCCGGTGGTCGTCGCGATCGTCAGGCGCGGCCCGCTGCCGACGCGCGCGCAGATCCTCGAGCGCAAGGGCTTCGCGCGGCTGATCGGCATCAACCGCGACATCATGATTCGCTCCTTCTCTTTGCTTTTCGCCTTCGCCTTCTTCACCCGCCAGGGCGCGCATTTCGGCGCCGTCGCGCTGGCGGCGAATGCGGTGCTTATGCAGTTTTTCTTCGTCGGCGGCTATTTCCTCGACGGCTTCGCGACCGCGGCCGAGCAGCTTTCAGGCCGCGCCGTCGGCGCGCGCTTCCGCCCGGCCTTTGAGCGCGTTGTGCGGCTGACGACGATCTGGGGACTGCTCACCGCCTTTCTGCTCGGCGCAATCTTCTATTTCGGCGGCCCGCTCCTGATCGACCTGATGACGACGGCGCCGGGCGTGCGTGCGGCGGCGCGCACCTATCTCGTCTGGGCGGCGTTGACGCCAATCATCGCGACCATCGCCTTCCAGATGGACGGGATTTTCATCGGCGCCACCTGGTCGCGCGACATGCGCAACATGATGCTTCTTTCCGTCGCCGCCTATCTGATCGCCTGGGCCGTTCTGACGCCGCTCTTCGGCAATCACGGGCTCTGGGCGTCGCTGCTGGTCTTCCTCGGCGCGCGCAGCGTCAGCTTCCACTTCCGCATGCGCAAGCTCCTGCCGCGCACCTTTCCCGCCTGATTTTCGTTCAATGCGGCCAGGCGGCCGCCCAGCGCTCCGTCTCGATGCCGCGCACGTCCCGCAGGCTCTTGATATTGCGCTCCTCAAGCCGCGTCACGAGGTCGGCGACGATGCGGCGCGGCAGCGACGGGCCCTCATAGATGAGCGCCGTATAGAGCTGCACCAGATCGGCGCCCGCCGCGATCTTCGACCAGGCGGCAGCGGCGCCGTCGACGCCGCCCGCGCCGACCAGCACCAGGTCGGGGCCGGCGAGCTGGCGCGCCCGCGCAAGCATCGCAGTCGACAGCTCGAAGAGCGGCCGCCCGGAAAGCCCGCCGAGCTCCTTCACATGCTTGCGCGATTTCAGGTCCGGGCGCTTCACCGTGGTGTTGGCGATGATGAGGCCGTCGACGCCATGCGCCTTCGCCGTCTCGATCGCCTCGCCAAGTCCCTTGTCGTCCAGGTCGGGTGCGATCTTCAGAAGCAGCGGCGTCCGCCGGCCGCACTCCTGCGCGGCTTCCTCGCGCGCCTCGCCGATGCGGCTGAGCAGCGCTACCAGCGCGGCGCCGCTTTGCAGCTCGCGTAGTCCCGGCGTGTTGGGCGACGACACGTTGACGGTCAGATAGGACGCGATCGGCGCGAAAAGCCTGACGCCCGCATAATAGTCGAAGAGCCGGTCCTCGCTGTCGCGGTTGGCGCCGATATTGACGCCGACGATGCCGCCTTTCTTGGCGCGGAGGTCGAGCCGATCAAGCGCGGCGTCGTGACCCTCATTGTTGAAGCCGAGCCGGTTGATGAGCGCGCCGTCGGCGGCAAGCCGGAAGAGGCGCGGCGGCGGGTTGCCGGCCTGCGGCAGCGGCGTCAGCGTCCCGATCTCGACAAAGCCGAAGCCGAGACCGAGCATCGCATCGGGCACGGCGGCATCCTTGTCGAGCCCGGCGGCAAGCCCGATCGGGTTGGGGAAGTCGAGGCCGAGCACGGAGACCTTGAGCCGCGGGTCGCGCGCGACAGCCGGCGCGCGAAAGCTGATCGTCCGGCTTGACCTGAGTGCCAGCCGATGCGCCCGCTCCGGTTCGAGAAGCCTGAGGAGTGCCGTCGCGCGGTCCGCGATCGTCACGGGATATCTGCCGGGAAGACGTGCGTCCCTTCGCTGCCGAGCGGCAGCGGCGCGACGCTTGCGACGGCGGTGAGTGCAAGGCTGCCGTAAAGATGCGGGAAGAGCGCGCCGCCGCGCGACGGTTCCCAGCGAAGCGGGTCGCCAAGCGCGTCGGCGTCGACGGCGATCAGAAGCAGACCGTCCTCGCCGGCGAAATGCCGCTCCGCGGTCCCGCGCAGCTGCTCTGCCGTCGAGAAATGGATGAAGCCGTCGGCGCGGTCGACCGGCGCGCCGTCGAAGCGCCCGGCGCGCTCGGCGTCCCGCCACAGCGGCTCGGGGCAGATCTTGTAAATGCGCTTGGACATCCGGTCTCAGGATAGATGGCGACAATTCGCCGGCAAGCGCGCTTTCGCCACAGCTTTGGCCCGATTATGCTCGCCCGGTGGGGATTTGATGCGCTTTCTCGCCTTCGCGTTGCTTCTCGCGCTTGCCGCGCCGGCATCCGCCGATCAGGCGCTCTCCGGGCGCTATCGCTTCGTGCCGGTTGAATCCGGCGCGCTTCGCCTCGACCGCGAGACCGGTGAGATCTATCTCTGCACCGTTGCAGGCGGCGGATATTCGTGCAGCCGCCTTGCCGGCGGCGCGCCGGGCGCGCGCGACATTCTGCGGCTTCAGACCGAGGTTGCCGCACTCAGCACGCGGGTCGAACAGCTTGAGGCGCGGCAAGCCGCGCCTGCCGGGCTCTCGGCGCTCGATCGGGTCGGGGTCCTGGCCGACCGCGTGATGCGGCACTTCGTCGGTGCGATTGAGGACGTGAAGCGGAAGATCGAGGCGCTCTAAGCTTTCAGGCCGGCCGCTCGCGGATCGGCGTCCTCCGCTGCTTGTCGGCGGGTTTGCCGGCGATCGCCTGCAGTTCCGGCTCAGGCGCCGGGGTCACCAGCGACAGGCCGACGGTCACGAGTGCCGACATCGCGAGCCCCGCCAACGCCGCGAGCGGCGCGCCGACATTCGACCAGCCGCTTGAGATCATCGCCTGCGGAATCACATGCTGGTCGAGCATGAAGACCAGCGTGGTGAAGCCGAAGCCCGCGACGATCCCGCTGAGCGCGCCGATCTCGTTGCAGCGGCGCCACCAAAGCCCAAGGACGAGCGGGACGAAGCCGCCGGCAGCGGCGAGCGCCAGCGCCCAGGAAAGAAGCTCGGCGGCCCCCGCCCGCCAGATCGGAACGATCAGCGCCGCCCCGATGGTGACCGCGACCAGGATCAGGCGCGCCACGATGATCCTGCGCCCCTCCGGGCCCCTGCGGTCGACGATCTCGTCCCAGAGATCGTGGCTGATCGCGGTCGCCGCGGTGAAGAGCGTCGCCTGGCCGACCGCGAAGAGCGCGGCGAGCATGCCAGCAAGCACCAGTCCGCCGAGCACGGCCGGAAGCACGGCGAAGATGGCGCTGAGCTGCAAGAGGCTGGCGCCGGCGACCGACGGAATTCCCGACGCTTCGGCGACGAGCTTCGCGAGAACGAGGCCGGCCGCGAGAAGCACCACCGCGAAGAGCACGCCCCAGCCCATCAGCGATCCGGCCTCGCGTCCGGATTGCGCCGTCAGCGTGCGCGCGATCAAATGCGGGAGAGAGGCGGCGCCGATCGCCGCGAGAAGCAGCGACAGGAGCATGGTCTTGGCGAACATGTTCTCCAGTATCGTGAGGCTTCCGGCGAGGAGCGCGCCGAAATCGACAAGCACGGCATGTTCCGCCGCCGGTGCCTGCAGCGTCAGGAAGCCGGCCGGCACCAGGCAGGCGAGCGCGATGACAAAATACTGGATCGCCTGCGTCCAGGTAAGCGAGCGCATGCCGCCGGGAAGCGCCGCGATGACCGTCAGTCCCGCCGCCAGATAAAGCGCGCTTGTCGGCGCCAGTCCGAACAGCGCTTCGAGCAGCGGGCCCGCGATCTTCAAATGAGCGAGCAGCAGCAGGAACGACACGCTGAACGACATCGCCGCCCAGGCAAGCCGCGCCGAGACGCTGCCGAAGCGCGCGGCGAGAAAGTCGCCTGGCGTATAGGCGCCGATCCCGCGCAACCCCGGCGCGATCGCCGCGGCGAGGATCAGATACCCGGCGGCAAGGCCGATTGCCGTCACCAGCACGTTCTCGCCCGATTCCGAGCCGGCGCCGGCAAGCGCGATCGCGACCAGGCCGGCAAATCCGGCGGCGCCGGAGAGCCCGCCGAATATGCCGGAGATCCTGCGGTCGGCGACGTAGAAATCCACCGCGCGGCGGCTATGCGCGAAGAGCGCCCCAAGCGCAAAGAGAAGGAAGGCGGTGACGACGATGGCGATCGCAGCGAAGCTTGCGTCGACGCCGATGCGCTCAAGCAGCGCGATGCCGAGAAGGACGAGGACGAAAAGCCCGACCAGCGCGAGACTCGACCAGATCGGCGCACGAAGAACGCCGAAATCCCGCTCCGGCGGCAGGAGATGCACCATGCCCGTCCCCAACGCAACGAACTGAACGCCCTAGAATGACCGCCCGTCAAAACAATGGCAATCGCCGTGCTACGTTTCATGCAGCGGCCGGCTGATGCCGGGCCTTGCGACACGGCTTGCGTCCTTTGCGCCGGCAGGACAGCATGATCGGGTAGCCGGCCGCCGCCGGGGAGGAGAAACGCGATGCTCAAAGAGTTCAAGGAATTCGCCCTCAAGGGCAACGTGGTCGACCTTGCGATCGGCATCATCATCGGCGCCGCCTTCACCGCGATCGTGTCGTCGCTCGTCGATGACATCATCATGCCCCCGATCGGTCTCATCACCGGCGGCATCGACTTCTCGCAGCTCTTCGTCGTGCTGAAGGGCGACGGTCCCTACAATACCATTCAGCAGGCCAAGGATGCCGGCGCGGTCACCTGGAACATCGGCCTCTTCATCAATGCGGTGATCAAGTTCCTGATCGTCGCCTTCGCGGTCTTCCTCCTGGTCAAGGGGATCAACAGGCTGACGCGCAAGCAGGAAGCGGGAGCGCCGGACGCACCGCCGCCACCGGAGAACATCGTGCTCTTGCGCGAGATCCGCGACCTTTTGGCGAAGCGCTGAGGCGACGCGCAACCGATCAACGCGCCTGATGCGATCGGTCAGGAGATTCCGCGCCGCTTCCGGCGGGCGTCGACGATAGGCGTTTGCCGCGCGCCTCGACTGCGCTACGGAGCGTCCATGACCGAGCATCTTCTTGCGGCGCTCAGGCCGGCGGCCCGCGACGCGCCGGAATCCGGCATCGTCGAAGTTTTCAACTACGGCCGCGGGCGGGAGGGACTGATCCCGCTCTGGGCGGGGGAGGGCGACATGCCGACCCCGCGATTCATCGCCGACGCCTGCGCGAAGTCGCTCGCCGCCGGCGAGACGTTCTACACCTGGCAGCGCGGCATTCCGGAGCTTCGCGCGGCACTCGCCCGCTATCACGCCCGCCAGTTCGGGCGCCCCTTCGCGCCGGAGCGCTTCTTCGTGACCGGCGGCGGCATGCAGGCGATTCAGATCGCCGTCGCGGCGACTGCCGGCCACGGCGACGAGGTCGTCGTGCCGACGCCGGCCTGGCCGAATTTTCCGGCCGCGGTCGGGGTGAGCGGCGCGCGGCCGGTCTTCGTGGCGCTCGATTTCGACGGGGGGAGGTGGCGCCTCGACCTCGACAAGCTCTATGCCGCGGTCGGCCCCGCAACGCGCGCGATCTTCGTGAACTCGCCGGCCAATCCGACCGGCTGGACGGCGGGCGAGGACGAGCTCCGCGCCATCCTCGCCTTTGCCCGCGGCCATGGCCTCTGGATCGTCGCCGACGAGGTCTATAGCCGCTTCGTCTTCGACGGGAGGGAGCGCGCGCCGTCCTTCTATGACGTGATGGACGAAGGCGACCGCATCATCTTCGTCAACACCTTCTCCAAGAACTGGTCGATGACGGGATGGCGGATCGGCTGGATATCGGTTCCGCCCGCGCTTGGCGACGTGATTGAGAACCTGATCCAGTATTCGACCTCCGGCGTCGCGGCCTTCATGCAGCGCGGCGCCGTCGCAGCACTTGAGGAGGGCGAAGAGCATGTACGCATGCAGGTCGAGCGCGCCAGCATCGGCCGCGATATCGTCTGCGACGGCCTTTCCGGCTCGAACCGCGTCCGCTTCGCGCGGCCCGACGGCGCGTTCTATCTCTTCTTCGCGGTCGACGACGTTTTGGATACGCGCGCGCTGGCGCTGAAGCTTGTGGACGAGGCGACTATCGGCCTGGCGCCCGGAACGGCCTTCGGGCCGGGTGGCGCGGCCTTTCTCAGGCTCTGCTTCCTGCGCAAGGCCGACGATCTCGCTGAAGCAGTGCGGCGGCTTCGCGCCTGGCTTGGAAGCTGACGCGCCCGTGCTGCGGGGGCCGACGCTTCACACGTTTCGCCGCTTCGTCATAACGCTCGCGCTGAGTCCGGCAATGACGACAGAGAGGTGAGAGAGCAGCCTCTTAGCCGCCGGCGGCGGCGAAAATCTCGGCGCGCTTCGCGACGTACTCGACTGTCGCCGGGCCTTCGAGCGGCAGGTCGAGCGTGTTCCAGGTCTCAACCAGCGCCGCCGTCAGCTCGCGGATCAGCGCGTCGCTGTGGAACGGCGTGGCGGTGACGCGCAGCCGCTCCGTGCCGCGCGGCACGGTCGGATAGTTGATCGGCTGAATATAGATGTTGTGCCGGTCGAGCAGGTGGTCGCTCGCCGCCTTGCAGGCTTCGGCGTCGCCGACCAGGACCGGAATGATCTGCGTCTCCGACGGCATGATCGGCAGGCCGGCCTCGGTCAGGCATTTCCGCGTCATCGCAATCTGCCGCTTTTGCCCCTCGCGCTCCGCCGAGGACGTCTTCAGATGGCGGATCGAGGTGGTTGCGGCGGCCGCGAGGCCAGGCGGCAGCGCCGTCGTGAAGATGAAGCCCGGCGCATAGGAGCGCACCGCGTCGACGACGACGTTGGAGCCGGCGATATAGCCGCCGAGCACCCCGAACGCCTTGGCGAGCGTGCCCTCGATGATGTCGATCCGGTCCATGACGCCGTCGCGCTCGGCAATGCCGCCGCCGCGCGGCCCGTACATGCCGACCGCGTGCACCTCGTCGAGATAGGTCATGGCGCCGTATTTTTCGGCGAGATCGGCGATCGCCTCGATCGGCGCGATGTCGCCGTCCATCGAGTAGACCGACTCGAACACGATCAGCTTGGCGCGCTCGCCGCCGGCCGCCTTCAACAGGTCCTCCAGATGCTGGAGGTCGTTGTGGCGCCACACCTGCTTCTGCCCGCCGGCGCGCCGCACGCCCTCGATCATCGAGGCGTGGTTGAGCTGGTCGGAAAGGATCAGGCAGTCGGGCAAGAGCTTCCCGAGCGTCGCGATCGACGCTTCGTTGGAGACGAATCCCGAGGTGAAGACCAGCGCCGATTCCTTGTGGTGCAGGTCGGCGAGCTCCGCCTCGAGCTCGACCAGCGGGTGATTCGTGCCGGAGATGTTGCGGGTTCCGCCGGCGCCGGCGCCCATCTTGCCAGCCGTCTCCTGCAGCGCCTTGATCACCGCAGGATGGTGGCCCATCCCGAGATAGTCGTTGGAGCACCAGATGACGATCTCGCGGTCTTCGCCGTCGCGGCGCATGACGGCGCGCGGGAACCGGTCCACCTGCCGTTCGAGATCGGCAAAGATCCGGTAGCGCCGCTCGGCCCTGAGGGCGCCGAGGGCGCTTTCGAAATGCGCTTTGTAGTCAAACATCCGCTGCTCCAGCCGCTCGCTTGCTTTTTAGTCCCGATTTGCCTGCCGTTTCCAGTGCCAGCTTGCCGCGCTCTATCACGTCGCTGCGACGAGGCGGTGTTGAAGCGGCGTTGGCGCGCATGCCGATTAACCGTAAATCCTTAGAATTAACAGGAAAATAGCTCCGAAAACCCTCCGGAATTAACGCAGGTTAACGCCCGTTAAGCTATGTCAACGACACGTTAAAGGCGGTCCTGCGGAGGCCGCCGAAAAATCGAATTTCGGAGGCCGTCATGTGGAAAGTGCTCTTCAGGGCGTGGCGTCGCTTTGACAAGGATCAACGCGGTAACGTCGCGGTAATCTTCGCGTTTTCGATGGTTCCGGTGATCGGCCTGATCGGCGGCGCCGTCGATGTGAGCCGCCATCAGCACTACAAGGTTGAAATCCTGAACGCCATGGATTCGGCGGCTTTGGCGCTCGTGCGCCGTGGCGCCGCCAACGACGCCGACGCCAACACGTTCGTGAACACCTACATCACGCCGATGATCCCGGCGGCGGCGCGCGACCCGATGCTTCACCTCGCGTCCTTCAAGGCGATCAAGATCAGTGGCGGCTACCGCGTCGAATCCGGCGGCTACATGGACACCGCCTTCCTGCCGGTCGTCGGCATCCGCCAGATGCCCTTCCAGCTCGATACCGAGGTCGTCAATTCCGGCGGCAACTTCGAGGTCGCGCTGGCGCTCGACAACACCGGATCGATGGCCGAGCACAACAAGATCGGCGCGCTCAAGGACGCCGCCAATCACCTGATCGACACGCTCTACAAGGAATCCGGCGCGGACACCCGCGTGAAGATGGCGCTCGTGCCCTTCACGACCGCCGTCAACATCCGCGGCGCGGCCTTCGATCCGAATTGGCTGGACCCGGAGGGCCTCGGCCTCGGCACGCATGCTGAGGACAGCTACGACCGTCCGGTCAGCCGTCTCGACATCTATGATGCGCTGAGCAACGGCCGGAAGGGTGCCGACGGCCTGCCCGTCGACTGGAAGGGCTGCGTCGAGGCGCGCGCCGATGGTCACGACGACGGATGATGTCGCGCCGGGGAGCGATCCTTCGACCCGCTGGACGCCCTACCTCTCGCCCGACGGCGCCGACCGCGATACGAGCAACAAGAGCCCGAGCTGGGCCATGCAGAACTCCTACCTCGCGGACGCAACAGGCGGGAAGGGATCCGCGCTCGAGCGGCTGCGCAACACCGACAAGTATTTCCGCCCGATCGTGTCGGCGGGATTCGATCCGTTCAATGTCGACAACGGCCCGAACCAGAGCTGCCGCGGCCCGATCGTCGAGCTGACCAACGACCAGCAGCGGATGCACGACGCGATCGACGCCATGCAGCCGGGTGGCTACACCCACATCCCGCAGGGCCTCGCCTGGGGCTGGCGCGTGCTGTCGCCCGGTGAGCCCTTCACTCAGGGGGCGCCGTATGAGGACACGGCCACGCAGAAAGTGCTCGTCCTCCTCTCCGACGGCAAGAACACCTTCCCCGAGACCTACACGAGCTACGGCTACCGCGCCGACGGCCGCCTCGCGCCCGACGAGCGGACCGGCATCCAGCGGCTGAACGACAAGGTCAGCACCATCTGCCAGGCGGTGAAGGCGAAGGGCATCCGCCTCTACATGATCCTGCTCGAGGAGAACGATCCCGCCACGCGGCAGATCTTCGAGGACTGCGCTTCGGTCGGCAGCAACGGCAAGCCCCTCTACTACGAGGTGCCGGACGCGTCCGAGCTCGACGCCGCCTTCGCCGACATCGGCCAGGACCTGACGAATATCCACATCACGCGGTAGGTCGCCCTTCCGTCATCCTGAAAGCGCCCCCGCCGGGGCGCTTTCCTTTGCGTCTTTTCGCCGGCCGTGCGGCCACTTAGAAGCTCACGTCCGGAGGGCGCGCATTTTCCAAAAGATTTCGCTAGGCTGGCGGACGATTGGCGGAGCGCTTTCGGTCTGATGCTCGTTTGGGACATCCTCGTCATTGCGGTTCTGATCGTCCTGAACGGGTTCTTCGCCATGTCCGAGCTGGCGGTGATGTCGTCCAGACGCGCCCGTCTCGAGCACATGGCGGACGAGAAGGTGCGCGGCGCGCGCACCGCACTTCAACTGCTCGACGATCCGACCCGGCTTCTCTCCGCCACGCAGATCGGCATCACGCTGGTCGGCGTTTTCGCCGGCGCCTATTCCGGTGCGACGCTCGCCGAGCCGTTGAGCACGCTGCTCACGGGCTTTGGCCACTATGCCTATCCGGTCTCGCTCGCGGTCGTCGTCGTCGCCATCACCTATCTCTCGCTAGTCGTCGGCGAGCTGGTGCCGAAGCGGGTCGCCTTCAACAATCCGGAACGTGTCGCAGCCTCCGTTGCGCCCTTCATGGCGCGGCTTTCCGTCGCCGGCGCGCCGGTGATCTTTATCCTCCGCCTCTCAACCGACGCCCTGGTCAAGCTTCTGCGGATTCCCGACAGGCCGGATAATCCGGTGACCGAAGAGGAGGTGAAGCGCCTGATCGCCGAGGGAACCCGCACCGGCGTCTTTCACGTCGCTGAGCGAGACATGATTGACGGCGTGCTGCGCCTCGCCGATCGCTCGGTGAAAAGTATCATGACGCCGCGCGTGGAGGTCGACTGGATCGACCTGGACGATCCGCCCGAGACGATCCGGCGCGAGATCGCCGAGAGCGGCCATTCGCGCTATCCGGCCGGGCGCAGGGGCCTCGACGAGCTTGCCGGCATCATCCACACCAAGCATCTGCTCGACCGGGTGGCGACGGGCGGCGGCTTCGACGTCACCGCGTCGCTTCGCAGCCCGCTCGTCGTGCACGAGGCGACGCCGGTGTTGCGGCTGCTTGAGATGTTCCGCGAGAACCCGCTGCACATGGCGGTGGTGGTGGACGAGTACGGCGTGCTGGAAGGGATCGTCACGCCCACCGACATCCTGACGGCGATAGCCGGCGAGCTGCCGGAGGACCTGACAGACATCGAGGAGCCGTCCGCCGTCGCCCGCGACGACGGCTCCTGGCTGATGGACGGCATGCTCGGCATCCACGAGGTGGAGCGGATTCTGGTGCGGAAGGACATGCGCGGCGACGAGGATTTCGAGACGCTCGCCGGCTTCGTGCTGGCGCGGCTGGCGCGCATCCCGCAGGTCGGCGACCGCTTCGAATGGGACGGCCTGAAATTCGAGATCGTCGACATGGACGGCCGCCGCATCGACCGCGTGCTCGTCTCGCCCATCGCCGCGGCCCCCGCCGAGGCGGAGGCCGGAACCGCCGAAGGCGGGTAGCCGTCAGGGCAGGGGGCAGTCGATGACGGACAAGGACGCCGGGTCGCCTGAGCACAATGTGCGGCGGAGCCTCTTTTCGAGCGAGCGCCATTTCAGCCTGACGCCCGAGGCGCTCGTCTGGTCCGCCGCCAAGCGGTCCGAACGCATCCCTTATGCGGACATCGGCTACGTCCACATCTATTCGATGCCGCCGACCTTCGGGCGGATTGTCCGGCGGACGGTGCTCAAGGGAAAATTCCGCGGCAAGCTCATGATCGCGGCCACGCATTTTCGCGGCATCGGGCGGTTCGAGGACCGCTCGGCGAGCTATCTCCCTTTCGTCGAGGCGCTGCTTTCCCGCGCCACTGCGGCAAACCCCTCCGTCAGGATCGTCGCCGGCCTCGCCGGGCCGCTCTACATCTTCTGGACCGTCATGCTTGGCGTGAGCGCCGTCATCCTCGCCGGCGCCGCGATCGCCGCTGCGACGGGCGCGTTCCCGACGCACGCGCTGCCGTCGCTGATCATAATCCTCGTGCTGCTCCCGGTGAGCTGGCGGATCGCGCGCCGCGGCCGACCGCGCCGCGCCGACGCCGGTGCGCTCTACAGCTCCGACCTCGCCACGGACACCGCACGCAAAGGATGATCAGGCCGCCTCCGCCTCCGGGAAGAGCGCCGTCAGCCCTTCCTCCGACGCGTCCGCGATACCGCGCTCGGTGATCAGTCCCGTGACGAGGCGCGCCGGCGTCACGTCGAAGGCAAAATTCGCCGCCGGGCTCCCTTCCGGGGTGATGCGGATCGTCGCGACCTCGCCCGCCGCCGTCATGCCGGAGAGATGCGTCACCTCCTCCGCGCTCCGCTCCTCGATCGGGATCTCCTTCACGCCGTCGCGCACCCGCCAGTCGATGGTGGAGGAGGGGAGCGCCACATAGAACGGCACACCGTTGTCGTGCGCCGCGAGCGCCTTGAGATACGTGCCGATCTTGTTCGCGACGTCGCCCGACCGCGTCGTGCGGTCGGTGCCGACGATAGCGAGATCGACCATGCCGTGCTGCATCAGGTGCCCGCCGGTATTGTCGGCGATGACGGTGTGCGGCACGCCCTCCTTGTTCAGCTCCCACGCCGTGAGGCTGGCGCCCTGGTTCCTGGGCCGCGTCTCGTCCACCCACACATGCACGGGCAGGCCCGCGCGGTGCGCCTTGAAGACCGGCGCGAGCGCCGTCCCCCAGTCGACCGTCGCGAGCCAGCCGGCGTTGCAGTGGGTCAAGACATTGACCGGCAGCCCGGAAGCACGGCTCTCCGCGATGTCTTCGATCAGCGTCGCGCCGTGCTCGCCGATCGCCTCGGAGATGGCGACATCCTCGTCGGCGATTCGCGCGGCCTCCTCATAGGCTGCCGCGGCGCGCTCGCTTCTCCGGGATGCTGCGGAGCTTCGCCTGCACCCGCTCAAGCGCCCAGCGCAGATTGACCGCCGTCGGCCGGCTCTTGATGAGCAGTTCGCAGGCGCGCCCGAGCCCGCCGTCGGAGGCGTCCTCGAGCGCGGCGAGCGCCATGCCGTAGGCGGCGGTCGCGCCGATCAGCGGCGCGCCGCGCACCACCATCGTGCGGATGGCGCGCTCGGCGTCGGCGGCAGTGCGCAGCGTCAGCACCTCGAACCGATGCGGCAGCTTCGTCTGGTCGATCACGTCGACGCTGACGCCGTCCTCGTTAGGCCAGATCGTGCGAAAATCCTTGCCGTCGATGCGCATCGCGAACTCTGGTCTGCTGCAAGCTCAAACCCACCACACCGCTTGCCGCCTGTCGAGAGGCGGGAACATGCCCCGGACGCGGCCATTAGTTCAACGAAGCAACATTCCGGAAACGGCGGCGACATCGGCCCGCAAGACAACGTCCGCAAAAGAATCAGATGAATCGAATCAAGCTCACCACCGACCACCTTCTCTTCGCCGTCATCTCCGGCGCGATTGTTGCCGTCATCGTCGCGAACGGTGACGCCTTCAGCCGCCTCGGCGCGTTCTTCGCCGGCTGACGGTCGCGGACGGGCCGGCGCTCAAAGCCGCTCGTAGTCGATCTCCAGGAATTCCTCGACCTCCGGCACCCAGCGCTCCTTCACGAAGCGCACGTGCTCGGGGTGGTCGTTATAGCCGCGATAGGCGGCCGCGTCGGCGAACTCCATGGAGAAGCCATAGGTGTAGTCGTTCTTGCCGCTGACCTGCCGCAGCTTCTCGAATTTCTGCACGCCCGGAATCGTCTCAAGCACGTCGGCGGCGGCGAGGAAGTCCTTTTCCTCCGCCGAGCCCTTCGGATGCTTCAAGCGGAAGACGACGGTGTGACGGATCATTCGTTGCCTCTTCTGAATAGCGTGATCTCTAGCAGGCCGCCGTCGCTTCTCACAGCTGGCTTCGCCCGAACCCGTCGAAGACCGGGCGGCGGAGCGCCGCCATCAGCCGCTCGGCCAGCCGCCTGGTCGAACCCCTAAGTCTGCGCTCGGGGTCAATTCCTGAAGTGAGGCTGGGCGCCGTCCGACGTGACGTGCACGACTTTGGCTCACGGCGAAACGTAGAACGTCCGGTTCGAGGACAACGCAACACCGACCGCCATTCACCGATTCCCCAAGGTTCCCGCCAGATCGCCAATTCATCCTGCGTCAACACCTCCCCTATAGCGTCAGGCCGCCTGCGCCGAGGAGCGCGGGACATATGGCCGGACTTCTGACGACAGGCATTGCGATATTGATCAACGGGCTGGAGCTGCTCGGGATGGCATTCATCCTCAGCCTCGCCTTCCCGTGGTTGCGGGCGCGGTCGAATTGGCAGCGCACGATCGTCCTCAGCATCGCCTTCAGCGCGATGATCATCGGAACGATGATGAGCGCGTATCCGATGGGTCCGGGGCTCATCGGCGACCTTCGCAACGTCGTGATTGCGGTTGCCGCGATCATCGGCGGTCCCGTCCCGGCGCTTGTCGCGGCAGCTGTCGCCGCGGTCCATCGGACCTATCTCGGCGGCCACTCCCCTGCGGCCGTCTTTGGGATCGCTGTCGGCGCCACCCTGGCCATCGGCTTCGCACAGTCGAAGCTGGCGAAGACGCCGTTGAACCTTGCCTTGCTCGGTGTCGTCATGGCGGCGGCCAATGCCTCGCTGCCGATCGCCGCACTGGTCTTCTCGACTGTGTCGCCGCAAGACGCGGTTCGCATCGGCGCGCTGTTCTTTTCCTACACGGTGTTCATCTTTCCGCTCGGCATCGTCGTAATCGGCGGGCTGCTGGAGCGCGAGCAGCGGCGGGCGAACGAGGAAGCGGAACTCAGGACGCTCAACGCGTCGCTTTCGCTTCAGTCCGAGCGCGACCAGGGCGTTTTCGAAAGCTCGGGCGTGGCCATCGCGTGGGCCGATCTCGAAACCGGCCGCATCATCCGAGCCAACCCGCAATACGTCAAGTTCACCGGCTATTCCGAGGCGGAACTGACCAGCAAGCGCTTCGACGATCTGGCGATCCCCGAGGAACGCGAAGTCGATTCCGCCGCGATCAAAGCGCTCGAGTCCGGCACGCTGATCTTCGTGACCGACGAGAAGCGCTACGTGCGCAAGGACGGCCAGGTCATGTGGGCCTTGCGCACGCTCACCGCGGTCAAAGAGGGGGCGCGCCGCGCTCCGCATTCGTGACGCTGCAGGACATCACCGCACGCAAGCAGGCGCGCGAGGAGATCGCCTATCTTGCCGCGCGCGATTCCCTGACCGGCCTGTTCAACCGACTGGTGTTTCACACCGAGCTCGCGGAGGCGATCGCCCACAAGGGAGCGGATGAGATCGTGGCGGTATTGTTCCTCGATCTCGACGACTTCAAGATCATCAACGATACGCTCGGCCACCCCACCGGTGATGCGATCCTGGTCGAACTGGCCAATCGGCTGCGCGCGACCGTCGCCAAAGGCGATATCGTCGCACGCCTAGGCGGCAACGAATTCGCAGTTCTGCATCGATCCGCAGCGGATGAAGTCGAGGTGCGCGCCCTCGCCCTACGCCTCTACGACCGCATCACGCAGCCCTACACAACCGACGGCGATCCCGTGAAGGCCAATGCGAGCATCGGGATCTCGCTCGGGCCGCGCGATGGCGAGGACGCCGACGCGCTCATCAAGACGGCGGATATCGCGCTCCACGCGGCCAAGGCCGCCGGCAGCGGCAGCACCTATCTGTTCTTCGAGCCGCAGATGGAAGAGCGGCTGATTGCCCGCGAGGAGCTGAAAGCCGATCTCACCGCCGCGCTGGCGAACAACGAGATCGAGATCGAATACCAGCCGAGTGTCGATCTGCGCACCGGTGCCGTGACCAGCTTCGAAGCGCTCCTGCGCTGGCGGCATCCGCTCAAGGGCACGATGCCGCCATCCGAATTCATTCCGCTTGCCGAGGAGACGGGGCTGATCGTGCCGATCGGCGACTGGGTGCTCTATCAAGCTTGCCGGGAGGCGACGCACTGGCCGGCGCATATCTCTGTTGCAGTGAACGTTTCGTCGGCGCAATTCAGCGGCCGTCTATTTGCGCCCCGCGTGGCGAATGCATTAGCCAGGTCGGGATTGGACCCACGGCGCCTCGAGCTGGAGATCACCGAGAGACTCCTCCTCAGCGGCAGCGACGAGACCCAGCACAGCCTGCGTGACCTTCGCCAGCTCGGCCTGAAGATCGCGCTCGACGATTTCGGCACGGGCTACTCGTCGCTCGGCTATCTGCAGCAATTCCCCTTCGACCGGATCAAGATCGACCGCTCGTTTGTTAGCCAGTTGGCCACACGCCAAGCGTCCAGAACCCTGGTCCGGGCCGTCATCGAACTCGGCCATTCGCTGAACATGCGGATCACGGCGGAGGGCATCGAAACCCTTGAGCAACTCGACAGCGTCTCCGACAAAGGCTGCGATGAGGCGCAGGGTTTCCTGTTCAGCAAATCCGTGCCGCCGCACGAAGTGCCGGCGCTGATCGCGCAGATCGAGGCGTCAAACAAATCGTCCATTGGCGCGGCCGGATAGCCCGCGCGAAAATCTCAGCTCACCGCCGGCTTGCAGCGCAGCCAGATCTCCGCCGCCTTGTCGCCCTCCTGAACGTTCACGGTGTTTTCGTTGAGGAGGATCATCGCGATCGTTTCACCGGCGCTCTCCTCGCCGTCGGGCACGACGTAGCTGAAGTGGTGGCGCGAATAATTGCCCTCGGTCGCATTGCCGGCGGGCGTGGTGATGGACGGCCCGCGGATCGAAAAGGTGCGCCCATCCGCGGCGCACCAGTCGCCGTCGATGACATCGGCGCGCGCCGGCGCCGTGAAAAGCAGCAGCCCCGCCGCGGCGACCGCCGCGAGCCCCGCCAAGCCTGATCTCTTCGCCATCGTCCTGCTCCAGAAGCCTCGGAGAGAGAGCGTCATCTTAGGACAGATCGACGACGTTGCGGCGTCCGCCGTCGATCACATTTCGAGGCGCGAGAAGGGTGGAGTCTCAGTCGACGTCGTCGCTGCCGGCCGCGCGCTTTGTTCCACGCACCATCGCCGCGATCAGGTTCTCGCGGTGCCGGTAGCAGGCAAGAAGCACGCCGACGACGTGCAGCCCGACCAGGAGCAGGAGGCCGTGCGCCAACACATTGTGAACGTGCTGCATCCACTTGACGCCCCAATAGGCGTCCGTCGTCAAAAGCCAGCCGGTGAACGCGGTCGCCGCCGTTGCGAGAAGCAGCGCGACGATCATCGCGCCGCCCGCCGGATTGTGCCCGAGATAGCGGCGCTCGGCGCGGCGCAGGATCGCGCCAAGATAATCGAGAACCGTTCCCGGCGAGCGGACGAAGTGCGCGAAGCGCGCATAGGGCGTGCCGACGAAGCCCCAGACGAGGCGCACGAGAACCAGCGCCCCGGCGGCATAGCCGGCCCACACATGCACCGCTTCAAAGACGTTGGCGCTGAGCCACGCAACAGCGAGGCTCAGCGCCAGAGTCCAATGGAAGACGCGCACCACCGGATCCCAGATGCGGACCCGATCTGTCTGGTGCGCGTGCACCGTCACGACGAAAGGCGAAAGCGAAGGATCAATTCTCGCCGGCTTCCGCGTTGTCGAGCTTCTGCAGCGTCTCGGCGTTGTAGGCGAGGTTCATCCGGTTCCCGTTGCTGTCGGTCGCGTAGACCTCATAGCAGCCGTTCTCGACCTTGATCTGGCGAATATCGTAGCCGTCGGCCTTGAGCTGCGTCTCAAGCGCCGACTGCGGCTGCCACTGCGACTGCGGCGCGGTGCTGCACGACCCGGAGGCGAAGGCGGGGCTGACGCCGGCGAGACCGGCGGCAGTGACGGCAGCGAACAGGAAGGGACGATACATCTGGAATTCTCCGAAGTTGCGGATCGGAAGCAGGGGGCTTGCCTCACCGTGTTTGCGTCTACGCAGCGAGACCTAGAGAGGAGCACCTGACGCGGTGCTGACAGGCCGACAAGGATTCGAAATTCCCGGTGCGGAAGAATGACGCAGGGAGCGTGATGCATTTTGTGAGTCGGCGCCGACTTGCATTGGACAAGATGAATCGGCGCAGGGCTCGCCCGATGCGAAGAGGAAGAGACACGGGGAAGGAAGCGATGCTTTCTCAAACGGCGGCCGGCAGCCGAGAGGCCGCCGGCCGTATCGCGCGGGCGATCCGCTCTAGTCGCCTTCGCCGAGTTCGCTCTCGTGTCCGGCGCCGTGGTAGTCGGCCTCGATCATGGAGCCGTCGTCGCAGTTGGTGGCGTGCGCGCAGGTCGCGCCGCCCTCCTCGTCGTCGGTCGCGATGCCGACCGCCATCGGGCCGCTGACCGGCTGCACCGGAATGGCTTCAAGATCGAGAGGCGGCGCGCTCGATTGGGCGACAACCTCTCCGCTCGGCTGGGCGCCCGACTGGGCAATTGCCGGCACCGCCACGAGGGCGACCGCCACGAGCGGTGCGAATGCAGCGGCAATCAGCAGGGATTTGCGCATGGGCTCATATCCTTCGTTTCGCGGCCGGGTCGGCCGCGGATCAAAGGCTAGGCCGCCCGCGCTTGCGGCCGGCTGACAGAGCATGCCAGCAAGCTGACAGGTTTTGGGGATGAAGGCCGCCGGGCTGCGAGCCGATGGTGCTGCCGGGGAGGA
Organism: uncultured Alphaproteobacteria bacterium; assembly: GCA_963712925.1. Taxonomy (GTDB): domain Bacteria; phylum Pseudomonadota; class Alphaproteobacteria; order Rhizobiales; family Afifellaceae; genus DASWJZ01. The sequence goes on along the minus strand of CAVQJW010000014.1, from coordinate 40,567 downwards.
TTGAACTCACGACCTCTCCCTTACCAAGGGAGTGCTCTACCACTGAGCTACGGCAGCGTCCGGGGATGGCCGGCGAAACCTCGTGCGCGAAGCCATTCTGACAGGCGGCGTCAATGCCACAGGCGGCAAAGCCGCGCAACCGCTCCGGGGCCCCGATCGCCCGCTTTCCCTTGCCTCTCCGCGCGGCCTTGGCTATATCAGCGCCCTTCGGATCGCCCGGCTTCGAGCCAAGGCTCAAGGGCATGCCGTGGCGGTCCCGAACGCTCAAACCCGAGCTTTGCGATCCGAGCCTCCTCAAGGCGGCTTCGTTTCGCGTCTGAATGGAGAGCAAAATGCCCAAGCAGAAGACCAAGTCGGGCGCCAAGAAGCGCTTCAGGTTCACCGCGAACGGCCATGTGAAGGTCGGCCAGGCGGGCAAGCGTCACGGCATGATCAAGCGGACGACGAAGTTCATCAGGAAGGCGCGCGGCACCGCGGTGCTCGCCGATTCCGACGAGCGCATCGTCAAAGTCTACATGCCGTACAACCGCTGACCGCTTGGAGTGAACCACAATGGCGCGTGTTAAGAGAGGCGTGACCGGTCACGCCAGGCACAAGAAGGTGTTGGAGCAGGCCAAGGGCTATTACGGCCGCCGCAAGAACACCATCCGCATCGCCAAGCAGGCGGTGGAGAAGGCCAACCAGTACGCCTATCGCGACCGCAAGAACCGCAAGCGCTCGTTCCGGGCGCTGTGGATCCAGCGGATCAACGCAGCGGCGCGCGGCTCGGGCCTGACCTATGGGCGGCTGATCGACGGCCTCTCCCGGGCCGGAATCGAGGTCGACCGCAAGGTGCTCTCCGATCTTGCGATCCACGAGCCGGCGGTCTTCGCGGCGCTCGTCGAGCAGGCGAAGGCGGCACTTGCCTATCTCAAGGACAAGACGCCGAACGAGTTTGAGAGGGCTGTCGGCGGGTAGCCTGATCCGGGCTTCCGTCGCCATGACGGGAGAGGGGACGATGCCATCGGCGTCCGATCGCTCCGGGGACCGGGTCGGCGGCGTCTGCATGGTGCGCGATGCCGTCGACATCGCGCCGTTCACCGTCGGCCACTATCTGCGGCTCGGCTTCGACCGCATCCACATCGTCGACGACGGCTCGACCGACGGGACCTACGAGTTCCTGCGCCGGCTCGAGGCGCGCGAGCCGCGCCTCTCGGTCGCGCGCGCGACCGAGCCCGGTTTCGCTCAGGCGGCGATCGTGAGCAATGCGACGAACGCCCTGATCGCCGAGGGGGTCCGGCTCGTCTTTCCCTTCGACATCGACGAGTTCTGGGACCTCGACCTTACGCGGATCAGGGCGTCGGCGCGGGAGAGGCCCGCCGGGACATTCCTCGGCGCGATGCAGCAATTCGTGCAGGTTCACAACGCCGGGCCGATGAGCGCGCGGGAGATGTTGCGCGTCAGGTTTCGCGCGCCGCTCAGCCACTCGGACGCTTGTCTGACGCCTGTCTACGCCGGGCTCTTTCACAAGGTCGGCGTGAAATCCTCCGAGCCGGTGGCTTTCCACCTCGGCAGCCACATGCTCACCTCCGGCCCGACCGAAACGATCGAGGGTGGGCTTGAGCTTTTCCATCTGCCCATTCGAAGCCCCGATGAGATCAACAAGCGCGCGCGTGCCGCCGACCGCATCCTCGCCGCGTCCCGGCCCGGCGAGTGCTGGCACTTCGGGTTCTTTCGCGATGCCGTCGCGGACGGCCGGCTCGCTCAGGCCTGGGCCGCATGCAGCGCCGATCCGCAAGGGTTCCTGAACGTCGGCGGCGAGCGTGTCCGCCTCATTCGCGACACACGGCTTCGCGCCCACCTCGTCAAAGCCTGGCTCCATATGCTCGCCCGTCACGGCAATGTGCTCGGCGCGCGGGCCCTCCGCAAAGCAGCCTGACCTCACGCCCGATCTTGCGCCGCAGGTGGTCCCCCGCCCTTCCGTGTGGGGCGGCATCTGGCTAAAAGACGCTCGCACCTAGGGGAACTCTTGGACGATGTCGGACCTCGCTGATCTCGAACAGTCGATCGCGGCGGCCATCTCGGGCGCCGGGGACGAGCGTGCGCTTGACGAGGTGCGCGTCTCGGCGCTCGGCAAGAAGGGCGCGATCTCCGAGCGCCTGAAGGGGCTCGGCAAGATGGACCCGGAGGAGCGGAAGTCCGCCGGTGCCGCGCTGAACGCGCTGAAGGACACGATCGCCCGGAAAATCGAGGCGCGCCGCGCCACGCTGCGCGAAGCCGACCTCGACGCACGCCTGCGCACCGAGACGGTCGATGTCACGCTCCCCGCCCGCCCCGAGCCGCAGGGCACCGTCCACCCGGTGACGCAGGTCTGGCAGGAAGTGGTCGCGGTCTTCGGCGACATGGGCTTCTCGGTCGCCGAGGGGCCGCACATCGAGACCGACTGGTACAATTTCGGCGCGCTCAACATTCCGCCCGAGCATCCCGCCCGGCAGGAGCACGACACCTTCTATTTCAACCCGCGCCCCGGCTCGAACGAGCGCATGGTGCTCCGCACCCACACCTCCCCGGTGCAGATCCGCACCATGGAGACGACGCCGCCGCCGATCCGCATCATCGCGCCCGGCCGCACCTTCCGCTCCGATTCCGACCAGACGCACACGCCGATGTTCCATCAGGTCGAGGGGCTGGTCATCGACGAGGCGACGCATCTCGGCCACCTGAAGGGCACGCTCGAAGCCTTCTGCAAGGCGTTCTTCGAGCTCGACCAGGTGAAGATGCGCTTTCGCCCCTCGCACTTTCCGTTCACCGAGCCGTCGATGGAGGTTGATATCGGCTGCTCGTGGGAGGGCGGCGAGCTCAAGATTGGTGCAGGCGACGACTGGTTGGAGATTCTCGGCTCCGGCATGGTGCACCCGAACGTCATCCGCGCCGGCGGGCTAGACCCCGACAAATACCAGGGCTTCGCCTTCGGCATGGGGATCGACCGGATCGCCATGCTGAAATACGGCATTCCGGATCTGCGCGCCTTCTTCGAGGCGGATCTCCGCTGGCTCCGCCATTACGGCTTCTCGGCACTGTCGATGCCGAGTCTCGCGGAGGGGCTCAGCCTTTGAACGCGGTGCGCATGGCGGGTGTTTCCTTGCTGCTCGTCTTCGCAACGATGATCGCCGCCTGCCAGAGCACGCTTCCGCCCGTCGCGGACAACGCGGCCGGGGGCAAGTCCGTTGCGGTCGGCGACTGGACGGTCAGGACCAGCGGCTACGTGCGCGCCGAGGGCGGCGTCGTGCGCTGAGCATGATCCCGAAAAGTGGGAACCGCTTTTCGGACAAGATCATGCTGGAACGAAAGGATAGAGCCCCGTTCTGATCTACCGGCTCGATCTGAACTGACGGTTCGATCTCTACGGCGTGCCGTTCGTCGGCGGTCGGAGCATCTGACCGTTGATGGTGACGGAGCCGCCGTTTCCGATCTCGATCGAGAAGTGTTCGGAGCCGTTATCTCCGGGACGCCCCAGGGTCTGGGCGAGCGTAAGCGAGGCGAGTGTCTGACTTGCAACCGGGTCGTCGGCGCCCTTCAACAATTCAATGGCGCTGTCGAGCCCTGTTGCCGTCACTTCGAAGTTCGCGGTCGGTGCCGGCATCGTGAGCCTCATCTCGCCCTCAACCTGCACATGGAGAAGCGGACCGTCGATGTGGGTCGACTGGAGCTTGACCGCGACGCCCCCGGCCGGCAGTGCGAGCTGTCCCGCAGCCCGGGCCTCGGCCTGGTCGATCATCGGCGTTCTGTTCAGATGGAAGGATTCGATGAGTTTTCTGACACTGGCATCGAGATCGAGGCCGGAAACGGCGAAGCCGAGTGCCAGGCCCGTCGGCACAAGCTGCTTCGCCCAGGGCGGCGTCAGCTCTTCAGGATAGGCCGGACCGCTGACGTTGATTGTGACGGCCATTTCGCTGTTGGAAGAAAGTCCGGACATCGCCAAGCTGCCGCCAAACTCCTGCACGCCGAATTCGCCGAGCGGCGTCTCGACCCGGACGCCCTGGATCATCCCCTTTTCGTCGAGATGCTGAAACAAGGGCAACAGCGCGATGAGCTGCGCCTTCAGCTCCTTTTCGTCGACATCCGGCGCATCTTTCTGAAGGTGGGCGACGGCGTAGGCCCAGAGATCGAGCACCTTGCGCGCTTCAAGCGCGGCGATCGTCACCGCGCCGGAGCCGGAATCCACGCTATAGGCGATGTCTACGGGCGGCGAAGTCGGCGACTGCGGCGACGCGACCGTCTCGTGGGCGCTGAGATCGCTCATCGTCTGCTCGACCGTGGCATCCACGGCGCCGGAGCCTGCAGCAGCGCCTGTGCCGCGAACGGTCTGCATCCCGTAATGCGTGGCTGAATTGACGTTCGGCCCGGTCGTCTCCGTGCTCACTTCGTTGACGGTCTCGTCGAATTTTGTGAACGCCGCCAGCGCAGGATCATAAATTCCGTCGAAGGTGACCCCGCCCCACCGATACGTCGTCGTCACTTCGCCGACGTGGATCGTGAGCGGGTCCATCTGCAGATCGCTGACCTGCCACGTGCCGTTGGCAAGCGGCTTCGCCAGGAACGTCAATTCGGAAGCGTCGAGGGTGAAGACATTGCTCTCGAAGGGGCGCGCGAACCCTGCAATGTCGAAGCTCAGGCGATAGGCGTCGCCCTGCGGCTCGCTGCGAACATAGTCGGCAGCCTTCGGCATCCCGAGATAGTGGTGGAAGGTGTCGACGAGCTGCTGCGCCTCGTCGGCCGTCGCTCCGGCTGCGATGGCGTGGCCGGTCCACGCAAGACTGCAAAGAACAACAACATGCGCGCGACGCATTCGACTTTTCCCTGCGATGTGGGTCAGCCTAGCGGAGCGCGGCCGATTGCGGCGATCTCTACCCGACTGGCGTTATCTTATTGTGAACTCGAGAGCATCGGACCCAAAAGGGGGAGCCGATTTTGGAAGGAATCCGATGCTCTGCTCAACAAAAACTGGAGCGGCGGATCGATTCGACCCGGACCTCCGCCGCTCCAGGACGCTGGCCAGTTCGCGCTGCGGTTCGGACGATTCGGAGAACGAGGCGCGACGCCATCGGAAATGGCGACGCGCCTGGGGGCTTAGCGATAGCGGTGCGGAGTGACCCAGGTCTCGCGCGCACCGTATGTGCCGCTCATGATCTCCATCTTTTCGAGACCAATGTCGGCAAGCACGTGATCCGGCAGCATCTGCAACGCGCGCGCATCCTTCCCCGTCTTCCGAAGCCTTGCAATCAGGCGCCAGAACGAGGTGCCGAACGCCACGGCGGCACCGATGCCGGCAATGGTTCTCGACAGATTGCGCGACAGCGCGACGCTACTCACGGCTCTCTCCATGCGTTTGGGTTGAAGCGCGGCTCGAGGCTTCGCTTCGTCGAAGCAGGCCCGCGCCGGAAGGAGTTGAACTACCGGCCGCATGTTTCGGCGACGTTTCGTCGAGGTGTGGAAAGCGTTTCACCCGCCAGGCTTTTTCACGGCGGCGGGGAGGCGGCCATCTGGCAGGCATCTCCGGCGCTCCGCCTTGCCTTGCGGCCTCCCCGCCGCTAGGGAACCGCGACGCCGCTGGACCCGCTTTTCCCATGAAATTCACTCTTTCCTGGCTGAAGGACTACCTCGACACCTGCGCGAGCGCCGCGGAGATCGCCGAGGCGTTGACGCATCTCGGGCTGGAGCTTGAGGAGCTCTCGAACCCGGCCGAGAAGCTGAAGCCGTTCGTGATCGCCAATGTCGTCGAAGCAAGGCAGCATCCGAACGCCGACCGGCTGCGCGTCTGCCTGGTCGATCCCGGGCAGGGCGACCCCGTCCAAGTGGTCTGCGGCGCGCCCAATGCCCGCACCGGCATGAAGGGCGTCTTCGCGCCGGCCGGCTCGCACATCCCGGGCACCGGCGTTGACTTGAAGGCCGGGCAGATCCGCGGTCAGGCGTCGAACGGCATGCTCCTTTCGGAGCGCGAGCTCGGCCTCTCCGACGACCACGAGGGGATCGTCGATCTTCCCGCCGATGCGCCGGTCGGCGTGCCCTATGCCGCCTGGGCCGGGCTCGACGATCCGGTGATCGACGTCGCCGTCACGCCAAACCGCCCGGACGCGCTCGGCATCTACGGCATTGCCCGCGATCTCGCCGCCAAGGGGATCGGCGAGCTGAAGCCGCTCGAGCCGCAGGTCGTTGAAGGCGCGTTCAAGAGCCCGGTCGCAGTCGAGCTCCGCTTCGACGATCCTGCGAACACGCCGTGCCCGCTCTTCATCGGGCGTTATTTCCGCGGCGTGACCAATGGTCCGTCGCCGGACTGGATGCAGAAGCGGCTCCGCGCCGTCGGTTTACGACCGATCTCGGCACTGGTCGACATTACCAACATCATCACCTTGAGCTTTGGCCGCCCGCTGCACGTCTTCGATGCCGACAAGGTGAAGGGCACGATCCATGCGCGGCTCGCGAGCGACGGCGAGTCGATCGAGGCGCTCGACGGCAAGACCTATACGCTCGACGCCGAGATGACGGTGATTGCCGACGACAACGGCCCGGAAGGGATTGCCGGCATCATCGGCGGCGAGCTGACGGGCTGCACGCCGGAAACCCGCAACGTCTTCCTCGAGGCGGCCTACTTCGATCCGATCCGCACCGCCGCGACGGGCAGAAAACTCGGCATCAATTCCGATGCGCGCTACCGCTTCGAGCGCGGTGTCGACCCGGCCTTCGTCGAGCCGGGGGCGGAGATCGCCACGCAAATGATCCTCGACCTTTGCGGCGGCGAAGCCTCCGACTTGGTGATCGCCGGCCATGCGCCTGTCAGGAGCCTCTCGCTGCCGCTTCGCCTCGATCGCGTAAAGACGCTCGCAGGCGTCGACATTAAGGAGCGCGAGCAGGTCGCGATCCTGGAGGCGCTCGGCTTCACGGTCGCAGGAACCGGCGAATCAATCGTCGCCGAGGTGCCGCCCTGGCGGCCGGACATGGGCGGAGAGGCCGATCTCGTTGAGGAGGTCGTCCGCGTTTACGGCCTCGACAAGGTGAAAAACGTGCCGCTGCCGCGGCTCCATGACGGCGGCGCGCGTCGCATCACGACGGCGCAGCGGCGGCGCTTCCTCGCCTCGCGCACGCTTGCGGAGCGCGGCATGAACGAGGCCGTCACCTGGTCGTTCCTGCCCAAGACCCAGGCGGAGCTTTTTGGCGGCGGATCGGAAACATTGGCGCTTGCCAACCCGATCTCCTCGGAGCTTTCCGACATGCGGCCGTCGCTCGCCCCGAACCTGATCGCCGCGGTCGGACGCAACGTCGCGCGCGGCTTCGCCGATCTGGCGCTGTTCGAGGTGGGGCAGATCTATCAGGGCGACCGCGCCGAAGACGAGCATATCAGCGTCGCCGGCGTGCGCCGCGGTTTCAACAGCCCGCGCCATTGGGCGGAACCGCGCCGCGCCGTCGATCTCTTCGACGCCAAGGCCGACGCGCTTGCGGTCCTTTCTGCGGTCGGTGCGCCGGTCGACAAGCTGCAGACCGCGGCGGAAGGGCCGAGCTGGTATCACCCGGGCCGCGTAGGCTGCTTCAAGCTCGGGCCGAAGAACACGCTCGCCGTCTTCGGCGAAATCCACCCGCGCGTGCTTTCCGCGATGGACGTGACCGGCCCGCTGGTCGCCTTCGAGGTCGACCTTGACGCAGTCCCGCTGCCGAAAGGCGCGCGCACGACGCGTCCCGCCCTCGACGCGTCGCCCTACCAGACGGTCACCCGCGACTTCGCCTTCGTCGTCGCCGGCGACCTGCCGGCCGACAGAATTGTCCGCGCGGCGAAAGGCGCCGACAAGGCGCTGGTCGAAAGCGTCTCGGTCTTCGACGTCTTCACGGGCGCCGCGATCGGCGAGGGGAAGAAATCCGTGGCGATCGAGGTGGCGCTGAAGCCGCGCGAGCGCACCCTGACCGAGGAAGAGATCGAGGCCGTGTCGCGCGCCATCGTTGCCGCCGTGAAGAGCGCCACCGGAGGTGAGCTTCGCACCTGAGCGCTGTTGCCGTTAACCCATTGATATTCTTGGATAACCTGTGGATTGTCACAGCATCGCCACGAGAAAGCGATTAAATTTCAATGGATTAACAAGGGTTGGCCGTTTGTTTCTGTCCTCGCGCCGGTGGTTGTTCTTCCGCGAACGGAGGTAGAACAGAGAATGGCGACAAAGGCTTAGGACGTGCCGCGCGGCAGATGGCCCGGCGGATGTCGCGCAGAAGTGCTCCTACCCCCCGGGAATGGCCGGCGAAGACCTCACCCCGGCTTCCTTGCCACAACCCAGGTATGGATCGGCCAGTCGGGGTCGTTCTTGACCGCGAGCTGGTGCAGCGGGTGGCTGGACTCCTCCGGAATCTTCACCGTCCGGAGCCCGATCTCGGTCAGGAGCAGCGCCTCGCGGCTTCCCCATGACGCCGCCTCTTCGACGATGCCGCCGGCGCTTCGGCAAAGAAGCGCCAACGCGTCGGGGGTGAAGCGCCAAAAATCGCCCGGCTCGCGATGCACCGGGTTGAGCAGGCAGGTCGTATGCACGACGAAGCCGCCCGGCTTTACGACGCGAAAGGTCTCGCGCACCGCGTCGAATGGATTGCCTTCGACGTGCTCAAGCACCTGGTCGGAGACGCAGACGTCGAAGCTTGCATCGGCGAAGCGGAGCGCCAGCATCGTGTGCTCCGGATAGCCCGCATCGACGATCCGCGCGGCGCGGAGGCCGAGGACACGCGCAAGGTGAGCTGAGCTGGATATTGCGAGGCAGCGGCGCCTCAGCCTGTCATGCGTCGCGAGCCGCTCGGCGAGCGCCTGATACATGGCAAAGCGCGTCAGATGGTGGCGGCTCAGCGTGACGCCGTGGAGCGACGCCTCGATCGCCGCCTTGAGCGCCGCGGCATCGAACGATCCGGCAGCGAGCCCGGAGAATCCGGCGAAGGAGTCGAGCCACGCGCCGGCGCTTCCCGTCTCGGGAAGCGCGGGACCCGCTGCGGCTTCGTTTTGCGAGGTTTGCGGTGGACGCGGCGGACCCTTGAACGCGCGCTTCGTCGCGCTGACAAGTCGCCGCCTGAGGGGTCGGGGCAGGAGGCGCACCGGCGCCGCCCTCATGCGATCGCGTCGAGCTGCTCTTCCGTGAGCGTGCCCGGAACGATGGTGATCGGCACCGGAAAGGAGCCGGCGCCGCGCCCGGCGATCGCCGTCACCAGCGGCCCCGGGCCTTCGTTGCTCTCGCCGGCGGCGAGCACCAGCACGGCGATGTCCTCGTCGCCCTCGATCAAGGCGTGGATCTCGTCGGCGCGCTTGCCCTCGCGGATCACCATTTCCGGGTCGATATTGGCGAAGTCGCGGGATTTCGCGGCAAATTTCGCCAGCGTCGTCTGCGCCTGCTCGCGCGCCTCCGCCCGCATGATGTCCTCCACCCCGGCGAATCCCTGCGGCGCCTCCGGCTCGATGACGAAGAGCAGCACGACGGCTCCTGCGGTGTGCGCAGCTCTGAGCGCCGCGAAGGAAAGCGCCACCGCGCATTCCGGCGTGTCGTCGACCACGACGAGGAACTTGCGCTTGTGCCCCTCTTCGCGGGCTCGCCTCGGCCGCATCATCTAGTCATGCTGCCATTGCGGTGGCGCGCCCGCAAGCGGGCGACAATGCGGGGGACATCGATCCGCCGGCTCATCCGCGCGTCCCAAGCAGGCCGACCACGTCCTTCACCTCGTCCATGATGGGCGCGGCAATGGCGCGCGCGCGCTCCGCCCCGTCGGCGAGCACGGAATCGATATAGGCGTCGTCCTCGAGCAGGCCGCGCATCTCCGCCGCGATCGGCGCGAGCTTCGCAACCGCGATCTCCGCCAGCGCCGGCTTGAAGGTGGAGAACTGCGCGCCGCCGAATTCCCTGAGCACCGTCTCGCGGCTCGCCCCGGCAAGCGCGGCGTAGATGCCGACGAGGTTTTCCGCCTCCGGCCGGCCGGCAAGCCCCTTCGCCTCGGACGGCAGCGGTTCGGGATCGGTCTTCGCCTTGCGGATCTTTTGCGCGATCTGGTCGGCGCTGTCGGTCAGGTTGATGCGCGACATGTCGGAGGCGTCGGACTTCGACATCTTCTTGGTGCCGTCGCGAAGGCTCATGACGCGCGTCGCCGGCCCGGTGATCATCGGCTCGGGCAGCGGGAAGAACGCGTCGCCGTGCCCGTGCGCCGCGATCGAACTCGGAAAAATCATTGTTGAACTTCTGCGCGATGTCGCGGGCAAGCTCCAGATGCTGCTTCTGGTCCTCGCCGACCGGCACGTGCGTGCCTCTATAGACGAGGATGTCGGCGGCCATCAGGTCCGGATAGGCGAAGAGACCGACCGAGGCGTTCTCTCGGTCCTTGCCGGCCTTCTCCTTGAACTGTGTCATGCGGTTCAGCCAGCCCATGCGGGCGACACAGTTGAAGATCCAGGCAAGCTCGGCGTGCTCGTGCACCTGGCTCTGGTTGAAGATGATGGAGCGCTTCGGGTCAAGACCGCAGGCGAGATAGGCGGCCGTCACCTCACGGGTGTTCTGCGTGAGCACCTTCGGATCCTGGAAGATGGTCATGGCGTGCAGGTCGACCACGCAATAGATGCACGAATGCGTCTCCTGCATGGCGATCCAGTTCACCATGGCGCCGAGATAGTTGCCGAGATGCAGCGTCTCGGTCGGCTGCATGCCGGAAAAGACGCGTTCGGGAAATTTGCTCATCGTGAAGTCCGTAGAAGCAGGCGCTTATGGCGAAAGCGAAGCGCCGTTGCAAGGCGCGAACCGAGGCCGCCGGGCCGGCCGTCTACGAGCCCTGGCCAAGACGCGCCTCGCCACGCAGCGGCTGAAACAGCTCGATCGGGTTTCCCGAGGGGTCTTCAAGCAGGATCTGCTTGCCGCCGACACCTGTGACGATGTCGTTGCGGAAGCGGGCCTCTTTCTTCCGCAGCGCCTCAACCAGCGAGTCGAGATCGCTCACCTCGATTGCGAAGCGGTTCCAGCCGCCCGGCTGCTGCTCCGTGCCGTCAGGCATCGGCTGACCGCCGCCGCCGGAAGGATTGGGTGCGCTGAGCACGAGACGCAGGTCGCCGCGCGAAAGCATCGCGAAGGGCGGGGCAGGGTGCATGTCGAGCGTGAAACCGAGGTTCTCCGTATAGAACGCGATCGCTGCGTCGACATCGCGCACGATGTAGCGGACTTGCACTGTGGGCATGTGCGGACTCCCGGCAATGAGCGGCTTCAGGTGTCAGCAGCGTATCAGGAATCAGCGATCTTTGCCGGTCGCCGCCGAACGTTGCTGACCAGCGCCCGCACGTCCGTAGCACCAGTGAGCTGTGCCGCTGCGAAATAGACGATCGCACCGCCGATGACGAGCAGGAGGAGGGCGCCCGCCTGCGCGGCAAGCCCGCTTTCGGGCGTCAGCTCCGGCTGAAGCAGCTTCAGCCCGGCATAGAGCGCGGCGCCGAGGATGGCGCAGGAAAGGACGAGCCGCGGCAGGCGCCGCATGAGCATGCCGTCGATGGAGAAATGTCCGCGCCGGCGCAACGTGAGAAACAGCAGCGTGATGTTGATCCAGCCGGAGACCGCTTCCGCCGTCGCGATCCCCGCCTCGTGGATGAGCGGGAAGAGCGAAAGCGCCAGCACGACGTTCACGCCGACGGCGATTCCGGCAAAGAGCATCGGCGTCTTCGTATCCTCGCGCGCGAAATAGCCCGGCGTGAACACCTTGATCATGACGAAGGCCGGGAGCCCGAGCCCGAAGATCGCGAGCGCCCGCGCGGTGATCGCCGTGGTCTCCGGCGAGAATGCACCGCGCTCGTAGAGCACCCGCACGATTGCCGTCGCGACGACGGCGATCGCGGTTGCCGCCGGCAGCGTCAGGAACAGCGCGAATTCGAGCGCGCGGTTCTGCGTATGCGTCGCCTCGCGGTAATGCTTCGCCTTTAAGGTGCGCGAGAGCTCCGGCAGGAGCACGACGCCGACCGCGATCCCGACGACGCCGAGCGGCAGCTGGTAGACGCGGTCGGCATATTGGAGGACGGCGATCGCGCCTTCCTTGCCGGAGGCGATGATCTGGCCGATGAAGAGGTTGATCTGGGTGATGCCGCCGGTCGCCGCCGCCGGCGCGGCCAGCCACAAAAGCCGCTTCACCCCCGGCGTCAGCCGCGGGCGGGTGAGCCGCGCGTGGAATCCGATATGTCGCGCGGCGACGATCACCATCAGAAGCTGGGCGATGCCCGCCGCCAGCACCGACCATGAAAGGAGCCGCCCGACCGCCTGGCCCTTCAGCCCCATCACCACTGCGGTGACGAGCGCGGCGATGGTGATGATGTTGAGCAGCGTCGGCGCCAGCGCCGCGATGAAGAAGCGGCGATGCGCATTGAGGACGCCGGTGACCATCGCGGTCAGCGACATGCAGATCAAATAGGGGAACATCACGCGGAAAAGCTCGACCGTCAGGTCGAATTTTCTAGCGTCGGATGTGAAGCCCGGCGCAAGCAGCGTGACGATGACCGGCGTCGCGATCATCACGAGCGCGGTGATCGCCGCGAGGACGAGGAGCAGCGCGGAAAGCACGTCTTCGGCGAACTTCCGCGCCGCATCCTCGCCTTCGCCTTCGAGGGTCCGCGCATAAAGCGGGATGAAGGCGGAGTTGAAGGCGCCCTCGGCGAAGAGCCGGCGGAAGAGGTTCGGGAAACGGAAGGCCGCATAGAAGGCGTCGGCCACGGGCCCGGCACCGAGCGCGCCTGCGATCATCGTCTCGCGCACGAAGCCGAGGACGCGCGAAGCGAGCGTCGCGCCGCCGACGTTCACGAACTGACGGACGAGGCTCATGCGAGAGGCGTTTCCTTGCTTTCGTCCGGCAATTGCCCGCGCGCGACCGCCCGCGATTCGCCAAGGGAAGCCCCGGCGCACCTGCCTAGTCCGCGCCCCCGAAAATGAGAAGCCGGAGAATGGGAAGCGTCAACTGCAGACGTGGCGGACGGCATGTGCATCGCCGATCATCGCGCCGATATCGGGCGGAATTCCGAGTCCGAAGAACTTGCCGAAATCGTCGGGCGCGATGATCCCGTCCTCGATCCGCGCGCGGAACGCCGTGACGATGTCCTGGTGCATCTTCGCCACGTCGCGCGTCGTCTGGTCAAGGCTGTCGAGAATCGCTTTCCACTCCGGGCGCCCGTCGCGCTGCGCCTGCTCGGCGATTTCCACCTTGTTCCAGTAGCCCGATGAGGAGACCTGCCTGAACTCGACGGCATAGGATCGGATGGCGTCGATCAGCCATTGCCGCCAGTAATCGTTGCAAAGATGCTGCGGCTTGTGCGTGGCGCCGCAGAGAAGATAGGTGGCGTGCTCGACGACCTGCGGGTCGGGTGCGCCGAGGCCGACGCGGTTGGTGCTGACGGCGGCGAGCCGGCGCGCCCTTGCGGCATCTCCCGCGGCGATCGACTGGCTCTTGCAGTCCTGCAGATCGGCGTCGGTCCAGGAGCCGTCGTCAACCACCGCCGGCGCGGCGTTCGGATCGATATGGCCGGTTGCCGACAGCACCGCCTGCGAGACGTCCGCAGATCTCTGCGGCGCGAACATCAGGTAGCCGCCGACGACGATCCCGACGCCGAAGGCGACCGTCAGCAGCGTCGCCACCAGGAAGCCGGCTCCGGAAAGACCGCCGCCGCGGGCGATTTGCGGCGTCGGTCGCCTGTGTCGATCGGGCGTGCTCGCCATACGGCATGCCAGGTTCCGTCAGGAGGATTCTTTGAACCTTAACCCTGAAAGGTTCAGCGACACTTAAGCTGTCACGCTATGGTTGTCTTGAGGAAAGTCTAACATATCAATGGCTTAGAGTGCTCCCTTTCCGCGACGGGACGGGCGGCGGCACTAGGAGATCGTCATTTCCTGGACCGGCGCGCCCCTCGCGCCGCGCTCGATCGCCTTCAGCAATTCGCGCCGCACGCGGCTCTCCCGTGTCTTGGCGGTGAGCTTGTGGCCGACGAGATCGGTCACGTAGAAGGCGTCGACCGCGCGCTCGCCGAAGGTCGCGATATGGGCGGAGGCGATGTCGAGATTGAGCTCCGAGAGGGCGTGCGTCAGGTCGTAGAGCAGGCCGTGGCGGTCGAGGCATTCGACCTCGACCACCGTGAAGCGGTCGGAAAGCTCGTTGTCGAGCCTGACCTGCGGCTCGATCTTGAAGGCCTCGCGGCGCACGCTCTTCACGCGCTTGCCGGCAACGGCATGGCCTAGCCGCACGCGGCCCTCGAGCGTCTGCTCGATCAGCTGAGCGATGCGCGTGCCGCGCCGCGTCTCGTCCGCATCGGCGTCGAAGGCGCGGCTGATGATGACGGTGTCGAGCGCGCGTCCGTCGGTCGTGGTGAAAATCTGCGCGTCGACGATGTTGGCATCGCACGCCGCGCAGGCCCCGGCGATCACCGAGAGAAGGCGCGGGTGGTCGGGCGCGAGCACCGTCAGCTCGGTCGCCGCCTCGAACGTCATCGGCCGGATCTCGTAGGCGAAGCGCAGGCCGTCGCGGTCGGCGCCGCGAACGAATTCCGCATGCCGCACCTGTCGGTCCTCGTCGACGCGCAGCCAGTAAGCCGGATAGTGGAGGTCGAGGGTGCGCTCGCGCTCCTCCGCCGGCCAGTCCTTGAGTCGCTCCGCCAGTGTCGCGCGCGTCTCGGCAAGACGCTGCTGATGCGTTGCGGCGCTGAAGCCGCCGGTCAGAATCGGCTGGGTCTCGAAATAGAGCGCCCGCAGAAGCTGCCCCTTCCAGCCGTTCCAGACCCCCGGTCCGACGGCGCGGATATCGCAGACGGTCAGCACCAGCAGCATCTTCATCCGCTCCATCGACTGCACGATCTGCGCGAAATCGAGGATGGTGCGCCGATCCGACAGGTCGCGCGACTGCGCGATGCGCGACATCGTCAGGTGCTCCTGCACGAGCCAGGAGACGAGCTCCGTCTGGGCGGGCGAAAGCCCGAGCCGCGGACAGAGCCTGGCCGCCACCTTGGCGCCGGCCTTCGAGTGATCCTCCGGTCGCCCCTTGGCGATGTCGTGCAGGAGGAGCGCGACCGTCAGCACCTTCAGGTCCTTGAGCGTCGGGATGATCTTTCCCGACAGCGGATGATCCTCGACGAGGCGGCCGGTCCTTAGCCCCGAGAGCATGCCGATCGCGCGGATCAGGTGCTCGTCGACCGTATAGTGATGGTACATGTTGAACTGCATCATCGCGACGATCTTGCCGAAGTCGGGGATGAAGCGGCCGAGCACGCCGGCCTCGTTCATGTGCCGCAGCACCGATTCCGCATGCTCCGGCTCGCACAGGATCTCCATGAAGAGGCGGTTCGCTTCCGGGTCGTTCTGCAGCTTGCGGTCGATGCGGCTGAGCGACTTTGTGATCAGGCGGAGCGCGTCGGGATGGAACGGCATGTCGTTCCGCCCCGCTTCGTGGAAGATGCGGATCAGGTTCACCGGATCGCGCTCGAAGATGTCGGGCGCGGCGATGTTGATGCGGCCGTGATCGTCGACAAAGTCCTTCGAGCTTCTGAGCTTCCTGCGCCGCGGCCGCATGTCGCGCAGGAGCCGGTTGAGTCGCGGCACGTTCTTCGCCTCGCGCTCTTCAAGCTCCGCGCAGACGATCCGCGTCAGGTCGCCGACGTCCTTGGCGACCAGGAAATAGTGCTTCATGAAGCGCTCGGCCGCCTGCAGCCCCGGATGCCGGTGATACGAGAGGCGCTGCGCAAGCTCCTGCTGCAGGTCGAAGGAGAGCCGCTCTTCGGCGCGGCCGGTGATGAAGTGAAGGTGGGCACGCACCGCCCACAGGAAATCGGCGCAACGCAGGAACAGGCGGTATTCCTTGCGCGACAGCAGGCCCGCATCGACCAGCGCCTCGTTCGAACTCACCTGGTAATAGTATTTGGCGATCCAGAACAGCGTCTGCAGGTCGCGCTGGCCGCCCTTGCCGTCCTTGACGTTCGGCTCGACCATGTAGCGCGACTGGCCGGTGCGCGCGTGGCGCGACTCGCGCTCCGCAAGCTTGGCGGCGATGAACTCGCGCGCCGTTCCGGAGACGATCTCGCTCTGGAAGCGTGTCAGAAGCTCCGTGCACAATGCTTCGTCGCCGGCGATCGCCCGCGCTTCGAGGACCGCGGTGCGGATCGTCATGTCGTCGCGCGCCGATTTCAGTGTCTCGTTGATGGTGCGCGTCGCGTGCCCGACCTTAAGCCTGAGGTCCCAGAGCATGTAGAGGATGTATTCCGTCACGCTCTCCGACCAGGCGGTCTGCTTCCAGGGAAACAGGAAAAGAAGGTCGATGTCGGAGGCGGGCGCCAGCGTCCCCCGCCCGTAGCCGCCGACGGCAAGCAGCGAAAGCCGCTCGGCGGCGGACGGATTGTTCGCCGGAAAGACGTGTGCGGTGGCGAAATCGAAAAGCGCTCCGATGATCGTATCCATCAGGGCGGCAAGCCGCTCCGCGGAGCGTGTCCCGCGCCCGTCCTGCTCAAGCCGCGCACGCACGATGCTGTGACCGTTCGAGAGCACTTCCTTGAGGAGATCGCAGACCGCCTTGCGCCCCGCGGGCGACGCCGCGCCGTGCTGCGCGGCGATCGCCGCGAGCTCGGCCTTCAATCCGTCCTCGTCGATGGGGCTCTCTGCGACACGCAGGCGTTGCACTGAATTCCTGTCGGCAGCGGTTGCGATCGGCGCCCGCTTAGCATGGGCGTTGGAGAATTGGCACTGTTTGCGCTGTCTCAAGGCATTTTGCACCCGGCCGACAATTCTGCTTAGGATTTGCAGAATAAAGAGAAAGCAGCGTCGGCACGCCGGAAAACCCCGGCCGTCATGGCCGCGCCGACCGGAGGAGCAGCGTCACGCCGTGGAAAAGCGGATTGACGACCGATTTGGCCTCGGACGACCGAGCGTGCCTTATGGTGCCGCCCGGCAGCTTCTGCGCGGCCTGATCCACTTCTTCTCCTACCACCTGATTCTGTCGCGCCAGAGCACGCGCCGTGCGCGCGCCGCCGGCTTTCGGCTGGTCATCCGCCCGACCGTCTTCCACCCGCGCTACTTCCTGACCAGCGAGTATTTCGCGAGCTTCATCGACCGGCTCGACCTGAAGGGAAAGAGCGTGGTGGAGGTTGGGACGGGCTCCGGCGTGCTCGCGCTTGCCGCCGCGCGCGCCGGCGCCGACCGCGTCGTCGCCGTCGACATCAACCCGAACGCGGCGCTCTCGGCCGCCGACAATGCGCGCCTGAACGGCCTCGCGGATCGCGTCTTGCCCTTGTGCTCGAACCTGCTTTCGGGGGTCGCGCCTAAGCCGCTCTTCGACGTGATCCTGTCGAGCCCGCCCTCCTTCACCGGCGAGCCGCGCGACGTTGCCGACCGCGCCTGGCACGCGGGGCCGGGCTATCGCGACATCGCCGCGCTCTTCACCCAGGCGCGTGAGAGGCTGAAGCCGGGCGGCCGTGTCTATCTGCTTCTCTCGTCGGATTCCGACCTCGGTTGCCTCGGCCAGCTGATCGCCGATGCCGGCTTCAGGGCGCGGCCGATCAACGAGCGCTCGATCCTGATTAAGTCCTTCATCCTCTACGAGCTTTCCGCCGATTGACGGCGCTTGAATCCGCAGCCCATTCGATAGCCCATGCGATTTCGCATCACTGTCATCCTGATGATCGCCATCGGCGGACTGACGGCGATCACCGTCGGGACCGTGCTCTTCGTCTCGGCCTCCGCCAGCATCAAGAATACGCTGGAGCTGACGCGAAGCCGCGCGCAGCTGACGATCTCGGCGGTGGAGGCTGGCGTGGTGAACCACGTGGCGCCGGCCGAGAACCTGATTCATGATCTCCGCACGCGCGTCGCCGCCGGCACGCTCGACGTCAACGACGACAAGACTCTCGCCGCGACGCTTGCAGGTGCGCTTGCCCCGGCGCCGCAGATCGGCAGCATCGTGGTACGCCGGCCTGACGGCAGCGGCCTCTCCATCACGCGCAAGTCGGACGGCAGCATCGACATCGAGATGGAGCCGCGCCTCGACAACCCGGGACTCGACTCCTTCCTTGCCCATACCGCGGAGACGGAATCGATGATGTGGGGCGCGCCCTATTACTGGGACGACGCGACCTACGTCACGATGGGCGGCGCGTTGATGCAGGACGGCAAGCATGTCGGCGCCTTCGCCGCCGGGGTGTCGCTGGTCGCGCTGTCGGAATTCGTGAGCCGGCTCACCGGCACGACGCCGATGACCCCCTTCGTCCTCTATGGCGACAATCTGGTGCTGGCGCATCCGGCAATGCTCAAGCCGGAATATTCGAGCCGCCTCTCAGCCGAGAAGCCGCTGCTTTCGATCGACGAAGTCGGCGATCCGATGCTCGCGCAATTCCCGAAGCTCAAGATCGCCGATCTGCCGAGCAAGGGCGAGTTCGATCTTCGCGCCGGAGGCGTCAACGGCGAGGGGCAGATCATCCTTTCGGTATCGCGGGCGATGTTCGGGCCGGTGCCCTGGCAGATCGGCGTTCATATTCCGCTCGAGGCCATCAACCAGCAGTTCCGCCGCCTCGCCGGCTCGATCGCCGTCAGCCTCGGTCTGCTCGTCTCTGTCGGTCGCCGCCGCATTGCTTTTGGCGCGACGCATCGCACGCCCGATCCGCGCCGGCTCCGCCGCCGCGCAGAAGATCGAGCGGCTCGATCTCGACGCGATCGAGCCGCTGCCGCCCTCGCACATCCGCGAATTGAACGAGCTGGCGCGCTCCTTCGATCGCATGGTGCAGGGCCTGAAATGGTTCCAGACCTATGTGCCGCGCCAATTGGTGCGCCGCCTGATGCAGGCGGGCGGCGGCCCCGCCACCGACGCCCGCGAAGCGGATCTGACGGTGATGTTCACCGACATTGTCGGCTTCACGCCGCTCTCCGAGCACATGCCGCCGGCGGATGTTGCGCGCATGCTGAATCACCATTTCGAGATGCTGAACGCCTGCATCGAGAAGGAGGACGGCACGCTCGACAAGTTTATCGGCGATGCGACGATGGCGTTCTGGGGCGCGCCGGAGCCGACCCCCGATCACGCGGCGCGCGCCTGCCGCGCGGCGCTTGCGATCGCCGGGGCGGTCGCCGCGCGCGAAGCGGCGGGCGAGACGCCGCCGATCCGCGTCAAGATCGCGCTTCACACCGGGCCGCTCATCGTCGGGAATATCGGCGCGGAGGCGCGCATGAACTACACCGTCGTCGGCGACACGGTGAATGTCTGCGCGCGGATCGAATCGCTCTCCGGCGGCTTCGACGACGGTCGCGCGGCCTCAATCCTTGTCAGCGGCGAGGTGGTCGCCGCGGCCGGCGACGGCTTCCGCTTCGAGCCGCTCGGCGACCGGACGGTGAAAGGCCGCGCGCGGGCGGTTTCGATCTGGCGGCTCGTCGGCGAGGCGTGAGGGTGCGGCGCGCGCGAAATTAGCGCTTTCGCGGGGCAACCGCCGATCTATAGTCAGCCCCGGAGCCTTACACAGAGGGGACCCCTCTCTGGCACGCATCTTTCTCAGCCATTCGAGCGTGAACAACGCCGAGGTGGTGGCCCTTCGCGACTGGCTCGTCGCGGAAGGCTGGGACGATCTCTTTCTCGATCTCGATCCTGAGCGCGGCATCGTCGCCGGCGAGCGCTGGGAAAGGACGCTGAACGAGGCGGCGAACCGCTGCGAGGCCGTGCTTTTTGTGGTCGGCCGCGCCTGGCTTTCCTCGCGCTGGTGTCTGAAAGAATTCAACCTCGCGGTCCGTCTGAACAAGCGCATGTTCGGCATCCTGGTCGAGGACATTCCGCTCGGAGAGCTGCCGCGGGAGATGTCCGCCACCTGGCAGACGGTGAACCTCGCTTCCGGCAGCGACCACGTCATGCTGCGCGCCGACCTTCCGGGCAGCGAGGGCGAGGCGCATGTCACCTTTTCGCGCGCCGGCCTGCAAAACCTGAAGCGCGGGCTGACCAAGGCCGGGCTCGACGCCCGCTTCTTCGCTTGGCCGCCGAGCACCGATCCGGACCGTCCGCCCTATCGCGGCATGCGTCCGCTTGAAGCCGAGGACGCCGGCATCTTCTTCGGGCGCGAGGCGCCGATCATCGAAGCGCTCGACAAGCTGCGCGGCATGAGCGAGGCCGCACCGCCGCGCGTCCTCGCGATCCTCGGGGCGTCGGGGGCCGGCAAGTCGTCGTTCCTGCGAGCCGGGCTGCTGCCACGGCTTGGCCGAGACGACCGCCATTTCCTGCCGCTGCCGATCCTCCGGCCGGAGCGGGCGGTGCTGTTCGGCGAGGCCGGTCTGGTCAGAAGCCTTGAGGGCGCGGCGCAGGCGGTCGGCCTTAAGCGCGCCCGCGCTGAGATCAGGGCAGTGGTCGGGGCCGGCGCGAGCAACATGCGGCCGCTGCTTGCCGAAATCGCCGAGGCCGCGCGCGCGCCCGAGCCCAGTGGCGAAGCGCCGCTCGCACCGCCGCGGCTGATCCTCACCGTCGACCAGGGCGAGGAGCTTTTTCTCTCCGAAGGTGCGGAGGAAGCGGGGGCCTTTCTCCGGCTCGTTGAGGGCCTCACATCGACGGGGAATTCGAACCTGATCGTGCTCTTCGCCATTCGCTCCGATTCTTACGAGCGGCTGCAGAGTGCGCCGGAGCTTGCAGGGATCACCCAGCAGATCTTCAGCCTGCCGCCTTTGCCGCGCGGCGCCTACCAGACGGTGATCGAAGGCCCGGTCGAGCGCCTGCGCGACAGCCGCCGAAAGCTTTGGCTAGATCCGGCGCTGACGCTTCAGCTCCTTGCCGATATCGAGGCAGGCGGCGCCAAGGACGCGCTGCCGCTCCTCGCCTTCACGCTCGAGCGGCTCTATCTCGAGCACGGCGGCGACGGCGACCTGAAGCTCGACGAATATAAGCAGCTCGGCGGCATCAAGGGCTCGATCGAGGCGGCGGTCGAGCGCGCGCTGAAAGCCGCGGACAACGATCCGACGGTGCCCAAGGACCGCGCCGCGCGGCTGGCGCTGCTTCGCCGCGCGCTGATTCCGTGGCTCGCCGGCATCGACCTCGAAACCGGCTCGCCGCGCCGCCGCGTCGCGCGCATGTCGGAGATTCCGGCGGAGGCGCAGCCGCTGGTCGAGCATCTCGTCGCCGAGCGGCTGCTTGCGACCGACGTTTCGCCGCAGGGAACGTTGATGGCCGGCGAGCGCACCATCGAGCCGGCGCACGAGGCGTTGCTGCGGCAATGGGGATTGCTGCAGGGCTGGCTGGAGCAGGACCTTTCGGCGCTCTCGGCGCTCGAAGGCGTACGCCGCGCCACGCGCGACTGGGAGGCGAACGCGCGCGCCGAGGCCTGGCTCGCCCACGGCGCCGGCCGCCTCGACGACGCCGAGGCGCTGCTGCAGCGCCAGGATTTTGCCGCGTCGCTTAATCAGGCCGAGCGCGCTTATCTTTCCACCTGCCGCGCCGCCGACACGGCCCGCCGCAACCGCGAGATCGAGGAGGCACGGAAGCTCGCCGAGGCGCAGCGCAAGATCGCGCGCCGCACGCGGGTGGGGCTCGTCGCGGCGAGTATCCTCGCCGTCGCGGCGATCGGCGCCGCGGTCTTCGGATTCTACCAGGCGAAGCAGGCGAACGAACAGGCGGCGCGGGCGCAAGAGCAGAGCGACCTTGCCGAAGTGCAGTCGCTCATGGCGAATCAGCAGAGGGAGATCGCGCAACGACAGACTGAAGCGGCGCAGGAGCAGACGGAGATCGCAAAGCAGCAGACGGAGGCCGCGCGGCAGCAGAAGCAGATCGCGGAGGCCGAGACCAAACAAGCCCTCTACAATGAAACCGTCAGCCTCGCGGCGCTTTCGCGCGTGGCGCTCGCCGATGGCTTTCCGGTTGACGCAGTTTAGCTCGCGCTTGCCGCCTGGCCGCGTGCAGATGCGCTCGACCGACCCGCACTGCGGCGGAGCGTTGCGAGTTCTGGCTGCAGCGCTGCCGTCGCTCCGTGAACTGGCTCGTCTCAGACACGACGATGTCGTCGAGTCAGCCGCCTTTTCGCCCGACGGCACCCGCATCGTGACCGCCTCCTTTGACAACACCGCACACATCTGGGACGCGACGACAGGTGACCAGCTTGCGGTCCTTAGTGGGCATGAAGGCGCGGTCGATTTAGCCGCCTTTTCGCCCGACGGGACGCGGATAGTGACCGCCTCGCGGGACAAGACCGCGCGCATCTGGGACGCAGGCACAGGCGCTCAGCTTGCGGTCCTCAGCGGGCATGGGGCCGTGGTCGTGCACGCCGCCTTCTCGCCCGATGGCACCCGCATCGTGACCGCCTCGTGGGACAAGACCGCGCGCATCTGGGACGCAAGCACAGGCGCTGAGCTTGCGGTCCTCAGCGGGCATGGGGCCGTGGTCGTGCACGCCGCCTTCTCGCCCGACGGGACGCGGATCGTGACCGCCTCGTGGGACAAGACCGCGCGCATCTGGGACGCAAGCACAGGCGCTCAGCTTGCGGTCCTCAAGGGCCATGAGGACGAAGTCGAGTTCAGCCGCCTTTTCGCCCGACGGGACGCGGATCGTGACCGCCTCCTTTGACAAGACCGCGCGCATCTGGGACGCAAGCACAGGCGCTGAGCTTGCGGTCCTCAGCGGGCATGGGGACGTGGTCGTGCACGCCGCCTTCTCGCCCGACGGCAGCCGGATCGTGACCGCCTCGGGGGACACGACCGCGCGCATCTGGGACGCAAGCACAGGCGCTCAGCTTGCGGTCCTCAAGGGCCATGAGGACGAAGTCGAGTCAGCCGCCTTCTCGCCCGACGGGACGCGGATAGTGACCGCCTCGCGGGACAAGACCGCGCGCATCTGGGACGCAAGCACAGGCGCTCAGCTTGCGGTCCTCAGCGGGCATGGGGACGTGGTCTGGTCCGCCGCCTTCTCGCCCGACGGGACGCGGATAGTGACCGCCTCGCGGGACAAGACCGCGCGCATCTGGGACGCAAGCACAGGCGCTCAGCTTGCGGTCCTCAAGGGCATGAGGACGAGGTCGTGTCACGCCGCCTTCTCGCCCGACGGCGACGCGGATCGTGACCGCCTCGTGGGACAAGACCGCGCGCATCTGGGACGCAAGCACAGGCGCTCAGCTTGCGGTCCTCAAGGGCCATGAGGACGAAGTCGAGTCAGCCGCCTTCTCGCCCGACGGGACGCGGATAGTGACCGCCTCGCGGGACAAGACCGCGCGCATCTGGGACGCTGCCACAGGCGCTCAGCTTTCAGTCCTCAAGGGCCATGAGGGCGAAGTCTTATCCGCCGCCTTCTGGCCCGACGGCAGCCGGATCGTGACCGCCTCGGGGGACACGACCGCGCGCATCTGGGACGCAAGCACAGGCGCTCAGCTTGCGGTCCTCAGTGGGCATGAAGGCGCGGTCGAGTCAGCCGCCTTCTCGCCCGACGGCAGCCGCATCGTGACCGCCTCGGGGGACAAGACCTCGCGCATCTGGGACGCAAGCACAGGCGCTCAGCTTGCGGTCCTCAGCGGGCATGAAGGCGCGGTCGAGTCAGCCGCCTTCTCGCCCGATGGCACCCGCATCGTGACCGCTTCGCTGGACAAGACCGCGCGCATCTGGGACATCTCGCAACTCGAAAAAGGCGATGCCTTCGCCGTCGCCTGCGCCCGCCTCGGCAACACCACCGACCTCACCGAAGTGCGCGCCCGTTACGGCCTCGGCGAGCTCGCGCCGATCTGCGGCGATCACCCGCCGCTCCCGATCGATCAGGCTAAGCTGCAATAAGCAGCGGCAGTCGCGCCCGGCGGTGTGCGCCCGCTTAAAGCGCGTCGATCGGTATCTTCAAATACCTTCTCCCGTTCCCCTCCGGCTCGGGCAGCCTTCCGCCGTTCATGTTGACCTGCAGCGCGGAGAGGATCAGCCGCGGCATGGCGAGCGTCTTGTCGCGCTTCTGACGCAGCGCCACGAACTCAGCTTCGTTCGGATCGTCCTTGAAGTGGATGTTTTCCCGCTTCTGCTTGCCGACCGTGCTCTCCCATTCCGGCGCCCGTCCGCCCGGCTGATAGTCGTGGCCGGTGAAGAGCCGCGTTTCGTCCGGCAGCGCCAAAATCCGCTTGATCGAGCGGTAGAGTTCAGCCGCGTCGCCGCCCGGGAAATCGGCGCGCGCGGTGCCTGAGTCCGGCTGGAACAGCGTGTCGTGCACAAACGCCGCGTCGCCGATCAGATAAGTGACCGAGGCAAGCGTATGGCCGGGCGAGAACATCACGCGCGCCTCGATCTCGCCAATCTGGAACGTGTCGCCGTCGGCGAAGAGCCGGTCCCATTGCGAGCCGTCGGCGGGAAAGTCGGGAAGGTTGTAGATGCCTTTCCAGAGCGCCTGCACGTCCTTCACGTGCTCGCCGATCGCCGTCGGCGCGCCGAGCTTCTCCTTCAGATAATGCGCGGCGGAGAAATGGTCGGCATGCGGATGCGTGTCGAGGATCCACGCAACCCTCAGCCCCTCCGCCTCGATCGCGGCGCACATCCTGTCGGCGAAGGTCGTCGCGACGCGGCCCGAGCGCTCATCGTAGTCGAGCACCGGATCGACGATCGCCGCCTCCTTCGTCGCCGGGTCGGAGACGAGGTAGGCAATCGAGAACGTGTAGTCGTCGTAGAAGCCGGTCACCTTCGGACGGGCGGTCATCGGGGCCTCGCGCGCGCGGTTCAAATATTCAAATTTCGCGATATCTAGAGCGCCGCGGCGCGTCAGATCAAGCGCCGGTCGCCAGTCGGTTCATGGCGAAGAACGCCCGGCGCCCGGCGCCCGGCGCTAGTCTTCTTCCTCACGCCTGATGCGCATCAGCGCATAGAGCTTCTCCAGCGCCTCCTTCGGCGACAGCTCGTCGGGATTGATCTGGTCGAGCGCCTTCAGCACGGCGTTCTCTTTTGTCGCCTCCGCATCTGCGGGCTTCGTCGCGGAAAAAAGCGGCAGGTCGTCGACGATCGGGATCGGCCGCGCGCGGTCGCCCTTTTCGAGCATCGTCAGCACCTGCCTGGCGCGCGTGATGACGGAGGCGGGCAGCCCCGCGAGCTTCGCGACCTGGATGCCATAGGAGCGGTCGGCGGCGCCCGGCGCCACCTCGTGCAGGAAGACGACGTTCCCCTTCCACTCCTTGACCCGCATCGTCGCGTTGACGAGCCGCGGCAGCTTCGCCGCGAGCGCCGTCAGTTCGTGATAGTGCGTCGCAAAGAGCGCGCGCGAAAAATTCACCGCGTGCAGATGCTCCACCGTCGCCCAGGCGATCGACAGCCCGTCGAAGGTCGCGGTGCCGCGGCCGATCTCGTCGAGGATGACGAGCGAATGCGGGCCCGCCTGGTTCAGGATGGCCGCCGTCTCCACCATCTCCACCATGAAGGTCGAGCGCCCGCGCGCGAGATCGTCGGCCGCGCCGACGCGGCTGAAGACGGCATCGACGATGCCGATATGCGCGGCCTTCGCCGGCACGAAGCTTCCCGCCTGCGCCAGGATCGCGATCAGCGCGTTCTGGCGCAGGAAGGTGGATTTCCCCGCCATGTTCGGCCCGGTCAGAAGCCAGATGCGGCCGGCCGACGCTGGTTCCTCCCCCATCGCAGATGGGGGAGGGGGACCATGCGAAGCATGGTGGAGGGGGCGTGTGACGCGCGTCGCATATGCGTCCGCCCCCTCCACCGCGTCCGGCGGTCCCCCTCCCCCGCTTCGCGGGGGAGGAACCGGTGCGTCGCCTTCGCCGCCACTTAAATCGCAATCGTTGGCGACAAAGCTCTCGCCGTCGCGTCGCAGCGCCTGCTCGACCACCGGGTGGCGGCCGCCCTCGACCATGAAGGCGAGGCTGTGATCGACCTTCGGCCGCACATAATTTTCGCGCGTGGCAAGGTCGGCGAGCGCCGCCGCGACGTCGATTTCCGCCAGCGTTCGCGCGCATCTGCGGATCGCCGCTTCCGCTTCGCCGATCGTCGCCACGAGATCGTCGAACACCGAAAGCTCGATCGACAGCGCCCGCTCGGCGGCGCTCGCTATCCGCTGCTCAAGCTCGCCGAGCTCCGCTGTGGTGAAGCGCATGGCGCTCGCCATCGTCTGCCGGTGGATGAATTTCTCGGCGCCGTCCGAAGCCTGGAGCACGGTCGCCTGGCCGGCGGTCACCTCGACGAAATAGCCGAGCACGTTGTTGTGCCGGATTTTCAACGACTTCACGCCGCTCTCCTCGGCGTAGCGCGCCTGCAGCGACGCGATGAAGCGGCGGCTCTCGTCGCGCAGCCCGCGCGCTTCGTCGAGCCGCGCCTCGTAGCCGGCGCGTACGAAGCCGCCGTCGCGCTTCAAAAGCGGGAGCTCGTCGGCAAGTGCTGCGCCGAGCGTCGCGGACAGGCCGTCGGGCGGCGTGAGCGAAAAACGCGGCGCTGGCGTGCCGCCGTCCGGCGCGACATCCTCCCGGAGCATGCGCGCGGTCGCCTCGGCGGCCAGAAGCCCGGCGCGGATCATGTCGAGGTCGCGCGGGCCACCACGGTCGAGGCCGAGGCGCGACAGCGCCCGCAGCATGTCCGGCAAGCCGGCGAGCGCCTTGCGAATGCTTTCCCGAAGCGCCGGCCGTTCGAGGAAGGCCTGGACGGCATCGAGCCGCGCGTCGATCGCGTGCGGATCGGTCAGGGGAGCCGCAAGCCGCTCCGCTAGAAGCCGCGAGCCGGCAGCACTTGCCGTGCGGTCGATGGCGGCAAAGAGCGTGCCGTCGCGCCCGCCGCCGATTGAGCGGAAAAGCTCGAGATTTCCGCGCGTCGCGGCGTCGATCCGCATCGTCTCGCCGCCGGTGATGCGGCGCGGCGGCTCGAGCGGCGGGCGCTTCGCGACCTGCGTCTTCGCCACATAGCCGACGAGCGCTGCGCCGGCTGAAAGCTCTGCCCGGCTGAAAGCGCCGAAGGCCTCCATGGTGCTCACCCCGAAAAGCGCCGCGAGCCGCGCCTCCGCCTGGCCGGCGTCGAAGAACGCGGCCGGCAGCGGCGTCAGCGCCGCGCCGATCGGGCCGCTGGCGCTCTTGATCTCAGCGTTCTCCTGCAGCCGATCGACGACCAGCACTTCGCGCGGCTCGATCCGCGCAAGCGCGGCTGAAAGCTCGCCCACGCCGACTTCCGTCATGAAGAACGCGCCGGTCGAGATGTCGGTCCATGCGAGCGCATGCCGGTCGGCGCCGTCGCTCCCCGAAATCTGCACGATCGCGGCCAAAAAATTGTTGCGGCGCGAATTGAGCAGCCGGTCCTCGGTGATCGTGCCGGGCGTCACGAGTCGCGTCACCGCGCGCTTCACCACCGTCTTCGAGCCGCGCCGCCGCGCTTCCGCCGGATCCTCGATCTGCTCGCAGACCGCGACCCGGTGGCCGAGCGCGATCAGCTTCTGCAGATAGTCGTCGGCGGCATGCACCGGCACGCCGCACATCGGGATGTCTTCGCCAAGATGCTTGCCGCGCTTCGTCAGCGCGATGCCGAGCGCGCGCGACGCGACCTCCGCATCGTCAAAGAAGAGCTCGTAGAAATCGCCCATGCGGTAGAAGAGCAGGCAGTCCGGGTTGGCGGCGCGAATCTCGACATATTGCTCCATCATGGGCGTTACGCGGCCGGCGCTCTCATCCGCCGCCGCGCGTGAGGGTTCGCCCGGTGCCTGCTGGTTCATGCCGAAAACGCTAGCAGAGGTCGGACGCAGCCGGCCAGAAGGCACGCGCGAGAGCGCACAACCCTAGCTCACCCTGCCGTCCGTTCCGGCCGTGACCGGGCGCGGATTAAGGTGTAGGACGCGACGCGCGGGATGCCATCTTGGAGGCCAGGCATGGATGCGGAAACCATTATGGAACGCCGCCGTCTCAGGCGGCGCGCCAGCTTCTGGCGGGGCGCAGCGTTTGTCATCCTGGTTGTGGCGCTGATCATCGGCGTCAGCTCCGGCGTCGACATCCAGAATCTTGAATCCGGCGGCGGCCAGGTCGCCGAGATCAGGATCGACGGCTTCATCGCGACCCGGCCGGATGCGGTCGACCTGATCGACAAGGCGGCCGAGGCGAGTTCGGTCAAGGCCATCCTGCTCAAGATCGATTCCGGCGGTGGTGCGGCCTCGGGCGGTGAGGCGCTCTACCACGCGGTCCGCCGCGCGTCGGAAAAGAAGCCGGTGGTCGCGGTGATCGACGGCGTCGGTGCTTCCGCAGCCTATATGACGGCGATCGCGGCGGATCATCTGGTGGCGCGCGAGACGGCCATCACCGGCTCGATCGGCGTGATCTTCCAATTCGGCAACGTCGAGAACCTCTTGCAGAAGATCGGCGTCGAATATGACGAGGTGAAGAGCGCGCCCTTGAAGGGCGAGCCCTCGCCCTTCAGCGCCCCCGACCCGGCGGCGCGGGCGATGATCCAGTCGGTCGTCGATGACACCTATAACTGGTTTGTCGGGCTCGTCGCCGACCGCCGCAAGCTCGACCTCGCCACCGCCCGCCGGCTTGCCGACGGCAGCATCTATACCGGCCGCCAGGCGCTCGGCCTGAAGCTCGTCGACGAGGTCGGCGGCGATCAGGAGGCGCGCGCCTGGCTTGCCGCGGAGAAGGGCGTCTCGACCGACCTGCCGGCGCGCGAATGGAAGCCGCAGCAGTCGGTCTTCTCGATGTTCCAGGGCAACGCGCTTGCCGGGCTGGCCCGGCTTGTCGGCCTTGATCCGGCGGCGAGCGCCATTCTGCCCCAGCGACTCACAGTTGACGGTCTGCTATCTCTTTGGCAGGGTGCATTTTTTGGGCGATCCGATCGCCCAGGGGGGCCGTCGTGATCAAATCGGAACTGATCGAGCGCATCGCTTCGCGCAATCCGCATCTATTCCAGCGCGACGTCGAGCATATCGTGAACGCCATCCTCGAGGAGATCGTGGCGGCGCTCTCGCGCGGCGACAGGGTGGAGCTCCGAGGCTTCGGAGCGTTCTCGGTCAAGAACCGGCCGGCCCGCACCGGCCGCAATCCGCGCACCGGCGAGCAGGTCATCGTCTCGGAGAAATATGTGCCCTTCTTCAAGACCGGCAAGGAAATGCGGGAGCGGCTCAACACAACCGAGGGATGAGACGTTGCGCCCGCTCGGGACCCTTCTGAAATGGATCATCCTGATCCCCATTCTCGCCGCCGTCGTGCTTCTCGCCGTCGCCAATGACCAGCGGGTGACGGTTCATCTGAACCCCTTCGACGGCGGCGATCCGGTCCTGAAATTCGACCTGCCGCTCTACCAGCTCGGCTTCGGCATCTTCGTGCTTGGTGTGTTGATCGGCGGCCTGATCGCCTGGACGAACCAGCGGAAATACCGCCGTCTCGCGCGCCTTCGGGCGAATGACAGCGCGCTTTGGCAGGCCCGCGCCGAGCGCTCCGAACGGCGCAAAGCCGAGGCGCCGTCCTCCGAGGTCTCGGCCTTTCTGCCGCGCCCGGAGCGGGGCTGAACCGGAGCGAAGATGCGGCTCATCTCCGCCGCAGATCTCGCGGAGACCTTCACCTTCCCGCTCCTGATCGACGCGCTCAGGCGCGCCTTTCAAGGCGAGGTCGTCGTCCCCGTCAGGCACCACCACGCGGTTGAGCGGCCGGGCGGGACTGACGCCACGCTGCTCCTGATGCCTGCCTGGACGGCGGGCGGCACCGGCGGCGGCTTTCTCGGCGTGAAGATCGTCTCAGTCCATCCGGAGAATTCCGCGCGCGGCCTTCCGAGCGTCTCCGGCACCTATCTCCTGACCTCCGCTGAAACCGGCGAGCCGCTGGCGGTGATTGACGGCCAGGCGCTGACGCTTTGGCGGACGGCCGCCGCCTCGGCGCTCGCCGCCTCTTATCTCGCCAAGGCCGACGCAAGCCGCCTCGTCATGGTCGGCGCCGGTGCGCTCGCGCCCTACCTGATCGAAGCGCACAAGAGCATGCGCCCGATCGCCGAGGTCCTGGTCTGGAACCACAATCCCGGCCGCGCCGAGGCGCTTGCGGCGAAGCTGAACGTCCGCGCGACGAGCGACCTTGAAGTCGCCGTCAGGGGAGCGGACATCGTCTCCTGCGCGACACTGTCGACGCAGCCGCTGGTCAAGGGCGCCTGGCTCAGGCCCGGCGCGCACCTCGATCTGGTCGGCGCCTTCACGCCCAAAATGCGCGAAAGCGACGACGAAGCGGTGAAGCGCGCCCGTGTCTTCGTCGACACCCGCGCCGGCGCGCTGAAGGAGGCGGGCGATGTCGTGCAGCCGCTTCAAGCCGGGATCATTCGCGAGACGGATATTGCCGGCGACCTCTTCGATCTCTGCCGCGGCAAGGTCGAAGGACGACGATCGTCGGACGAGATCACGCTCTTCAAATCGGTCGGAACGGCGCTCGAAGACCTCGCCGCCGCCACTCTCGCCGTCGGCTCATCATCAGCCTAGTCGTTGCTGCTTGGTCCCATTGCGATGCTGGCGCAGGCGCGGGCGATCTTCTGCTTCCACTCGGCGTGGTTCTCCATGACGACCTGCCCGAAGCGATGCTCCTGCTCGTCGAGATTGGCGCCCTCCACGATGAGCCGCTTCTTGCCGCTCGGCAGGCCGTTCAGCGTGGCGATCACGCAGTTGGTCATTGCCGTGCGCTGGTTGGTGCCCATCTGGGCGAGCCGGCCCTCGGTCTGGCTGTTGAGAATGGCGCGCACCACCGTCGGGAAGTCGGCGGCGAATGCCGGTTTCCCGCCGCCGCAGACTGCGATAACGGCGAGAAGAACGCCCGCCGCCGCCGCCGCCAGGCTTTGCCGCATCTCGACCACGCTTTCTCTCCATCGCTCAGCCGCCGGAGGCGGAAGCGCCGCCAGTCGGTCGGGCGCCCCTGTTGCTAATGCCGGGAGCCGCGAAGACGATCCGGCCCCGCCATCCTGCCGACAATTTACTGACGGACCTTGAAGCACCGAAACCGGCGCAAAGAAGGCTTGAAACCGCGCTTCCAAGCTTCTATATCGCGATAACACATCTCGAATTCCAATCGAGAGTGGGTCCCGCGGGGCCCGCTCTTTTTTGTTGCCCTAAGGGGCTTGCATGCCCGAACCGGGCGAGAAGGTGCCGGGGCAAGAGGTTGAATGGACGGCCGTCGTCTGACACGCGAGACCGGGCTTGAGGCCAAGATCGCCCATATCGTGGAGCCGATCATCGTCGATCTCGGCTACGAGCTGGTGCGCGTGAAAGTGTCGGGGCTGAACGGCATGACTGTGCAGATCATGGCCGAGCGGCCGGACGGCACGATGACGGTGGAGGGGTGCGAGACGCTCTCGCGCAACATCTCTCCGGCGATGGACGTGGCCGATCCGATCAACCGCGAATACCACCTGGAAATCTCCTCGCCCGGCATCGACCGGCCTTTGACCCGCGCCAAGGACTTTTCCAACTGGGCCGGGCACGAGGCGAAGATCGAGCTTGAGCAGCCTTTCGACGGACGCAAGCGTTTCCGCGGCGTGCTGCTCGGCGTGAAGGGGGGCGAGGCGGGCATCCGCCTTTCCACCACGCCGGCCGAGGGCGAAAGCGAGATTTGGCTGCCGATCGAGCTGATCGGCGAGGCAAGGCTGGTTCTGACCGATGACCTCGTCCGCGCGTCGCTCAGGCGAGGCGCACCTGCCTTGCAGGAATCCGACGCATGATTTTGAAGTGAATGGAGCTGAAGCAGATGGCTGTCAGTGCAAACAGACTGGAACTCCTGCAGATTGCCGACGCAGTCGCGCGCGAGAAGTCGATCGACCGCCGCATCGTCGTCGGCGCCATGGAGGACGCGATCCAGAAGGCGGCGAAATCCCGCTACGGCGCGGAGACCGATGTGCGCGCCGATATTGACCAGAAGACCGGCGAGATCCGCCTGCAGCGGCTGCTTGAAGTGGTCGACACCGTCGAGAACGACGCGGCGCAGATCTCCGTCGACGATGCGCGCTCCCGCAATCCCGCGGCGCAGGTCGGCGACTACATTTCCGAGCCGCTGCCGCCGCTCGATTATGGCCGCATCGCCGCCCAGTCGGCGAAGCAGGTCATCATGCAGAAGGTGCGCGAGGCCGAGCGCGATCGCCAGTACGAGGATTACAAGGATCGCATCGGCGAGGTCGTCAACGGCTCGGTGAAGCGCGTCGAATACGGCAATGTCATTGTCGATCTCGGCCGCGGCGAGGCGATCATCCGTCGCGACGAGATGATCCCGCGCGAAACCTTCCGCTACGGCGACCGGGTGCGCGCCTATGTCTACGACGTTCGGCGCGAGCAGCGCGGACCGCAGATCTTCCTGTCGCGCACGCATCCGCAATTCATGGCGAAGCTCTTCACCATGGAGGTCCCGGAAATCTACGACGGCATCATCGAGATCAAGTCGGTGGCACGCGATCCGGGCTCCCGCGCCAAGATCGCCGTCGTCTCGCACGACACCTCGATTGATCCGGTCGGCGCCTGCGTCGGCATGCGTGGCAGCCGCGTGCAGGCGGTGGTCGGCGAGCTTGCCGGCGAGCGCATCGATATCATCCCGTGGAACCCCGACGCGGCGACCTTCATCGTCAACTCGCTGCAGCCGGCGGAGGTCACCAAGGTGGTGCTCGACGAGGAGGCGGAGCGCATCGAGGTGGTGGTCCCCGACGATCAGCTTTCGCTTGCGATCGGCCGCCGCGGTCAGAACGTTCGGCTCGCCTCGCAGCTGACCGGCTGGGACATCGACATCCTGACCGAGGACGAGGAATCGGAGCGCCGGCAGAAGGAATTCCAGGAGCGCTCGCAGCTCTTCATGAAGGCGCTCGATGTCGACGAGATGGTGGCGCAGCTTCTCGCGTCGGAGGGCTTCGCCAGCGTCGAGGAAGTCGCTTTCGTCGACCGTGATGAGGTCGCCTCGATCGAAGGCTTCGACGAGGAGACGGCCGAGGAGTTGCAGGCGCGGGCGCGCGAATATCTTGAGCAGCTCGAGGCTGAGCAGGACGAGGAGCGCAAGAAGCTTGGTGTCGCCGACGACCTGAAGGACGTGCCCGGCGTCACCACCGCGATGCTGGTGGCGCTCGGCAAGAACGACATCAAGACGCTCGAGGATCTTGCTTATTGCGCCGCCGACGATCTCGTCGGCTGGACCGAGCGCAAGGACGGCGAGACGCAGCGCTTCGAGGGCGCGTTGTCTGGCTCCGACGTTTCGCGCCAGGAGGCGGAGGCGATCGTCATGGCGGCACGGCTCAAGGCCGGCATCGTGACTGAGGCTGATCTCGCCCCGCCGCCGCCCGCCGAAGAAGCCGCAGAGGACGTGGTCGCCGAGGAGGCGGTTTGACGGAAGCACTGCAGAAAGACCGCACGGAGAGCCGCTCGGCCGGCCGCACGCGCATGTGCGCGCTCACCCGCGAAGTGCGCCCGGAGGCGGAGCTGATCCGCTTCGTCGCCGCGCCGGACGGCTCCGTCGTCGCCGACTTGAAGGCAAAGCTTCCGGGGCGCGGAATCTGGCTCGGCGCGGAGCGGTCGATTGTGGCGGAGGGCGTCAAGCGGAACGTCTTCCAGCGTGGCCTGAAAAAGCCCGTCAAGCCGGCCGACGATCTGGCCGACAAGGTTGCTGAGCGGCTGGAGTCGAGCGGCCCTTGGGCGGCTTGGCCTGGCCTTCAAGGCGGGCGCCGTTCTTGCCGGCTTTGCCAAGGTCGAGGCGGCGATCGCCGGCCGGCCGCTCCAGGCCGTGATCATCGCCGCCGACGCTGGAAAAGATGGCGAACGCAAGCTTAAGCAGGCGCTTCGCCGCCGTTTCGGCGAGGCGGTTCCGATCGCGGTCATCCGCGATTTCTCCGCCGCGCAATTGGGTTTGGCAATAGGTCGGCCAAATGTGATACATGCTGCCGTGCTTCAAGGCCCGTCTGGCAGGAGTTTCGTGGAGGCGAGAAACCGTCTCCATCGCTACGGCGGCGCGGTCGACAGCGCCGAACGGGATGGGCATCCGGGCCCTTGGGATTTGATGGATGAGTGACACGACGAGCAAGGACAAGACGCTGCGCGTCGGGCGCAAGCCGTTTTCGCTGAAGCGCGACACCGACACGGTGCGCCAGAGCTTCTCCGGCGGCCGCTCGAAGGCGGTTGCGGTTGAGCGCAAGCGCCGCCGCGTCGCGGTGCCGGGCGACAAGGCGGAAGGCGGTGGAGCGGTCGCAGAGGAGGCGCCGGCCGCCGCCGAGGCGCCGCGCGCCCGCGTCAGCCCGCGCAAGGAGGAAGGCCAGACACAGACGACGGCGCGCCCGCGCGCCAGCGGCGTCGTGTTGCGCACGCTGACCGACGAGGAGCGCGATGCGCGCGCCCATGCGCTTGCCGAGGCACGCGTGCGCGAGGCTGAGGAGCGGCATCATGCCGAGGCGGAAGCCATTCGCCGCGCCGCGGAGGATGAGCAGCTACAGCGCGAGCACGACGAGGCGGAACGCCGCAAGGCTGAGGAGGAAGCCCGCAAGGCTTCCGAGGACCAGGCGCGCCGCCGCAGCGAGGACGAGGCACGCCGCCGTCTCGGCGAAGAGACGCCCGTGCAGGCACGCACCACTGAAAAGACTGAGGCGCCGGCCGGCGCGCCGCGTCCCGGGCTTCGCCAGAAGCGCCTCGAGGTTCCAAAGCCGACGCGCACCAAGGCGGCGCCGGGTGCCGATCGCCGCCGCGGAAGGCTGACCGTCACCAATGCGCTTGAGGGTGCTGAGAGCGAGCGCGAGCGTTCGCTCGCCTCCGTGCGCCGCAAGCGCGAGAAGCAGCAGCGGCAGATGCACGGCTTCACGCCGACGCAGGAGAAGATTGTCCGCGACGTGGTCATCCCGGAAGCGATCACCGTTCAGGAACTCGCCAACCGCATGGCGGAGCGCGCCGTTGACGTGATCCGGCTGCTGATGAAGGACGGCCAGCTGGTCAAGATCACCGACGTGCTCGACGCCGACACCGCGCAGATCGTGGCGGAGGAGATGGGCCACAATGTGCGCCGCGTCGCAGCCGCCGACGTGGAGGAGGGGCTCTTCGACGAGCCCGATGCCGAGGAGACGCTGCAGCCGCGTCCGCCGGTCGTGACCATCATGGGCCACGTCGATCACGGCAAGACGTCGCTGCTCGACGCCATCCGCGAGGCGAACGTCGTCTCCACCGAGGCGGGTGGCATCACCCAGCATATCGGCGCCTACCAGATCGAAAAGAACGGCCAGAAGATCACCTTCATCGACACGCCCGGCCATGAGGCGTTCACCGCGATGCGCGCCCGCGGCGCGCAGGCGACAGACATCGCCATCCTGGTCGTCGCGGCCGACGACGGAGTGATGCCGCAGACCGTGGAATCCATCAATCACGCCCGCGCGGCCGGCGTTCCGATCATCGTGGCCATCAACAAGATCGACAAGCCGGGCGCCGACCCGAGCCGCGTCAGGACCGAGCTTCTGAGCCATGAGATCGTGGTGGAATCGATGGGCGGCGAAACGCTCGAAATAGAGGTCTCGGCGCTGAAGCACACCAATCTCGACAAGCTGCTCGAGGCAATTCTGCTGCAGTCGGAGATTCTGAATTTGCGGGCCAATCCCGACCGCCCGGCGGAAGGCATCGTGGTCGAGGCACAGCTCGACCGCGGCCGCGGTCCGGTGGCGACCGTGCTCGTGCAGCGCGGCACGCTCAATGTCGGCGACATCATCGTCGCCGGCGCCGAATGGGGTCGTGTGCGCGCTCTGATCGACGATCACGGCGACCAGGTGCGCGAGGCAGGGCCGTCAAAGCCGGTCGAGGTGCTCGGTTTCCAGGCGACGCCGGAGGCCGGCGACCGGCTCGGCGTGGTGGAGAGCGAGGCGCGTGCCCGCGAGGTCACCGAGTACCGGCAGAATCTGAAGCGCGAGAAGGTCGCGGCGCACGCCGCCGGCATGCGCGGCTCGCTTGAGCAGATGATGAGCCGCCTCGGTACGCAGGGAAAGAAGCTCTTCCCGATCCTGATCAAGGGCGACGTGCAGGGCTCGGTCGAGGCAATCGTGCAGGCGCTCGACAAGCTCGGCACCGAGGAGGTGGCGGCGCAGATCATGCATTCCGGCGTCGGCGGCATCACCGAGTCGGACGTGAACCTCGCCGCAACCTCGGAGGCCGCGATCATCGGCTTCAACGTCCGCGCCAACACGCAGGCGCGCGAGGCGGCGGAGCGCGAGGGGATCGAGATCCGCTACTACAACGTGATCTACGACCTCGTCGACGACATCAAAGCCGCGATGTCGGGTCTGTTGTCGCCGGAGCGGCGGGAGACCTTCCTCGGCAATGCCGCGATCCTGGAGATCTTCGACATCTCGAAGGTCGGCAAGGTCGCCGGTTGCCGGGTGACGGAGGGCAAGGTCGAGCGCGGCGCCAATGTCCGCCTGATCCGCGACAACGTGGTGATCCACGAAGGCAAGCTCTCGACGCTCAAGCGCTTCAAGGACGAGGTGCGCGAGGTGCCGGCCGGCCAGGAATGCGGCATGGCGTTTGAGAAGTACGAGGACATGCGCGTCGGCGACGTGATCGAGTGCTACCGCGTGGAGGAGATCGCGCGGACGCTTTGAGGCGCTGCGCTCGCCGCAACCTTCTCCCATGGGAGAAGGTGGCTGCGAAGCAGCCGGATGAGGGGATGCGGCGCAAGTCGCTAGTCGCGTCGCTCGCAACCCCTCACCCGTCGCCTCCGGCGACACCCTCTCCCTCTCGGAGAGGGTTCAGCGCCCCCTTTCGAACGCAATGAAACCATGCCCCGTTTCGCAACACAGAAATCCGGCCCCTCGCAGCGGCAGCTCCGCGTCGGCGAGCTCGTGCGCCATGCGCTAGCCGAGGTCTTTGCGCGCGGCGAGGCGGGGCCGGACTTCGACGGCGTGCTTCTCTCCATCGCCGAGGTCAGGATGTCGGCCGACCTGAAGCACGCCACGGTTCTGGTCGCGCCGCTTGCCGCCAAGGACACCGATGCGCTCCTCGCGTCGCTCAACCGGAACGCCAGGACGCTGCGCGGAAAGATCACGCCGGCGCTGAAGCAGATGCGCTCCATGCCCGACCTGAAGTTCCGGCTCGACACGCGCTTCGAGGACGACGCGCGCATCGACGCGCTGCTCCGCTCGCCGGAGGTGGCGCGCGACCTGAAACACGACGACCTGCAACACGACGAAGGCGAGGGCTGATGGGCCGCCGTGACAAAGGCCGAAAAGTCGACGGCTGGCTGGTGCTCGACAAGCCGGTCGGCATGACCTCGACGGACGCCGTGGCGAAGGTGAAGCGCCTCTTCAATGCGCAGAAGGCCGGCCACGCCGGAACCCTCGATCCGCTTGCCTCCGGTTCGCTTCCGATCGCGCTCGGCGAGGCGACGAAGACCGTCAGCCACGTCATGGACGGGCGCAAGATCTACCGCTTCACCGTCAAGTTCGGCGAGGAGACGACCACCGACGACACCGAAGGAACGGTGTCGGCGACCTCCGACAAACGCCCGCGCGAGCCGGAAATCCGCGCCGTGCTGCCGGAGTTCACCGGCAAGATCATGCAGGTGCCGCCGCGCTTCTCCGCGATCAAGGTCGGGGGCGAGCGCGCCTATGACCTCGCCCGCGAGGGAGAGGAGGTGGTGCTTGAGCCACGCGAGATCGCGATCCATCGGCTCGAGCTGATCGAATGCCCCGACGCCGACCGTGCCGTGTTTCTCGCGACCTGCGGCAAGGGCGCCTATGTCCGCGCGCTGGCGCGCGACATGGGCCGACGGCTCGCCACACACGGCCATGTTGTGGCGCTCCGCCGAATGGCGGTCGGGCCGTTTACCGAGGCCGCCATGATTTCGCTGGAAAAACTGGAGGAGTTGCGCCATAAGGCCGGGGCTTCCGACGGCCACGGTGCTGAGGAAGCTCTGCTCTCGGTTGCGACGGCGCTGGACGACATCCCGGCGCTCGCCATGACCGAGCGGGATGCGGTTCGCCTGAGACGTGGCCAAGCCGTCATCTTGAAAGGACGGGATGCGCCCGTCATGACCGGCCCTGCCTATGCGATTTTCGGCGGTCTGCCCGTCGCGCTCGGCGAGGTCGACAAGGGCGCTTTCAATCCGAAACGTGTGTTCAACCTGTCCGAAGGCCGGGAAAGGCCCGGCAACAAGAATTGAGGATGACCGATGTCGATCACGACCGATCGCAAGCAAGAACTGATCAAGGAATATGCGACGAAGGACGGCGATACGGGTTCGCCCGAAGTGCAGGTCGCCATTCTCTCGGAGCGCATCACCAACCTGACCGAGCACTTCAAGAGCCACGTGAAGGACAATCATTCGCGTCGCGGCCTGTTGAAGCTTGTCTCACAGCGCCGCCGGCTGCTCGACTACGTGAAGTCCTGCGACGCGACGCGCTACCAGACACTCATTTCGCGGCTTGGACTGCGCCGCTAGAGCATGATCCCGAAAAGTGGAAACCGGTTTTCGGACAGGACCATGCTCAGACGAAGAGACGGGGCCTCGCTTCGATTTGATCGGAAGGCTCTTGTCGCGCATCCGCGGAGCGGCCGGTTGAGGCTCCAGGTCGCTTTGTCCAACTAAGGCGGATATGGCCATGGCAGGATCGCTGGTCGCTTTGAAGCCGCTTCGCCGGCACTCAAGCGCCCAGCCGTCTTGCGCATGGCCTGTCCTCGCTCAAATGACCGAAAGGACACGTCATGTTTGATACACAGAAAGTGGAACTCGACTGGGGCGGGCGGAAGCTCGTTCTCGAAACCGGGCGCATGGCCCGTCAGGCCGACGGCGCGGTCGTCGCCACCTACGGCGAAACGACGGTGCTCGCCACCGTCGTCTCCATGAAGGAGCCGAAGCCGGGCCTCGATTTCTTCCCGCTCACCGTGAACTACCAGGAGCGCTACTACGCCGCCGGCCGCATTCCGGGCGGCTTCTTCAAGCGCGAAGGGCGCCCGACCGAAAAGGATACGCTGACCTCGCGCCTGATCGACCGGCCGATCCGGCCGCTCTTCGCCGCGGGCTACAAGAACGAGACGCAGATCGTCGTCACCGTGCTTTCGCATGACCTGGAAAACGATCCCGACATCGTCGGCATGGTCGCGACGTCAGCGGCGTTGACGCTCTCCGGCGTGCCCTTCATGGGTCCGATCGCCGCGGCGCGGGTCGGCTACATCAACGGCAGCTACGTACTCAATCCGCTGGTGGAGGACGTAAAGACCTCGCAGCTCGACCTCGTGGTCGCCGGCACGGCCGATGCCGTGCTGATGGTGGAATCCGAGGCGCATGAGCTTTCCGAGGACGTCATGCTCGGCGCCGTGATGTTCGGCCACCGCTCCTTCCAGCCGGTCATCGACGCGATCATCAAGCTGGCGGAACGCGCCGCCAAGGAGCCGCGCGACTTCAAGCAGGGCGACGTTTCGGAGATCGAGCAGGCCGTGCTGGCGATCGCCGAGACCGATCTCCGCGCCGCCTACAAGCACACCGTGAAGCAGGAGCGCTATGCCGCGGTCGACGCCGTGAAGGCGAAGGTGATGGAGACGCTGTTTCCGGAGGGCGCCGAGCCGCGCTTCGAGAAGGAGAAGGTGGCGGCGGTCTTCAAGGACCTGCAGGCCAAGATCGTCCGCTGGAACATTCTCGACACCGGCGGCCGCATCGACGGACGCGATCTGAAGACGGTGCGCCCGATCGTCTCCGAAGTGGGCGTGCTTCCGCGCACGCACGGGTCGGCGCTCTTCACCCGCGGCGAGACGCAGGCGCTTGTCGTCGCCACGCTCGGTACCGGTGAAGATGAGCAGATGATCGACAGCCTGGAGGGCACCGACAAGGAGCGCTTCATGCTGCACTACAACTTCCCGCCCTACTCGGTGGGCGAGGCCGGACGCATGGGCGGGCCCGGCCGCCGCGAGATCGGCCACGGCAAGCTCGCCTGGCGCGCCATTCGCCCGATCCTGCCGGCGAGCCACGAGTTCCCCTACACGTTGCGCGTCGTCTCCGAGATCACCGAGTCGAACGGCTCGTCCTCCATGGCGACCGTCTGCGGCACGTCGCTGGCGCTGATGGACGCCGGCGTGCCGCTGAAGGCGCCGGTCGCCGGCATCGCGATGGGGCTGATCAAGGAGGAAGACCGCTTCGCCGTGCTCTCCGACATCCTTGGCGACGAGGATCACCTCGGCGACATGGACTTCAAGGTCGCGGGAACCGAAAGCGGCATCACCTCGCTGCAGATGGACATCAAGATCCAGGGCATCACCGAGGAGATCATGAAGGTGGCGCTCGACCAGGCGAAGGATGGGCGCATGCACATCCTCGGCGAGATGTCGAAGGCGCTCGGCCACGCCCGCGCCGAGCTCGGCGAACACGCGCCGCGTATCGAGATGATCAAGATCCCGGTCGACAAGATCCGCGAGGTCATCGGGACGGGCGGCAAGGTCATCCGCGAAATCGTCGAGAAGACCGGCGCCAAGATCAACGTCGAGGACGACGGCACCATCAAGATCGCCTCCGCCAACGCGGAATCGATCAAGGCCGCCATGAAGTGGATCCAGGGCATCGCGGCGGAGCCGGAGCCCGGCGTGATCTATCAGGGCACGGTCGTGAAGATCGTCGATTTCGGGGCCTTCGTGAACTTCTTCGGCTCGCGCGACGGCCTCGTGCACGTCTCGCAGCTTGCGCCGCACCGCGTCGCCAACGTCAAGGACGTGG
>CAVQJW010000013.1:0-159735 GCA_963712925.1 uncultured Alphaproteobacteria bacterium | reverse complement strand
ACATGGCGCAAAGGCCATAGCATGAAGGGGGGCCGTGTGCCCTCGAAGCATTGCGACGAGGATCCTCCCAGAATCCCACAGCCCGGCGGACCGGTCCTGGGATATCGTCGCTATCCGCCTTCCGTCGGGAGAAACTCTGCGCGATAGACAATTCCGGTATGGCCGGCGAGTGTCCTGATCGGCGCGCCGTCGACTCCATTCCAGAGGCGGGCCGTTCCATCGTTCGAGGCAGTCACAAGCCTGCCGCCGTCGGGCGAAAATGCGACACTGTTGATGA
This sequence comes from uncultured Alphaproteobacteria bacterium, assembly GCA_963712925.1. Lineage (GTDB taxonomy): Bacteria > Pseudomonadota > Alphaproteobacteria > Rhizobiales > Afifellaceae > DASWJZ01. The sequence goes on along the minus strand of CAVQJW010000013.1, from coordinate 159,458 downwards.
CATCCGTGTGCCCCTGAAGACGGGCAACCGGAACCCGCGCGCGCTGGCCCCACAAAACGATGGGCGGAGGCTGGAAGTTTGTCTTGCCGTCACGCAGGAAAACCCCACTCCCTCCGAAACCGTGACAAGGCGGTTGCCATCCGGAGAGAACCGGCCGAGGTCGACATAGTCATGATGGCTGGTAGCGATCTCCTTGGCGGCTTTCGCCTGATCGTCATAAAAGACTAGCGTCGCTCCCGTGGCGAACTGTGCATCGGTCGCTTGTTCCGCAACGACCATCGTCTGCCCATCGGGAGAATACCCTGCCCAGGTCAACGACTGCGCCGGCACATAGGAAGAGCCGGCCACCGGGGCCGGACTCCACATACGCACAGTGCCATCACGATCGCCTGTCGCGAGTTCTTTTCCTGCCGAGGTGGCCGCAAGGGCGTCGATGAACCCGGCGTGTCCAGCGAAGGTCACGAGGTTAGCGCCATCTGAGACCTGATAGAGGCGTGCCGAGAAATCGGGCGAGTCGCTGAAGAGAAACTTGCTATTTGCTGTGAAGCGCACGTGATTGGCCGCCGAGACGTCAAGAGGTACTCGTGCGCGACAGCACGGCTCCGGTTCCGGCATCGAAAATGCTGACCCCGCCCACGGTTCCCGCGGCGATCACCTTTCCATCGGGAGAAAACGCTGCGCAGTCGGTGCACGCAACATTGAGGCCTTTCATTGAGAATTTCTGGTCGCCGGTTGCGGTGTCCCACACAATTAGGTTGCCATATCGATCGGCCGTGAGAAATTTGCTGCCGTCGGGCGAGTAGCCGGCCGACATGACACCGCTCGCGTCGATCGCGCGGGAAAGGCTGCTGTCGGCGACCGAGAAGAGCTTGATTCCCCTCTCTCCGGCCGTCAGTACCGTTTGTCCGTCGGGGGAAAATCGTGCGGTCCAAAGATGTCCCGACTGAGCATAGAGAGTGACCACACGCTCGACTCCCTTGGGGTCGTCGATGCGAGCGGTGGAGTTCACGACGCGGAGAGCAGCCTCTCGCCGTTGGAAGAGAACTCCAGCGACGTGACCATGTCATCGTGCGGCGGTAAGGCATGCAGTGGTTCGCCGTTGTCGCCGCGCCAGACGTGCATTCCGCCGGAACTGTCGCCCGTAGCTATAAGGGATCCGTCTGGGCTGAACGCGGCCGCGGAGATGTTGCCGGTATGCCCCACCATGGCCTTGATGAGCTGACCGGTCGATACATCCCAAAGCCGTGCCACACCGTCGTCCGATCCGGTCAACAGCTTGCTGCCGTCGGGGGAAAACAGCACCACGCGCGTGTCGATCCTCGGCCCGATCGTCAGGAGATGCAGTTCCTTGAAATTCCAGAGCGCGTTGCGCAGCACACGCTGCGCCTCCGGGGCGTCGATCAAGACATTCGAATAAGGATTGGTCAGCGCTGCAGCGCCAAGCTGCATCCCGGCGCCAAAGTCCTGCGCGTCATCACGCTGCTGACCGAGGTCGGCGAGCATTAGCGACCGTGCGCGCACGGCTTTGTCGCGCTGCTCGGCGCTCGCCGCGGCCGCCACCTCCGCTCGGCCGCGCTCTCCTGCCGCCCAGATCGAAAGACCAGCAAACACGATGGCCACGGCCAATATGACGGCAAATGCTGCGACCGTGAGCCGGCGACGGGCCTTGCGGATGGCTAAGTCCCTTTGCAGCGACGCCTCGATGAAATCACTCAGGCTGGAAAGCCGCTGCGGATATGTACCCGAACCACTGGCGGGCCCGCTCGAGCAGGAGTCCCGACAACAAAGCGTCCGCTTTCCGATCCGCAGGCGCGGAGGTCCATAAGTAGCGCGCCTCTTCAAGCTGCCGGCGGCCAAGCAGGAACTCCTGCTCTTCGTCGAGCCATCCCGCGAGGGTCGGCCATACTCGCAACAACGCATCGTGCGACACTTCGATTTCGAGCTTGTCGCCCTCGCCTCGCGTGGTCAGGAGCCTGGCCTGCACCAGCGCATCGAGCGCGGGTCTCGCTTCTTGCGGCATGTCAGCTAGCCGCGCCGGGCAGCTGATACGCGCGCCCGTTTCATCGACCCGCACCAAACTGGCGACGAAGGCCTCCTTCACCGCCAGCAGCTGCTCTTCGTTGGGAGCTACGGCTGCGGTAACCGTCTCGGCGGTTCGTCGGATGACATTCTCGAGCGGATTGAGGCCGTTTGCGGCATCGCCGAGGGCGTCGTATTGCGCTAGCGTAAGGAGCGTCTTGCCTTCGCGACGTTCGTACATGTCGCGTAGCGCGAACGCCACCAACGGCAACGCATCTCCTTCGTTGGTTGCGTCAAGTAGCATACGGTCGACGAGCGCAGGCTCCAAAGCCAGCCCGGCGACCCGGGCGGGCCCCTCGATGACGGAGCGCAGGCGCGACGTCGGCATCGCAGCGACTGTCAAAGTCTCTAACTTCAAGGCCGGAACAGGTTCGGCGAGAACGTCCCCAAGCCGGTCGGACCTGATTGTGGCGAGTACCAGCAACGATACCCGCGGCACCCCTCCAAGAAGCGTCTGCACAATCTCCAAGAAGCGGGTGCGCTGTTCGGAGGACGCGATGGTGAAGAGCTCTTCGAACTGATCAATTGCCAGCAGGATCGTCGCCTCGCTGGACCGGCCGCGCCGCAATACCTGGATCGCCGCCACGATCGCACTAGCCGCATCTTCGCCATGCTGGTAGTCGCCGCCGCTGCGAATCACGGCGCTGACAACGCTTCCGATAAGCGCACCGACGGGGTCCGAGCTCGGTCTGATCGGCGGCAGCGCTATCCAATCCTGCGGTCTTTTTGAAAGATATGGCAGCACACCCGCCTTCATCAGCGATGACTTGCCACTGCCCGAGGCGCCAACGAGCAGGGTCAGCGGCGCGCCGCCCAGGGCCCGCTTGGCATCGAGCCGCTGTACAATGTCGATGACTTCCTGGTCGCGCCCGAAGAAGACGGCGGCATCACTGTTCTCAAGCGAATGGATGCCGACCCAAGGAGGTCGCGTGCTGTCCCATCTGTAGCCGCGCGCCAGTTCGTCGACGATGCTCCTGAGCCGGGACGCGATGCTTGCGCGCCCTGCCTCCTCCCATACTATCGCCTGGGCGCGCTGTAGCTCCGGCCCCAGATGATCCAACGCGCCGGGGACGGTGACGACGGGAAGGACGGTCTTGCCAAGCGCGAGCGCTTGCTGCGCTTCAGCAAAGCACCAGCGCGATCGAGCCCAGTTGTCTGTCGCGATGATCACAGCGGCTTGGCATCGCGATACCTCGGAGTAGAGGGTGCGGGCCCAGTCCTTGCCCGCGCCGATGCCCGTATCCTTGTCGAAATCAAGAAATACGTTCTCGAACCCCTGCTCGCGGAGCCACGACTTAACGTCGCTCGCAACCTCATTGTCTTGGCTGGAGTGACTGATGAAAACGGCGGGCACAGCAATCTTCCTCGAATGAAGTCAAAGGAATTTTTCCGGCCACCGTCAAGCTAGGGTGTCCCACTGACCGTCTGAAGCGCACTCCGACGAAGCAGCTGCGATCTTGGGCGTGAATCGTTAGTTGCGACACGGCTGTGTCCAAATGCCGGCATGCGTCACCGGCCAATTGTCAGACGCTACGCTTTCGCCACAGCCGCAGCGCCTTTGAGGTCAAGCGTTGCGATGCAGTTGCGACGACAACTCACTTGCGGCTCGCCGTTTGACTAACTCCCTGCAACGGCGGCCAAAAGACACGACTGCACAGGGGGTGCAACAGCCTTTGAAGGGGGCGTGGGGTCAGCTGTTTAGGGCCCGCCGCAGCGTAGCAACACTGACTCCGAATTGCGCTGCCATGGCGACCCGAGTTTGCTTTCCCGATGCGATTTGCTCGCGGGCGTGCGAGACCTGCTGCTTTGAGAGCTTGCGTGGACGCCCGATGTGTTTTCCGCGCCGCTTGGCCGGTCCTGTCCGTAAGAGCTTTTTCGGGCGCCACCCTCGAACTCCGTGGCGGTGGGCTCTTGAGAAACAATGATCGCCGTGAACGAGGCGTTCCTTTGAGCCCGTCTTACAATCAATCTGGCTTAAGCGCTCGAGTTCCCAAGGCTAACGAGAGCAATGCTTCAACCATGGCCCCAGTCAGCGCCGTCCAAACATGTCCCAGTATCCGTAGACGAACACGTCATCGGGGCTGACGCTGTTGATTGCCGCCATTTCTTTCACCTCCAACTCGCCAACGCCGTTCGTGAAAACAAAATCCAGCGGCACACTCTCATCGCTGTCGACCGTTGTCACTGGGACGCGTGGCAACTCGGAAACCGCCACCTCTGTCCAATCCTTAAGCCTGACGGTCGCATCTGACTTGACGGAAATGGCGAGCCAGCCTGCGAAGTCACGAGGACTATTGTCACCGGACCAACCACTGGAATCCCGTGGCAACCGTTCCCGAAGCACCGCCGCCAAAGGGCTTGACGAAATGCTCTTGCTTCCGCCCAAGGCTGCGCACCACGAAGTCCAAAGCATATTGGGCTTTGCGCTTGAGGTCGCCGCGTCGTGGCTTGACTGCGTCAGGAGCGTCAAGAGCGAAGCCGACGGGACGTTCAAATACGCGCCGGACCGTCCTGAATATCGCATACCATGCACGTCGTTTGAAACGGCGGCGGAGGAAGCGCGGATGGAGGACTATGTGAGCCGGAACTGGGACAACTGCGCCCACCGGCCCAACGGCCCAACCACGGATGCGATGAGAGCTACCATTTCGCGGACGTGGCGATACAGCACGATCACTACTCCCGCCGCTATGCCGGGACCAGCAGCCACGACATCGTCAGCGCCATCGACGCGGCGCTTGCCGTTCTGCAAGACAAGCCGGCGCCGGTGCCGTTTTCCATAGAGGACAAGAAGGAGGCGTTGTTCTTGCTGGCGCACCTTGTCGGCGACCTGCATCAGCCTCTTCACGTCGGCGCGGTCTATCTGGATGAAGATGGTAATCTCGTGAACCCCGATGCGGGCGCGGGTGTCGACCCGGCTACGGAGACCTTCGGGGGCAACCTCATCAGCTCCGGCAGCGACAATCTGCATCACGAATGGGATGACATTCCCGAGGACCTCACGGCTGATGAGGCAACGGTTGAGGACGCGCGCGCCGGTTCCGTCAACCGCCGGCGAGCGCAGGCGCTGGGCGGCGACCTGGGTCACCGAGACAATCGTTGCCGCGCACAAGGCTTTTGCGGGAATGACCTTCAGCGGGGACGGACACGGACACTGGATAGCGCATTCCAGCGACCGGCGTCGTGACCGGGAGGCCGAAGAGGAGACGAAGCGCGAGCAGATCGCAGAGGCGGGCGCTCATCTTGCGGCGCTGTTGAATGCTGTGTGGCCTTAGAGGCGAGCGCGGTTTCATCCGGAGGCACAAGGACAAGCAAGCTAAAGCCGTCCCTCTTGAAACCTGTCGCAGTGGAAAACAACGACTGCAACATTTGTCCCAGGTCCCAGGATGTGGCCCAACCACGAAATCTTTCTCCGTCCGCCGATTTTGGGTGCCAGCGAAGCGTTTGAAATTCCTACATTGCACCACGCGCAACTCGAGCGGCGCAATAAAGCACCGCAACAGAGACGCAAAACTGTCCCGCAAGCACCAAAAGCGACGGCCCATACGGCGGCAGACCTAAAAAGAGCCAGTATTCGAGGGATTCATGTACAAAGCGCAGCGGACTAAGAAACGACAAAAGGTGCATGCCGACCGACGACGCTGAAATGGGAACTACAAATCCGCTCGTCAACATGAGAAATAAGAAATAGATCGCCGCCGATGCAAGCGTCCTTTTTTCCCCGCTAACGATCAATCCGCTACTCAGTCCGAGAATCGCTGACACCGTGCAACCAGCGCACATCGCGATTGTGACCAAGCCGAACTCCGGCTTCAATGTAATCCCGAAGAGCGGTCGAAGACCAATCAGCATCAGGATACCAAGCAACACTGACAGCCAAACCGAAAGTAAGACCGTGCTCACCAAGTACGGCACCCATCCTCCTCGCCTCGCTACGATCAGCGTCGGGATCATATAGCAGCTTGCATCGCGAGCGTGGCGCCACCCAGCAAAGATGAAGGCCAGGAGAATCACAAGGAGCGCAATTGTGCGCGGCACGAACCGCCGCGACGGCTGCCCAGGCAAAATGGTGTCCCGACCCGCCGGCGCGCCGCCGGACGAAGCGTAACTGAGGAGCCGCCCGGAAATCGAGTTGTCAGAGTTCAAAGCGACACTAACAAGAGACGCCGTGAAAACAAGAATTCGTCTCATCTCTCTGGTACGGCGCCCAATAGGTCACTACCCACTGGCTCGACTGCCATCGGGCGACCAGGACTGTTTGCGGATCGTCCCATATATCTCGCCCATCAGGCGTTGCTAAATCAGTCACTCGATACGTAATATTCGCGAATTCGGAGAGTCTCTTTAAAGCAGATGTTAGCTTTTCACCAGACACCCCCTCGTTGTTCACAAGCAGGAGAACAGACTCGTCTTCGGTGTTAAGTTTCGAGGCAGCGAAGACCGCGGCGAAGCAAAGCAGAACCGTCCCAAGGATCATCCTCGGGCGGCCAAGATCAACGTATTCGGCGCCACCCACCCTAAGGAGGCACCAAACTCTGCTCAACCAGCCGCCCATCTTCCATCGCTACCTTTTTAGAAACAAAGGTCGAAAATGTCGTCTCGTGCGAGACAATGATAACTACTGTAGCCCGCTTCGCCTCATCTTGTACAGGCCGCCACCATTCTGCTCAGATTGACCGCGTCAAGATTCGAATCCGGCTCGTCGAGTATCAGCACGTCGGGCTCCGCCCCGAGCAAACAGGCAAGGCCCACAAGCTGCCGCATGCCCTGAGACAGATGGCCAACGGGCTCGTGAAGGCTCGCCTTAAGCTGGGTTTGTTCAACCAAGCCATGGTATTTTCCATCCAATCTTCGCCCATAGAGCGCTTGATAGGTCAGATAGTTCTGATGCAGACTTCTGTCCGGGTAGAGGCCCGCGTCCTGCGCGAGGAGCCCGATCGCTAGCCGCCGGCACTCGCGCGAACGAACAATTTTGCCTGCCGTCGGCAAAGTGGTTCCGGCCAAAAGCCTCAGTAACGTCGACTTTCCGCTCCCATTGCCGCCGACAATCAAAATTCGCTCGCCCGCCCGGATGTCAAACTTCTCAATTTCAACGGCCACGCGGCTTCCGTATGTTTTTTTCACCCCCCGGAGCGCAATCAAAGGTTTGTCACTCATGCGTCGGTCATTCGTTTGAAAGTGACATATCAACCTGCACGGCGGCGCCCAGGGGAGACGGCGTAACTTCGATAGAACAGCTGCGATACTGCACTAAGTCGGTCAGATATTTGTCGACAAAGTCACGCAAGTCTGCATCCGAATACAGAAGAAGCTGGCCGACAACCTGCTGCGGTATTGCCGAGAAGTATGCCTTCGGTGGAACTGCTGCATCTGCGATCGGACGCGGCTCCAAGAGGCTCTCTCTCAACTGACCTACCAACGCGTCCAACCCAACTGCTATCGAGAGACGCTGTTCTTTTTTTGTTGTATAGCGATACTAAGCGATACCTCCCGCTGAGGAGAGCTTTACGGTTAATTTCCGGTCGGTCCCCCATGCTTCTGAAGCGGAAATCGTTTTCGGTAATTGGTGGAGACAAGTATCGGAACTGTCGCCCGTACTCTACAACGTTGTAGTCGTCACCTTCAAACGCATCGTCGCCAAAGTCAGGCATCGAAAAAGCCGGTTTGTAGACAACGCATTTCACTTCCGGTGAAACTTCAGGGGGGGCGCCAGGGGACACGACCTGCGGCACAACTGCCATAATTTTCGCGCTTTTTCCGTCGCAGTCACTTGTCAGGGTCGGGGAGAAATAGCTGAGAAAATAGTTGTCCCAGTCGGCGTCATTTTCCGAAGAAAGGAGCTGCAGAATTCCGTCCAGGGAAACTTGGGACCTCGATCCATCTCCAGCATACTCGGTCGCTGCAGAGGTAAGAATTTCGATGTCTCGTGAAAGTCGAAACTGCTCCCGGATTTCTCTGACCAGTGCATCAGCATCCGTGTTGTCCAAACCGACTGATAGTACCCGTTCTAAGCTCAGTTTCGCTTGCGCCGTCGAACTCCACTGTCTTCGAGCACTGACAGATAATAACTGGCGTATGGGTCGTTCAGAGACAGTTGGGCCAAACTGCGAGGATGCGGTGCCGACGCGAAGACGCTGGCTTCCTTCAGCGATGCTAGCGCGGCGAGCCCGAAATCCTGCCACGGGACTACGGCACGGAGCCGAAGGTCGTCTGCTCCGACACTGATGCCGACGGCTACGTGCCCGAGCACGGGCGCCGAATAGGCACTCACGGAGGCGAATATCTCCCCCGATCCGAGCGAGATATAGGTGTCAGAGAAGCGACCAACGACAGGAACGCATCGTCACTCCGCAGCTGCCGGCGGGTTCCGCCTTTCGATAGGACGGAATCAAAGAACTCTATGCGATTGCCGGCAAGCAAATAGTCATTAGCAGTGATGGCTACGAATGCGTCGCCAGTGGGCACGGCGGACATCACGGCGCCGGTAGAGTATTTCTTTTCTTCTTGAGCCGCGATCGGGGCCAAAGTAACGCCCTCCGCACACGAAGTCTGGCCTATGACGCAATCGCAACTGCCGGAAGTCCCATCATCGAAACGAGCCTTGCAGGATGCAAGGACCATGACGGGCATCGAAATGTCCCGTCTCGTAAGGATCAATGCCTTGTTTGCGGGGACAGTCACGGTGGTCCCGGGCGCCAAAGCCCGCGGAGTTGGATCTTCGCTGGTACAAAACGCTGCATTGGCCGCGTCGGCGAAGCGAAGCGAGAAGCTTGCGGGTTTTGTTTCGTTGGTGCTTAGGCCAACCGAGATCGGCTGAGCTAAGAGCTGGCGTACAAAGGACTCGGCTTGCGACTTCCCGTCGTGAGCAACGGGAAGGGCAAAAGCGTATCCCTGGACCGCATCCACAACCGAAAAGGCAGCTCCTCGGCTCGGGTCAAATCCATACGCAGAAAGCGCCTCCAAACTGTCGACCTTCAGGCAGCGATTACTAAGCTTATTGCGAACATCCTCTATGAGCTTCGCCCGCAAGCTATCCGCAGCACCTACTATTTGAAAGCCAAGATGCTTGGACCCATTGGCCCACACATCGCGGATCGGTCCCGTCACAATCGAAAGCGGCGACTGCAGTCGGACGAAGTCAAACGTCTCCGGCAGAGAGCGATCACCAATCAGAACGTCGCTCCAGCTTGAAAGACCGGCGAGCACCGTCGCCAGCGCTATCCCCATCAGACCACCCAGTCGCAAAAGTGTTCTATTCGGCCGCATGGCTTGGGACAAGCTGCTCCTGCGCAACCAGACTTGTCTGGACTTCGCGTCAATTCGTGGGGTTATTCGTGATGTTGCGGATTCCCAATCTCATGGACTGAGTCAGCGCAACCGCTACTTCGTCTGCGCATTCATAGCTGTCGCACAATGCGTCCCCTTTCAGGAACTTGACTGTCTTACTCGGCAGATTGGAAAAGTGTCTTTCGGGGGCTGGTCCGACGAACTTTCTCAGGCCCCGAACGAAGCTACTCGATACCTCCGCCTCGAGATCAAGGGGGGGAGGGTGCCCAGCTCCAAAATCCCCTTCTTTGTAGCTGTTGAGGATAGCGCGCAAAGCGTAATACCCAAGGACCCGCACCATTACTGCGATCTGGCTGCTGCTTCCTTCCATCAGGGCCAGGTCGATTTGCTGCAAGCCCACCCCCGGCGTGGGCTTGCGAATGTCCATCGTAAGGATAATGTGCTGATCTCCAGCGGGCGTCTCGCTGCCAGGAGCATCGATCGCGCCGGCGACAGTATTCATGACGACGAATTTGACGTCATTTGTCTGGGCGGCATTGGCCTCTCGAAGGGCCGCGTTCAGGTCATCCATGTTCCAATGACGGGCAAAGATCTTTCGAAATTTGCCGAAGTCCTCCAAAGCTTGCTCCTGAGGGAGGAAATCGATGAGTTGCTGCTGACCGAGGACCTCGAACAGCACCTCGTACGCCTGCGACGTCACACGCGGCTCGAACTCGCTTCCTATTGCCTCGTGGCTGGCGAGAAACATCAGCGTCGAAGCGCGTTGTATGGGCGGCGTAACGATTTGCTCAATTCCCACGGCGGGCAAGTAGATGAGTGCGGCCAGCCCTAACATGATGTGATCCGACCTTATTGGCGGGCCAAACGGCGACTTCAGTCTGTATTTTCTTAGTTGGCCTCCCACTAGAGCCCAAATCAGGAAAAGCCCGAATGACAGCATAGGCGCGATGTGGCCGTGAAAGAGCCAAAACTCGATCGTTAGAGCTCCACACGTTGCTATAGCAAATAGGTTAGATGCAAATTCATCAAAGACCCGATCTTTGATGATCTTTACAGTCGAACCGGAAATGGTCAAAATTGCAAAACCGACCCAGGCGCCACCGAGCTGACTTAGGCAGGCACCGATCTCTACGAAGCCGGATGGACAGATGGAATCGAACGTCATCGCAGCGCCCCATGCAACCAGGAGAAGTATCACATCAAGGGCAAGTTGGAAACCGCTAGCTCACCTAGAGCTGGTCCCGGATTGTGAGACAGGCGGCTAAGGTGGATTCGCCCAAGACGTACGAGATCGTCAAGACTCACGTAATCATTAGGGAGATCGATTAGACGAATTTCTCGAAATATTTGTATCCAAGATGTTCATAAGCGCCAACTATTACCCACTCATCGTCGCACGGATCAATAGATAGGCATTCTTTTGGAAGTAACTTCATGTTCTTAATATAACTTATTCTGAGGCCCGCTGCCAGTATCCAGCCCAATTCCGGCTGACCGGATGATGCAGCGCCAGCCCAAGCGTGCGGCTCGCCAGCGAGTCATTTGACAGCCGGCGGTGATCTTCCTTCCAAGCCGCCTCATGCGCATACTGAGCAAGATACTTCGCACTCACGCGATGATGCTGGCCGTCCACCATGCGACGGAGGCGCGAGAAGTAGCTCTCGACCTGATTGGTGTTCGCGCCGTCCCGCGAATAGGCTTGGCTGTGGTTGATGCGGCCGACCGTCCATCCATCGTGCAGCGCATCCCAATGCGAGGCTTCGTCGGCATAGACCTTCGCCATGCGCGACACGATCCGCTTGGCAATCTCGACACCCTCAGCTTCGCGCATGGTAACGAAGGGCAGCGTGCGTCCGCCGCGCTCACGAAGGGCCACCACGACGCGGCGCGTGCCGGTCTGGTGTTCGGCAAGGCGACGATCAACGCGATCCTCAACAAGGTTCGCCGGGCGAATGTGGCCGCCGTAGTAACTGCCATCCATTTCGACTTCGCCGTCTAGCTCAGCCCCAGCCACTTCCTGCGACAGCGCCTCGCGGAGCTTATGCAGAAGCACGAAGGCCGTCTTGTACTGGCAATCGAGGTCGCGGCTGATCTGGCAAGCCGCAATGCCCTTCACGCCGTTCACGAAGATGCAGATCGCGCCGAGCAGATCGGTGAAGCTCATCTTGCGCGACGCGAAGATGGTCCCGCTCGTGACGGAGAATTGGTGACGGCATTCCTTTGCCGCGCACTTGAACTTGCGACGGGTCGGAATGGCGTAGTGATCCAGCGATCCACAACGCGGGCAGACCGGCTCGCCGCCAGTCTCAGACCAGCGCAGCTTGCGGAACGTCTCGTAAGCCTTGTCCTCTCCGTCCTGGTAGATTGCCTTGAGGCTCAGGGTCCGGGCGGCGGCGGAGAGAAGGAAGTGTTGGGCCATTTGTCATCGCATCCAATGGTGTTCGCCATTGGATATAGCGGTAGACGTATCCGGATGCAAGGGCTATTATCACCATATGCGATGATATTTGGAGACCGAATGCCCACGAACACATTCAAGGATAACCCGGTGACGCAGGAGTACGAGACCCGCGCCAAGAACCTTCTCAAGGGGGAACTGAAACGGCGCGGCTTGAGCTACCGCGATCTAGCTGAGAAGCTGGTAGCAATAGGCGTGCATGAGAATGAGCGGAATTTGAACAACAAGATCAGCCGTGGAGGCTTTTCTGCAGCATTTCTTTTGCAATGCCTAGAAGCAATCGAAGTAAATGACATACGGCTTTAATTTGATGTATGCTCTGCTGTTAGATGATGAGTAGAAATATTGAATCTCGCCCGTCCGCTGCGCTCTGCCGGAAAATTGAAATGCATTGTAACCATTCCGCGATGATGCAGTATATACGGAAGTCGAGACGCTTTAGAACCATAATGTATTTCTATATCATCTCTTCCGTTGTAAATCTCCTTTCTATCAAACCATTTTATACCCGCTAGCATCACTCGTTGATTGCTGGAAGGGGCGATCCGCCCCTCTATAAGACCAAGCTCTTCGTCTTGATTTATCATACCATCTATAGAAACCTGCACTCTTCCTATCCGAAAGTATATCGGATCCGTCGGCGATTGATTTTCTATAAAGAAACTTAATCTGATTCCTACTTGATCGTTGGATGGATACATGACTAACTCGGCAACTTCAAAGAGCCCGACGCGAACAAGGCCAAAGAGCCGTCTCTGACTGAGCACGGCTGGGCGAATATCTATCCAAATTATCCAAAGAAGTGCCAACATTAACAAGATGTACGCAACGGTTTCTCGGTCGGGCATTATCTGCCCCCATTTGAAGCCGTAAGCGCTAGGTAGCCCCTGGATGTCGGGCCATATGTAGAGCAGCCCAAGCACGCCCATGGCGAAAGATACTGATCGCCCGCCCCAATGCTTGATGATGCGGAAGAGTTTTCGCATTGGCTCTGACTGTGCCGATTCTGGCGATCAGAAGCTAGCCATTTACTATCCGACTTGCGAGCGTGGTGCGCTTGATACATAAGGCCGGATAGTCGAGGCCGCGGAGATGGGCGACAAGGTCCGCCACGACCTCCGCCTCGCGATAGAGCGGCACGAGCACGCTGTAGGTCGGAAGCGAGTCGGGCCAGACCGGCTCGAGCCGCAACGTGCGACGCCGATGAAACGCGGCTCTCAGCTTCCACAAGCTGCAATTCAGAAAGAACAGCGTGAAGAGCAATCCAAACGCCGTCGTTGCCGCAGTGGGGGCGACGAGTGCGATGGCAAGTGCCGCCGCCAGGAGCGCAACCGGCCCGCTCGCGCCGGTCGCGACATGGCGGCTCGCCGACAGGCCCGGCATGACGCGCGCCAGGCGGTTGACCGCATAATGCGCAAGCACCTTGTGGCGACGAGCGACAATGAAAGCGCGGATCGCCTCCGGCGCGGCGATGCGCGTGCGCTCGGCGAGCGCCGGCATCACCCGCAAACGGCGGCGAAGCGCGGCTAACTCGGCGCGGCGCGGCGCGAGAACCAGGATGACCCGCCCGCCTATCCGCACCAGGACGGAGTTGGCGCGGCGGACGGCTTCGGTCGCCAGCATGCCGGCATTGCTGACGAGCGTGGCGTCGGCGAAGTCGTCCACGAAGCCAAGGCCCAGCGCCTCGGCAAGAAGCAGCCAGTAGCGGTCGCGCGGGAAGCCGAGCGCGAAAAGCTCGTCGCGGGCGGCGGTGCTGCGGCTCCTCGCGCGCTCCGCCGCGGCATTCAGCAGCGCGTCGGAAACCCCGCAACCGGCGAGAAAGGCGATGTCGGAAGCGGGCCCGCCATCGAAGAGATGGATGTCGGCAGCGGCAGCCGAGCCCTGCGGCGCAGGGGTTGCCGGCTCGATCCGCTCAGCGAAATTCCCTCTGTTCCAGCGCAAGCTCAGCCCCCGGAGTGCCTGCGTGAGCTGCAAGGATTCCCGTTTTCCTAGAAGAATGATAGCCTAAATTGCATCTCGCCTGTTATTCTTCGAAACGTTGCACGTGCTTTGGGTTGTGCCTTTCCGGTCACGGACCGCGAGAAATGTCGGAACTCGTGCGGCATGACGCGGATCGCCTTCGAAGCGCCGCATGGCATGCCGAGTAAGGGGCCGAGAAGGGATGGCAATGAACAAAGGCCAGATGCCCGGCGCTCCCGATGAGCGAGAGGCACGCAGGCGGCGGCTTGCCGAGGCCTTGCGTGAGAACCTGACGCGCCGCAAGACGCAGGCGCGTGCACGAACCGCGGGTCCCGAAGCGGGCACCGCTCCAGTGGAACCGAGCTCCGAGAGGGATTGATGGATCGCATTCGCATTGCCGGGGGACGGCGGCTTTCAGGCTCGATCCCGATCTCGGGCGCCAAGAATGCGGCACTGCCGCTGATGATTGCGAGCCTCTTGACCGACGAGCGCCTCACCCTGGAGAACGTCCCCGACCTCGCCGACGTGGCGCTCCTGAAGCGCATCCTCGCCAATCACGGCGTCGACTACATGGTGAGCGGCAAGCGGATGACCGACATTCCGAATGCCGGCGAGACACTGACGCTCTCAGCCGAGAGGGTCGTCGACACGACCGCCCCCTACGACCTCGTCTCGCGCATGCGGGCGAGCTTCTGGGTGATCGGGCCGCTGCTCGCGCGCATGGGCGAAGCGCGCGTCTCGCTTCCCGGCGGCTGCTCGATCGGTACCCGCCCGGTCGACTTCTTTCTGATGGGCCTCGAAGCGCTCGGCGCGACGCTCGACATCGAAGGCGGCTATGTCATCGCCAAGGCGCCGCGCGGGCTGACCGGCGGGCGCGTCCGCTTCCCGCACACCTCGGTCGGCGCGACGCATGTGATCATGATGGCCGCTTCACTGGCGCGCGGCGAGACGGTGATCGAGAACGCCGCCTGCGAGCCGGAGGTGCGCGCGCTTGCCGAATGCCTGATCAAGATGGGCGCCCGGATCGAGGGCGCGGGCACGGAGACAATCCGCGTCGCCGGCGTCGACCGGCTCTCGGGTGCCGCGCACCGCGTGCTTCCGGATCGGATCGAGACCGGCACCTATGCGATGGCGGTCGCGGCGGCCGGCGGCGATGTGGTGCTGAGCGGCGCAGAACCCGGGCTTCTGCAAGCCGCAATCGACGTGCTCACCAAAGCCGGCGTCGAGATCTCCGAGACCAATGCCGGCATCCGCATCAGCCGCAACGGCGCCGGGATCAGCCCGGTCGATATCACGACGGCGCCCTTCCCGGGATTTCCGACCGACCTGCAGGCGCAGTTCATGGCGCTGATGACGCGCGCCAAGGGCACGTCGGAGATCCGCGAGACGATCTTCGAGAACCGCTTCATGCATGTGCAGGAGCTGGCCCGGCTCGGCGCGGATATCCATCTCGACGGGCAGAAGGCAACCGTCAGGGGCGTCGAGCGGCTGAAGGGGGCGCCGGTGATGGCGACCGACCTTCGCGCCTCCGTGTCGCTGGTCATTGCCGGCCTGGCGGCCGAAGGTGAGACCATCGTCAACCGCGTCTACCATCTCGACCGCGGCTTCGAGCGGCTGGAGCGGAAGCTTTCCGCCTGCGGCGCGGAGATCGAGCGGCTCAGCGGCTGAGCCCGCCCCGCGGCGCGGCGCGCCTTCAGCATCCTGCCTTGCGGCGTCTTGCCCTGGATCGGGCGACGCCCTACCACGGCGGCGAACCAACCTGCCGCCGGGGCCTTTGATGCCGGACGACGACCTGCTCCGCCTGATCGCGCTCGACGCGGAGGATCTCGCAGATCCTCTCCGCGCATCTGCAGGATGCCGTGCTCAAGGTGAAGGACATTGCCTGGCTCTCAAGCGAGGGACACTTCGTGCTCGCGGTCAACCGCTTTGCCTGGGAGAAGGCCGGGCGGAAACGCAGCCGCGACTATCAGCGGCGCCGCTCGCTCCTGCATTTCGCGCGGGTCAACAAGGCGCAGGCCACCGGCATCGACCGCAATCAGCCGGAAACGGTGCTTGAGCTTCTGGCGCTTCGCTTCCAGAGCGATGACGGGCCGTCAGGCGAAGTGCTGATCGATTTTGCCGGCGGCGCCAGCATCAGGCTCGCGGTCGAGGTGCTGGAAGTCGAGCTCACCGATCTCGGCCCGGCGTGGGCGACACCGCACGCGCCGCGCCACGTCGGGGCCTAGACGCCGATGCCCATCAGGCTCGACACCGCCGACACGGATTTCGAGACGCGCTTCGCGGCGCTCCTTGGCGCGAAGCGCGAAGTCTCCGTCGACGTCGGGGAGACGGCGCGGGCGATCGTCGACGACGTGCGCGCCCGCGGCGACGCCGCCCTGCTCGAATACACCGCGCGGTTCGACAACGTGAAGCTCGCCGCCGACCAGTTGCGCATCCCCGCGCACGAGCTCGAAGCAGCGGAGGCGGACCTCGACACGATGCAACGCGACGCGCTCCTCCTCGCGGCGCAACGGATCGAAGCGCATCACCGCCGGCAGCTGCCGAGCGACGACCGCTACACGGATGCGCTCGGCGTCGAGCTCGGCACGCGCTGGACCGCGATCGAGGCGGTGGGCATTTACGTGCCGGGCGGGACTGCCGCCTATCCGAGCTCGCTGCTGATGAATGCGCTGCCGGCCAAAGTCGCAGGCGTCGAGCGCATCGTGATGGCGACGCCCCCTGGCGGCGCCGTCAACCCGCTGGTGCTTGCCGCAGCGCGGATCGCCGGCGTCGACGAGATCTACCGGATCGGCGGCGCGCAGGCGGTGGCGGCGCTCGCCTACGGCACCGAAACGATCGCGCCGGTGATGAAGGTCATCGGGCCCGGCAACGCCTACGTCTCCGCCGCCAAGCGGCAGGTCTTCGGGCAGGTCGGCATCGACATGATCGCCGGCCCGTCGGAAGTGCTCGTCGTCGCCGACGGCGACAACGACCCCGGCTGGATCGCCGCCGACCTGCTGGCGCAGGCGGAGCACGACACGGCGGCGCAGGCGATCCTGATCACCGATTCGGCGCAGCTCGCGGAAGCCGTCGCCGCAGCCGTCGAGCGGCAGCTCACGGCGCTGCCGCGCAGTGCGATAGCTGCCGCGAGCTGGCGCGACTTCGGCGCGATCATCCTCACCAAGTCGCTCGCCGGCGCCATGCAGCTTTCGAACCGCATCGCGCCGGAGCATCTCGAGCTGGCGGTCGCCGACCCGGAAGCGCTGCTCTATCGGGTCAGGAACGCCGGCTCGGTCTTCCTCGGGCGGCACACGCCGGAGGTGATCGGCGATTATGTCGCCGGCACCAACCACGTGCTGCCGACGGCGCGATCGGCGCGCTTCGCGTCGGGGCTCTCGGTGTTCGACTTCATGAAGCGGACGTCGCTGCTCAAGCTCGACGCCGACAATCTGCGCAGTCTCGGACCCGCGGCGATCGCGCTGGCGAAGGCGGAGGGCTTCGACGCGCACGCCTATTCGATCGCAATCCGCCTGAACCTTTGAGCGGCGGCCATGTGCGGCGCCGACGCGTCCAACCGCCTGATCTCCGTCACGCTCGACGCGGTCTCGATCGGCCGCGCCAGCCCCGATATCGAGCACGAGCGGGCGGTCGCGATCTACGATCTGGTCGAGGAGAGCCGCTTCGCGCTGAAGGGAAAGCCGGGCCCCTACCGGCTCCTGCTTTCGCTGTCGGAGCAGCGGCTGATCTTCGACATACGCTCGGAGGACGACGAGAAGCTGATGACGCATGCGCTGTCGCTGACGCCGTTCCGCCGCATCGTGCGGGACTATTTCCTGATCGTCGAAAGCTATCGCAATGCGATCCGCTCCGGGTCGCCAAGCCGCATCGAGGCGATCGACATGGGACGGCGGGCGGTCCACAACGAAGGCTCCGAAATCCTGAAAGAGCGGCTGAAGGGCAAGGTCGATCTCGACGTCAACACGGCGCGGCGCCTCTTCACGCTGATCTGCGTGCTCCACTGGCGCGGCTGAGCAGCGCGGCCCGCGCTTCGCCGCAGCTTCACGGCTGGACGGTGAGTTCACAAACTCGTCAAGATGGGCTAGGAGGACCGGCCAACCCGACCGATGGATTTCGCGCTCTTTGCGGCAAGGCGATGTTGAACACGGCCACTGACCGCCCACGCCTGGTGCTCGCGTCGGCCTCGGCGAGGCGCCTGCAGCTCCTCGGCCAGGTCGGCATCGAGCCCGACAAGCTGCTTCCCTCCGATATCGACGAGACGCCGCAGCGCAAGGAATTGCCGCGGGCGCTCGCCCGCCGCCTCGCCTACACCAAGGCGCAGACGGCCTATCGCGCGATGGGCCGCGATCCAGATCTGCGACACGCCTTCGTGCTTGCGGCCGATACGGTGGTGGCGGTCGGCCGCCGCATCCTGCCCAACCCGGAGTTCACCGACGAGGCGGCGGGGTGCCTGCGCCTGCTCTCCGGCCGCGCGCACCGTGTCTATGGCGCGCTCTGCCTGATCACGCCCAAGGGCAAGATCAGGAACCGCATCGTCGAGACGCGGCTTCGCTTCAAGCGGCTGTCGCGCGAGGAGATCGAGAGCTACCTCGCCTCCGGCGAATGGGAAGGCAAGGCCGGCGGCTATGCCATTCAGGGTCGCGCCGGAGCCTTCGTCACCCGCCTTTCCGGCTCCTACACGAATGTCGTCGGGCTCGCCCTCTATGAGACGATGGCGCTCCTTTCCGGCGAGGGCTACCCGGTCTACGACCGCTGGGCGATCCCGACGTGACGGAGAGCAGCAAGGCCGCGGCGAAGCCGGAGCAGCGCCGCCCGCGCCGCGACTGCCCGATCTGCGGCCGGCCGAGCGCGCGCGAATCCGACCCTTCTGCTCCAGGCGCTGCGCCTCCATCGACCTCAATCGCTGGCTCTCGGGAGGCTATGTCATACCCGGCCGCAAGGCGGAGGACGAGGACGGCGAGGCGGGCGGCGGCTCGGCTGAAGAGTGATCTGAAAGTCGCGGAAATGACACGGGGATGCGCCATTTCTGCGGTTTGACGCCGCGCTGAAAACAGTCTCTACCTTGGCGTCGGCTCATTTCCCGGGGATCGCGTGTCGGGCAGCAGGACAGGGGATTCGGACAACGGCGGAGCGGAGGGGGCGCCGGCGGCAGCCGGGCCCAGGAAGCAGCATCGCCTGGCCTATGGGATCGAACGTATCGGCTTGATCCCGCTCAGGTTTCCGATCCCGAGCCTGATCATCCTGATCCTGCTCGGCATCGGCGCCGGCTTCGGCGTCCAGCGTATCAAGGTCGACAATTCGCTCTGCCAGCTCTTCCGCTCCGAACACGCCCGAATTCCGTCAGTTCGAGGACGTCACCCAGCGTTTCCCGTCGAGCGAATTCGACGTGCTGGTCGTGGTCGAGGGCAAGACGCTGCTTGAGCGCGACCTCGATCGAGGCTCTGCGCAACCTCGTCACCGACCTGCAGTTCGTCGACGGCATGCGCGGCACTCATTTCGCTCTTCTCGGCGCGCACGCCGCCGGAGAACGGGCAGATTCCCGGGCCGCTCTTCCCCGAGACGCTGCCGGAGGGGCCGCCTACGACGAGCTGATCGAAAAGGTCAAATCGAACGAGATCATGCGCGGCAAGCTGCTCTCCGACGACGGCCCGCTGGCGCTGATCGTGCTGGCGCTCGAGCCGAGGTCGCCGGCATCGAGCAAGTGAACGACGTCGTCGCAGGAATCCGCGAGACCATCAGCGCCGATCTCGCCGGCACCGGCGCTCACGGCCAGCTCTCCGGCGTGCCGGTCATGCAGCTTGAGATCCGCAACGCGGTCGAGCGCGACCGGCTGATCTACAACGCCGTCGGCTTCGCCGCCGGCTGCCTGATCGCCATCATCTTCTTCCGCCGCGTCTCCTTCATGATCATCGCGGCCGGCCCGCCGCTGATCGCCATCCTGCTGGCGCTCGGCGCGCTCGGCTGGCTCGATTTCCGGCTCAACATGTTCCTGAACGTGATGACGCCGCTGATCATGGTGATCAGCTTCGCCGATTCCATGCAGCTCACCTTCGCCGCGCGCGACCGGCTGATCGCGGGCGAGGACAAATACACCGCCTTCCGCAACGCCGTCCTGGTCGTCGGGCCCGGCCTGCGTGCTGACCCACGGGACCGCCGGGCTCTCGTTCATCGCGCTGCAGTTCTCCAGCTCCGACCTGATCCGCACCTTCGGCGAGGCCGGGCTGATCGCCACCGTCATCGCGCTTCTCGGCGTGCTGACGCTGGTGCCGCTGCTCGGCGTGCTGCTCATCCGCAAGGAAGCGCGCTTCGCCGCGAAGGTCAGGGCTGCGCGACGCCGGCGTCAACGCGCTCGCGCCGCTTCTGCGCCTGGATCGCGCAGCGCATGGTGAGCCGGCCGCGGCTTCTACAGCCTGATCAGCGCTGATCGTGGTGGGCGGGCCTGGCCGTCGATCTACACCACTCTGCAGCCGCGCTACCGGCTCGCCGATCAGGTGCCGGACAAGCGAGCAGGCGGTCGCGGCGAGCGAGCCAGCTCGACGCCAAGCTCACCGGCGCCAATCCGATCGACGTCCTGATCGAGTTCCCGAAGGGCGCCTCGCTCTACGCGCCGGAGACGCTCGACGCCATCGCCGCCGTGCATCACGACGTCGAGAAGCAGGCGGGCGTCGGCAATGTCTGGTCGCTCGAGACGCTGCGCCGCTGGCTGCGGGAGAAGGCCGGCATCACCGACGTCGCGACGCTCAAGCAATATGTCGACATCCTGCCGGAGCATCTGACCCGGCGCTTCATCTCGGCGGAGGAGGATGCCGTCGTCGTCTCCGGCCGCATTCCCGACATCGATGCGAGCCAGCTCCTGCCGGTCATCGACCAGCTCGACGAGCGCTCGACGCCGTGCGCACGGCGCATCCCGGCTACAAGATCGCGGTCACCGGCCTTTCGGCGATCGCCGCGCGCAACAGCGCCAACATGATCGGCAAGCTGAACCGCGCGCTGACGGTCGAGATCGTCTTCGTCGCCGCCTTCATCGGGCTCGCCTTCCGCTCCTTCATCGTCATGTGCCTGTCGATCCTGCCGGGCATCTTCCCGATCGTGCTCTCCGGCACGCGTGCTGTGGGCGCTCGGCGACGGGCTGCAATTCGCCAGCGTCGTGGCGCTGACCGTCTCGTTCGGGCTCGGGCTTAGCGCCACGATCCACTTCCTCAACCGGCTGCAGGCTGGAGGACCGGCCGGAGGCGCGATCCGGGCTCGGCGTGGAGCGGGCGACGGTGCTGGTCGGGCCGGCGCTGATCCTGACCTCGGTGGTGCTCGCCTGCGGGCTGGCGGTGACGGTGTTCTCCGACCTGCCGTCGCTCAGGACCTTCGGCTGGCTCAGCGCCTTCGCCATGATCGCGGCGCTGATCGGCGGACCTGCTGATCCTGCAGGCCGACGGCGATGTTCCTCTACCGGCTCGCGCGGCGTCGCACGAGCAGCACGCCGGCGACGAGCCCTGCCGCGGAATAACGCTTATCAGCCCTTGTGCAGGGTGACCGATATCACCGTCAGCCCCTCGGGCGTCGTGACGTTCAGGCTCACGACCTGCTGACTGCTGCTCGTCGTGACCGAGACGCGAACGGCGATGTTGCTGCTGGACGCGGTCTTGACGACCGCATCGATCTTGGTCTGGTTGGCGCGCCCGGAAATCTGGCCGTTCAGCCCGTAGCGCGATTCATTCCAGGTGCCGATGATCACGCCCGCTGCCTCGCGGTAGGCAATGTCGGTATTGATCTTCCAGGGCTCGCCCAGGCTCGGATTGGCGCAGGTCAGAGACTGCTTCAGGTGATAGCCGTCATCCGCGACGTCATTGGCGGACTTGCAGCGGATCAACTCGCTTTCCCCGCTGTACCATTTGATCGAGCCGTCTCCCTGCCAATTGCCGTCCATCACGGCGAAAATGCCGGCCGAAGCGGCGGCGGTCGGCTCGCCAAGCGGCGCAACGCCGATGCACAAGACAGCGGCGATCGAAGCGATGGCGAAACCACGCCTACGGGCGTTTGCGAAAAGACCCATGCGTTCCTGCCCCCTTTGTCGCAGGTTGGAGCGGGGACGCGCTGCCCATGCGCTCCCCGGTTTCAGACTTGGCTCCCTCCGGAGAACGATAGCCTCTTCCCCCCCGGTTCGGCAACAAACCGGAAAAGCAGCGGGTCGGTATCTGCGCACCTGTGGTCGAAGGGCGACGGTTGCCCCGCCGGGCCCGGCAAACCGGCAACTCGAGGCGCGCGGCCGGGGGCGCGATTTCCCGGATCTTTCCCCGATTCGAGCGCATGGCCGGGGCGATCGGGAGCGTGTGGACAGCCAGGAAGCGAGCCGATATAAACCGCCGGCCTTCGCAGGCCGTCTGGACATTCGCAGGCGGAATGTCAGCCCAGGTAGCTCAGTTGGTAGAGCAGCGGACTGAAAATCCGCGTGTCGGTGGTTCAAATCCGCCCCTGGGCACCATTCCCTTTTCCAATGCTTTCAACTGAGTAGGCAAGGCATCGCTCTGCTCAACTTAGCACGTAGACCGTTCATGGTACCGCAGTGGTACCGACTTGATCGCGGAACACCCTCCCCGCGCACTCGGCCGCCGGCCCTGGTCGCGCAACTCAAGGTTCGTCTCGCTCTCCCCATTCGTATATCGATAGGTGGCCAATTGTCGCCGTGGGCCGAGTGTTGGTGCGCACGTCGATGGGGGAGCCGCTGCAAGATAAGAAGAGTCTCAGCGAGAGCTACATCTGCGATCTCTTCATCACGCCCGCGATCAAGGGTGCGAACTGGGATCTGGCGACGCGAGGGGCTGAAGGTTCCCCACAAGCAGCCGAAGCGCGGTCGCCTGTGGCGCGCCGACGGCTCCTGCATCGCTATTCGTATCGGCGGCGCCCGCGTAGGCCGGCACGACAAGTCGTCTAAGAGTTCAGTCTTGGCCGCCGTCCGTCGGCGCGGTCACGAGGGCCGCTCGTTCCTCGAAAGCTGACCTCTCGCCGCCGGTTTTGACTTCGGCTGAGCGCCATGAGCAGAACTTCGATCGTTCTTCGTGATGTGTCGGCTTTGCGCCCATGAGCAGAAGTTACGCGCACGCCTCGAATGAGCAGAAGTTACGCGCACGCCTCGAATACGTACCCGCCGCGCCCTTGTCGTTCATTGGGCCGGCGTCGCCGGCCTTCGCAAAGCGAACGTCAGGTGCAAGAAGGTCGCGCTCACTAGATGGGGCAAACGCAGGTCCAATTCCCATCCGCCAGCCCCGCGCAGCCACACCCTATCCAGTGGTTCAAAGCGCGAGCATTATCTTCAATGATACCAGCCCTCCACCCACGCCATGCCGGCGCCGCCCGTGCCACGGTTCTGCGCCCACGTGGAAGGATCGGAATCGAGGATCGTGTACGTCCCCGGCCGCAGCGTGATTTGCGGGCTCGCGGTCCAGTAGGCATTGCGAACGCCGCCCTGCCCCGATGACCCGACAGTCTGCCACGGGCCGTAGAGGCGGCCCGAACTGCTGAGCAGCGCGACGGTGCCCGGCCTCGCGCCTCTGCCCTTGTTCCAGTGGTAGGTCCTGAGACTGACAATCGTCGCTTCGCGGTCGAGACTGAAGACGGTCGGGCGGCGCGCGCCGTTATGGACGGTCGCGACATTGGTGTTGGTGAATATCGTGGTCAACTCCCGGCGCCACGCCGCTACGGTCAGCGCCGTCGCCGGATACCATCCGGCGCCAGGCGCACCGACACGTTCAGCCGCAGCAGGTGCGGCCGCCACTAGCGCCGCTGCGAGCAAGCAGAGCAACGCCGCTACTGCATAACGCATCCGACCCGGCCGCGCTGCATCGTGGCTGCGGTTCGGAACGACTTCAATCGGCTTGGCAAGCAAGGTCCGGCTCCGTTGCCCTAAGGGGTCTTGCTGGGAGCTATCAGCCCACGCCGCTCTCGCCTTGAGCAGGATCAATGCCCGCGTCAACACTCAAGACACTCTGCACTTTTCCGGCATGCGCGTGCGCAGAAGAGATAGACGATGATGTTATGTCAGGCACTCTTCGCCCGCATCGCGCTGACGGGCACTTTCCTCAGCCTTGCATTCTCGGCGACAGCGTTTGCGAACGATTTAACCGCGAGTTCTGACACCGGCGAGCTTCCTCAACCATCCCGGCGAAACCTTCGACGTGGAGTTCAACCCCACGCCGGAGATCAGCGTTTCGGTGCGAAGCCTGCCGCCGAGCCCAAAGGTGCTGGTACTGCCGGGATACTGACCGGCATCGGTGCAGCGAACGGCGCACACACAAATCCGGCCTCTTTAATCGTTTGATCTGGATCATGCCCGGGGGCGCCCGGTGCCTTCATCAGTTGGGGGTCTATTGCGAGGTGTGCGGCGGTTTCGATGTCACGTGTTTTCCCAGTTGGCCACGAATGCGGCCGTTTCCTCGCTCAGCTTTGCCTTCTTGTCAGCCTGCTGCTCGCCGGGCATCCGGCGCGCGCGCAAGAGGACGCTGCTGCGCTGCGCGCTGCGGCGGAAGCCTTCCGCATCACCACGGCGGCGTCCTACCTGAAGGCGCTCGAGGCGTATTCCACGCCGGCCGCCAACCTCAAATTCGCCGCGCTCAACGACCTCATCTGGCCGGTCGGCGATCCAGTCGTGGCGTGGCGGGCCTTCATGTCGGCGGCGCTGGTCAACATGGCCTCCATCGATGCGCCGGAGAAGATCGTCGGCTTCTACCATCCCTGGAGCGACACCATGCTGGTGGCGACATGGGCGAAGCAGCCGGCGGACGGCAGCCTGAAGATCGTCGATTTCTCTGTGGTGGCCGGCCAGGCGCTGCGGGGCGAGCCCCTTCCCTACGTGACGGCGCCGGCTTGGTGGAGCACGCAAGGGTATCCGGCGGAATCTGTGGGGTTTGCGACGGCTGAAACGGCGAAGGCGTTCGAGGCGGATGCCGTCGCTCATTGGCCGAAGGCCTCGGTGCTGCGCGACACGCCCGATGCCGATGCGCAGTCGATTGCCGCCTCGCTCCTCGTCGGAGGCTCCTTCGCCGCGCTCGCGCCGATCTACACGCTTCCGGCGGACGACAAGGCCGCCACGTCGGGAGGCTCGTTCATGGACCGTATATCGGCGGCCTTCACCGCTCCCGACCACGCCAGGGCCGCCGAGGTCCGTGACCTCTGGCTCGGCGTCTCCCATGCGATGGAGCGCGACACGCCAGATGCGCTTCCGGCATTTTCCGATACCCTCGGCCTTCTGCGCAAACTGCCGGAGCGGCTCCGCCAGTCCTTTTTCCCGGTCAGCTACCTACCTGGCGATACCCGCTCGATGCTGATTTCTGACGACCCCCTATAATCCCGACCTCTTCATCGCCATGCAGGTCGCACACGGGGAGACGCCGGAGATCGCGCATCTCGACCTCTACAGCTTCCAGAGCTTCTACGATCTGGCCGGCAAGCTTGAAGGCGGAAAGAAGCAATGATGATCCGCCGCACTCTCATCTTTGCGGTTGGCACCACGCTGCTCGTCGGCGCCTCGGCCGCCTACGCGCAGGTCGCCGGCGAGACGCCGCAACTCGAGCCGGAGGGGCCGGGGATCGGCGACGTCTATCTGGACGGCACGCCGGTCGTCACGGACCTCTCGACAAAGGGTTTCGTCGGGAAGGGGCTCGAAGAGTTCTCCGATCTTACGCGCGAAGAGGCGGATTCATTCGATAATCTCACCGAGGACTTCAAGCGTGCCGGCGGCGACAGCAAGACGATCGCGGAAGCCGAAGGCGAGGTCACCAAGCTCAACAAGCAGGCGAGCTGGCTTGCCAAAGCGAAGAAGGTGCTCGACGTCATCGATATTGTGTCGACGGCCGCCAAGACGGCCGGCTATCTTTGGGAGGGAGACCCCACCGGCGCGACGCATGTGGTGGTCTCGGACCTCACGAAGAAGACGGCGGAGGCGGCCGGCGCCGCGGGGCTCACCTGGGTTCCCGGCGGACAGACCGTCGGCGCGTTTCTCGGCGAGCAGTTCTTTCAGTCCTATCTCCAGCCGCTGCTTGACGCCAACGAGACGCGCGTGCGCGACGAGCAATACGCCGCGATATACGCCAACAAGCCGTGGCTTCCAGAGAACTTGATGATGGACAAGGACGGCAACGTCGTCCGTCTCGACCCAGACATGTACCATCGACTCCACCCAGGATCTCACGCGTCGGCGCAGCCCCGACGAGCAGGCTGCCTACGAAGCGTCGAAGTTCCGCGAATGGCACGAAGGCAAACGCCTGCTGGACTTCGAGAAGAAGCTCGCGAAGGGCGAGATCACCGAGGAACAATTCGACGCGGTGATGGAGGATTGGCGCAATCGCGACCCGAACCAGGAGTGGGCCCCCGATCCGAGCGCGTTCGGCATCGAAAGCAAGACGGCGACAGAAACAGCGGCGGCGGAGGACGAGCCGGAAAAAGAGAAGAGCCTCCTCGATTTCGTCGAGCCGCAGAGGGTCACGGCTTCCATCCGGCTCCCCACGGAAGCCGGCTCCTGGACGGTCAGCCTCTCCTTCTGGAACGTGGGCAGCATGGTTGAGGGCTATGGCACCGTGTCGGTGAAGCTCGTAATCGTGCAGAAGGACAGCGAGCCGGAAACCATCACGGGCACCGGCACGTTCAGTGGCGGGCCCGACGGTGTGATGCGGTTCAAGGATGAGGAGACACCCGTCCTCGTGCACGACGGTCAAACTGTCAGCTACAAGACCGCCACCGGCCAGGTCGCCAATCCCCAGGCCTTCGACAACTGGCCGGATGCCTTCCGCTGATCGACGCGCTGCTGATCGACGCGCTAAGGCTTCAGCGAGCCGGCCATACGCGCGACCACCGCGTCCATCCGCTCCTTCTCGCTCTTCGGATAGGTGATCTCCAGCACGTGCACGACGCCGTTCGGGTCGAGCACCGCCTTTCTGTAAAAGATGTCGCTGCCGATGAGGCCGGAAAGCACATACCAGTCCTTGCCGGTCTTCTTGTAAGTCACCCGGTCGAAGAGGTCCGCCGCGCTGTCCCGAGCCGCAAGTCCGCGAATGCTCAAATCGTCGTAGTTCTGCTGGCCAAACACGATGAATTTCAGCGCGCCATCGGCGCTCTCGAAGGTGGCGCCGTCGCCGTTGGCCGATTGCTGAACCATCTTGAAGAGATGCGAGGGATAGGTGACCTCGGTGCCGAACCGGTCGTTCCTGTAGACGCTCCAGTTGTCGCCGCCTCCCGTCGTGCCGGCGGCAGGCTGCGCAGTGGCGGCGCTCGACGCGGTCGCGCCGTTCCCCGCGATCCATTCGATGCTGGAGAAGCCGGCATTGGCGTCGCCCATGCGATACTCGGCGCGGATCGCGAAGTCCGTCACGTTGGCCAGCACCTCGTCGAGCGACTGCGCGCCCTTGAGCTTCCACGCCCCGCCAGCGAACGGGACCTGCTGCTCGTGCCAGCCCGCCTGGACCGGCGAGGGGAACACCAGACTCGCGGTCATCCCGCCGTTGGTAATAGAGATGTCGCCCTTGCCGCCGTATTCGTAGGGCTCGACGTACTCGCCCTCCCCCGTGCGCAGCACGATCCGCATGCCGGCATAGCCGCGCCAGTCGCCGAGCAGCGACTGCGGCGCATGGATGTAGCCGGTGTGTCCGTCGCCCGGCGTGAAGGCGTCCATGTAGGACCCGCCGTTCGGGCCGCCCGGCTTCACCATCAGGTCCGCCACCTCGCCGGTCCAGCCGGCGATATCGCCGCCGGAGAAGTCCACCGTGCGGCCGCCTTGTGCCGGCGTGGTCTCCGCCGGTGCTGCCTCCACGGCCACATCCCCGGCCGGCTCCTCTCGTGGCACGCCACTGCTTTGTTCCGCCGCACTCGCGCGCTCGCCGGAAAAGCCGGCGGCGTAGCGGATCGTCGGAACGAGCTGGTCGTGCAGCGCCTTCACCTCCTCGCGCGTGACGCCCTCGCCTTCTAGCGTGAAAATAAAGCGGTTCTTGTCCGCGCGTGCCCGTTCGGTGACGTTCTGGATGCTGTTACGGCTGCCGAAGTCCGAAAAGACCCGGGTCACCGGCTCGTGGTCGATGATCGCCTGCTCGACATTGTAGACGTCGTCGTAGGCGGTCAGCGGCTGGTCCGGGAACCACCAGAAGGCCAGCACCGTAAAGCGCCCGTCCGGGCTGGTGAGAATTCTTGTTGCCGGGCTTGTCCGTCGTCGCAGTCCAGCCCTCCGGCAGCGTGAAGGTCACGCCTTCGACGTTGACCTCAACGCCCTGAGCGGCCTGGCCGGCGGGCGCCGCCTCGGTGACGTCTTTCTCGGGAGCCGGCTCAGAGCTAGACGCCTGCTGGTCCATCGGCTCTTTGCTGATCTCTTTCGCCGGACCGCTCTCGTCGGCGACGGCGGGGCCTGCATCCGCCATCGGCTGATCCGCCGCCGGCATGGCCACCGTTCCGAGCATCTGCCGGTAAAGCTCTTCGTGCGCAGCGAACTCATCGTTCAGCGCCATGTTGAAGACGACGAGATAGCGGTCATCGACGCGCTGCGGCGCCACATAGAGTGCCGTGTTGGAGGTCGTCTTCGCGTCCATCTTCGTGGTGAACTCGATGCGGCGGAAGTCGCTTGCGCCGATCCGCACCGTCCGCTCCTCCGTGACCTGGACGTCCTTCGGCAGCAGGTTGTCCTGCCGCGACAGCCCCATGCCGAAGGCCGGACCGGTGCGGGTGGTCATGTCGCCGCCGAAGAAGATCAGGCCGTCGTCACGGTCCTCCACCTTCTTCCAGTCCCCCGGCACGGAGAACCGGTAACCGTGGAACTCCGCCTGCTGCCAGCCGGCGGGCGGGACGAAAGCCTCGATTTGCTCCGTAGAGGATTGCGCATGCCCGGCGCCGGGCGCTGCCAGCCAAGCGAGCGCCGCAAGGATCGCGAGGCCGACAAGGGCGATGAAGGAGGCTTGCCGCGGGTGGGCCGCGCATACGGCGTATCTGGACATTGGAAGGATTGCACCTGGTGACGTCGTAGCAACGCGACAGATACGCCACCCATGCAAGCGGCGCCGCCATGATCAGGATCAAAGCGTAACAGCTTGACGGATACGCACCGGCAGAGCGTCGGAATGCCGGCCTCCGGCCAGCCTGCCGTCAGATGATGCGGAATCTTCCGGGCCAGTCCCGGTCCAAACTCGGGGGCATGCCCAAGAGCATCCACGCCCTCCTCCGGAGGTCCGTTATGGGTCCAGAACCGGGCGTCAGGGCGCCTGCGTGGTTCGCATCAAGCGCACGCCTTTTGTACAAAAGGCGCTTATCTGCTGGTCCCACTCTGGGTTATGAGCGCGGAGCGGCGCCATGATGCCGCCGGGCCGCGACGTGATCTTCGCCAGCTGATCTCCGAATTGTCGGGCCTCGTCCCATTTCCCAAGAGCAGCACAGCAGCAGACGACGACCTCCAGGCTGGTCCACCAGTCCGGACGAAGCTGCAGCGCTCGCCGCGCCGCTTCGAGCGCCGCCTCCGCATCTCCGGAAAAAAGACGCGCAAAGGCGAGTACGTCAAACCAGACGAAATTCTGCGGGTCGTTCGGGCTCAGCCGCAGCCCCTGTTCAAGCGGTAGAATTGCCTCTTGCGCATGACCGCTGAAGAGAAGCGCCATCCCAAGGACCATGTGGCCCAACGCAAAGCTGGGATTGATCTCGATTGCTTTCCGAGCAGCGCTGATGGCCCGTTCAAACCGTTCCGAGTAGACGCTGACGATCGCGACCGCGTAGTGTGAGTACGGATTTCGCCCATCGAGCTGAACTGCCTTGACGGCGGCCTCCATCCCTTCTTTCAGGTCGGCGGCGGGATCGGCAGACCAGCCATAGGGGACGATCCCGGCGCTGACCCGGCCGAGCCAGAGATGCGCCTCGGGAAGGTCAGGGTCGAGCTCGCAAGCCTGGCGGAACAGGTCCCTCGCTTTGAGATGATTCTCTCGGGTCACCTGATGAAAGTGCCACGTCCCGCGCCGCACCAGATCCCACGCCGTCATGTTGCCGGTGTGGCGCGCTGCGGCTTGCGCGCCTTCGGTCTTGAGAAGCTCCGGCTCGATCGCTCCGGCGACCCGCTCGGCAATCTCGTCCTGAATCGCGAACACCTCGGTCATTTCAAGATCGTAGCGCTCGGCCCAGATGTGATTGCCGGACGCCGCGTCGATCAGCTGTGCCGAAATCCGGACATGCTGGCCGGACTTTCGCACGCTGCCTTCGAGCAGGTATTGTGCGCTGAGTTCCTGGGCGATCTGCTTGGCCTCGAGTGACGCGCCCTTGAAGGCAAAGGTCGAGTGGCGCGCGGCGACGAAGAACCATCGAAATCGCGTCAGAGCGGTGATGATGTCCTCGGTTATGCCGTCGGCGAGGTATTCCTGCTCCCTCTCTCCGCTGAGGTTCAAGAATGGCAGGACAGCGATCGAAGGGCGGCCGATCGGAGATGGGTTCGACTCGGGAATCTGCACCGCCGTCCCAGACGCCGAATTTCCCACGAACCGGTATCCGGTGCGCGGTATCGTCACGATCCAGTCGCCGCCGTCGGCCATCGGTCCTAGCTGCTTGCGCAGCGCTGCCATCTGAACCGAAAGATTGCTCTCCTCAACCGCCGCGTCGCCCCAGGCAGCGCGCATCAGCGCGGCCTTTGTCAGCACCTCACCCGGCGCGGCGACAAGAGCGTGAAGGAGGCTCAGGCCCCTGCTGCTCACGACGACCGGGCGCCCGTCACGGAGCAGCCTTGCACGCTGCGTATCGAGCTCAAACGGACCGAAGGTGAAAGCGGCGGACATAGCCTGAGACTAATCCAATTCCCGAATTTTCCGAACTTTTCGCCGCGGGATTAAGGACATTTCGCCGGCCTGGACACAATCCTTTGCCTCACGCAGGGAGGTCCCATCACAGGACCTCCGGCGGCATCGGAGGAGCGACCCGTGTCCGAAGCACCCCTTTCATACGGCGCCGATCAGACGATATTGGAGATTGGTATCGGCGTCGGTCTGTGTTCCGAATGCGCGCCTGAGCCGCGGCATGGCGCCTGGCCTGCTCCCCGACGCCGGCCCGACGGCTCGATAGACTTCGACTTCTATCGCGCCGTTGCCAGACGAGAACGACATGTGGCCGCGAGAAGCGCGTTCAAGGCCCCGCTTACGGGAGCTCTTCGATTGCTTCGGCATTGGGCGGCCTTCTCCGCCTCGCGGCTCACGCGGGCGTGGCTAGCGTCAAACGGGCGTGGCTAGCGTCGAAAATACTCAGAGACCGCTGGGGACAAAAGAGCTGGAGCACGTGGGCCAAACCACGCGATAAATGCGCCGGTGCCTTACATCGGGTGGTGCTTAAGAACGACAGCGAGGTCTTGGCCCACCAGATCGTCGCGGCGAGACGCTCGCTGACGGCGCTAGACCACCTGGACCGGCTGGCCCCACATTCCGCAGCTCGTTGCCGACTTCTGTGCCAACGGCGGCGTCGTTCTCGGTCGTCCATGCACGACATGGAAGGGGCGCGACCGCCCATCCGGCCAGTCTCTCCTTCGACGGTGAGCCGCGTCAGGCTGGCACCGGCGCATCCGTCATAGGCGACGCGGTGAACGCCCTGGAATGGCTGGTCAACACGTTGGGCACGCACGGCGTCACGGTGGAGCACGGGCAATTCGCCATCAGCGGAACGATCACGGGGCTTCACGGGCCGCGAAGGGGGCAGACTGCGGTCGCCGACTTCGCCGACTTTGGGACCGTGCAGGTCGTGTTCGATTGATTGGTAATCGGCCACATCGGCGACTACTCTGCCTGCATTTCATCTCGCCCTAACTCGCAGACCCCCACTGCCGCCCCGACGTCCGTTCAGGGTCAACTTCGGAACATCGCGCCGGCTCAGGCCACGTCCGCCAGACGGCAATATGCAGACACGGCCGCCAGCATGCGGCACTTCCGAGAAGCGCCAAGAACCGACATCCACACGTCCCCTTTTGATCGGCGCGTCCATCAACCTGACGTGAGATGCCTTCCAGATCACGGCCGCGCAATATGACGGAGGGGCCACGTTTCGCATTGAAGCTTGCAGTTTGCGACGGTGCTTCCGGTCGGCAAGTGCGGATCAAGAACCGCTGCTGGCGCCATAGCGCCTTTGTGCTAGATTTTTGCGTGGATTCCGCACTGTGGACCCATTCGCCGGGGGCGCCGCGCGAGCAACGCGGTGAAGCGACAATGACCAACCGCAGATGGCTCGGCCGCCGGGAGTTTGTCGGAGCGGCCGCGGTTGTCCTAGCCCGACCGCGCGTGGTCTTCGCGAGCGATAACGACAATGTCTTTCGACTGGCTGTCGTCATCCGGCCCGGCCAGGAGAGTGATCTCAAGGAGCCGCGGGCTCCCTACTGGCGTACATGGTACGACGAATTGCGGCAACTCGGGTATGTCGAAGGTCAGAATTTGGAGATTGAGATACACCTTGCCGACCCGTCGTCGCTTGACCAAACGATTGCCGACTTGTCTGCGTTCCGCCCTGACGCGGTGTTCGTACCGGCACAGAGCATCGTCAGCCTGCTCAAGAAGGCGAAGGTCTCAACGCCAATTGTCACGGTTGTAGTACGTCCCGTGGCGTACGGGCTGGCCGAGAGCCTTGCCCGTCCCGGCGGCAACATCACCGGTTTCACCCTCGATGCCGGCCTGGAAATTATCGCCAAGCGCGTGTCGCTCTTGAGGGAAATCGTTCCCTCAGCGTCGAGGCTGGTGGTACTGGTTCTGCGCCCCTATTGGGAGGCGGGACGCACTCGCGGGGACTTTCTGCAGGTTGGTGAGCAGCTCGGCATTACGATAATTGGCGCGCCCGTTGAGTCTCAGAACAGCGAAAAGGGCTACCAGAAGATATTTGCTGACGCCGTTCGCGCCGGGGGTGACTCCCTCTACGTGACACCGGCGCCGGAGAACCTTGCGCATCGCGGGTTGATCGCGGACCTCGCGATTGAGGCGAGGTTGCCAAGCGTTAGTCAATTCCGCGAGTACGTTGAGGCGGGCGGGCTTATCGGATACGGGCCCGATATCGTGGATGTGTACCGTCGGGCGGCAGGCTATCTCGATCGCATCTTCAAGGGAGCCGATCCTGCCGGAATGCCCTATCAGCAACCGACGAAGTTCGATCTCACCCTGAATCTCAAGACGGCAAAGGCGCTGGGTCTCGCCGTCCCGCCGTCATTGCTTGCACTCGCCAACGACGTGTTCGAATGACGGAGCGCTCCGTCACCGCGACGGAGAGAGCAGCCCCGATAGCCCGGCGGCCAGGCAAAGGTCGGTTGTTCCGCAGGTACGCGTTCCTTTTTGGCGTTGCCGTAGCGGCGGCGCTGATGACGAGCGGGCTGGTGCAAATCTGGTTTGCCTATCAAGAGCAGACCGCCTTTCTCGTCCGCCTGCAACACGAGCAGGCCACGGCCGCTGCTGGCAAGATCGGCCAGTTCATTGGCGAGATCGAAGATCAGATCGGCTGGACCACGCAACTGCCGTGGAATGCGGGAACCTTTGAACAGCGCCGTTTTGATGCCCAGCGCCTCTTGCGCCAAGTGCCGGCCATCACCGAGCTCGCGCTGCTCGATGGCGCTGGGCATGAGCAGCTCAAGGTTTCTCGTCTGGCGGTGGACGTCGTCGGCAGCGACGAGGATTACTCAAGCGATCCGAGATTCGCCGAGGCCGTTGCGCAGAAAGTATGGTTCGGTCCGGTCTATTTCCGCGGGCAGTCGGAGCCCTATATGGCCATCGCTGTCGGTGGCAATCGTCGCGAGGCCGGCGTCAGCGTGGCCGAAGTCAATCTCAAGTTCATCTGGGACGTGGTTTCGCGAATCCGGGTCGGCCGGCGCGGCACCGCCTATGTGGTGGATGGCAAGGGGCGCCTCATTGCCCATCCCGATATCGCCCTGGTGCTCAAGAACACCGACCTCTCAGGCCTCGCGCAGGTGCGCGCGGCAAGCCAAACGGATACGGCCGGCGACGGCGGCCTGCAGCTCGTGAAGACAGCAAGCGATCTGCAGGGCCACAAGGTGCTCGCCGCCTATGCGCCCATCCTGCCGCTAGACTGGCACATGTTCGTCGAGCTGCCGGTGAACGAGGCCTACCAGCCGATCTATGCAGCGGTGAAACGCTCCAGCGCGCTCTTGTTGGCGGGCCTCGTGCTCGCGGTCATCGCCGGGCTGCTCTTGGCTCGGCGTATGGTCGTTCCTATCCGCACACTGCAGCAAGGCGCGCTGCGCATCGGCGATGGCGATCTGAACCAGCGCATCAGCATCACGACGGGCGACGAGTTGGAGGATCTCGCCAATCAGTTCAACCAGATGGGTGAAAGGTTGCAGCAGCTCTACGCCAACCTTGAGCGCGTCAGTCAGCTTAAGCGCTATTTCTCACCGCAGCTTGCCGAGATGATCGTGTCGTCGGGCAACGCCATCCTCGGCGAGAGCCACCGGCGCGAGATCACGGTGATCTTCTGCGACCTCAGAAATTTCACGGCCTTTTCCTCGTCATCGGCCCCCGAAACGGTCATGCAGGTGCTTGCTGCCTATTACAAATGCCTCGGGGCGGAGCTGCGCCGCAGCGAGGCGACCATCGGAATGTTTGCGGGCGATGGACTGATGGCCTTCTTCAACGATCCACTACCCTGCCCCGACCATCAGGCACGCGGTCTGCGTGCGGCGGTGGCGATGCAAAAGGAGATCGCCAAGCTAGTTGAAGAATGGCGGGGGCAAAGCGTCGAGCTCGGATTTGGCGTCGGCATCGCTTCCGGATACGCGACCCTGGGTCATATCGGGACTGAGGACCAGTTCCACTACACTGCGATCGGCCCGGTGGTGAACCTCGCCTCACGCCTGTGCGACGAGGCGGAGAACGGCGAGATCCTGCTTGGATGCCGCGGTCCAGACAGCGACCGCGGAGATCGCGAAAACGCGAAAACTGGTAGACCGCCGACTGAAGGGCTTTCCCCGACCCGTCGCTGTCTACCGTCTGCTCGCGACGGAGTGAGAAAACGAAAGGGGGAGCGGCGGATGTCCAAGTTCTGCTTCGGGTCTTGGCCGTGTCAAAACGCTTTAGCGGCCTGATCGGGACGAATGAACCGATTCTGAGACGGCGTAGCGGTCCAAGTGGACGTCAGGAAAAGCATGGGTGGTGCCGATCTCCGCAAAGGTGTGTCGCTCCGACCGATTTGTCGCGGACGACGGGCTTCTCCCCTTCCTATGCTGCTCGAATGGCCGCGATCAGCTGCCTTCTGCCGAGGATATTCATCACCCGTGTCAGATTGTAGGCGAGCACATGCAGCGCCATCTCGCAAGCGACGTTCGGCAGCTTCTTCATCAGGAAGTGCGTGGCGCCCATGCGAGCCTTGATCGTGCCGAACGGATGTTCGACCGTCTCGCGGCGCTGGCGCATCGCGTCAGGATTCTCATCCAGCCGCCGCTGCACGTCCTCCACCAGGTGCTCGTGCTCCCAGCGGGTGATGCGGCGCTCCTTTCCCGTGGTGCATTGGCTCTTGATCTGGCAGGCCAGACAGGACGCCGTCGACCAGTAGCGGCGCAGCTCCATGCCATGCTCGATGGAGGTGAAGTGATACGGCAGGAGCTCGCCAACCGGGCAGCGATAGGCGTCCTTCTCCGGCAGATAGGCGAAGTCCTGCTTCACAAAACGGCCTTTGGCCTTCGACCCGGATGTCTGCGGCTTGGGCAGCGTCACCGTGATGCCGGCCTCAACGCAGGTCTTGATCTCCTCGCCGTCGAAGTAGCCGCGGTCCGCGACCACTTCGAGCGTGTCGGCACCGAGTGTCTCCTTCGCCAGCCTCGACATACGGGCGAGCTGGGCGCGGTCATTGCCGATGTTGATCACGTCATGGGCGATGATCAGATGGTGCTCGGCGTCTACGGCCGCCTGCATGTTGTAGCCGACCACCCCAGAGCCACGGCCACTCGTTGCCATAGAGCGCGCGTCCGGATCGGTCAGCGATATCTGTTGATCAGGCGTCTCGCGCATCATCGCGTCGAGGCTTTGAAGCCGCGCCATCTCCTGCTTTAGCCGCTCGATCTTCTCCTCGAGCCGTGCCGTCTTCTTGATGATCGTATCCGACGGTTCCTGCCGGTCGGCGCTGTCGAGTTGGCGCAGATAGCGATCCACGCTCTCCTCGATCTGCGCCATCCGTCGCGCCATCTTGGCATGGGTGAAGTTCCGGTCGCGGTTGTTCACCGCCTTGAACTTGCTGCCATCCACCGCGACGCTCGTGCCCTGCAAAAGGCCCATCGCCCGGCACAGCGCCACAAACCGCGCGCAGACCTTGCGGATCGCGGCACCGTTGTCCTTGCGGAAGTCGGCGATTTTGAGGGCACGAGCGTCGCGGTGGATATCGTCTTGTGGTCCGGCGCAAGCCGTCCAAGCAGCCACATCACCTCGACGTTGCGCCCGGCTTCCCGTTCCAGTCGACGGCTCGACTGAACCCGGTTGAGGTAGCCGTAAACGTAGAGCTTCAACAGGATGGACGGATGATAGGACGGCCGGCCCGTTGCCTTAGGAGCGATCCTGTTGAACCCAAGGCAGCCCAGATCAAGCGCCTCGACAAACGCCTCGATCACGTGGACGGGATTGTCGTCCTCGACCCAATCGTCCAGGCATTCAGGCAGAAAGGTCACTTGGGAACGGTCGACCCCTTCGACAAATCGACCCATCCGAGCCCCCGTCTGCCAACGAGAGAACGCTACCTGACTCGTCCGTTTTCACACAGCCAGGGTCAGGTCCTGAAGTCCGGCCCCGCCAAGCTTCTGAGGTCGGTCCGAACAGAGCCAGATGGCGGACACGCCGAGGCACCTGCGCTTGAGCCATGATCGAACCGTTCAAAACGAACGGAGGACGATCATGGAAACGAACGTGACGACGCGCGAAACCTTCTCGGAGCACCGGCCCTGGAACAAGGGCAAGCTCATCGGCCAGAACCGCCGCTTCAGCCAAAGCATGCCTGGGCCATTCGGTCGCGGCTCCAGCTCGGCAAAAAGACGCGCGACCTGGCTCTGTTCAACGTCGCAATCGACAGCAGGCTGCGCGGATGCGATGTCGTCAGCCTGAGGGTGGCCGATATCGCTCCGCATGGATACGCACTCGATCGGGCAACCGTCCGGCAGAGGAAGACTGGTCGCCCTGTTCGGTTCGAGCTGACCGAACAGACGAGGCAATCCGTCGACGACTACCTCGGCACGGTGCGACGAGCAGCCGTGACTATCTCTTTCACCGGCCGTCGAGGGGGAGCGGTGCCTGACCACGCGCCAATACGCTCGGCTCGTCTCGGATTGGATCGGGACTATCGGCTTAGACCCCTCGCTCTTTGGGACGCATTCGTTGCGGCGTACGAAGGCAACGCTCATCTACAGGCGGAGCTGGCAACCTCCGCGCCGTCCAACTCTTGCTCGGTCACACCAAGATCGAAAGCACCGTCCGATACCTCAGTGTCGAAGTCGACGACGCACTGGCGATCTCCGAGCAAGTCGACGTCTGAAATCAGGGGCGTAGCGGCGGCGCCCCACTGCCTTTCCAGCGTGGACAATCAGAGGGCATGCGAGTTCGCGTCGGCTTCAGGCAAGATGCTCAGCCCGACATGAAGTGACTTAGCTTCACGTCGAGATAATCGTGGATCGCTTGACGTCCACCTTCGCGGCCCATTCCCGAGTGCTTGACGCCACCGAACGGCGCTTCGGCATGCGCGACGAGGAACGTGTTGACGCCGATCATGCCCGCCTGGACTTCGCGCGATAGATGTTGGGCGCGTCCAAGCGAGCGCGTGAAGACGTAGGCGGCCAAACCGTATTCCGTGTCGTTCGCGCGTTCGATCGCCTGGTCGAGATCGCGGAAGGTATTCACTGGCGCCACCGGCCCGAACGGCTCTTCCCGCATGATACGCGCGTCGTCCGGCACGTCATCGAACACCGTGGGCTCGAAGAAATAGCCCTTGTTGGTCTCCTTCGGGCGCCGCCCGCCGGTGAGGAGCGAGGCGCCGGAGGACTTCGTGTCTTCCGACATCGATTCGATGCGGTCGAGCTGACGGCGCGTCGTCAGCGGTCCCATCCCGGTCGCCGTATCGCGTCCGTCGCCGAGCTTCAGCGACTTCGCATGCTCCACCATCGTTGCCTTGAATTGTGGCGCGACGGATTCGTGCACGTAGAAGCGGTTCGGCGCGATGCAGACCTGCCCGGCGTTGCGGAACTTGAACTGCGCGCAGAGATTTGCCACCGCCTTCACGTCGACGTCGTCGCAGACGATCACCGGGCTGTGGCCGCCGAGCTCCATAGAGCAGCGCTTCACCGTCGCCGCCGCCGCCGCCATTAGCTGCTGGCCCACTGCGGTGGAGCCGGTCAACGATATCTTGCGCACCGCGTCGGAGGCCATGATCGCATTCGCGATCGTCGCCGCCTTGCCGGTCACGAGCTGGATGACGTCCTTGGGAACGCCGCCTTCGAGACAGCACTCGACGATGATCGTCGCAACCGAGGTCGCCTGCTCCGAGGGGCGGCAGATGATTGTGCATCCGGCGGCGAGCGCAGGAGCAATCTTGCGGGCCAGCAGGTTGATCGGAAAGTTCCACGCCGTGAAAGCGGCCACGACGCCGACCGGTTCATGGCTGACCACGAGCTGCCCGCCCTGACGCGAGGGAAGCGCGTCGCCGAAGAGCCGCTCCGCCTCGCCGGCAAACCAGTCGAACTGCTCCAGCCCTGCCTGCACCTCGCCGAGCGACTGCTGGAGCGGGCGGCCGACCTCGAGCGTCAGCGCCATGGCCAGCTCGTCGCGCCGCGCCTCCATACGCCGCGCCACCGCGCGCAGTACCTTGGCTCGCTCCCATCCGGGTACGCGGCTCCATGTCTTCAATCCGGCCGCGGCCGTCTCGATCGCTTCCTCGACGTCGGCGGCCGTCGCCGCGGGCGTCTCTCCGAGCACCTCCTCCGTTGCCGGGTTCAAGACCTCGATGCGGCCGCCGTCCGCGGCGCCGCGCCAGTGTCCGCCGATAAACATGGATGGTTGGTGGTACATGCGAATCCTCCTCGCTTCGGACGTCCGCTATTGTGATGCGGTGATGCCGCCGTCGACAAACACGACCTGTCCGGTGACATAGTTGCCGGCAGCGGCCACGAGCGCGACCACCGGGCCTGCGACTTCGATCGGGTGCCCGATCCGGCCGAGCGGATTTCGCGCGAGGATGTAGTCGCGGAATTCGGCGCGATCGAGATGCGGCCGGATGCGATCCGACTGGATGAACGTCGGTGCGACGCCGTTCACGGTGATGTTGTACGGCGCGAGTTCGACCGCGTGCTGCTTGACCAGCATGAGGAGCCCGCCCTTGCTGCTGCAATAGGCCGAGTAGCCGCGTCCGGCGAGCGCCAGCTGCGAGCGCACCGACAACAAGTGGATGTGGCGGCCGGGAATCGCTTGTTCGATCTGATGGCGCGCCACGGCCTGCGCCAAGAACATCGCCGACTTCAGGTTCGTCTCGTAGACGAGGTCGAAGGCCTCCTCGGTGACTTCGAGCAGCGATTGCTCGCGCTGGATACCGACGCAGTTCACGAAGATGTCGATGCGTCCGAAGGCGGAGTTTGCGTCTTCCGTCACCTGGCGGATCTCGGCGACGGAGCGCGCGTCGAGCCCCGAGCCCTGCGCTTCGAATCCCGCGGCGCTAATCTCCTCCGCGAGCGTCTGCGCCTTGCGCTCCGACGGTCCGGCAATGAAGACGCGCGCGCCGTGCACGGCGAGCGCCCAGGAGATCGCCGCGCCGAGCGCACCGTAGCCGCCTGGAACGAACGCGGCCTTGCCGGCGAGGTCGAACTGGGTCTTCAGCGCCTCGATATCGACCTTCGGCGTCAGGCTTTCGTCGGAGGGCGGGGAGATCGCCGGCGATGCGATCGTCATGTCAGAAGCCCTCCAAGATAGCTACGCACGTCGTCGCGACGGATAAGCTCGTCGTAGCTTCCGACATGTGTGAGTTGTCCCTTGTTGACGAAGATGAACCGCTCGCAGATCTCGTTGAGAATCTCGAGGTGGAATTGCTCGTTCGGATGCAGGCAGAGGAAGACCAGCCGTCCTTCGCGCCTCAGCCGTGCGAAGAATTCGAGCATGAAGCCGATATAGCCGTCCTGTGTGTTGAATTGCGGCTCGTCAAAGAGGTGCACAAGGGGATAGTCGCTTCCGGCCCGCTCCATCAGCGCGTTCGGCACGAACGAATGGAAGTGCCGCACCTGATAGGACTGGTGGTAATGGATGGCGAGCCGATCGCGCTCGTCGATGCGCACCTTGTGAATGTTGCGCCCGTTCACGCGCACCTCACCGGAGGTCGGCCTGTTGGAACCGGTAATGAGCTCGAAGAGCGTCGTCTTGCCCGACCCGTTCGGCCCCATGAGGCCGACGATCGCCGGTTCGGCGATCGCAAAATCGGCGGCCAGCCGAAACGTCGCGCGGCGCGAGAGAACGCCCCCGGTGTAGGTCTTTTCCAGTGCTTTGACTTCGAGCATCTCCCGCGCCTCACATTCCGATCAGGCGGCGCCGCAGCGCGGGGTTTTCGATGAGGTCGGCGGCGGCGCTCTCGTGAACGATGCGGCCGCGGTCCATTACGTAGACGCGATCGCACACATCGAGCGCGGCGAGCGCATTCTGCTCGACGATTAGCACCGAGATACCCTCGCTCTTCAGCCGCCGGATCGTCCTCATCACGTCCTGCACGATCTTCGGCGCGAGCCCCTGGCTCGGCTCGTCGAAGAGCACGAGCCCCGGCGAGCCGAGCAGCGCGCGCGCGATCGCCACCATCTGCATCTCGCCGCCGGAGAGGTTCTCGCACTCCCGCCCCATCAGGTGTTCGAGCGCCGAGAAGATCCCGAACGCATCCGCGAGGCTCCAGGCGTGAAAGCGCGTTCGGCGCGTCGCGATCTGAAGGTTGCGCGCGACGGTGAGCGTCGGGAAGACGCGACGGTCGTCAGGCACCCAGGCGACGCCCATGCGTGCGATCTTGTGTGTCGGCAGGCCGGTGATGTCGGCACCGTCGAAATGAATGTGCCCGCGGCGCGGCGGGGTCAGCCCGAGGATGGCGCGGATCGTCGTCGTCTTGCCGGCACCGTTAGCGCCGAAGAGCGCCACCACCTCGCCCGCGCTGACGCTGAGCGACGGGCCGAAGAGCGCCTGGGTCTCGCCGTAGAAGGCGTCGATCTGCGCGACCTCGAGCATCAGCCGAGCTCCCCGAGCGCCGAGCGCTGAACCCATTTGTTGGTGCGCAGCGCCGCCGGAGTGCCTTCGGCGATCACCTGGCCCCAATGCACAACCGAAATGCGGTCGGCGAGCTCGAAAAGAAACTGCATGTCGTGCTCGATCATCACGATCGTGTAGCGCGCGCGCAGCTTGCAGATCAGCTCGGCGAGCTTGCGCGTCGCCTCCGCGCCGAGCCCCGAGGTCGGCTCGTCGAGGAAGAGGATACGCGGGCGCGCGGCGAGCGCCACCCCGATCTCGAGCGCACGGCGTTCGCCGTAAGAGAGTGATGCCGAAGGCTTCCATTCGCAGCCGGCAAGCCCCACCTGATCCAGAATCTCGCGTGCGGCATCGAAAAGCGCTTTGTCGTCGAAGACCGCGCTCGCAATCTGCCGCCGGCGCACGCGGAACTCCGGCAGCGCGATCATGACATTCTCGATCACCGCCGACTGGTCGAAGAGGCT
This sequence comes from uncultured Alphaproteobacteria bacterium, assembly GCA_963712925.1. Taxonomy (GTDB): domain Bacteria; phylum Pseudomonadota; class Alphaproteobacteria; order Rhizobiales; family Afifellaceae; genus DASWJZ01. Next base: position 118,011 of record CAVQJW010000013.1, on the reverse strand, counting down.
CATGATCTGGAAGGAGCGCGATATGCCCTTGCGGGCGAGTGCCTGCGGCGTGCGCCCGGTTATCTCTTCGCTTTCGAAGCGGATCGTGCCGCGGTCCGGCCTGTAACGGCCGGTCAGCACGTTGAAGCAGGTGGTCTTGCCCGCGCCGTTCGGACCCATGATGCCGCTCACTTGCCCTTCTTCGAAAGCGAGCGAGATGTTTTCGAGCACGACCTGCGCGCCGAAGCGTTTGTGAATGTTCTCCGCCTCGAAGAGCGCCATCACGTCGGCTCCACGGAGGCGGGGCGCGGCGCCGGGCGAAACGGAAGCCTGCGCAGGACCACGTGTAGCGCGCCGGCCAGCCCTTCGGGGCGGAACATGACCACAACCATGAACATCAGGCCGTACCAGAGCAGCCAAGTCTCGGTGAGCGTGCCGAGCACGTCGCGCGCGACGAAGTAGAGCACGACGCCGTAGACCGGGCCCCAGAAGCTCACGAGCCCGCCGCCGACCAGCACCATCATTACGATGAGCCCGGACTGATGCAGGCTCATGACGTCGGGATAGGCGCTTTCCTGCGCCATGGCGAAGAGCCCGCCCGCAAGACCGGCGAAGAGCGTGGAGATGATGAAGGCCGCCCACTTGAACCACCATACCTCATAGCCGACGAAGGCGGTGCGGCTCTCGTTCTGGCGAACCGCCTGCAGGATGCGGCCGAAGGGTGAGTGCGCGATGCGCCAGAGGAGCACGACGCTGACGACAAGCGCCGTTGCGACGAAGAAGTAGAGCGCCATGTTGTCGTTGAGATCGACGCTGGCGAAGCCGAGATCGAGCGTCGGCCGCGGAATATTCAGGAGCCCGTCCTCGCCGCCGGTCAGCCAATGCAGCTTGATGGCCGAGAACCAGAAGACCTGGCCGTAGGCGATCGTCAGAAGCGCGAAATATATGCCACGCCTGTGTGATACCGCGGCGCCGACCAATGCGCCGGAGATGCCCGCCGCCAGTATCGCCGCGGCGAGCCCGCCCCATAGGCTGACGGCGACGTGGTGCTGGAAGAGCCCGAAAGCATAGGCGCCGATCCCGAGATAGGCGCCGTGCCCGAAGGAATGCAGCCCGCTGTAGCCGAAGAGCAGATTAAAGCCGAGCGCGTAGATCATCCAGATCGCTATCTCGATGCCGAGATACTGGTAGAGCCCGATGGCGTTGAGCCACAGCGGGGCCGTAAACAAAATCGCGGCGAGCACGGCGATCTGTGGCGTGACCCACGCGTTGGCGCGCGGCGAGATGTCGGAGAGGGTGATCATCGCCTCATGCCTCGAGCGCGCTCTTGCGTCCGAAGAGGCCGCGCGCCCGGAAGGTGACGACGGCGATCAGAAGCAGATACATCGACATCATCGACCAGGCCGAGGCGTAGGCGCCGGTGATCCCGACGGCGAGGCCGACCAGGACGGAGGCGATCACCGCGCCCCAGAAACTTCCGACGCCGCCGAGAACGATGATCAGGAAGGCGGGGATGACAACGTCGACGCCGAGATGTGGCCGCAAGCCCCAGATCGGCACCATGACCACACCGGCAAGCCCGGCAAGCGCGGCGCCGAGTCCGAAGACGAGCATCCTGAGCCTGGAGAGATCGTAGCCGAGCGCGCGCACCATCTCGCTGTCGTGCGCGCCCGCCTTGATGATCGCGCCAAACGGCGTGCGCTCCAGGAACAGCCACACCGCGGCGATGGCGATCAGCGCGAAGCCGGCGGCGAAGAGCTTGTACCAGGAGAAGATGAGCCCGCCGATCAGCACGGCGCCGTTGATGGCCTGCGGCAGCGGCAGGCTGCGCTCGCCGGTGCCCCAGCCGATGCGGATGGCCTCCTCGATGACGAGCGCTGCGCCGAAGGTCAGGAGCAGGCCGTAGAGCGGCGCCTTGCCGTAGGTGCGCCGGACGCAAAGCTCGAGCGCCATGCCGGCGAGGCCCGCGAGCGCTGGCCCGAAGGCCAGCGCCAGCACGTAGCGCGCGCCAAGCGGCACGCTTATCCACCAGGCGCCAAACGGCGTGCCTTCGATCCAGCTGCCGCTCAGAATCGTCAGTGCGAAATAGGCGCCGAGCGCGAAGAGCGAGCCGTGCGCGAGATTGATCACTTCCATCACCCCGACGATCAGGGTGAATCCAAGCGCGATCAGCGCGAAGAGCAGGCCGAGCGTCAGCCCGTTGAAGAGGTGCGGGGCGAGCGTCGACACGCTGTTTCACTCCCTGGGAACTTAGCTTGCGAAAGCGCGGGCGGCTGCGACGCCGGCCACGCTCTCGCTTCTCCGCCGCCTGTCAGGCGTCGAAAATCGGTGTGTCGTCGTACGACTTCCAGCTTGCACTTGCCGGCGGCGTCCTTGTCCTCGACGTCGGCGGGCGCCGATGAGGTCAGGATCTTGAACATGTCGTCCTTATCCTCGGTCCCCTCGTTGGCCGTCGCCAGGTAGATCGTCTGCTGCATCTGGTGCGTGTTCGGATCGATCCACGCATCGTGGTGCTGCATGCGGTCCTCTGCGCTGACCTTCAGGCCCTCGAGCTGCTTAATGACGGCGATGTTGCTCGTCGTCCCCGCCCGCTCGATGGCGCGCAGCAGCTCCCGCGTCGACATGTAGCCGTTGTAGAAGACATTGCCCGGCACGCGCATCGCCGTATCCGGGTACATTTCCTGGTAGCGCTTCACGAAGTCGGCGACGCCCGGAAGATCGAGCTTGTAGTACCAGGTGGTGCCGAAGACGCCGAAGAGGTTGTCGAGCGGCAGGCCGTAGACGTCGGGCCAATCCTGCTGGTTGTTGATCCACGCCGGCTTCTGACCCATGCCGAGTTGCGCGACCTGCTGGCGGAGCGCCTTCTGGTCGTCGCCGCCCACCGCGGCCGCCACGACGCTCGGCGCGGCGTTCTGAATCTGAGAGAAGCGCGGACGAAAAGTCGCGTGTGCCTTGCGGCACAAGGATTTCGTCGATCACCTCACCGCCGTACTGCTCAAGCAGCTTGCGCGTGGCGGCGGCGGTATCGTGACCCCAGACGTAGTCGTTGGTCAGAAGCAGCCACTTCTTTCCGAACGAATCGATGGAGTTCTTCACAGCCGCCTTGGCGAAGTTGGTGCCGTTGCCGTCCCAGACGAACTTCACACGGTGGCAGTTCTCGCCAGCTTCCGAAGGCGAGGAGGAGTTGGTGTTGAAGTAGATGACGCCGTATTTCTGCGCCACCTGGCTGATGGCGTTGGCGACGCCTGAACTGACGGCGCCGATCAGGAAGCCGCACTCTTCGCGCGTGATCATGCGCTCCGCGACGCGGCTGCCGGTGGCGGGCGTCGTCTCGGTATCGATGTGGACCGTCTCGATCTTGCGCCCGAGCACTCCGCCCTTCGCGTTGAACTCCTCGATTGCCATCATCATGCCGCGCCGGTCGCTGGCGCCGCTGTTGGCATACTGGCCGCTGGCGTCCGAGGTGATGCCGAGCTTCAATGGCTTTTCCGCCGCGTAGGCGGGGTTGACCTTCCACGGACCCATCAGGGTCGCGCCGGCGATCAAGGCTCCCGATTGCGTGAAAAACGAACGCCGAGACAATGACTTGCGTGACATTCGACCCTCCCTCTTGGCGCGATCCCGCGGATCGCTACGCTCGTGTTGTTCGCGTCGCTCTCGAATGAATTTTCTTTCTATTGAAAGAAATTTCACTCTCTCGCGCAAGATGAATGTGCGAGGACGGGGCGAATTTCTGTGTGAGACGGGCCTGTGAACGATCACCCCGCGAACGACGAGAAGCCGACGGGCGACGAGAACGAGACTTTCGACGCCTTCCGCGTCCGCCTTCGCGCGCGCTATGAGGAGTTGAGCCCGCACCTGCAGCGGCTGACCCGGCTGGCGCTCGAGGATCCGAACGCCTTCGCGCTGGAGACGATCACCGAGCTTGCCGGCCGTGCCGGCGTGCAGCCGTCGACGGTCGTGCGCTTCGCCAAGGAATTCGGCTTCAGAGGCTTCTCGCCGCTGCAGAAGGTGTTTCGGCTGCGGCTGATCGAGGGCGAGCCCTCGCTGCGCCAGCAGGCCTACCGGGACCGCAAGCGCCTCGGCGAGACGGCCTTTGCCGATCCGGCTTCGATCCTCGCCGAGTTTGCCGACGTATCAATGGCGAGCCTCGCGCATCTGAAAGAAAGCGCCGGCGCGGAGGACCTCCGCAAGGCGCTCACCATGCTGAGCGACGCCGACCACATCTACGTCATCGGCCAGCGGCGCGCGTTTCCGATCGCCGCCTACATTGCTTACGGACTGACGCGGCTCGAGTTGCGCTGCACCTTCCTCGACTTCGTCGGCGGCATGGTTCCGCAGCAGGCCGCGACGATGCGCGACAGCGACGTGCTCGTCGCGGTCGCCTTCGCCGAATACACGCCGGCCGTCGTCGACGTCGTGCAGGACGTGCATCTTCGCGGCGTGCCGGTGCTGACGATCACTGACGTGCCGAGCAGCCCGCTGGCGCGCTATTCGCGGCTGAGCTTTCTGGTCGACGAGATGGACACGCACCAGTTCCGCCCCATCGCAGGTGCCATCTGCCTGGTCCAGTCGCTGATGGTGGCGCTCGGCGCGGCGAGGAAGTGAGCCGCGCTGCCGTCGGTGTCCTGCCTTGGCGCATCGTCGGCCTTTTCAAGCGCAGGTTCAAAGGCACCGACGGACCCGCGTCAGATTCGGCCATTCGCCAGGCAGCGGCGAACGTATCGCCCCACGACAGGCCCGCTGCCTCGCGGCGCTTGCGCCGAGCCGCAAGCGTAAACGAAGCGGGCCGACGCCCTAGGCCATAGTGACGATTTAAGGAATTGGGATTCCCGCTGCGGGGCAAACCAGATTCAAAGCTGACTCTTGGAGGTCAGCGATGGATTGCGATGCGCTTCGGGACGATCAGTGGGAACGCCATCGGGCGCAGTCTTAGATCTTTTCACGCAACGGGTATCACATTTTCGCAGAAACCCAATCGAATCAAGCGGAGAGCGGCAAGGGCGCTCCCGGCCGGATCCCGGGAATCTTCATCCGAATGCGATATATCTCACTTTGCGCGGTGAGATAGAGAGTCCTTCCGTCGGCGTCGCCCCATGTGCAATTGGATGGCTCCTTCTCTGCGCGGATGACTCCGAGGATCTCGCCGGAAGGGGACACGATCCAAAGTCCACCCGGACCCGTCAGGTAGAGATTGCCGCAGAAGTCCACCTTCATCCCATCAGGGGCCTGCCCCGGCTCGTCGGTGAGGTCGAGGAAGATGTGGCCTGCCGAAATCGAGCCGTCAGGATGCGCATCGTATCGCATCCAACTCTTTCGAGCGGGATTCGAGTTCGCCACGTAGAGAAAGCGTTCGTCGGGCGAGAAAGCGATGCCGTTTGGCCGCGTCATCTCGCTCGTCAGCAGATCGATCTTCCCGCGCGAGACCCCGAAGATACCGTTGAAGGGAAGTTCCTTTTCGGGGTCCTCATCCTCGCGAAGGAGACCATGCGGAGGATCGGTGAAATAGAGTCGGCCATCGCTGCGGTAGACGAGGTCGTTGGGACTGTTCAGGCGCCGGCCTTCAAAGCTTTCGGCGAGCACGACGAACGTGCCGTCTTCGTTCCAGCGCACGACCCTTCTGTTTCCCGGCTCGCAGACCGTAAGCCTTCGCCAGGAGTTGAGCGTCATGCCGTTCGAGCCCATTGCAGGACCGGGCGGGATGTCGTGCTTGTCATACCCGCTTCGCGTCCGCGCGATCGAAAGGCCTTCGCGAGGGTGCCACTTGCGTATCACATTGTTCGGCAGATCGCCGAACAGCAGGTAGCCCTCCGGCATCCAGATCGGCCCCTCCGTGAAGGCAAATCCGAAGGCGACCCGCTCGATCGCGGCGCCCGGATCCACGAGCTTATCGAGCAAAGGAGACCGCGCCTCCACTCTGCCGCATCGCCACGGCGAACCGTATCGCTTCCAGCGCCGACGCCCCGCGGTCCAAACCGCCCTGGCGGTTCGCCGTAATTTCAATGTCTTCAGACCCAACATTGTCCATGCCCGATCCATGAACTCGCCTTACCGGCCCCCCGACGAGCCTGTCAGCCAAATAGGCGACCTGTTCGCCCGATCAGAGCAAACCACTGAAGTCTAGCTTTTTGTTAGGCGGGAATAACCCCTTGCCGGGGGCACGCCTTCGATTTCGCACTGCGTGTGTCGCCCTTCGATTACACCTACCACTTCTTCTGGGGGCTCGAGGACGTGATCGCCATATACACAAACATGTGGGGACAGGTCGGCACCAACAAGTCGGTCGGCGGGCTCTTCCCGAATGACGGCGACGGCAACGCCTGGAGGCGTGTCAGAGCCTGACGGACAGGCTTTTCCTCCGAGCACGAGCGAGGCTATGTAGGCACGAGAAGCCAAGCAATGCACAGGAGTGCTCCAATGCCGGACCGTGATCCCGTGATCACCTGGCTCTTGGAGGCGGATCCGGCTCTCTGCTGGCAGGCGATGCGTGACCTTCTCGATGCTCCCGAACGCCTGTGGCGCGCCGAGCGCACGAAGGTTGAGACTGAAGGCTGGGGGGCACGGCTGCTTTCGCTCCAGGATGAAGACGGTCAGTGGGCTGGGGGCGCTTTCGTCCCGCGCGGCTTCGATTGGTCGGAATGGAAGGAGGTCGGACAGCCCTGGACGGCGACCTGCTTCGCGCTGACGCAGCTGCGTGAACTCGGTCTTGATCCGGCGTCGGACAGCGCGCGCCGGACAGTCGAGCTTGTCGGCAGGAATTCGCGCTGGGATCAGGCGCAGCAACCGTTTTGGGAGGGTGAAGTCGAAGAATGCATAAATGGACGGACCGTCGCCGACGGCGCCTATTTCGGCGTAGACGTCGCACCCATCGTCCAAAGGCTTGTCGGCGAAAGCCAGCCGGATGGCGGATGGAACTGCGAGCGATGCAATGGATCGATCCGATCATCTTTCGCAAGCACGATCAACGTGCTCGAAGGGCTGCTGGAATTCGAGTCGGCCACCGGCGGCACGGCGGCGTCGAGAAGCGCGCGTAAGTCGGGCCAGGAATACCTACTCGGGCGAAGACTTTTCCAGCGGCTTGCTACGGGCGAGCCCGCCGACGAGCGATTCCTTGCCCTGCTTTATCCCAGCCGTTGGCACTATGACATCCTGAGAGCGCTCGATTATTTCAGAGCGAGCGGGATGCTGTCGGGCTCGAAACCCGATGAGCGTCTCGCGGAAGCAATCAGCATCGTCCGGTCCAAGAAGGATGCAGGCGGCGCTTGGAATCTCGATTGGCAGACCCCAGGGCGAGTTTGGTTTCACCAGGATGATGGACCGGGGAAGCCCTCGCCCTGGATCACTCTCAAGGCGCTCAGAGTGCTGAGATGGTGGGATGGTTGGCAAAGTGGGGGCGAGTGGCCGATTCAGCGAGACACCTTCAATCGCATTAGGCAGCCAGGGATAGACGAGACAGAACGGCCTTAAGGGCCAAAACTTCTTCGAAGCGCTCGGTTCGAACAGTATCCAGGAGGGCCAGCCAACTTGCATAATTCCGCCGATTGACCATCAGGCCGAAGGGCGAACGCAAGGAAAACTCTAGCTTTTTTCCGTTCAAATGAAGGTTCGAAAACACGAAAGCGATCAACTGGCGCTTTTGCTCGGCAGGCTCGTCGTCGAAGCACCCAGGTCATCGTGCAAGACGCTGGCGAGCCGGAGATGGGCGTCGATCTGATTGGTGCCGACGGTCCGTCGAGCGAAGACCTGGCTGACTCCTTCCGAACCACCGATGCGTCGCGCTTGAGAGTAATGGGTTTCTGCGCAAAGGTGATGGCAGAGTTCAGGCTTCCGGCGAATATGATTCCATACGCAGACCTTGCGGCCCAGCACGCGACAATCCGTCAAGGGCTCGAGGAAGCCGCCCTGGAGGTCCTGTTCGGCGGCGCATTCACTCTTGGCCGTCACGTCACCGAGTTTGAAACCGCGTTCGCCAGCTACTGCGGGTGCGTTCATGGAGTCGGTGTCAATTCCGGGACAAGCGCGCTGCATCTGACACTCGTTGCCTTCGGCATTGGTCCTGGCGATGAGGTCATCATCCCGGCATTTACGTTTATCGCGACCGCAGCAGCGGTCATGTATGCCGGGGCGCGGCCGGTGTTGGTCGATGTTGATCCCGACACGCTGACGATTGACCCGGCCGCGTTGGAGGCATCCATGTCCCCCAATACGCGTGCGATCATTCCGGTGCATCTCTACGGTCAGCCCGCTGACATGGAGCCGATCCTGGCGATAGCTGAGCGCCGCGGTCTCGCCGTCATCGAGGACGCCGCCCAGGCGCATGGCGCGGATTACCAGGAGCGCCGGATCGGCAGTCTCGGACACGCTGCATGCTTCAGCTTCTATCCGAGCAAAAATCTGGGGGCGGCCGGTGACGCGGGCATGGTGGTGACGAACAGCGCCGAATGCGCTTCGCGCCTGCGGGGATTGCGTGACTGGGGCGACGGGGGCAACGAGCCGGTCGGCCGCTCCTTCAACGCGCGCATGGCGGCGATCCAGGCGGCGGTGCTGAGCGTAAAGCTGCAACGACTCGATACCTGGACCGAGCGGCGCCGAGAGATCGCCGCTCGATACGATGCGGCGGTCGCCGGTCCGGCTTTGAAACGCATTTCGGTGCGCCGCGGAGTCCGTCATGTCCGGCACATCTATGCTCTGCGAGCCAGCGAGCGGGACTTCGTGATCAATGAGTTTCGAGAACGGGGAATTGAAACGCGGATTCACTACCCCTCACCGGTCCATCTTTGGCAGGGTTGGGGCGATCTCGGATATCGCGAAGGCAGCTTCCCGCATGCCGAGGCAGCGGCTTCGGAAGTGATTTCCTTGCCCGTCCATCCGGAGCTCAGCTCTGAGCAGATAGCCGCCGTGGCTGACGCGATCACGGCGATCTCGGCTTCGTCCGCTCTCGCGCCGTCATTTGGCGCTCCGGCGAGCGAGCGCTCCGACAAAAGGGCACTGATTTGAAAAGGCGGATTGAAGGCGCGCGCATTCTCGTCACCGGCGGCGCTGGCCTCATCGGGTCCCACCTTACCGATCAGCTCCTCGCCGCCGGCGCGGCGGAGGTCGTCATTCTCGACAATTTGAGCCGCGGACAGCCGAGGAACCTCGCCTCCGCTTTGACCTCCGGTCGCGTCAGGCTGATCGAAGGCGACATCCGCGACCGCGCAACCGTCGTTGCCGCGATCGATGGCATCGATCTCGTCTTCCATCTGGCAGCCATTCGCCTCACCCAGTGCGCCGAGGATCCGCGGCTGGCGGTGGATGTGATGGCGCTCGGAACGTTCAACGTCTTTGAGGCCGCGGCGCTCGCCAAGGTCGATCGGGTGATCGCCGCCTCGTCGTCGTCGATCTACGGTCTCGCCGAGCGATTCCCCACGGACGAGCGCCATCATCCCTACGCGAACACGACGCTCTATGGGGCAGCCAAGATATTCGGCGAGGGCCTGCTTGCTTCGCTTCGCGAAACGCATGGTCTGGACCACGTTTCGCTGCGGCCTTTCAATGTCTACGGCCCCCGCATGGACATTCATGGCGCCTATACCGAAGTGCTTGTGCGTTGGATGGAGCGTATCAGCCGCGGAGAGCCCCCGATCATTTTTGGTGACGGCAGCCAGTCGATGGACTTCGTCTATGTCGAAGACGTTGCGCGCGCCTTCGTCATCGCGGCGAGCGGGGATGTAAGCGGCATGGTCTTCAATGTCGCGAGCGGCACCGAGACTACGCTGAGAGAGCTTGCCGAGAGGCTGCTCGCGGTCATGGGATCGAGCCTTTCAATCGAATACCAGCCGGCCCGTGCCGTGTCGGCAGTAACGCGACGGATTGCCGATACGCGACTTGCGCGCGAGAGGCTCGGGTTCTGCGCAGAGGTCGGCCTTGCGGAGGGGCTCGGCCGAATGGTCGAGTGGTGGCGCGGCATGCAGGACGCCGAGCAAGCCGCCATCCGCAGAAACCGATGACGCCGAACGATATCGAAACCCGCTTCGTGGAGCGCGGGTGGTTCTCGATCGGTCTTCCGGACCCCGCGCCGGTATTTGCCGTGCGCGACGCTCTTCTCGAGTACCCTCCGCACGAACCATTTACCGGATCTGACGCGGCTCGACGACTACCATCGGCTGGTCGAGGACAGGGATCGCCATATCCGCATCCTTTACGACCTTTCCGCATGGTATTGGAACAGGGGCCTTGGGCGGACCATCGTCGCCGCCAATCTCGACCTCTTCCGCAGCCTCGTCGGCGCCGACCTGCACATCCAGAACCGGCCGTATCTTCGCGCCGTTCGCCCCGGATGCGCGGAGGATGCCGCCCCGATCCACCGGGACATCTACTACGGTGCGAGCCCCTACGAAGTCTCCGTGTTCGTGCCCTTCACCGACGTGGATGCCTCGAACGCCATGCGGGTCATCAGCGGCTCGCATCTTGCGCCGGACAGCGACTATCCGTTCAAACAGCAGGTCAGTCCGGACGTCGCCATTCGGTCGCCCAAGCATCAGCTCGGCTTCCCCTACGCGCCACGGCTTCTCGATCCTTCGCTCGAACGAACCGCCGAGCCGGTGCCGCTGTCGGTCGGGCAGGTCTTGGTATTCGGCCTTGCGCTGGTGCACGGCGGCGGCCTCAACAACGGGAGTCACACGCGGTTCTCGAGCGACATCCGCGTGGTCAACTCGCTCGCCCCCGTGAAGCTCAGCCGTGGTGTCGACGAGGCCTACTACGTGCCGCTCTGCTCGAGCGTCGCAACCCGCATTGCTCGCGGCTACGAGACCCAAAAGGGACCGGCGGGGTAGCGGGGCCGCGCATGCGAATTATCTCGGTCGATCCACTATCCGATCCGCGGTGGGCATCGCTGTCACGACTCGCCTCCGCCAATGTGTTTCATTCACCGGCCTGGATCGCGGCTCTCAGGGACTGCTACGGGTTCAATCCGCGTGCCCATCTCGTCGTCGACAGCGCGGGCGTTGCACAAGGGGGAATTGCCTTCTGCGAGATCGACGACGAGCTTGGCGGGAGGCTCGTGTCGCTGCCTTTTTCAGACAGCTGCGATCCGCTCCTTCCCAACCCTGCCGCATGGCCGCTTCTGAGACAGCGGCTCGGGGAGCACAGGCTCCCCGTCACCTTGCGTGTCCTCGAAGCTTCCTTTCTCGAGGACGACAGCGCATTCGAAGTCGCCAAGCGGGCGCGATGGCACACGCTCGACGTGACCCGCCCGCTCGACGCGATCCGCAGCCGCTTCACAGACACGACGCGTCGAGCGATCGCAAAGGCGGAGCGCATGGACTTGGCCGTCCGCCCGCTTGTGGGTGAGGCGGGCCTTGCCTGTTTCGTCCGACTCCACGTCCGTCTGCGCAAAGGCAAGTATCGGCTGCTGGCGCAGCCCCACGCATTCTTCTCCGCCATCGCAAGCCGGTTCGAGGAGATCGGCGGGTGGTACCCGCTCGGCGTATGGCATGGCGACGAGTTGCTCGCGGCGACCATCTATTTGCGCTGGGGAGATACGCTCTTCTACAAATTCAACGCCTCGGAGAGAGGGGACGGACTTTCCTTGCGGCCCAACAACCTGCTCGTCTGGGCGGGCATCGCACTTGCGACGCAGCTCGGTTTGAAGGCGGTCGACCTCGGCCCAAGCGACGACGACCAATCGGGACTGATCAGGTTCAAGCGTGGATTTGGGGCGGCTGAAAGGGAGCTGCGCTTCCTCACATGGCGGCCGAGCGGCGTGCAACCGCAGCGGGGAGCCGAGCTTCGAGCCGTGCTCGGTGAGATGACCCGGCTTTTCACTGCGCCTGCCATTGCCGACGACATCAGCGAAGCGGCCGGGGCAACACTCTACCGGCTTTTCGCCTGATGAGCGGGGTCGTCCTCGTGACCGGCGCCACCGGCTTTGTCGGATCCCACCTCGTGCGTCGCCTTCTGCACGACGGCTGTGAGGTGCATGCCGTTTGCCGAGAAACCTCGGACTTTCACCGAATACCCGACCTGGAGCGGCGGCTCCATAAACATGTTGTGCCGTTGTCCGACTTCGACCGCCTGCGCGCGACGCTTAAGTCCGTTCAACCTGAACGGATCTTCCATCTTGCCGCGGCCACGGTTGTCGCTGGGGCGACCGGCAGCGTTGCCGAGCTCATCGAGGTCAATCTACTCGGAACGGTCAATCTCATCGACGCGGCCGAGTGTGTTCCCTATCGGGGGCTGGTCACGACCGGCGATTCCTTCGAATACACCGCAAGCCGCCTGCCGCTGCGCGAGAACCAGCACTGCCGCCCCGATTCCGTGCACGGCATCAGCAAGCTCGGCGCGACGCTCTACGCGCAAAGCGTGGCACGCGAACGCCGAAGGCCGATTTTGACCTTGCGCCTGTTCTCCACCTACGGGCCGGGCGACAATCCGCGCCGTCTCGTGCCACGTGTAGTCGAAGGGGCACTAGACGGCTCGCAGATCCGCCTGTCGCGTCGCGAAATCGAGCGCGACTGGGTATACGTCGACGATGTCGTCAACCTCTATGTGGAAGCGGCCGAAAGAGCTGCCGAGCTTCGCGGCGGCGTGTTCAATGCCGGATCCGGGAAGGGGACTCCGATCGGGGAGATCGTCGACATGATCCTTGCGATCGTGGGCTCCGCGGCGAACCCGGAGTGGGGAGTCTTCGCGGCCCCGGCGCATGACGCCACGCCCTGGGTCGCCGACATGGAGCGCACTTTCGGCGCCCTCGCCTGGCGGCCGGCAGTCTCGTTCGATGAAGGGTTGCGAGCGACGATCGCCGCGTCCACGGCGCGTGCCGTCAGATGACAGGCATGCTTACGCCGCGCCGCGGGCAAGCTCCACGGCGCGTTCTTTTCGTCGGACACGAAGCGAGCCGGACCGGCGCGCCGATCATGCTGCTGCATCTGCTGCGCTGGCTCCGCGAGCACACGGATATCGACTTCGACCTGCTGCTGCGCCGCGACGGCGAACTCGTTGAGGATTACTGCGAGGTTTGCACTGTCTTCCGGATCTCGCGCCGACGATTTCCGTTTGGGGACATGCGCAAGTCCGCAGGCTGCCCGCGCCTCCGATCTCAAGCCGCATTGCGGCGGCACCTCACGCGGCACGGGACGGGTCTTGTCTACTCGAACACGTTCGTGAACGGTCGCACGCTCGGCAAGCTCGCGCTCGCGTGCCCCGTCGTGTGCCACGTGCATGAGGTCGAGACCTTCATGCAGACGATGCACCCTGAAGACTTCGCGAGCGCCGCTGATGGCGTATCTCTCTTCATCGCTGTCTCCCAAGCAATACGCGAGAGCCTCGTTCGACGCGGAGTCGATTCGGAGAAGATTGTCCTTGTACCCGGGTTCGCGCCCGTTGCCGGCGCGAGGGCGCCAGACCCCGGGCGCCGCCGCTCGTTCCGTCGACGGCACGACATTCCTGAGGATGCAATCCTGGTCGGCGGCTGCGGGACTCTCCGCTGGCAGAAAGGACCGGATATCCTCGTTCATATAGCCCGCCGCCTCGCTCAACGGCCCGGGCCCCGCCGTGTGCATTTTGCATGGCTGGGAGGCAGCGAAGGAGACGCGGGGCTCGCGCAGCTTCGCTGGGACATTCTGCGCGCAGGCCTGAGCGGCGACTTCACAGTGATTCTTGGGGTTCCCGATCCACTCGATTATTTCGACAGCCTCGACATCTTTGTGGTTGTGTCCCGTGACGATCCTCTGCCGCTCGTCGCAATCGAGGCCGGTGCCCGCGCCTTGCCCATCGTGTGCTTTGAAGGAAATGCAGAGTTCGTGGACCGGGAGTGCGGCGTCGTGGTTCCCTATCTCGATCTCGAGAGTTTCGCGGAGTCCGTCCGGGATTTGGCCAATGATGACGTTCGGCGCGCAGCGCTCGGGCGGCGACTGGCCGCGAAGGTCCGAGACCGGCATGATGTGTCCGCCGGGGCCTCTCAGATCGCCGCAATCATTCGGTCTTTTATTGTTTCCCCTCGAGGATGACGCATGATCGCGTGAGCGGCAAAACATCTTCTCGCGATGACGGGTAGCCCAATATCATGTCTGGTGAGCGCGGACGGTGAAGCGGATTTCTCGGTTGGGAGGGCCCATGGACCTGGAGCTTGCGGGACCAGGCTTGAAGCATTCCACGGCCGACCCCGATCGGACATGTTCGCCGCAAGACACGCTGCGCCGGATCGACTCGAGAAAACGGGACTTCGGAATTACACGCGTGGCGGATGTCACCGGTCTCGACCGGATCGGCATTCCCGTCGCCATCGCGGTCCGGCCGACCGCGCGTTCGGTTGCGGTCTCGCAGGGCAAGGGCCGCGATCTGGTCTCCGCGAAAGTTTCTGCGCTCATGGAAGCCGTGGAGGTCTGGCACGCCGAAAACATCGAGGCTCCGCTATGTCTTGCGAGCATCGGCGACCTGCGGAAGGAAGGACGTGCGTGCGACGTCGACCGGCTGCCATCGGTCGCCGGGCGAGAGCGGCCTGACCATACGCGGCTCCTGTGGGTCTTAGGACAGGATCTCGTCTCGGATCGACCGAAGCTCGTTCCCTTCGAGATGGTGCACGCCGACTACGCGCCGCCGGTCAAGCCGGGCCACGGGCTGTTCCCGGCGAGCACAAACGGGCTGGCTTCCGGCAACCATCCGCTCGAAGCGCTCTGTGGCGCGATCTGTGAGCTGATCGAGCGCGATGCGCTGGCCGTCTGGCATCAAAAGCCACTTGAGGAGATATCAAAGACGCGCATGGCACCTGGCTCGATCAATCCTCCGGCCTGCCGATGGGCTTCCGACCTGATCGCAAAGGCCGGGCTGGACGCAGCCATCTGGGACGCGACCTCCGACCTCGGCATCGCCGCCTTCCTCTGCCTGGTTCACGATCCGCGAAGCCATGACGACCACATCGGCCTTGGCTCCGGCGCGCATCCGAATGCCGGGGTCGCGCTGATGCGGGCGCTGACCGAAGCGGCGCAGACACGCCTCACCTATATCGCCGGCTCCCGCGACGATCTCGATTCGGAGGAATTCACTCCGCGCGGACATGCACAGAAGCGGCGGCTCGCTCAAGGGCTTCTGCAGGCCGGTCCGCCCGCCCGCAACTTTCGGGATGTGGCCTCGAACGCATCGGGCACGTTACGCGGCGACCTCGACTGGCTCATCAAACGACTGACCGCCTGCGGGATTGAGGAGGTCGTTGCGGTCGATCTCAGCAAGGCTGAGGTCGGCATCCCAGTCATGCGCGTCGTGATACCGGGCCTGGAGGCGCCACACGACGATCCGGGTTATATGCCGGGTCCGAGAGCCGCCGCCGCGTCGCGGAGAGGGGACGGATGACCGCGATACTCTTCGTCGGCCCTTCGCTCGCCCCCGCAGACGGCGCGTCGGCAGCGGACTTCAACCTTCGGCCGCCGGCGCGGCAGGGTGACGTCTACCGGGCGGCCGGGAGCCGTCCTGACGCCATTGGCGTTATCGATGGGTATTTCGAGGGAGTGCCCTCGGTCTGGCACAAAGAAATCCTCTGGGCCATAGCGCACGGCATCCCGGTCTACGGCAGCGCCAGCATCGGAGCGCTCCGTGCTGCCGAGCTCGACGCTTGTGGCATGATCGGAGTCGGCGACATCTACGCCGCCTATCGCGATGGCTTGCTTGACGCCGACGACGAGGTGGCGCTTCTGCATGGGCCGGAGGAGGCCGGATTTATTGCGCTCACCGAGCCGCTCGTGAACGTGCGCGCAACGTGCCGCGCCGCTCTGGCAGAGGGCATTCTCGACGATAGTGAGACGAGCGCGACGATCGATGCGGCGCGATCGCTCTTCTATAAGCAACGGACTTGGCGCGAGATTGCCCAAAACGCAGTCCGTGCAGGGATTGCATTGAATTGGGTCGAGGGCTTCATGGTGTGGCTGCCTGGCGGCCGGGTCGATCAGAAGCGACGCGATGCGCTTCAGATGATCGAGCGGATGCGGGCTGACCTCAGCAAGCCCAGCGCAACGAGGGGCGCCACAGACCGCGCGTTCGCGCCGACATTCCTCTGGGAACGAGCCGTAGCTGGCTGGGCGCGCTCGCGGGGGGGCGTCGACCCAGTTGGAGACATCGAAGAGGCGCTTCTGAACGAACTGCGCCTCGACCCGGAGCGCTATCGTCGCATCAAGACACGCGCTCTTGCGCGAATGTACCTGCTTGGCCAGGCGGCAGTTGATCAAAGCCCGGTGACGCAATCCGAACGGGCGGCGGCGAGCAAAGAGCATCGGATGGCGCATGGCCTTTTTCGCGCCGCCGATCTCGACCGCTGGCTCACTGACCAGAACCTCGACCGACCTCGCTACGATCGGCTGATCGAAGAAACAGCACTCGCGGAGTTGGCCGCAGCGAACGAAGACGCGGAACTGCACCAAACCATGGTCGCGCTCCTGAAGCTCGACGGGACTTTCGGCGCGCTGGCGACGCGCGCCGCAGCAAAAGCCGCGCTGACCGAGGAGAAGAAATCGCCCCCGCAATTGCCGCCCGTCCTGCTCGAATGGTTCTTTCGGACACGGCTCAAGCAGGACGTGCCAGAGGATATCGATCGCTTCATTCGCAGCCTTGGGCTTTCGTCCCGCGAGTCCTTCTATGGCCTGCTCGCCGAGGAGTACATATACTTGGTCGCCGAGGAATCTGGTCGGCCGCCGCACTGACGGTGCGGCTTCGAAGGACATTTTCCGCCTTGCGGAGGCCAAGTTTGCGCGTTTTTTCAAGCGAGGGCACGCGCTTCAGGCTCTATCCCCAACCGAGCTTCGCACACGCGCTCGTGGAGCCGGAGACCGTCTTCATCTCCACTCCGGCCGGCATGGTCGGGCCGGGTCCCGCGGACGCACGCGCCTATGCCGTCTATCCGAAGGGCAAGAGCGAGCCCTACGGCATCGCCATGGACCCGAACCGCTTGGCCAGCCTGATCCTGCCTCCCTGGCAAGGGCAGATCTACACGCCGGCGCAGCCCGGCACCGACGGCAACTTCGACCACCTCGAGCCGGGCACGCGCCAGTTCGAGATGGCGCATCTCTTCGGGTACTGTGCGGTTCGTGCTGGATGTCTGGGAGGGCTATTTCGGGCGACCGATCAGATGGCATTTCGCGCGCGACTATCCGCAGGTAGAACTCTCGATCCTGCCGATCTTCGACAACGCCTACTCGGGCTATGGCTTCATCGAAGTCGGCGGACACAACGATCCAAGCGCCTTCGTCCCCTACAGCTTGAACTTCGATGTGATCGCCCACGAGGTCGGCCACCAGATCATCTACAGCGAGGTCGGCATTCCCGATCCCGGCCGCTCGACGGGCGAGTATCTGGGCTTCCACGAATCCGCCGCCGACCTGAGCGCCCTCATCACCTCGCTGCATTTCGATTCGGTCGTCGACAGGCTGCTCCTACAGACGCGTGGCAATCTCTACACGCTGAATGCTGCGAGCCGCATGGCAGAGCTTTCCGATCACACGCAGATTCGCATTGCCGCGAACGACACGCGGCTTTCGGAGTTCGCGAATGGCTGGCGCAACGAGCACACCCTCTCCGAGCCGCTGACCGGCGCCTTCTTTGATATCCTGGTCGACATCTTCCACGAAAATCTCGTTGCGCTCGGCGCGATCACGATGGGGGTCGAGGATCTGTCCGACCGGCTGCTTGCGACGCCGGAGTACGCGCCGGTCATGCAGGGGCTCTTCGACGAGGCTTTCGAGCGCGACCCGGACGCCTTCAAGATGGCGCTGCTTCACACCCGCGACGTCCTTGGAACCTATCTTGCCGACACCTGGGACCGGATCGAGACGGACGATCTGACCTATATCGACGTCGCCACGACCTTCGAGGAGGTCGACCGCGAGCTGAATGAGGGGCGCTTCTTCCGGCTGATCCGCGGCAACTTCGACATGCGCGACATCGGCCTTGTCCGCGTCGGCCCGCAGCTCGCGCCCCTTCCCAAAGACAGTCACGCAGCCTCATCCAGAACGGCGGTGCCCGGATAGGCCGACCGCCGCCGCATCCCTTTGCCTCGTTCGTCGATCTGGCGGCTTGCTTGAGGCAGGCGCAAGGTTATACAACTCAGGAGTGGTTCAGCCGGTAGGCAAAGCTCGAGCCCGCCTGTGCGAGGGAGGCCCGCATGCCCGAAACGCTGCTCAGTCAATCCCGGATTCTGCTGTTTGGCAGAACACTCGACGATCTGCGGTTCATGTCTTCCGCGACCGCCGCGTTCAGCGTGGTCGCCGCGACGGTCGACGATCTGAAGGCCGCAGATCTGAAGGGACTGGACCCGGTCGACGGCGTAGACATCTCCGCGGGTGACAAGGTGCTGGTCAGAACGCACCGCTCGCCGAAGAAGAACGGGATCCATTCAGCGGCCACCACAAAATGGTCGAGAGACACCAATCAGCCGAACGTGGGCGACTACGTCAGCGTGGCAGGTGGTGACGAAAACCAGGGCATCTGGGTGCGGAAGGCAACGAAGAACCCAGACAATTTCGTGTTCTCGCTGTTTTCCGCCGACAAGTTCTCCCTCGGAGACAATAACTTTCTGGCTGACCAAAAATTAAATGGAATGCTGGCAAGGATATATGGGTTCTCCTACGAGGGGGCGTACTACGATCTGCCGAAGCCTGCGCTATTCCTGGTGCACGGCGAGGGAGACCCCGCGGTGTTGCCCAGCCAGGCCGCGGGAACTGCCGCAAGCTTGACTCGTGCGCCGCGAGAGACATCGCTGAGCGGCGTCGCCGCGGCCGACTATCAGCTCGCCGACGATCTTCGTGTCTGGTCCTACGACAAGGCGGACTACACGGTCCGCATGGATGTCGAGACCGGCATGTTTGAGGACATTCTGCTCGACCCCTTCTTTGCCGGGGACGGGGGCGGCGTGAGCGGTGCTCGCATATCGGGCGCGCGGGTCAGTGGCGCACGCGTCTCGGGTGCACGGGTCAGCGGCGCGCGCGTCTCAGGGGCGCGGCTTTCCGGCGGACGCGGCGACGCCACCGACTGACGATTACGACAGACCGGCCTTCGTCAGACCTTCGACGAAGTGGAGAACATCCGCTTCGTGACGGTCGGGCTGTATGCTTGCCCAGTGTGCCAGCTTGAAATTCGGGTGCGCCTCCAGCACCTTATGGGCATGGTGGCGGGCTTCTTCGAGCCTGCCGAGCTGTCCGTAGCTCGCCGCCAGTAGCCGCTGGCCCTCCGCCGGATTCTGCATACCCTCCAACGTCCGGATCGCATCGTCGTAGCGACGCAGATTGTAATAGGCGCCGCCGAGGTGCCAGAGGTACTGGTCGGGATAGAACGGATTGAGCCGCATCGCCTTCTGCAGGAGGTTGATCGCCTCCTCCGACTGTCCGGAATGCGCCAGCGCGTCGGCCATGTCCGACATCAGGTCGGCATCGTTCGGATTGAGCAGCGACGCCCGCTTGTAGGCGCTGATCGCAGCCTCGTGCTCCTTGCGATAGAGATGCACGAAGCCGAGCTCGCCAAAGCCGCGGGCGTCCGTCTGATCAAGTTCAGTGGCCCTGAGCGCGAGCTGGAGCGCCTCGTCGAGGATGAGCTCCGGATGCTCCGTCCAGTCGTAGCGCCAATCGAGGTTGAGCGTTCTCGACTTCGCGGCAATCGCCCGCGCGTAGACCGGGTCGGTCTCGAGCGCAGCTTCGTACAAGTCCGCGCGCGACGCGGTTCTCCTCGCGGCTGTACTGAAAAATGTGCTGCTGACCCTGCAGCACGTAGCCATAGGCGCGAAGATCGGAAGGCGGCAGCATGCGGGTGCGCTCCCGCTCCGACGATTCGATCTGCACGGCCGTGGCAGCGACGACGACCTGGGTGATTTCGTCCTGCAGGTCGAAGATATCGTCGATTTCGCGACTGTAGTGTTCGCCCCAGATGACGCGGTCCCGAATGGCATCGACGAGCTGAACAGAAGCCCTGATCCGGCGACCGGCCTTTTGAATGGAGCCGGTAAGCACATACCGCACGCCGAACTCGCGTGCGACCTCCTGGGGAGCGATCTCCTGCCCACGAAAGACGAAGGCGGAGGCACGCGAAATCACGAAGAGGTTCTTGAACCGCGAGAGGCTGGTGGTGATGTCTTCCGTCATGCCCAAAGCGAACCAGCTTTCGGACGGGTCGTCTCCCTGGAACTTGAACGGCAGAACCACCGCGGAAAGATCCCTCAGCGCCTCGCTTGCATCCTGGCGACGCCTGAAGCCCGCGGTCATCGTGGCCGGCTGACCGTCTTCCCTCAGAAGGAAGACGTCGACGGGCTCGGCGATGTTTTTCAAACTCTTTGGCCCGAGATATTCGTAGCTGACCGCAACCTTGTTGCGGGTCTGATCGTAGACAGCTCGCGTGACGCACACCGATCCCGGTGGCGCCAGCGGCTCTATCCGCGCAGCGATATTGACGCTGTCGCCGCTCACGCCTTCCGCATCGAAGATGATCTCGCCCAGATTGATGCCGACGCGGAAACGGATCACACGATCCGGCTCGACGCCACTGTTCTCCTTGGCCATCAGCCTCTGGAGTTCGAGCGCGAATGAGATCGCGTCTACCGCGCTGTCGAAGATCAGAAACGCTCCGTCGCCTCTAACCTGGATGACTTCACCATGATGACGCGTGCTTGCGTCGTAGACGATCTTTAGCCGCTGCTTGACGGCGAGAACCGTGCCGACTTCGTCCTCGCCCATCATCCGGCTGTAATCTGCGATGTCGGCAAACAGCACGGCGCCGAGCCGGCGACGCAGGCCCGTGCCGGTGGGTGAATCGCTCATGGGCGGCCGGCTTCCTGCAAGTCTCCGCCGCGCGATTCCGCCGGCCCATGATCTGAAACCTGTAGACTCTGAACGATCGTGATTGAATCGCCGAGGTCCGCGCGGAGCGCGTCGCGGCGCGATTGCCATTCCTCTCGGAGGATGCCGAGGACGACGCAGTCCAGAAATTCACCTTCCGCGAACCATGCTTGCCGCATGCGGCCTTCCTGCTGAAATCCAATGCGCCGAGTGAGACGCTCGGTGCGCAAATTGTCGGAGCGGAAGAATGTCGTGACGCGATGCAGACGAAGCCGGTCAAACGCCATGTCGAGCAGGATAATCGCGATGCGCAGGCCGAGCCCCTTGCCGCGTTCCGGCTTTGAGACGAGTATGGGAAGGACCGCATCGCCGTGGACATAGTTGACCGCCTGAAGCCCACCAATGGCGATCGGTCTCTGATCGCAGCTTTCCAACATGAACCAGTAGGCAGTTGGAAACTTCGTCGCTTCTAGGTCTGGCTTCCAGCTGTCGAGAACGGTCGCCGGGCTCGGCGGCACCGTCATGTTTCGATCGAACAGCGAGAGATCGTCGACGTCCTGCAGCCAGCCCGCGACTGTGTCGATGTCGGACGGCGTCATCGGGCGCATGGTGAATTGGCTTGCCACTGGCGGTCGCA
Organism: uncultured Alphaproteobacteria bacterium; assembly: GCA_963712925.1. Classification (GTDB taxonomy): domain Bacteria; phylum Pseudomonadota; class Alphaproteobacteria; order Rhizobiales; family Afifellaceae; genus DASWJZ01. The sequence goes on along the minus strand of CAVQJW010000013.1, from coordinate 96,612 downwards.
TTGCTCCTCCCCTCCTGGTGATCATAAGGCGCGGGGGGGCGCAATTGAAGCCGTCGCTAAAGAGTGGTGAAAAAGCTCTCTCCATGCGGAGAGGCCCGCGGGCGGGCCCGGGCAACCGGACCCGCCCGACCGTGAAGTCAGCCGTGTTTAAGGAAGTGTGTCGAAGGTCACCAGCCGATCAGCCAGGTGACGATCAGGACCGACACCGCAAACACAAGCAGGACGCTGCACTCGCTGCGCGAAAGACAGTGGTCCAGCTTTTCTTTCCAGATGCGTTCCGCAGCGGATTCGCCAGGCTTTGACATTTCGAGCTCCTCGATGAAGCATCGCCGCCCATTGGATGGAGTATTCGGCAGGCGGCGCTCCGGGTCTGTGGCAATCGCCACACCCGGCATCACCCCGGCGGAGGCTCCGCGCTGATGGGACGCCAGCGATGATTTCACCCGGCTCGTTTCTGGGGAAGCTTGCGGAGAGCGATCGCGCTTCTCTTGCGAAGCACTGGGTCGTTCGCGGCTACGAGCACAAGGAGATGATCATCGCGCACGACGACAAGACCCGCGAGGTCTTCTTCGTGCTGGAAGGCAGCGCCCTTGCGACCATCTACTCCGAGGGCGGCAAGGCGGTCGCTTATCGCGACATTGGAGCAGGCGACATATTCGGCGAGCTCGCCGCCATCGACGAGAAACCGAGATCGGCGAGCGTCGTTGGTTCCGGCCGGGTGCTCGTGGCGAGACTGCCCGAGGCGGCGTTTCGGGAGGTCGTGACGTCAAGGCCCGGCATCGCCTGGGCGCTCCTTACGCATCTCGCCTCACAGACGCGCCGGATGACCGAACGGATTTACGAGTTCAGCACACTCGTGGTCCGCAAGCGGTTGATTCGCGAGCTGCTGCGACTGGCGGAGCGTGCCGAAGCAGGCGCCGGAGACGCGTCGATCAAGCCCGCGCCCACCCACGCCGAGCTAGCGGCCCGCATCAGCACGCATCGTGAAGCCGTCTCACGCGAGATGAGCGCACTTGCGAAGCAGAAACTGATCAACAAGCACGGCAACATCCTGGTTCTTTCCGACATTGCGGCGCTGGAGGCGCTTTGCCGGGAGGATCGTTAGCTCCCTGACGACGTTCCTTCTCCGGCGACGCCTTGGCCACGCGGTCCGCCGCGTCTCCAGTCGATGCAGGTCCGGCAAAGCGGGCGACGCTTGCTTCGGAGCGCGGCAACGTCGATGCCACGTTCGACCAGGCCTTCTGAGAGATCAATCGGTCAGACAGCGAAATTATCCCACCGCTTTCCGGCGAAATGAAAAGTGGGGCGCGCTCCGCGTGATCAGTCATGCAGGGGATGAACAATCGGCTCGCCTGTTTCGGACAGGTCATATCCCAGAGGCGTTGCAGCATCGCTGCAAAGCGACCAGACCCACCGGGCATCGGCACAAGTCCATTTCTCGGTCCTTTGGCGGGCGGCATCGATGCGTGGCCGCGTGAAACTCGTTGACGCGCACCCGAGAAAATCGGCGAGAATTTCCATCGCCTCTTCGGTATTGTGACAAAGATCCTCGTAGCGAATCGTGAGCAGACGCTCCTGCAAGGAAGGCGTTCGGCTCAGGCTACGGATCTGACTAACCTGATAGTGCCATGAGACCGCGTTGTCCGCCGCCTCGTCGCGTCGCTCGAGGTTGCCAAATTCAAGTCCCACAGCCTCGTATGCCGACTTCAAGACAGCATAACCGACTCGGTTGGTCGGCCTGGAAGTCAAATGAGTGCGACGAAAACTGCTGGTGATGGGGTGGCGAACCAGGTGGACGAGCCTTGCCTGAGGAAAGATCTCCAGGAGGGCGTCGGCAACCAACATGTTTTCCGGCAGTTTCCATCCCCACGGACCAACAGTGTCCCATCCTCCGGCACTAATCGTCTCGCAGGCTCTTTTTAGCAGTGCTCTACGCCACCGGCCAACCAGTGCCTGTCGCTTGCCATTCTTTTGGCCGGTGGCCTCCAGTGCCATTGCGTATATCGAATCGACCCATTCCAGACTGTCGCCGCTGTCGCTGATGCTGTTTCCAAGGAAGACGCCGGCGCTTTCCACAATGCCGGCCAGAATTCTGGTACCACCTCCACCGCGGCCAGTAAGTATTATGGGCGAATGTAGCACCTCATCGGTGATGGCCGACTGCTTGTCTGCAATCGAAACGAGGGCACCTGACGCATAACCGAATCGTCGCGCATTGGCTCCGGCTGTTTCGAGCACGCTCTTGCATTGCGCCTCCGAAAGATCGCGTGACCAGCTTGCAAGGGACTTCTGGTCAATCGCTCGTTGTCGCACTGCGAGACCTGGGTCAAATCCTACGAACTGCCTTTCATGTTCAATAACTTGAGGGGCAAGCTCGAGCCCCACATGCTGGCAAAGCCGTCTGCATATCGTTACCTTGTCGAGGATTAAATCCTCGTAGCGAAAGAACAGCGGCTGAAGCCCAACGGACACAAATTGGGTCTGGCGCCCCGACTTGATGCGCCAGAGAACGGCAGGCTTTAAAAAGAGCGGCGTTTCAGCGCTTTCAAGCCGCTCCAGCTCCGCTTCAAATTCCTCGACCAGAGCAGGATATGAGCGGATGAGGCGTGTCTGGTTCTCCACCATGGAGATCTCTGGCAACCGCGCCATCGATGCGACGACCGAACGCGGATCGCGGACCGGATAGACGATCCTGGCGGCGGGTTGGAGACGGGCCAACTCGCCAGGCGCGAAGGTGAGGTTCGGCGCCTTCAGAATCAGATGGGTCACCTGCTCGGCAAGCTGCCATGCGCCATGACTCCCGGTGCGGATTTTCTCATCGGCCTGATCATATTTCCGGCGAGCTCGGCCAAGCATGTCGGGCAATATTGCGTTCCGGCCGCCGCCGCGCTCTAAAAAGCTGGGAAACCAGTCATAGAGGCCATCGTCCTCATCGACTAAAACAGCCTTGGGGTGCGCACCAAGAACTTGCCCGGTCACTGTCGTACCGCGGCGCTGGCAGCCTACAACGGCAACGATTTGCAGGGGCCCGCTCATTGATAGAATGGATTTACCTCAGATCGGTCGGACTTGCTCAAGCCGAGCCAAGTTGGTGTCAAGGTCCAATTGCAACGTATCGGCAATGGCCAAATTTCGACAGCACGCCTGTGAGCGTTGTGGCGCAACTGTTGCCTGCGGCGATGTCATGGTGCGGTTGAAAGCGGGCGTGGGGGCTCCCGTGGCTGCGAATGCAGCGAGCCTGACCTGCGCCGCCCGCGGAACTGGACAAGACCGTGCGTGAAGTGAAGCTGTTCGTGTCGTCTCCCGACGACGCCCTCATGGAGCGGCGGCGCCTCGCGCAGGTCGTAGAGCGCTTGAATGGCGAGATCCGCGGCATCGGGACGGTCCGGCCGGTGCGCTGGGAGACCTCGTTCTACAAGGCCCACACGACCTTTCAAAGGCAGATCCCGGAGGCCTCGGAGTGCGAGATCGTCATCGGCATATTGCGGCATCATCTCGGCACGCCGCTTCCCGGCGACTTCACCAAGATGCCGAACGGCGATCCCTATCCGAGCGGCACTGCCTACGAGGTTCTGTCGGCGCTGGAAAAGCGCCGCACCGCCGACCTCCCGGATGTCTATGTCTTCCGCTACGCCGAGCCGCCAACCGTGCGTCTCGACGACGCCGCCGAGCGAAGTCGTGTCGAGCGTGACTGGGAGAGCGTGAAGGCTTTCTTCTCCGATTGGTTCTTTACACCCGAGGGCCAGTTCAAGGCGGCCTTTCAGACCTTCGCCTCCACCGACGATTTCGAGACGAAGGTGGAGGCCCTACTGCGGCAGTGGATTACCGAGCGCATGCTGCACGGCCGCAGCGTCGTATGGCCGGTCGCCATGCGCGGCTCGCCGTTCCGCGGCCTTGAGGCCTTCGATGCCAGTCATGCGTCGGTGTTCTTCGGCCGCTCGCGCGACATCGCGCGGGCGGTGAGCACGCTGCAGGAGGCGGCAGAGCGCGGAACGCCCTACCTCATGGTCATCGGCCCGAGCGGCGCCGGCAAGTCCTCGATCGCGCGCGCTGGCGTCGTGCCGCGGCTCACGGCACCGGGCGTCGTTGCGCAGGTGGACGTCTGGCGGGTCGTGACCATGCGCCCGGCCGACAAGGGCGATGACCCGTTCATGGCGCTTGCCGGTGAATTGCTCAAGGTCGCGCGCGAGTCGGAGACCGAAGGCAGTCGCTATCACGTCGGTCTCGCGGAGCTCGGGCAGGACGGCTTCACGACGCCGCGCGAGCTTGCCGATCTTCTCTATCACGCAGACACGACGGCGGTGCGCGCGGTTGTGCATGCGCTCGATCGGGTGGCGGAAACCGAGCGCGCTCGGGCCGGGTATGAGCGGCCTGTCGCCGCGGCGCTGCTGCTCCTTGTCGACCAGCTCGACGAGCTGCTTGGCGCCGACGTGTCCGACGAGGTGCGGAAGCGATTTGCGCTTCTCATGCGCCACCTCTGCCGGAGCGGTCGCGTCTGGCTCGTGACCACGCTCCGTGCCGATCTTTACGAGCGCTACCTCGCCGTTCCGGATCTGCTGGAGCTTAAGACCGAGGGCGCGTCCTACGATCTGCAGCCGCCCGGCTCCGCCGAACTGGCGGAAATCGTGCGGGCCCCGGCGCGGGCGGCGGAGCTTGTCTACGAGGTCGATTCCAGCGGCCGCAGCCTCGACGAGCGCCTGCTTGCGGACGCGGAGCGCGCCGACATCCTGCCGCTCGTCCAGTTCACGCTGAACCGCCTCTTCGAGGAACGGATCGAGGTGGACGGCGAGATCCGGCTGACCCATGCCGCCTACGAGGCGATGGGGGGCTCGACGGCGCCATAGACCACGAAGCCGAGCGCGCGCTCGCGCGGCTCGGCGAGGCCGACGTGGAGGAGCTGCCGCGACTGCTGCGCGAGCTTGCGACCCCTTCGCGCAGCGCCGGCAGCGACAAGGAGGCCGGCCAGGCGAGCCCCCTCACGATTCGCGCCGTGCCGTTCGAGCAGGTCGCTCACAACAGGCTCTCGGAACGACTGGTCGAGGCGCTCACCGGGGCCCGTATCCTGCTGACTAGCGGTGAGCAGAGCGTGCGCTCGGTTCGTATCGCGCATCAGCGCGTGCTGAGCAGCTGGCGGCGCGCGCGCGAGATTGTCGCCGAGCATGCCGACTTCTTCCGCATACGCGCGGAGGTCGAAGAAGAGCAAAGCCGCTGGGAAGCCGCTGGAAAGCCGCGCGATCTCCTGATCCCGCGCGGTCTCCGGCTGGCCGAGGCAGAGAGCATCCAGAAGCGCTTCAGCGAGGAGATCGCGGCTCCGACACGCGCCTTTATCGCCCTCTCCGGCAATCGCGCGCGACTGCGGCAGCGGCTCACGACGGCCGCGGCGGCCGTTTTCCTCGGGCTCGCCATCGTCGCCGGGTATCTTGGCTGGCTTTCGCAGCGGAACGCCGTGGCTGAGCGCGCAGCCAGTGAGGAGGCGCAGCGCAGTCTCGGCATTGCCAAGCAGACGGTCGACGGCATGATTGCGCAGGTCGCGGAGGGGTTGCGCGGATCGGCGGGTGTCCCGGTCGCGACGATCAAGAAGGTGCTGTCGAATCTCGAATCCGCCGTCGATCGGCTGAACCAATCGGCTCCCGATGATTACAGCCTGAGGCGGAGCCGTGTGGCGATGTTTCTGGAGTTCGGGGCGACATACGCCTCGGCCGGAGAAAGCGACGATGCGCTCAATGCCTACGACCAGGCGATCGGAGTAGCGAGACAGCTCCTCGCCGAGCGTCCGGATGACCTGGGCGTGCAGCGCTTCCTGTCAGAGGCGCTGCAGCGGGAAGGCGACCTTCGCTACCGCATCGGCAAGCCTGCGGAGGCGCTGCAGGCGCTGGAGGAAGCGCTCACGCTTGACCGCAACATGGTCGCGCTCGCCGACGATCCGGCAATCTGGAACCATATCTCGGTTTCCCTCAACGATGTCGGCGACCTGAAGCGGCGGGGGGGCGACTCGGCCGCTGCGCTCGCTGCCTACTCGGAAGGCGTGGACATCGGCCGGCGGCTCGTGACGGCCGATCCTGGCACCGTCGCCTGGCAGCAGGAGCTGGCCATCTCGCTCATCCATCTCGCCGACGTGAAGGCCAGCATGGCGGACGTCAGCGGAGCGCTCGCGGCCTACGCCGAGGGTCTTGCGACCTGGCGGGCGGTGGCCGCCACCGACCCGGGCAATCTCCTCTGGCTGCATGAAGTCGGAATGGCGCTGGACAGCATCGGCGACATCCAGCTTGGCGACGCGCAGGTCGCGGAGGCGAAAGCGTCTTTCGACGAAGCTGTGGAGATCAATCGGCGGCTGACGCGATCCGATCCCGGCAACCGGAAGTGGCTGGGCGACCTCGCGACCAGCCTGGAGCGGGTCGGCGACGTCCGCCTGCGCGCCGAAGACGTGTCCGGTGCACAGGCTGCCTACGAAGAAAGCCTGACCATCCGCCGGAACCTCACGCACCTGGATTCGGGCAATCTCGAATGGCAGCGCGACGTCGCATCGAGTCTCTTCCGCATCGGCGACGTGAAGCTTGCGGCAGGCGACGCGGCGGGCATGCAGGCCAACTACGCGGAAGGGATCGGCATCCTCCGCGGCCTGATCAAGGCGCAGCCGCGCAATACGCGGTGGCGCAGGAACCTCGCCGGAGCGCTGAAGACCGCGGGCGCGCAGAAATACGCCGCGGGCGCCACCGAAGAAGGCGAGCGGATGTTCGACGAGGCGCTTCAGCTCCGCCGCGATCTTATCCAGCTCGATCCGGCCAACGCCTATTGGCAGGTCGAATTAGTTAAGAATCTGAAAGACATAGTCGATCTGACCACGGGCGCGTATCGGGCGGCCGCACGCGAGGAAGCGCTCGCCGTACTGGCTGACCTCCGCAAGCAGGGCGTGCCGGAGAACACGTTCTCCGATCTCGAGCGGGAACTGCTCGCGACCAGCAATTAGCTAGTAACGCGTTCGGCGCATCTGCCGCACGGAGCACGGGCGGGCGGACCCGCACGCGTGTTCAAGGCACGTTCAGCCGCACCGTGGTGAGTCCGTGAAATGCAAAGCGGAACTCCGACAGGTGTTTCACGCGGATTGCTGGCGCCGGGTGCGACGAAACATTTTCCCCGCCGACGAAATCAGTCTGGGCCGGCGGAGAAAACACGCAGCAGCAGGCGGCGGATATTTGTTCTCGCGACGACATCGCTGATGCCGCCTGGAGGAAATCATGCTCGTTTGCCACGGTAAGAACAACGCACCGCGCTGGACCGCAGGCGAGCGTTTGCATCATCTCTTCGAGCAGCGCTGCGACGAGTTGCACGCGCTCGGCGGCAACGTCGATGCAGTTGCGACGCAGCATGCCACCTACAGCTTCCGCGACCTCGACGAGCGCGCCAACCAGGTCGCGCGCCACCTGGTTGCAAGCGGCGTTCGCCCCGGAGACCGCATCGGCCTGGTCTTCGACAAGGGGTTCGAGACCTATGTCGCGCTGCTGGCGGTTCTGAAGGCGCATGCCGCCTACGTCCCGCTCGATCCCGGTTTTCCCAACGATCGCATAGGGTTCATCCTTGAGGACGCCGAGGCCCGGTTCATCCTTTCCGTGTCGACCCATGCGGAGAAGCTGGCGGAGTTTCCGGCGAAGAAGGTGCTGCTCGACGCAGCGAAGGACACGATCGACGCACAGCCGGCCGGCCGCCTGAGCGCGGACGAGGTTGGCGCTTCGAACGATCAGCTCGCCTACATCATCTACACCTCAGGCACGACCGGTAAGCCGAAGGGCGTCGCCATCGACCATCCGAGCATCTGCAATTTCGTCCGCGTCGCCGCCGAGGAATACGGCATGACGCGGGACGACCGGTGCTACCAGGGCATGACCATCGCCTTCGACTTCTCGGTCGAGGAGCTATGGGTGCCGCTTCTCGCCGGCGCGACCCTGGTTCCGGCGCGGCCGGGCGCCACGCTGGTCGGCGACGACCTGGCGGACTTCCTGATCGAAGAGCGCGTCACGGCCTGGGCCTGCGTGCCGACGCTGCTGGCGACCATCGAGAAGGACCTGCCGGACCTGAGGGTCCTGCTTCTTTCCGGCGAAGCCTGCCCGCCGCATCTGGTGACCCGCTGGCACAAGCCGGGCCGCTCGATCCTCAACGTCTACGGCCCGACCGAGGCGACGGTCACCGCCACGATGCGGGAAGTCACCCCGGACAAGCCGGTAACCATCGGCGGCCCGCTGCCGACCTACACGATCGTCATTCTCGACCCGGAGAAGCCCGAGGAAATGGTCCGACGGCGCGCTGGGCGAGCTTGGGCATTGCCGGGATCGGCCTCGCCGCCGGCTACCTGAACCGCGCCGACCTGACCGAGCAGAAGTTCATCCCGGACTTCATCGGCCTTCCGCACAACCCGTCGGGCAAGATCTACCGCACCGGCGATCTGGCGCGCATCAACGACGACGGCGAGATCGAATTCCACGGCCGCATCGACACGCAGGTGAAGATCCGCGGCTACCGCATCGAGCTGACCGAGATCGAATCGCTCGCTGATGGAGCTGCCGCAGATCGCGCAGGCCGTGGTCGACAAATACGAGCCGGAGCCAGGCGCGGTCGAGCTGGTCGCCTACTATTCGCTGAATCAGAGGCGCCGACCCGCTGAAGCCCGGCGACATCCGCTCGGCGCTGAAGGGCCGCCTCCCCTGCTACATGATCCCGGCGTTCTTCGAAGAGCTCGCCGTCATCCCGATGACCACGAGCAACAAGGCCGACCGCAAGAACCTGCCGGCACCGAAGGGTGCGCGCTTCTCCGGCGCCAACGACAACTATCTGGCCGCCGCGCACTCCGGTCGAGGAGATGCTCGCGGCAGCGCTCGCCTCGGCGGCTCAACGTCGAGCGTGTCTCCGTCGCCGACAACTTCTTCAAGGACCTCGGCGCGCATTCGCTGCTGATGGCGCGTTTCTGCTCCGATATCCGCCGAGAGGCCGCCTTCGGCGACCTCTCCATGCGCGACGTCTACCATGAACCCCACCGTCGAGAAGCTCGCCGCGCACGTCGGCGCCTCCGCCTCGCGGGCGCGGTCGATGCCGCTCCGGCTCTGCCGCGTCCTGAGCGGCTGCCGCTGCGCATCCCAAGCAATCTCGAATATTACGGCACCGGCGCGCTGCAGCTCGCCTTCTACGCGGCTTTCGGCCTGCTCGGTCTCTGGGTCGTCGTCGCCGGCTTCAACTGGACATATGCCGCGATCGACAACATGGCCGAGCTCTACCTGCGCGTCGTCGCTTTTGCTGGCGCCGCCGTTCTCGGCGCCACCGCTTTGCCGGTCGCGGCGAAGTGGCTGGTGATCGGCCGGTTGAGCCGAGATCTTCCCGATCTGGAGCCTGCGATACTTCCGCTTCTGGATGGCAAGCACGCTGATCCGCACGGCGCCGCATGGCGGTCCTCATGCAGGGAACGCCGATCTACAACGTCTATCTCAGGCTGCTCGGCGCGAGGATCGGGCGCAACGTGGTGATCATCGCGCGGCAGGTGCCGGACACCACGGACCTCTTCTCGGTCGGCGACGACACGATCCTCCGTCACGACGCGCTGATCATGGGCTACAAGGCGGAATCGAACTGCATCCGCACCGGCTCCATCAGCATCGGCGCAACGCTACGTCGGCGACGCCAGCGTGCTCGACATCGACACGGTGATGGAGGACGACACCCAGCTCGGACATGCGTCGTCGCTGCAGAGCGGTCAGCGCGCCCGCGCCGGCCGGCGCTACCACGGCTCGCCGGCGATCGAAACGACGACGGAATTCTGCCGGGTCGAGCCGCGCGCCTGCACGCCGCTGCGCCGCTGGGTCTATTCGGCGTTCGTCACGCTTCCGGCTTTCCTGGTGCTGGCGCCGGCCGCGGTGATGTTCCTCTACAAGGCGTTTCCGTTCCTCTATCAGCACACCAGCAGCCCGGAAGTGGACCTGCAGTCCCCGGGCATCCACATGCTGGCCCTCTCGGCGGAGCTCGCAGCGGTCACCTTCGTCGCCTTCGTCGTGTCAATCGTGATCGCGGCTGGCACGATCGCACTGGCCCCGCGCCTGCTCAGCCGGCTGCTCGAGGAAGACCGCACCTACGTGCTCTACGGCTTCCACTACTATGTGCACAGCCTTATCGTCGTGCTCAGCAATTCCGGCTTCTTCAACCTGCTGCTCGGCGACAGCTCCTTCATTGTCCATTATCTGAAGTGGATCGGCTGGAAGCTGAACACTATCGAGCAGACCGGCTCCAATTTCGGCACTGGCCAGAGGCAGGACAATCCGCTGCTTTGCGATGTCGGCACCGGCACGATCGTCTCCGACGGGCTATCGATGAACAGCGCCGAGCTGTCGAGCTCGTCCTTCAAGCTTTCCAAGGTGAAGATCGGCGACCGCAACTTCCTCGGCAACAACATCCAGTTTCCGTCAGGCGCAGCCCTTGGCGCGAACGTTCTGCTCGGCACGAAGGTCATGGTCCCGATCGATGGGCCGGTGCGCGAGGACGTCGGCCTGCTCGGTTCTCCCGCCTTCGAGATTCCGCGCGCGGTCGACGCCGACACGAAGTGCCAGGCCTACGCCGACCCGGCCGTCCGCGAGGAGCGGATCCGCCGCAAGAACATCTACAATCTGAAGACGATGGCGCTGTTCCTGCTGAGCAATTTCGTGCTGGCCTACACAGTCGCGGCCGGTCTCTATGTCGCCGTCCTCTACTATCCGCTCTATGGCATGCTCTCGCTTGCCGCCTTCGGCCTCGGAGCACTGGCGGTCGGCATCGCTCACGGCACGTTCAACGTCTGGGCGCAGCCTCCGCTTCCGCCGCCTGCAGCCGCAGACCGTTTCGATCTACGACGATTATTTCTGGATGCACGAGCGCTACTGGAAATTCTACGACGCGCCGATTCATCATCTCTTCCGCGGCACCCCTTTCCGCAACGTGCTGGCGCGCATGGCGGGCGTGAAGGTGGGCCGCAAGGTGTTCGACGACGGCTGCCACTATGTCGAGAAGTCGATGGTCGAGGTTGGCGACTATGCGAACCTCAACGAGCGCGCGGTCCTGCAGGGTCACTCGCTTGAGGAAGGCATCTTCAAGTCCGACCGTATCCGTGTCGGCGCCGGCTCGTCGCTCGGAGCCGCTACCTTCGTGCACTACGGCGTGACGATGGGCGAGAACGTCGTGCTCGATCCCGACTCCTTCCTGATGAAGGGCGAGATCGCCGAGGACAACTCCATCTGGCAGGGCAACCCGGCCCGCGCCATCAACACTGCGGTGGCCGAGCCGGCCGTGGTGGTCGTGGTCAGCGTCCCGCAGCGGCGCCGGCTGCCGGTCCGCCCGGCGGCGCACGCCCGCAGCAATCCGCGCGCCGCAGGCAGGGAACGCACGCGCGCCCTGCCGAGGCGGGTGGCGTCCCGCACCGCCGCGGCCACGCGCTGGAGAGACGCGGGCTGACCGGTGAAGACATGGGCAATTGCCGTCGAGGCACGATCGGCCGCTGCAGGGCGGCCGATCGCCGTTTGGGGTTGACGCTGTCCGACGTGCGTGATTCCACGAAAAGCGTGCCCGACGAGCTGACGCCCATCACCCTTGCGAACCAGCCTCCCGGCACCGCCATCTGGCTCGCCTCGCTGGACGACATCGCCGAGCTCGGCGACCCCGCGACAATCCTCCCCGCGTCGGAATGGTCGCATGCCTCGTCGTTGCGGCAGCCCGGCGATCGCGCGCGCTTCATCGCCGGACGGGTGCTGCTGCGCCACGCGCTGACCAGGGCCGTCGACGGCGATGTGCAGCCGTCAGCATGGCGGTTTCGCCTGAACGAGAACGACAAACCGCTGATGGATAACGGCTTTTTGCCGATCCCATTCAACCTCTCGCATGTCGGCTCCTGTGCCGCCGTGGTGATCGGCAAGGACCACCCCGTCGGCATCGACATCGAGAGCCTGGCACCGGAGGATCGCGGCGACATCGCCCTCGACGCACTGAGCGAGCGCGAGCGCGCCAGACTGGATCGCGTGGAAGAAGACCGCCGGGCAACGGAATTCATCCGGCTGTGGACCGTCAAGGAAGCGGTCGCCAAGGCGCTCGGCCTCGGCGTCTCGATCGACTTTCGCGAGATCACGGTCGAGCTAGATCCGCTCCGCGCCGACGTGCCGGCAGAGCTGACCGGCATCGGTCGGGCGAAGCTCAACGTCGCGAGCGCGGCCGTACGCTGCGACGGCGGGCATCCGTTCTCTCTCAGCGTTGCGGTGGTCGTCGGATCGCCATAGCCGGCATCCCGACCGTCGCCACACGACACCGCGTTGTAACGATGTTGACCGGCCCAAGAAACGCCGACGGAATACGGCGGAAACGCCCCGCCCGTATTCAGCACCCTCCATGCCCCTGACGCTCTCCGATCATCGGCGGCGCGCGGCTGAACTCAGGAGAGTGAAATGCTCAAGATGATGGCAATTGCGCTCGCGGCCTTCGCGGCGATGGCAACAGTGTCGATCGCCGAGGCACATACGTCGTCATCGGGCGCCGGCGTGTACGGAACGCACTCCACGACCACGGTCGCCTACAACAGCTCGGTGTCGAGCGACGACGAAGATGACAACGACGACGAAGACGACGACAGCAGCTCCGACAACAGCATCTTCGTTGACAGCATAGAGGACTGCGCTCCCGGAAAGTACCGGATGGTCGAGCTCGGCGACGAAGATGTGCCGCTAGCCTGTTCGTAGCGCGCTCCGCTCCGGTTCCAGTCGATGGCCCGCCTTGAGCGGGCCATTTGATTCTGAGCTGCCCGACGGGCCCAACAGCCCGTGTCGATTGCCGCATCTCAAGAAACCCGTTTCAGGCGGCGAAGAAACACTGCGGATATGTCGCCGCGTTAAACAGGATGCCGAAACAAGAAGACGTGAGTGTTCCATGGCGAGCGGGTTGCATGAACAGCAGATGAAGGTCCGGGTCAGCACGAGTTCAACACGGATCGACAATGCTGATGATGAGTTAGACCGAATCTTAGGAGAGAGCGCCATGAGCAATATCGTCAGCCTCGAGACCGTCCGGGTCAGCTATGATCCCGCGGCACCGAGAAATGCCGGCCACAAGCAGAGCGTCTTCCTGCGCGAAGTGCGCGACGGCGTGTGGATCGTGCATGACGAGTCCGACACGAAGGGCGGCTGCTTCCGCGACCGCGCGTCGGCCTTCAAGTTCGCACTCGACGAGTTCGGGACGGACGCCGTGACGGTGATCCATCCGCACTTCTCCACGCCCGCCGAGCGGAGCGCGGTTCCTTCGATCGCCCAGAGCGCCGTGACGACTCACTAGAGTCCGCGGCGACCTCTCTCCAACCCTCACCAGAGAGCCCAAGATCATGCAGACCGCCCTCAAGACGGCCGACCGCCCCGAGAACGACGTGTTCGTTCGCATGGAATCGAATGTTCGTTCCTACGCGCGCTCCTTCCCCATGATCTTGAAGGAGGCGCGCGGCAGCGAGCTGTGGGACAATCACGGCCGCCGCTATCTCGATTTCCTCGCCGGCGCCGGGACTTTGAACTACGGCCATAACAATCCCGTCTTCAAAGAGGCGCTGATCTCCTACATCCAGTCGGATGGCATCACCCACAGCCTCGACCTCCATACCGAGGCGAAGGAAGCCTTCCTGATCGCGATGCAGGACATCGTCCTTGAGCCGCGCGGCCTCGACTATGTCGTGCAGTTCACCGGCCCGACCGGCGCCAATGCCGTCGAGGCCGCTCTGAAGATCGCCCGCAAGGTCACCGGCCGGAGCAACGTCGTCAGCTTCGCCAACGGCTTTCACGGCTGCACGCTCGGCGCGCTCTCCATCACCGGCAACCAGCATTTCCGTAAGGCCGCCGGCGTGGCGCTGCCGCAGGCGACCGTGATGCCCTACGACCGCTACCTCGGCAACGAAGTGGACAGCATCGCCTACATGGAGCGCATGCTCTCCGACACGTCGAGCGGCATCGATCTTCCCGCCGCGGTGATCGTCGAAACCGTGCAGGGCGAAGGCGGCTGCAACGCCGCGCGCATCGACTGGCTGAAGCGGCTTCGCGCGCTCTGCACTAAGCTGGGCATCCTGCTGATCGCCGATGACATCCAGGCCGGCTGCGGCAGGACAGGCACCTTCTTCAGCTTCGAGATTGCCGAGATCAAGCCGGACATCGTCACCCTGTCGAAGTCGCTCTCCGGATACGGGCTGCCTTTCGCGGTGGTGCTGCTCGAGCGCTCGCTCGACATCTGGAAGCCCGGCGAGCACAACGGCACGTTCCGCGGCAACAACCACGCTTTCGTCACCGCGACCGCCGCGCTCGAGCACTATTGGCGGACGCCCGACTTCGCCGAAGACGTGCGAAGCAAGGGCTTTCACCTGGCCGAGCGGCTGCAGAGCTTCGTCGACCGCTATCCGGGCGACCTGATCGAAGTGCGCGGACGCGGCATGATGCGCGGCGTGCTCTGCGCCGACCCGAAGGCCGCGGCCGGGGTCACGGCAACCGCCTTCGAACACGGCGCGATCATCGAGCGCGCCGGCAGTGACGACGAGGTCATCAAGTTCCTGATGCCGCTCACAACGCCGATCGAGCAGATGGATGAGGGCCTCGACATTTTCGGACGTGCGCTTGAGACCGTGTTCGGCGCGTCCCGCACGAACAACGTGGTGTCGCTGGCGGTTGCCAGGAGCTGACGCCGCCTACTGAAACCCACATCCCGGGAGGCCGACCGCCTCCCGGGATGTCTTGTTGCCTGATCAAACAAAGCCGCCAAGCGTGCGGCCAAGACCGAGGAGACTCCCTATGTTGAAGATCGCCGTTGTTGGCGCGACCGGGAATGTCGGGCGCGAGATGCTCGAGGTTCTGGACGAGCGCGCCTTTCCGGCCGACGAGGTGGTGGCCGTCGCCTCGCGCCGCAGCCAGGGGACCGAGGTCTCGTTCGGCGACCGGACGCTCAAGGTGCAGGCGCTGGAGAATGTCGACTTCTCCACGATCGACATCTGCCTGATGTCGGCGGGCGGCACGATCTCCAAGGAATGGTCGCCGAAGATCGCCGCCAAGGGCGCCGTCGTCATCGATAATTCGTCGGCCTGGCGCACCGACCCGGACGTGCCGCTGATCGTGCCGGAGGTGAATGCCGACGCGGTCGAGGGATTTCGGAAGAAGAACATCATCGCCAACCCGAACTGCTCCACCGCGCAGCTGGTCGTGGCGCTGAAGCCGCTGCACGACCGCGCCACCATCAAGCGCGTCGTGGTCGCCACCTACCAGTCGGTGTCGGGCGCCGGCAAGGAGGCGATGGACGAGCTCTTCAACCAGACCAAGGCGGTGTTCACGGCCGGCGAGATCGAGACCAAAAAATTCTCCAAGCGCATCGCCTTCAACGTCATCCCGCACATCGACGTGTTCATGGAGGACGGCTCCACCAAGGAAGAGTGGAAGATGGTGGCGGAGACGAAGAAGATCCTCGATCCGAAGATCAAGCTGACGGCGACCTGCGTGCGGGTGCCGGTCTTTGTAGGGCATTCGGAGGCCGTGAACATCGAGTTCGAAAAGCCGATCACGGCGGAGGAGGCACGCTCGATCCTGCGCGAGGCGCCGGGCTGTCTGGTGGTCGACAATCCGGCGGAGGGCGCCTACGTCACGCCCTACGAATGCGCCGGGGAGGACGCGACCTATATCTCCCGCATCCGCGAGGACCAGACGCTTGAGAACGGGCTGTCGCTGTGGGTGGTCTCAGACAACCTGCGCAAGGGCGCTGCGCTGAACGCCGTGCAGATCGCCGAGCTGCTTTTGAACCGCGGCCTCATCGCCGCGAAGAAGGCGGCGTAGCCGAAGAGCGGCTCAGAGCACGAAACTCGAAAGGCGCAGACGGCGATGATAGCCTAGCGCTGCGATAGCGTCCGCCTGACCGCATCGTGCCAGGCGGCGATCTTTTGCGTGCGCTCGTCCGCCGGCATCGCTGGCTCGAAGCGGCGGTCGCGCTTCCAGGACTTAGCGAAGGCCTCCATGTCGGGCCACGCCCCGGCGGCGCGGCCCGCGAGCCAGGCGGCGCCGAGCGCCGTCGTCTCGAGGATGTCGGGGCGGTCGACCGGCGCGGCCAGGATGTCGGCGAGGCGCTGCATGGTCCAGTCGCTCGCCACCATGCCTCCGTCGACGCGAAGCACCGTTTCCGTCCCGCCACCCGGCCAGTCGCGGCGCATCGCCTCGACAAGGTCGAGCGTCTGGAAGGCAACGGATTCAAGCGCCGCGCGCGCCAGCTCGCGCGGACCGGTCGCCCGCGTCAGGCCGAAGAGAGCGCCGCGCGCCGTCGCGTCCCAGTAGGGCGCGCCGAGACCGGTGAAGGCCGGCACGAGGGTTACCGTCTGATCGGGGTCGGCCTCCGCTGCCATCGCTCCCGATTGACCGGCGTGCTCGATAATCTTCAGCCCGTCGCGCAGCCACTGCACCGCGGCACCTGCGATGAAGATCGAGCCTTCCAGCGCGTAGGTGGTGCGGCCGTCGAGCCGGTAGGCGATGGTGGTGAGGAGCTTGCTCCTGGACGACACCGCCTCCCCGCCTGTGTTCAGGACGGCGAAGCAGCCGGTGCCATAAGTGGACTTCACCATGCCCGGCTCGAAGCATGCCTGCCCGACGGTCGCGGCATGCTGATCGCCGGCAACGCCGCGGATCGCGATCGCGGCGCCGAAGAGCGAAGGATCGGTCGTGCCGAAATCGGCGGCGCAATCCTTGACCTCCGGCAGCATCGCGCGCGGCACGCCGAGGAGCTTCAGAAGCGCGTCATCCCAGTCGTTCTTATGGATGTCGAAGAGAAGCGTGCGCGACGCGTTGGTGGCGTCGGTGGCAAAGGTCTGGCCACCCGTCAGCCGCCAGAGCAGGAACGTATCGACCGTGCCGAAGGCGAGATGTCCGGCCGCCGCGGCGGCACGGGCTCCCTCGACGGTGTCGAGGAGCCAGGCAATCTTGGTGCCCGAGAAATAGGGATCGAGCACGAGGCCGGTCTTCCGCGTCACCTCCGGCTCGGCGCCCTCAGCGCGCAGGCGCTCGCAGAGATCGGCCGTGCGCCGGTCCTGCCAGACGATGGCGTTGTGGATCGGCTTGCCGGTGCGGCGGTCCCAGACGAGCGTCGTCTCGCGCTGGTTAGTGATGCCGATCGCGGCGACCTTCGCAGCGTCCGTCCGTGCGTTCGCGAGCGCGCCGCGTGCCGTCTCGAGCGTCGTCCGCCAGATGTCTTCCGGATCATGCTCGACCCAGCCCGAGGCCGGATAGTGCTGCCGGAATTCCTGCTGCGCAGACCCCAGAATCGCCTGCTCGCGGTCGAACAGGATCGCGCGCGTCGAGGTCGTGCCCTGATCGATGGCAAGGATATGCTCGTCCACCGGCGTCTGTCCCCCGATCACATTGCAGGTTCCAAATGCAAGCGCTGCCGCTCTTTACGGGAGCGGCAGCGCATTTTCAAAGCATGCCGTTCGAATCGCGAGGACTATAGCGGCAGCTTGCCGTCCGCCATTTCCTTCATGATCTCGTCGTAGGGCATGGTCACGCCCTGTGGCTTCTCGTTGTCGAGCTTCGGCCACGGCGCACCCGGCTGACTGTACCAGTAGTCCGCGGACTTCTCCTCGTTGAGCTTCGGTCCGCAATCGCCCTGCAGGCCGGAGCGTCCGATACGCTCCATGACTTCATCCTGCGCCGCGGCCAGGTTGTTGAGAGCCGTCTCTGGAGTCACTTCGCCGGCCACGGCCTCACCGATGTTCTGCCACCAGAGCTGCGCCAGCTTGGCGTAGTCCGGAACGTTCAGACCGGTCGGCGTCCAGTATTTGATACCAGGGCCGCGGAAGAACTGGATCAGCCCGCCATACTTCGAGCCATCCGGATCGTCGAACGACGCATCCATGACGGTGCTCTTGCGGATGAACGTCCAGCCGACGTGGGACTTCTTGAGGTCCACCGTCTTCGACGTGATGAACTGCGCATAGAGCCAAGCCGCCTTCGTGCGGTCGTCCGGAACGTTCTTGAGGAGCGTCCAGAATCCCTCGTCACGGTAGCCGGCTTTCATGCCGTCCTTCCAGTACGGCCCATGCGGAGTGGGGGCCATACGCCACAACGGCTTGCCATCGGCGTCGACAGTATTGTTACCCTTGCTCTGCGGCTCGAGCATGGTGGCGGCAAAGGCCGAGTACCAGAAGATCTGCTGCGCCACGTTGCCTTTGGCGAGACTCGGCAGCGACTGATAGAAGTCCATGCCGAGGGCACCCGGCGGGGCGTATTCGCGCAGCCATTCCATGTACTTGCGCAGCGCGAATTGGGCGGCTGGGCCGTTGGCGGCGCCGCCGCGGGTGACGCTGGCGCCGACCGGACGGCAGCCATCCATGCGAATGCCCCACTCGTCGACCGGATAGCCGTTGGGCACGCCGACGTCGCCCTCACCGGCCATGCCGAGCCAGTCGTCGGTGAAACGCCAACCGAGGTCGGGCGCCTTCTTGCCGTAGTCCATGTGACCGAACACGGCCTTGCCGTCGATCTCCTGCACATCGTTCTTGAAGAAAGCGGCGATGTCCTCATAGGCCGACCAGTTGATCGGCACGCCGAGGTCGTAGCCGTACTTCGCCTTGAACGCCTTCTGCAGATCGGGCCGGTCGAACCAGTCCTTGCGGAACCAGTAGACGTTGATGAAGGACTGGTCGGGCAGCTGCCAGAGACTCCCGTCGAACCCGCGATCCTTCAACCCCGTAGCGTCTTGCAGGCCGAGGAAGTCGTCGAGCTCGAAATACGGATCGGTGACATCCTTGCCATCGCCGGCCATCCATTGCGTCAGATTACGCGTATACGGATAGCGGGCGTGGAAGCCGATGAAGTCATCGTCGTTGATATAGGCATCGTAGATCGGTTGGTTTGTCTGCACCTGCGTTTGCAGTTTCTCGACGACGTCGCCTTCCTGGATCACGTCATGCACGACGGTGATTCCGGTGATCTCCTCGAAGGCCTTCGTCAGCGTCTCCGACTCGTAGGCATGCGTCGGGATGCTCTCCGACACGACCTTGATCGACATGCCTTTGAAGGGTTCGGCCGCCTTGATGAACCACTCCATCTCCTTCAGCTGATCGTCCTTCGACAGGACGGACGGCTGAAATTCGTTGTCGATCCATTTCTTGGCTGCTGCCACCTGGTCGGCAGGAAGATCGTCCTGCGCGTAAACAGGCGCGGAGAACGACACCACGGCCAAGGCAGCACAACTCAAGAGGACTGTCCTTAGCCTTCTTGGAATCGCTTGACTTGTCATAAGTCCACCTCCCTCTTTCCGGCCTCCGATGTTTACCGGTTTCTTCCGGCTGGCGTCGCCAGGGCGAAGGCCCGAAACTCTGGCGACAGATCTCGAATTCCTCTTTCCGCGGGTCAGCCCCATCGCATGACGACGATCATCCAGACCACCGAGATCGCGAGGGCGAACCAGAGGCTCGCACTCGTTAACCCGATCCAGGCGAGGTGCACGTAGGCGCTGACCAGGAGTCCAACGAACAGACGGTCGCCCGGCGTTGTCGCAATCGGCAGGAAGCCCTGGCGCTCGGGGCTCGGCGCCACGACCTGCCAGACGGTCATGGCGATCAGCATCGTCGCGATCACGGCGAAGAAGATCGCCGTCGGAACAGTCCAGTCCATCCATGCCAAACCCATGATCCTTCCCCCTCACACGCGGCCGAGCGTGAAGCCTTTGGCGATGTAATTGCGCACGAAGTAGATGACCAAAGCGCCGGGTACGATCGTGAGTATCCCGGCTGCCGACAGGAGCCCCCAATCGAGTCCAGATGCACTGACGGTACGCGTCATCACGGCCGCGATCGGCTTCGCCGCAGTGACGGTGAGCGTGCGCGCAAAGAGGAGCTCCACCCACGAGAACATGAAGCAGAAGAATGCTGTGACGCCGATGCCGGAGGCGATCAGAGGCATGAATATCCTGATGAAGAAGCGCGGGAACGAATAACCGTCGATCTGGGCCGTTTCATCGATCTCCTTCGGCACGCCGGACATGAATCCTTCAAGGATCCACACGGCGAGCGGCACGTTGAACAGAGTGTGCGCAAGCGCCACCGCGATATAGGTGTCGATCAGGCCGAGGGCGGAATAGAACTGGAACACCGGCAGCAGGAACACAGCGGACGGCGCCATCAGGTTGGTAAGCAACCAGAAGAACAGATGCTTTTCGCCCAGGAAGCGATAGCGCGAAAAGGCGTAGGCCGCCGGCAGCGCTACCGTGAGCGAGATGACCGTATTGATGCTGACATAGGCGAAGGAATTGACATAGCCCATGTACCAGGACGAGTCCGTAAGTATCTTTATGTAATTCTTGAATGTCGGGTGATGCGGATAGGCCGCCAGGTTGGTCATGATGTCGTTGTTCTCGCGCAACGACATGTTCAACATCCAATAGATCGGCAGGAGCAGCAGCAACAGGTAGACGATCAGCACGACAGTGCGCATCGAAATCCACCCTTCCGCAATCCGGCCAAGGTGGGTCGCGGTTGCGCCCTGCGTCATGGCAACCTGAGCGATGCGAGGCTGCTGCGCCGTTGCGGCACGGGATTGCGTCTTCATCGCTTCTCCCCCGTACCGATGCGCTGCAGGACCTGATAGAAGACGTAGCTGAACGCCAGCACGATCAGGAAATAGATGATCGAAAAGGCCCCGGCTCTTCCGAGATCAAATTGGCCGACGGCGATCTTCACCAGATAGATGGATAGGAACGTCGTCGAGTTACCGGGGCCGCCGCCGGTCAGCACGAACGGCTCCGTGTAGATAAGGAAGCTGAACATGAACCGCAGAAGGATCGCGATCGTCAGCACGCCGCGCATCTTGGGCAGCTGGATGAAGCGAAAGACGGACCAAGCCGACGCCCCGTCGATGCGCGCTGCCTGGTAGTAGGCGTCCGGGAATCGCGCGCAGACCTGCATAAGCGAGCAGCGCGACAAGCGGCGTCCAGTGCCAGACCTCCATCAGCATCACCGACACCCAGGCCTCGATCGGGACCGCGGGATAGTCGAAGTGGATGCCGAGCGTGTGGTCGATGAAGTGACCAAGCAGCCCGATGTCGGGACGCAGGAAGATCACCCAGATCGTGCCGATCACGTTCCACGGAATCAGAAGCGGAAGCGCCATCAGAACGAGAGTCAACGACGTGGCCCAGCCGCTCTTTCTCGGCATCGCAAGAGCGATCGCGACGCCAAGCGGTATCTCGATCAAAAGCACGAGACCGGAGAACACGAGCTGACGGATCAGGGCGTCGTGCAGGCGCGAGCTGCGCAGAATGTCGCTGAACCATTCCGTGCCGACGAACGCCCTATGGGTCGAGTCGAAGATGTCCTGAACGGAATAGTTGACCACCGTCATCAACGGGATGACGGCGTTGAAAGCGACCAGCAGAACGACCGGCAAAACCATAAACCAGGCTTTGTTGTTGAGAGTCTTGTCCATGGTCATGCCACCCCGCGCGCCGTCGGCGTTCCGCCGATGCGGCGGCCGTCGGCGTAGATATGAACGCCTCCCGGGGCGAAGAGTACGCGTGCGCGATCGCCCTCGATCCGCACGTCCTCTGAAACGATTGCGTTGAATGGATGCCCGTCGACATCGAGGCGAACGACCCGGTAGCGACCGACATCCTCGACTTTGAGCACACGGGCCGGCATGCCGTGCCCATTGCCAGTAATCCTGACGAATTCCGGTCGGACGCCGAGCTCTGTCTTCGCCCCTGCGGGAAGCGTTGCATAGGCGCGCGAAAGCTCGACGACCTGGTCGCCGAGTTGCGCTCGGTTCCCCTCAACTGTAACGGGCGCGATGTTCATGCCCGGCGAGCCAATGAAATAGCCGACGAAGGTATGCTCCGGCCGCTCGAAGAGGTCTTCCGACGTGCCGATCTGCACGACCTCGCCTTCGTACATGACCACGACCTTGTCGGCGAAAGAGAGAGCCTCGGTCTGATCATGCGTCACATAGACCATGGTCAGGCCGAGCTGCCGGTGCAGCTCCTTGATCTTGGCGCGCAGCACCCACTTCAGGTGCGGGTCAATGACGGTGAGCGGTTCGTCGAAAAGGATTGCCGACACGTCAGGCCTGACCAGGCCGCGGCCGAGCGATATCTTCTGCTTGGCGTCCGCCGTCAGCCGCTGCGCGCGCTGGTTCAGCATCGGCGTCAGCTCGAGCATCTCGGCGATATCGGCGACGCGCGTGCGGACCTCGACCTCCGGCTCGCGCCGGTTCCTGAGCGGAAAGGCGAGGTTCTGCGCCACCGTCATGGTGTCGTAGATGACCGGGAACTGGAACACCTGCGCGATGTTCCGCTCGGCCGTCGGCAGGTGCGTCACGTCGATGCCGTCGAAGGAAACGCGTCCCTCGCTAGGCGTGATCAGCCCCGACACGATATTGAGGAGCGTTGTCTTGCCGCAGCCGGAGGGGCCGAGTAGCGCATAGGCGCCGCCATCGTCCCAGACATGGTTCAGGCGCTTCAGCGCATAGTCCTCCGGCCCCCGCGGGCGGTGCAGGTAGGTGTGGGCGATATTGTCGAGCACGATCTTTGCCATCGCCGTCTCCTCAGGCCGCACGCCGCACGCCGGGCGCGGCGGTGAGCACGCCTTTCGCGTCGAACACAAAGAACCGGCTCGGATCGAGGTAGAGCTCGACAGGATCGCCGATCGAGAGATCATGCACGCCGTGGGCGAGCGCCACCCAGCGCTCGCCGGCGAAATCCACGTGCACGAAGCTTTCCGAGCCGGTGATCTCGGTCATCGCGACATGCGCCGTGATCGCGACCGCATCAGCCTTCGGCCGCCGCAGATAGAGATGGTCAGGGCGGAAACCGACGGTGAAGACCGCGTCGTCCAGCCCGGCGAAGAGGCCCGTCGCCGGAAGACTGAGCGCGCCATCGGCGGCGCGCAGCATGCCCTCGGACTTTTCCATCAGCAGCGTGTTGATCGGCGGATCGGAGAAGATGCGCGCCGTGATCAGACTGTTCGGTCGGCGATAGACCTCAAGCGTCGGCCCGAACTGCGTGACGCGACCTTCGGAGAGAGTCGCCGTCGAGCCGCCGAGGAGCAGCGCCTCAAGCGGCTCGGTGGTGGCGTAAACGAAGATCGCGCCGGTCGCGGAGAAGATGCGCGGCAACTCCTCGCGCAGCTCTTCGCGAAGCTTGTAGTCGAGATTGGCGAGCGGCTCGTCGAGCAGCACCAGATCAGCGCGTTTCACGATCGCGCGCGCCAGCGCCGTGCGCTGTTGTTGTCCGCCCGACAGCTCAAGCGGCCGGCGCGACAGCAGCGGCTCAAGCTTCATCAGCGCCGCCGCCTCGGCGACGCGCTTTTCAAGCTCCGCCGTCGGCACCCGGGCGACGCGAAGCGGCGAGGCGATGTTCTCGTAGACGGTCAGGTTCGAGTAGTTGATGAACTGCTGATAGACCATCGCGACCGAGCGCTTCTTCACCGGAACGCCCGTCACGTCCTTCCCGTCGAAGACGACCCTGCCGTTGGTCGGGCGGTCGAGGCCCGCCATCAGCCGCATCAGGCTGGTCTTGCCGGAAAGCGTCGGGCCGAGGAGAATGTTCAGGGATCCACGCTGGAACGTGAGCGAGACGTCGTCGATGTGAACCTCATCGCGCACGCTCTTCGAGACGTTGTGGAGCTCAAGCGTCATGACGCCCCTCCAACCGCCGCGATCGGCGCGCGAACCGCCGCTGCTCCTTTGGTCAGCATCCAGTCTTCGAGCCGCGCCGCGTCCGCCTTGTCGATGCGCAGCCCGAGCTTCGAGCGCCGCCAAAGCACATCCTCCGCCGTCCGCGCCCATTCGTGGGCCATCAGGTAGCGGAGCTCGCGCTCGGTGAGATCGCCGCCGAACTGGATGCCCCAATCTGCTTCCGTGCGTACGCCCTCGACGATCCGCGCCGCGCGGGTGCCGTAGGCATGTGCAAGACGCACCGCCCGTTGCGGTGAGCACTCGGGCGACAGCGCGGCGATCTTCCCGGCGAGGGCGGAAAGGCCATCGACGGGAAAGTCGCCGCCGGGAAGCGGCGCACCGGCCGTCCACTGGCTGCCGAGCGCCGGAAAGAAAGGCCTGAGCATCTCAAGCGCCGCTTCGGCCAGCCGCCGGTAGGTCGTGATCTTGCCGCCATAGATGTTGAGGACCGGCGCCAGGTCGCCGCCGCCCGCGACCTTCAGCACATAGTCGCGCGTCGCCTCCTGCGCGGCGCTGGCGCCGTCATCGTAAAGCGGCCGTACGCCGGAATAGGTCCACACCACCTGTTCCGGTTCGATAGGCGCACGGAAATACTCGCTCGCCGCCGTGCAGAGATAGGCGATCTCCTGGTCGGTCGCGCGCGGGCTTCCCGGGTCGCCGTCATAGTCGAGGTCGGTGGTGCCGATCAGCGTGAAGTCGTGTTCGAATGGGATGGCGAAAACGATGCGGTTGTCGGCGTTCTGGAAGATATAGGCGCGGTCGTGGTCGAAGAGCTTGGCGACGACGATGTGGCTACCCTTGACCAGGCGGATGGGCGCGTCGAGAAGGAGCCCGAGCCGCTCCGAAATCACCGCCCCGACCCAAGGTCCCGCCGCGTTGACGATCGCCTTGGCGCCGATCTCCCGGAGCGTACCGTTCTTGTCGCGCAGCGTGATCCGCCAGCCGCCGGCACGGCGCTCCGCTTTCATCATCTCCGTGCGCGTCTCGATCACGGCACCGCGCTCGGCTGCATCGATTGCGTTCAAGACCACGAGCCGCGCGTCGTCGACCCAGCAGTCCGAATACTCAAAGCCCATTCGAAAAGCGGGTTTCAGCGGCGCGCCCGCGACATCCTCGGCGAGATCGATGCGGCGCGCCGGCGGCAGGATCTTGCGGCCGCCGAGATGGTCGTAAAGAAAAAGGCCCAGCCTGATGAGCCAGGCGGGCCGAAGTCCCTTGTGGTGCGGGAGGACGAACCGCAAGAGAGAAACGATATGGGGGGCCGCGCGCAGCAGGACCTCGCGCTCCTTGAGCGACTCGCGCACCAAGCGAAATTCGTAATATTCGAGGTAGCGCAGCCCACCATGGACCAGCTTGGTCGACGCCGAGGACGTGGCACCGGCGAGGTCCGACTTCTCGCAAAGGTAGACGGAAAGCCCGCGGCCCGCGGCATCCCGCGCGATTCCGCAGCCATTAACGCCGCCGCCGATTACGGCAATGTCGAAGGGCGCTGTGCGCACCTTCCCTCCCCCAAAAGCGGTGCAGCATTTAACCTTCGCTGCGAACCTTGTGGGGAGGATATGTGAAAATAATCGAAGATCAAGTGAAAACGGCGGATGCCACGTCCTGGCTTGGTTCCGGGACAAGCGCTTCTATCAACTCGACGCCACGTTCGGTGCAAATCCGGCGGATTGCCTCGGATTCGCAGCGGTCGGTGATGAAGGTCGTGACCTGCGAGATGTGCCCGATGCGAACCGGCGCGGAGCGCTCGAATTTCGAGGAATCGCAAACGAGTATCACTTTTCGCGTGTTCGAAATGATGGCCTGGGCGACGCGGACTTCGCGATAATCGTAGTCGAGGAGCGCGCCGTCCTGGTCGATCGCGGACGCGCCGATGACGGCGATATCCACCTTGAACTGGCGGATGAAGTCGACCGCCGCCTCGCCCACGACACCGCCATCGGTTGTGCGGACGACGCCGCCGGCGATCACCACCTCGATCTGCGGATAGGCGCGCATCAGGCTGGCGACGTTCAGATTGTTGGTGATCACCATCAGGCCGCTGTGCTGGAGGAGCGCTCGGGCCACCGCCTCCGTCGTCGTGCCGATGTTGATGAAGAGCGACGCCTGATCGGGGATGCACTCCGCCGCGGCGCGGCCGATCGCCTCCTTCTCCTCGCTCGCGATCATGCGACGGGCGTCATAGCCGACGTTCTCGACGCCCGAAGACAAGATGGCGCCGCCGTGAATGCGGGTCAGCATCCGCTTGTCGCAGAGCTCGTTCAGATCCTTGCGGATCGTTTGCGGCGTCACCTCGAAACGCTGCGCGAGCTCGTCAACTGTGACGCGACCGGTCTGGCTGGCAAGATCGACGATCAGTCGCTGGCGCTCGATCAACACAGGCGTACTCATTGAGCTAGGGCAACTCGCTCTATTCTATTCCACCAGTCGCCGACAAGAACAGCCCGATCCTTACGCCACTTGCGCCACCGCCAGACGCATCTCCTGGCGGCATCTTAGCCCGGGCGAAGGCGTCGGTCAGCCGAGGAGCAGGTCCCAGTCGGTCTCTTCGATGAGGCCCTTCAGCCGCTTCAGGAATGCCGCCGAATAGGCGCCGTCGAAGGCGCGGTGGTCGAAGCTTTGCGCGAGCACGCCGACCGGTCTGATCGCGATCGCGTCGCCGCCTTCGCTTTCGATCACCACCGGCTTCTTGGCGATGCCGTCGGTGGAGAGGATCGCCACCTGCGGCGGGTTGACGATCGGCGCGGTGAAGAGCGTGCCGAAGCTGCCGGAATTCGACAGCGTGTAGGTGGCGCCGGCGAAATCGTCCTCGCTCAGGGCATTCGAGCGGGCGCGCTCGATGCGCTCGGCGATGGCGCGCGCGAGTCCGACCACCATCAAGTCCTCCGCGCCGCGGATCACCGGCACGACCAGGCCTTCGTGGCTGAGATCGACGGCGATCCCGAGATTGACGCGGCGATGCACGAGCAGGCGGTCGTTGTCGAGCCGCGCATTGACGAGCGGATAGTCCTTGATCGCCAGCACGACCGCGCGCGCAATGAACGGCAGGAAGGACAGCTTTACGCCGGAGCGTGCGGATTCGGCGCCGTTATAGGCGCGCCGCGCGTGCTCCACGCGCTGGAAGTCGACCTCGACTGCCTGCACGACATGCGGGATCGAGGTCCAGGCATCGACGAGATGCGCGGCGGTGGTGCGCCGGATGCGGTTCAGCGGCACGACGTCGTAGGGCGTATCGGGCGCCGGTATCGAGCGCGGCGTCGGCCGCTCGATCCGCGCGCGCTGCGGCGCGGGGGTGGGCGGCGCATTGTGCGGCGCGGTTGCGATGAAGTTCATCACATCCGCTTTCGCGATGCGATCGCCGCCATCGGAGGTGATGCGCGCGGCGAGCGCGCCGAGGTCAACCGCGTTCTGCGCGATCAATCGGCGGGCAAGCGGCGTGATGCGCAGCCCGTGCGGGCCCTTAGCGGGGCCGTAATTCCCGCTCGGCGTCGCGACCTCCGAGAACGGTCCGAAACCGGCGCGCGGCGCGACGCCGCTGCCGTTCGTCGCCGCCGCAGCCTTCGCGGCGGACGGCGCGGGCTGCGCCCCCTTCGGGTCGAGCACGGCCACCGCCGTCCCGACCGCGACCGTTTCGCCCTCGCCGACGTGGATGGTGGCGAGAACGCCGGCTGCCGTCGCTTCCACCTCCATCGAGGTTTTGTCGGTCTCGATCTCAAACAGCGCTTCGCCGGCGGCAACCGGGTCGCCGACCGCCTTGTACCAGCGGCTGACGGTGCCTTCGGCGACCGTCTCGCCGAGCTGCGGCATCAGGATATCCATGACCTACCCAAGCGCGCGCGACACAACATCGACGACGCGGTCGGGCGTCGGCAGCGCCGCGTCTTCGAGATTGTCGGCGGCGGGAAGCGGAATGTGCGGCGTCGTGATCCTGATCACCGGCCCGTCGAGATCGTAGAACGCCTCGTCGGCGACGATCGACGCGATCTCCGCGCCCCAGCCGCACAGCCGCGGATTCTCCTCCACCGTGAAGAGCCGCCCGGTCTTGGCGACGGAAGCGAGAATCGTCTGCGTGTCGAGCGGAACGAGCGAGCGGACGTCGATCACCTCCGCGCTGATCCCCTGCTCCGCCAGCCGCTCGGCCGCGGCCAAGGCACGCGGCACCATCAGCGCCAGCGCCAGGATGGTCGCGTCGGTCCCTTCGCGGCGGATCTTGGCAGTGCCGAGCGCATCGACATGCTCGCCGTCCGGCACCTCGCCTTTAATCGCGTAGAGCGCCTTGTGCTCGAAGAAGATGACCGGGTTCGGATCGCGCACGGCCGCCGCAAGCAGGCCTTTCACATCGGCGGGCGTCGACGGCGCCACGACCTTCAGCCCGGGGATCGCCATCGCCCAGTTCTCGACCGACTGCGAATGCTGCGCGCCGAAACGCACGCCGCCGCCGTTGCCGGTACGTACGACCAGCGGGCATTCGAGCTGGCCGTTCGACATGTAGCGGGCCTTCGGAAACTCGTTGGCGACGAAATCCCAGCAGACGGCCAGAAAGTCGGAGAACATGATCTCCGCGATCGGCCGCATGCCGGTCATCGCCGCGCCCATGGCAACGCCGAGAATCGCCTCCTCGGAGATCGGCGTGTCGATGACGCGCTTCGGCCCGAATTGCTCAAGCAGTCCGACCGTCGCCTTGAACACGCCGCCGGCGGCGGCGACGTCCTCGCCGAGGAACGCCACGCGCTCGTCGCGCGCCATCTCCTGCGCGATGCCGGCGGCGACGGCCTCGCGATAGGTCAGTTCCGCCATGCCCAGCCTCCATCGGCATAGACATCGGCGGTCAGGAGCTCCTCCGGAGGCGGCGGCGAGGCCTTGCAGATCTCGGTCGCCGCGTCGACCTTGCGCATCGCGTCGTCCTCGATCTCCTGGATCGCGGACTGGGGAATGCCGAACTCAGCCAGCCGGCGCCGGTAAAGCTTGATCGGATCGCGGTTCGACTTCCACTCGTCGAGTTCGCCCTCCGGACGGTATTTGCCGGGGTCGGCGCGCGAATGGCCGGAATGGCGATAGGTCAGGCACTCGATCAGGCTCGGGCCCCCGCCGCCGCGCGCCTTGTCGTAGGCCGTGCGCGCGGTCCGATAGACGGCGTCCGCGTCGTTGCCGTCGATCACGATCGGCTCCAGGCCATAGGCGGAGGCGCGGTCGGCGGCCGGCCGCTCGACCGCGGTGATGGAGCGGATCGGCGTATATTCCATGTAGAAATTGTTCTCGCAGACGAAGACGATCGGCAGCTTGAAGACCGCGGCGTAGTTCAGGGCTTCGTGGAAGGCGCCGATATTGGTGGTGCCGTCGCCGAAGAAGACGACCGAGACATCGTCGTGGCCGAGATATTGCGCCCGCCACGCCGAGCCGCAGGCAATCGGCAGATGCGCGCCGACGATGGCGTAGGAGCCCATCACGCCGTGCTCGGTGCTGGTCAGGTGCATCGAGCCGCCCTTGCCGCGCATCAGGCCGCAATCGCGCTGCATCAGCTCGCCGAGCACCTGATCCATCGGCGCGCCGCGTGCCAGCGTATGCGCATGGCCGCGATAGGTGCAGAAGCTCTTGTCGCCCTTGCGCATGGCGGCGGCGAAGCCGGCGGCGATCGCCTCCTGGCCGAGCGACAGATGGCTTGTCCCCTTGACGAGATTCTGCAGAAACAGCTCGTAGGCGCGCTGCTCGCAGTGCCGAATCTCGACCTGCTTGCGCCAGATGTCGAGACGCACGGCTTCGCCGATGTCGTCGTTGACCGCCGGCGCCGCCTGCCTTGCTTGCGCTTCCATTTGTCCTCCCAAATCCTATCGCGGTCCCGCGCACCCCGAAGTCGTCCGCAGAACCCGCGAACTCACTCCGCGGCCGCGGCCTCGTAACGCGCGCCGCCGATCACCGCTTCCTTGGTCTTGATGCCGTCGGGATAGACGCGCGGGTTGTTGTAGTGCGATTCCGTCTCGCGGATGTCGCTCAGAAGTCCGGCGCCCGTGTAGTATTTCTGACCGCAGACCAGCAAGTCCTCGGCCGGGAAGCGGGTGATCACCTCAGCACCGGTCCTGGTGACGACGAGCTCTTCCTCGATGCGCGCCGCGGACCAGCCGTCGGCCGCCGGCCAGAAGGTCTCGAGCGCGAAGACCATGCCCTCCTGGATCACCTCCGGGTGGTCGATCGAGACCAGCCGGCTGATCACCGGACGCTCCCAGATCGCAAGGCCGATGCCGTGGCCGTACTGCAGCCCGAAGGCGGCCTCCTCGTTCGGGAAACCGAACTCCTCGGCCGTCGGCCAGAGCTCCGCCACGGCGCGCGTCGAGACGCCCGGCTTGATGATGGCGATCGCCTCGTCGAGATAGTCGCGGCAGCGCTTGTAGGCATCGATCTGCGCGTGCGACGCGCTGCCGACCGCGAAGGTGCGGTAGTAGCAGGTGCGATAGCCCATATAGCTGTGCAGGATGTCGAAATAAGCGGGGTCGCCGGGCCTCAGCACGCGGTCGGAATAGACATGCGGATGCGGATTGCAGCGCTCGCCTGAGATGGCGTTCACGCCTTCAACGTGCTCGGAGCCGAGGTCGTAGAGAACCTTGCTCGCGAGCGCCACGCACTCGTTCTCGCGCACGCCCGGACGAAGCGCCATATAGAGCTGGTCATAGGCGGCATCGACCATGCCCGCCGCCATGGTGAGCAGGCTGATCTCGTCCTTGGTCTTGATGACGCGCGCGTCCTGCATCAGCGCCTGGCCGTCGACCACCTTCACGCCGCGCGCCTGCAGCGCGAAGAGGATCGGCAGCTCGACGATGTCGACGCCGACGGCCTCGCCCATCAGGCCGCGCTCCTCAAGCTCGGCCACGATCTTGTCGGCGACGGCCTCGGCGCGACCCATGTCCGGCGTCATTGCACCGCGCAGAAGCGGGATGCCGGCGCGGCTCCGCCCATCGCCCATCCAGGGGCAGTAGAGCGTGTGGTGCTTCGCGGCCGATCCGAAGTCCCAGAGGATGGGCTCGTCATCCTGCGGCAGAAGCGTGAAGCGCGAGACCTTGTCCTGCGCCCAGGTGCCGATGTGGGTGGCGGTGATGTAGCGGACATTGTTCATGTCAAAGCAGAGGAGGCTGCCCATGTCCGCAGCCTTGAGCTTCGACTTGATGCGCTCCAGCCGCTCGCGCCTGAGCCGCTCGAAGTCGATGCGCTGCTCCCAGTCGACCGCCATCGTGCCGTAGGTATGAATCGCCATTCTCTCCTCCCAGAATCCTCAGGGGCCGCCCGACCCGGCTAACCGACTGCCTCTTCGCGCTTTGAAACCGCGGAGCGGAATATCGCTTCCATGACGGCGGTGTTGGCGATCATCTCGTCAGTGGTGATCGGATAGGGCGCCTTTCCGGCGACCGCCATGGCAAAAGCGTCCAGATTGGATCGCGCCGCATTGAAGACGGGAACGTCCTTGATGTCGAGCTTGCCCTCCTCGAAGCACTTGGTGACGATCCACCCCTGCGGCGACTCGACATGCGCCTTGTCGCGGATCTCCACCCAGCCTTTCGAACCGAAGATTGCGAAACGCGAGATGAACGGCGTCGCCAGAATCGCCGTGACAACGACGATGGCGCCGCTCTTGTAGCGCGCCATGGCAGTCGTCGTGTCGCCGGTTGCGATCGGCGAGGCGAGTTGCTCGCAGATGACCTTGACGCTGTCGCCCGGCCCGAGCATCGCCGTCGCAAGGTCGAAGATGTGAACGCCCGTCGCCGTCATGCCGCCGGCCGGCGCTTCGCTCGGCGAGAGCCGCCAGTTCTTCTGGTCGAGATTCACGAAGCGGTTGTGGCTGAAGTTCGATTCGATCTGCAGGATGGTGCCGAGCTCGCCTTCGCGCGCCATCCGCAAGACATCGGCAAGCGGCGGCTCGTAACGCCTCTCATGACCGATGCCGAGCACCACGTCCGCCGCCTTGCAGCGGGCGACGCTGCGCTCGGCGCTGGCCTTCGTGAGCCCCAGCGGCTTCTCGCAGAAGACATGCTTGCCGGCCGCGACCGCCGCCTCGATCTGCTCTTCGTGCAGACCGTGCGGCGTCGCGAGTACGACCGCGTCGACCCGATCGTCGTTGAGCGCATCGTCGAAATCGGCGGTGATCGGAAATCCGCAGCTATCGGCAAACGAGCCGAGCACAGGCTGATTGGGCTCAACGCCGCGGACGAACCGGATCTCTTTGCTGTCCGCGATGAACCCGGAAAGCCTCTTGCCCCACCAGCCGAGTCCGACGATCGCCGCGTCAATCATGCTTCGCTTCGCTCCCTCAGAGACCCTTCGCGCGCCGCGTCCCCTGCTCCTGCCAAGTTGAGCCGTTTCGTTGCCGGCGGCGGGTCGCGCTTCGTCTTGGAAACGGCAACTTCCGTGCCATGGCCAAGGCCGGTCTTACGCCCTCCGAGGGAGCGAACAAACAGCGGATTTCCGGGCTTTGTACACCGTCTGAGTACCGGACAGAGCCGTAAAATCGAACAGGTGAATGAATATCGGACAGAGGCGCGGCAGACGATGGGATGGGCCGGCCAGACGACCGACCCCGCTCAAAGGCGCGTGCAGTGCACGCTGACCGACTTGCTGATCCCGTTCTCTTTCATCTTGCGATAGATCGTGCTCCGAGAGAGCCCGAGCTGGCGTGCAACCATCATGATGTTGCCGTCATATTTGTGGAGCGCCTGCCGAAGTGCCTCCGCCTCAAGGTCCCGCATTGAGGTCGGAACCAGGTCCGCGGGCGCGGCCTTGCGGGTCTTGCCGGCATCGCCCTCCATGGCGGCGACGAGCCGCTGC
Organism: uncultured Alphaproteobacteria bacterium; assembly: GCA_963712925.1. GTDB lineage: Bacteria > Pseudomonadota > Alphaproteobacteria > Rhizobiales > Afifellaceae > DASWJZ01. The sequence continues at coordinate 64,090 of CAVQJW010000013.1, read as the reverse complement.
GACAGATGCTCCGGCCCGATCACACCCTTGCCGCAAAGGATCGTCGCCATCTCCAGGGCATTCTCAAGCTCGCGGATGTTCCCCGGCCACGGATAGCGGCGAAGGATCGCAAGCGTCTCCGGCGCAATGGCGACCTGTGGCGAATCGAGCCGCACCTTCAAATGCTCCAGGATGGTGCTGCACAGCTGATCGAGATCGCTGCCGCGTTCGCGCAGCGGCGGCAGATCGATCTCCACCACGCCGAGGCGGAAATAGAGGTCGGTGCGAAACTCGCCCCGCTCGCATTTCTCAAACAGCTTCTCATTGGTCGCGGCGACGACGCGGACATCGATCTCGACCGGCTTCGCCTCGCCGAGACGGGTCACCATCCCCTCCTCCAGGATGCGTAAGAGCTTGGCCTGCAGATCGAGCGGCATCTGGCTGATCTCGTCGAGAAACAGCGTGCCGCCGTCGGCAAGCTCGAATTTGCCGATCTGCCCGCCCTTGCGCGCGCTCGTGAAGGCGCCTTCGCCATAGCCGACAAGCTCCGCCTCGATCAGCTCGCGCGGGATCGCCGCGCAGTTGATCGCGACGAAGGGGCCGTCGGCGCGGGTGCTGGCATTGTGGATGCCTTGCGCGAAGAGCTCCTTGCCGGTGCCGGTCTCGCCCGAGATCAGGACGCGCGAGCGTCTTGTCGCCGCAAGTCGCGCCAGCGCCACCTGCGCTCGCATGACATCGCTGTTGCCGATGACGTCATCGAGCGTATAGCGCGCCGTCAGTCCGGAGACGCGGCGCACGCTGTCGATGAATTCGCGCCGCCCGGTCACCGCCAGCACCCCGCCGCGCAGCGCATTGTCGTTCAGGTTGACGAGCGGCTTCAGATAGAAGAACACCCGCCGCCCTTCGATCTCGCGCGCGACTTCCAGCGGCTTGTTGTTGCGGCGCCCGGCAAGCACATCGCGAAGCGCGACATTGGGCTCGAAGAGCTCGCCGATCGAATGGCCGCAGGCCGACTTCTCGCGGCAGGCGAGGACCTGCTCGGCCTGCCGGCTCACATGCGTGACGATGCCGTCGGCGTCGATGGTCACGATCGCGTCGGTCACCGATTTCAGGAGCGAGTTCAAAAGCTCCTTGCTGCGCGAGCTTTCGTCTTCGGCATAGAGCTCGCGCAGGCGGTTCTGAATCGCCTCCGCCGCGGCGATGACCATGCCGAGGGTGTGGCGGTGCGCCTGCGCGCAATCGCCTGAGAGCGTGACCGTGCCGAGGAACTCGCCGTCGGGCGCGAAGACCGGCGCGGACGAGCAGGTCCATTTGCGATGGCGGATGTTGTAGTGGTCGGGGCCGGAGAGCTGCAGCGCGACCCGCTCAATCGAGGCAAGCGCGATTGAATTGGTGCCGACATCCTCCTCGGAGCGGCAGCAGCCGGGAACGTAGTTGTTCTCGGACGCCTTGCGCACCACCGCCTCATCGCCGAAGAGGCGAAGAACGATGTTGGCGCGATCTGTCAGGACCAGGATGAAGCCGGTGCCGCCGACGGCGGATTCCAGAAACATCATCGATGGCAGCGCCGCCTCCACGTAGCGGCCGTTCGCCTCAAGCACCGAGGCGAGCGCGGAGCGGTCGAGCTTGACCGGGCGGCGCGGCGCGTGCGGGTCGAGGCCGGCGCGGCGGCAGCGCTGCCAGGAGCGCGTGACCATATCGGCCACCGATCCATTGGCCTGCCTGATCTCCGGATGCGCCGGAGCGACCGGCGGCTGTTCGCCGAGAGTGTCCAGCGAAGTGCTCATGGGACATCTCCTCCGAGGGCGCTTTTCGCGCGCCCTTTGTCGCGCGTCCGACGCAAAGGGCCGCTCGCCAGCGCGGGCCGTCCCGCAATTCGGTTTCACGCTGCTTGTGCAAAGCATTAGATGGCAGGAGACGCCAATCAGCAAGCCCTACGCGGAGCGCGGCAGGAAGCGGGCTAAGGGATCATCCGCTCCCAGCGCAGCCGGTCGAAGACGGTCGTGAACCCGTCAAGCGTCTGCACGCAGTCGAGGAAGCCGCGCTCGCGGCTGCGAGACAGATCGGTCAGGCATTCGATCTCGCGACCGAGGTCGGCGTCGGAATGCCACCACGAGGCGAGATCGGACAATTCCAGCGGGCGCAGGGCATAGCGCCGCACGATGTCCTGCCAGACGGATTTCGGTGCCCTGCATCTGCTCGACGAGCGGCGTCGAATGGCCCGGATGGTCCGCCGCCTTGAGGCCGAAATAGGCCGCGATCTGCTCCCACAGCCAGCGCCAGCGGAAGACGTCGCCGTTGGCGGTGTTGAACGCAACGTTGGCGGCAGATGGCTCGGTCGCCGCCCAGACGACCTGGCGCGCAAGAAGCCGCGCATCGGTCACGTCGGTCGCCGCGTCATATTGCTGTGGCGAGCCGGGGAAGACGAAGGGGCGACCCGTCTCGCGGCAGATCGTGGCGTAGGCGGCCAGCGTCGAGCCCATGTTCATGGCGTTGCCGACGGCATAGCCGATCAGCGTGTGCGGCCGGTGCACCGACCAAGTGAAGCCGGTGCGCTCGGCAGCGGCGAAGAGCTCGTCCTCCTGGTCATAGTAGAAATTCTCGACGGGGAGGCGCGGCTGATCCTCGCGGAACGGCGTCGTCATTCCACCTTTCGCGTAGGCCTCGAAGGGGCCAAGATAGTGCTTGAGACCGGTGACCAGCGCGACATGGCGAAGCGAGGCCGCGGCGCCGATGCCGTTCAGCAGGTTGCGGATCATGGCGCGGTTGACACTGCAGTTCTCCGCCTCGTTCGCCTGGCGCGACCAGACGCCATAGAAGACGTAGCCAACATCCTTGAGCGATCCCATCGCTTCGCGCGTCGCTTCGCGATCCATCAGGTCGCAGGAGATGTGGCGCATCTCGCCCGGATAGGCCGGCACGGTGCGCGACAGCCCGTAGACCGACCAATTGCCGAGGCCAAGCAGGTGGCCGACGATATTGCCGCCGACCATGCCGTTGCTGCCGACGACAAGAGCGACCTTGCGCGCCATGTCAGTTTCCTCCCGTTGCGGTTTCTTCGGTCGCCGCCGACGATCAGCTGTTGAGCAAGGTGATCTTGATCGACTTGGTCGGGTCCTTGCCGAACTCGAAGGCGTCGACGCTCTGCATGAGGCCGAATTCGTGCGTCTGGATCGGCGACAGGTCGAGGCCGGTGCGTTCAAGAAAGCGGATCGCCGCCGGCCATACGCCGGGCGAGCCGATGCAGCCGCGCACCTGCAGGTTCTTGATCTGGATCTTGCCGAGCTCGACGCCGATCGTCTTGCCGATGTTGATGCCGACCATCGAGACGCGGCCTTCCTCGCGCGCATAGTCGAAGACCTTGGCAAGCGAGGCGTCGTGGCCGGACGCTTCGACCACCAGATCGGCGCCCTTGCCGCCGGTCAGTTCCAGCACCTCCGCCGCCGGATCGCCGTCAGACGGATCGACAACCGATTCGGCGCCGAGCTTCACTGCAATCTCGCGGCGCTTGGCGATCGGGTCGACGACGATGACGCGCGCGCCCATGCCGATCGCCGCGGCGGCGCTGACGAGGCCGATCGTTCCGCCGCCTGAGACGACGACCGTCTCTGAGGCATTCGTGCCGCCGCTTCTGAGCACCGCGTAGAAGCCGCAGGTGAAGGGCTCGATCATGGAGCCGGTCTTGTCGCTCAGGGCGTCGGGCAGCTTGTGCAGCCATTCCGGCTTGGCGACGAAGTATTCGCGGTCGGCGCCATCCAGCGAGAAGCCGAAGTGGTGGATGCGCGCCGGCGTCCGGATCACGCATTCGCCGACGACACGGTCGCCGATCTCAAAACCTTTGACGCCGCGCCCCTTGTCGACGATCTCGCCGCACCATTCGTGGCCGGGCGTCACCGGATAGGCGATCGGGATGATGTAGCGGCCGGCGAGAAGCTCATAGTCGGAATGGCAGATGCCGACCGCCCTGGTGTGGATCAGGAGCTCGCTCTCGCCAGGCTCCGGCATCGGCATCGTCGTGATGACGGGCCGGTTCGGCGCTTCAAATGAAAGACCGCGGATCTGGTTGGTCATCGTTTCCTCCTTCAAGGCGCGCCCGCCGGCCGACGCCTCTCGTCATGCCGCGCGCACAAGAATCTTCAGTTGCCGGCCGCCTGGATCAAGCAATTCCTCGAAGCCTTTCGCCACGACATCCCCGGCTTCGATCTCGGCGGTGACGATCTTCTCCACCGGCAGAATGCCCGCTTCGATCATCGAGGCGATGCGCGGCCAGATCTGCACCGGGTAGCACCATGTCGCCTCAAGCGTGATGTCCTTAAGCGCCCAAAGCATGGCGTCGATCGTGGCACGCTTCGTGTGCAGCCCTGTCTGCACCACGACGCCGCGGCGGCGCACGGCCTGCGCACACAGATTGAGCGACGCCTCAAGGCCGACGCACTCAAGCGCCACGTCGACGCCGACTCCGTCTTCGGTGTGCGCGCGGATGATCGCCAGCGCGTCGTCCTTCGCCGGGTTGATGCCGATCGCGCCCGGCGCGAGCTCCAGCGCCTTCTTGAGACGGTTCGGGTTGGGCTCCGAGATGAAGAGGATGCTCGCGCCCGCCGCCTTGGCGGCAAGGACGGTCAGCGCGCCGATCGGTCCGGCGCCGGAGACGAGCACGCTTGAGCCGGCGCGCACGCCGCCGCGGTCGACGCCATAGAGCGCAACCGCCGCCGGCTCGATCATGGCGCCCTGGATGTCGGAGACCCCGTCGGGAATCGGCACGACGTTGTATTCGTTCAACACAGCCTTCTCGGCCATGCCGCCCCACGCCCAGGAAAGGCCGACGCAGCCGAGCTTCTCGCTCAGATGATAGAGCCCGCGCCGGCCGTAATAGTCGTCGCGCGGTGCGATCAGCGGCTGGATGGAGACGCGCGAGCCGGGCCTGACCGACGTAACGCCGGGCCCGACATCCTCGACAACCGCGGAGAACTCATGCCCGAGGATCTGCGGATTCTGCGCGCCGGTATAGACGTGCGGCTTGGAGGGCGTGACGATCGGCCCGCCGACATATTCGTGCAGGTCGGTGCCGCAGATGCCGCAGACGATCGGCCTGACCAGCACCTCGCCGGCGCTGAGCGGCGCGCTCGGAGCCGGCACGTCCTCAACCCTGATGTCCCGCTTGCCGTGGAAGCGGACCGCTTTCATGCTTTCCTCCCGGCCGCGGTGAACCCGACGGCATGTTGTTGACCACGCCGCCGCAAGCGCCATGCCAGCGCGCCTCTCGTTCGACAGCGCGCGATAACCGACTGATCTTCAACGGTTTTTCTGCAGACACCCGATCAGGACCATCCCCCGCCTGCCGCCGCACGGGACGCAGCGGCGAGCAGGTGTGTCAATTCACGACACGCGCGGGCCAAACGGATCGGCAGCCATATACTCGCGACCACGATCGCCGCGTCAGCGTACCATCGACTTGGTATTGTCGGCGAGGCAGACCTCCGTGATGCGCAGGCCCTTGTCGGTGATGCGCGAGGGGAACTTGTCCTTCAGCCGCTCCTCGTGCGGCGGGATCACGCGCCTTGTTTCGTAGCCGGCCATCTTCACCATCGCCTCGGTGGTCATGATCAGGTTGAGCTGGCTTCCGGTGGCGAGGCCGACTGGGATGTATTGCTTCTTCGGCGCCCCGCCGCTGCCGTCGTCGCCGAGGTTCTCGAACTGATAGGCGAGATCGCCGGCCAAGACCCAGACATCCTCCGACGGCGATTTGCCGTCGTTGCGGATCGAGACCCACTGCGAGCCGAAGGTGTGGGTATCGAACGCCGCGTGCAGATCGATGCCGGGAAGCACGTCCTGCATGTCGCCCTGCACGCAGACGAGCCGCTGGTTACGCGCGAGGTCGACGCCGCGCAGAATGTCGGCGACGTCGATACCGGTCAGCACATTGCGGAAGCGATCGGCCAGCGACATCGCCCATACCCACTTCTCGATCTCCTGCTCCTGGATGTAGAAGGTCGCGTTGGGGAAATCCTCTACATTGCCGAAGTGGTCGAAGTGCGCATGCGAGATCAAGATGGTCTCGATGTCCTCCGGCGCGAGGCCGATCTCGCCGAGCACGGTTTTCGGCGAATGCCAGTTCTCGACCCCGAGGACGTCGCCGAACTCCTTGCCGAAGCCCTTGTTCATGTGGCCGACGTCGAACATCGCGACATGGCCGTTTCCCTTGATCACCGTGTAGCAATAGGGAAGCTTGATGGTTCCCTGGTTGTGCGCGCCATAGAGCACGCCCGTCTTCGGGAACTTCATGACGTAGCTGTATTCCAGCACCCAGATCGAATATTGCGCCATGGTTCTTGCTTCCTCCCTGGAGCCCTGTCCCGATCGAGTCAGAACAGGTCTCACCTCTCCTTGTTTCTGCATTACTCGCGCGTTGCGAGCTTCACTCCGCAGCTGCAGCACGCGCCGCTCGCATCGACCATCGCCAGGCCGAGACGATGGTCGCAGGCGCCTTGCATGAGCCGATAGGCGGCCTTCAGATGCGCCGTCGCGCCGTCGATGCTTTCGTCAAGGTTCTTGAGGCGCAGCTCGGCGACGAGCGCGATCGCTTCATCGACACGCGCCAGCGCTTGCACGAGCTGCGCAAAGTCTCGCTCCTTCTCCGGCGGGGCTTTGACCACCGAGAGACACTCCGCGACTTCGTTCCGCCGCCCGCGCACGACGGCGACATCCGGACGATCGGGAATTTCGAGCCAGCGCCGCGTCTGTGCCAGGATCAGCATGCCGGACAACTGCCCGATCAGCGCGCGCATGCCGGAGAAGACGGGATCGGCGGCGAGCGCGTAGGCGATCAGCCGGTCATCGTCGACCGCGATCGCCGGCGCATCCGCGCTCGCGAGCGGCGCGCTTTCAGGGCCGGCGGGACGCGGATTGATCATCGACGACGTTCCTCCGCCGGCATGCTCAGTCCGCCGTCCAGCCGCCGTCGATCACCACCGACGACCCGGTCATCAGCGATCCGGCGTCGGAGGCAAGCAGCACGATCGCCCCGACCAGATCCTGCACCGTGCCGACGCGGCCGAGCTTGATCTTCGATTCGACGAAGCTGCGGAATTCCGGCCTGCTCAGAAACTTGTTCGCCATTGGCGTCGCGACGAAAGTCGGGCAGATGGTGTTCACCCTTATCCCATGTGGCGCGAGGTCAAGCGCCATCGCCCGCGTCATCCCTTCGATCGCCCATTTCGAGGCGCAATAGACCGAACGCTCGGTGGCGCCGACCAGGCCCATCTGTGACGAGACGTTGATGATCGATCCCGGCTCCTTGGCGGCGACCAGCTTGCGCGCCATCGCCTGCGCCACGAAGAACGCCGAGCGGACATTCAGCCCGAAGACGTAGTCGAAGTCTTCGACCTTGACGTCGACGAAGGCGTTGATGCGGTTCAGCCCGGCATTGTTGAAGAGGATGTGGAAGGGCTCGCGCTCGCCAATCTCGCTCGCCATTCCATCGATGTCGATGACATCGTGGACGAAGTAGTCGGCCGTTCCGCCCTTCTCCTTTATGCCGGCGACGGCTTTCTCAAGGTCGTCGCGCGTGCGGGCGACAAGCGTGACCGCGGCGCCCAATTCGGCAAGCGCCTCTGCCGCCGCGAGCCCGATGCCCTGCCCACCGCCAGTGATAAGCGCGCGCTTTCCGTCCAGCCGGAAGCTCTGCATGATCGAAGTGGCGGGCTCACTCATCGGGCTTCACCTTTCGCAGCTTCCTATTGGTGGATCAGAATACCGCCATTCACGTCGAGAACGATGCCGGTCACGTAGCTCGCGAGGTCGGAGACCAGGAACAGGCACGCCTTGGCGATGTCATCGGGGGTGCCGAGCCGGCCGAGCGGCGCCTCAGCCGCGATCGCCTTGCGGCGCTCCTCCGAGAGCTGGCCCTTAAAGATGTCGGTGTCGATGGTGCCGGGCGCGATCGAATTGACGCGGATGCCCGACGGACCGAGCTCGCGCGCCATGGCCTTGCCGAGCGCCTGAACCGCGCCCTTTGAGGTCGAGTAGTGGGCGCCGCCAAAAATGCCGCCGCCGCGCTCCGCCGCAACGGAGCCGATGCACACGATGTTACCGGTCTTACGCGAGAGAAAGTGCGGGGTCACGGCTTGGGACATGTTGAACGTGCCCCGCACATTGACGTTCATCACCAGGTCGTAGCGCTCCGGCGTCGCGTCGATCATGCGGTCGGGGTGACTGACGCCGGCATAGTTCACCAGGATGTCGATCTGGCCGAAATCGGCGAGCACCTGCGCGGCCAGTTTCTTGCAGGCCTCGCGATCGGCGACATCGCAGCCGTAGCCGCGATGCGCCGGGCCGACATCGCGCGCGGCGGCGACGCTTTCCTTCTCGTTCAGATCGACGAGTGCGACGCGGGCGCCCTCCTCCGCGAAGCGGCGCGCGGTCTGTTTGCCAATGCCGCGCGGTGACGCGGCGCCCGTGATGATCGCAACCTTGTCTTTGAGCAGCATCTCGCTTCTCCCGCGATTGTCTCACGCGCCGAGCTTCGCCTCGACCGCAGTGCCATAGGGGACGTTGCGCCCGCCATAGCGGCGCACGCGGATATTGGCCTGCTCGGCATGGCCGACAAAGCCTTCGAGCATGCAAAGCCGCGAGCAGCGCTCGCCGACCGTCACCGACGCCTCGTCGGTCAGCACGCGCTGATAGGTGCAGGTCTTCAGGAACTTGCCGACCCACAGGCCACCGGTATAGCGGGCGGCGGTCATGGTCGGCAGCGTGTGGTTGGTGCCGATCACCTTGTCGCCATAGGCGACGTTGGTGCGCGGACCGAGGAACAGCGCGCCGTAGTTCCGCATGTTGTTGAGGAAGTAATCGGGATCGCGGGTCATCACCTGGACATGCTCGGAGGCGATCCTATCGGCCTCGCGCACCATCTCCGCGTCGTCGTCGCAGACGATCACCGCACCATAGTTCTCCCAGGCCTGGCGCGCGATCGGCGCGGTCGGCAGGATCTTCAAGAGCCGCTCGACCGCGTCGATCGTCTCGCGCGCGAGCTTCTCGGAGGTGGTGAGAAGAATGGCGGGCGATGTAGGGCCGTGCTCGGCCTGGCCGAGCAGATCGGTTGCGCATAGCTCGGCATCGACGCTGTCGTCGGCGATGACCAGCGTCTCCGTCGGGCCGGCGAAGAGATCGATCCCGACGCGGCCATAGAGCTGGCGCTTTGCCTCCGCGACGAAGGCGTTGCCGGGACCGATGAGCATGTCCACCGCGGGAATCGTCTCGGTGCCGAGCGCCATCGCGCCGACCGCCTGCACGCCGCCCAGGCAATAGATGACGTCGGCACCGGCGAGATGCTGCGCGGCGACGATCGCCGCGGCCGGCTTCCCCTGATAAGGCGGCGCGCAGGTCGCGATATGCGGAACGCCGGCGACCTTGGCGGTCACCACCGACATGTGGGCGGAGGCGACCATCGGGTATTTGCCGCCCGGCACATAGGTTCCGACGGAGCTTACCGGAATGTTCCTGTGCCCGAGCACCACGCCGGGCAGCGTCTCGACCTCAAGGTCGAGCAGGCAGGCCTTCTGCTTTTCGGCAAAGTTCCTGACCTGCGCCTGCGCGAAGCGGATGTCGTCGAGCTCCTGCGCCGACAATTCGCCGAGGCAGTCGCGAATTTCCTTGTCCGTGAGCCGGTAGTCGCTGCGATCCCATTTGTCGAACTTGATCGAGAGGTCGCGCACCGCCTTGTCGCCGCGCACTTCGATGTCGGCCAGAATGCCCTCGACCGTCGCGCGCACCTTGGCACTGTCCTCGGCGACCGCCTGTGCGCTGCGCCCCTCCTTGAGCCTCTTCATCCAGTTCGCTCCTTCGTGCCGGTCGGCGGCTGCCTCGCGGCCTTGTCGTTCGTCTCGTAGAGCCTGACCACGGCGGAGGAATCGAGCTCCGCATCGCCGCGCTCCACCAATGCGCGGTACATGCGGCTCGCCTCGCCCAGCATCGGCGCGGGCATCGCCGCGGCCTTCGTCAGCTTCTCCACCATCATCAGGTCCTTCGCGAGCTGGCGGACATAGGCTCGCGGGCGGAAATCGCGCTCGACAATGCGCGGATAAAGCTGCCGCAGCAGCACGCCGTCGGCGTGCCCGCCAGCGACGCACGCCGGAATCGCCGCCGCATCGATGCCGGAAAGCTCCGCCAGCCGCGCGCCCTCGGCGAGTACGACATGCAGGCAGCCGACAATCAGCTGGCTGACCATTTTGGCCACCAGCCCGGCGCCGGTTTCGCCGACATGCGTGAAGTTCGCGGCGATCGCATCGAAGAACGGGCGGAGCCGCTTGATGTCGGCCGGGTCGCCGCCGGCCATCACCGTCAGCGTGCCGTTTCCGGATGCGACCGGCCCGCCCGATACCGGCGCATCGACCCAGTTGCAGCCCGTCGCCTGCTTGAGCCGCCGCGCGAAGCCGCGCGCGCTTTCGACCTCGATGGTCGAGAAGTCGACGAGGAGTACGGGCGGGGCGAGGCTCTGAACCAGCCCGTTCTTGCCGAATACAGCGTCTTCGACGGCCTGCGTGGTTGGCAAGTTGAGGGCGACGAAGTCGGCGTCCTTCGCGGCGTCGGCGGGGGACGCGGCGGGAGCGGCGCCCGCGGCCGCCGCCTCGTTCAGCCGCGCCGATGAAATGTCGAAGGCGCGCACCGTGAAGTCGCGCTGAAGCAGCCACTTCACCATGGGGCCGCCCATCAGCCCGACGCCGACATATCCGATCTTAGTCATCGATCCGGTAGAAATGGATGGCGTTGTCGTGGAAGAGTTTTTGGCGCTCTTCCGGCGTGAAGCCGGCGGTGATGGTCTTGTAGCCGGAGAAGATCGTATCGAGCGTGCTGCAGACGCCGTCGACCGGGAAGTTGCTCGCGAACATTGAGCGGTCGACGCCGAAAATCTCGATCGTCGACAGCACGACTTCGCGGTTGACCTCTGCCGTCCACGCGACGCCGGGGATGCCGATGCCCGAGATCTTGACGGCGACATTCGGACAGCGGGCGAAGCTGCGCATCCCGGCCTTCCATCCTTCAATCCCCTCGCGGCTGCGGTCGGCCGGAAGCCCGGTGTGGAGGAGGATGATGCGCGTGTCGGGAAAAGCATCGGCGAGCGCGGCGGCCTCGTCGAGATGCCACCACGGCGTCTGCAGATCGAACTGCAGGCCGAGCGGCTTCAACCGTGCAAAGCCCTCGCGCCAGAGGGGATCGCTCATGCTGGTCGAGCCGCGCTCCTTGGGAGACCTGCTGCCGCGCGGCTTCTGGCGAACGCCGCGGACAAAGCCGCGTGCCGCGTGGCTTTCGAGCGTCACCGCGTTGTCGGCGCGGTCGAGCCAGGCCTGCGCGATCGCAACGTTCGGGAAGCCGGTCTCAGCGCGCAGCTCGGCGACGAAATCCATCTCGCCGATCGGATCGCGCGGATCCCATTCGGTCTCGAGGTAGACGATCTTCTCGACCTTGTGGCCGGCGGCGTCGGCGAAATAGTCGGACGGATAATAGGGCCGGCAGATCGACGAATAGTCGCCGTAGCGAAACGGGATCAGCGGTCTGTCGTTGAGCCAGGGATAATAGTGCTTGGTCGGATCCCAAAAATGCACGTGTGCATCGACCATTGCGATGTCGGACGGCATTTTTCCTCGCTTCCTCCCTGCGCGGAATGCGGCGGAATCTCTGGCCGCACCCTCCGCCCGTTCTTGTTCTTGACGCTCAGGCCCGGTGCTTGTTCGGTCCTCGAGGCGACCGATTGACAGCGGAAAAGAGCGCTGCGAGAACGTTCTCAGGGAACGTTTACATGTCGGCTACCTACGGCTCCCGTCTCGCCCCTGTCAAGAGATCCAATCTGTTGCTGAAACGCACTGCCAGGATTGTCAGGATCAGCTTCCACGGTTAGACGGAGAGCAACGGTCGGACGGTCATGAAGCGCAGAACAAACGTGTTGAGGCACAAGCCGCGCGTCACGCTGCGCGATCTTGCCATGGACCTCCAGCTCTCGATCTCCACGGTCTCGCGCGCCTTCCACAAGGACGCGACGATCGCCGGCGAGACCCGGCGCGATGTGCTGAAGCGCGCCGCCGAGCTCGGCTACCGAGCCAACCCGATGGCGCGCAGCCTGATCACCAAGCGCACCGAGATCGTCGGCATCGTCGCCTCCGACATCACCAACCCGTTCTATCCGGAGGTGCTGAACGGACTGACGGAAGAGCTGCAGACGATCGACATGAGCGTCATGCTGATGTCGGCGAGCCCGTCGCGCTCTTCCGACGAGGCGTTGAAGCTTCTCTTGCGCTATCAGCCGGACATCGTGATCCTGCTTGCCGCGACGCTGACCTCGGAGGCGGCGCAGGCCTGCCGCGAGACCGGGACGCAGCTTATCTTCTTCAACCGCTATGCCTCCGACGGCGTCTCCTGGGCGGTGACGTGCGACAACCTGCGCGGCGGCCGCCAGGTCGCCGACCATCTGATCGACCGCGGGCACACGCGGCTCGCCTATGTCGCCGGCCGCCCCGACGCCTCGACAACCGTCGACCGCTGGCGGGGATTCCAGGCGCGCTGCGCCAAGCGCGGCATAGCGGCGCCGATCCGCGAGGAAGCCGGCGCCTTCAGCTACGAGGCGGGCTACCGCGCGGCGATGCAGCTTCTGGCGCGAAAGCCCACCCCGCACGCGATATTCGGCGCCAACGACATCGTCGCGCTCGGCATCGTCGACGCGGCGCGCCGAGAGTTCGGCCTCCGCATTCCGGAGGACCTCTCCGTCGTCGGCTTTGACGACATCGCGATGGCGGCATGGCCGCCCTACTCGCTCACCACGCTTCGCCAGCCGACGGCGGCGATGATTGCCACCACCGTGGAACTGGTCGGCAAGCTCGCGCGCCGTCCATCGCAAAAGCCGCAGGTGACCCGCATTCCCGGCCATTTGATCGAGCGCTCGACGACGACATTTCGTAGCGAGAAACAGGGCGCTCCGAACCTGCCCAAAGTCGGAGCGTAGTGGCAGAACGCATGGGCGCGCTCCGACTTGGCGCGAAGTCAGCGCAATGATCTGACTTTTCGCCACTGCGGCTTGCGAGGTGCGGCGCAGCATGCGTTGCTCGCTCGCCGACCCACTTCTTTCGGAGCAAGCTCTCCTATCAAAAGCCTGGATGGCGACTGCATCATCTGTCGCAAATAGCGACACTTCGCCGGCATAAAGCGGGGTTGGCAGACGCGCGGATGCCGCATCAGGGCATGGCATGTCGCTTGCTGTCTCTCTGTTGCCGGCCGGCGGGCAAGGAGGGCATGCGTCAATGGTGAAATCCGTTGCGGCGGCTTGACGTTGCAGGACCATCGACCGGAGCCGGCGCGGCATCGTTCGAGCGGAGCCCGGCCGATGCTCTGGGAGACGACGTGGAAGCAGGGCTGCCCTATTCGGATCCCTTGACAGGAATAAAGTGACGCCCATACGGTGCTCGTGTAAACGTTCCCTGAGAACGTTCTCAAAAGCGCCTGTCGGGCTTCTTGTTGGGGACAGTCGGCGGTTGAAGACGTGATCGCTCTCGCGGTCACCAAGAACAGCGAAGAGGACGGGATCAGCCGGAGCGCAATCCGGCAAGACGCCCGCCCACGGAGGAGACGAAGGACCGATGCCGGCGACCAATCGGCAAGACGGAGGCAGCGCCCAGGACGGCGGTCGCGAGCGACTGCGTCGCGGCGCCATGCCTTTCCGCTCAAGCGGCGGCATCCTGCTTGCGACTTTGCTGCTCTTTCTTCTGAGCTGGCTCGTGCAGCCGGCGACGCTCGGCAGCGGCGCGCTGAGCGGCATGATCCCCTTCGCAGCGATCCTGGCGATGGTTGCACTCGGACAGACGCTGGTGATCCAGCAGGGCGGCATCGATCTTTCCGTTCCCGGCGTCGTGTCGCTGAGCGGCGTGATCGTTGCCTACTACTCAAGCAGCCAACCGGGCATCCAGGAAGGGACGGCGCTCGGCGCGGCGATCGCACTGGCCTATCTGGTGGCACTCGCCGCCGGGCTGGTGAACGGGCTCCTCGTCAGCCGTGCACGCGTCGCGCCGATCGTCGCGACCATCGGAACGAATGCGCTCCTCTACGGCGTCAACATCGTCATTTCCGGCGGCACGCCGGTGCAGGTTCCGGAAGCCTTCTCGAATTTCGTCGACTACAAGATCTTCGGGGTCACCACGCTCGCCTATATCGCGGTCGCCGCAACGCTTGTCGTCGGCTTCATCATCAAGCGCACGGTCTTCGGGCGTCGCTTCGAGGCCGTCGGCGCCAATGCACGGGCAGCGCGCGCGGCCGGGATCATGCCGGGCCGCTATCAACTCGCGGCTTATGCCGGCGCCAGCCTGCTCTACTGCTCCGGCGGAATCTTTCTCGCCGGACTGATGTCGCTGCCGAGCGCGTTTCAGGGCGACAGCTATCTGATCCCGTCGATCGCGGCGGTGGTGCTCGGCGGAACATCGCTTTTCGGCGGCGCCGGCAATCTTGGCGCGACGGTGATCGCGGCGGTGTTCCTGACCCAGCTTCAGCAACTCGTCCTGACCACGGGCGCGAGCGTCGGCGTGCAGTTCCTGTTCCAGGGCGGGGCGATCATCGTCGGCGTCGGCGTCTACAGCCTCAGACTGCACAGGCTGGCGGCATGGTTTCGCAGACTCGGAGAGAGCGGGCCGACGCCAAGCATGGCCGGCGGCTCGTCCGCTTAGAGGGATTTCGCAACGCCGTCGCGTTTCGAGGTCGGTTTTGGGAGGAAGTAGTGATGGAGGAATCGAGAATGCTAACAAAATACAGGGTCTGGCTCCTTTCGGGGGCCGTAGCCATTGCGGGAATGGCGGCGAGCACGCTTCCCGCCGCCGCGGCCGACGCGCCGCAGTGGTGCAAGGACATCGCCGGCGGGATCTACTGTGCAGAGCCCGAGGCAACGCCGCCCGACTTCTGCGGCACCAAGGAGATAAGGGTCGCCCTCGCTGACGGCTTCGCAGACAATCCGTGGCGGCAGATGACCACGGCCGCCGCGATCAACGAGGCGAGCCGTTGCCCGAACGTCACCGGCTGGACGCATACGGACGGCCAGGGCAACACCCAGAAGGCGATCTCCGACCTGCAGGGCCTCGCCGCGCAGGGCGTTGAAGCGATCGTGGTCTTCCCGGATGCCGGGCCCGCGATGCTGCCCGCCCTTCGTGACGCGTTCAAGCAGGGCAGCGCCGTCGTTCCCTACCGCGTGAAGGTCGGGGGAACCGAGGGCCAGGACTACAGCGTCTTCGTCGGCACCAAGTTCTACGACCACGGCGTTCTGTGGGCGAAGTGGATGGCTGACGCGCTCGGCGGCAAGGGCACCGTCGGCTACGAAGGCGGCCCTCCGGGGAACAGCGAGAGCGTCGAGAAGTCCCAGGGCATGCATGATGTCTTCAAGGACTATCCCGACATCCAGTGGATCGGCCAGGATCCGTTCGAGGTCACCAACTGGGATCCGAGCATGATGGCGAAGTCCATCACCGCTTTGATCGCCAAATATCCGAAGATTGACGGCATGTTCGGCGACCTTTCGGTCCCGATCCTGACCTCCGGCGCCTTCCAGCGCGCGGGCCGCGAGCTTCCGCTGGTGGCCGGCGAGGACGCCAACGGCTTCGGATGCGAGTGGAACAAGCTGCATGCGAACGGCGCGCAGTCCTCGTTCCAGTTCATGACCACGAGCGCTGAGCAGTGGAACGTCCGGCTCGCCATCCAGTGGGCGATCGCCGAGGCGACCGGCGGCAAGGTCGACCAGCCGCTGGTCATCAAGGACACGAAGGGTGGCGAGCATGTCGCGGCCAATCCAGGCGACAAGCTGGTCACGAACTTCGTGATGGATGACTCGCTGAAGGGCGTCGTGTTCTGCACGCCCGAACTGCCGGAATCGGCTGGCAACGGCACCAGCCTGACCACCGAGCAGACGCTCGCGGCACTGAAGGGCGGCCTCTAAGCGCTTGGACCGTGCGTAGAGAGGGAGGGAGACCGGCGCTCGCGCTGGCTCTCCCTCCCTTCTCCTTCCCCGGGGCCCTTCTCCTTCCTGGGGCCCTTCTCTTCCTGGGCCCTTTTCCTTCCTGGACAGCGAGATTTGCGCCAGGATGGTTGCTGCGAAGGGAGTGAATGGTGGCAGCAGTCAAACAGGCACCGGCGCCCGAACGCGTGTCTGAACCAAAAGCTGACGGGCTTCGGCTCAGTCACGTTTCAAAGCGGTTTGGCGGCGTCATCGCCGTCAGGGACGTTTCCTTCGCGGCGAAGGCCGGCGAAGTGCACGCGCTTCTGGGCGAGAACGGCGCCGGCAAGTCCACCTTGATGGGCATTGCCTCCGGCGACATCCGTCCCGACGCCGGCGAAATCGAAATTCGTGGCGAGAGGATCGGACGCCTCTCCGCGGCGCAGGCGCAGCGCCTCGGGCTGGCGATCGTCCACCAGCACCCGGCGGTGCTTCCCGACCTGACGGTCGCGGAGAACATGGCGCTCGCCGTCCCGCGGCACCTCCGCGAAAGCGACGGCAGCACCATGGAGTGGGTCGCAAGCCAGCTTGAGCGCGTCGGCTGCACCGTGCATCCGAAGACGCGGATGACCGATGTCGGGGTTGCGCAGCGCCAGCTGATCGAGCTTGCGAAGGCGCTCGCAAGCGATCCGAAGGTGCTGGTGCTCGACGAGCCGACGGCGCCGCTGACCGCCGACCTGGTGCAGCTTCTCTTCGAGAAGGTGCGCGACGCCGCCGCTCGCGGTGCGGCGGTGATCTACATCTCGCACCGGCTGGAAGAGGTGCGCCAGATCGCCGACCACGTCACCGTCATGCGTGACGGCGAGGTGAAGGGCTCGGCTCCGGTCGACGAGATGTCCGACGAGGACATGCTGCGGCTGATCGTCGGCCGCACCGTCACCAGCGTATTTCCGGCGAAGAGCGCGGGCGCGAAGAGCGACGCTCACAGGCTTGTCGTCAGCAAGCTATCCGGTCGCAATTTCCACGACGTGAGCATGATTGCGGGCGGCGGTGAAATCGTCGGCATCGCCGGCATTACCGGCAACGGCCAGAGCGAGTTCCTGCGCGCGCTCGCCGGTCTCGTCGGCGCCTCCGGCGAGGTCAGGCTTGGCGAGAAGTCGCTGCGGCTCGGCCGTCCGGAGGCGGCGAACAAAGCGGGCGTCATGTTCCTGTCGTCGGACCGGCAGAACGAAGGCCTCTTCATGCGCCTGTCGGTGCGTGAGAACGCGGCGCTATCGGGATTGCCGCTGCTCGCCCGGTTCGGGGTGATCCGCCGTAGCGCCGAACAGGCGAGCGTCGAGGAGCAGCGCGAGAAGCTTTCCATCCGCACAGCCTCGATCGAGGCCAATGTCGGCAGCCTCTCCGGCGGCAACCAGCAGAAGGTTGTGCTTGCGCGCGCGCTCGGCGCCAACGCCAAGCTGGTTCTCGCCGAGGAGCCGACGGCCGGCGTCGACGTCGGCGCCCGCGCCGAGATCTACCGGATTCTTCGCGAGATCGCCGACAGCGGCGTGCCGGTCGTCATCGTGTCCTCCGACACGCTGGAGCTTGAGGGGCTCTGCGACCGCGTGATCGTCTTCTCGCGCGGCCACAATGTGGGTGAGCTCTCCGGCGCCGACGTGACGGAAGAGGAAATCGGCCGCACCATGGTCACCGCCACCGCGCTCCGCAAGGCGGATGACCGAGGGCGCGGGCCGGCGGGCGGCACCATGAGCTGGGGCTGGCGGCTGCGCCGCTTCGCCGCCGGCGACTATGCGCCGAGCGTCGTGCTGGCGTTGCTGATCATCATTCTCGGCGCCTATGCGACGGGGCACAACATCCGTTTCGTCTCCGCCTTCAACATCGAGAAGCTGCTGCTCCTTTCCGCGGCGCTGGCCTTTGTCGGCTACGGACAGATGTGCGCGATATTCACCGGCGGCATTGACGTCTCGGTGGGCCCGCTGGTCGGGCTCGTGGTGGTGATCTCCTCCTTCTTCTTCACCGACGGAAGCTCGGCGTCGATGATGGTGGTCGGGTTGCTGGCGATGTTCGCCGCGGGCGCCATCGCCGGCTTCGTCAACGGCTCGTTGGTGCGCTTCGGGAATTTCACGGCGGTCGCCGCGACCATCGGCGTCTACATCATCATCCAGGGCTGCTCGGTGCTGCTTCGGCCGCTTCCCGGCGGCGTGATCAGCACCCAGGTCATCGACACGATCCAGATGCAGGTCGGCGGCATCCCGATCTCCTTCGCCGTGGCGGTGCTGCTTGCGATCGGTCTTGAGATCGCGCTTCGCTACACGCGCTGGGGCCTCAGCATCCGCGGCGTCGGATCGAACGAGCAGTCGGCGGCACGAATCGGCGTGCCGACGAACTGGACGGTCGTCGCCGCCTTCGTCGCCTGCTCCGTCCTGACGGCACTCGGCGCGGTGATGGTGATGGCGCAGCTCGGCATCGGCGACGCCAACCAGGGCGTCGGCTACACGTTGAACAGCATCGCGGCGGTGGTGCTCGGCGGCGCCAGCCTGTTCGGCGGAAGGGGCTCGTTCATCGGGGTGCTTTTCGGCGCGATGCTGATCCAGGTGATCAACTCGGCCACCACATTTCTCGGCCTGTCCGGCGCCTGGCAGTACTGGTTCATCGGAGGCATCACGCTCGGCGCGGTGGCGATCTACTCGCAGGCGCGGCGGGCACGGGAGGATGCGTAAGCGAGGCTTGGAGCGGAAGCATGAGAGGCATCAAAGGCAAGAGCATCATCGTCACCGGCGGCGCGCAGGGGATCGGCGAAGGCTTCATCCGTCGGCTCGCCAATGAAGGTGCGCGGGTCGTCGTCGCGGATCTGAACGGTAAGAAGGCGGAAAAGCTCGCCGCCGAGCTCCGCAAGAGCGGCCACGAGGCGATATCCGCCACGGTCGACGTCGGAGAGCGCTCCGAGATCAAGGCAATGATCAAGAAGGCGGTCAAGGCCTTCGGCGGCATCGACGTCATCTTCAACAACGCGGGCTTCAACAAGCCGGTGCCGTTCTTCGAGGTCGACGAGGACAACTTCAACTCGATCGTCCGGGTCAACACCCTCGGCGTCATGATGTGCATGCAGGAAGTCGGCAAGCAGATGATCGCGCAGGGGCGCGGCGGCAAAATCATCAACACCGCCTCGATCGCCGGGCGCCAGGGCTATGCCGAGTTTGCGCCCTACTGCGTGAGCAAGGCGGGCGTCATCTCGCTGACGCAGGCCGGCGCGCGCGAAATGGCGAAGCACAAGATCACAGTCAACGGCTTCGCGCCGGGCGTCGTGGTGACGCCGCTCTGGGACGGGCTTGAGCAGGACATGATCGACAAGGGCGTGATCAAGAAGAAGGGCGAGTTCATCGAGTCGTTCTCCGCCAGCATCCTGGTCGGCTTTCCCTCCAAGCCGAAGGATCTCGACGGCGTCGCGGCGTTCCTCGCCTCATCGGAGTCCGACTACATCACCGGCCAGATCATCATGTGCGACGGCGGCATGATCCTGGTGTGACGCAAGCTGAGTTTTTCGCGCGGGTCGTCCGCGCCAATCGCGCCTAAGCAAGAACGGGGGGAGACATGAAACCGGGATGCACTCTGATCGCCTATCTGCACGCCAAGCCCGAGAAGCGCGCGGAGCTGCTTGAAATCCTGCACGGCTTCGTGAAGCCGACGCGCGCCGAAGCGGGCTGCGTGCAATATCACCTGCACGTCGACGACAACGACCCGAACTTCTTCATCTTCTATGAGAATTGGAAGAGCCGGAAGGAACTCGATGAGCATCTGGAGATGCCCTACCTGAAGAGTTTTTGGGCGAAGCGGCTCGACCTCCTGACCAAGGATGTCGAGATTCAGTTCATCACGATGCTGGGCGAGATGTGAGGAGCTTGCCTCTCCAGGCCGCCTCCTCTCCAGTCGTCATGCCCGGACTTGATCCGGGCATCCATTCCGTAGCGGTCACGGTTGGTTCGAGGTCACGGAATGGATTGCCGGGTCAAGCCCGGCAATGACGACAATTCTGCTGGGTTGGAAGGCGCCCCGCTTGGCCCCTAATAGGTCCCGGCCCTAGAACGCGACCTGGTCGCCGCCCTTCAGCGACAGAATCTCGCGCGCCTCGTCGGGCGTTGCCACTTCGAGCGACAGGCCCTCAAGAATCTGGCGGATCATCCTGACCTGCTCGGCATTCGACTTGGCGAGCTGGCCGGGACCGACCCAGATCGAATCCTCCAGCCCGACACGCACGTTCGAGCCCTGCGCCGCGCCCATCGCGGCGAGCGGCATCTGGTTCCGGCCGGCGCCGAGGATCGACCATCTGTAGCTGTCGCCGAGCAGCCGGTCGGCGGTGCGCTTCATGTGCATCAGGTCTTCCGGATGCGTGCCGATGCCGCCCAGGATTCCGAACACCGACTGCACGAAGAGTGGCGGCTTCACCAGCCCGCGGTCGAGGAAGTGCGCGAGATTATAGAGATGCGCGATGTCGTAGCATTCGAACTCGAAGCGCGTGCCGTTGTCGGCGCAGGTCTTCAGGATGTACTCGATGTCGCGGAAGGAGTTGCGGAACACGAGGTCGCGCGTGTTCTCAAGATGCGTCTTCTCCCACTCGAACTTGAAGTCCTTGTATTTGCCGAGCAGCGGGAAGAGACCGAAATTGATCGAGCCCATGTTGAGCGAAGCGACTTCCGGCTTGTAGGTGGCGGCCGGCAGCACGCGCTCTTCGACCTTCATGTAAGGACTGCCGCCGGTGGTGATGTTGACCACCGCGTTCGTCGCCTGCTTGATGCGCGGAAGGAAGCGCCCAAAAGCCTCCGGCGTCTGGTCCGGCTGGCCAGTCTCGGGGTTGCGGGCGTGAAGATGCAGGATCGCCGCACCCGCCTCGGCCGCCTCGATGGCCTGCTTGGCGATCTCCTCCGGCGTGACCGGCAGATAGGGCGACATGGTCGGCGTGTGGATCGCGCCGGTCACCGCGCAGGTGATGATGACTTTCCGCTTGGCGGCCATGACGGCTCTCCTGGTTTGAGCACGATCTCGTCCGAAAAGCGGTTCCCACCTTTCGGGATCGTGCGTCCTACTCTCCGATCTCTTGCTTCGCCTGTCGCTTATGGGCGGCAAGTGCCATCAGCCGGCGGTCGCGCCAGGCGGCGCGCTTTCCAAGGTCGTCCTTCGGCAGCCGCTCGCGGCGCTCTCTTTCGACCGTATCGATGACCGGCCCCTTCCAGTCGGCGCGGCGCTTCTGCGTCTCGAACAGGCCCTCATAGAGGCCACCATAGCGCTCGACATAGTCGCGCACGCCGCCCGGCGCGTTCAGGTCGATGGTCTCGAACGGGCCGATGAAGCTCCAGCGGAGCGCCAGTCCCTCGCGCACCGCAATGTCGACGTCCTCGACCGACGCGTAGCCGTCGGCGACCAGGCGGAAAGCCTCGTGCAGCAGCGCGCCCTGCAGCCGGTTCACGACAAAGCCGTCGATCTCGCGCTGCATGACGATCGGCGACTGCCCGGCCTCGACCATGATTTTCCGCGCTCGCTCGACGACGGCGGGGGCGGTCCAGGGCGCCGGCACCAGCTCTACCGCCGGGATCAGATAGGGCGGATTGAGCGGATGCGCGACGAGGCAACGCGCCCGCCCCTTGAGCTCGGCGGTGAAAGCAGAAGGAAGCAGTGCGGACGTGGAGCTCGCAAGCACTGCGTCGGGCGGAGCAAGCCGATCGAGCTCAGCGAAAACGCTACGCTTCATCCCGATCTCTTCCGGCGTGCTCTCCTGCACATAGGCGACGCCTTCGAGCGCGTCCGCGAGGCTTTTCGCGATGCGGAAGCGCTTTCTGACCTCGGCCGGCTTACCCCCGCCGAGCAGATCGTTGGTCGCGAGATCGCCGAGTGCGGCGTCGATGAACTCAAGTCCCGCATCGACCGCGCCCGGCGTCGCGTCGAAGAGCGCCACCTCGCAGCCGCCGCGCGCGAAGGCGAGCGCCCAGCCGCGGCCGACCAGTCCGACGCCGATAACCGCAACCTTCATCGCGCCTCACTCCCAAACGCTTCCTGAGCTCTCACAGCGCCTCCACATTGCCGCAGACGCCGATCGACTGACCGGAAATGTTGCTGCCGGCGGGCGACGCCAGGAAGACGATCGTTGCGGCGATATCGTCGGGGCTCACCATGCGGCGCAGCGACACCTTTTCCAGATAGCGCTCTTCCATCTCATCGTGGCTGACGCCGAGCTGCTTGGCGCGCGCCTCGATCACGCCCTGCATGCGCGGGCCCTCGACAATGCCGGGCAGGATGGCGTTGACCCGGATGTTCTGCGGCCCAAGCTCCTTGGCGAGGCTCTGGGTGAAGCCGATCACCCCCCACTTCGCCGACGAGTAGGGCGTGCGAAATGCATAGCCGAAGCGCCCGGCCGCGGACGACATGTTGACGATCGCGCCGCCGCCCGCTTCGCGCAGCATCGGCACGGCGCGGCGCGCGCAGAGGAACTGGCCGGTCAGGCAGATGTCGATGCAGCGTCGCCAATCGGCCGGCGCGATCTCGTCGACGCCGCCGGTCGGTCCGGCAATGCCGGCATTGTTGACCAGGAGGTCGAGCCCGCCGAGCGTGCTCTTCGCGGTGTCGAACAGACGATCGACGTCGGCCTCGACCGAGACATCGGCGACGACCGCGCTGGCGTTCGGATGCGCCTTGCGGAAGTCCTCCAGAAACGTGTCGCTCACGTCGCAGATGACGACCTTTGCATCACAGGCGAGCAGCGTGTCGGCGATGGCGCGGCCGATGCCGGAGGCGCCCGCCGTCACGACGGCGCGCAGTCCCCGGGGCGGAAGTGTCACGGGAGCCGATGCCATCCGTCCTCCTGTTTTGTCCTTGTTTCGCGAAGCGCCGAGCCGGCCCGGACGAGCCATGAAAGGCGACGGGGCCCCCGGATGCTTTTTGATCATAAATCAAATAGACTGGTGCTGGCAACGCGCGGATTCCGCCAGAACGGCCTCACGAACGAGGCTGCCAGGAGAGAATTCCGAGCGGAGAGGAAGGACTGTCGGCATGGCACAGGCAAAGCGGAAAACGGCGGTCCTCGCCTTCCAGCCGGTGCAGCGGGCGAAGCTCCCCGACGAGGTCTACCGGCGGGTCAAGGAGCTGATCCTGAACGGCGGCATCGCGCCGGGCGAGCTCGTGACCATCCAGGGGCTTGCCGATGCATTCGAGGTGAGCGCCATGCCGGTGCGCGAAGCGCTGCATCGGCTGACGGCGGAAAAGGCGCTCACCAACGTGGCGGGCCGCTCGGTCGGCATTCCGGAACTGAGCGTAAGCCGGCTCAGCGATCTTTACCGCGTGCGGCGCGTCGTGGAGACGACCGCGACGCGATGGGCGGCAGAGGCAATCCGCGCGGCCGACATCGAACGGCTCACGGGCCTTGTCGGCGCCATGGACAAGGCCGTCGAACGGGCCAGCGCCCGGCAGTTCATCCGCGCCAACCACGACTTCCATTTTACCATCTACCGCGCGGCAGGCTCGGAGACGCTGATGCAGATGGTCGAGCCCCTATGGCTGCAAGTCGGCCCCTATTTCCACCGACTGCATGGCTCCGGCAACTATGTCGCCTCGAATCGCCACCACAAGACGATCCTCGATGCGCTCAAGCGTCGAAATGCGGCGGCGGCGGCGGCGGCGATCGAGGCCGATCTCGACGAGGCGTGCCAGATCCTTCTCAGGCGTCTCGCATGACACAAGAGACACCGCTCTCCGATATGGCTTATGGCCAACCCGGTCCGGCCCGCGCTAGATTTGTGGGTTCTCGATCCGCCCGCGCGGGCTCATTGAAGGCGCACCAGGAATGAAGAAAGTCACGTCGAACGAGGTTGCGCGCATCGCCGGAGTCTCGCAGTCGACGGTCTCCCGCGCCTTCAATCGTCAAGACGTGGTTTCGCAGGAGACGCTGAAGCGCATTCAGCTGGTCGCCTCGGAGCTTGGCTATCGGCCGAACGAACTGGCGCGCTCGCTGATCTCGCGCAAGTCGAACATCATCGGCATCGTGATGGGGGATATCCTCAATCCCTTCTATCCGACGGTGCTCAACATTTTTACGCGCAACCTGCAGGAGCTTGGGCGGCGCGTGCTTCTTTTCAGCGTGCCGGCGGGGCACGATGTCGACGAGGTGCTGCCGCAACTGATGCAGTATCAGGTGGCAGGTGTGGTGATCACCTCCGCGACGCTCTCCTCGCGCATGGCGGAGGCGCTCGGCAGGGGCGGCGCGCCGGTCGTGCTCTTCAACCGCACCGTCTACGGCCATTCGGTCAACTCGGTCTGCTGTGCCAACGAGGAGGCGGGCCGGCTCGTCGCTCGCACCTTCCTGGAAGCCGGCCACCGACGCTTCGGGCTGATCGGCGGCTTCGCCAGCACCTCCACCCATATCGAGAGGAAGCGTGCCTTCGCCGAGGAACTGCGCCGCAACGGCATCTTCGAGATCGTCGAGGAATCGGGCGGCAACACCTATGAGGGCGGCTTCAAGGCGGCGAAAGCTATGCTCGCCCGGCACGACCGGCCCGACGCACTCTTCTGCATCAGCGACATCATGGCGCTCGGCGCGCTCGACGCGGCGCGCCGCGAGCTGTCGCTCGACGTTCCGGGCGACGTCTCGATCATCGGCTTCGACGATATCGCCGCGGCGGCCTGGCCGAGCTACGATCTGACGACGGTCAGGCAGCCGGTCGAGACGATGGCGGCGGAGACGGTCGCTATCCTGCTCGACCAGATCAACCGGGCCGACGCGGAGCCCGTCTCCGTGCGCGTCCCGGGCGAGCTGATCGTCCGCTCTTCCGCCCGCATCGCGCGCAAGGATCCGGTTTCCGTGCAGTCAAGCCTGGGCGTGCGGTGACTCCGTCTTCGGTGCCGTGAGGCGTTCTGCCAGTGCGCAGGCGGCGATCAGCCCGTCCGGGCTCGCCTTGTTCTCTCCGGTGATATCGTAGGCGCTTCCCGAAGAGGCGGTGATCGCGGGAACCGGCAGGCCGCCAAGCAGGGTCACCAGCCGTTCGAAGCCGAGCGCCTTCAGCGCGATCTGGCCCTGGTCATGGTACATGGTGACGACGAGATCGTAGGCGCCGCGCGAGGCCGCCATGAAGACGGTGTCGGGCGAGACCGGTCCGGAGACGTCCCGCCCCTCCTTCTCCAACGCCTCGACAGCCGGCGCGATGATCGCGTCGTCCTCGGTGCCGATCGTCCCGCCGTCACCGGCATGCGGGTTGAGCCCGGCAATCGCGATCCGCGGCTTTGAGATGCCGGCGCGCTGCATGGTCGCTATGCCGAGCTCCGTCGCATCGATGACGAGCTTGGTCGTCAGCCGGTCGGCAACCTCGCGCAGCGGCACGTGCGAAGTGGCGCGCACGGTCCACAGATTGTCGAGCAGGTTCAGCTCGCTGCAGAAATGATTGCAGCCGAAGAGCCGCGCCAGATAGTGCATCTCGTCGATCTGGTCGAAGCCGGCGAGGCTCATGGCGTGCTTGTTGAGCGGCGCATAGACGATCGCGTCGATCGCGCCGGCCTTCGCCGCAGCAACGGCGGCTTGCAGGCTTCTGAGCGTGTAGAGGCCGGCGGCGCGGCTCGCCGTCCTCGCCGGGATGTCGCCGATCCCCGCTTCGTTGATGGTCATCAGGATCTGGCGCGGCGCGTTCTTGGGGATCGCGGCACCCGCCTTCACCTTTGGCAGATCGAGCGCAACGCCGGCGACGCGCGCACCCTCGGCGAGCACCTTCTCCGTGCCGATGACGACGAAGCGGAGATCGTCGCGCTCGGTCTCGCGCGCCAGGAGCTTGGCTGAAATCTCCGGCCCGACGCCGGCCGGGTCGCCCAGAAGAAGCCCGATGCGGGTTTCCGGCATGAAGTTTCCTCGCCTCTGGAACTTTTTCGAACAGGGCAGCGCCGCCCCGCAATTCTTGACTCTCCCTGCGCGCAGACTTATCGCATATGCATACGAATGCAAGGCCTCGCTGCCGGGCTTTTTTGGAAGGCTCCCACAGCCGCAACGAGGGGCCGACAGGAGCAGCCGATCGCGTGCAGGCCGCCCGCCGGAAGGAGGAGGAACGACAATGGCAAAGTCAGCCGCGGCAAAGTCAGCCGCCGCAGCCATCGACCGCGGAGCGGCAACGGATGTGACCGCCGAGCGCGAGCGGGCTGCCAAGGCCTTGGCGATGCGGCTCTCCAATCACGTTGTCGTCGGCGGCAAGCTGACCAAGGCGGTCGCCTCGGAGACCTTTCCCGTCGAGAACCCCGCTAATGCCGAGATCATCGGGTCAGCGCCCCGCTGCGGGTCCGCCGATGTCGAGCGCGCGGTCGCCGCGGCGTCCGAGGCCTTCCCGGCCTGGGCGGCGCTTCCCGCGCGCAAGCGCAGCGCAATCATGCTCGAGGTCGCCGATCGTCTCGAGAGCGAAGTTGAGGCGCTGGCGCAGCTCTCCTCGCTTGAGACCGGCAATGCACTCGCCACGCAGACGCGCGGCGAAGCGAAGACCATGGTCGACATCCTGCGCTACTTCGCCGGCCTCGCGAGCGAGGTGAAGGGCAAGACGACGCCTTGGGCGCCGGGGAAATTCCTCTACACCAAGCGCGTGCCGGTCGGCGTCGTCGGCGGCATCATTCCGTGGAACGCGCCGCTGATGCAGTCGGCCTGCAAGGTCGGGCCGGCGCTCGCGGCGGGAAACACCATCGTTCTCAAGACCGCCGAGCAGGCGCCGCTTGGCGTGCTGCGTGTCTTCGAGCTGATGCAGGAGGTGCTGCCGCCGGGCGTCGCCAATGTCATCTCCGGTTTCGGCGAAGAAGCGGGAAAGCCGCTTTGCGAGCATCCGGCTGGTGCGAAAGATCTCGTTCACCGGTTCAAGCGCGGTCGGCGCCCAGATCATGCACTACGCCGCCGACAAGTTCATCTCCGTCACGGCGGAGCTTGGCGGCAAGAACCCGAACATCGTCATGCCCGACGCCGATCTCGATCTCGCGTCGGCGGGCATCATCCAGGGCCTGCGGCTCTTCCGGCAGGGGCAGTCCTGCACCGCCGGCACGCGCGTCTTCATCCACGACGACGTCTATCGACCGGGTGATGGACCGCGTGCTCGCGGGGATCGACAAGGGCCGGCTCGGCAACCCGCTCGACGATCAGACCGAGGTCGGCGCGGTCATCTCGGCCGAGCAGCTTGAGCGCATCGAGCGCTATGTCCAAATGGCGCGCGAGACGAAAGGCGCCAAGATCCTGGTCGGCGGCGAGCGCCCGCGCGACGCGGCGCTTGCCCGCGGCTACTTCTATCGGCCGACGCTGATCGAGGGCGTGCCGGCAGGCTCGCCGGTCTGCCGCGACGAGATTTTCGGGCCGATCGCCACCGTCGCCAGGTGGCGCGACTTCGACGCCGTCCTCGCCGAGGCCAACGATTCCCGCTACGGCCTCGCGGCGGTGCTTTGGACGCGCGACCTCGCCCGCGCGATGGAGTTTATCGACCGCATCGACGCCGGCTTCGTGCAGGTCAACCAGTTCTCCGTGGCGGAAGCCAGCATCGAGTATGGCGGCACCAAAGTCAGCGGCATCGGCCGTGAATTGTCGCTTGAAAGCATGGTGGAGCATTTCACCTGGTCGAAGACGGTGATCATCAATTCCGGCACGCCGGGAGTCTGAACAAGATCGGATCAAAAGAGGGAGGATGAACGAATGCGCGTTGCCCTGATTGGCATCGGCAACATGGGGAAGCCGATGGGCCGCAACATGTTGAAGGCCGGCCACAGCGTTACCGGCTATGACCTCGCAAAGGACGCGGTCGACTACCTCGTCGAGCACGGCGGCAAGGCGGCCTCCTCCGCGGTCGAAGCGACCAAGGGCGCCGAGATCGTGATGACCATGCTGCCGACCCACGACCACGTGCGCGACGTCTATCTCGGCAAAGGCGGGCTGCTCGATCATGTGCCGGCCGGCACGCTCTTCATGGACTCAAGCACCATCTCGATCTCCGTCACGCGCGAGCTGGCGGAGGAGATCAAGAAGCGCGGCTCGACAATGATCGACGCGCCGGTCTCGGGTGGCACGCATGGCGCCGACGCCGGGACGCTGACCTTCATGGTCGGCGGCGACGCGGAGGACCTGGAGCGCGCGCGGCCACTTCTTCAGGCGATGGGCCGCAACATCGTTCACGCCGGCACGAATGGCGCCGGCCAGACCGCCAAGATCTGCAACAACATGCTCTCCGGCATCTGCATGCTCGGCTGCACGGAGGCGCTGGCGCTCGGCGTTGCCAACGGCCTCGACCCGAAGGTGCTGTCGGAGATCATGCGCACCAGCTCCGGCACCAACTTCGCGCTGCAGCAGCTGAACCCTTATCCGGGCGTCATGGAGAACGTCCCCTCCTCGCGCGGCTATAGCGGCGGGTTCCGCACGGAGTTCCAGCTGAAGGACATGCGGCTCGCGATGCAGCTTGCGGCGGAGTCGCATACCGTCGCCTCGCTCGGCGAGATCGCCTGCAACATGTACCAGTTCCACTGCGAGGCCGGCTACGCCAAGCACGACTATTCGAGCGTCATGCTCTTGATGAAGCCGGACCTGAAGAAGTCGAACCCTCCCGCCTGACCTCGCGTAGCGTCAGCGGTGCCGCTTCATCCCGCGGTGGAGCCGCCGTCGACAAAGAGAATCTGCCCGGTAATAAAATTCCCCGCCGGGGAGGCCATGAAGATCGCCGCGCCAACGATATCGTCCGTCTCGGCGAGGCGACTGAGCGGCACGCGGTCCATGAACATCTTCTTGCGCTCCGGATCGTCGAGGATATAGGCGGCGAGCGGCGTGTTGATCACGCTCGGCGCCAGGCAGTTGACGTTGATTGCGTATTTCGCCCACTCGGTCGCAAGCTGGCGGGTGAGATTATGGACGGCGCCCTTGCTGGTCCCGTAGGAGACATAGCCGAGCGGGTGGCCGACAAGGCCGCGGACCGATCCGATGTTGATGATCTTGCCGCCCTTCCCGGCCTTGATCATGCTCTGGCCCGCCGCTTGGCTGACGAGCCACGTGCCCTCCAGATTGACCGCCATCACCTTGCGGAACTCCTCGATCGGGAGCTCCTCCGCCGGCGTGCGCTGCGCGATGCCGGCGGCGTTGCACACCACGTCGACACCGCCATGCGCCTTTTCCACGGCACCGACCAGCGCCTTCACCGCGTCGGCATCGGTCACGTCGCACACATGCGCTGAGACCTTGCCGAGCTTGGCGAGCGCCTCGCCCTTCTTGTCGAGCCCGTCCTTGTTGGTGTCGGAGATCGCGACATTCGCGCCGGCGGCAAGGAAGCCGCTCGCGATCGCGCCGCCGAGCACACCGCCCGCACCGGTGACGAGTGCCGTCAGTCCGCTCATGGAAAAATGCCGTTCAAGGTCGGCCTTGGAATTCAACACGGGGTCTTGAGCCTCGTTGGTTGCACCGTCCGCCTTTCAGTGCCCGATGGCAGGTCGGATGACAACAAGATCCGGCCGGATGCGGAGGTCTAAGATGGCCGATCTGGCACCATGACGAGCGACCGTCGCCTTGTGGTTGATGCTTCACTCGCATACGCAGCGGCGCACTTCGCGCGTTCCGACCCAGAGCACATGCCGGCATGTCCTGCGATATTAGTTTGACACAAAACTAACATTGCGGCAGGCGGCGTTTCATTGCATCTTGCCTGCGAATTTGAGGGGAAGGATCAACGCCCTTGCGAGCCCGGACATTGGGCGCGCACAATGCTCCTGGGGCTTCCTAGAGGTAAGATGGACCGGAATTCGGATCGCGGTCAGGCCGCGCGCGAAGACCAGAGCGAGACGGCGCCCGGCCAAAGCGACATCAAGCTTGGCGTGCTTCAGGATGCGATCGGTTTCCACCTGCGTCAGGCCCAGAATGCATCGTTCAAGGCCTTCAAGCGCCAGACCGGCGAGCCGGATCTGCGGCCCGGCTGGTTCGCTGTCCTTTCACTGATCGAGGCCAACCCGGGGATCACGCCGATCGTGCTCAGCCGTGCGAGCGGCCGCGACAAGTCAACGCTCACGCCCGTCATCCGCGATCTCACGCATCGGCATCTCATCAAGCGGCTGCCGGTTCCGGGCGATAAGCGCAGCTATTCGCTCTCGCTGACGCCGGCGGGCACGGAGAAGCTCAGGACGCTCGAGGCACATGCCGCCGTGCATGACGCCAAGCTCGACGAGATCGCCGGACGGAAGAAGGCGGAGCTGGTCGACCTGCTTCGCCGCATCGCCGCGTTTCTCGAATAACCGCCGCGGATCACGGGTATCTCATGTACACAGCGGCGACGGCATTTCTCGAGGCGCTGACGGAAGCCGGCGTCACTACCATCTTCGCCAATCTCGGCAGCGACCATCCGGCGCTCATCGAAGCGATCGCCGAGGCGAAGGCGTCGGGGCGCCCCATCCCGAGCCTGATCACCTGCCCGAACGAGATGGTGGCGCTCTCCGCCGCGCACGGCTTCACGCAGGTGAGCGGCAGGCCGCAGGCGGTGCTCGTGCATGTCGAATGCGGCACGCAGGCGCTTGCCGGGGCGGTGCACAACGTCGCCATGAACCGCGCGCCGGTTCTGATCTTCGCCGGCGCCTCGCCTTTCACGCAGGAGGGCGAGCTGCGCGGCAGCCGCAACGAGTTCATCCAGTGGCTGCAGGACGTCCCCGACCAGCGCGGCATCGTCCGCCAATACATGAAATACGACAACGAGATCCGCACTGGGCGGAACATCAAGCAGATCGTGCATCGGGCGCTGCAGATTGCGATGAGCGATCCGAAGGGCCCGGTCTACCTGATGGCCGCGCGCGAGGTGCTGGAGGAGGAGCTCGCCGCGCCGGTCACGATCGACATGGCGCACTGGCAGCCGATCGCCCCGGCGGCACTTCCGCCGGATGCCGCGGCGCAGATCGTGGAGACGCTAGCGAAGGCGAAGCACCCGCTTCTCGTCACCTCATATGTCGGCCGCGATCCGGCCGCGGTCGGCGCGCTGGTCCGCTTCTGCGAACGCCTCGGCATCGGCGTGCTTGAATCCGTGCCGAGCGCGATGAATTTTCCGCACGACAACTCACTCTATCTCGGCAGCCAGTGGAACCAGCAGACGCAGAACCCGCTTGTCGCCGAGGCCGACGTGATCCTGGTAATCGACAGCGACGTTCCGTGGATTCCAACCGTGAACAAGCCGCGCGACGGCGCGCGAATCTTCCACATTGATATCGATCCGCTGAAGGAGCGCATGCCGCTTTGGTACATCCCGGCGATGCGCGTGTTCAAGGCAAGCGCCGCGGTGGCGCTCTCTCAGCTCAACGCGGCGCTCAACGCCGCCAAGATCGACGCCGAAAAGCGGAAGGCACCGGCGGCAATTCGCGGCGCTGCACGAGAAACGCGCGCGCGATCTGGACGCATCCGAAGCGCCGAATGGCGACATGGCAAGCCCGGAATATCTGACCGCCTGCATCCGCAAGCACGTCGACGACGACACGGTCGCGCTGAACGAAGGGATCACCAACTACCACGTGATCTTCGACCATCTCGGCATGCGCCGACCGGGCTCGATTTTCGCGTCGGGCGGCAGCTCGCTCGGCTGGGCCGGCGGCGCGGCGATCGGCGCAAAGCTCGCGGCGCCGGAGAAGACGGTGATGTCGCTGACCGGCGACGGCTCCTACATGTTCTCCATTCCCTCGACGGTGCATTGGATGGCGCGCCAGTATCAGACACCGTTCCTGCAGGTCGTCTACAACAACCGCGGCTGGCGCGCGCCGAAGTTCTCCATGCTCGCCGTGCATCCCGATGGCTACGCAAGCCGCTCCAACGACATCGGCGTCGCTTTCGATCCGCCGCCGGACTATGCGGCGATCGCCGCCGCATCGGGCGGCGCCTATGCGCGCAAGGTCGATCGCGCCGAGGACGTCGAGGACGCGCTCGAAGAGGCGATCACCGTGGTGCGTGAGGAGCAGCGTGCGGCGGTGCTCGACGTGTGGCTGCCGCACCTATGAGGCACGTGCCCTAGCCTCCTCTTTGGCCGGAGCCTTGGGCTTCCGCCGCGGCCGGTGCGAGACCGGGATCAGGTCGCCTGGAACGAACCGGCGCAGCAGCCCCCATAGCCGCTTCGGCGGCAAGGCGGCGATCGACGAGTTCACCGAGCTTCGCTGGATCACCATCGAGGATCCTGGGCAGCACTATCCGTTCTAGCCGGGGCGCCGCCATCCGTTTAGTCTGCGCCGAGGTTCGCTAGAACAGTCGGCGGGGATGCGCACCAAGGTGGCGATCGTCGGAGCGGGCCCGTCGGGGCTGCTCCTCTCGCAGCTCCTGCACAGGGCCGGCATCGACAATGTCGTGCTCGAGCGGCGGAGCGGCGAGTATGTGCTTGGCCGCATCCGGGCGGGCGTGCTTGAGCAGGGCACGGTCGCGCTGCTCGACGAGGCCGGCGTCGGCGAGCGCTGCCACCGCGAGGGCCTGGTGCATGAGGGGATCGGTATCGCCTTCGAAGGGAGGCGCCACCGCATCGACTTCCACACGCTGATCGGCGGCGGCGTCACCGTCTACGGGCAGACGGAGGTCACGCGCGACCTGATGGACGCGCTTTCAGGCGACGGTCATGCGCCGCACTACGAGGCTGAAGTGTTCGCCATCGAGGGCTTCGACGGCAACCACCCGCTCGTGCGATATCGCGAGAACGGCGAGCAGAAATCGCTCCGCGCGGACTTCGTCGCCGGCTGCGACGGTTTTCACGGCGTCAGCCGCACCGCCGTGCCGAAGCGTGCCTATCAGACGTTCGAGCGCGTCTATGCGTTCGGGTGGCTCGGCGTGCTTTCCGAGACGCCGCCGGTATCGGAGGAGCTGATCTACGCCAACCATCAACGTGGCTTCGCACTTTGCTCGATGCGCTCGCACCATCTCTCCCGCTATTACGTGCAGTGCGCGCTGCAGGATCATGTCGAGGATTGGCCGGATACGCGCTTCTGGGACGAGCTGCGCCGGAGGATCGACCCTCCGGCTGCGGAATCGCTGGTGACCGGCCCATCGATCGAGAAGAGCATTGCGCCGCTTCGAAGCTTCGTCGCCGAGCCGATCCGCTTCGGGCGCCTGTTTCTCGCCGGCGACGCCGCGCACATCGTGCCGCCGACCGGCGCCAAGGGCCTGAACCTCGCGGCATCGGACGTGCGCTATCTGGCGCATGCTCTGATCGAGCACGACCGGGAGAAATCGCAGGCGGCGCTCGACGCCTATTCGGCGACCGTCCTCAAGCGCGTGTGGAAAGCGGAGCGGTTTTCCTGGTGGATGACGTCGCTCCTGCATCTTTTCCCGGAGACCGGCGTTTTCGGACGCAAAATCCAGATCGCCGAGCTGGACTATCTCGTCGGGTCACGCGCCGCGCAGACGGCACTCGCAGAGAACTATTTGGGGCTGAAGTTCGAATAAGGGGCAACGCACCCCTCAACAGGTCGTCATGCCCGGACTTGATTCGGGAATCCATTCCGCAACCTCAGTGATGTCCATTGGCGCCACGGAATGGATTGCCGGGTCAAGCTCGGCAATGACGGCAAGGATGGCGTCTCTGTCACACTTTCCGCTGCCCCGCATCCCAGTAGCGCTCGAGGTTGGCGATCAGCGCCGGGCTGAAATGGCAATAGGCCTGCTCGCGCGCATAGACCGAAGCGTAGCGGCGGAACGTGTCGAGCGGCTCCTGGCCGGCCCTGAACGCGCGCCGGTTGGCGACGGCGCTGACGGCGCCAGCATTGGTGAGCCCGTCCACGACGCGGTCGATCGCCTCTTCCATTGTCTCCGGCGCGACGACCTCGTCGCAGATCAGCCGTCCCTCCGGGCTGTCGCAGGGAAGCCGCCGCTCATACTGGATCGCCTGGCGGGCAATTCGGTCGCCGACGAAGCGCGGCAGACGCAGGTTGGCGAAGCCGGGAATGATCCCCTCCTTGCGCGCCGGCAGCGTCATATAGGCGTCGCTCGCGGCGAGCACATAGTCGACGACGAGAAGAAGCTGGCAATGCCCGCCTATGGCGAAGCCGTCGAGGGCGGCGATCCACGGCTTCTCGCGCGCGCGCCCGTTTACGTCGTCGGGCAGAAGGTCGGGCGATGCGACGCCGCGCAGGAGCTTGTGGACATAGCCCATGTCGCGCTCGAGGAACCACAGGAACGGGATCTCCCCGCGATAGAGCCGCGTCAGGTTGATGCCGGCGCCGAAGATGTGGCGCCCACGGTACTTCGGATTGTCGACGATGCCGCCGCGCATCACGGCGATTGCACTCTTCGGATCGAGCGTCGCGACGTCGACCGCAACCTCGGTCAGGTCGAGCGTGTCCTCGTCCTCGGCGTTCAGGAAGCGCGGATGGTTGGAGGTCAGGTGGACGGCATTGTCTTTGCGGTCGAGCCGCACCGGGCCGAGATCGAGCATACCTTCGGTGAGGAAGCGGGCGAGCGCCGACTCGCTCTCCGGGCGCGGCAACAGCATGGCATGGCACAGATGCTCGCCGCTCGCGTTGTTGGCGAGCACATGCGCAAGGAAGATCCCCTGGGCGATCTCGGCACCGTCCTTGTCGCCCTGTTTCAGAGCCGCCTCCGTCTCGACCTCGCGCCGCGCCGGCGTCAGGCCGTGTACCGCCTCCGCCGCGGCCAAGACCAACGGCTCCAGGCGCAGGAATTTTTCGCGGTTGCCTGTCAGCTCCTCATAGAGAGACGCAGCATGCGTGGCGAGGAAGCGCTCGCGCGCAGCATGCGCGGCGGAAAGGATCGCGGCTGCCGCGGCGGCTGCCGCAGCGTTTCGCTTCG
This sequence comes from uncultured Alphaproteobacteria bacterium, assembly GCA_963712925.1. GTDB lineage: Bacteria > Pseudomonadota > Alphaproteobacteria > Rhizobiales > Afifellaceae > DASWJZ01. Next base: position 29,387 of record CAVQJW010000013.1, on the reverse strand, counting down.
GTTTTGGCGGAAGGCGCTCAAGAAGCGCCTGCGACTGCATCCAGAAGGCGGAATAGCGGACACGGTCCGCGGCGAGATCGGTCGTGTCTTTCGGATTTGAGTTCTTCCAATCGGCGATAGCGTCAGATGGAAGTCCGGCCGCGGCGAGAGGTGCGGCGGTGGTTTCGACGTCAGAAAATTCGTTGTCGCGCAGCTTCGCCTCCCGTCAGTTTTCTTGCCTGAGGTCGATCACGCGCTTCGCCTTTCCGGCGGAGCGCTCCAGCGAGCCCGGCAACTCGATTTTCACGGCAGCCGTGATGCCGAGGCTGCTCTTGATGTGCTTCTCCGCGTTCCGCGCGAGCGCGCTCCGCTCTTCTTCCGCCGACCGAGCGTGCTCTTCGCGCAGTTCGACGCGGATCAGAACCTCGTCCAGCCGGCCGGGGCGCGACACCTCGATCAGATAGTGCGGCGCGAGCCCGGGGAGATTGCAGATCAGGTGCTCGATCTCGGAGGGGAAGATATTGATGCCGCGCACGATCAGCATGTCGTCGGTGCGGCCGGTGATGCGCGCGATGCGCCGCATCGCTCCGTCGATCGGCGGAAGCAGCCTCGTCAAGTCGCGCGTGCGGAAGCGGACCATCGGCATCCCTTCCTTGGTGAGCGTCGTCAGGACGAGCTCGCCCTCCTCGCCGTCGGGGAGCGGGTTGCCGGTCTCCGGGTCGACGATCTCCGGCAGGAAGTGGTCCTCCCAGAGCGTCAGCGTATCCTTCGTCTTAGGCGCTTCCTGCGCGACGCCCGGCCCCATCACTTCCGACAGCCCGTAGGAATCGAAGGCCGGCACGCCGAGACGCGCCTCGATCTCCGCGCGGAGCGACTCCGACGCGGGCTCCGCTCCGAAGATCGCAAGTCGGAGCCCTGTTTCGGACGGCCGCACACCTTGCCGCGCCAGCTCATCGGCAATGACAAGCATGTAGGACGGCGTCGCGAGCAGGACATTCGGGCGAAAGTCGCGGATCAGCTGCGCTTGCCGCTCGGTTCCGCCACCGCCGACCGGCAGCAGGGTCGCGCCGAGCCGCTCCGCGCCATAGTGCCAGCCGAGCCCGCCGGTGAAGAGGCCGTAGCCGAAGGCATTGTGGACGAGGTCGCCGGCGCGGCCGCCAGCCGCTTCAAGCCCGCGGGCCATCAGGCCGGCCCAGGTGTCGATGTCATTGCGCGTATAGCCGACGATCGTCGCCGTTCCGGTAGTGCCGCTTGAGACGTGGATGCGCGCCATCTCTTCGCGCGGTACGGCAAAGAGCCCGAAGGGATAGTTGGCGCGAAGGTCCGACTTCGCGGTGAACGGAAATCTCGCAATGTCGGCGAGCGATTTCAGGTCGTCCGGATGGACGCCAGCATCCGCAAAGGAGCGACGATAATACGCAACGTTGCCGAAGGCGCGCCGCAGCGTCTGCTTCAGCCGGCCGAGCTGCCATTCGCAAAGCTCTTCCGTATCCGCAAAGGGAAAGGGCCGCGGCGCCTCCGGCATGAACGCCATCTCACCTCCCGCCATGTGCGCGCCCGCCGCTGCGGCACACAAAATAGTTTGTAGCAAAACTAGCTGGACATACGCACCCCATTTCCCTCAAGATCGCAGTCAAGAAGCATGGGGCAATGTCTTTTTGCACATGCCGACGTGACGTGCGAAGCCAACAACGCCGGGAGGTGCCTACGCTCTTGCTATGGCGGTAGCGACCGTCTTCAATGCCTTCAGAACAAGCATGTCGCGAACCCAATTGGCAGTTCGCGGCCTTCTGCCAATGAATATCGAGGGAGAAAACGAAGCATGTTGAACCGCAGACAATTCGGGCGCGTCGCCGCCGGCGCGCTCGCGGCTCCGATGCTCGCGCGCCGAGCCTGGGCCGCCGACCCCGAATTCACACTCAAGCTGCATCATCTGCTCGGGCCGAAGTCGCCGGCACAGGTGATGATGCTGCAGCCCTTCGCCGACCGCATCGCAAAGGACTCCGAGGGCCGGGTGAAGATCGACATCTATCCGTCGATGTCGCTCGGCGGTGCTCCGCCGCAGCTCTTCCGTCAGGCGGTCGACGGCGTCGTTGACATCGTGTGGACGGTGAACGGCTACACGCCCGGCCTCTTCCAGCGCTCCGAGGTGTTTGAGCTGCCGACGATCTTCAAGAACAACATCGCGGCGACCAACCTTGCCATGCACGACATGTTCGACGACTACCTCGCCGAGGAATACAAGGACGTGCACGTGCTGTGGCTGCACGTGCATGCCGGCCAGGCGATCCAGACGGTCGACAAGCTGATCCGCAAGCCTGACGACTTCCAGGGCCTGAAGATCCGCGTGCCCGGTCCGACCGGAACCGACGTCATCAAGACGCTCGGCGCCACGCCGGTCGACATGCCGGTTCCCGACCTGCCTCAGGCGCTCACCACGCACGTCGTCGACGGCGCGCTGATCCCCTGGGAGATCGCGCCGGCGCTCAAGCTCCAGGACGTCACCAAGTATGACATCGAGGGCAAGGACAAGTGGCGCCTCGGCACCACGACCTTCCAGGTCTCGATGCATCCGGGCACCTGGGACAAGCTGCCGGACGACCTCAAGGACGTGTTCAACAAGAACACCGGCCCGGACTGGTGGGCGGAGGTCGGCGACATCTGGCGCCGGGACGACGATGGCGCCATCGAGGTCCTGGTCAAGGCCGGCAACGAGCATATCGAGCTTACGCAGGCGGAGACCGACGCTTTCGAGCAGGCGCTCGCTCCGGTGGTCGATCATTGGATCACCGACCGCTCCGGCAAGATCGACGCAAAGGGGCTGGTTGACGCCGCCAAGGCCGCGATCGCAAAACACAGCGCATGAGCTTTGTCTATCATGACGACGAGGGCGGGGTCGCAGGACCCCGCCCTGCTTTTCGTCCCGCTTGGCTCCGCGTCCTGGAGAAGATCATCCGCTACTGGGCATTGCTCGGTGGCTTCATCCTTGTCGCACTGGTGTTGATCACGGCGGCAAGCGCGATCTCGAACCTCGTCTTCGACAAGCCGATTGAGGGCGACTACGAGATGACGAAGCATTTCATTGCGATCGCCGTCTTCTGCTTCTTGCCCTATTGCCAGCTCACCGGAGCAAACGTCACCGTCGATATCTTTACCGAAGGAATGGGCGAGCGCGCCAAGTCGGCGATGCTTGCCTTCTCCTCGCTGTTCGCGATCGTGTTTTCGATCGTGCTGCTTCGGCAGATGTGGCTCGGACTTAACGGGTATCTGCGCTACCCCGAGACAACGGCAACGCTGCACATTCCGCTTTGGACGGCCTTTCCGCCGGCTCTCTTGTCCCTCGCTCTGCTTCTCGTGGCCGCGGTGCTGACCACGATCGACGGTGTGCGCGGCATGTTCGGGGAGCAGCTTTCGGCCCCCGAGCCACCGGTCGAATAAGAAGCAGCGCGGCAATGGAGACGAGCTTCCTGGTCGGGCTTGTCGGGCTGCTCGCCCTGCTCGCCCTGGTCGCGGTCCGTGTCCCTATCGCCTACACGATGATCCTGGTCGGGATCATCGGCACGGCCTTCGAGTCGGGGCCGTCAGTCGTTCTCTATCAGTTGAAGGACCTCGCCTACTCGCAGTTCTCCAACTACGACCTGTCGGTGCTGCCGATGTTCATCCTGATGGGCAGCCTGGCATCGCGTTGCGGGCTCAGTCAGGACATGTTCCGAGGCGCGGACGCCTGGCTCGGGCGCTTTCGCGGCGGGGTCGCGATGGCGGCGGTCGCCGCCTGCGGCGGTTTCGGCGCCGTCTGCGGCTCCTCGACGGCCACCGCGTCGACCATGGGAATCGTCGCTCTACCCGAGCTGCGCCGCTACAAATATTCGCCGGCGCTCGCGACCGGCACCATTGCCGCCGGCGGGACACTCGGCATCCTGATCCCGCCGTCGGTCGTGCTGATCGTCTACGCCATCATCGTCGAGACGAACATCGTCACGCTGTTCGAGGCGGCGCTGCTGCCCGGCATCCTCGCCGTCGTCATGTTTCTCGTCACCGTCTCAATCTACGTGCGCATCTTTCCCGACAGCGGGCCCAAGGGAAGACCCGTCTCAAGCGAGGAGTTCGTCTCCGCGACGCTCGCGGTGTTTCCGATTGCCATCATCTTCGTCGTCGTCATCGGCGGCATCTATGGCGGGCTCTACAACCCGACCCCCGCCGGCGCGATCGGCGTCTTTCTCGTGGCGGTCTACGGCTACGTTCGGCGCCGGCTCTCATGGCACGACACGATCGACGCGCTGTTCGAGACGGCGCGCACCAGCGGCATGATCTACCTGATCCTGCTCGGCGCGGCACTTCTCTCGATCTTCATGGCGCGCGCCGGCGTGCCGCAGGCCGCCGCGGCGCTCCTGCAGAACAGCGGCCTGCCGCCGCTCGGCATCCTCGCGATCATCATCATCATGTTCATCGTGCTCGGCATGCTGATGGACAGCCTGTCGATGATCATCCTGGCGATCCCGTTCTTCTGGCCGATGGTTTCGGGGCTCGACTTCGGAATGCCGGAGAACGACGTGAAGATCTGGTTCGGAATCATCGCGCTTGTCGTAGTCGAGCTTGGCCTGATCACGCCGCCGGTCGGGCTCAACGTCTTCATCATCAATTCGCTGGCGCCAGACGTGCCGATGCGCGAGACATTCAAGGGCGTGATGCCGTTCTTTGCTTCGGAGATCGTGCGCGTGACGCTGCTCGTCGCGTTCCCGGCGATCACGCTCACGCTGCCGCGCCTTCTTTCCTAGACGCGCGCGCTCCTAAGACGCCGGAATGCGCCGCAAGGCCGCCTCCTGCATGTTGCCCGGGCGCATCTCCATGAGCTCGATGCGATTGCCGTCGGGGTCGGCGACCCAGGCTTGAAGATTTCCGTCCGCGCCGAGCTGCTTCTCGCGGGCGATCGGAACGCCGGCCGCGGCAAGCTCCGCAATCGCCGCGTCGAGGCTCGCGACTTCAAGACAGAGGTGATTGAGCCCGTTTGCCTCAGGCGGCGCCGCGCGCTCGCCAACGGCCTCGGGAAAGAGCTCGATATACTGACTGTCGTTCACGCGCAGATACATGAGCCAGAGCTTTCCGTCGCGATCGAGCCGGAACATCTCCCTGAAGCCGAGCTTGCCCACATAGAAATCGAGCGTGCGATCGATGTCCTTCACCCGAATTGCGATGTGTCCGATCCCGACAATGCTCTTCATCGCTTGTTCCTCCCGCTTTCACCTGGCCGATCTCAGCTCCACGCATTCGACCTGCCGCCACATGTCGGCCGCCGCTCCAGTCAGGCATCGCGTGAAGCCTGCGGCGCAGCCCGCCGGGCGTTGCCTTCCATTCCCGGCGTGCAACGTAGTTGCTCAAATGTAAAGCTCTCGCCAGAAAGTGCAATTTCCAGCCTAAGCTTCTAAGCCGATTGATTTATTTATCGCTTCCTCAACCTTTTATTGCGGTATTACCCCGCGAAAAGAATAAGCAGCAAGAGCTGCCGGGGCGAGAGTGTGTCGGCTTTTTATGTGTTTTCGCGGACAAATCCGGACCACCGATTTGCTTGCGCCACGTTGCGGTCCGAAAGCCGCCTGACGGGCTGAGCGATGGCGATGTTCCCCCACTTCTTCGCCAACATGGTTGCCAACCTCTTGATCCTGGTTGGCCTGGTCTATCTGCTGACGCGGATCGAGGCCGGTTTCCCGCAATTTCGCCGTCTCTATCGCGGCGCCGCGTTCGGCGTTGCGATGGGCGCCATCGCCGCGATCGTGATGGCCATCTCGTTCGAGATGGAAAACGGCCTGATCTTTCATCTCGCCAACGTGGTGCTGCTGATGTCCGGCCTGACCGGCGGGCCAGTCGCGGCCATCGTGGCGACCGTCGCCGCGATGGCCTTCCGCGCGCTGCTCGGCGGCGATGTCGCAGTAGCGGCTGCGGCATTCGCCTGCGCCGCGCTGCTCGGCCTTGCCGCCCGCAAGGTACCCTGGAGCTTCACGCCGTTGGGCCTTGCGGCTCTTGGCCTGGTGCTTATGGCGACGCAATGGGCCATCGGGCCGCTCGGCTATTGGCTTGGCCTGCTCGATGTCCCGAACGCCGGTGTTTTCTTCGAAACGCTGTTCTTGTCGGCCAGCGCCTTCTGCTTGCCGAGCGTTCTCGCAGTGGGGGTGTTGCTGCGCGTCGAAGAGCGGCGCGCCGATCTGACCGCCGGTCTGAAGACCGAGAACCAGACGCTCAGCAAGCGTGACGAGCGGACCAAGGCTGTCTTCGACCTGTCAAGCGTGGCCATGATCTGGCTGACCTCCAACGGCAAGATCATCCGCGCCAATCAAAGCATGGCAAAGTTCGTCGGCTACACGACTGACGAGCTCGAGAGCATGCGTTACGGGGATCTGCTGCCGCCTGAGGAGCGCCCCGAATATGAGCGCCTGCTCGCCACGCAAAAGGTCGACCCTCTGCCGGCAAAGGACCGCGAGCGGCGCTACCTGCGCAAGGACGGCGATATCGTCTGGGGTCTCAGGTCGACGACGATCGTCAAATCGCCCGGCACCGGCATCATCCATAAATTCATGATGATTCAGGATGTTACGGAGCGGCGGCGCACCGAACGTCAGAATCGATTCCAGGCCGATCTGCTCGAATCCGTCGAGGAGCTCGTCATCGCCACCGACACCGGCGGCTCCATCATCTTCTGGAATCGCTTCGCCGAAAAGCTCTGCGGGTGGGCTGCCGACGAAGTCATCGGCCGCAAGATCGGCGATGTCCTTCCGTCCATCGAGGCACAGTTTGAAGGTGCCGAAGTCGCCGCGTGGATCAGCTCCGGCAAAAGCTGGACAAGCAAATCGTCGATCCCCCGCAAGGACGGGTCGACGTTCTTTGCCAAGTTCACCAATACGCCGGTCCGCGACGAAGACGGAAACCCGATCGCGATCGTCGCAGTCGGGTTCGACATCACCGAGGAGAAGGGCGCGCAACTCGTCTTCGAGGAGGAGCGCCGTATGCTCGAGATCCTCAATCGCACGGCGGCAAAGCTCAATGCCGAACAGGACATGGCGGCGCTGATGCAGACTGTCACAGATGCCTCCATCGAGTTGACCGGCGCACGGTTCGCTACCTTGTACTCCGGCAAACGGGCCGAGGACGATCATTTCGAGCTCTACGCCGTTTCCGGAACTGACGCGCAGACTTTCGCCTCCCTTCCGCTGCCCATTGAGGACGGCGTGGTCGGCCCGATCCTTGAAGATGGGCGCATCTTCCGCTGGAGCGACGTCACGCAGGACGAAAGATATGCGGAGGCACTCGCCGCCCGCGAGCTTCCGGACTGCGCCTATCCGGTCCGCAGCTATCTCGCCGTTCCGCTTGTGTCTTCGACCGGCGGGGTGATCGGCGCATTGTTCCTCGGTCACAGCGACGCCGGGATATTCACCGAGCGCACCGAGCGCATCATGCAAGGCATCGCCTGGCATGCGATGATCGCAATCGAGAAGGTGAAGCTCTTCCAGGCCGCGCAGCAGGAAATCGAGACCCGCAAGAAGGCCGAGAAGTCGCTCAACAAGAGCAAGGCGCGGTTCCGCGACTTCGCCGAGGTCGGATCGGATCTGCTGTGGGAGACCGACGAGCAGTTCCACATCGCCTCAATTGTCGGAGATCCGCGCTCGGTGTTCGGGCTTTCGGAGGAGGAGATCGTCGGCAAGACGCCTTGGGAATTCTCCAAGGCCGACGTGACTGCCGCTCACTGGAGGCAGCACATCGGTGACTGCGAGGGGCGGCTGCCGTTTCGAAATTTCGAATACCAGATTACCGACCGTAACGGCGCCACGCGGTGGATCTCGGCGAATGGCCGCCCGTATTTCGATGAATACGGGACTTTTCGCGGATTCCGCGGCGTCTCCACCAACATCGCCGCGCGCAAGCACGCCGAGGCGAAGCTCGCCGCCAGCGCCAGACAGCAGCAGTCCGCCGCCGTCCTGAGCCAGCTCGCGCTGCAGGGCGTGCCGCGCGACGACCTCTATCAGGTCGCCGTCGAGCTCGTCGCGCGCACCCTTGGCGTCGAGCTGGTCGGCATCCTCGAGCTCTCCGCCGACAAGCGCGTGTTCCGCCTGCGCGCCGGCGCCGGATGGCCGACTCAGGCTTCGAACGTGCGTGCCGTGCCGCTCGACTATTGTCCGCCGCTCGCACGCGGTGTGAGCTCCGACGTCCCGGTGCATTTCTCGCGTCGCAACTTCAACCTCATCCCGGGCTTGCAGAACGACAAGGGGTCCGGCATCGTGCTGCCGATCGGCGAGAAGGCCGTCAGGATCGGCGTTCTCGTAGTCTGTTCTGAGGGGTTCCGCGCGTTCAGCGAATCCGACATCAACTTCCTGCGCGCCATCTCCTTCGTACTCGCCGCCGACGCCGAGCGGCGCAAAGCGGAGGCCACCCTCAGGCTGCGCGACCGCGCGCTGGAGGCGATCGGGGAAGGCATCGTGATCACCGATGCCGCCGAGTTCGATCACCCAGTCATCTACGTCAACCCGGCCTTCGAGCGGCTGACCGGCTACGCAAAGGAAGAGGCCATCGGCCGCAATGCGCGATTCCTGCAGGGCGAGGAAACCGACAAGAGCTGCATCCAGACCATCCATTCCATGGTGGAGACGGAGACGACCTATCGCAACTCAATCCTGAACTACCGCAAGGACGGGACGAGCTTCTGGAATGGACTGACCATCTCCCCGATCCGCGACGCCAGCGGAGCGACGTCGCATTTCGTCGGCATTCTCTCTGACGAGACGGAGCGCATCCAGCTCGCCTCGCAGCTCCGCCATGCCCAGAAGATGGAAGCGCTCGGACATCTGACGGGAGGCATCGCGCACGACTTCAACAATCTCCTGGCGGTGATCCTCGGCAACACGGAGATCCTTTCCGAGGAGATCAAGGATCCCGACCTGAAGGAAACGGCCGAGCTGGTGATGACGACGGCAGAAAAGGGCGCCGACCTCACGCAGCGGCTCCTCGCTTTCGGGCGACGCCAGGCGCTGCACCCTGAGGCGCTCGACCTGGGAGAAATCATCGAATCGCTCTCCGGCATGCTTAATCGAACGCTTGGCGACCCGATCACGCTGAAAACGCATTCGACCGCCGACAAGCCTGCCTATGTCGACCGCAGCCTGTTCGAGTCGGCCATCCTGAACCTGGTGCTGAATGCACGCGACGCCATGCCGAATGGCGGTATTCTGACCATCGCCACGGAAATGGCGCATCTTGCCGACGGCCTTTCCGGCGGGCTCAAACCTGGCGATTACGTCAAGGTCAGCGTGACCGACACCGGCGCCGGGATGGCGCGCGACGTGCTTGAACGCGCGTTCGATCCGTTCTTCACGACGAAGGGCATCGGCAAAGGGTCCGGCATGGGCCTGCCGATGGTCTATGGCTTCGCCAAGCAATCCGGCGGGCATGTGCAGATCGAAAGCCAGATCGATTGCGGAACGTCCGTGCACGCCTACCTTCCGGTGGCGCGCGAGCGCGACGCGGCGACGCCCGCCGACGTGCGGCACGATCTCCCGGCCGAGGGCGGTCACGAACAAATCCTGCTCGTGGAGGACGAGCCGCAGGTCCGCCGTTTCGTCTCAGCGCAGCTCACCGGCCTTGGCTATTCGGTGCTCGAAGCCGAGGCCGGCGCGCCGGCGCTTGAGATCCTCCGCGAGCATCCGGAGATCGATCTTCTGTTCACCGATCTCCTGATGCCGGGCGGAATGAGCGGCTTCGACCTGGTGCAGCGGGCGCGCGAGTTCTACCCCAACCTGAAGGTGCTTTTGACGACCGGCTACGCTGCGGAGGCCGAGAGCATGATCGCCGACATCAAGGAGCCGATCCTCAAAAAGCCGTACAAGAAACAGCAGCTGGCTCAAGCACTTCGCGGCGTCCTCGAAAAGGCTGCCGCCTAGTGCGCATTAGTGCTGTCCGCCCCAGCTCTTGTTAAGATTCATCTGGGACAATGCGGCAAAGGACGCGAGCAAATCGCGCCGAAAAAGACGTTACAGCAGGAGGTAGTTGTGAACGAACTCAGCCCGCAGGCGGGCTCGGCCGGCATTGGCGATATGCCCGCCGTGACTCAGCCGTTTTGTTGCGTCGTCGACGACGACGCCGGCATCTGCAAGGCGCTTTCCTTCACCATGCGAAAGCTCGGATTTGAAACCGCCGAGATCGCGACGCCGACAGCCCTTGACCAGACAATGGAGACGAAGAGCCCGGCACTGATCTTCCTCGACCTCGGGCTTGGCGAATCGGGCGCGCTCGACGTGCTGCCGATTCTCGTACAGCACGGCTATACGGGCCCGATCCAGTTGATGAGCGGGCGGAGCCAGGGCGTGCTCGACGAGATCGTCGCGGTCGGCGAGCAGCAGGGGCTGACCATGCTGCCTGCCCTGGTGAAGCCGTTTCGGATGGGCGTCGTCAAGGAGCTGGTCGCAACGCTTGGGCTCGGCGCCACCGGGCCGGCCGCCGCGGCAGGGTGAGACCGATCGCCGGCCATCGGCGGAAGCGCTTGTTTGTCGATCAGCCTTGCCGCGGCCCGACACAGGGTCCGGGCTCTCGCGAATATCCGGTTTAGAACCAAAGTCTTACAGTGGCATTTGACACCGCCGACAGGCGCGCTCCGAAACCGAATGTTAACAAGTTTGTCGGCGTATCTCCTGGTGGGGCTGATCGGACTGAATCTACACCTCCCGGATACCCCCCGCGACTTCCCGGCGGCTCGTCGGGTTGAGTCGGCATCGAGGAAAAGGATCGGCATGGCGCGCGCCGAATTTGCCACGTTTGATCGGCCCCGCCAGTCCGCGGAGGTCGCGCCGACAGCCAGACCCGCGCCGGTTGCAACACGCGACCTCCCGCAGCCTGAGCCGGGCCGGGTATCCGACGGGGTGTTTCGCATCCTTGTGATCGAGGAGGGCGACGCTGCGAAGCAGACCGCCTCGATGCTCGGCACGATATTCGGCGATCGCTGCAAGCAGGATCGCATCGCCGACTTCGAAGCGGCGGTCGGCTACATGCAGAAGAACGAGCACGACCTCTACATTGTCGCTGACGGCCTCAAGGCCGTCGACCTCGTGCGGTCGAGCATCGACGCCGGCTGCGACCGTCCGATCATCGTGCTTGCCACGGATGCCGCGGCCGACGCCGATCTGAAAGCGCTCGACGCCGGCGCCGCCGACTATATCCCCAAGGCCGACGTCACGCCGGCGATCCTTGAGCGCAGCGTCCGTCATGCGCTGGTGCGCGAGCACAGGATCGGGCGCACGCGCCGCGCCGTCGAGGCGCTGACGGCGGAGAAAGCGCGGCTCAATGCGTTGCGCGACGCGAACCACCAGTTCGTCGAGAACGCCTGCCACGACTTTCGCTCGCCGCTGACGGTGATCAAGGAGTTTGCCTCCATCATCGCCGAGGGCCTGGCCGGCCCCGTCGCCGACGAGCAGGCCGAGTTCCTTGAGATCATCCTCACCCGCGTCGACCATTTGAGCCACATGGTCGATGGTATTCTCGACGCCAGCCGGCTTGAATCCGACGTGATCGGCGTCAAGCGCGAGCAGCAGAAGGTCGCCGACCTGATCGAGCATGCGCGCACCACGCTTGAGCAGCGGGCCGCCGCACACAAGGTCGCGATCACGTTCTCGGTTCCCGAGCGGCTTCCGAATGTCTTTGCCGACGCAGAGAGCATCGGCCGCGTGATCGTCAACCTCGGCGCCAATGCCTGCAAGTTCGCTGGCGAGAACGGCAGGATCGACGTCTGGGCGCGCTACAATGAAGAGGAGCGCAATGTCGAGATCGGCGTCACCGACACCGGCCCCGGCATCGCGCCCGAGCACGTCAAGCTGATCTTCGACCGCTTCCAGCAGGTGCCGAGCGAAAAGCCGAAGGACCGGAAGGACGGCTTCGGCCTCGGCCTCCACATTGCGAGCGAGCTGGTGCGCGTCAATTTCGGAACCCTGATGGTCGAGAGCGCACCGCAGAAGGGGAGCACCTTCTCCTTCACGCTGCCGATCTTCGACGTCAACTCGCTGGTGCCGCTGCATTTCAGCTTCCTGAAGACGTCGCGGCACAGCTTTCAGAAGGTGTCGATCGCCATGGCGACGCTCGCGCAGCCAGGCGACGGCCAGGACCCGGGCGCCGTGCAGCGCGTCTTGAACAAGCAGCTCCGCTCCTATGACCTGCTCTTGCCGCTGGGCACCAACACCTGGCTCGTCTGCATCGCCTGCAACGATGACGACATGGCGAACGTCACCGAGCGCATCCAGACCGCCTATGCCGAGAACAGCCGCAACCGCCCCGAAGGTCCGCTTCCGGAGATCCGGTTTCGTAGCATCGGCACCTGGACCGTCTCCAACCGGCCGGAAGGACTGAGCGACGCGATACGCGGCGCCTATGCCCTCAACCCGGAAGCCAAGGGAATTCATTAGAGCCCCGACCGGGCCGCTTTTGAGGATTTGATCGTGTCGAAATCGCGGGTTCTGATCGTCGACGATGACCGGGAGATCACCCGGGCGATCGGTCTCAGGCTCAGCAAGGTCGGCTACGAGCCGATCATGGCATTCGACGGCGAGCAGGGGCTGTTGATCGCGCAGAACGACCCGCCCGCGGCGATCGTGATGGACCTCCGCATGCCGGTGATGGACGGTTTCACACTGCTAAAGCGGCTGCAGAACTCCGTTCACACCCGCAACATCCCGGCGATCATCCTCTCCGCCGATTCCGCCGATCGTGCGCGCCTGAAGGCGATCCGCGCCGGTGCTACGTTCTTCGTCGAGAAGCCCTACAAGGCCCAGGACCTGATCGACGCCCTGAGCACGACCATCGAACGGCAGCAGGTCGAGATCTTTCCTGCCCAACCCCCCGAGCGCCAGCCAGTCGAGATCATTCCGATTCAACCGCGGGAGCGAACGTCCATGTCAACAACAGCAGTCGAGACCGATAGCGAGCCTACCAATCGGAAGGTGTTGATCGCCGACGACGACCCGGCTGTTGTGCGGGCGCTCTCGGTGCGCTGCAAGAAGCTCGGCCTCGAAGTCGAGACCGCCGAGAACGGCCTGCAGGCGATCCTCAAGGCTTCGCGCAATCCGCCGCGGCTCCTGATCCTCGACATCAACATGCCCGAGGCCGACGGCTTCCGCGTATGCGAATGGCTGCTCGATCCGGGTCGGCCGCCGATCGACGTGGTCATGCTGACGGGCCGCGACGATTCGGAGACGCTGCTGCGCTGCGATTCCTTCGGCGCCTTCTACGTGCCGAAGAATCACGAGACCTGGGACACGATCAAGTCGATCATGGGCGAGCTGCTTGAAATCGACGAATCGGTGCTCGAAGCCTCGCTCTCGCCGAGGACCTTCGGCACCGATGCTCCCCTCACCCGCGAGAAACGCAACAAGGTGCTGATCGTCGAGGACGACGCCGACTTGGCGCGTGCGCTCGAACGCCGGCTGAAGAAATGCGGCGCCGACACGATGATCGCCTCGAACGGCATCGATGCCTATCGCATCGCCATCAAGGAGATTCCCGACGCCATCATCGCCGACTATGTGATGCCGGAGGGCGGCGGACACTATCTCTTGTGGCGCCTGAAGAGCACCGAATCGACCAAGCATATTCCGGTCATCATGATCACCGGGCAGAGCTTCGATTCCGGCACCGAGCATTCTGTCGGACGCGACGCGGTCGGGCGCAGTGGGGCGGTGCGCTTCTTCCGCAAGCCGCTCGACACCGACGCGCTCTTCCGCGAGCTCTCGCAGCATTGCGCGATCCAGTACACGCCAAACGAGCGGACGCGGCAGTCGGCGTAGGCGCTTCCCGGCCGCGGTTATTGTCGCGGCCGATACCTACGGGAGATCAGTGGATTAGAAGGCGGCAGCGCATTGGCGGTGCCGTTTTCGATTCAGACCTTGCGGGTGGCCTGCTCGATGAGCTTGCCGACGCTCATTGGCCGCCCGAACAGATAGCCCTGACCGAGATTGCAGCCCATGCGGATCAGGGCGATCCACTCGGTCGTCGTCTCGATGCCCTCCGCCACGCAGGTCGCGCCCGACGCGCGGGCAAGGTCGACGATGCTCTGGCAGATGCTCGCGTTGACCGATCCGACGCGCAATCCTGCACGTAGCTGCGGTCAAGCTTCAGCTCCGTGAAGGGGAACTGCTTGAGCCGCGCGAACGAGGAATAACCGGAGCCAAAGTCGTCGAGCGCCAGCTTGACGTTGTAGATGCGAAGCTGGACGGCGGCCTCCAGAATTGCGTCGAATTCCCTGACCGCCTCCTCTTCCGTGACTTCGATAATCAGGCCCGGCCACTCCCGGCTTTTCGGATGGTATTCGCGCACCAGCCCCGCCAACCCGGCATCGGTCAGGGCGCGTACCGGCGAATTGACGGCGAGCCGCAGATTGCAGCCGGCGTTCCGCATCACGTCCCAGTCGAGGAACGCCTTCTTGATGACGAACTCGGTCAACTTGCAGAGCGCGGCGTCGCTGGCGCCGGGGAGGAATGACGCCGGACCGAGGAGCCCGTGAACCGGATGGTTGATCCGCGCGAGTCCCTCGGCGCCGACGATGGTCTTATCCACCAGATCGACCTTGGGCTGGTAGAGCATGTCGAGCCAGTGCGCGTCGATCGCCTCGGCGAGGTCGACGCGCGGCGACTGGCGCGGCTTCTCCGCAACGGCAGCCTCCGCCGGCGGCATACGCTCGGCCGGCTCCTGCTTGGGGCCGCCGTTGAAGATTTGGCGGAGATTCTCGGAGCGGAAAGGCTTTCTGAGCGGCACCAGCATTCGCAGCCCGTGCCGCTCGCCGATCGCCTTGATTTCGTTCAGGAGGTCCGGGTCCTTGCCGCTGATGAGCTGCACTGCCCCGGCGAAGCTCGTTTCGCGCAGGACGCGGATTCCGTCGATGGCATCGGAGCGGTCGAGGGCGACATCGAGGAACACGACGGAGGGGTCAGCGGCCCTCAATGCGCGCTCGAGCGCGCCGGCGCTGGCGACACCAAGGCTCGCAACACCGATTTTTTCGAGAACGCGAGTGATCAGCTCGCAGATGTCCGGATCATCGTCAATGATCACGCAGCGATGGGATGGCTCCACCATGGCCGGTGAGAGCGACGTCATGCTCGCCAACGCTTTCACTCCTGCCGTCACATCAAGGCGTAACGGGCTCGCGTGGTTACCGTCCGGATCGGAGCTTCCGCGAGACAGGATGCTTGGTGACCGTTAAGAATCAGTTCCGCCACGACCCTTTGGGGGGCGGATTTCCGGGCCTTTCCTAGGGCCGGGTGGCCTGCCGCGCCGCGCAGGCGGGGCCGGAGCCACGCATATAGTGGCGCTCCGGCCGATAGCGCACGCCAACGAGGCGCTGGAAGCGCTTCGGAAGGGCTCGCATGATCCTGGACAGCATCGCCGTCAGCCTTGGAATGTCATCTACCTGCGGGCCGAATTCGCCCGCTTCACGCGCTATGCTTTAGTGGATTTCTGTTTCGTCTTGCCTACGCAACGAGGGGAAAAACGTTTCGCGGTTGAAATTCTCCTTCTGTGGTACCTCTGATACTTAATCGTAGGCGGATCTCGGCCGATGCTCCCGCGCTTCGTTGTCTCCGGATGCGGCGTGGTCTAGCAATCGCCGGATGGCGATTTCCGGTACGAGAGCGGCAGGCCACGCGGAGCGAAGCGATGTCGGCCGCGCCTTCGCCGCCCTGCTTCGCGGGTGGCGGGAAACCGGTGACGGCCGCGTGCCCATCGTGATGGGGATCGTCAACGTCACGCCGGATTCCTTCTCCGACGGCGGGCTCTTCTTCGATTCTCAGGCGGCGATCGTGCAGGGGGAAAGGCTCGCGCGGGAGGGCGCCGGCATCCTCGATATCGGTGGCGAATCGACCCGCAAGGATGCCGCCCCGGTCCCGGAGGCGGAGGAGCTGCGACGCGTCGTTCCCGTCATCAAAGCGCTCTCCGCGACGGGAGCGCTGATCTCAATCGACACTATGAAGGCAACCGTCGCCGAGGCAGCCATCGCGGCCGGCGCGACCATCGTCAACGATGTCCGCGGGCTGCAGGGCGATCCCGAAATTGCCACCCTCGCCGGGCGCACCGGCGCCGGCGTCATCGCCATGCACAATCCCGCGCTGCTCGGCTCGGCGATGCCGCTGCAAGGCGACCCGGTCGCGGCGATCCTTCGCTATTTCGAGCGTACGCTCGATGTCGCCCACGCCGCCGGAATTCCCGACGACCGCATCGCGCTCGATCCGGGCTTCGGCTTCGGCAAGTCGCCGAGGCAGAACCTGGAGATACTGTCCCGGCTGCGCGAATTCGAAGCGCTCGGCTTTCCGCTTCTCGTCGGAACGTCGCGAAAATCGTTCATCGGCAAGTTCACCGGCCGCGACAATCCTGACCGCCTCTATGGCACCATCGCCACCAATGTCGTAGCGGCGCTGAACGGCGCGGCGATCGTGCGCGTGCATGACGTCGCTCCGCATGTCGACGCGCTGGCGATGGCGGCAGCCATTCGCGGCGCGGAGAAGGCGCCGCTGCGGCAAGCGAAGGCACCGTGACGAAGGCGGCGATCGGGCTTGGGGGGAACGTCGGAAACAGCCGCGCCTTCATGACCGCCGCGATCGAGCGCCTCGCGGCCGTGCCGGGGATCGAGGTCGAAGCGGTCTCGGCTCTCTACAAGACGGCGCCGTGGGGAAAGCTCGACCAGCCGCCGTTCCTGAACGCCGCAGTCAGGATCGACACGGAACTCACGCCGCGCGCGCTGCTTGAAGCATGCCTGGCCGTGGAGCGGGCGCTTGGGCGCGAGCGCCTCGAGCGCTGGGGACCAAGGACGATCGACATCGACGTTCTGGTCTTCGGGAGCGTGACCCTTGACGAGCCGGGTCTCACTCTTCCGCACCCGCGGCTC
Organism: uncultured Alphaproteobacteria bacterium; assembly: GCA_963712925.1. GTDB lineage: Bacteria > Pseudomonadota > Alphaproteobacteria > Rhizobiales > Afifellaceae > DASWJZ01. The sequence goes on along the minus strand of CAVQJW010000013.1, from coordinate 12,514 downwards.
ACCGAGCGTGCCTTCGCACTGGCGCCGCTCGTCGATGTCATGCCCGATATCGAAATTGCCGGGCAGCCGGCGCGCGCCTGGCTAGAAGCGCTCGGATTGACCGGCATTGAGCAAATCGCCGCGCCGGACTGGCACCTGCCGGAGCGCTGAGCGAGGAGAGTCATTCCTCGTATTTGATATAGGCGTAGCGCGGATCGGCGGGCGTTCCGTCAAGCGGCCCGTCCTCCTTGCCCGGCTCCCAGCAGATCACGTCTTCGATCTTGGCGGCGAGCGCGAAGTCCTTGCCGGTGATGCCTTTCGCCGAATGCGTCATCAGCCTGACTTCGACAAACGAATAGGAGACGCTGAGATCGGGGTGGTGCCAGGCCGCCTCCGCCAGATGACCGATTGCGTTGACGACCATCAGGGTCGCCTTCCAGCCCGCCGTCCTGTAGCGCCGCACGAGATGACCGTCGGTGAAGCGCCAGTGCGGCAACTCGGCCTTGAGCCGCGCCGCCACCTCTGCGTCACTGTAGACATGCTCCGGCTTGCGCATGCTCATCCTCGCCCCATCTTGCCGATCGACCGGCGGCATGATGGGCTCGCCGGCCGGCCGAGACAATGCGGCCAGTAAATCCGCGCAAACGGCAGGCCGATCTGGCATGAAGGACAGCATGCGGGGGCTTCTCTTCGACAAGGACGGAACGCTGCTCGACTTCGAGGCGAGCTGGAGCGCGGTCTATCGCGAGCTCTGCCTCGATCTCTCAGACGGCGACGAAGCCGCGGCCGGGGCGATGCTCATTGCCGGTGGCTTCGACCCGGTTGCCGGGCGCTTCAGGACCGGCGGCGTGCTTGCCGCCGGGCATACGCGCGACATCGTGGAGGTCTGGTATCCGACCCTTGCCGATGCGGCGCAAAGGGCGATGGTCGAGCGGATCGATCGCGTCTTCTATGAGAACGGCATCCGCTGTTCGGTTCCGGTCGCAGGGCTTGAGCCAACGCTCGCTGCCCTCGCGGATGCCGGCCACCAAATGGGCGTTGCGACCAACGACGGAACGGCGGCAACGCGCGCCGCGCTGAAGGCGCTTCGCATCGATCGCTATCTGCCGCATGTCTTCGGCTACGATTCGGTCGAGAGTCCAAAGCCGGCGCCGGATATCGTGCATGCCTTCGCCAGGGCGATCAGCGCGGTCCCGGGCGAGATCGTGGTGATCGGCGACAACCCGCACGATCTTGAGATGGCGCGAAGCGCGGGCGCCGGCGCGGCGGTCGGGGTCCTGACCGGCAACAGCGGACGCGACGACCTGGCGGCGCTCGCCGATGCCGTTCTCGACAGCGTGCGCGACCTGCCGGCGTGGCTGCTCAAGACAAAGGGATAGTCAAAGCCGGTCGGCGATGCGGCCACGCCAGAGCGCGAGCGTGACCAGCGTACGCCTGAGCCAGGTCGCAAGCGGCAACCTCGGGATCGAAAAGTCGCTGACCAGCGAAATCCGCTCCGTCTTGCCGCGCACCGCTTCGGCGAGAAGCTGGCCCATCAAGGGCGCGAGCGCGACGCCCTGGCCGGAATAGCCGGCGGCCGTCCAGACGTCGGGCGCGATCTCGCGCACGTATGGCAAGCGCGGCGCCGTCACCGAGACCACCCCGCCCCAGCCATGCGCGATCGGAGCCCCCGCGAGCTGCGGATAGATCTCCAGCACATGCGGCCACACGAAGGTGCCGATATCACGGGGAATGCTGCCGGCATTGCTCTCGCCGCCGCCAAAGAGCAGCCGCCCATCGGGGGTCTTCCGCCAATAGCGCACGACGAAGCGGCTGTCGGCGGCCGACTCATTGCCCGGCAGGATCGTGTCGCCCTTCGCCCCTAGCGGCTCGGTCACAACGACGAAGCTGTTCAATCCCAGCATGCGTGCCCGCGTGATCCGCTCGAAGGCGCCGGAGCGTCCGTCGGTCGCCACGACGACCCGGCGCGCGCGGATCTCGCCACGCGGCGTTGCGACGACTGGGCTTCCGTCCACATGCTTCAAGGAGAGCGCCGGCGTCTTTTCGTGGATGGCGGCGCCGAGATTTGCCGCGGCGCGCGCCAGGCCGAGTGCGAAGCGGTAGGGGTCGAGATGGCCGCCGCCGCGATCGTGGAAGCCGCCGAAGAAGCGCTCGGAGCCGATCGCCGCGATCGTTGCGGGGCGGTCAAGCAGGGTCGCCTGGTCATAGCCGAAGCGGCCGTGCAGCGCTTCGATCAGCTCGGAATATTCCGCGACCAGCGACGACTTGTGCAGCGTCTCAATGACGCCGGGGCGAAGATCGCAGGGAATCGCGAAGCGGACGATCAGTGCGCGAAGCAGCGCCTTCGCCTCCTCCGAAAGGTCCCACAGTGCCTTGGCGCGCTCGTAGCCAAAGCGCTTTTCGAGCCACAGGACGTCGCGGCGGAGGCCGGAATGGATCTGCCCGCCGTTCCGCCCGGAGGCGCCGTCGGCGATGCTCTCCGCCTCGATGAGCACGACGTCGGCGCCCGCTTCCGCCAGGTGAAACGCCGCGGAGATGCCGGTGAAGCCAGCGCCGACGACGCACACGTCCGCCTGCCGTGAGCCATCGAGCGCCGCGTATTGCGGAATATCGGGCGCAGCCAGTCGATAGAAGGACGGCGGGAAGACGCGCGCCACGACGCCGCTCTAGTGCCTTTTCCATTCTGATTGAATCAGAATGGAGGCTCTGTCTTTTTGCCGGAGCATGATCTTTTCCGAGCACCGGTGACCACTTCTCGGGATCATGCTCTAGACGCTCAACAGCAGGTACTCGCGCTCCCAGGCGCTGATCACGCGCATGAACGTCTCGTTCTCGGTTTCCTTGATGGCGCGGTAGGTGCGCACGAAGGTGCTGCCGAAAATCTCGACCAGCTCGGGTGTGTCCTCAAGCAGCCGCACGGCGTCGAGAATCGAGAGCGGCAGCGCGGAGCTCATTTCCCCGCCCGCGCCTTCGATTGGCTTGTCCGGCTCAAGCTTCCCGGCGAGGCCGAGGAGCCCGCAGGCGAGCGAAGCAGCGATGGCGAGATAAGGATTGGCGTCGGAAGAGGGAATGCGGTTCTCGACGCGCCGGTTCGCCGCGTCGGAGTGCGGCACCCGCAATCCGACGGTGCGGTTGTCGAAGCCCCAGCGCATGTTGATCGGCGTGCCGGCGTTCTTGAGCAGCCGCCGATAGGAGTTCACGTAGGGCGCGAGCATGCACATGACGCGCGGCAGATAGGCCTGCATGCCGCCGATATAGTTCAGGAACTGCGGCGCAAGCACGCCGGGGCTCGGGTCGGCGAAGACGTTCTTGCCAGTCGCGATGTCGTTGACGGACTGGTGGATGTGCATGGCCGAGCCCGGCTCGCTGGCGATCGGCTTGGCCATGAAGGTCGCGTACATCTGGTGGCGGAGTGCCGCTTCGCGGATCGTGCGCTTGAACAGGAACACCTGGTCGGCAAGCTCGACCGGATCGCCGTGGCGCAGATTGATCTCCATCTGCGCCGTCCCGTCCTCGTGGTTCAGCGTATCGATCTCCAGTCCCTGCGCCTCGGAGAAGCGATAGATGTCGTCGAAGAGCTCCTCGAACTCGTTGACGGCGGTGATCGAATAGGCCTGACGCGCGCGTTCCGGGCGGCCGGAGCGGCCGACCGGCGGCTCGAGCGGATAGTCCGGATCGACGTTCGGTTTGACCAGATAGAACTCCATCTCCGGCGCGACGACCGGCACCAGGCCGCGCTCGGCAAAGAGCTGCATGATGCGTTTCAGGACGTTGCGCGGCGCGATCTCGAACGGCGTCCCGTCCTTGTGGAAAGCATCGTGGATCACCTGCGCGGTCGGGTCGCTCGCCCACGGCACGATCGCGAGCGTCGAATAGTCGGCGCGGAAGATCAGATCGGAATCGGTGAGCCCCTCGGTGAAGGCGACCTCCTCCTCCGGATATTCGCCGGTGATCGTCTGCGAGAACATCGCGGCAGGCAGCGTCATCGGGCTGCCGCCGAAGAATTTTTCCGTCGGCATCAGCTTGCCGCGCGCAACGCCCGCCTGGTCCGGGATGATGCATTCGACGTCGTCAATACGCCGGTCCCGGCACCATTGGCGCGCCGCCGGCTCATCCGCCACCCCGCGCGGGTTCTCATCAGGGTCGGCCGGGGTTTCTTCTCTAAGGAGGGTCATGCCCTCTCTTTAGCCGGTTTTAGACCTTTTCAGAAGCCTTGCGGGCGGCGGTGGCGAAGCAGGACGCAGCGCCGAGCAAGCGCGCTCGTGCCGATCCCTAGCGGGCCTCGGCCGGTTTTCGGCCACCAAATCCTGCGGGATCACATCATCCGCCGCCGCCCTCGGCGGCAAACTTCTCCATATCCTCGCGCGAGCGCGGATGTGCCGGAAGCAGGAAGGTCAGGAAGAAGATCGCGATCAGCGCTGCGACCTGGAAGATCAGCGTCTTCTCCATCGAGACGGAGAAATCCAGGCGGCTCGCCTCCAAGCCACGCGCAGCGAGCACCGTCTGGATCGCATCGACTGTCTGTGGATCGGAGCTTCTATTTTGCGCGAACGCTGCCTGGGCGTGCTGGCAGCTCTCCGGAACGGCGGCGAGATCCTTCGAGTTGGCGCGATCGACGAAGCAGGTCTCGAAGCTTTGCGTCAATCTTGGAAGCTGCGAATTCGGAACCGGGATCGCGGTGAGATCGGCTATGAGTTGCGGCCGCACGCTCTCAACGCTGTTGACGGCCTGTGTCCCGAGCAGCCCGAAGAAGATGACGCCGACCACCGCGACGCCGACGGCGCCGCCGACCTGCTGGATGGTGTTGATCACGCCCGACGCGGAGCCGGCATATTTGATCGGCACCTCAGCAAGGATGAAGGCATAGATCGGTGCGACCACGCAGCCCATGCCGAGGCCGGACACGATCAGCGCCGGGATGAGCTCCCACGGCGTAACATCGGCGCCGAACTGGCGGACGGTCAGCACGAAAAGGCAATAGCCTATCCCCATGACGATCGGGCCGGCGGAAATGATGTTGCGCCCGAAGCGCGGCACGAGAATCGGGCCCGACGTGCCGGCCGCGATGCTGACGCCGAGCGAGAACGGAATGCCGGTAAGGCCCGCCTCAAGGATCGAGTAGCCCATGCCGATCTGCAGAAAGATCGTGAAGATAAAGAAGAAGCCGAAGATGATGGAGAAGAAGGCGAGGCTCAGGATGATGCCGGCGACGAAGGAGTGGCGGCGGAAAAGATGCGGAACGACGAGCGGCGAGCCGTCGCGATTGTCCTTCGCGATCTGGCTCCATGCGAAGATGGCAAAGACCGGGAGCGAGGCCACCATGGAGACGATGATCCACACCGGCCAGTCGAGCTCGCGCCCCTGGATCAGTGGGAACATGAGCATCAGCATGGCGATCAAAACGAGCCCGACGCCGGCAAAGTCGAGTTTCAGAGGATGCGGCGACTTGGCATCAGGGAGATAGATCCAGGCAAGCACCATCGCGCCAATCCCCACCGGCAGATTGACGAGAAAGATGGTGCGCCAGCCATAGCCCCAGACGTCCCCGGTGATGAGCAGCGCTCCGATGATCGGGCCGAACACCGTGGCGATTCCGGCGATCCCGCCATAAAAGGCCGAGATGCGCTGCCGCTCCTTGGTGGTCGTGTAGAGGATCTGGATGATGGAGAGGATCTGCGGCACCATCATTGCCGCCATCAGGCCCTGCAGGAGGCGTGCGCCGATCAGGATTTCCGTCGACGCCGCAAACCCGGATAAGGCCGAGGCCACGGTGAAGCCGGCGATGCCGCCGAGGAACATCTTCTTGTAACCGAAGATGTCGCCGAGCCGGCCGCCCGTGATCAGGAAGAGCGCAAAGGCCAGCGAGTAGCCGGCAATGATCCATTGGATTTCCGAGTAGCTCGCGTCGAGGCCCTCGCGGATCGATGGAATCGCCACGTTGACGATGGTCGAGTCGAGGATGTCCATGAAGAAGGCAAGCAGGACGACAAGAGTGGCGACCGTCCGGCCGCGCTTGCTGAGGCCCATGGCAATAGCAGGTGACATGGTCAAGGATTCAGCCATTCTCGCTTCCGTTGTATGTATCAATAATCGGTGCATCAACAGTCGGGCGCGACCGTTTCGCGGCCGAGCCCCGATTCCCACCTATGGTCGGAAAACGACGAAACCGACACCGTAGCTGACGCGACCGAGCGTCACAGCTTCGGCACGAAAACCCGGGCTTTTTTGCGGCGTCGGGCGCTCCTTATTGCTGCTTCACGACGATGGGAACGAGGAGATCGCCCCAATAACCGCCTTCGGCGTGGTGGCGGGCGCTCCTTTGCAGCTCCACTGAGAGCCCCGATTCCACGCAGCGGACCACGCTTTGGTTAAGCCGATGCAACTCGTTGCCGAGCATGCGGATCGCCGCCGCCTGCTCGTCGGTCATCGTTTCCGCCAGCGCCTTCTAGGCAGCCGGGCGCGCCTTTGCCTCCCGCATGCTGCGCAACGCGTGCGACCAGGCGAGCAACTGGGCAAGCATGTCGCCGAGCAAAGCTGTGAGGCCGTCGGTCGGGACGAAAACGCCCGTAGAGAAGGTGGGGTGCAGCGGAACGGCGGGCTGCGCGCGGACCGTGGCCACCTGGAGCTCGGCGAGGACGAGCCGGAGCGCTTCGGCGGCCCGCACGCCGGCCGCCCACCCACCGTAGCTCACGACGCCGGCGGCCTTGTCGTTCCACTCCCGATACACGTAGTCCAACGCGTTCTTCAGTGCGCCGGGGAACGAGTGATTGTACTCGGGCACGAGGAATACGTAGCCGTCGAAGCTGTCGATCAGCTCACTCCATTTGCGGGTGTGAGCGTGCTGGTACTGCTGGTGACTCGGGTTTCCGGGCTCGTCCAGATTGCCGAGATCGTGGTGGGTAAGATCGATCAGCTCGTAGTCTGCGCCACCGTGGGCGCGCGCGGTAGCGAGCACCCAGGAGGCGATCTGATCGCCCCGGCGTCCGGGTCGCGTGCTGCCGAGGATGATGCCGATGCGAAGAGCCATGGCGTTCTTCCAAAGAGTTGACGCGTCAACTGTTAGGAAATCGAAGTTGATATGTCAACTCCTGCCCGTTACCGTCGCCTCATGCCGGAACCCGACATGCTCAAGCCCGAGGAATGGTATCTCTGGGACACCTGGATGCGGGCACAGCGCCTGTTCGTTCAGGAGATCGATCGCCGGCTGCAGAGCGAGTTCGGCATCTCGAAGGCGGAGTTCAGTGTGCTGGTGACGCTTCTGAGGGCGCCCGGCCGCGAGATGCGGATCGTCGAGGTTGCGGAGTTCGCTCGGCTGGGAAAAGAGCCGTGTGTCGCATCTGCTCACGCGCATGGAGAGCCGCGGATTCGCAAAACGAACAGAAGGCGGAGCGAGCGGGCGGCGCACGGGGATCGGACTCACGCCGAAAGGTCGCCGCTTGGCGGAGCAATCCGTTACGGCGCACGGCCGCACCGTTCGCCGCCACTTCCTCGACCTGCTCTCGCCCGAAGAGGTCGCGGCCATTCGCGCCTGGAGTGAGCGGGTGATCGAACGGGTGAGCCCGCAAAAGGCGGAACGCCCGGATTAGCTCCGCGCGTCCGCTCTCACGCTAGCCAGGTCTCGTCCCGCAAAGAGGCGGACCCGGTCTGGGCGCTTCCTCAGCTCTGCTTCACGACGATGGGAACAAGAAGATCGCCCCAATAACCGCCTTCGGCGTGGTGGCGGGCGGTCCTTTGCAGCTCCACGGAGAGCCCCGATTCCACGCAGCGGACCACGCTTTGGTTAAGCCGATGCAACTCGTTGCCGAGCATGCGGATCGCCGCCGCCTGCTCCTCGGTCATCGTTTCCGCCAGCGCCTCGGCGCGTTCCTTCGGCCGGGTCTTGACCATGACATTTCTCCTTCGCGTGCCTCGCGTCAGGCCGCTTCCATCTCGCGTGTCGGGTCTTGCTCCTTGGTGAACTGCTCGGCCTCGGTCGAGCCCGCCATCGCGGCGGTCGAAGCGAGGCCGCCGGTGATCGCCATCGATACGGCGTCGAAGTAGCTGGTGCCGACCTCGCGCTGATGGCGGGTCGCGGTATAGCCTTCCGCCTCGGCGGCGAACTCCGCCTGCTGCAGTTCGGCGTAGGCCGCCATCTGCTCGGTGCGGTAGCCGCGCGCCAGCTCGAACATGCCGTAGTTCAGCTGATGGAAGCCGGCGAGCGTGACGAACTGGAACTTGTAGCCCATCGCGCCCAGCTCGCGCTGGAACTTGGCGATCGTCTGCTCGTCGAGGTTCTTCTTCCAATTGAAGCTCGGCGAACAATTGTAGGCGAGCATCTTGTCGGGGAACTCGCGGCGGACGCCTTCGGCGAAGCGCTTCGCCTGGTCGAGGTCGGGCTTCGAGGTCTCGCACCAGACGAGATCGGCATAGGGCGCGTAGGCCTTGGCGCGCGCGATGCACGACTGAAGCCCGTTCTTCACCCAGTAGAAGCCTTCCGCAGTGCGCTCCGCCGGAATGACGAACTCGCGGTCGCGCTCGTCGATATCGGAGGTGATGAGCCTTGCGGCCTCCGCGTCGGTGCGCGCGATGATCAGCGTCGAGACGCCCATCACGTCGGCGGCGAGCCGTGCGGCGACGAGGTTGCGGATATGCGCGGCGGTCGGGATCAGCACCTTGCCGCCCATGTGGCCGCACTTCTTTTCCGAAGCGAGCTGGTCCTCGAAGTGCACGCCCGCCGGCGCCCGCCTCGATATAGGCCTTCATGATCTCGAAGGCGTTGAGCGGGCCGCCGAAGCCCGCCTCGGCGTCGGCGACGATCGGCGCGAACCAGGTGTCGACCGAGCGCTTGCCTTCCATCGTCTCGATCTGGTCGGCGCGCTCAAGCGTCTTGTTGATCTTGCGGACGAGCTCAGGTCCCGAATTCGCGGGATAAAGCGACTGGTCGGGATACATGGCGCCGGCATTGTTGGCGTCGGCCGCGACCTGCCAGCCGGACAAGTAGATAGCGCGAAGGCCGGCGCGCACCATCTGCATGGCCTGGTTGCCGGTGACCGCACCGAGGCAGTTGATGTAGTCGTCCTCGTGCAGGAGCCGCCACAGCCGCTCGGCAGCATGCTCGGCCAGCGTGTGGCGGATCGGCAGCGAACCGCGCAGCCGCAGCACGTCGTCCGGGCCGTAGGGACGCTTGATGCCTGAAAAGCGGCCCGGCGCCGCCCCCGCAACCAGATCAGAAAACCGCTTCATGACAGTCCCTCGCTCGCTCTCTCGGCGTTGCCACCAGTTTTTTACATTGCAACGCACAAAGTCGAGCCTTATTGCATCCGTTGGCCGGTAAAAATGGTCATATTGTAGAGCCTTGCAAAGATCGTCAGCCGCGATGTAAATTCTGTCACAAGGAGCGGAGCGATGGCGGAGCGGAAAATCTTCGCGGGAACCAGGCTCCGACGCCTGCGCCAGAAGCGCGGCCTGAGCCAGACCGAGATGGCGGCTGAGATCGGCGTCTCGCCGAGCTATCTGAACCTGATCGAGCGCAACCAACGGCCGCTGACGGTGCAGGTGCTCCTGAAGCTCTCGAATGCCTACGGCGTCGACGTGGCGGAGCTTTCCGGCGGCGACGATCCCGGCGTGATGGAGGCGCTGAAGGAGGTCTTTTCCGATCCGCTCCTTTCCGGCGAGATCGCTTCGCCGACGGAGATTGCGGAGTTCGTCGAGGCGGCACCTAATGCAGCACGCGCCACGGCGCGGCTCTTCCAGGCTTATCGCGAGGGCCTGGAGCGGCTGTCGGACCTTGCGCATCGGCTGACGCGCGAGGGCGAGGCTCCGCCGGAGACGGCGGCACAGCTGCCGCTCGGCCAGGCGGCGGCCTATTTCGAGGAGGCCGGCCCCTTTTTCCCGGCAATCGAAGCGGAAGCCGAAGCGATCGCCGGCGATCTCAAGCCGCGAGACGATCCGCACGAGGCGCTGAGGCGGCATCTCGAGCACGCCTTCAAGGTCGATCTGCGCGTGCTTCCGGCGCATGTCATGCCGATCGAACAGCTCCGCTACGACCGGCATACGCTTCGGCTCTTCATCTCCGAGCGCGTGCCGCTGATCGAACGGCCGTTCCTGCTTGCACGGCAGATCGCCTGGCTCGGCCACCGCGCTCTTATCGACCGGCTTTCCGAGGAGGCCGGGATGACGCAGGCGGAGGCGACGCGTATCTGCCGGCACGGCTTCGCGCGGCGCCTTGCCGAGGCGATCGTCGCTCCGGCCGGGCGGTTCGCCTCCGCGGCGCGCGACAACAGCGCGAACATCATGCTCCTGTCGCAGCGCTTCGTGCTCGCGCCTTCGCGCGCGATGGCGCGGCTCGCCACACTTGGGGCCGACGGCAGAAGCGGTCTCGCGCCGGCCTTCATGCTCACCCTGAACGGCGCCGGCGAGGTCTTGACGCGCATCCCGGGCGGCGGCTTTCCGTTTCCGAGGCTGGCGCCATTCTGTAGCCGCCTGCCGCTTTTCGACGCGCTCAGCCCCGGCCAGCCGAGCCGAAACCGTGGTCGAGCTCCCCGACGGAAGCCGCTTCCGTGTCGTCGCGCTGGCCGAGGAGGGCATTGCGTCCGGCGTCGCTTTTCCGCCGCCGCGCCGGGTGTCGCTGATCGGCTGGCCGCAGGCGGACCGCCGCGCCGAGGGCGCGCTTTCGTCGGCCGCGCGGCCGATCGGCGTCACCTGCCGGCTCTGCGAACGAACCGATTGCGCCCACCGCACGCGCCCACCGATGGCGCAGCCAGGCGCCTTCCAGGAGCATGTCGTCGGGCCGGCCGACTATGAACTCACCTGTTGAAGCTGCGGAAGTCCGCCCCTAAGCTCAAAAACCGCGTACACGGGAGCAAGCAAGGAGGATCGAACTGTGAGATTCAATCGGAAGAACGCTTCTGGCGACCGCCGCGATCGCGCTCCTGCCGCTCGCTCTCTCCCCAGAGGCGACGGCGCAGGACAAGGTCGTCAACGTCTACAACTGGTCGGACTATGTCGGCGAAGGCGTGCTCGACGACTTCACCAAGGAGACCGGCATCAAGGTCGTCTACGACGTCTACGATTCCAACGAAGTGCTGGAAACCAAGCTGCTTGCCGGCGGCTCCGGATATGACGTGGTGGTGCCCTCGGCCACCAATTTCGCCCGCATGATCACAGGCCGGCGTCTTCCAGAAGATCGACAAGTCGAAGGTCCCGAACCTGTCGCACATGTGGACGGCGATCACCGAACGGCTCGCCACCTACGACCCCGGCAACCAGTACGCCGTCAACTACATGTGGGGAACGACCGGCATCGGCTACAACGTGGAGAAGATCAAGGAGCGCATGCCCGACGCGCCGGTCAATTCCTGGGCCATGCTCTTCGACCCGAACGTGGTCTCGAAGTTCAAGGATTGCGGCATCGACATGCTCGATTCGCCGGACGACCTGCTCGCCGACCGCGCTCAACTATCTCGGCCTCAATCCCGACTCCAAGGATCAGGCCGACATCGAGAAGGCCGGCGATCTGTCGCCTCGATCGCGCCGTACATCCAGAAGTTCCATTCCTCGCGAATACATCAACGGTCTCGCCAACGGCGACATCTGCCTGGCGGTCGGCTGGTCGGGTGACGTGCTGCAGGCGCGCGACCGCGCCGACGAAGCCGATAACGGCGTCACCGTCGCCTATTCGATCCCCAAGGAAGGCGCGCTGATGTGGTTCGACTCCTTCGGCATTCCCGGCCGACGCGCCGCATCCCGACGAAGCGCTACGCCTTCATCAACTTCATGGAGGATCCGAAGATCGCCGCGCGCAACTCGCAACTACGTCTACTACGCCAACGGCAACAAGGACTCGCAGCAATATCTGAGCGAAGACGTCAGCGGCGATCCGGCGATCTATCCGGACCAGGCGACGATGGATAAGCTCTTCACGACGACGCCCAACGATCCGAAGGTGCAGCGCATCGTGACCCGCACCTGGACCAGGGTGAAGAGCGGCAGGCTGACATGACAATCACGGTGGCCGGCGGCACGCCCCGGCCATTCCGACCGGGGCGGGGTGGCGATGGCGGCTGAAGCAGTCGGACCGATCCGAAGGAAAGTTCGCGCCGTGGGACGATCCGGCGGCGAAGCCCTTCATCGAGTTCAGGAACGTCACCAAGCGCTTCGGCGACTTCGTCGCCATCGACGATCTGTCGCTGATCATCTATGAGCGCGAGTTCTTCGCGCTGCTCGGCCCCTCCGGCTGCGGCAAGACCACGCTGATGCGCATGGTGGCGGGCTTCGAGGAGCCGAGCACGGGCGAAGTCTTCCTCGACGGGCAGGACCTCGCCGGCGTGCCGCCCTACCGCCGCCCGTCCAACATGATGTTCCAGTCCTATGCGCTGTTTCCGCATATGACGGTGGAGGGCAACATCGCCTTCGGCCTGAAGCAGGACAAGATGCCGAAGCGGCGAGATCGCCGCGCGCGTGGAGGAGATGCTGGCGCTGACCAAGCTGACCGCCCTTCGCCAAGCGCAAGCCGGACCAGCTCTCCGGCGGCCAGCGCCAGCGCGTGGCGCTCGCC
>CAVQJW010000012.1:0-9677 GCA_963712925.1 uncultured Alphaproteobacteria bacterium | reverse complement strand
GCGCGACCACGCTCTCGCCGCGGCCCTTTGGGAGAGCGGCGTGCACGAGGCGCGCATCCTCGCCGCCTTTTCGAGGAGCCGAAGCTGGTCACGGCCGGGCAGATGGATGCCTGGGTCGCTGAGTTGAACTCGTGGGACCTCTGCGACCAGGTGTGCTCCAACCTCTTTGTCCGCACGCCCCATGTGGAGAAGAAGATCGCAAAGTGGGCGAAGGACAAGCGCGAATTCGTCCGCCGCGCCGCCTTTGCGCTGCTTGCGGCCTACACCGTGCACGGCAAAAACGTGCAGGACGAGGATTTCCTCGCCTATCTGCCGCTTATCGAGAAACACGCAACCGATCCGCGGAATTTCGTGAAGAAGGCGGTGAACTGGGCGCTCCGCCAGATCGGCAAGCATTCGCTGGCTTTGCATGGACCGGCGCTCAAGCTTGCAGAGACGCTCGCAGCGTCGGACGACAAGACGGCGCGCTGGATCGGCAAGGATGCGGCGAAGGAGCTGACCGACCCGAAGCAGGTCGCGCCGATCAGGACCCGCGCTACTTGACCTCGACGAAGGAGTGCAGGTCCTTGAGCCTCAGCGTAGCGTGCCCGATCTCGGAAATCGGCTTGGCATGCCGCCGTTAGCACCCGGTGCTCACCGGTGCCCAACATGTCGACATCGCATTCGCCGGTCGCCGGATATTCCTTAGCGCCGTTTCCCTCCTCGCGCCGCACGGCTTTCACCGCGAAGACGTGGTGGCCTTCGCTCGCCGGCTTGTCGCTCGACCCGATGAAACCGAAACCATGGTGCGTCACGAGATGAAGATCTTCACCAGCCCGTCAGACGTCGCCAGAGTAGAAGTAGTTCTCGCACGACCGCGGAACGCCGGCGACAGTGAGAGTGCATTCCTGGGCGTGGGTGCCGGCCGTGACGCCGGGCAGCCCGGCGGCGGCGGGACCGGCGAGCAGAACTGCGACGAGTGTCAGGGTCGCTCTTTGCTTCAGCACCCTCCGTCCTCCCATTTCCGCCGCCGATTCCCCTTCAGGAAGCCCGCTGCTTCGCCGGCGGCTCGAGCTGCATGTAGCCGAGCGGCAGCGCCGTCTCGTTCTTGATCGTCCCCATGGCGAAGGCGGACGACACGTCGGTGATGTCGATCTTCGAGACAAGCTTCTTGTAGAAGGTGTCGTAGGCCTCGATGTCGGGCACCACGACCTTCAAAAGATAGTCAACCTGGCCGCTCATCCGATAGAACTCCACCACCTCGGGAAACTCGCTGACCACCCTTGAGAAGCGCGTCAGCCAATCCTCGTTATGCTGGTTGGTGGTGATCGACACGAACACCGTCACCTTGGCGTTGACCTTGCGCGGATCGAGCACCGCGACGCGTCCCTTGATGACGCCGTCCTCCTCCATCTTCTGGATGCGCCGCCAGCAGGGCGTGGTGGAAAGCCCGACGCGGCGGCCGATCTCGGCCACGGGCACGGTCACGTCCTCCTGCAGGATGGTCAGGATCATGCGGTCCAGGCGGTCCATGGGGGCTCCTCGTCAGAATCGGATGGAATCTATTTCCTATAATGATCCGCATTTCGTCAATCGTCAACATTGGAAGGATCGCAGATATGCCGCGTTCTGCGGAAGATAGTTCTTTAGCGAATCGCTGCGCTCGACCATCGGGACGTCCGCGCATTCCAACCGCCGGCGGTGCCGCGGGCTTGCCGAATCCTTAACCAATAAGCCTCGCGCAATCTTAACGAGGCGCGTGCAATCCCTTGAAAAAGCAAGCTAAAACTCGACAGGTTCCGCATGGTTGCCGAGACGGAGGCGCGTCGGCCCCCCACCGCCAAGACGGCATCGCACGCCGCCCGCCGGCGGCTGATCACCCGTGCGCTGCTCGGCAATCTTCCCGAACACAACGACCCGCGCCGCAATCTCTTCCATTTCGAGCAGGAAATGGCGGAGCAGTTCGCCAAGAACCGCCTCTCCTCCTACGCCGTCGTCCCGGTCCTCGTCATCTCGATGGGGGTCGCGATCGGCGTTCTCGGCAACCCGCTGATGGCGGTCGCCTGGGTGGTCGTGGTGCTCGCCATCCACGCTTATGCGATGAGTGCCTCGCGGCATTTCCTGCGCGAGGGGCTGTCGAACGCCAGCCTCTATGTCTGGAAGCGGCGCTTTGTGCACCGCGACCTTGCCTACGGGCTCGCCTGGGCGGTCTTCCCGGTGCTGATCCCGCCGAGCGCTGAACGCCGCAGATGGGAGGCGGCATCGCCGTGATCCGGCTCGCGGCCGTTATCGTCGTGCTTTCGGTCGGCGCGCTTCTCTCCTCGCCGATCCCAGCGGCGGCGGTCGCAAGCACGCTGCCGATCGCGCTCTGCATGGCGGCCGTCCACATCGTCGTGCCGGACTTCTTCAACATCACCATCGCGCTCTGCACGCTGACGGCGGAAATCCTGTTCCTCTATCTGACCTCGCATCTCTATGAGCAGAACGCGCGAAGCCTCGCCTATCGCGCCGAGAAGGACGCGATCTTCGCCGAGCTTGAGCAGGCAAAGGCGGTGTCGGACGAAGCGCGGCGGCGGGCGGAAGCGGCCAACATGGCGAAGTCGCAGTTTTTGGCGACGATGAGCCACGAGCTGAGGACGCCGCTCAACGCCATCTTGGGCTTCTCCGACCTGATGCGCGGCGAGATGCTCGGGCCGATCGGCAACGAGGCCTACAAAACCTACCTCGACGATATCAATTCGAGCGGCCAGCACCTGCTTGCGGATCATCAACGATATCCTCGATCTGTCGCGCATCGAGGCAGGCAAGCGGGTGCTGCGCGAAGAGCTGACGTCGCTCGTCGAGGTCGCGCGCGAAGCCTGCTCGCTCTTGCATCTGAAGGCGCGGCAGAAGGAGATCACCATCAACGAGATCTTCGAGGATAATCTGCCAAAAATCGTCGTCGACGAACAGGCGATGCGGCAGGTGGTGCTGAACCTTGTGTCGAACGCGCTGAAGTTCACGCCGGTCGGCGGCGATGTCACCGTCAAGGTCGGCCGCACGCATTCAGGCGGCCAGTACGTCTCGGTGCGAGACAACGGTCCGGGGATTTCGGAGGACGAAATCCCGATCGTGCTCTCCGCCTTCGGCCAGGGTGCGATCTCGATCAAGACCGCCGAACAGGGCACCGGCCTCGGCATCCCGATCGTGCAGGCGCTGATCCACCTGCATGGCGGCAATTTTACGCTTCGCAGCAAGCTCGGCGTCGGCACTGAGGCGATCGCGACGCTGCCGTCGAAGCGCGTCGTCTCGGCATTTACGCGCGGCGTGAGGGCGCGTCCGCCGGCGGAGCTGCGGCGGACGACGAGCTCGCTCAGGAAAGCGAGCTGAGCGGCAACGCGCCGGTTTCGAGACCTCCGCGCCCCAGAACACATCCGCTGAATGTAGCCGCCACCCGGCGCAATGACGATTGCCTACCGCCAAAATACCATCTAGGATTATGGCTACTGCTGCTTTGGGGGCAAAGTATGCGGATTTTTGCTGCTTCTGGCGTTTTTTCCGTGCCCGTTCTGGTCGGTTGCGCGGGCTATTCGGAGCGATATGCAAACCGGTACGGCCCGCAACCAGTAATCATGGAGCAGGACGTCTCGACGGCGGCGGCGCGCCAGTCCCGGATCATGGATATTCTGGCATTCAACGCTGTGGATGAACAATTAAGCCCTAGAGACAATGCCCTTTGGTACGACGTCGTGCAATACGGCTTCAACTTCGTCGACGAAAAGTGTGACTACTATTTGTTGAATTTATTCATCCTAGATCGAGAGCGTGGACGAATAAAAGGAGGGCTTGTTCTGCTCGATAAGACAACCGGAGCGATCTTGACCGTCTCATCAATTTCCAAAGCGAGCATCCAGATTGTCGCGCAGGCATTTGGTTTCGCGCAAGGAATCACCGACATCGTTGCAAACAGTTACCTTTTTTCGATATCTCCCGCGCTGGTCACAAAGAATGTCAACGACGCACAGTTGGCATACCGAACGGAGACATACAAACAAAAGGCAGAGATCAAGTCTCGCGGAACTGCATTTGCGATGGTGCGCGGTTACCTTGAACTTTGCTTTCCGCAGACGATCGAAGCTCGAATTGAGGAGAACTTATCGAAAACGAAGGGGGCTCCCTCAAGCGAGACGCCGAGTTCGCCGAAGGCGACGGCGGGGATCGCCCCGAAGATAAGCGACGCTCCGCCCTTAATTCAGACTGTACCCGAGTGACGTCGACAAATCCTCACTCCTTCCCCGCCACCCCCGCCTCTTCAAACGTCGCCATGCCGTTGTGGGCGGCGAGGGCGGCCTTGACGATGCCGGCGGCGAGCGCCGCGCCGGTGCCTTCGCCGAGGCGCAGGCCAAGGTCGAGGAGCGGCCGCGCGTCGAGCCGCTCGAGCACCGCGCGGTGCGCCGCCTCCGCCGAGCAATGGGCGAAGAGGCAGTGGGCGATGGCCTTCGGATCGATGGCGTGCACCACCGCCGCCGCGGCCGTCGTGACGAAGCCGTCGACGATCACCGGCACGCGCTCGCTCCGTGCCGCGAGGATGGCGCCGACCATCGCCGCGATCTCCCGCCCGCCAAGCCGGCGCAGGATTTCCAGCGGATCGCGCTCGCCGCCGATCCGCGCGACCGCCGCGCCGACGGCGTCAGCTTTGCGCTTCAGCCCTTCGTCGTTAACACCGGTGCCGCGCCCGACCCAGTCCTGCGCCACACCGCCATAGAGCGCGTGATAGAGCACTGCGGCGACCGTGGTGTTGGCGATCCCCATCTCGCCCAGGCAGAGAAGATCGACGCCGCCGGCGACCGCCTCCATGCCGTAGGCGATCGTTGCCGCACAGCTCGTCTCATCGAAGGCGTCCGCTTCCACGATGTCGGGCGTCGGATGGTCGAGCGCCAGCTCGAAGATTTTCAGGCCGAGGCCGTTGGCGTCGCAAAGCTGGTTGATGGCGGCGCCGCCGGCTGAAAAATTCGCCACCATCGCCTTCGTCACGGACTGCGGGAAGGCGGAGACGCCGCGCTCGGCGATGCCGTGATTGGCGGCGAAGACGGCGACCAGCGGGCGTGTCACTTCCGGCTTTGCCCGCCCCTGCCAGGCGGCCATGAACGACGCGATCTCCTCAAGCCGCCCGAGGCTTCCAGCGGGCTTGGTCAGCATCGCATCGCGGGCGGCGACGGCGGCGCGCGCCGCCTCGTCCGGGCCCGGCAGATCGGCGATGAGACGGCGAATGTCGTCGAAGGGAAGACCGGACGCGGCGCGAATCATGTAGCTCTCGTGACGGTGTGAGTGAGCCAGGCCCCCCGGCTGTGGGGCCGCCTTTATAGGAGGCGGGACGGTCCGGGCAATGGCTCGAAAGCGGCGTTCGCCGGCCAGGGGACGCAAGTCATGACGCCTGATTTCACCGATCGCTTGCGCAGGCTTCCCGAGGACACGCTGGCCGCGCTCTCCTTCTTCTCGCGGCTGCCCGTAGAGGGGTCGGCGGGCGCATTCGACCTTAGCGTCATCGTCGGCGCATGGCCGCTCGCAGGACTGGTGCTTGCCGTCCTTCCGGCGCTCCTCTTCCTGCTTGCGTCGCTGATCGCCATTCCGCCGTTCGTCGGAGCACTCCTAGCGGTTGCCGCGATGGCGTTTCTGACCGGCGCGCTGCACGAGGACGGCCTCGCCGACACGGCGGACGGATTCGGCGGTGGCGCAACGCGCGACGAGAAACTCGCCTTGATGCGCGACAGCCGGCTCGGCACCTATGGCGCGCTGGCGCTTCTCATTACGATCCTCGTCAAGGTCGGCGCGCTCGCGGCGATCGGCCAGTCGCCGCGAAGGGCCATCATCGCCATTCTTCTCGCTGCAACCGTGTCCCGCGCGTTCGCGCTTTGGCATTGGAGCGCGACGCTGCCGGCGCGGCAGGACGGCATGGCGTTTTCCGCCGGGCGCCCGGATCAGGCATCGCTGATGGTCGCCGCACTGATCGGTCTGATCACCGCCTTGATGCTGCTCTTCGTCTTCGGATTTGCTGCATTGATCGGGCTCTTGATGGCCGCCGCCGGCATCCGCGCTTTTACGGGTGTCGCGACGCGCCAGATCGGCGGCCATACGGGGGACACGATCGGGGCGTCACAACAGATCGCCGAGGCCTTGCTCCTTGCCGGCCTTGCCTCCAGTTGAACGGGGTGCAGAAAAACGCAAAATCGGCATTCGAAATGTTCGACCTGAACCAAGACGATACGGTCCGCCTCGTCTACCTTACCGTGCTTCTGGTGCTTATCGTGGGGAGCGTGGGCCTCGGGCGCACCCGAGCCGCGGCGAAATTCCGACATATCGGCATCTGGGTGCTGATCGCGGCGGTGCTGGTCGTGATCTACGTCTACCGCGCGCCGTTCATCGATTTTGCCGCGCCGGTGGTGCGGGAGCTGACGCCGAGCCGGGTCGTCGAGGTCAGCTCGGCCGATGGCCAGCGCGAGCTTCTGGTCCACCGCAGCAATGACGGACACTTCCACATCGATGCCAACGCGAACGGCGCAAACGTCCGATTTCTTGTGGACACTGGCGCGACAACGACCGTGCTCACACTTGCCGATGCACGACGCGCCGGAATCGACGTCGACACAATCGCCTTCAATCGGCCAGTGCAGACGGCGAACGGCACCGCATATTACGCCAGCGCCTGGCTGAACTCGCTGACCATCGGCCCGACCCGCTTGTCGTCCGTGCCGGTCGGCGTGATGCCTCAGAACGCGCTCGATACGAGCCTGCTCGGCATGAACACCATCAACCGCTTTTCGAGCTGGCGCATCGAGGGCGACAAGTTGGTGCTGGTGCCCTGACCTGACGCGGCGCGGGGGACGCTCAGGCGGCGCGCTTGAGGTGCTTCGGCTCCGTCACCGCCTGAAGCGCATCGCGGATCACCTCCGTGCCGGCTCCGGGACGCGCCGCGTCGACGGTCAGAATCTGCCGCCAGCGGCGCGCGCCGGGAACGCCTTCGAAAAGGCCGATCATCGGCCGCGTCACTGCCGCCAGCCGACCGCCTGCCGCGCAATGCGTCTCGGCATAGGGGATCATGCGCTCAGCCGCCGCGCGAAGATCGGTCGGCTCGGCGTCACCGCCGAGGAGCGCATCAAGACCCGTGAGGATCGCCGAATGCTGATAGGCGGCGCGGCCGAGCATCACACCGTCGAGCGCCGAAAGTTCGGCCTTCACCCTATCGAGGTCGCGGATGCCGCCGTTGATGCCGATGAAGACATTCGGCAGCCGCGCCTTCAGGCGATGCACGCGCTGATAGTCGAGCGGCGGCACGTCGCGGTTCTCTTTCGGCGAGAGCCCTTCGAGCCAGGCCTTGCGCGCGTGCACCCAGAGAGCTGCGGCACCGGCCTGAAGCGCACAATCGGCAAGCCGGTCGAGCGCCTCCTGCGGATCCTGCTCGTCGACCCCGATCCGGCACTTCACTGTGACCGGCACGCCCACCGCCTCCTTCATCGCAGCGACGCATGCGCCGACAAGCTCAGGCTCGCGCATCAGGCAGGCGCCGAAAGCACCGGACTGCACGCGATCGGAGGGGCAGCCGACATTCAGGTTGATCTCGTCATAGCCGAAGTCGGCGCCGATCTTGGCCGCCTCCGCAAGCCGCGCCGGCTCCGAGCCGCCGAGCTGCAGCGCGACCGGATGCTCTTCGGCGTTAAAGCCGAGCAGCCGCGCACGGTCGCCGCGGATCACCGCCTCTGCGGTCACCATCTCGGTATAGAGCAGCGCACGCCGCGTCAGCCCGCGATGGAAGAACCGGCAGTGCCGGTCGCTGCAGTCCATCATAGGCGCGGTGGCTATGATAGGTCGTTGATATTTCAGCATTTTTCCCGTATTTTCAGACACCTAGATCGTGTGCAAGTTCGCCTTTTGTACGCGTTTCTACGACGCAATGCGACCCTCTACGACTGCTCACTGCACACGAGGTGCACACGGTTTTGGCCTCCTTCTCGAAGCTCCCTTCCGGCAAGTGGCGTGTGCAGGTCCGACGCAGAGGTCGCTATCTCGGCGAGACGTTCACCCTGCGCAAGGACGCCGAGCTATGGGCCCGGCGCATAGAGCGCGAGATCGACCTCCGCCAGACACCAACCCCCGCGGAAGGTCCAGGGCGTCAAAACGTTCGGCGACCTTATAGACCTCCACCTTCGTGACATGAAAGAGGTGGGCAAGCCCATCGGCCGTTCCAAGCGCTTCAGTATGGATCTCTTGCAGGAGAGACTTGGCAGGGTTCGCATTGCCGACCTCGATCGCGAGCGCTTGATCGAGTCCGGCAAGGGTAGAGCCACCGAAGGCGCCGGCCCGGTTACGCTCGGCATTGACCTCGGCTATATCCGCACGCTCCTCGCGCATGGTGCCGCAGTCCATGGTTTGCCTTTCTCGGCGGAGCCGGTGGAACTGGCACGGATAGCGCTGAAGCGGCTGGGGCTGGTCGGAAAGGGGAATGAGCGGGACCGGCGACCAACCGAAGAGGAGATCGAAGCCCTCCTCCAATACTTCCGTGGCAAGAACATGGTCACCATCTCAACCCGCGTCCACCGGACTAGGGACAAGCATCGTCGAAGCGTTGGCCCATCAGCTCGGCGAGCGAGTAGAGATCTCAAGCGGACCAGGCTGCACGATTGTTTCAGTCACCCACGGCGTTTGATCGAAATCAATAACAAGACGGCGCATCCCAGCCTATCGTGGGCACCATCCAGTTTAAATCCAATGGGAGACCAACCATGCAAAGAGCACTCAGCGCAGCGCTTGCTTCGGTCTTCTTCGTCACGAGCGCGGTTGCCACAAGCGCCTCAGCCCAAACACGAGACCATTCGCGCTACGCACGCGAGGACCGGGTCGTCCAGACCTATTGCCACAACAATTGGGACAACGATTGCCGCGATTGGGAGCAGAACCGCCATCGCTGGGACGAGTCTCGCTATCAGCGCTGGTACCGCGACCATCATAGCCATCCTGGCTTCAATCCCGACGCTGCCGCCGCGATGCTCTTCGGCTTCGCCGTAGGCGCGATGGGCAGTGCACTCAGCGCTGGTGCAACGAACTCGCATGTGGCGGCCTGCGAGCACCGCTTTCGGTCCTATGATCGGTCGAGCGACACCTATCTTGGCTATGACGGCAAGCGGCACTATTGCAGACTGTAGAGGGTCACGCTGCGGGACTGCACGGGGAAATGAGATAAATCTACATGCACCCTCAGTGCAAATTTTTGCAGTCTCGCTGGTGTTTGCTGGTCTCGCCTTGATAGGGCATATCGTACTGCTTCCGTTTGTCACGCTCTATGGCTTTTGGGTTGCGATAATCGCTTATGCGATCCTCGCCGTCGGTGTCGTAATGAAAACCTAGCTGCCCCCGAATAGATCGCGATCGTAACGAGCACTTTCGATTGGGGTCCTGCATCCCGCCGCTGTGACAGGAGATCGTCGTGATCACACTGATAATCGGAATTCTGATCATAGTCGTCGTCGGTGCGATCTTGTTTTGGGTCATTGAAAAATTCTGCCCGGACGCCCGCCTGGCAAAGCTCTTGAAGCTGCTCGTTATCCTGGTGTGCTTGGCGGCTATCGTGGCGCGAGTGCTTCCGATGCTCGGGTATCCGTCCTTGCTCTAGATCTCGAGCGAATCGAAACCCAACTTCGTGCGCCATCCGGCAACTGTCGAACCAG